>CADEDN010000058.1 GCA_902826095.1 uncultured Alphaproteobacteria bacterium | reverse complement strand
CGTCACGCAAATAACGCGAATCAATTTGGTTTGCGGTGAAGGCGAACCGTGATTCTCATGTCCGTTTTCAAGGGGCGGCGTGCGCGCGGTCGTTCGCGTATTTCAGCGCGAGAGCGGTTGGGCTGCGCACGGCAGGACGCGGCGGCTTTAAGACGACGGTTGATCAGACTCTGATGCGCGGGTTGGATACCGCAGGACCGGGTTCGTCTTGGGCCTTCCTCTGTCTCAAACGGCGCGATTGCCGAAGGGCTCGCTGAATCACGACGAGGGTTGCCCTGACCGGCCGCCGCGCCCGGCGGTGCGCAGCATGATGCTGCCTTTCCTTTTCCTCCTTCTCTTTTCTTCGTTCTTCGTTCTCCTTTCCGGCCCTTCCTTACTTCGCCGCTGCGGGCTCTACCTTGAGGGCGATCGCCCAGGCGAACGACGCAATCTCGCGAGCGATTGCGACGGTGACGACGTTCGCCGGCTTGCCCGTAGCCTTCAGGCGTCGGTAGCGTGCGCACAAACGAACCTGCGCTTTCCAGGCGACGGCCTTGATCTCCTCGGACACGCCTTGGCTGCGATTGACGACAGCTGTCGCGACGCGCGCCGGCAGCCGATAGGTCCACGCGCTCTCGACGAGAAGTCGGCGCGCCCGCTGATTGCCGGCCTTCGTAATGGAGCCGCGGCTGACGCTGGCGCCGGAGGAATGTTCGCGCGGCACGAGCCCCAGCCAGGCCATGAGCTGGCGCGGATTGGCGAAGCGGCGGAAGTCGCCGACTTCGGCGACGAGCGTAATCGCGCCGACGATCGCAAAACCCCGCATCGCTTGCAGCGCCGCGACGACAGGAGAAAGCGACCAGTCCGGTACGAGCGCGATCATTTGCGCTTCCAGCCGGCCGCGCCGATCGACGGCCTGCTCGACCGTATCGACGAGTTCCTGGAAGACAATCTGCTGCGCAGCCAAGTCGAACCGCTGCTCGCTGAGCCAGCGTCGGTGTGCGCGTGTCCAGTGCCGCTTCGTTTCAAAGACGCGGCCGTTGCGGAGCAGGAAAGACAGAAGCTGCTGGCGCGCGCGCCGAACGCCTTCCATCGCAGCGTGACGCGCCCGGACGAGATCGCGCATCGCTTCATGCGCGGCGTCCGGAACCCAGACCGGCGTCAGCTCGCCGGCGCGGAACAAAGCCGCCAGCGTCGTCGCGTCGCGGCGGTCGGTCTTGATATGCCCGCCCGGTCGAACCGGAACCATCGACGGCGCGACCACGTCGCACGCGTAACCGAGCGACCGGATGGTGCGGTACAAGACGTATCCCGTCGGCCCCGCCTCATAGCAGAACTTCAGCCGCCCATGCCGCCCGGCCAGCTTCTCGACGAGCTTTCGGACCGCCTCTGTGCGGTTCGCGATCGTTCCAAAATAGCGGACTTCGCCGCGCTTGCCGTCCTCGGCGATCGCAACCGCAAGCGTCTCTTTGCTCGCATCCAACGCCACGAATGTCGTATCTTTCTTCACGGCTCGTCTCCCATGCCTGAGGCTCTGATCGGCCAGCCCGATCAACCCTCGACGCTGGCATGACGCGAGACGAGCCGCCTAACCTTCCCTCAGGACATGGGGTCTCACCCTCTTTGGAGGTGAATCATGGGACATTCGGTTTCGGCGGATATTCGGCGT
>CADEDN010000057.1 GCA_902826095.1 uncultured Alphaproteobacteria bacterium | reverse complement strand
AACCACCGACACGCGGATTTTCAGTCCGCTGCTCTACCAACTGAGCTACCTGGGCCCAAGGCTGCGGCGAGGGGGGAGGCCCCTGCCGGCCGGAGGGCGGCTTATAGGCAAGGGCCGCATTCTTGTCCATCGCGCGGTTGTGCGCGGCGGCCTTGCTGTTTTCGCTGCGCTTTACGGCGGGCGGCGGCGCCGATACCACGGATTTTCGTGATGGTCGGAGCGCGCCTGATGCGGTCGGAAAAATCCGGAAAAGCGTCCCGGAAAGGGGTCGGCGAACGCAGCCTTGCGGCGAAGCGCGCGGCGCCGCGTTCGCTCCGCCAGCTTGGACGCCCGGCGGCGATCGCCGCCTCGCCGGACGAAGCCACGCTCGAGACTGTCGCCAACCCGCAGGAAGGGGCGCTGTTTCTCGCCCGCTTCACGGCGCCCGAATTCACGTCGCTCTGCCCGGTGACCGGCCAGCCGGATTTCGCGCATCTTGTCATCGACTATGCGCCAGCGGGACGCCTCGTCGAATCGAAATCGCTGAAGCTGTTTCTTGCGTCCTTCCGCAATCACGGCGCCTTTCACGAGGATTGCACCTTGACGATCGCCAAACGGATCATCTCCGCCGCGAAGCCGAAATGGCTCCGCATCGCCAGCTACTGGTATCCGCGCGGCGGCATCCCGATCGACGTGTTTTACCAGACGGGCGCGGCGCCGAAGGGCCTTTGGGTTCCGGACGCCGGCGTTCCGTCCTATAGAGGAAGAGGGTGATGATCCGTATCCTGATGATATCGGCGGCGCTCGCGACCGCCGCGACGCCGGCTTTCGCCGATGCGCTTCCAGACAAGAAGTCCGGCGCGGAGATCCTCGCCGAGACGAAGGCTGAGGATTGGCG
Organism: uncultured Alphaproteobacteria bacterium; assembly: GCA_902826095.1. Lineage (GTDB taxonomy): Bacteria > Pseudomonadota > Alphaproteobacteria > Caulobacterales > Parvularculaceae > Amphiplicatus. The sequence goes on along the minus strand of CADEDN010000057.1, from coordinate 2,572 downwards.
GACGATTCCCGCTGAAGACACGCTCGTCATCGAGCTCGATCGGGGCAAGGTGACGATCGCGCTGTCGCCGACGCTTGGCCCCCGCCATGTCGAGCAGGTCAGAAAGCTCGCGCGTGAAAAGTTTTACGACGGTCTTTCCTTCTATCGCGTCATCGACGGCTTCGTCGCGCAGGGCGGCGATCCCTTCGGCGAGCGCAAGATCCGGAAAGCGAAAAAATCGATGAAAGCCGAGTTCGAGCGCGCCGGCGACGACATCGCCTTCGCGGCGGTCAAGGACGTCGACGGCTTCGCGCCGGTCGCCGGATTTGTCGGCGGCCTGCCGGCGGGGCATGACGAGGCGACCGGAACCTTCTGGCATCTTCATTGCGCCGGCGCCTTCGCTTTCGGCCGCGAGGACGGCAAGGACACGGCGTCGACGGAATTTTATATCGCGCTGCAGCCGCAGCGTTATCTCGACCGCAACATGTCGGTCTTCGGCCGCGTCATCGACGGCATGCAGCATCTGCAGGCGCTCCGCCGCGTCGAGCCGCCGGAAACGAAAGACGACGATATCGGCGAGAAGATCATTTCGATCCGCATCGCCGCGGACATTCCGGAAGCCGAGCGCGAGGCCTTTGAGATTCTCGACAGCGCCCGGCCCGCCTTCGCGGCCTTCGCCGAAGCGCGGCGCAATCGGCCGGAAGGCTTCTTCCATCACCGCGCCGATCATCTCGACGTCTGCCAGCTGCCGGTTCCGGTTCGCCGGAAAGGCGCGGCGTGAGCGCGCGCGCGGGACGTCGCATCGGTCCGTGGACGGTCGAAAGCGAGCGGGCCGCCTACGACAATCCCTGGATCACGGTGACCGACTGCAAGGTCGTGCGGCCAGACGGCTCGCCCGGCCAGTACGGCGTCGTGCATTTCAAGAATTTGGCGGTCGGCGTCCTGCCGCTCCTTGACGACGCCAGCGCGCCGCTTGTCGGCCAGCACCGGTTTCCGCACGACGCCTATAGCTGGGAGCTGCCGGAAGGCGGCGGGCGGCGCGATGTCGATCCGCTCCTCTCGGCCCAGCGCGAACTCGCGGAGGAAACCGGCTTTCGCGCGCGCTCCTGGATGAAAATCGCCGATTTCGACATTTCGAATTCGGTGACGGACGAAAGAGCGGTCTGCTTTCTCGCCTGGGGGCTTGAGGCCGGGACGGCGGCGCCGGACGCCGACGAGGTTCTCGCTCATGACAGGGTTAATTTTTCTCGGCTTCACGAAATGGTGCTGTCGGGAGACATCCGCGATTCGCTGACTATAATCATGGTCTTGAAGGCGAGGGCGCTGGCGGCGGCGGGCCTTTTGCCGGAAGAGCCGACAAGACTGATCTTGGGGAGCGTTCGATGAGCGTGTCCAAACTGGTGAAACTCTCGCGCGATCAGACCTGGCCGCGCATGCGGGTCGAGGCGGCGTCGGCCGCCGCGCGCGAACCGGCGCTTGCGAGTTTTCTGCATGCGAACGTCCTCAATCACAATTCGTTTGAAGATGCGCTTTCCTATCGTCTCGCGCAGAAAGTGTCCGACGCCGACATGAATGCGATGCTCTGGCGCGACGTCTGTCTTGAAGCCTATGGCGACGAGGGCGCGATCGTCGAGGCCGCGCTCGCGGACATTCTCGCGGTCTATGAGCGCGACCCCGCCTGCAACGAATATGTCCAGCCGTTTCTCTATTTCAAAGGCTATTTGTCGCTGCAGGCGCAGCGCGTCGCCAACTGGCTCTGGCGCCATGACCGTCGCCCGCTCGCGCTCTATCTGCAAAGCCGGATGTCCGAACTGTTCCAGGTCGACATTCATCCCGCGACGTCGATCGGCAAAGGCGTCTTCATCGACCATGCGACCGGCGTCGTCATCGGCGAAACCGCGGTGATCGAGGACGATGTCTCGATCCTGCAGAACGTCACTCTCGGCGGCACCGGAAAAGAGATGGGCGACCGCCATCCGAAAATCCGCAAGGGCGCGCTGATCAGCGTCGGCGCGAAAGTGCTCGGCAATATCGAAGTCGGCGAGGGCGCCAAGGTCGCGGCCGGCAGCGTCGTTCTTGAATCGGTCCGCGCCGGCTGCACGGTCGCGGGCGTTCCGGCAAAGCCTGTCGGCGATTGCGCCAAGATTCCGGCGATCAGCATGGACCAGGGCATCGACTAGACTTTTGATTCGGCGCGCCTTTGCGCGCGAAACCGGTACTCATCCTGAGGGTCTTGAAGGACCGCGTTCGCGCCCGGCGCGCTCGCCGCACGAGATTCTGGACGCGCTGCGCCGTTCGTCTGTATCAAAACCAATCCCCACCGGCGCTTCGCGCTGCGTCCCCTTTCCAAGGGGAGGGAATCCGGACGAACCTCCTTCCTTCACCCCCCTTGGAAAGGGGGGCAGGGGGGATTGGGGCTGTTTCAGCCTGATCTCTCCGCCCGCCGCGACCCTGTTATCCCGGATGCGCCGCAACGCGTCCTTCGAGACGCCGCCTGACGGCGGCTCCTCAGGATGAGGGCTGCGGCGCTGATCCGGGATCCCGGGAGTTCAGCGGCGCTCCTGCCGCACGGGATCCCGTGTCTGCGCGGCAG
>CADEDN010000056.1 GCA_902826095.1 uncultured Alphaproteobacteria bacterium | reverse complement strand
GCTGAAACAGCCCCAATCCCTCCGCCCCCTTTCCAAGGGGGGTGAAGAAAGAGGGCCTTCCTCGAGGCAGGAAGCGGATAATATTCCGTCAGCGGATCATTAGATGGGAAGCACGGAGGGATGAGCGGGAATTTGTAGGCAATTGTCATCCCGTGCGCGCTGCAGCACGAAGTGCTGCCGCGCGGACACGGGATCCCGTGCGGCAGAAGGGCCGCTGAACTCGCGGGATCCCGGATCAGCGCCGCAGCCCTCATCCTGAGGAGCCGCCGTCAGGCGGCGTCTCGAAGGACGCGCTGCAGCGCATCCTGGATGACAGGGTGGGGTGAAAGGTCGGCGATGGAGAGACTCCGCTGAAACAGCGCCAAACCGTCCCATCGCGCGTTCCCGACTGGAGGGGGGGGCGATGGCCATGCTCCAGCTCCAGCTCCGGCGCCGGCCACTTGGCAAACCCGCGTCGATCGGCATTATCCGCCGTCATGACCCCTAAGGAACGCGCTCGCGAAGACTTCAAACGCGCCCTCGTGCAGACGACGCGGGCGCTTTCCGCCTTGCCGGAGGTCGAAGTCAGCTTCGGCGGCGAGCATTCGAGCGTATCGGGCAGGCAGGCGAAAATCCCGTTGCCGGCGCGCATCATCGATCGCGATGCTGCAATGGTCGCGCGCGGCGAAGCCGACGCCGCCGCATTGCGGCTGGCGCATCATGATGCGCGACGCTTTTCCCGCGACCTTCCAAAGGGCGCCGAAGCGCAATCCGTCTACAGGGCGCTCGAGGATGTGAGGATCGAAGCCATCGGCGCGCGCGCGCTCAAGGGCGTCGGCGACAACCTCGCCGCGGCGCTCGACAAGAAGATCGCCGAGCGACGCCTCGACAAGCTTGATGCGCAAAGCGCGGCGTCGCTCGCTGATGTCGCCGCGCTTCTTCTTCGCCATCGCCTGACCGGCCGCGCGCATCCCCCATCGGCGACTGCGATGATGGCTTTGAAGGGAAGCGAGATCGAGACCCTTGCGTGCGATTCATTGGACGCGCTCGCAGCGGCGCGCGATCTCCACGATCAGGCGGCGTTCGCGCGTCTCGCCCGCAATGTGATTCGCGACCTTCATCTTGATGATGAGGTCGGCGACGAAAAAGGCGAGGACCAGGCGCAAGGCGACGAAGAAGAGCAATCTGAGGACAGCAAGGCTTCAGAAAACGAAGATGACGGCGCCGCCGATCCGTCTGATGATCAGTCCGGCGACGACAGCGAAGGGCCCGATTCCGACGCCGACATGAGCGAGCAGGACTTCGAGCAGGCGGATGATGACGCCGACGGCGCCGTCGAAAACGCCCGGATATCCTCAATACGCGCAAAATTCGACGGCGACAGCGGCGCGCGCTATCACGCCTATACGACTGAGTTTGATGAAACCGCCGACGCGGCCGGGTTGTGTGACGCTGAAGAGCTGCAACGCCTCCGCAGAACGCTCGACCGCCAGCTTGAAAATCTTCACTCGGTCGTCTCGCGCCTCGCCAACAAGCTGCAACGCCGTTTGATGGCGCAACAAAATCGCAGCTGGATCTTTGATCTTGACGAGGGCGTCCTCGATGCGGCGCGGCTTGCGCGGGTCGTCGTTGATCCGATGCAGCCATTGTCGTTCAAGCGCGAGCGCGAACTCGAATTCCGCGACACGGTCGTGACGCTGCTTATCGACAATTCCGGCTCAATGCGCGGACGGCCGATTTCAATCGCCGCCATTTGCGCGGATATTCTGGCGAGGACGCTTGAACGCTGCAGCGTCAAGGTTGAAATCCTCGGCTTTACGACAAAGGCCTGGAAGGGCGGGCAGGCGCGGGAGAAATGGGTCGCGAATGGCCGCCCGCCGAATCCGGGCCGCCTCAATGATCTGCGGCACATAATCTATAAGGCGGCCGACACGCCCTGGCGACGCGCGCGATCGTCCCTCGGGCTGATGATGAAAGAGGGGCTTTTGAAGGAGAACATCGACGGGGAGGCGCTGGCGTGGGCGCATCTGCGACTGCTCGGCCGGTCCGAGACGCGGCGGATCTTGATGGTCATCTCGGACGGCGCGCCGGTTGACGACACGACATCGTCGGCGAATGGCGGCGCCTATCTCGAACGGCATCTGCGCGAGATGATCGCCCAGATCGAGCAACGATCGCCCGTCGAACTGATCGCAATCGGCATCGGCCATGACGTGACGCGCTATTACCGCCGCGCGGTCACCATCGTCGATGTCGAACAGCTCGCTGGCGTCATGGTCGACAAGCTCGCCGAGCTATTTGACGAAACGGCGGACTTTGAAATCGAGCGGCCGCGCCGCGCAATCGGCGGGCGGTGAAGGATTTTGTCTTGAGCGACGAATTGATTCTGACGCTGGGACCGGAGTCGAAAGCGGCCGGCGCAAAGTTGCGCGTCCGGAAATGGATCGCTGAAGGCGAGGCCAAGGCGACAGTGCTGGCGTCGCACGGCTTTGGCGAACATGTCGGCCGTTATGATCATGTCGCCGCCGCGCTGAATTCGAACGGATATCGCGTCTTGGGCGTCGATCATTGGGGACATGGAAAATCCGAAGGGACGCCCGGATTTGTTCCTGCGTTTTCAGTCTATCTCGACGGTCTGGACGCGCTGCTTGCGAAAGCGAAGGAAGATCTGCCGGGCGGCAAGCTCTTTCTGATCGGCCATTCAATGGGGGGGCTCATCGCCGCGAATTACTTGCCCGCCCGGCAGCGGGAATTCGCCGGCGCGATCTTGTCCGGCCCATCGATCAAGGCGGTCGACGAACCGTCATCGGCTGTCCTTTTCATCGGACGGCTGTTGTCCAGATTGGCGCCGAAAGCTGGGCTTGTTTCGCTCGATTTGACGCAAATTAGCCGGGACCGAAAAGTCATCGACGATTATTTCGCTGATCCGCTTGTCTACAAGGGAAAGATCAGCGCGCGTCTTGGCGCGGAACTCGTCGACGCGATGAAATCCGTTGAGGAAACCGCGCGTCAAATCAGCCTTCCGATCCTGATCTTGCACGGCGGCGCCGACGGCCTCACCTCGCCGGAGGGATCGAGGCTTGTGCACGAGAAGGCGGCGTCGCTCGACAAGACGCTGAAAATCTACGACGGATTCTACCACGAGATTTTCAACGACCCCGGCAAGGAAATCGTGATCGCCGATGTCATCAGATGGCTGGACGCCCATGCCTGACACCCGATCTGACGGCATCAGCGTTCGGCGCGCGACTCGCCTTGATCTCGAGGTCCTTCAGGAATTTGAACAGGGCGTCATCGCCGCCGAGCGGCCATTCGATCCAACGATCAAAAAGGGCGAGGTGCGATATTACGACATCGCGGCGCTGATCGATAATGATGATGCATTCATGGCGATCGCGGAATCGGATGGCGCGCCGGTCGCTTGCGGATTCGCCCGGAAGACGCCGTCGCGTTCATTCGTCGATCCGCCGGAACATGCATATGTCGGCCTCATCTTTGTCGCGCCGCCGTTTCGGGGGAGGGGCGTCACCGGCGCCATCCTTCGGACGCTCTCGGAATGGGCCAAAGCGAAAGGCCTTTCTGAAATGCGCCTTGAAGTTTATCCGGAAAACGCAGCGGCGCTCAGAGCCTACGAGAAGCAGGGCTTTGCGCCGCACTCGCTGGAAATGAGGGCGTCCCTAAATCGCTAGAGCAAGGCGCAAAAAGATCAGCGCCGGCGCGCGCGGCCATCCTTCGTGACGCGCGCGTTCCGCGCTCCTCAAGGATGAGGCCTGTTTTTCTCCATCGAACCCGCCTCACCCTGAGGAGCCGCCGAAGGCGGCGTCACGAAGGGCGCCGCCGCCAATTCCAGAATATTGCGTTTCGCGCCAGCCTGCGGCGCAGATCATACCAAAAACGGCCAAAACAGACCCGCTGAGCTTCCCGAGACATAGGTGACGCTCCATTCCGGACACATGGGTAACACTTT
>CADEDN010000055.1 GCA_902826095.1 uncultured Alphaproteobacteria bacterium | reverse complement strand
TTGAGGCCTATTCAACGCTTTCCGGGGTAACAGCCGGCCGGCGGGGCTGATACGCTCGGCGAACACGACCGAAACGCCATAGCGCCCGAGGCGAGAGCTGAGGGCGCGCCGCGCGGGACGTGAACCGTCCCCAAAAAAAAATTAGACTGGATGGTCCGCGTCCCGCGCACCCTCTCCATTCTATCGGACTAAAGGCGAACTGCCGGGAACACCCGTTCCGCGGAGGGGGGCGGCGATTTGCGCGGGGACTAGGGACTAGGGATTAGGGATTAGGGAAGAAGGAATTGGAATGCGCGCCGACCACGACAATGCAAGCCCTTCGTGACGCCTTGCGTCGCCGGCGACGCAAGGCTCCTCAGGGGGAGGCGGGTCCTGCAATACCGAGGTCTCATCCTGAGGAGCGATGCGCAGCATCGCGTCGCGAAGGATGCTTGTGGGGAGCGGACAATTGCGACGAGGGAGGATGTGACAGGGAAAGGGAACTGGACGGCGCGCGCGCTCGCGACGCTTCGGCTGGCTGTTCGCCGTCATGCTTTCCTGCCGCGGATCGCGCCCCTGGCTTGCGGCGTCGCGCGCGCTCACTCATAGATTGATCAATGGCGAATGAAAGCGGCGAGTTCCTGATTCAGTCGGCGACTTATCTCGGCGCTGCGGCGATCGCGGTGCCGGTGTTCAATCGGCTGAAACTCGGTTCGATCATCGGCTATCTCGCGGCGGGCGTCGTCGCCGGCCCTTTCGCGCTGAACCTTCTCCGTCAGGAAGAAGGCGTCTTTCACATCGCCGAATTCGGCGTCGTTCTCTTCCTGTTCGTCATCGGGCTGGAGCTTTCGATGACGCGGCTGTGGTCGCTCCGCCGCGACATTTTCGGGCTCGGCGCGGCGCAGATGGCGGTGACCGGCGCGATCATCGCCGGACTTTTCGTGCTGGCGGGCGTCATGCCGGCCGCGGCGGCGGCGATCGCCGGCGTTTCGCTCGCTTTTTCGTCGACCGCCTTCGCCCTTCAATATCTGAAAGACCGCGGCGACCTGACGGCCCCCTATGGCGCGCGCGCCTTTCCGGTCCTCCTGATGCAGGATCTCGCCGTCGTGCCGCTGCTCGCCGCGATCCCGTTCGCCGCGAGCGCCGGCGCGGGCGCGGATGTGATCGACATGGCGCAGGGCTGGACCGGCGCCGTCAAAGCCGCGCTCGTCATCGGCGGCCTCATCGCGGCGGCGAAGTTCGCGCTGAATCCGCTGCTGCGCCTCGTCGCGGGATCGGGCTCGCGCGAGGCTTTTGCGGCGACGGCGCTCTTTCTCGTCGCCGCCGTGTCGCTCGCGGTCTCCTGGGCCGGCCTGCCGATGGGCCTTGGCGCATTTCTCGCCGGCGCGCTCCTCGCCGAGTCCGCCTATCGCCACCAGATCGAGACGGACATCGAACCCTTCCGCGGGCTGTTGCTCGGGCTCTTCTTCATTTCGATCGGCATGCGGCTCGATCTCCATCTGATCGCCGAGCGCTGGATCATCGTGCTTGGCGGCGCGATCGGCCTTGTTTTCATCAAGGCGGCGCTTCTCTATGCGCTCGCGCGCGCTTCCGGCTCGAACGGCAAGGACGCGCTGCTGGCCGGCGCGGTCCTATCGCAGGGCGGCGAATTCGCCTTCGTCGTCTTCAGTCTCGGCGCGGACACGGCGCTCTTTAGCCCCGCCGAGGCGACGTTGATGTCGGCGGTCGTCACGGTCTCGATGGTGATGACGCCGTTCGCGATGATGGCGGCCCGGCGCCTGATCCCGCCGGCGACGGACAACGCCGACGGCCTTGAAGAGCCGCCGTCGAAGGCCGGCCATGTCGTCGTCGCCGGCTTCGGCCGCATGGGACAAATCATCTCGCAGGTGATCGCCGCCGCCGATGTCGACGTCGTCGCCATCGACAAGAATCCCTCGCATATCAGGAACGCGGAGCGATTCGGCTTCAAGGTCTTTTACGGCGACGCCGCGCGGCTCGACACATTGGTGACCGCCGGCGCCGCCGACGCGCGCGCCGTCATTTTGTGCATGGACGACCGCAACGCCGTCAATCATTCGGCCGCGGCGCTACGCCAGCGCTTTCCCAATCTCCATATCATCGCCGTCGCGCATGACCGCATGCATGAGATCGAACTCAGGAAGCTCGCGCCGAACAAGGTCGTCCGGGAGACGCTTGAATCGAGCCTGCTCGTCGCGCGCCGCGCGCTCGCCCATATCGGCTTCGACAATGACGTCATCGACGATTTCGTCGAGCAGTTCCGCAAGCTCGACCGCGAACGCCTGCTCGCGCAGATCGATTACGGGCCGGAAGCTTCCAAGCATCTGCTGCATGCGAAATTCGAGCGCAGCGATGCGCGCCGCTAGATCATGTCGCCGCTATCAGCGCGCCAATCCGGTTCCGCATCCGGCGAACGCGCTATCGGCCGGCTTCGATCCTCTCCATGTCGTCGTCCGACAGACCGAAATGATGGCCGATCTCGTGCACGAGGACATGGCGGATGAGATCGCCGAGGCGCGTCTCGCCATGGTCGATCCATTCGGCGAGGATGGGCTGGCGGTAGAGATGCACATGGTCGGGACCGGAAGGAATGTCGTCGATCGAGCGGCTGGTCAGATCGACGCCCTCGTAAAGGCCGGTCAGGCCGAACGGGTCGTCAACGCCCATGTCGTCGAGAATTGCGTCTTCCGCGAAATCCGCGACATGGATCATGACGTCGCCGCACATCGCGCGAAACGCCGCCGGAAGGCTTTCGAACGCTTCGCGCGCGAGCGCATCGAATTCCTCAAGGCCCGGCGCGACCCTGTCCGCCCACGGATGGTTCATCGAACCGCCGCGACGATCGCCGCGAATGTCGGCGCGACGCGCGGCGCCGCCTCTGCCGCGCGCGTCAGGCCGGTCCGGACGATCACCAGATTGTCGCCCGGAACGATCAGAACATATTGGCCCTCATGGCCCGCCATCATATAGGCGTCGTCCGGCACGCCCGGAAAATATTTGGCGCGTCCCGCAGCGCCCGGGCGGTTCAGCCAGAAATGCGCGCCGTAAGCGCTGTCCGACGCGGCGGCGGGCGTCGCGACATAGCGGCTCCATCCCTCGGGAAGCCGGCGTTCGCCGTCGACGACGCCGTCATTGAGATAGAGGAGGCCGAGTTTCGCCCAGTCGCGCGCCGTCGCGTAAATGAACGAAGAGCCGATGAACGTGCCGGAAGAATCCGGCTCCAGTCGGAAACTCGCGGCGCCGAGCGGCGCAAAGAGCGTGTCGCGTGCGAAAGAATGGTAGAAGGCGCCGTCAGCCTCAAGCGCCTGCCGCAGCGTCCTCTGGATGAGATTGGTCGTGCCGCTCGAATAGTCCCAGAACGCTCCCGGCTCGTGGATGAGCTTCTCCTTCGCCGCCGCGCCGCCGGCGTCGCGCGCGCGGAACAGCATTCTCGACACGTCGGAATTCGGATCTTCATAGACCTCGCTAAACGCCAAGCCCGATTGCATCTGGAGGAGGTCGTTCCAGGTGATCGCAAAACGCGGATCGGCCGGCGTCCGCCACTCGATCGCCGGGGCCGGCTGGTCGATCGCGATCGCGCCTTTGAGAACCGCCGCGCCGACCATGCTGGCGGTGACGCTTTTCGCCATCGACCAGGAGAGGAACGGCGTCGCCGCCGTGAAACCCGGCGCATAGCGCTCGGCGATGACCGCGCCGTCCTTGACGACGAGGATCGCACGCGTCGCCGCGATTTCATCGTTGAAGGCGGCGGCGAGCGCGGCGTCGATTGCGGCGTAATCGATGTCGTCGCGCATCGCGGGCGTTCCGGCGAGCGCCTCCGGCAGCGGCTTGTCGGTGACCGGCGCGATGGTCGCGAGCGCCGCCGGCGGGCCGCCGCGCCGGAGCGTGCAGCCATAGCCTTCGCGATGCTGCGCCGACGCGCGGCCGAGCCCGAAGAGCGAGGCCCTCACTTGTCGCGCGCCGTCATCGATGTCGATGCTCAGCTTGCTGAAGACCGGATTGATGTCGCGGAAATCGCCGCTGACGACGTCGGGCGCGGTGCGTCCGGCAAGGAAGATCTCCGAGCAGGCGACCTTGGCGAAATAGCCGGATGCGACGCTCGCCATCGCGTTCAGTTTGACAAGCGCGACGCCGACGGCCGCGACGACCAGCGCCGCCGCGATCGCTATCCCTCGCTTCATGCCCTTGCGTCTTTCGGTTATTCCATCGGCCGGAAAATCAGCGCCATGACGACGCCGATGAGGCCGACGACCGCCCAGAGCGGCAGGTTAAGCACCGTGCCGAGCGCCTTGGCGACACCGCCTGGCGAATTTTCGGCGACGGCCGGCCCGTTGACGCCGATCAGCGCCAGCACTTCGGCGGAGGTGCGGATGACCGGCTCGCCGGCCTCCATCGACGAGACCGCATCAGCGCCGAGAAGCGCGATCGCGATCGCCACCATGATCCACGAAATGAAACGGAACGCCGCCATACTGAAAGTCCCTGATTGCCCCGGCCGAAGAGAGAGAATACCGGACGCCGCGCCGTCGCGCAAATCCCGCAATCGGGACGGCGCGCTTGCGAAGACCCCGCCCGGCTGTATAGATGCGCGCGTTTCGGGCCGGCGGTCGCCGGCAATCGTTAACGGACAGGTGGCCGAGCGGTCGAAGGCGCACGCTTGGAAAGCGTGTAGGCGGGCAACCGTCTCGTGGGTTCGAATCCCACCCTGTCCGCCATTGCCCCGTTGGTCCATTCCGGACACATGGGTTACAGATTATTCCCGAGACATAGGTAACACA
>CADEDN010000054.1 GCA_902826095.1 uncultured Alphaproteobacteria bacterium | reverse complement strand
ACGCGGCTTCCTTCCTGCTTCGCTTCCTAACACGCCCCAAACACACAGGGATGACGCTCCGGGCGAGGCGGTTGGCGGAGAATTTCCTACCCAAACACTTTCCGCAAAATCTCGCTTGTGCGCTTGGCCGGATTGGCGCGGATCGCGGCTTCTTCCTTTCCGACATAGGTGAACATGCCGCTGAGGCCGAACTCGACGCCGTGGCGGATGAGGTCCGTTTTTGCATCAGCGCCGAGCTTTGGCGCCAGCGGTATTGATTTGAGGCGTGCGGCGAGATTGTCAAGCGTCTTGACGGCGCCGGCCTGTTGCAGCGCGTTCGACATGATCGGCGTAAAGAGGTTCGTCAACGGCGCGGTCGTCCTGTCTTTGAGGTAATTCGTCGCCGCATTATCGCCGCCGCGAACGATGCCGATCGCATCGGTGATCGAAAGGCCTGAGATCGCGTCAATGAAAATGTCGCGCGCGACGGGGACGGCGGCTTCGGCGCCGCGATTGAGCTGCGTCTCCAGCGTGTCGAGCGGGCCTGAAAGTCCGATCTTCGACAGCGTCGACTGCATGTCCCGCAAGAAGCCCGGAAGCGGAATGTGGATGAGATTGTCGAGCAGGAATCCGTCGCGGACGCCGATCGTCGAGATCGCCGACGAGACGCCGTTCTTGAGCGCAGCGCGAATGCCGGCGGCGGCGTCCGCCTCGGTCAATCCGCCGCCGACGCCGGTGACGCCGCCGAGCGACGGCAGGCCGTCGACCGCGCATCCTGTGACGAGGCCCGCCCCGCCAAGCGCGACTAGAAGGGTGCGGCGTGAAATCCTGGCGCTGCGCTTTATCTTCATGGCCAACTCCTCTCTGTCGACGATTGCCGGGGAGCATAGAGGGCAGTGGCGGCGAGGTCGACGCCGTGTCGGCGGACGGAACGGCGCGCCTATGCGGCATACCGCCTTTGGATGGGGGCAAGACCCATCTGAAAACGCCGCGCTGGGGAAAATTGACCCGCCCCGGCGCCCGCGATAGGAACCGCCTCGAAACACCAAAGGGCGATCCATGGCCGACGCGAAAAACACCTTCAACTGGGAAGATCCGCTCTCCCTAGATACGCAGCTCTCCGACGAAGAAAAATTGATCCGCGACGCCGCGCGGGGGTATTGCGAGGCGAAACTCGCGCCGCGCGTCATCGAGGCGAACCGCAAGGAGCATTTTGACCGCTCGATCATGACCGAGATGGGCGCGCAAGGGCTTCTCGGGGCGACGGTCGCGGAGGAATATGGCGGCGGCGGCGCTTCTCATGTCGCCTACGGTCTGATCGCGCGCGAGGTCGAGCGCGTCGACAGCGGCTATCGCTCGGCGATGTCGGTGCAGTCCTCGCTCGTCATGTATCCGATCGAGGCGTTCGGCACGCAGGCGCAGAAGCAGAAATATTTGCCGAAGCTCGCGACCGGCGAGTTCGTCGGCTGCTTCGGATTGACGGAGCCGGACGGCGGCTCCGATCCAGGCGCGATGCGCACGCGCGCCGAGAAAGTCTCCGGCGGCTACAAGCTCAACGGCTCGAAAATGTGGATCACCAATTCGCCGATCAGCGATCTTGCGATCGTCTGGGCGAAACTCGATGGCGACATTCGCGGCTTCATCGTCGAGCGCGGCGTCAAGGGATTTTCAACGCCGAAGATCGAAGGGAAGCTCAGCTTGCGCGCGTCGATCACCGGCGAGATCGCGCTTGACGACGCGGTCGTTCCGGAAGACGCGCTGATGCCGAACGTCAAGGGCCTCAGGGGCCCCTTCTCCTGCCTCAACAAGGCGCGCTACGGCATTTCATGGGGCGCGATGGGCGCGGCGGAGTTTTGCTGGACGGCCTCGCGCAATTACGCCATGGACCGCGTGCTGTTCGGCAAGCCGCTCGCCGCCCAGCAGCTTATCCAGAAGAAGCTCGCCGATATGCAGACCGAGATCGCGCTCGGCCTCCATGGCGCGCTCGCGCTCGGACGCCTGCTCGACAGCGGCGCTTATGTTCCAGAAGCGATTTCGCTGATGAAGCGCAACAATTGCGGCAAGGCGCTCGACATCGCGCGCGTCGCCAGAGACATCCACGGCGGCAACGGCATTTCAGACGAATATCATGTGCTCCGCCACGCCGTGAACCTCGAAACGGTCAACACCTATGAAGGAACGCACGACATCCACGCGCTCATCCTCGGGCGCGCGATGACGGGAATGCAGGCGTTTCAATAAGCGGCTATTCGAACCGCTGAAGTGTGAAGCGCGTCGCCCTAAGCTGCCGCATTGGCGGTTTTTCGGCGCTTCATCCAGCGCCGCACGGGGCGCGGCCAGAAATAGCCGGAATATTCGGGCAGGGCGTATTTTCCGCGCCACCATCTTTTTGTCTTCTTCGGCGCGGTGACTTCCTGCGCCTCGACCGCGACGGTGTCTTCGACCCATTTTGCGCTCGCCGCGACCTCCGGGATCGCCTCGACCGGCGGTTCGGCGGCGTCTTGATGCGCTTGATGGAAGGCGGGACCGTCGCGCAGCGCCGGCGCGGCGGCGTCGTCGAACGCGTCGACGCGATGCAAGTCGCCGATGCCGTCCGTCTCGCGCCGTTCAGGACCCATGACGCGGATCGTCGGCTTGAAATGCGCGGTCGCGCCCGGCACCGCGAGGTGCGCTTCCGTCGTCGAATGAGGCTCATGGCGCGCCTCGGCCGCTGGCGCGAAGGCATTCGCGTCTTCGTTCCCGTGAGGCGGCGGGGACGCCTTATCCAGCGCCGGTTCGTTCAAGGCGACGTCATTCCCTAAATCGTCCGGCGGCGGACTTTCATCGGCGAAGGCGGCGAATTCCCGCGACAGTCTCTCTTGCATGTCGCGGGGCGCGGCGTTTTCCTCGCGCGCATCGGCTTTAGACTTCAGCGCGTTCCGCGAGGCAAGTCTTTCCCGCGCCATGCTCTTGCGCCGGGCTCTGGCGATGGCGGCGGCGCGCGCTTGCGCGGTCGGCTCGGCCGCTCTGGCCGGCCTTGCGCCGGCGGCGTCGGCCTTGGCGAGGCGCGCGGCGAGCCTTTCAACGAGTTCGTCCTCGCTGTCCTCAAGGCGCGCCGTCGCGGCGGCGGGTGCTGTCTCCGGCGCGGCGTCGGCGATCTCGAAAGCGTCAATTTCTTCAACCGCTTGCGGCGCGACCGGCGCCGGCGCCGCGGCGAGTTTCGGCGCGCCGGTCCGGAAGAGCGCAGCGAGATCGTCGCTCGACAAGGCTTCAAGCCCGAGCAGCGCGCGCACGTCATTCACATGCGAAGGCATGAAATTCGACAGCCCGCCGACCTTGGCGAGGTGGTTTCCCTGCGCCGCCGCGAATCCAAGCCCGCGCAGCGCCGCGAGCGAAGCTTGGTCTTCGACGCCGACAGCGGTGATCGCCGCGTTCTGTTCGCTGGCGAGTTCGAGAAGTTCCGAGATAGCGCTGAGCCCCGGGCCGCGCACCGTGCGGGCGAAGCGCAAGATCGCGGCGCCGCCGGTCTTGATCTCGGCGAAAGGGAAGGGGCTGATATTCTTCAGGAAATCATTGGCGCGCCCGCGCACTTCGATGGCGAGGCGCGCGCCGGTCGCGGCGAGGCGCTGCAATTGGCGGGCGGTCGCGTCGACATCGGCGTCGACCGGCGGCATCGGGCATTCAAGCGTGACGAGTTCGACCGGAAAGCCGCTGTCGCGCAAGAGGACGGTGAAGTGCGAGGCGAACGCGTCGTCGGAAAGATCGCTGAGCGCAAGGTTGATCGAGAATCCCGGCGGAAAGGGCCCGCGCCAGGACTGATACGCCGACAGCGCCTCCGCCAGCACATAGCGGGTCAGCTCGCTCATCCGGCCTTGCGCTTCAAAGAACGAAATGAAGGCGCCAGGCGGCAGCACGCCAAGCGTCGGATGTCGCCAGCGAATGAAGGTTTCGACGCGCGCAAGTGCGCCATTGCCAAGATCGAATATTGGCTGAAAAAGGACTTCGAAGTCCTTGTCTTTCAACGCATTATCGATGTCGACATTGGACAGTCGAACCGCTTGCGCGCCCATTCAAATTCCTCCGCCGGATAACCGTCGGCCCTGCCGCCGATATGCCGGCCATAGCCCCCCGGACCGTTCCAAACACACCTTTAACGAGGCGGGTTAAATCTCACTGAAGACAACGTGAAACGACGCGCGGAAGGCCAAGTCGCGGGCGACCGTGGCTCGATTCAGGGCCTCGCGTAAATGGTTAATTTTAGGAAGAATTTCCTCAGCCGGCGGCGGCGCGTCCGGCGGCCTCAATAGTCGAATTGCTCCCTGAGGATCCGTTCGTCGAGCGACTGGCCGCGGTCGAACAGCAAGGTCATCGCGATGTCGCGGTTCTCGCGGGTTTCGACCGAGACGGCGTTGCGGACTTCCTGATTGTCGGCGACGGCGGATACGGGACGCTGGTCGGGTTCAAGCGCCTCGAACCGGACGACGGCGTCATGCGGGAGGAGGGCGCCTTTCCACCGGCGAGGCCGAAACGCGCTGATTGGCGTCAGCGCGAGAAGGTCGGCGCTGATCGGCAGGATCGGTCCATGCGCGGAGAGATTATAGGCGGTCGATCCGGCCGGGGTCGCCAGCAGGACGCCGTCGCAGGTGAGCGATTCCATCCGCACCTTGGCGTTGACGAGAATGCGGATGCGGGCGCTCTGTCGGGTCTGGCGAAACAGCGAGACCTCATTGATGGCGAGGGCGATATGGGTTTTCCCCGCGTCATCGACCGCCTTCATCGACAGCGGATGAATGATCGCTTCCTCAGCTTCCGCGATGCGCGCCGGCAAAGCGTCGGGATCGGCCGCGTTCATCAGGAAGCCGACGGTCCCGCAATTGACGCCGTAGACCGGTTTTCCCGCCTTCATGAAGGCGCGCAGCGTTTCCAGCATGAAGCCGTCGCCGCCGACGGCGACGATGACGTCGCAATCGGCCGGCCCGTGATCGCCAAAGCGGGCGCGCAGGGCGGCGGCGGTCTCGACCGCCTGCGGTTTGGCGCTCGAGAGAATGCAAAGTCGCTGATCGGCCAAAGCGGCGGCTCCCTGTCGCCGGCCGATGATAGAGCGTGTCGGCGGCCGAAGGAAATGGCGCACGCGGCGCTGCGCATCAGCCTCGCCGAGGAACGCCCGTCTGCTACGATCCGCCGGAAGTCAGGCGAAGGAACCGACATCATGAACGCGCCAGCAAGAACGCCAGAGGCCCTCAGCATGACGCCGGGGTTCAATCTCCCGGACCCGGCGAGCCTTCCCTCGCTCAAGGGCGCGGTGTCGGCGGAGGAATGGCGCCAGCGCTGCGAACTCGCCGCGACCTATCGCTTGTGCGCGCTCTATGGCTGGGACGACATGGTGTTCACCCATATTTCGGCGCGGCTGTCGCCGGAAAACGGCGAGGAGCGCTTTCTCCTCAATCCCTATGGGCTGTTCTTTGAGGAGATGACGGCGTCGTCGCTGATCAAGGTCGATCCAGCCGGCAATGCGGTTCAGGAAACGCCGTATTTCACCAACCCGGCGGGCTTCACCATTCATTCCGCGCTGCACCTGTCGCGCGCCGACGCGCATTGCGTCCTGCATCTTCACACGCCCTACGGCGTCGCCGTCTCGGCGCAGCGCGGCGGGCTCCGGCGCTATTCGCAATTCGCCATGATCGTGCACGACGATGTCGCCTATCATGATTATGAGGGGATCGCGACCGACCTCGACGAGCGCGCCCGCCTCGTCAGCGATATCGGCGGTCACGGCTTTCTCATTCTCAAAAACCACGGCACGCTGACGGTCGGCGCCAATTGCGCGACGGCGTTCATGCGCATGTATTTCCTGGAGCAGGCCTGCCGCGCGCAGATCCTCGCGCAAAGCGACACGAAGGAGCCGCTCGAAGAACCGCCGGCGATGAGCGCGAAAGTCCTCCAGCAGGGCGCGCCCGCCTTCGTCGCGGGCATCGGCGACAACCTCGCCTGGCCGGGGTTGATGAGAAAACTCAACCGCGAAAATCCGGGCTTTGACCGGTAGGCGAAGGACGCCCCTTGCGGTTGAGAGGGATCGGCGCAGTATTTCGCCATTCGTCCGTATCAAAACCAATCCCCACCCTGACCCTCCCCTTTCCAAGGGGAGGGAATCCGCGCGGGCCCCCTTCCTTCACCCCCCTTGGAAAGGGGGGCAGGGGGGATTGGGGCTGTTTCAGCCTGATCTCTCCAACGCCGCCCCTTCGCCTCTCCATGTCTTCCCGGATGCGCTGCAGCGTGTAACGCTGCGGCGCTGATCCGGGATCCCGCGAGTTCAACGGCGCGCTCGCCGCACGGGATGACAATTGCCAATTTCCGCCGCCCCTCCCGGTTGACGATCCGCATACGGAATGCCTGATCAAGGGGGAATTTTTGGCCGATTCCGCTAGGGCGGAGTCCGGCCGGAGGCGGAATTTCTTTAATTATATAAGGGGTTGATTTTCGGTCACAAAAAAAAGTTATCCCCCAGTTTATCCCCCAGTTTATCCCCCACCTTATCCCCCACCTTATCCCCCAGTTTATCCC
>CADEDN010000053.1 GCA_902826095.1 uncultured Alphaproteobacteria bacterium | reverse complement strand
GATGACGAGAACCCGCGTCCCGTAAAAGTTCAACGGGCGCGGGTTTTCGGGTTTTTAGTCCGTTGACGGAGTATTTGGGCGTGACGCAAAAAAAGCGGTCTCCGGTCTTTGCGAAATCACGCGACAAGACAAATACCAGCGCGAAATTTGAAAGATTAGCGCGGTCGGGCGGAAGGGTAGACGCCGAGAAGTTTGAACCGCGTTGAGAAAAAGGCGAGCTCCTCAAGCGCCAGCTTGACGTTGGCTTCCTGCGGATGGCCTTCGATATCCGCGTAAAACATCGTCGCGCTGAACGAGCCCTCAAGCATGTAGCTTTCGAGCTTCGTCATGTTGACGCCGTTTGTCGCAAAGCCGCCAAGCGCCTTGTAGAGCGCCGCCGGGATGTTGCGGACCTGAAACACAAAAGTGGTGACGACCGGCGCCGCACGGCCGGGATCGATCGCGTCGCGCGCCATGACCAGAAAGCGTGTGGTGTTGTGGCCGGCGTCTTCAACATCGGCTTCGATAATGTCCAGGCCGTAAATCTCTGCAGCTTTCGCCGATGCAATGACGGCCTCGTCGATGCGCCCGCTCTCTGCAAGTTGTTTGGCGGCGCCTGCCGTGTCGCCGCTCACCTCAGCGCGGATGTTTGGGCGCGCAAGAAGGCTTCGCACCTGTCCGAGCGCCATCGAGTGGCTGCGGACGACGCGAATGTCTTCCAGTCGCGCGCCTTTTCTTCCAAGGAGCTGATGCCGAATGGCAAAAAAGTGTTCGCCGACGATATGCAGGCCGGAATCCGGGAGCAGATGGTGAATATCGGCGACCCGCCCGGCCAGCGAGTTTTCGATCGGCAACATGGCGCACGCAGCCGCCCCATCGCGAATGGACGCGAGCGTCGCTTCAAAGGTCGGGCACGCCAAGGGTTCGAATTCCGGCGCGAATGTCTCGCAAGCGAGGTGCGAATAGGCTCCGAATTCGCCCTGAAATGCGATCCTGGCGTTCATTAGCTGACCCGTTCCCGCCGTTGGGGGCGGTCATTGCCGGATCGGATCGCCACAAACAAGCGGCGCGCCGCCAATGCCGCGCGCAAAGGCCGCGCCGGACGCGGCCCGGCGCTTTCTTGCCGGCGGACATAACCGCCGGTAAAAGGCCGGCCAATCCTCCCGCCCAACTCTCTCCCAATTGGCAGTCCCGAGGCTCCGACATGCAAGACCCGATGTTCTTTAACAAGATCGCCGCTGCGATGCTTGTCGCGCTGTTGCTGTTCTTTGGCCTGCCGCAGCTTGCGGCGGCCCTGAGGGGCGGCGGCCATCATGCAGCCGGCCATGGCGAAGAAAACGCCCATCCGTTCCCACAATATCCGATCGCCTTTTCGACAGACAGCGCGCCTGGCGGCGAGGCGAGCGCGCCGGTTGACTTCGCAACACTTTTGGCGGCCGCCGACCCCAAGGCGGGCGAGCGCCGGGCCGCGCTTTGTAAATCCTGCCATACGCTCGAAAAGGGCGGCGCCAATGGGACTGGACCCAACCTCTGGGGTGTCGTCGGCCGCCCGGTGGCGAGCCACGCCGGCTTCAATTTTACGGGCGCGCTCAAAGCCGCCGGCGGAAATTGGTCGTTCGATCGCCTGAACCTCTATGTTGAGAATTCACAGAGCTACGTCCCCGGGACGGCAATGGTGCAGCGCTTCCCCAAGGCGGAACAGCGCGCGGAACTGATCGCGTATTTGAACAGCCTGTCCGATTCGCCGCTCGCGCTTCCGACACCCGCCGCAGCCGCGCCCGCCGAACCGCCCGCTGAAGCGACGACGGATGGCGCGGCTTCAGTAGAAGCGCCCACCGCAACCGCCCCAACCGAACAGCCATCCGGCCACTGAGACATCGCCGCTTCGGAGAATCTGGAGCGGGCAGCGGGAATCGAACCCGCACGAGCAGCTTGGGAAGCTGCCAGGCTACCACTACATCATGCCCGCGGCCGAGGCTTGATCACGCCTGTGCCGCATGCTTGTCAAGATTTGACGAAATTTCCCGTCGGGTGACGGAAATTTGAGGGCCGAAACGCTCGACGCCGGGCGCGAACCTCTTCAGAAGTTGAACAAACAGCCATATCGGCGCCCCGATTGACGGGGACAAAGCAGGCCATTGCGCATAACCGGGAGCCCTATCATGCGAAGTACCGTCGCCCGTACCGCCTTCGCCGTCGTTTCTGCCGCGGCGCTTGCCGCAACGCCTGCCGCCGCCGGCGACAAGCGCGAGGAAGCGATCGAACTTGTCGGCGAAGCTGCGGAGACGATCGACTATTTTTCGAACGACAGCGCCTTCGAACCGATGTGGTCGCTTGCCGACGACGCCAAAGCGATCGTCGTCATCCCGAATTCCTGGCGGGCCGGTTTCGTTTTCGGCGGATCGGGCGGCGACGCAGTCATGATTGCGCGCAACAAAGACGACACCTGGTCGCAGCCTACATTCTTCGTTGTCGGATCGGGATCGTTCGGCTTTCAGGCGGGCCTTGAGAAGTCAGAGATCGTCCTTCTCGTCATGACCCAGCGCGGTATGGAGCATCTCCTTTCAACCTCGGTAAAGCTCGGCGCTGACGTTTCGATCGCCGCCGGACCGATCGGCGCCGGCGCAAAGGCCCAGACGACCGACATCCTCGCCTTCTCGCGGTCGCGCGGCCTTTATGGCGGCGTCAGCCTGGAAGGCGCGGTCCTCAAGACGCGCAAGAATTTCAACAAAGCCTATTACAACGCCGACGTCTCGCCTGCGGAAATCGTCTACAGGGGCGAGGTCTACAATCCGGCGTCGGCCGCTCTGCAGAACACCGCCTGGCGTCTCGCGAACAAGGACGCGCCGGCCACCCTTGCGCCGGCGGTCGCGCCGACGCAGCAATCCTATGATCCGTATGCGGCGCCGACGTCTCCGGCGGACCCATATGCGGCTCCGCAGCAAATTAGCCCCAACACGCCGCGCCCGGGCGAATATGAAGACGACGGCGTGTGGGGCGCGCCGATCGGCAAGGACGACTGACGCGGTCTTGACAGGATGCGAGGCCCGCCGCCCTTGCTGCGGCGGGTTTTTTTGCGTCTGGTGGCGGGATTCTAAGGACGGGGCGCCGATGGCGGACGGAGCAGGATTGACGCGCTTGCGGGCGGGCGGGAAATTTCTCGACGCTGAATTCACCAAGGACGGATCGGCGCGGGCGGCGGCGCCGTTTGCGCGGCTTGAAACGCTCTGGGTCAACACGGGAACGCTCTGCAACATTGAATGCCGGCATTGCTACATCGAGAGTTCGCCGACGAATGATCGGCTCGCATATCTGACGTTGCCGGAATTCGAACCTTACCTCGCCGAGGCGCTCGCGATGGGCGCTCGCGAGATCGGCTTCACCGGCGGCGAACCCTTCATGAACGCGGACCTCGTCGCCATGGCCGACGCTGCGCTCGAAGCAGGTTTGTCGGCGCTTGTCCTCACAAACGCCATGCGCCCGGCGATGCGGCCCGCCGCGCGCTCAGGCGTCGCGCGGCTCGTCCAAAAACATGGCGACCGACTTCGCCTTCGCGTCAGCCTCGATCACCACACCGCCGCCAAACATGACGCGGAACGCGGTGAGGGATCGTTCGCCGTCGCCCTCGCCGGACTGAAGGGATTTGCAGCAGACGGCGCGGCGCTCTCTGTCGCCGGCCGCACCGTCTGGGGCGAAAACGAGGCGCAGGCGCGCGCTGGTTACGCCGCGCTGTTCTCGAGCCACAACCTGCCAATCGACGCTTGTGACCCGCAGCGGCTCGTTCTCTTTCCCGAGATGGATGAGGCCGCCGACACGCCGGAAATCACCACGCAGTGCTGGACGATCCTGAAGAAGGACCCGCGCGAATTGATGTGCGCGACCTCGCGCATGCTGATCAAGCGCAAGGGAGCGGCGCCGTCGGTCGTCGCCTGCACGCTCATCGTCGACGATCCGCAATTCGAACTCGGCGCGACGCTCGGCGAGGCGGCGAGAGCCGTCAAGCTCAATCACCCGCATTGCTCGCGTTTTTGCGTTCTCGGCGGCGCCAGCTGTTCGGCATGACCGGCGAGGAGGACATCGCCCTGGAAACGCGCCAGTCGGACCAGGCGCGGCTGTTCTCGCCGTCCGCCGCGCGCAACCGTGACGCCATTCGCGACGCGTTTCTTGCGACAATGCCGCTCACAGGAATGATCGTCGAAGTCGGCTCTGGCACCGGCGAGCACGCCGTTCATATCGCCGCGGCGGCGCCTCATCTGCGCTGGCGTCCCGGCGATCCGGACGCCGCCTCGCGGGCGTCAATCGCCGCCTGGACGGCGCATCTCGGCCTTGGAAATGTCGATGCGCCGCACGCGGTTGATGTGATGCGGCCATGCCGGCAGGAGCCGTTCGACGGCGCCGAAGGCGTCGTTTCGATCAACATGATCCACATCGCGCCCATTGAAGCGGCCGAGGGGCTGATCGCGGGCGCCGCCGCGATCCTTCGCCCGGGCGGGCGGCTATTCCTGTACGGACCATTCTCGCGGGGCGGCGTTCACAACGCCCCCTCGAACGCCGAATTCGACGCATCGCTGAAATCTCGCGACCCGCGCTGGGGCGTTCGAGACCTCGAACGCGACGTCGCGCCGCGCGCCGCCGCCGCCGGCTTTGACCTCGTGACTTCGATAGAGATGCCGGCGAACAATCTTTCTGTCATTTTCGCGCGCCGTTAATCGCCCTTGCGCGGCTTGCCCATGACGCACCAGTCGGTTTCGAGCGCGCCGCTCTTCTTCACCGCGATGATGTCGTAACGTTTGCCGTAGTCGAACCTTATTCCGCATTTGGCGGGGTCGGTGACGTGCCAGACCTTCGTCATATCCGCGACATCGGCGCTTAGTCCTTTTGACACGCGGAAAATCGTCGCCTGACGCGGGTTGGCCTTTTGCGGATCATCGCTCAAGGTGATTTCCGCGTCGCTGGCGTAACCGGTGAAACGAACAGTCGATTTCTCGTCGACCGGCTTGCAGCTGCACAGCGCATAAGGATCGATCTTGCGCGACGGGCGAAAATCGCCGGACGGCGTCGATTGCAGAACGACGAGCAATGCGGCTTCGATGATCATGATCTCACGCTACCTGAAATGCTTCGACAGTTTGAGGCTCTGGCCTTGATAATTGGAGCGAAGGCCCGCACCATAGAGCCGCGCCGGCCGCGCCTCCATTTTCTCATAAGCGAGCCGCGCCACAAGCTGGCCGTGTTCGAGCACGAAGGCGGCGTCATGGCTTCTGACTTCAAGCACCGCGCGGCTGCCATTCGGTCCTTGCTCGCTCCACCCGAAACCAGGATCGAAGAAACCGGCGTAATGCACGCGGAATTCGCCAAGGCCGGGGCTGATCGGCGTCATCTCCGCGGCGTAATCCGGCGGAATCGACAGCGCCTCGCGCGAGGCGAGGATGTAGAACTCGTCTGGATCGAGGATGACGAACCCGGCCTTTGGCGCCGTGATCGCCTCGAAATAATCCTCCGCGTCGAGCGCGCCGACGCCGTCGACATCGATGAGGGCGGCGTGCCGGCGCGCGCGCCAGCCGACGGGCCCCTTCGCCGATTTGAGATCGACGCTAAGGCCGATGCCGCCTTCAATGTCCGCCGCATGATCGATCAGTTTTTCGCGCGCATGGAGCGTTTTCAGCGCGGCGTCATCAAGGCGCGGGTTTCCCCGTTTCAGGCGAAGCTGGTTGAGGCTCGATCCTTCGCGCGCCAATATCGAGAAAGTGCGGGGGCTGATCTCTGCGTAGAGCGGTCCTTCATAGCCGGACGGAATTTCGTCAAAGGCGACGCGGCGGCCGTTCGAACTGTCGACGACAAGGCGAACGAACACGTCGATGCGCCCGGTCGAACTCTTCGGATTGGCGCCGCCGGCGATATCGCCCGGCAGGCGCAATCTTTCGGCGAGTTCAACGAGATAGACGCAGCCGCGCTCCAGCACCGCGCCGGACGAAAGATCGATCTCCCGCATCGCGAGGCCGTCGGCGAGGCGGTCGCTGACGCTGCGGCCCGGCGGCGGCAGGAACGACGCCCTGACGCGCCATCCGCGGCGTGCGATGGTGAGGTCGATTGACGCCGGCTGAATTTGCTGGTCGCCCGGTTGTCGCGACAGCGCGATCGCGCCTGATGATATCGCGCCTTCAATCTGCTCTGCGTTGAGCACGCCCATCAGGCGCCCGCAATTGTTGCAGGAAGCGCGCGCGCTTGCGCGAAGTCGGCGACCCGCCGCACGCAAGCATTAGGCGATTCGAATCGGCGCCTTACCGTCTTGGCGAAGCAGGAGCGCGCAGAGTAACGTCGCGCCGCTGGGGCGGAGGAATGCGGAGCGGCGCGATGTATCAACGGGTGACCAAGGGAATCAGGGTGAGCGTTCGCCCGACGTTTCTTGAAGGCCAGTCCGATCCGGACGATGATCTTTATGTCTGGTCCTACACGGTGCGCATTCATAACGGTTCGTGCGAGAGCGTCCGCCTGCGCACGCGCCACTGGCTCATCACCAACGCGAAGGGCCTGACGGAAGAAGTCAAGGGCGTCGGCGTCGTCGGCGAACAGCCGCTGATCAAGCCCGGCGAGCGCTATGAATACACCTCCGGCGCGCCGCTCTCGACGCCGTCCGGCATGATGGTCGGCCGTTACGGCATGGAAAGCGCCGAGGGACTTTTGTTCGAAGTCGACATTCCGGCGTTCTCGCTCGACAGTCCGCATGAACGCCGCAAGGTGCATTGACGTTGCAGCGCGTTGCGAACCGATTGAATCGATTCGCCCTCGGTGGATTTTTTGGGGCGCGGGTTGCGACGCGAAACCGGGATCCACTTTCGCTGCAACCCGCTCTAGAGTCCGCGCGAATTGAAGGTGTCGCACTGATTGACGTCGCCGGACTGATAGCCGATCGTGAACCACCTGACGCGTTGCTGTGACGATCCGTGCGTGAAGCTCTCAGGCGTCACGCGCCTTCCGGCGTTTTTCTGCAAGGTGTCGTCGCCGATCGCCGTCGCCGCCTCAAGGCCTTCCTCGATGTCGCCTTCATCGAGAAGGCCTGAATATTTGTCGGCGTGATTGGCCCAGATGCCGGCGTAGCAATCCGCCTGCAACTCCATCATCACCTGCAATTGATTCTGCTCCTCCTGATTGGCGCGCGACTGCGCCTGGCGAACCTGATCGGAAACGCCGGTGATCGTCTGCACATGATGGCCGACTTCATGCGCGATGACATAAGCGGGCGCAAAGTCCCCCGCCGCGCCGAAGCGCCGCGACAATTCATTGAAGAAACTGGTGTCGAGATAGACCTTCTGATCCCCGGGACAATAGAACGGCCCCGCCGCCGCTGACCCGAAGCCGCACGCGGTCTGCGTCTGGCCGGAATAAATCACCAGGGTCGGCGGTGAATATTGCTGGCCGCTTTCGGCGAAAATTTCGCCCCAGACTTTCTCGGTCTCGGCGAGAACGACCGTCGAATAATCAAACGCCGCCTGGTCTTCCGCCGAGACCTCTGCCGGTCCGGTCGCCGGCTGGCCGTTGAGGAGCGCCAGGGGATCGATGCCGACCGAGCGCAAGGCGAAAAAACCGCCGACCAGCACGACGAGACCGCCAATGCCCCAGCGGCTCACCACGAAACGAATGATCAAGATGGCGAGGCCGCCAAGCCCCGCAGCCGCCGCGCCGCGGCGATCCTCGACATTCTTGCTGCCTTCGCGCCCGCGCCATTTCACCATGATTGATGCCCCGTCCTTGTCGCTAGCGCCCCTGCAACTGGCGCGGGAGGTGTTATCGCCAAAGCGATTTGGCTTGTCGAGGCGAAGCTTAAGGCCGGTCGCTGTGCGGCGCGCGGGCAACGCTTTGGGCCGAAGACGCCGGGATTTCCCGGTCTTTCCAGCCATTTTCTTGACTTGGGCCCTCCCGGCGCTGATTCTGGGCTGCGGCTTGGGGGCTCGTGGGTTCGGTAATGACGGTGTCGGAGCACTATACGCGACTTGCCGCGTCGCTTGTCGCGGCGGGGCTTCTCGGCGCCATCATCGCCAACCCGCTGGCCGGTCGGCGCTATACGGAGAAAGTCGCCGCGCTGTCGGCGAACCCGGCAAGCGTCGCCAGCCGTCCTTGCGCGCGCGGATCGGCGGTCTTGAAGAACGCCTTTGCGCCGATCGACGATATTCTTTCGATCTCCCCGCTCGGCGAAGTGACGGCGCCTGGCGAGCAATTGCCCGCCCCGGCGATCCGCCTCAACACCAAGAAGGGCGAGACCGCTTTCGATCGCCGAACGACCGTCGTTCTGGCGCCGGCCAAGGCCGACATCGTCGCCATCGAACGACGGACCATCCGCGACGCCGACGGCGCCGCCCTTCGTGAAGCCTGGACCTTGAAGCTCGCGGTCTGCGAAACGGTCGTCGTCTCCTATGACGATCTCGACCAGGTCGACGCCCAGATCATCCGCCGCGCCGGCGGGCTCGCGAACTTTAGCGAGATCGGCGGCGCCGATCATCTCGCGACGAAGACGGCGATCCGGATCAAGGCGGGCGAAGCGCTCGGCCGCGCCGACGGGTTCGACGTCATCCTCGAAGACAGAACGGCGGCGCCGGCGGCGCTCGACCGGCCGGAGCGCTACAAGAGCGACCCTTACGCGATCGGCGCCGCGATTTCGGCGCCCGTGGCGATCCTCGAGGCGATCGCCACCGACGCCAGCCGCATCCAGTGTCCGCTCGACTATTTGCCGGAAGCGCTTGCACAGGAATGGAAGGCCAAGCTCGGCGACGCGTGGGGCGTGCGCCGCGCCAAAGGCGAGAACGCCTGCCGCGCCGCGCTTGTCGATCAGCCGGGAACCGCTCAGGGCGCCTGGTTCACCGACGCCTCCCACAATGGACGGACCGCGAAAGTCAGCGCGATCGCGCTCGCGCCCGACTCGATCGATCCCGAGCGGCTCATTTTCGCGCTGCATGGCCGGGTCAAGTCGCTGACGCCGGACATGGTCGGCCTCAATCCGATGCTCGAAGAGGCGCGCGAAGCGGCGGCGCGCGACTTTCTGACATTCGCTGAGGGCGACGGCCGGATCAATCCGCCTTTCGACAAAGCGAGGCCCGGCGAGGTCTATTGCTATGAAAGCCTCCGGGCGAATTTCGTCGGCCCACGGATCAATGGCGTCATCCTTCTCGCCGTCGAGGCGGCCGACAGCGCGCCCCTGATGCGCATCGAAGCGCGCGCCGACGCCATGCGCTGCATCGACCTTCAAGAGCCCTGGTCGTTCACCGACGCGGCGACGACATTTTACCGGTAGGTCCGGCCGTCCCTCGTCGCCTTTGTCCACCGCCCCGCCGCCATCCTTCGCGACGCGCTGCTGCGCATTGCTGCTCAGGATGAGGCCTTGGTCTTTTGGGACCGCCGCCGCCTCGCCCTGAGGAGCCTTGCGTCGCCAGCGACGCAAGGCGTCACGAAGGGCC
>CADEDN010000052.1 GCA_902826095.1 uncultured Alphaproteobacteria bacterium | reverse complement strand
AAGGGTATGGCTGTTCGCCATTTAAAGTGGTACGTGAGCTGGGTTCAGAACGTCGCGAGACAGTTCGGTCCCTATCTGCCGTGGGTGTAGGAATTTTGAGAGGAGCTGTCCTTAGTACGAGAGGACCGGGATGGACTCACCTCTGGTGGACCTGTTGTGGCGCCAGCCGCAGTGCAGGGTAGCTATGTGATGAAGGGATAACCGCTGAAGGCATCTAAGCGGGAAACCCGCCTCGAAACAAGAATTCCCTTGAGAGCCGTCGAAGACCACGACGTTGATAGGCCGGGTGTGGAAGCGCAGCAATGCGTGAAGCTTACCGGTACTAATAGCTCGATTGGCTTGATCGTCCTCATGCTGTCAAAGGCGTGAGAACAAGCATATGCCTCATGCGCGGCGATCGATCCGTTTACGGATCAACGCCATGCGAAACCAACGAAAGCGTTAGAAATTCCCTCGTCCTGAGGAGCGAACCGGAGGTTCGCGCCTTGAAGGATGAAGGCGAACAAAAGACTCTCGCAATTCTGTCGTCTTTGCCGGCCCGGTGGCATTGGCGGGGAGCCTCCACCCGATCCCATTCCGAACTCGGTCGTTAAAGTCCCCAGCGCCGATGGTACTACGTCTTAAGGCGTGGGAGAGTAGGTCGCCGCCAGGCCTGCCAAGCCGACAGAATTCCCTTCTTCCTCAACAGACAAGCGCCGCTTCCGAAAGGAGGCGGCGCTTGTCGTTTCGGGCGCCGCGCACATCGCCGCTGTGACGTCAAGACAGCCGGACGGCGCGAACCGCGAGATCGGACGGCGCTTTCCTTCGCTGTCGATCAAGCAGGGATAAAGCGATCGTCGCTGCGATCGCCGCCGCTGAAAGGCTCGCATAGGCGCTCCCGGCGTAATAGGTGACGCCATCGGCAAGGCTTGCCGGATGCGGCAAATTTCCCGCTCGCATCATGACCGCAAAGGCCGCAAGCGCTGCTGGCCCCGCCGGAAATGGCAATGCGATCGCGTAGAGCGCGATCGCGCCAAGCAGCGTGAAATCATAAACGTGCAGCGGGCTCGTCGCCGCCGCGACGGCGATCGAAATTGCGATGAAATCGACGGTCCGAAGGGATTTTCTGCGCGTCAGCGACAACAGCCCCAGAGCGGAAATCATGGCCAGCGCCAGGAACAGATAGAATGGCGAGCCCATATCCGGCCCCCCCAGAATCCACACGATGTGGCGAAGGCCGGTGACCGCCGGCGGCATGTTATATGATTGATCGGCGTATTGTGTGACGCCGCCAAGGAAGCCGCTGACGACATCGGCGGGCGGCGCCGCGAAGAAAGCAGGCAGAGCCGCCAATGCTGAAATCGCCGCCGCGGCGGCGGTGCAGCGCCTCCCGAACGTGGTGAATACGAGGCCTGCACAGACAAGAAGGCCGATCTGCGGCTTCAGCATCAATATCGCGAGCCCGAGCGCGGCGACGACGAGATGTCCGCGCGCCGCGCCGAACGTCAGAACGCTAGCGCCGAAATAGATCAACATCGACGACTGCCCGAGATGCAGCGTGTTGCCGGTCGCCTGAGCGAGGCCGATCGCGCCAGCGAGAGCGAAGAACAGCGTGCGCGGCCGGATCTCATTCAGAAATGCGGTCATTGGAGAATGAGCGCTGCGCAGGCCTGACGATTTGCTCATCGACCGGAAAGCGGCGACATTCAGCCCGCACGACGCAATCAGCAAAACGGCGTTTGCAAAAAGCCACATCCGCGACGCGGTCAATGGATCTGGCAGGGACAGAAGCGCTGCGAGCGGGAACCAGTTCGGCGCATAATACCAGATCGCGCCGCGCCGGATGTCGAACAAGGAGGCGGCCTCGGCGGCGTAGGCGGGATCATAGGGATTGTCGCCGCGCAGCCAGAATTCGCCGGCGAGCCAGAAAAATCGAAAGTCGAGCGTTACGACGTCCCAGTGTTTCCAGATTTGAAAGGCAAGATGCGCGACGCCCGCCGCAAACAGGATCGGCGCGAGTCGCATTGCGATCGTTGGTAACGTCGCTGTGCCGCCCGTCGCCAAAACAATGCGCCTCCAGCCGCGCGGATATCGCCCCGTTCATATCTTCCGGCCTTCGGCTAAAGGCGCGGTTAAGGCCGCAAGGCGTCTTTTTGGGATTGAGGCGAAGGGCGCCTAGGGCTTCCGGAGGAACCTCATGGGAAAGCCTGGTTGAAATCGGCCAGGACTTGGGTCAGCAAGGCGTCTGGGCGATTTGCAGCAGCGCCGGGCTGGCGCGAGGATGACATGGGCGTAATGCGAAATCGGGGCGCGGCGGCGCTGGTCGTCTGCCTGCTGGCCGCCAATTCATGCGGTCGGGACAAGCCTGTCGAGCAGGAGCCGGAGCCGCTGCCGGCGCCCTCTTACGGCGAAGAAGCGGAAAACCCTGAGGTCTTTCTCGACTCGATGGAGGTCGGCAGTCGTGAGCTTTACGCGTCACGGGACGCGGTTCTTGCGGCCTCGAAGATCCCTTCAGGCGCCCGCATAGCGGATATCGGCGCCGGCACCGGGCTCTATTCGCTGCTCTTTGCGAATGCGGTCGGCGCCGCGGGCGTCGTCTACGCGATCGATATCGAGCCGCGGTTCCTCAAGCTGATTAATCAGCGGACGGCGGATCTCGATATCGGCAATGTCGTCTCAGTGCTGGGCCGAGATGACGACATTACGCTTCCGCCGACGAGCGTTGATGTCGTCTTTATCGCCGACACCTATCACTACTTTTCCAACCGCGCATCGATTATGAAAAGCGTGCGCGACGCGCTTGCGCCCGGCGGACGGCTGATCATCCTGGATTATACGCTTGACGAAACCCATAAAGACGATCCGAAACGCGCCCATGTCCGATTTGGCAGGGCGGGTCTGATCAATGAGGTTCAATCATTCGGCTTTCGCCTTGTCGAAGAGCCGGACGTTCCGGGCCTTAGCGACATTTATATGGTGATCTTCGCGAAATCCTGAGCCTATCGCGCCCGATGTTCTAGCCTATTGATTTGGCGCGCCTTTGCGCGCGAAACCGGTTTCCACTTTCGCGCCCGGCGCGCTAGTCGCGCATCCGATCCGCGGGCGCGTCGTCGGGATTTCTGACTTCATCGTCAATGCCGGCGCGGGCGGAATAGAATGAAAGCGCCATCAGCCCGGCCCCGAGAATGATCGTCCCGCCGATCCCGAGGATCAACGCAAGGGTCGCATGAAAACCGGACCCGAATATTTCGAGCCGCGCCGTCGCCGCAAGGCCGACCATGACGGCGACGAGGAGGCCCGCGGCGAGCAGTCCGGTCCGCAACGCGCGGCGCGCAATGGCGGGGCGGTCCGCTGACGGGCCGGAACCCGGTTGATTGTCTCCAATGTCCATCTCACCGCCATCGCCGAACCCCGCCGCCCTTTCAAGAGCTGAGCATATTGCACGTAAGCGATGGGGTGGACGGCCCCTTGCGCTGCGCGGCGTCGATTCGCCACGGCAGGAGCCGCTCGGTCTTGTTGACGGGGTGTCGACATAGGAGAGCGGGTTGTCGTGGACGCAGGAGCAGCAGTTGAGGTCCTGGCCGTTCGTCGCGTCGTGGATCATCGGGTCCGCCGACAGGAAGCGGCCGATGATTAGGTCGTAGATGCGGCCGTTCATGTTGACGAGGTCGAACTCGCCAAAGATACGCAGCATGGCATTTCGTGGCCGTTGAAGCCTCTGGTCGTCTGCGCGGTGAGGGTTCCGGGAACGTCGTCCGAGCCGTTCGGGTTCCGCCGCTTACCCCCTGCGCGTTTTCCGATGGAAAACGCGCAGCTTCCAAAGCTTGATCAAGTCCGCCTGGCGGATTTTGATCGGGCGGTCGAAGGCGAGGCGCTCGGCGCGCGAAGGCGCGCAAAACATCAACGCCGGCGACGCCCGATTCATTCGTCAGCACCGCGATCGAGCCGAGATGATCCTTCACGAAATAGCGCGTCGACTGCACGCCGCCGCCGTCGACGCGCTTTTGCACGCCGACCATTTCGCCGCCGGCGTGGAGATAGTCGTTCCAACTGTCCTCAGTCGGGCCGTCGACGAATTCGAAATTGACGCCCGCGGGGCTCACCCCGAAATAATGCGTGATCGTCGTCGACTCGCTGACGGTTGTCGTCTCCTTCACCCGCTGATGGTCGGGGCCGTAGACATAGGCGACGCTGGTCGTCCCCTGCGCGATCGAGGCGACCTTGTTGAAGGAATTCCACGTCATGGCGCGCCCGGCGCCGGATGATCCGCCTTTGCCGGACAATCCGCGCGCCGGCGCTGCGCGCTCGATGCGACCCGGGCGCGGCTTCGCGATCGCCGCGCGCGCGTTTCGCGGGGCGTTCCTTGCTGCGAAACGGCGGCGATCCGAGCCATCCTTTTCGCCTCGCGCCGCCAGCATGTCGCCGGACAAACGCGGCCTGTTCACTTGTCAAAGAGCCGGACAGGACTCATCGCCCCGCCCATCATAGCAACATTGGACGTGGCGATTTCCCTCGCGCGTTCAAGCGGCGATTTGCGTGTATTTTCGGCCGCATTTTCGCGCGGCGCGGGCATTCGTCCGCTTACGCATTAACCATGCGCCGCTTCGCCGCGTTCTTCATCGAGATGCTCGTCGATCTCGGCGTTCAGAATGCGCTCCGAAAACGCCTTCTTCAGCTCATCGACCAACCCGTCGCGGCTGAAAATCCCCTTCTGGTCGCGCCCCGAAGTAGCTGGTCCAATATGTCCTTCTCGATCGCCATAGCAAGACTCCATTCTTCCCATTTCTATGGCCCCCCGCACAAGACTCCTGACAGCCCCGTTTTCATCCGTAGACGGTACATTGCGCCAGCGGTCTTATGCGTCCTACCTTGCTACACGGTTAGAAAAAATTCGGCGGGTATCGCTGCGCTCAGCCCGCCCTACCTTTCTGCCATTATCGATCATCGAATCTAACATCTAGTGCTTTCATTATGGCGTGCCCGATTTCGTAGGAAGGCCCCTCAGAAGGCCACCATTCGTAAACAGCGTGATAACAACTGCCATCCTTGACTTCCAAGACCCAAGCGCTTCCATCCGAACCAATAAGTTCTTGTTGATTGTCGACAGACCAAAAATCCGCACTGACTGCTAATTGTCGAAGCGCATGAAGTTCCTCCGTAGATACCGTTACGCGCGTTGATTCGAGCAATTTGCCGATCCCGCCCTCTCGCTGAGCAAACCGCTTTGAACGACCGGTTGTTGACCCGTCGGAATTTTTCTGAACGAGTAAGACAATCCCGCCTTCAAAGGAAGAAATTATCGTTAAACGGGCAGCAAACTCAATCGCTTGGTCGTCAAATAGTATCGACTCCTCAGCGCCGCGAAGATATTTGGAGAACCTATCCGGGACATCTGCGTCATAAATGTCCAGGTCAGCAAATTCAGTCGGCGGAAAGTACGAAATTTCACCCCTGTCTTCGTTCACGGTGTGGCACGCTGCCACAACGCTGGAAGCCATTAATGCCATAGCCGCCCAAGGTCCTGCCCAAATGCGCTTTCTCAAGACTAACAGCTCCATCCGACTTCCTCTAGATTGCACCAAATACGTTTGGTCGAACCCGGTGCCATTTTGTAAATCCGCCCATAGTAATTCAATGAACCGCCCTGGCGAGAATTATGACGGTGTCTCGATAAGCCGTAAGAAGATAATAGAGTGACCGGGTTCTGCAGACCCGGCCACCTTCGCTTCTCTACGAGGAGTGTCGGTCAGGGCTTTTCACGGCGCCTGAGGCGCTGCTGGAGCCAGTCGATCACCTCCGCCTCAACCCATCCCACCCGGTTCAGGCCGAGCTGGACCCGCTTGGGGAACGCTCCGGCCTTCTCAAGGCGCGCGATGTGCTGCGGCGAGTAAAGGACCAACTCCTTCAGTTGGCGCTTCGAAAGTATCCTCATCACGATGTCTCCAAGAATGAGAGCATCGCGATGCCCAAGGTTACGACAATACCCAGGCGGGGTGAGCGTAGCGGGTGGGAGACGGGGTTGTCACGATGGCCATAGGTGCCCATCGCATCGCAGGTCGAAGGGTGGGCTGCGGAGGGGTCCGAATTTCGACCATTCCAAATTATTCAATAAAAACAATGACTTAGAAGGATAACTGGTGCCCAGAAGAGGACTCGAACCTCCACGCCTCGCGGCGCCAGTACCTGAAACTGGTGCGTCTACCAATTCCGCCATCTGGGCAGGTGGGGGAGGCCTTAGGGGAGGGGGCGGGCGATTGTCAATCTGGGCCGCGCGCGCGCGTTGTCCCGGCGCGTGAATTCCGATAGGCGTTCGGCCCGGTTTTTTCACGGAAGGCGCGCGGCATGTCCGGCAAACTGGCGGTTGTGTTCGGCGGCTCCGGTTTTATCGGCCGCAATGTCGTGCGCGAACTTGCCAAGCGCGGCTGGCGCGTGCGCGTCGCGGTGCGCCGGCCGCACCACGCGCAATTTCTGCGGCCGATGGGCGCCGTCGGCCAGGTCCAGCTCATCCAGGCGAATGTGCGTCACCGCCCGTCGATCGAGCGGGCGCTTCTTGGCGCCGACGCCGTCGTCAATCTTGTCGGCATCCTGTTTCAATCGGGCTCGCAGAGCTTTGAGCGCGTGCAGGCGGCCGGCGCCGCTTCAATCGCCGGGCTCGCGGCGGCGGCGGGCGTCAGCAATTTCGCGCATGTGTCAGCGATCGGCGCGGACGCGGCGAGCGACAGTCTTTATGCGCGCACCAAGGGCGAGGCGGAGCGGGCCGTGCGGGAAGCGGTTGCGAGCGCGACCATTCTCCGCCCGTCCGTGGTGTTCGGCCCGGAGGATCAGTTTTTCAACAAATTCGCGGCGATCGCCGGCATGGCGCCGTCATTCGCGCCTTTGCCGCTGCTGATCGGCGGCGGCGCGACGAAGTTTCAGCCTGTCTATGTCGACGATGTCGCCGATGCGATCTGCGCCGCGCTTGAAAGGGAAGAGGCGCGCGGCAAGACCTACGAGCTTGGCGGCCCGCGGACCTATACGTTCCGCCAGCTCATGGAGTTCATGCTGGCGGAAACGGGGCAGCGCCGCATTCTGGCGCCGGCGCCCTTCGCGGCCGCGCCGATCCTCGGCCTTCTCGGCGAGATGATGAACTGGATCCCGTTCTTCGATCCGCCGATCACGCGCGACCAGATTCGCCTATTGAAACGCGACAACGTCGTCAGCCCGGGCGCGCTGACGCTCGCCGATCTTGGAATAGCGCCGCGGACGATCGAAGCGATCGTTCCCGGCTATCTCGCGCGATTTCGCAAATACGGGCAATTCGCCGAGCGCCTCGCCTGAGGGTTTTCGCCGACGGTTGAGCGCGCGGCGGCAGGGAGATCATCCGTTCACGGAATATTCAATTGAAGACCGGCGCGTCGGCGAACGGATCGTCAAGGCTCGCCGCCGGCCTTGTGAACCAGCGCGGACCGTCGGCGGCCATGTAGAAATGATCTTCATGACGGACGCCGAATTCGCCCGGAACGACGATCATCGGTTCATTCGAGAAGCACATGCCGGTGTCGAGCGGCGTCGCGTCGCCTTTGACGAGATTGGGCGATTCATGAACATCGAGGCCGACGCCGTGGCCGGTGCGATGGGGAAGGCCCGGCAGGCCGTATCCAGGGCCATAGCCGCGCCGTTCCAGCGACCGGCGCGCCGCCGCGTCGACGCTTTCGCAAAGCGCGCCGCGCCGCGCCGCGTCGAAGGCGGCGGCTTGCGCTTCCTTTTCCGCCTCCCACGCGGCGCGAAATTTCGGCGTCGGGTCGCCGAAGACATAGGTTCGCGTGATGTCGGAATTATAGCCGTCGACCCTGCAGCCAGTGTCGATGAGGACGACGTCGCCGCCATTGAGCGCGCGATCCTTTTCAGGGCCGTGCGGCAATGATGTGTCGGCGCCGAAGGCGACGATGCAGAACGTGTTGCCGCCGCCGCCAAAGCCGCGATGCGTCTCGTCGATGAAGCGCGCGACGTCCGACGCCATGACGCCTTCCCTCAAGAAGCGGCGCGCGCGGCGCTGCGTTTCGAGCGTGATCGACTTGGCGCGCTGCAGCAGCGCGATTTCGGCTGGCGATTTGCGCGCGCGGAGCGGCGCGATCAGCGGCGCGGCGTCGGCGAGGCGTTCGTCGCCGTATTCGCGCCGGAGCCCGCGATACATGAAGAGCGGGAGATCGGGATCGAGCGCGACGGCGCCGGACGATTGACGCGCGGCGATCAGCCGATAGGGGCTCTCGTCCTCTTCCCAGGTCAAAATGTCGCCTTCAAGCGTCACGAGGCTCGCGACTTTTTCGAGTTCAAAGCGCGGCGCCACATAGTCGATGCGGGTCGGCGTGATCAGCGCGCCGCAAAACCGCTCCGACGGCGACCAGACGACGCCGGTGAAATAGCGAAGGCTTGTCGTCGATCCCAGCAGCGTCGCCGCGGCGCCGGTCTTGTCCATGGCGCGCCGCAACGCGTCGATGCGGCGGCCGCGCTCCTCAACGCCGATCGGCGGCGGCGCCGCGCTACTCGCCGCGGAGCTTGCGGTCATAGGCGGCGACGAGGGTCATATAGGGATTGACCTTGGTGAACAGGGGCTCGTCGCTCGCGGAAGCGACGTAGTTTTCATACATCTCGAAATGAAGATGCGTCGTCGTCGGGACCGACGTTCCGTCGGATGTGAAAAAGTCGCTCGAAATCATGCCGATCCGGTCGCCCTTGTTCAGCATGTCGCCCTCATTGACGACGAGCCCCGCCATGTTGAGATGAAGGTAGTTGTAGATCGTGCCGTCCGAGGTCTGCAAGGTCACCCAGTGGCGGCGAATGTCGATGACGCGTCCGTCCTCGACGGCGACCGCCCAGTGCTGGTTCTTCTTGCACGTATGCGGACGAATATCGAGGCCCTCATGGCCGCCGCCGGGGCAGAGCGGCTGGTTCCGGTCGCGCTTTTCGCAAAAAGTGTCCTGCCACGGGTAATTGTAATTGCTGGCCTCGCACTGGCCGCCGGTCATGCCGTTGACGGCGCCCTGGCCGCCGCCGTGCCGATAGACCTGGCTGTTGAGATAGACCGGGTCTTCGGTCGGGAAGAGGATGTCCGAGCGGTAGACGGTGTCGTCGGCGAAGCCAGGACCGGAACTCGGCAGCAATTCGCCGACCGGCATATAGGAAAACACGCGGCCGTCGGCGTCGGTCAGCGATGGCGGGGCATCGGGCTCGTCGTCGGGGTCGCCAATTGGCGGATCATCGACCGGGGGATCATCCGTCGGCGGATTGTCGTCGGCCGGCGGGCTGTCGCCGGGCGGGGGGAGGGCGTCCGTCCGCTGCAGCCAGAACCAGCCGCCGACAAGCAGCGCGATGACGAGGAGAACGAGCAGGACGCCGGCCGCGTTTCCCTTTTCCGAGGAGCGATGATCGCGCATCACTGACCTCCCGCTTCCTGATTGAGGAGGACGATGTTCGAGGCGAGCTTGACGATGAAATCGTCCGCCGCGCAGCGCGCGTCCGCGGGATCGTCGCACATCAAGGCGAGAACATAGCCGGCCCCGAATTTTGAAAAGGAAAGATCGGTCGAGCTTTCGCTTCGCGTGATCACATAGGGCGTCTCGAGGCTCGCCAGCGATTTTTCCTGGGCGCGCATGGTGCGGATGCGCGACAGGGCGGCGGCCCGGTCGCCGACGACGAGCTTCTTGCGCGCCCCGGACATGCGCATCGAAACGCCGTCTTCGACTTCCGCCGTCGCGGAATAGGAATTGCCGAGGCTGTAGACCTTCAGCGTCTGCGCGATGCGCGCGCCTTCCGGCGCGAGGACGGGAAGCTGCGTGACATTGACTTCCTTGACGACGACATTCTTGAAGCTCTCCGCCGCCGCGGCGCGCATCCCCGGCGGTCTTGCGACGGCGCGCGTCACGGTCTGCTGTGCGGCGACGTCGCGGCGCGCGGAAAGCGCAAGCGCGGTCTTCATTTCGATCCAGTTGATGTCGCTCTCAACGACTTCTTTCGCGGCCTCGCCGACCGGCGTCCGCTCCGCCCAGGCGCGCGTCAGCGCGCGTTTTTCAAGATCGGCCTGAAGCGCGTCGACCGCCGGCGCGTCGGCGTTTGTCGCGCCCGCTGTCGCCGGATCAGGAGACGCCGGATCAGGAGACGCCGGATCAGGAGACGCCGGATCA
>CADEDN010000051.1 GCA_902826095.1 uncultured Alphaproteobacteria bacterium | reverse complement strand
CCGCGCAGGATCCCGGATAATTCGCTTCGCGAATTTCCGGGATGACAAGGAGTTGCAGTTTCCGTTTTCGTTCCTGACGTGTCCGGACGATCTCCCCCGATTGTCATCCCGGACAATCGCAAAGCGATTGATCCGGGACCCCGTGAAATTGAGAGCCCCCCGGGCGCCCGGGATCCCGGATCATTCGCTTTGCGAATTTCCGGGAGGACAGGGATTTGCGGCTTCCGCTCGACAAAATGGCGGCGCGCGGCGCCCGCGATCAGCGCGCGTCGAGCTTGAATTCGATGCGGCGGTTCTGCGCGAGCGCGGCGGCTGAATAGCCGGAGACAAGCGGCCATTCCGAGCCGGAGCCCGTCGCCATCAAGCGTTTGGCCGGAACGCCCCGGCTTTTCAGATAATCGACGACGGCGATCGCGCGTTGCGCCGAGAGATCGAGGTTCGATTTGAAGAACTGCGAGCATGACGGGCCCAAGGGCGTCGCATCCGCATGGCCGTCAACGCGCAGCACCCAGGGAATATCGGCCGGAATGTCGTCCTTGATGTCGAGGAGGACCGCGGCGAGCTTGTCGAGTTCGAGTTTGCCGGGCTCGCCGATCGTCGCCGAGCAGGAGCCAAAGAGGATGTCGCTTTCAAAGACGAAGCGGTCGCCGACGACTTTGATGTCCTTCCTGTCGCCAAGCGCTGCTCGCAGCGCTTCGAAAAACCGCGAGCGGACTTCCTGCAGCTCCTGGACTTTTCGCGCGAGCGCGGCGTTCAATTGTTGCGAGAGGTTCTTGATCTGGACCTCCTGCTCTTTGTCTTTCGCCGCCGCCGCGTCGAGCGCTTCCTGCAGGCTTTGCAATTGTCTTCGGAGCGCGGCGAGCTGCGCGTTCAACGTCGCGATCTGCGATTTCTGGTCGTCGCTCAAGGCTTTTTCCGCCTCAAGTTCCTCGGCCGAGGCGGCGACGG
The DNA here is from genome assembly GCA_902826095.1 of uncultured Alphaproteobacteria bacterium. GTDB lineage: Bacteria > Pseudomonadota > Alphaproteobacteria > Caulobacterales > Parvularculaceae > Amphiplicatus. The sequence goes on along the minus strand of CADEDN010000051.1, from coordinate 11,706 downwards.
CGGCCTGGCTTGCGGCGAGCGCGGCGCCGATCGCGGCGAGTTCGGCGTCCTTGCCGGCGATCGTCGTCTCCAGCGCGAGGATCTGGGACGCGAGCTTGTCCTTTTCCGCCTGCGCGAGACCGAGTTGCTCAGCGAGTTCGTTGATGCGAGCGGTGAGGCGCGCGAGTTCTGAATCCTTGGTCGCCAGTTCCTCCTTCACCGTCGTCAGTTTCGAGCCGAGATAGAATTGCGCGACGACGAAGATCGAGAGGACGAACATCAAGACGAGAAGGAGCGTCGTCAGACCGTCGACGAATCCCGGCCAGATATTGTACTCGGACGAACGCCGGCGCCGGGCCATCCGTTACTCCCTGGCGCCGCGGATGAGCGTGCGGTTGAGCGCGCGGATTTCTTCCTTGAGTTCGGCGACCTGGCCGGCTTGCGCCTTGATCAGCGCTTCGGTGTTCGCCGCCATGGCGGCTTCGAGCGACGTCGCCGCCAGCGGCTCGTCGATCATCGACGCTTTCGCGGCTGACGCGCCGGCGCGCGTATCCGTCATGCCGGAGAGCCAGTCTTCGAGATCGGTGTAGAAGCGCCCTTGCGCCTGCGAGGACTGGAGATCGAGAAAGCCGACGACGAGCGATCCGGACAATCCGAACAGCGAAGAAGAAAACGCGGTGCCCATGCCGGAGAGCGGCGCCTGCAGATTGGTGATGAGCTGTTTGATCGCGTCTTCGGTGTCGCCGCCGGAAACGCCGAGCCCCGAAATCGTGTTGACGACGCCGTTGACGGTCTCGATGAGGCCCCAGAACGTGCCTAGAAGGCCGAGGAAGACGAGGAGGTGCCCGATATAGCGGCCCATCTCGCGGCCTTCATCCATCCGCACGCCGATTGAATCGAGAATGGCGCGCGTCGATTCCGGCGTCAGTCGTCCGCCGCGCTCATCCGCGTCGAGCAAGAGCTTCACCATCGCGCCGATCAGCATCGGCGGGCGGGGAAGGCGCGCGCGGCGGGCGTCGACGGTCTCGCGGAAAGCCTCGACCCAGCGGACCGCCGGCGAGATGACGCCGGCCTGCCGCAGATTGTAGATGACGCCAATGAAGAGAACGCCGAGGATGAGGCCGTTGAGCGCGGGGTTGGCGTTGAAGGCGTCGATCAGGATGGTCGAGGGATCGGGGCTCCAGGGAGAGAGATAATAGACGACCGCGGCGGCCGCGGTCAGGAACAACAGCATGTTGAGGATGTAGCGGCCCGGCTGCGTGAATTTCACCGAGCGTTCCAACAAACGCGCCATATCCAGCCCCTTCAATCGACTGCAAATCGCCAGCATGGCGACACTAGGGTGAAAGCCCGCTCTGGTGAATGCGCGCCGGTGTCTTTGCGGCGCGGCGTCACCTTCGCGACACGACTACCTGACGCCCAAGGCGGGCGGGCGCGGGCCGGCGCACAAATTGCGCGTTATTTGTTGCGGCCCGCCCCGGCGTCGTCCCGGCATGCGCACTCAATGCGCAACCTGCTGAATTTGCTGGAAAATTGATTGACTCGCGCGACGACTATGACAAACTGATGACAGTTCGACGACAAAGCGATGACAATTCTGTCGCCCGATTCTTAACAAGGAGCGCCACAATGAAAAAAACCCTTTTTGCCCTTGCCGCCAGCGCGATGGCCCTTTGCGCTTCGTCCCTCGCCGGCGACATTGCGGCTTGCCCTGATGATTATCCCGTGCAGGCGACGTCCTATGTCGAAAGCCGCCTTGAAGACGCCCGCGGCGCACGGGTGCAGATCGTCTCCGAGCCGTATCGCGTGCAAGCTGATATTGCTGACTATTCCGGCGTTGACGGCTGGGGCGTCGATATCCGGGTGCGCGCACGCCTGCCGGGCGGCGATTATGGCAATTACATTTCCTATACGGTCCTCTTTGTTGACGGCGAACCTGTCGCCCTCTGCGAAGACACTGACGGCCTTACCCGCGTCTGATCGCGTCCGGACTGCATTTTCGGGATATCGCCGCCCTGGAAAGGGCGGCGATTTCATATTGCCTTGCTCTTTCAGGCGAAAAAGCGCATCGGAAGCCGCAATTTTGCACTGCAACAAGGCCTCATGACCGCCCTACGCAACATCGCCATCATCGCCCATGTCGACCATGGGAAGACGACGCTCGTCGACGCGCTGCTTCGTCAGTCCGGAACCGTCCGCGCCAACACCGAGATGGCCGAGCGGGCGATGGACTCGAACGACATCGAGCGCGAGCGCGGAATCACCATTCTCGCCAAATGCACAAGCGTGCTGTGGGAGAAGGGCGCGACGCCGATCCGCATCAACATTGTCGACACGCCGGGCCACGCGGATTTCGGCGGCGAAGTTGAGCGCATCTTGTCGATGGTCGACGGCTGCCTCCTGCTGATCGACGCTGCGGAAGGGCCGATGCCGCAGACAAAATTCGTGCTGACCAAGGCGCTCGCGCTCGGACTGCGCCCGATCGTCGTCCTCAACAAGGTCGACCGCCCGAACGCCGATCCGGACGACGCGCTGAATGCGGCCTTCGATCTTTTTGCAGCGCTCGGCGCCTCGAACGAACAGCTCGATTTTCCAGTCGTCTACGCATCCGGCCGAGACGGCTGGGCGGATCATACGCTGACCGGCCCGCGCACGGACATGGCGCCGCTGTTTGAGACGATCATTAGCCATGTGCCGCCGCCGCCGATTGCGCCGAATGCGAACGGTCTGCCATTCAAGATGCTGGCGACGACGCTTGAGGCCGATCCCTATCTCGGCCGCATCCTCACTGGCCGCATCGTTTCAGGGCTCGCGCGGCCGGGCCAGACCATGAAGGCGCTCTCGCGCGACGGATCGGAAATCGAGCGCGTTCGCATCACCAAGGTGCTGGCGTTCCGCGGTCTGAAGCGCCAGCCGGTCGATGAAGCCGAGCCCGGCGACATCGTTGCGCTTGCGGGCTTTGGCGACGCTTCGGTCGCCGACACTTTGTGCGATCTCGATAACTCCGAGGTCATCAACGCCCAGCCGATCGATCCGCCGACGCTCGCGATCACGATTTCAGCCAATGATTCGCCGCTCGCGGGCCGTGAAGGCGAAAAAGTGCAGAGCCGCGTCATCCGCGATCGTCTGTTGCGCCAGGCGGAAGGCGATGTCGCGATCCGCGTCACCGACGCGGTCGGCGGCGACGCGATGGAAGTCGCCGGACGCGGCGAATTGCAGCTCGGCGTCCTCATCGAGAACATGCGCCGCGAGGGTTTTGAGCTTTCGGTCTCGCGCCCGCGCGTCGTCACGCGCACCGGCGCAAACGGCGAGCTTTTGGAGCCGATCGAGGAAGTCTTCATCGACGTCGACGACGAATTCACCGGCATCGTCATTGAAAAACTGACCCGTCGCAAATGCGAACTCGCGGAGATGAAGCCCTCCGGCGCCGGCAAGACGCGGATCATTCTGCACGCGCCGGCGCGCGCGCTTATTGGTTATCACGGCGAATTCCTGACCGACACGCGCGGCACGGGCGTCATGAACCGCTCCTATCTGAAACACGCGCCGCACAAGGGGCCGATCGAAGGGCGCCGGAATGGCGTGCTCATTTCGACCGACGCCGGCCATACGGTTCTCTACGCGCTCTGGTACATCCAGGAGCGCGGCGTCCTCTTCGTCGGCGACGGCGAGGCGACCTATCAGGGAATGATCATCGGCGAGAACGCCAAGGATGACGACCTCGACGTCAATCCCCTGAAGGAAAAAAAGCTCACCAACATCCGCACCAAAGCGGCCGATGAAGCGATGCGCCTCGTGCCGCCGCGCCGGATGAGCCTTGAGCAGGCGATCGCCTATATCGGCGATGACGAACTCGTCGAAGTGACGCCGAAATCGATCCGCCTGCGCAAGAAGGCGCTGCTGCCGCATGAGCGCAAGAAGCGGAAGGAGTAGGGCGGGCCTCGTCAGGCGATTGGTCCGCTTTTTCGCTCTTCCTGTCGCAGTCAGGATCGACGGCGAAGAGCGGTTTGCGCGATGATCGCCGCGCGACATGTCCCCGGGGGTTCCAATGGTCATCCGCGCCGGCTCTTCGCCTTTGATCGCGTGCGCCGCGGCGGCGCTTTTGGGATGCGGCGGACCAAAGCCCATCGCTGACAACCTCGCCTGCGAGGCCGGCGCCTATCAAATGGCGGACGGCCGCGTCATGGGGCTCGTTCCCCGCGACGACGGCGGGCTTCGTTACGTGTTCATCACCGGTGAAACAGGCGGCGCGCATCCGATCGCCGACGGCGTTTTTTCGACCGAAAAGGAAGCGCCTGGCGGTGAAGCAAAGCTCTTTGTCGGCGACTGCGACAATCAGTCAGCGACATTCTGGGATCCTTCCGGCGCGCGCATCGAGGGCGAGCGCCTGCAGACGATCGTCAAGGAGACCCGGTTTCAGGGCGTCGACGGCGAGCGCGCCGGCCGGCTCGTGCTTCCGCCGGGGGGCGATGCGAAGGCGATCGTCGTCTCGGTGCACGGCAGCGAGCGCTGGTCGGGACGAACCGGCGAGCGCCTGCAGGCGCTGATGCCCGCCTACGGCGTCGGCGTCTTCGCCTATGACAAGCGCGGCACTGGCGATTCAGACGGCAAGTACACGCAAGATTTCGACATTCTTTCCGGCGATGCGATCGCCGCGGCGAAGGAAGCCCGCCGGCTTTACGGCCGTGAGGTTTCGATCGGCTATTGGGGCGGCAGCCAGGGCGGCTGGGTCGCGCCGCTCGCCGCGATGAAAGGCGGCGCCGACTTTGTCATCGCCGCGTACGGGTTGGCGGAAGGTCCGCTGGCGGAAGATCGCGAGGAGGTGCTGCTTGATCTGCGTCGCGCCGGCTATGACGAGGATGTGCTGGCGGCGGCGCTCGAAGTGACCGATGCGACGGCGCGGGTCATGCGGTCCGATTTCAATGCAGGATTTGAGGAACTCGCCGCCGTCAAGGAGAAATTCAAGGACGCGGCATGGCTCGGCGCCATCGATGGCGAATTCACCGGCGATTTCATGTCGACGCCAAACTGGCTCATCAAGATCATCGGCCCGTTCTTCGATGTCGGCACGTCTTGGGAGTATGATCCCCGGCCGACGCTTGAGGCGATCAATGTCCCGCATCTGTGGATTTTGGCGGGGGACGACACCGAAGCGCCGCATGAGCGCACGCTTGAGATCTTGCGCGATATCCAGAAGACGAAGCCAAATCTCGACATCGTCGTGTTTCCAAACACTGAGCACGGCCTTTATGAGTATGTCGTCGACGATGAGGGCGTGCCGCAGCCGGTCCGTTTCGCACCCGCCTATTATCCGCTGATCCGGGATTTCATCCTTAAAGGCGATGCGCCGGAAACGATCAACGGCGCCGAAACTTTCCCGGCGCCTGCGCCGGCCGGCTCCGCTGCCGCGGATGCGCGGTGATCGCGGCGGCGACAATCGAGGAGCGACTGCGGCGCGTTTTCTCCCCCTTTGAGCGGCAGGGTCGGCGCGGTTTGCATACAAAAGCGCTTCTGCGAACGCCGCATTCCGGTATGTTGCAGGACTCTATATCCTCGGAGCCTGATTGGTTGAGCATGAAGCGCCTTCACCTGTCGCCAGCCGGCTTGTTATTTGCTGCGGTATTGCTGCCGGCAGCGATCTGGCTCTCCTTCAAGCCTATTCGCGTGGTCGCTCCCAGCTTGAACGGCGTCGCATGTTCTGGCGCGATTTGCGTGGAAGTTCCGGCGATGTCGCCGATCGCCGCGAATTTACAACGCGAAGCGCTCGCGAACATCGCGGCAAAACTTCGTCCGCTTGCCTCGCCGCCGCGGATGATCTTCTGCTCGACGCAACAATGTTACCGGTCCTTTGGCGGAAGGGGGCGCGGGATCGCGGTATTCGGTCTTGGCGTCGTGATCGCTCCCGAGTCATGGCAAGTCTATATCGTCGAGCATGAGCTCTTGCATATGTTGCAGGCGCAAGAACTTGGGCTGTTCGGGAGGGAACGCAGCCCTATTTGGTTTAGGGAAGGCATGGCGTTCTCAGTCAGCGAACCGCCTGACTTCGATCTTCCCGATTATGCTCGGCCCTTTGTCGCCCAATACGACGAGTGGGAGCATCGTGTCGGTCGCGAGAACGTCTGGGACGAAATCAGGCGCCCCTAGCGCGAAACGCAAAAATCCTGAATCGGCGCGTCGCGTTAAGTCTCCGCCTCTTGCCGTTTCATCTCCAGGAGCAGCCACTCTTCCTCGGCGGCGGCGAGGGCGGACTCGGCGATCTCAAGGCGCCTTGCCTTTTCGGCGAATGCGCCGGCGTCACGCGCGAACAGCGCCGGGTCGGCGAGGGCAGATTTCAACGCCGCGATTTCGATTGAAAGCGCATCGATCCGCTTCGGCAGGTTTTCCAGCGCGAATTTCTCCTTGAAGGACAATTTCGTCTTCGCGGCCGGCGCTGCCGGACTCTGATTCGGCGGCGGCGTGTCTTTCGTCGGCGCTTTTTCACGTTGGCGCATGATTTCCGGCGTCGCGTCGCGCTGGGCCAGCATGTCGCTGTAGCCGCCGGCGTATTCGATCCAGACGCCGGGCTTTCCGCGCGCCTGCGTGGTGACGACCGACGTCACCGTCTTGTCGAGAAAATCGCGATCGTGGCTGACGATCAACAGCGTTCCCTGATAGTCGGCGACCAGTTCTTCAAGGAGATCGAGCGTCTCAAGATCGAGATCGTTGGTCGGCTCGTCGAGGACGAGAAGATTTGACGGCTTGGCGAGCGCCGCGGCGAGGGCGAGGCGGCCGCGTTCGCCGCCGGAGAGCGCTGCCACTGGCGTTCGCCATTGCTCCGGCTTGAATAGGAAATCCTTGAGGTAGGTCGCGACATGGCGCTTTTCCGCGCCAATCGTCACGAAGTCGCCGCGACCGTCGGTGATGGCGTCCGCGACGCGGTCGGTGTCGCGCAAGGAGGCGCGCTTCTGGTCGAGCGTGATCATCGCGACGCCGGCGCCGAGCGTCACAATGCCGTTATCCGGCGCGAGCGCGCCGATCAGCATGTTGAGGAGCGTCGTCTTGCCGGCGCCGTTCGGACCGACGATCCCGACCCGGTCGCCGCGCGCGATCTCGATCGAGAAATTGCTGACGATGGCGCGCCCCTCATAGGATTTCGAAATCCGTTCCGCGACGATGACGCGCTTGCCGGAGGGGACGGCCTCATTCGCCGAAAAGGCGACGGCGCCGGTCGGGCGTTTTCGCTCGCGCCGCTGCTTCCTGAGGTCCGAAAGTTCGCGCATGCGCCGCACGTTTCGCTTGCGCCGCGCGGTAACGCCGTAGCGCACCCAATGTTCTTCGGCGACGATTTTTCGGTCAAGCTTGTGAGCGGCCGTTTCCTCCTCTTCGAGAACCTTGTCGCGCCACGCCTCGAACTCCTTGAATCCGCGATCGAGAAAGCGCGTCCGCCCCCGATCGATCCATACTGTCCGTGTCGTGAGCGTTTCAAGGAAGCGGCGGTCATGGCTGATCAGGACGATCGCCGCGCGCGAAGCGGCGAGGCGCTCCTCCAGCGCTTCGATCGCCGGAAGGTCGAGATGGTTCGTCGGCTCGTCGAGGAGCATGATTTCGGGATCGCCGGCGAACAGCCGGGCGAGCGCCGCGCGCCGCGCCTCGCCGCCCGACAGCAAGCCGCACCTCGCCTCCGGGCGAACGTCCAGCGTTTCATATAGGCGCGTCAGGTCGCCCGGCGCGCCGGTCGGCGGAAGTCCCGCTTCGACGAAAGCGCCGACCGTTTCGAAGCCTTTGAAGTCCGGATCCTGCGGGAGATAGGCGACGGTCGCCGCGGGATCGATGTAGCGCGACGCCGAATCTGCTTCGACGAGGCCGGCGGCGATTTTCAAGAGGGTCGATTTCCCCGACCCGTTCCGCCCGACGAGCGCGATCCTGGCGCGCGGCTCGATGACGAGGCTTGCGCCTTCGAGCAGCGGCGCGCCGCCGAACGTCAGCCGGACGTCTTCAATGGTTAACAGCGCGGGGGCCATGGCTCGGCCGTCTACAGGCGGGCCTGCCCTGCCGCAATCCGACGCGCAAAATTAAAACCCTGTCAGCGTTTCTGCGCGAGGGTTTGCGGCATGGAACCGCTCTTGACCTATCTTCGCGAGACACGGACGACGCCAAAGGCGTTCGCCAAGCTGATCGGGCTTGATGTCGAGCGTCTCGACCGGATGCTGGCCGGCGAGGAATTGGTCGACGCCGGCGTCGCGCAGCGCATGGTCGACGCGACGGGCGGCGCGCTGCTGCTTGAAGACCTGACGCATGGGGCGGGCGACAATCAGTCGGTCGTCCTCGATTTCCGCAGCCGCTTCGCGGCGGAGGCCGTCGAAATTGACGTTGATCAGTTAACGGACATACTCAAGGAGAGTCTCGTTTCGCTGCTTGGCGGCGAGCGGCGAAAAGGAGACGACCGGCTGCCCGCTCTTGCGGCGGAAGCGGCCGTGCATACATATCTCGCGCTGTCGACGGTTACGACGCGGCGCGGGGCGGATCGTCTTTCTCAAGCTCTTCGCCCAGTCTTTTCAGAAATTCTCGCAGAGTCTGGGGCGCCGGCGCCGACCCGTCAGCGGCTGGACCGGGAAGTCCGGCGCGCGGCGGAACGGTATTTCGAGGCGCGTCCGGAAAAGCGGCGCGCGTAAGAGCGGCAGCTTCCGCTTTCGGCTCCAGCAGGAGAAACGCCCGCCGTTTCGCCATCCGCCACATCGAGCGGGCGACCTCGGATGCGTAGGCCTCTTCGCCGTTTTCAGCCATCAGGCTCGCCGATCCACGAATTAAATGCGCCAAACGCCCGTTGAGCGTCGAACGACTCACCCTAGGGTTGTGTCGTTGCGTGCTCTGGACAATCCAACTCTTACCCGAATGGAGCTAACCAATGGCTAAAGATGTTCGTAAAGAGCAACTTGTTCTCCTAAAATTTGAAAGAAAACTCGCCGGTCTCGCGGCGTTCGTCGCGGCAGGTTCGGCGACGGCCGCCTCCGCCTCGACAAAGGTTAACGCGGATGCGACAGTCAAGGCATACGAAGATATTCGGGCGGCGCTCGTTCATCTTGCCGACGTGACGACGCAAGCCCACGCAGCGTTGCAGTCATGCGTCACGGAAGTCGGCGCGCGCGCGCTCGAAGCGACCGGCGGCGGTCATCCAAAAGTGACCGCTGCGGAGGGCGTTAGATCGATTCTTGGGATTGGATAATCCTATCTCTTTATGCGACGGCCCTGGCCGTCGCATGCCTTTTTTGTGCGGCGGCGAAGTCACGGACGTTTTCGGCAGTCGCGGTCGTGATGTCTTCCGGTTGGCTCGCCGCCGTCGCCTGGTATTTCATCGTCCCCGACCGGAGCCTGACCTGGGGGTACGCGCTCATCACATTTGTCCAGGCGGCGGAGTTCTGGCGGCTTTCCGCAGGGCGCGTTTTCCCTCTGCCCCTCTTCGCGATCCATATCGCATCGCTCGCCATTTATTTATTTACGACCCTGTTTGAGTCGCATCCGTGGTGGACCGGTTTTGCGACCAACCGCCTGTTTGAACTTTCGATTCTTTACATTATCGGGGCGTCGATGTTCAGGCTCGCAAAGCGTCGCCCAAGAAGGCGGCGGACTTTCGCGGCGAGTCCGTCCGTGCGGTCATTGCTCAAACCGTCGCGCGAGGCGTTCAAAACGGGCGAAAGGCCGTTGATCCGTCGCACGACGCCCGCGCCGCGCGTCAACGCCCGATCGGCGAACCGGTTGCGGCGCGGGGCTGCGGGAAGACCATACAGCGTTCTTCGACTATTCGAACAGCTTCGACCACCGTCGCGCTTGACGCTTCTTCCAGCCGCCGCGATGCCAGGCGTCGGAGACGATGAGCGGCGCGACGCTGGTTGCTTCGGCGAAGACCATTTGCTCGTGGACGGTCGAAACCTTGCCCCAGCTCGCGGCCTCTTTCAGCGTCGAGGACGAACAAGCGCCGTCGCGAACGTCGGCGACGGTGATCTGCACGGCGTATTTGTGCACCTCGACGTCGTCATGGCCGAGGATTTCCGCGCAGACGACGGTGTCCTGCGCGAAGTTCTTCGGCACGCCGCCGCCGACCATGAACAGCGCGGTCGTCCCGGCCGCGAGTTTGATTTCCGTCAATTCGCGGAAATCGCCGCCGGAATCGATCGTCAGATACGGCTTCCTGGCCTTGCGGCGTTCAACCTGGTGCTTGACGATGCCAAAGCCCGCTGAACAGTCCGAAAACGCCGGCACGAAGATCGGCACGCCCTTCTCATAGGCGCGCTGGATGAGCGAATCTTTTTTCTTCGCATTCCCGGCGGCGAGCCATTTGCCGATTTCATGGATGAATTCGCGCGACGTGTAGGGGCGCGGCTCAAGCTGCTCGCAGATTTCGTAGATCGTGTGATCGACGTGCTGAAGCTCTTCTTCGTCGATATAGGTGTCATAGATGCGGTCGATGTAGAGCGAGCGCAGCGTGTTGTCGTCCGGAATTTCGTTCGCCTGATAGTGCTTGAAGCCGAGCGCTTCGAGGAAATCCATGTCGATGATCGAGGCGCCGGTGGCGACGACCGCGTCCGCCATATTGTACTCGACCATGTCGCGCCAGACGTGGAGACAACCGCCGGCGCCGGTCGAGCCCGCCATGATGAGCCAGGTCGAGCATTTCTGGTCCTCAAGCGCCATGTTGAGGATCTGCGCCGCCCGCGCCGCATCGCGCGAGGTGAACGACATCTTGCCCCAGGCGTCGATGATCGGCCGCGCGTCGAACTTGGTGATGTCGATATGTTCGACTTCCGTCGCGAGGAGTTCGGCTTTGCGATTGTCGGGTTTCTTGGTCATGGATAGGCGGTCCTTTCAGTCCAGTCTGGACCGGATCCGGGCCGCGCCGGGATCGACGCGCGGAGGGCCGTAACAGCGCGCGCTATATAGGCCAGGCCTCCAAAACATCAAGGGGTCCGATGCGCCTGGCGCCTTGAATAACTCCCACCAAGGTGTTACCATTGATGGTATGAAAGTGAAGACGTCGCTAAGTCTCTCAGAAGACCTTGTCGCCGCTCTTGACCGGCTCGCAGGTCCGGGCGTTTCGCGGTCGAGCTATGTCGAGCGCATTCTGCGACGGTTCGTCGACGAAAGGGTTCGGGCGCGGCGAACCGCGCGCGAGACCGCCGCCATCAACCGCGCCGCCGCCAAGCTCAACGAAGAGATGACCGACGCGCTATCTTTCCAGGCTGGAGCCGACGACGTTTGAAACGCGGCGAGCTCTATCGCGTCCGTCGGCCTCCAGGCGATCCGAAGCCGGCGCGCAGTTTCGTCATCGTCAGCCGCCAGGCGCTTATAGACTCGAAGATCTCGACTGTCGTCTGCGCGCCGGTCTTCTCGGAACGGCATGGGTTGCCGACGCAAGTCGCTGTCGGCAGGCAGGAAGGCCTGAAACATGACAGCGCCATTCACTGCGACGGCCTGTTGAGCCTTGAGAAATCCCGGTTGACGGATTTCATCGGCGAGCTTTCTGCGGGAAAAATCGAGGAACTGGACAGCGCGCTCGCGTGCGCGCTCGCACTAACGCTCCGATGAGCGCGCAGGTCTAGCGCGCCGGGCGCGAAAGTGGAGTCCTGTTTCGCGCGCAAAGGCGCGCCAAATCAACAATTTGGAAATCGGCCGCAATTCCCGTATCGCGCCCGATGTCTTAGAGCTTCGGGCGATTGAAGCGAATCAAAAGTTGTTTGCTGTGATGTCGAACTG
>CADEDN010000050.1 GCA_902826095.1 uncultured Alphaproteobacteria bacterium | reverse complement strand
AAAAGTGTTACCCATGTGTCCGGAATGGAGCGTCACCTATGTCTCGGGAAGCTCACTTGCGCCAATAGCACGAGTAAACTAATGAGTTTACCTGTGGAAACCGCTTCTGCGTTGAGCGATCGTCCGTCGAGATTGTCTTCAATGGTTGCGGTAATTTCATGCGACGCGGAATGCGCGGCGAATCTGTCGTCAGCGCAGACGAATAGGGCCCGTTTCGCAGAAAATCGCTCAACGCTTCCTGTTTCTTCGTGCATATTGCGCGAATTCGGCGCGCTTGTTACAAGCTAACGGGGCGTGAGACAGAGGGGGACGACAGAAATGTCGTCAGTCTGCCGCCGATTGAGGAGGGATGGTTCGGCGGCGCATTGGCGAAAATCGCCATTGCAAATTCCGGACGGTTCATCCAAACATGGAGGCCGAAGGGGAATTCGTTGGGGTACGTTTCAATTTGGTCGGACTGCGGACGCGCGCGCCCTTCCTGTTTCCTTGAAAACTGAAATCGCCGACTCGTCAGCGAGTCGTTCAACCACGTGAAGCCGAAGCAAACCGTTAGGTGAGGCAATGAAGAAGAGAGCTCTGGTTCTGGGGTCAGCGGCGGCGATGTTCATCGCTTGCGGCGCGCCCGCATTCGCGCAGTTTTCGTCGGCGCTGAATGAAAGCGAAGCGACGGCGAAAGAGGCGAAGGCGTCCCAGCAGCGCGTCGAACAGCTCGACGACCAGACGACGGCGCTGGTCAACGACTATCGCGCGAACCTGAAGCAGCTCGAAGCGGCGACCCGCTACAACGCCTCGCTGACGCGCAACATCACCGCGCAGCAGCGCCAGCTGGAGCGGCTGAGGCTCGATATTGAAAACGTTTCCGGTCTCCAGCGCGGCATGCAGCCGCTGATGGAGGATATGCTGGCGACTCTCGGCGATCTCGTCGAAGCCGATCTTCCCTTCAATCTTGATGATCGCCAGGATCGCGTCGCGCGCCTCAACAAGGTGATGGGCGACCCCAACATGTCGGCGGCGCAGCGCTACCGTCTGATCGTCGAGGCCTATCAGATCGAAAACGAATATGGCCGCACGATCGGCACGTACGAAGGCTCAATCGATGATGGCGGCACGCTCCGCACCGGCGAGTTCCTGCGCGTCGGCCGAATCGCTCTCATGTTCAAGACCGCTGACGACTCGGTTCTGAAGATCTGGGACAAGGATCAAAAGGCTTACGTCAACCTCAACAAATCCTATCTGCCGGATGTGCGGCTCGGCCTCCGGATGGCGAAAGAGCAGACCGCGCCGGGCCTTCTCCCGGTTCCGGTGAAGGCGCCGACCAAAGCGGCGGCCGGTCAGTAACGCATCGACGATTTTCGAAGGAACCAAAGTCATGAAACTCCTCAAACTCGCAGGCGTCTCGCTCTTCGTCGGCGTTGCCGCGCTCTCGATCACCGCGTCGGCGCAGCAGCCTGCGGCCCAGCCGGCGCAGCCGGCGGCGCGCCAATTGACGCTCGATCAGGTTCTCACCGCGGTCCGCAAGGAGCGCAGCGAATCTTCCGCGGAGAACAAGGCGCGGGAAGAGCGCTTTATCCGTGAGCGGAACAACCAGCAGGCGGAACTCGGCCGCGTCCGCGGCCAGGTCGTCTCGGCGGAAGCCGAAGCGACCCGCCTTGAAGGCGTGATGGCGGCGAACCAGACCGCGATCGACGCGCTCGATCAGGAACTCGCCGACAAGCAGGGCGAATTCCAGGAACTCTTCGGCGCGGCGCGCTCCGCCGCCGCCGACCTGATGACCCAACTTGACGCTTCGCTCATCAGCGCTGAGTTCCCGGGCCGGTCGGAAGAGCTGCGAGAAGTCGCGCAGACCGATACGCTGCCGACCGAAACGCAACTCCGTTTTCTCTGGGAGACGCTGGTTCAGCAAGTCGCGGAACAGTCAAAAGTTTCGACGTTCTCCGCGAATGTCGCAAAAGCTGACGGCAGCGCTGAACAGCGCGAGATCACCCGGATCGGACCTTTCGTCGCTTTCGCCGACGGAAAATACCTCACCTACAAGCCTGAGCAGGGGCAACTCGCCTTCCTGGCGCGTCAGCCCGCCGGCGCCGTGACCGGCGCGGCGCGTTCCGTTGAAAACGCCAAAGGCGACGGGTTCGTCCGCGGCGTCATCGATCCTTCGCTCGGCACGTTGCTCGGGCTGATCGTCGACACGCCAAGCGCGACCGAACGGATCAAGCAAGGCGGCGAGATCGGCTATCTGACGATCGGCATCGGCATTCTCGCGTTCGTTTGGGGGGTCTTCCGCTGGTTCACCCTGTCGTCGACCGCAAGCGCCGTCAAAGCGCAATCGCGTCGTCCCAAGGCGTCAAAGGCGAACCCGCTCGGACGCGTCATGCTGGCCTATGAAGCGGTCGGCAACAAGAATGATGTCGGCGCGGTTGAAGCCGCGCTTGACGACGCCATTCTCAAGGAAATTCCGAAACTCGAGAGCGGTCTCAATCTGGTGAAAATCATTTCGAACGTCGCGCCGCTGCTCGGTCTGCTCGGCACCGTCGTCGGCATGGTCATCACCTTCCAGTCGATCACCCTCTTCGGCGCCGGCGACCCGCAGATCATGGCGGCCGGCATCTCCACCGCGCTGATGACGACCGTTATCGGCCTCGTCGTTTCGATCCCGCTCGTCCTTCTCTACGCCTTTGCGTCCGGCGCGGCGAACCGCGTGACGCAAATGCTCGAGGAACAGGCGGCGGGCATCATCGCCGAGCACGCTGACGGCCGCCGTTAGGCCGTCGGCACTCTTGGAAAGGACGAGACATGCTTGAAGCACTCAGTCCGCGCGTCGCCTTCGAGTCGCTGCAGGCCTTCGTCAATAGCGGCGGCCCGGTCCTTCTCGCGATCCTGGTTCTAACATTCCTCCTTTGGGGGCTGATTGTGGAACGCGCGATTTACTGGACCATGGCGCATCAAGGCGTCGTCGCGCGCGCAAAACGGGCATGGGCGGCGCGGTCCGACCATAGTTCGTGGCGCGCGGAAAAGTACCGGCAGCGCCTGATCTCTGAAGCCAAGCAGGAATCGGAACAGTTTAACGGCGCGATCAATGTCCTTGTCAGCGTCGTTCCGCTTCTAGGCCTGCTCGGCACCGTGACCGGGATGGTTTACGTGTTCGACGTGATGGCGGTGACCGGATCGTCGAATGCGCGCCTGATGGCCGAAGGCATCAGCCGCGCCACCTTGCCGACGATGGCGGGACTTTTCACGTCGGTGTCGGGCGTCATGTTCACCTATTGGTATCCGCGCTTCGCGCAAAAGGCGTCGTCGCGTCTTGCCGACGAGCTGAAATAGGAACCCGCTTATGTCGAGAAGGCGTAAATCCGGAGCGGCGGGCGGCGGCGGCGACGACGTCAACGTGACGCCGCTGATGGACATCGTGTTCATCATGCTGATCTTCTTCATCGTCACCGCGACGTTCAGCCGGGAAAAAGGCATCGACGTCAAAACGCCTGAAGACACGCCGCCGGAGGAAGAAACCATTCCGCCGCCAGCGCTCCTGCTGTCGATCCAGGAAGACGGCTTCGTGCGGGTCAACAATGTGCGCATTATCGATCCTGAATCGACGACCCCGGTCGTCGAGGAATTCATGGCGCGTGAACCAAAAGGCGTCGTCCTTGTCAGCGTGGCGCCGACATCGAAGGCCGGCGTAGCGGTGACCGTGATGGATCAGGCGTGGTCGGGCAAGGCCTCTGCGGTGTCGCTCGCCTTGCAGCAGGATCAGTAACAGTTTTGGCGGCCGCTCCGGCGGCGCGTCGAAGTCGAAACGGCGGAAAGCGCGATGGGCATAAAAAGACAACGGGTAGTCAACGAATCGGCCGGCGACGACATCAACATCACGCCTTTGATGGACATTGTGTTCATCATGCTGATCTTCTTCATCGTCACGTCGACCTTCGTGAAAGAGCCGGGCGTCGAGATCAACCGGCCCGAGGCGCAGACCGCGAAACAGCGCAAGCTCGCCGCGATCCTGGTCGCGATCACCGGCGACAATGAAATCTGGATCAACAAGGACGAAGTGCCGCTGGAGGCCGTGCGAATCAATGTCGAGAAACTGAAGGCGGAAAACCCGAAAGGGACGGCCGTCATCCAGGTCGACCGGAACGCGAATTCCCGGTACCTCGTTGAAGTCGTCAATCAGATACGGGCCGCCGGAGTCGACGATATCGCCGTTTCCACTGAAGATCCGAGCTAGAGAAGAGAGGAGCGTCAACAAATGGGATCGCTCATTCGGCTGCTGATTGGCGTTCCGGGCGCGGCGGTGATCACCGTTCTGCTCTTCCTCGCCATGGCCTATATGATCAAGCAGGAAGCAAAGCTCGAAGAAGAGCGCGCGGCGGTGAACATATCGATCACCCAGCAGCTTCAGGATTCGGATCTTGCGCGCGCGAAGGAATTCAAGCGGCCGACGCTCGACACGCCGCCGCCGCCGCCGCCGGCCGTAACCGACCCGTCAAACCGCCCGGCGCTCGACGGCGTCCGGGCGCAGGTGCCGGACATCAATCCCAATCTCAGCATCGGCACGGGCTTCAACCCGGACCGCGACGCGCAGCCGCTGGTGCGGATTCAGCCTCAATATCCGGAACGCTGCATGCAGCGTGCGAAGGAGGTTGAAAACGTCCTTGTTGAGTTCGACGTGACGCCGGAAGGCACGACCACCAATATCCGCGTGGTCGAATCTTCCAACAGCTGCCTGAACAGCGCCGCCATCAAGTCGGTTGAGCGCTGGAAATATCAGCCGAAGATTGTCGAGAACAAAGCGGAATGGCGTCGCGCGGTTCAAACCAATGTGCGCTTCGAATTGGCGCCGGCGTAGGGGCGCACTGTCATGGGCGCGCTGATTGCTGGCATAACGGTCGAATTCTGGTCGGGGTCGTTTGATTAAGGCGGCATGAAGATGAAACTCAGAAAACGGATCGCCGGGCTTTTGCTGTCGGGCGCGATTGCGACGGGCGCTTTTGGCGGGACGACTTTGGTCGCCTCCGGCGCCGCGCTTGCGCAAGAGGGCGGGAGCGGCGAGTCGGAAGGCGGGACGCGAAAGAAGTCGGCGACGCTCGATCCTGCCGTCGCAAAGGTTCTCAACGAAGTCTTCGAGTTGATGAATCTGAAGCCGCCGCAATACCAGACGGCGCTGACGAAACTGAACGACTTGATCGCCGCCAAGCCGAACATGAAGCCCTATGACAAGTCGACGACGCATCAGATGCGCGCGTCAGTCAGGGTCAATCTTGAAGACTATCCAGGCGCCCTTCGCGACTTTCAGGACGCTCTCGACGCCGATGGGTTCGAAGTGGCGCAGAACAACCAGCTTCGCTATTACATTGCGCAGATCCAGTTCCAGCTTGAAAACTATCAGGCCGCCATCCAGGGGCTGAACGCCTGGATCTCGGGCGCCAAGGCGGCGGGTCTCCCGGTTGACGCCAACGCCTATTACCTGCTCGCCGCCGCCTATACGCAGTTGACGCCGCCGAACTGGCGGGCCGCCGTCGGCCCGTCCGAGCAGGCGCTCGCCGCGCGCGCGGAGCCGAAGAAATCCGACTACGACCTTTTGAACCTCATCTATTCAGAGCTTGGCGAGAATACGAAGCGCGGGCCGCTGCTCGAAAAGATGATCAACAACTGGCCGAATGAGCGCTCCTATTGGGTGCAGCTCTCGGGCTTTTATTCGAACACCGGCAAGGACCAGGACGCGTTCTCCGTCCTTGAGGTCGCCTATCGCGCGGGGCTTTTGACCAAAGAGTCGGAGCTGATCACGCTCGTCAATTACTACTCCTTCTTTGACAATCCCTATCGCGGCGCCCGCATGATGGAGCGCGAATTGGAAGCGGGAAGGATCGCCAGGAACACCAAGAACCTTACGCTGCTCTCGCAGCTCTGGAGTCAGTCGCGCGAGCACAAGCGCGCAATCCCGGTGCTTCGCGCGGCGGCCCAATCGGCGGGCACCGGCGAACTCTATTACCGACTCGGCCAGGTGCTGCTCGCCGACGAGCAATATGTCGAATCCGAACGGGCGCTGACGAGCGCGATCAACAAGGGCGGCATGCCGGCGGAGAAAATCGGCGACGCCTGGCTGCTTCTCGGCACGGCGCGTTTCAGTTCGGCCAAGCCCGATGACTGCAATCAGCGCAACAAGGCGCGTCAGGCGTTCGTCACCGCGACGCGTTATCCGAAATCGTCAAAGCAGGCGTCGGACTGGGTCAAATATATCGACGCCATCAACGACACGCAAAACCGCGCGGACAAGCTTGAAGCCTCGCAAGGCGAAGACGCGCGTCAAGATCAGATGGCGCGGTTGAAAACGGCGATCCAGGTCTGCCGTCTGCAAGGCGGCGCCAATTGCGCGCAGCTTGAAGCGCAGCTGAAAGCGATTGTCGATGCAGGTCCCGTCAAGGTCAAATCGACCTGCGCCGGCGCCGGCGAGACGCCCGCGGCCGGACAGCCGGCCGCCCCGGCGGCTGGCGAAGCCGCCGCGCCGGCCGGGGACAATGGCGGTCAATAATGGCGCGCAATAGCGCGGAAAGCCTTCGATGAGCAAAAAGGGCGGCCGAAGGGCCGCCCTTTTTCATCCTGACGCCGGTCATCCGCCTACATCGTATCGTCGAGGATGAACGTCACTTTCAGCACGACGCGGTATTCCTTGATCTTGCCGTTGTCGAGGACCACCGATTGGTCTTTCACCCAGGCGCCCTCGATATTCTTCAAGGTCTTGTTAGCGCGCTCGATGCCGCTTTCAATCGCGTCCTTGAAGCTCTTTGACGATCCGCAAATGATTTCTGAAACGCGTGCGACGGCCATATGCATGTCTCCATCAATTCCCGAAGCGCGCCCGACGCGCGCCCCCAAACGGGAAGGGAGACCCTAACACCCAAAGGGCGACCGGCGCAAAATCGCGGGGCGTCAATGCCGCTCGATCGCCGCGGCGAAACACCCATGCATCGCGTTATGGGCGTGGATGTAAGAGGCGGCGGGGTCGGCGAATATCGTCTCGATCTTCGCCGTCGTTTCCGCGCCGTTTCGCCCGAGATCGGCGCCGATCAGCATGCCGTCGGCGCTGAAAATGCGGAGCGCGATCGGCCGCGCCTGCATGACCGGCGGCAATTCGTCAACGAGGGTCGGCGCATTTTTTGCGCTTTCGCGGACGAAGATCGCGTAAGAGGAACGGTAGGGCGTCGCGGCTTTGTGACTCTCATAATTCAAGAGCAGCAGCGTCTCGCCAGGCTCTGCGTCCTCAAGCGTGATCCGGCAGGGGTAGCCGGGCTTTGCGTCCGCGCGCTTGCGGATCACGCCGCGCGCCGCGAGCGCCGCCTCGGAAAGGCCGAATAGCGGCTGGAACTCCTCGACAGGCAATCCTTTGATCAGGAATGTCATCCAATTCTCCATCATCCTCACGCGGATGATGGAGATGCGCGCCGGTCGTCGCGACCCGGTTCTTGCGGACGGGCGAAGCTCGCGCCGATTAACACCCGCCTCCCATGCCGGGGAGCGCTATCGCATCGGGTGCGCCACCCTCTCCCGCTTGCGGGAGAGGGCAGGGTGAGGGGTCGTCTGAACGAGGGATTGCCTTCGTTGACGCCCCCTCACCCCCAGCCCCTCTCCCGCAAGCGGGACAGGGGGGAAGGCTTTGCAGCGCCATATGCGATCGCTCTGCCATGCCCCGGGGGAGAGAAACCTCGTGACGGCGATTGCTTCGCTCACGGATCATCGCCACATCAGGCCGCGCTGCTCGATTGCCCCGATTGTCAGCCCGCGCGCGGGATGACAAAGGCGTTGAGAGCGCAGGCTCGGGTTCTCGGTCGACTACAGCGCCGCCTGTAGCTCCGGCAGGATCTTGAACAGGTCGCCGACAAGGCCGTAATCGGCGATCTGGAAGATCGGCGCTTCCTCGTCCTTGTTGATGGCGACGATGACTTTTGAATCCTTCATGCCGGCGAGGTGCTGGATCGCCCCCGAGATGCCGACGGCGATGTAAAGCTGCGGCGCGACGACTTTGCCGGTCTGGCCGACCTGGGTGTCGTTCGGCATGTAGCCGGCGTCGACAGCGGCGCGCGACGCGCCGACGGCTGCGCCCAGTTTGTCCGCGATCGGATAGATGAGCTTGACGAAATTCTCATTCGAGCCGAGCGCCCGCCCGCCGGAGATGATGATCTTTGCAGCCGTCAGTTCCGGCCGGTCGGATTTCGTCAGCTCCTCGCCGACAAAGCTTGAAAGGCCGGGATCGCCCGCGCCGCCGATCTTCTCGATCGGCGCCGAGCCCGTCATCTCGGCCGCCTTGAACGTCGCAGTCCGGACGGTCACGACTTTTTTGGCGTCGGTCGATTTCACCGTGGCGATGGCGTTGCCGGCGTAGATCGGCCTTGTAAACGTGTCGGCGCTCTCGATCGCGATCGCGTCCGAAATCTGCATGACGTCGAGCATCGCCGCGACGCGCGGCATGATGTTCTTGCCGTTCGCCGTCGCCGGCGCGACGAGCGCGTCATAGGCGCCGGCCTTCTCGACGATCAGCTTGGCGACAGGCTCGGCGAGGAGGCGCTGATAGGCGGGATCGTCCGCCTGCAGCACTTTGCGGACGCCGGCGATCTTCGCCGCTTCCGCCGCCGCGGCGTCGGCGCCCGACCCTGCGACGAGGATGTCGATGTCGCCGCCGAGTTTGGCGGCGGCGGTCACGCATTTCGCCACGCTGTCGGCGAGCGCCTTGTTGTTGTGATCGGCGATGACGAGGACGGCCATCAGAGCACTCCCGCTTCGTTTTTCAGCTTGTCGATGAGAGTCGCGACGCTGTCGACCTTGACGCCGGCCGTGCGCTTGGGCGGCTCGGCGACCTTGAGGACCTGCAAGCGCGGCGCGATGTCGACGCCGTAATCGGCGGGCGCCTTGATGTCGAGCGGCTTCTTCTTCGCCTTCATGATGTTCGGCAGCGACGCGTAGCGCGGCTCATTGAGACGAAGATCGGTCGTCACCACCGCCGGCAGCGACAGCGACACCGTCTGCAGGCCGCCGTCGACCTCGCGCGTCACCGTCACCTTGCCGTCGCTCTTGACGATTTTCGAGGCGAAGGTCCCTTGCGGCCAGCCGAGGAGCGCCGCGAGCATCTGGCCGGTCTGGTTCGAATCATCGTCGATCGCCTGTTTGCCGAGGACGACGAGGTCCGGCTTTTCCGCCTCGCAAACGGCTTTGAGGAGCTTGGCGACGGCGAGCGGTTCGACATCGGCGTCGGTCTTGATGAGAAGGCCGCGGTCGGCGCCCATGGCGAGCGCCTGGCGGATCTGGTCCTGCGCTTTTTCCGGGCCGATCGAAACGACGACGATTTCGGTCGCGACCTTGGCTTCCTGGAGGCGCACCGCCTCTTCGACCGCGATTTCGTCAAAAGGGTTCATCGACATCTTGACGTTGGCGAGATCGACGCCCGTCTGGTCGGATTTCACCCGGACCTTCACATTGTAATCGATGACGCGCTTGACCGGCACGAGGATTTTCATCGGCGGACCTCAAATTGTCGCGAAATGGGAGCAAGGGAACCCGAAAACCGGCGCGACCATAGCGGCGGGGAGAAGGGCTTTCAACGATTTATGGCGCCGCAGCAAGAGCGGTCAGCCGTTCGGCCCGCGTCCGATCAGAACCAGAAAAATCAGCATCAGAATGATGGTCACGCCCTGCGCCATCACGCGCAGGCGCATCAGCTTGTTCGAGTGCTCTTTGGCGAAGGCGCCGCCCTTCGCCAGCGAGTAAATGCCGACGCAAAGGACAAGCAACGTGGCGGCGAGGCCGACCGGGATCAGGAAGAAAACGAACTTGTCCAAGGGATGGCTCCTTCAGCCGCGCCGTCACTCTAAGAGCGCGCGCGCTCTTTTGCACGCTTTCGGTCGGCGGCGGGTCGTCACATCATCGGCATCGGCCGCCCGCATCCGGCCTTAAGGCTTCTGCTTCGTCCAGCCATTCAATATTTTCGAATGCCAGGCCGGCATTTGCGGCTCGGGTTCGACCGGCGCGCCCGCCGCAAGGATGATCCCCTCTTCTTCCTCGATCGACGATAGCGGGAAGGAATTGAGCGAGGCGAGATAGGCGCGAAGATCGGCGTCCGCCGGGGCGTCGGCGCCGACGCCGCCTTCGGCCGCGCTGGCGACGGAGGGCGGCTTCAATTCGTCGACCGTGAAGTCCATGCGGACGTCATAGGTGCGCTCGGCCTGATAGCGCAGATAACGCTGCGCGTCGTACCAGCGCGTCTTCAGCTCATCGTCCGTGCACGTTGCAAGCTCAAGGTCCGACGCGCCCCAGCGCCGCTCGGGGCAGTGATAGGGGTCGAACGAGAGATCCCAGAGCCGGTCCTGCACATGCCCGAGATGCATGCGGATGCGGCTGTCGTCGGATCGCCAATAGGTGAAGGTGCAGGCGTCTTTTTCCTGCTGATAGGCGTCCCACAGATCGCGCGCGAGATTGTCGCCCGCATAATTGACGGATTTGTCGCCGGCGGCGACCGCATCGACGAATTCCTTGATCGTGCGTTTAAGGTCGAGGAACGACACTTTGAGGCGGGCGTCGCGCGAGGGCGTTGAATAATTCTCCCAGTCGCCATAGGTGCCGAAAATGTTCGGCGGCAGGCGGGGCGGGGGCGTCCGCTTTGGAAAACCCGCCGACACCGCGCGCTCGACAGCGACCTTGCGGTCGCGCACCGCGCCGCAGAGAGTCTGCATTCCATGGCGAAGCTCGTCGATCGGGTTATAGGCGAAATCCGGGTGCGCCAGGCTGCGGCGGATGTAGTCGTAATAATTGACCGAGCGATCCTTGACGACGAAATCGCCATAACGCCAGTCGCCGTCCGGATTGGGGCGATTGCCGAGAAACTGCTCCATCGAATAATCAGGAATGTCGCGGTTTTTCGCCGCGCGGATCGATCCGCCGACGAACGATCCGTCGGCGAGCCGCCGCGCGCCGTCGAGCCGGATCGGCCGCCAGCCCTTGAGGCCGGCCCCGAGATCGGGCTTCGACCGCAGGAAATTCGCGCCATAGGTCGTGCGCGTGACCGAGCGGTCGGGATGCGAGGCGATGACGAGCACGCGCCCGTCGTCGAGAATGTCATAGACGATCCCGACATGGCCGTAGATGTCATAGGCGAGAATTCCGGGCCGAACGGCGTCGCGGTTGATCTTCACCGGATAGAAATCGTCATGCATCGCGCCGTCGCCATTGTCCGGATGCGTCCGGAACATGGCGGTCGACACTTCCCCGCCGATGCGGCCGATATAGGCGGCGGCGGAGACGGGCCTGTCGCCGATCGCGTCGCGCCGCGCGGCGATGACATTGCCGTTCGACGAGTAGCGCAAATCCTCCGGCTTGCCGTCGGCTGTGCGCATGGCGTTTTGATAGGAGAAGGGAAGCCCGTTCTTCCAGGCGAAATAGGCGCGCAGCACATAGGCCATGTCGGCGCAGTCGCCGATGAACTCCGGATCGCCCGGATTGTAATAAGGGTTCGCCGACGCCGCGAGACAGGATTCAAGCGATGTGCAAGTCGACCGTCCGATCGCCTGCACGAACTCGGAATAGCGGTCTTCGTCGCCGGCGCTCCATTCCGTCTTGACGATCCGCCAGGCGTCGCCCTGATTGACGACATGTCCGTTGATCGCCTCGGCGCCGGCCGCCGATCCGATCGCCAGCGCCGTCAATCCGACGGTCGCCGCCCCCAAGCTGCGCAGTAAGCCCCGCTGATTCATGCGTCGAAATTAACCGGTGATTAACCGGCTTGGTAGGGGATTTCCGCCTCACCGGGCACGGAAATCGCGGTTTTTTCCCGGGCTAGTTGCAATCGGGCCGCGCTGGCGACCCCTGTTTGGACGATCGGAATTTCAAGATCTGGCGGCGGCGACGCACCGTCACAATCTCCAGATTACCAAAAGGCAAGGGAGGGCTTCATGGAGGCTTTTGGACTGTTCTCGATCGCGCTGGTCGCGCTGTCGATTTTCATACTCTGGTCGACCGTCAAAATCGTGCCGCAAGGCTATCAGTTCACGGTCGAACGCTTCGGCCGCTACGTCAAAACGATCAAGCCGGGATTGCATCTGTTGACGCCATTCGTCGACCGCATCGGACGGCGCATCAATATGATGGAGCAGGTTCTCGACATCCCGCCGCAGGAGGTCATCACCCGCGACAACGCGACAGTGTCGACCGACGCGATCGCCTTCATCCAGATCATGGACGCCGCGATGGCCGCCTATGAAGTCACCAATCTCAATATCGCGATCGCCAATCTCGCGATGACGAACATCCGCACCGTGATCGGATCGCTCGACCTCGACCAGGTCCTGTCGAACCGCGACGACATCAATGAGCGGCTCCTCCGCGTCATCGACGCCGCGACGCAGCCCTGGGGCGTCAAGGTTACGCGCGTTGAAATCAAGGACCTCTCGCCGCCCGCCGACATCACCGAAGCGATGGCGCGCCAGATGAAAGCCGAACGGCTAAAGCGCGCGGAAATTCTCACGGCGGAAGGCGAAAAGCAGTCGGCGATCCTGCGCGCGGAGGGTGAAAAGCAGTCCGCGATCCTGCAGGCCGAAGGCCGCCGCGAAGCGGCGTTCCGCGACGCCGAGGCGCGCGAGCGCGAAGCCGAGGCCGAGGCAAAGGCGACCGAATTCGTGTCGGACGCCATCGCCAAGGGCGATGTCAACGCCATCAACTATTTCGTCGCGCAGAAATATGTCGCGGCGTTCGAAAAACTGGCGCTGTCGCCGCAGCAGCGCACCGTCATCGTGCCCGCCGACATGTCGGCGCTGGTCGGGACGATCGCCGGCGTCGGCGCGCTGGCGCGCGATGCGCTCGGGAAAGCGCAGGACCGTTCGATCGGCTCGGTTCCGAGCGCGCAGTAGAGGGAGAATCCAATGGTTGAGTTTCTTCAGGCGATGCCGTTCTGGTACTGGTTCGTCCTCGCGGTCGTCCTGCTCATTGTCGAGATTTCGACCGGCACGACCTATTTTCTCTGGCCGGCCGCCGCGGCGAGCTTGGTCGGCCTCGTCGATATCTGGCCGCTCGACGGCGAATGGCGCCTTCAGCTTTTGATCTTCGCCGTCATGACCGTGCTGCTGACGGTCTTTGCAACGCCGAAAGTGAAGCCCTGGCTTCACAAAAGCCGGAAAGACCACCTGACGCTCAATGAACGCGGCGAGCAGAAGATCGGCAAACGCGTCAAGGTCGATGAGGCGTTTTCGTCGGGGCAGGGGCGTGTGCGCGTCGGCGACACGGTCTGGGCCGCGGAGGCCGAAAGCGGCGGGAATTTCGAAAAGGGCGCCGAAGTTGAAATCGTCCGCGTCGAGGGCGCAAAGCTCTTCGTCAGAACCGTCTCTTGAGAACGGCCGCCCCTTCGCCACCCGGTCATCCCGGGAGTTCAGCGGCGCTCTCGCCGCACGGGATCCCGTGTCTGCGCGGCAGCACTTCGTGCTGCAGCGCGCACGGGATGACACTTGCCAATTTCCGCCGCCCCGCCCGGTTGACGCTCCGCATACGGAATGCCTGATCAAGGGGGAATTTTTGGCCGATTCCGCTAGCGCGGAGTCCGGCCGGAGGCGGAATTTCTTTAATTATATAAGGGGTTGATTTTCGGTCACAAAAAAAAGTTATCCCCCAGTTTATCCCCCACCTTATCCCCCACCTTATCCCCCACCTTATCCC
>CADEDN010000049.1 GCA_902826095.1 uncultured Alphaproteobacteria bacterium | reverse complement strand
CGAACTAAAGGCGAACTGCCGGGAATTACGTTCCGCGGAGGGGGGCGGGGCTTTGCGCGGGGACTAGGGACTAGGGATTAGGGACTAGGGAATAGGGACTAGGGACTAGGGAATGGGGAAGAAGGAAATGGAATTCGCGCCGACCACGACACCGCCGGCCCTTCGTGACGCCTTGCGTCGCTGGCGACGCAAGGCTCCTCAGGGTGAGGCGGCGGCGGGCCGAAAAAACCAAGGCCTCATCCTGAGGAGCGATGCGCAGCATCGCGTCGCGAAGGATGCTTGCGGGCGATTCGTGTCGATCGCCGGTTCCGGAACGCCGGCAACGCCCCTACAATCGCCGCCATGACATCCGCCCCCGCTGACGCCGCCGCCGACAACTGGGTCGATCGATACGCGCCGGAGGCCGCAAAGCCCTATTTGCGGCTGATGCGCGCCGACCGGCCGATCGGCGCGTGGCTGTTGCTCCTTCCCTGCTGGTGGGGGCTTGCGCTCGCCGCGGCGGAACGCGGCGCGGACCGATTGACCCTTCTTCTCTACGCCGCCCTGTTCGCGCTCGGCGCCGTCGTCATGCGCGGCGCGGGCTGCGCCTATAATGACATCGTCGACCGCGATTTCGACGCCAAGGTCGCCCGCACGGCGAAGCGGCCGATCCCGTCGGGACAAATCAGCGTCAAGAGCGCGTGGACGTTTCTATTCTGCCTGTGCCTCGTCGGCCTCGCCGTCCTCGCGCAATTCAATCCGTATACGGTCGCATTGGGGATCGGATCGCTGGCGCTGGTCGCGGCCTATCCCTTCATGAAGCGCTTCACCTGGTGGCCGCAGGCCTGGCTTGGCCTCACTTTCAATTGGGGCGCGCTGATGGGCTACGCCGCGATCGCCGGCGAGCTGACATCCGCGCCGCTGCTCTTGTACGGCGCGGGGTTCGCGTGGACGCTCGGCTATGACACGATTTACGCGCATCAGGACAAGGAAGACGACGCGCTGATCGGCGTCAAATCGTCGGCGCGCCTCCTTGGGTCGCAGACGACGCCGGCGCTGCTCGGCTTTTACGCCCTCACAATCGCGCTATCGGCGGCCGCCGCGCTCGCCGCGCGCGTCTCGCCGTTCCTGCTGGCGCTCTATCTGCCGGCGGCCGGCCATTTCTACTGGCAGGTCGTCAAGCTTGATATCGACCGCCCGGCGAATTGCCTTCGGATCTTCAAATCCAATCGTGAAGCGGGCCTCCTCCTGCTCGCGCCATTGTTATTGGCGGCGCTGGCGCCGCGTTCCTATGTCTAAAGTCGTTCCCCTTACCGCATCAGGAGATGAATGGTCATGCTTGACCGACGCACGCTTCTCGCCGGCGCGACTTTCCTCGCCGGCGCCGCATTTTTTTCAGCAAAGGCGGAAACGATGAATCCGAAAGAGACGGCGATCCCGGATTTCGACAAATGGCGTTTGTCGGAGAAGGAGTGGAAGGCGCGGCTCGACGGCGAGGCTTACGCGGTGCTCCGCAAGGAGGCGACGGAGCGGCCGTGGACGAGCCCGCTCAACAATGAAAAGCGCAAGGGCGTCTACGCCTGCGCCGGATGCGGCTATGATCTCTTCTCGTCCGACGCGAAGTTCGATTCCGGCACGGGCTGGCCGTCCTTCTTCGACGCGCTGCAGAACGCGCTCGGCAAGAAGACGGATTTCAAGCTGATCGCGCCGCGTACGGAATATCACTGCGCGCGCTGCGACGGGCATCAGGGGCACGTCTTCAACGACGGCCCCTCGCCGACGGGGCTTCGGTATTGCAACAATGGCGTCGCGCTGACGTTCAGGCCGGCCTGACCGGGAAGACTTTGCGCATTGGGCCGACGTCGGGTAGAATCAAATTGGCGCAGCGAAAGGCTGAGAGATGAGCGACGGGCGAATGGGTCGGCGGCTCGCGGGAAGCAACCCGCGGCGAACGCTCATCAAGCTCGTCGTCGCCAGCGTTGTCGTCGGCGCCTTTCTCGCTTTCTGGGGCGTCTCTCCGGCGGAATTCTGGGGCGGCGTCTTCGATTTCATCAAGGGGATCGTCGGCTGGCTCGGCGATTCGGTCGGCGAGATTGTCGTCAATCTTTTGACCTATCTCCTGTTCGGCGCGGCTATCGTCGTGCCGGTCTGGTTGATTTCGCGAATGATGAGCGGCGACGCGGCGCCGAAATCGACGCGCACGGACCTCGCCAGGCGGAACGATCAGCGCGCCGACTGAAGCAGCGATTGCAGCCGATCAATATAGGCGATCCACGCTTCGCGGCCCTTGCCGGTCAAGTGACAGATCGTGCGCGGCTTGCGGTTGGCGGACGTCTTTTCGATGCGGAGATAGCCGGCGTCCTCAAGCTTTTTGAGATGCACCGACAGATTGCCGTCGGTGCCGCCGACTTTCGATTTCAACTCGTTGAAATCCGCGGCGCCGGCGCCCGAGAGATACGCCATGACCGCGAGCCGGACGCGGCCATGGATGGCGTCGTCGATGTCGCGATAGTCGAAACCGGCCACGACCTAGACGATGTCGCTTGGTTCGCGCCGCATCAGCATCAAGCCGGGCAGGATCGCGCAGATGACGCCGCCCGCCGCGCCGGCAAGGAGCTGTCGCGCATCGCCGATGAAATACAGCGATGCGATCGAGAAGATCCAGGACGCCGCCGCAAAGCCGCGCATCCAGTCGAGGCGCGCGGCGACGGCCGTCGCATAAAAGGCGACGCCGTAGAGCCCGAAGGCGACCGGAAACATCAGCCCGAAGACGAAATGAGGATCAACGCCGGACGACTTGAAATGACCGACGAACGCCATCGAGGCGACCCAGAAAATCGACATGAAGACGCCGATCGCGAACCACGCCGCGCTCGCCGTCTTGTTGCCGATGGTCAAGGCGCCGGGCTTGCGAATGGCGCGCGGGCCGAACGTGAAACTCGCCGCCCAGCCGATGGCGAGCGCGCCGAGCCAGAACCAGAGTCCCCCGACAAAGGGAAGCGCCAGCGTCCCGGCCGCCTCAAGATAGGTGAGAAGCGCCGCGACCGCGATCACCGCGCCCCAGATGACGTAGAGAACGCCGCCGACAAGCGGCGCATTGCGCCCTTCTTCGGCGAGGGTCTTCACATAGGCGATCTCGCCGGCGAGATCCTGATCTGCGTTCCGTGTCATGGCCGATTTCCTCTCTTCAACTTTGGAAAATAAAGTGCGTCAGCGACGCCGGCAATGGCCGCCGCGCCGGAGGGTTCGCCAGGCGCGCCAGGCCGCGTGGTTGAGGCCCGCCGGGCGTCATAATGTCCGATAGCAGCGAGGCCTTGGTGAACAGAATGGACAGACGACAAGTTCTCGGGGGCGCCGGCGCCCTCGCCCTCAGCGCTGGTATCGCGCGCGCGGCGCAGCCGCCGATCCTGATGAAGACAGTGCCCTCAACTGGCGAAAAGCTGCCGGCGCTTGGAATGGGTAGCTGGCGCACTTTCGATGTCGGCGAGGACGCCGCGGCGCGCCGCGCCCGGACCGATGTCCTCGCCGCGTTTTTCGAAGCCGGCGGGCGCCTGATCGATTCCTCGCCGATGTACGGCTCGTCGCAAGCGGTGATCGGCGCCGCGCTGCGATCGCTTGGAAGAACGAAGGATTGCTTTGCGGCCGACAAGGTCTGGACGCCGAATGGAGAGGACGGCCCCTCGCAGATTGCAGACACGCGGTCGCGCTGGGGCGTTGAGGCATTCGATCTCCTGCAGGTCCATAACCTCGTCGGCTGGCGCCCTCATCTTGAAACGCTGTTCGCCATGAAGGCCGACGGCCGCCTGCGCCATGTCGGCGTCACGACTTACGCGGGCCTGCGCCATGCGGAAGTGGAAGCGATCATGAAATCGCAGCCGATCGATTTCGTTCAGCTCACCTATAACATCGCCGACCGCGACGCCGAGCAAAGGCTGCTGCCGCTGGCGCTGGAGCGGAAGATCGCCGTCATCGCCAATCGTCCGTTTCGCGAGGGAGGGCTGTTTTCACGCGTCGCCGCCAAGCCGATGCCGTCGATCGCGGCGGAAATCGGCGCTGAAAGCTGGGCGCAATTCATGTTGAAATTCGTCATTTCGCATGCGGCGCTGACCTGCGCCATTCCGGCGACGCGGCGCGTCGATCACATGCGGGAAAACATGGCGGCGCTCGCTGGACCTGCGCCGGACGCTGAACTGCGCCGCCGCATGGCGTCCGCCTTCGATGCGCTTTAATTCGCGCCGCGGGGTTTGATGGTCGGCGCGCGCGGGGTCGCGGCGACGTCGGCTTCCGCCGCGGCGGGCGTCGCCTCGGCGGGTTTTTCCGCGGCGATCGGCTTGGGCGCGGGCTGCGGAACGCCGGTGAGCATCGCGAGAGAATCAACCGCCTCGACCGCCGCCGTTTCAATCGGCGCCTCGGCGATCACACGGCCTTTCGCGTAATCATAGATGAGAATTTCCTGCCCCATCGGGCTCTCGACATGCAGCGCGACGCGGTCGCCGTCGAGCGATATGTCGGCGATACGCATGTCTTCATCGAGCGAGATCGCCATCCTGGATGTCGACGAATGCGCCGACGCGAAGGTCGCGCGCGTCGCCGCCGTCGCGGTCGGCTGCTCGAGCGTTTCGACAGCCGCGATCTCCGTCGGCGTCTTCTCCGTCGCCGCCGGCTTTCCAAAGAGCGCTAGCGCGCCCATGACGACCGCCAGAAACACCGCCGGCATCGTGACGATGCCGATCATGAACGCGCGGGCCGGCGCGGGACCGGCGGCCGGGGGCGCTTGTTCGGGTTCAGCGAAGTGTTGCCGACTGTGATAGCCGTCCTCGCCGATCTGCTCCTCGACGCCCCGTTGAAGCAATTCCAGGGCCTGCCGACGAATTTGATCGGCGTTTTTCGGCGTCTGATCATCCGTCATCATGACGAAATTCGGTTCAGATCCCGACATTTGACAGACCCTCCGCGTCCGTGACATCGGCGTCGCCATGACAGACGAGGCAAAACCCGCTGCCCGGCGAAGCTTGACGGTTCACGCCGACTATGCGGGCGCAAGGCTTGATAAATGGTTGTCGGAAGTCGCCGAAGGGCTGACCCGAACACGAATAAAGTCGCTGATCGACGCGGGCGCGCTGTGCCGAAATGGAGCGGTTTTCACCGACGTGTCCTGGAAAGTCCGCGAAGGCGAGATTTACGTCCTGACGCCGCCGCCGGTCGCCCCCGCGGCGCCGGCCGGCGAAGCGATCACGCTCGACGTGCGATTTGAGGACGACGATCTGATCGTCATCAATAAAGCGGCGGGCATGGTCGTGCATCCGGCCGCCGGCAACTGGACCGGAACCCTTGTCAACGCCCTTATCGCCCATTGCGGCCAGAGTCTCTCCGGCATTGGCGGCGTCGCGCGCCCAGGCATCGTCCACCGGCTCGACAAGGACACGTCCGGCCTTATCGTTGTCGCCAAGAACGACGCAGCGCACCTAAAGCTCCGCGAAGCATTCTCCGTACACGACATTGAACGCATCTATGACGCGATCGCCGTCGGCGCGCCGCGCCCGGCTGTTGGAACCGTCGATGCGCCGATTGCGCGCGCCGCGGGGGACCGGAAAAAAATGGCCGCCGTCAACGAAGACGACGAACGCCCCGACCAGCGCCGCGCGGTCACGCATTACCGCGTCGTTGAAGCGTTTGGACGCGGTCGGGCGAAGCTGAAAGGCGACATGCTGGCGTCGCTGATCGAGTGCCGGCTTGAGACCGGGCGGACGCACCAGATCCGGGTTCATCTCGCCTCGATCGGATGCCCGATCATCGGCGATCCGCTTTATGGGCGCGGGCCTGGCCTTGCCGGGCTGAGGCCGGGCGATGCTGCGGCAAATCATGCGATTTCGGTCCTCGCCGGCTTCCGCCGTCAGGCGCTGCACGCCCGGGTCCTAGGTTTTGAGCACCCGCGATCCGGGAAAGCGCTCCATTTTGAGGCCGGTCCGCCGGCCGATTTTGCGGCGCTCCACAATGCGTTGCGGGCGCTCTGACGCTTGGATTTCACTAAGAATTGCGACAAATCACGCCAATGTCGCTGGCGGCGGAATGGGCAGCCGGTCTAGATGGAGCGTGTCCAGAAAGCCGCATTTCGACAGGGACAGCCCATCGCGATATTGGAGCGGGGATCGACAATCCCCATTTGAGGCGGAACCTGCCGCCCGCGGCTTCGCCGGGCGCAGGGACGGGGCAACACAGAGAGTTCGATGGCAAAAAACCTAATCGCCGCGCCAGCGATGACGCCGGAAGGAAGCCTTTCGCGTTATCTCGCCGAAATCCGCAAATTCCCGATGCTTGGCAAGGATGAGGAATACATGCTCGCCAAGCGCTTCGCCGAGCACGCGGATCCTGACGCCGCGCAAAAGCTGATCACCAGCCATCTGCGGCTCGTCGCCAAGATCGCCATGGGCTATCGCGGCTACGGCCTGCCGATCGGCGAGGTCATTTCGGAAGGCAATGTCGGCCTGATGCAGGCGGTCAAGCGGTTTGACCCTGAAAGGGGATTCCGGCTTGCGACCTATGCGATGTGGTGGATCAAGGCGGCGATCCAAGAATACATCCTGCGCTCGTGGAGCCTAGTCAAGATCGGCACCACGGCAGCGCAAAAGAAGCTGTTTTTCAACCTGCGGAAGATCAAGGGCAAGATCGATGCGATCGAGGACGGCGATCTGAACCCGGATCAGGTCAAGCTGATCGCGGAAAAGCTCGGCGTCGCGCAAGATGAAGTCGTGCAGATGAACCGCCGCATGACGGGCGGCGAGGCTTCGCTGAACGCGCCGCTCGGCAAGTCAGAAGACGGCGGCGGCGAGTGGCAAGACTGGCTTGTCGATGAAAATGCGGTCAATGCCGAGCAAAAGCTCGCGCATGACGACGAATATGAAATGCGGATGTCGTTGCTCGAGAAAGCGATGGCGACGCTCAATGACCGAGAGCAGCATATTATCACAGAGCGCCGGCTAAAGGATAATCCGGCGACGCTGGAAGAGCTGTCGCAGGAATACGGCGTGTCCCGCGAGCGTGTCCGCCAGATCGAGGTCCGCGCTTTTGACAAGCTGCAAAAGGCGATGCGGCGTCTTGACAAGGAATCGAGAGGCGCGACCCTTGATGCGGATGAACCGGCGTAGGTTGAAACCGGGGGTCATCTATTGGCGATGTCAGCAATAATCGGGCGGCGTTTCGCGCGTCGTCTGTTATTGTCGCTCGACGCTGAAGGAGGGACCGATGCCCGCTGCGACCGCCGAAAAAGTCAGCCGATTTCGCCAGCTTCACAAGAAAGGCGCCGCGTTCCTGTTTCCAAATTTCTGGGACGCCGGATCAGCCAGGATCCTTGAGGGACTGGGGTTTCCGGCGCTCGCTTCAACGAGTTCGGGATTTGCGCTGACAAAGGCGCGCGCCGATTACGGCGTGACGCGCGACGATGTGTTGTCGCATGCGCGCGACGTCTGCGCCGCGGTCGATGTTCCGGTCGCGGCGGATCTGGAAAACGGTTTTGGATCAGAGCCCGAGGATTGCGCGCTGACCATAAGGAATGCGGCGGCGACGGGACTGTGCGGCGGATCAATCGAGGATTCGACCGGCGACCGACGAAGGCCCATTCATGAAATGGAAGCCGCCGTCGAACGCATTCGCGCCGCTGTTGAAGCCGCGCGCGCGGCGCCCGGCGGATTCGTCCTGACGGCGCGCGCGGAAGCGTTTCTATACGGCGATGCCGATCTTGTGGAGGTGATTTCGCGCCTGCAGGCGTTTGAGGCTGCGGGCGCCGACGTGCTGTTTGCGCCAGGACTTCCGAGTCTCGACGCGGTGCGCGCTGTTTGCTCTTCCGTGTCGAGGCCGGTCAATGTGCTTGTCTATGGCGCGCTTGCGCAACACTCAGTCGTCGATTTCGCCGGCGCCGGCGTCGCCCGGCTCTCGCTCGGCGGCGGGCTTGCGAATGCCGCCTATGGCGCGCTGGTCGAAACGGCGGAGTCCATTCAGCAGTCAGGGTCGTTTGCCGCGCTCGCCGCACACAGGCGCGGCGTCGAGACCTTCAAACGCATCATTCACGATTAGGAAGTCATGCGAAGCGATCGGGGCCTGATTTGCCTCACGCTCTCGAAAGGACGGCGCGCTCAGCATTGGCGCTCGCCACGGCGTTGACTATTCGCCCGTCGCGATCCCGATCAGGCGCCGCGTCGCCTGCCGCGTCGGCGGCGCCCGCGCCCCAATTTGGAAAATCGCGGCGAATTGCCAGCGGGCGCGCATAAAGGGCAGCGGCGGCGACGGCGCGTAATGCGAGCGGATTTCGGTTCTGGGTTGTTGCGGGCATCGTTTGACCCTCCCTGTCATTCAGCGCATTGCTTGCGCCGGTTCCTAACCGAACCCGATCCTATTGCGACGCCGACTGCGCCCCAATGCCGCAATTTTCATTGTATTGATACTTTGGACGCATGCTGCGGCCGCGAATGCCGCGATCATGCCGCTGAAAGCCGGCTCCAAGGCCCTTCGATCGCAAGCGTTATCCCGGGCGTCTGGATGTTGATGAACATCACCGCGCCGTCGGGCGAGAAACATGCGCCGCAAAACTCGCTATTGCTCGCATGGGCGTTGCGCGCGACGTCAATAATCCGCCCGGCGGGCGTCAAGGCGCGCAGGAACTGTTCGCCGCCGCCGTCTTCGCAAAGGATGAGATCTCCGGCGGGCGAAACCGCAATATTGTCGCATCGATCGAGCGCCTCCGGGCCCGGCGATTCATACAGCAGGGTCAGAACGCCTGCGTGCTGATCGGGACTTCGACTATTCTCGTCCGGCGCCGGTCTGTAGCGCCAGACTTGGCCCGCGCGCGCTTGCCCGCCTTCGGTGCAATTGAAATAAACGGCGCCGGCTTCGCCCGGCCGAAGTCCGAAAGCCGCGCCCTCTCCGCGGCAAAAGAGGGCCGCGCCCGCCTTGTGACCGCGCAATCGAAGATCTCGGTCTGGCGCCTCGACATCGACAAGATCGATCCATTCGACCTTGAAATCCTGACCGACCTTGACGTCGGGCGCATCCGATACGCGCTGATTTCGCAGATCAGCCGATTTCCAGCCGCGGACAGCCAAGGCCTGCAGCCGTCCGCCCTTCGCGAGTTCCTTTCGCGTCGAGGGCAGAAATCGATAGAAAAGGCCGTCGCTCGCGTCCTCGGTCAGATAGACGACGCCCGTGTGCGGATCGACCGCCGCGGCCTCGTGTCTGAAACGCCCCATCGCCTTCAGCGGCGAGGGGTCGACGGGACCTGTGGCGGCGGCGGAGACCTCAAAGACAAATCCGTGAGGGCGTGTCGCGCCTTCCTTCGGCGCGATCTCGGATTCTTCGCAGCTGAGCCATGAGCCCCATGGCGTCGCGCCGCCCGCGCAATTGCCGGCGGTGCCGGCAAGACTCAGGAAATCGCGGTCAAGCCGCCTGGCCCGCAAATCGTAGACGAGCGTTGTAACGCCGCCGAGGAACGGGCGTCCGTCCGTTTTCCTGTCGTATAATTTCCCGTCGGCGAGCTTTGCGACCAGTCCGTCATCCGGACCAAAGGCGCCGCCAGCCCGAGCGTCAGGCCAATTCTCATGATTGCGCAATAGCACGCATCGGCCCGCATCGTTCGGATGCGGGAAACACGCCATCCCGTCAGGATTGCCAGGCCGAAAAAAGCCGTCGGACATCAATTCGCCGGCCCGCGAGACGATCGAATAGGAAAAGCCGCGCGGCAAATCGAGGAGGCAGTGAGGGTCGCTGATCAGCGGCAGGCTTGCATTCGTGGTCCTCGCGCAAGATGACGCGGCCGCCAGCGGAAGCCCGGCGAAGGCGATCGCCGCCCCGTGCGCCGTTCGAAGAAAATGCCGCCGCGACAACGTCAAACTTGCGATACTTTGCATTGCCTTGTTCAAACAGAGATCTCTTAGGGCGTCCGCTCACCTTGCGGCCGACAGCGCCGCTGGCGGGATTGGCCGATCGCTACAGCTTGATCACATATTCCTTACGCGTGGTTTCGACGACTTCCCATTCACCCGAAAATCCGGGCCTGATCACGAAGCTGTCGCCCGCCGAAAGGCGCAAGGGAGAGCCGCCGTCTTCCGTGATGACGGAAACGCCTGCAAGAATTCGGCAATACTCCCATTCATCATAGCGGACGCGCCATCGGCCAGGCGTTGATTCCCAGATTCCCGCGTAAAGTCCGCCAGGCAGCGCCTCAAGGTTCCAGGTCGTAAATCGCGGCGAGCCTTCAATAATCCGGTCAGGCGCCGGCGCGCCATGTTCAGCGGCGACGTCGCACTCATTGAATTTGACCAGTCGATCCGACATTGCGCGCCTACAGCATCAGGAGATCGCGGACGGCGATCGCCATCAGCATCAACGAGCCGACCGCGAACGCCGAAAACCGCAGCATCACCCGCCGCACCACGATCTGGATGAGCGAATGAAGAATTCGCGCTGCGACATAGCCCCAGGCGAGCGCGACGTTTAAATCATCGCCGGCGCCCGCGAGGTGCGTGTAAAACGCCAGCGCATAAAAAATGGTCGGCTGCTCATGAAGGTGATTGTAATTGTCAGCGACGACCCGCGCGGCCGTCGGCAACGAAGAAAGCGATCCCGGATGGATTGCGGATTGCGGGTCAATCTTGGCTTGGCGCATCGCCGGAATGCGCGTGGCGTACATCCAGACCCAGACAAGCAGCGTCCAGCAGATCAGCGCAAGAACCGGCGTCAGCATCGCACTCCCTCCCTAGTTCGCGCGCGGCAGCGCCAGGCGCACGCATCGATCGCGGAGTCTTGGTTCGCACGCATCATAGTTGACTTCGATCCACATGCCTTCGAACCCATCAGGGGTCGATTCATGTAGGTCGAATTTCATGTCTTCCACGGTGCGCACCGCTTCTCTCTTGAAACGATAAGGCAAGTTGTCTGGCGCCACATACGCAATATCGACCATTTGAGGGATGCCGGCCGCATCAATATCGAACTTCGCAAAGATGCATATGTAGCGCGGGGCCCCGCCGGGAGCAGCAACGCGAGCGCGGCGAAGATCTGCAGGATGCGGCGCATATATTCTCCCGGTCGTCGGCGGGATAAAAGCATGTTGAGGAGCGGCATTGCGATCTACAGGGCGTTTGAGTGCTTCTTGAATTCGATTTTTGAAATCGAGCGGCAATGAACTTCGTCCGGTCCGTCCGCAAGACGCAACGTCCGCAAGGAGGCGTAAGCGCGCGCCAAGCCGAAATCGGAGGTGACGCCGGCGCCGCCATGCGCCTGGATGGCGTCATCGAGGATGCGCAACGCGGCGCGCGGCGCCGCAACCTTGATCATGGCGATTTCCGCCTGCGCCGCCTTGTTGCCGACGGTGTCCATCATCCATGCGGCTTTCAGCGTCAACAGCCGGGCCATCTCAATGTCGATGCGGGCCTCGGCGACGCGCTGTTCCCAGATCGAGTGCTTGTAGATCGGCTTGCCGAACGCTTCGCGCGTCAAGATCCGTTTCACCATTTTTTCGAGCGCGACTTCCGCCGCGCCGATCGTTCGCATGCAGTGATGAATGCGCCCCGGCCCGAGCCGTCCCTGCGCGATTTCGAAACCGCGCCCTTCGCCAAGCAGCAAATTCTCTTTTGGCACGCGCACATTTTCGAGCGTCACTTCCATATGCCCGTGCGGCGCGTCGTCATACCCGAAGACTGGAAGATGGCGTTCGATTTTCACGCCCTTCGCGTTCGCCGGTACGAGAATCATCGATTGCTGCATGTGCGTCTGCGCGCGCTTATCGGTCTTGCCCATGACAATGTAAATCTTGCAACGCGGGTCGCCGGCCCCGGAAGACCACCACTTCCTTCCGTTGATCAAATAATCGTCGCCATCGCGACGAATTTCGGTCTCGATATTGGTCGCGTCGGACGATGCGACCTGCGGCTCCGTCATCAAGAAGGCGGACCGGATCTTGCCGTCGAGCAGCGGCGCCAGCCATTCTTCCTGTTGCGCCGGCGTGCCGTATTTCATCAGCACTTCCATATTGCCGGTGTCCGGCGCGGCGCAATTGAACACTTCCGGCGCAATGTGGCTGCGCCCGGTCAATTCCGCGACCGGCGCATAGTCGGCGTTGGAAAGGCCGGGGCCGAATTTCGGATTCGGGTGAAACATGTTCCAAAGGCCCTCGGCCTTGGCTTTCGCTTTCAGCTCCTCGATAATCGGCGGCACCCGCCAGCGTCCCTCGGCGGGACCGAACGCGCTATGTTGGCGCTCATAAATTTCATCGCCCTCATAGACATGCTTGTCCATGAAGGCGGAAACCCGGGCGAGATACTCCTTGCAACGGGGGGAGTAGGCGAATTCCATAATGTCGCTCCTGTGCTCCTCTTATGATAACGCCCGACCCGGTCCAGAAAAGCGCGCTGCGCAGCGATAGGCCGTTTTATTCCGCCGCCGCCCCGGCGATGATCGCGTCCTTTGACGAGAGCCCCGATGCCATACCGCAATAGCCAAGAGGCCGCCGCGATCATCCTTGCGGACATCCTGGCCGCGCTGACGCTCACGGACGCCCGCCCGCAGGTCGTTGGGATTTCTGGCGCGCAAGGATCGGGCAAGACCACGATCGCGCGCCATCTGGCCGCCGGCGCCCAGGAGCGCGGTCTGCGCGCCACGACGCTCTCGCTTGACGATTTCTATTTCAGCCGAGCCGAACGGCGGCGCATCGCCGCGGCGACAAATCCGCTTTTCGTCACGCGCGGCGCGCCCGGCACGCATGATGTCGCCCTCGCGCAACGCGTGATCGGCGCGCTCAAGAACGGCCTCGCCGCGCCGGCGCCCGTCTTCGAGAAGGCGCGGGATGAGCCGCTCGCTCGCGCCGACTGGCCGATTGTGCCGGCGGGCCTCGACCTTGTCGTCTTCGAGGGTTGGTGCCTTGGCGCAAGACCTCAGGGACAAGACTCCCTGACGGCGCCCATCAACACGTTTGAGCGCGCCTTTGACAGCGATGGCGGCTGGCGTCGCGCTGTCAATGAATCGCTCGGCGGCGCCTACCAGTCGCTGTTTGCGATGATCGACCGACTGGTGTTTCTTCGGGCGCCGACATTCGAAATTGTTCTCCGCTGGCGGACGGAGCAGGAGCGCGCGCTGGCCGCCGCGCCGCGCATGCGCCCCTCGCCAGGTCTGATGACGGCGGAGGAAATTTCGTTCTTCATCCAGCATTTCGAACGCATCACCCGCTGGATGATGGAGGAGACGCCGGGACGCGCCGATCTTACGCTGCATCTCGACGATCACAGACGGGTCCTGCGAACCGAAGGCAAGCGCGCGCCTTCTCATTGAAGCCAGTCTTTCACCCAATGCGACGCAAGCGCTGCAGCGCGCGCGATTTCCCCGGCCTGTGTCGCGTCGAGGATTTCCGGCTCCACCGCCTCAATGCTCGCGCGCAAGGATTGACGAAACAGCGCGTCTCCCTTCGCCCGCTTATGGACGGCAAGGCCCGCTTCGAACAGGCCGTCGCCGAAAGGGCCGCGGCCGGCAGACTCAAATCCGACCGGCTTGAATAAGGAAATGCACGGCTGAATTGTCCCCGTAATCGCCGCGCGCGGCGGCGCATCCGGCGCAATTCTCACGATCATCGAGGCGGTCGAGGCGTGCGGACGAAGGATCCCGCCTTCGTGCATGCAAACGTCTCTGTTGGAGCCGTGCTCAAAACCGTCGCCTTTCGAGTGCCGGCGCAGGAGCGACGCAAGCGTCCGCAGCGACAGCGCCGCCCCCGCCGCCGTGACGCCCATCATGGTCGCCGCGCGACGGTCCGCGGCGCAGGCGAGCATCGGCATCAAGGGCGATTCATGGCGGCGTTTGAAATCACCAGCGAACGCGTCGCAAGCGCGATCATAGTCCGCACGCAGCGAATAGGTGTTGGAAATCGACCACCCCTCGCCAGCGTCTTTCACCGCCCATCGTCGCCCCGCCGTCTCAAGCACAAGAATGCGATGCGCGTCCGCCACCAGAAAGCTGCTGTCATAGCGAAACTTTTTGTCGCGATAGCCGGCGGGCCCGCCCTGGCCGTGCCTTTCAAGCAAACCGGTCATGATCTCGACGGCGTCGCCGGCGCTCGACGCGCGCTCAAGGCCGAGGCGGACAAGATCCATGCCGAGCAACGCCTCGCCCTTCTTGAGGACGCGGTTTGAAAACACCGCTTCATTGCCGATCGCGACGCCGGCGTCATTGACGCCCATCTCAGCGCCCCACATCCACTGCGGCCGGGAGAGGATGTCGGCGCGGCGATCTGGGACCTGATCAATTTCGATATAGGTGCATCGAAGGCGCGACGCGCTGTCGCCGGCGACCGCGCCGTGGACCTCGACCCGTTGAACTTCTTCGGGCTCCCGGTCGGCGTTCTTCGCAAACCAGACCGCGCCGCCGCGCTTGATCGCAAATGTGTCACACATCGGTCAACGCGGCGCCTGCCTGAGCCTTGCCGTCAACGCCCAAAACAGCCGCTCGTTCTCCCCGGCGGCGCGCGCGAAATCGCGCTCTTGCGCCCGTCCCTTGGCGCGCATCATGTCGACGATCGCGCCCCGTTCATCTTGCGGCCAGTCGGCGAGATCATCGCAGAGCGCAATGATCGGGGCCAACATCGCAAATGCGCGACGCTCGCCGCGCGGCCATGCCGCCATCGAGCCGGCGCCGAGTTTCTCGGCGATCTGCGCCGCGATCGCCGATTCGGCAAGATCGCGCGTCGCGCCCGATTCCGCCGCCAATCGCCGCGTCGCCGACGCGCTTGCCGCGGCAAGGAGGCGTTCCGGAAATTCGTCGCGCGCGTCAAAGCCGTCAAGGTCGAGAACGAGATCGCCCTGTGCAAGCTTTTTCAGCGTCGCGCGCGAGGTCTTCGACGCGCCCGCCATGTTCAGCCGCGCCGCTTCCTTGTCCGCGAAAATTCGCTGCCGCGATCGGTCTGGCCGAAATCCGAGCCGGTAATAGAACCAGTAGGCGCCGCTCGCGATCGCTTCGGCGTTGCCTTCACCGAACTGGTAGCCGTTGATGATGAACCGCTTCACGCCATAGATCGTCGTGAAGGCGCGCAGCATTTGCGCAAAGAGAAACCCCGCCTCGCCGCCGCGAAATGGGTCGAAAATGTTGATGCCGGTGTTCGCCTGGCGATAGAGCGGCGTCACGCCGCCATAACCGATCGGCACGCCGTTCGAGAGCAGCAAATAGGCGGTGTTCGTTTCAAGGCAAAGCCGCCGCTCGGGGGCGACGCCGATGATGGCGACGGCCGCGCCCTCGCCAAGATCGCACCAGTAGACCTCGTCCGGATTCGGGTAGGCGACGGCGATCACTTCGCGGCATCGCGCCGATAGTGCGGCGCGCGCGACGTCAATGACCGCTTTGGCGCGGCGCATGGGGAGTCGTTCAACACCCGGCAACGGAACAGCGACGTGTCGCGCGGATTCCGGCAGGGGACGGCGCATGGATTTGCGCAAGACCGGCTTGACGCGCAACCTGTTGTGCGTCGTCGAAAATGGCGACTGCCGAAGCCGCCAGACGATCGGCGCCGACGCCATGTCCCAAAGATCGTCAATGCCTTTGTTCGCCGCGCGCGCCGCCTGCGCTTCATTGATGAGCCAAGAAAGTCCCGACTTGGACATCGCTGAACAAGCGAGATCGATCCATCCGCGCGCGTCATAATCGCCGCTGTCGAAGGCGTCGGCCTCGCTCGGGCGCAAGATCGCCCGCAAGACATGATCAAGCAGCGCCGGATCCTCATAGGAACGCCAGTCGAGGTCGGCCTCGCCGCCCGCTCGGGTCGTCATCCAATGCGCAATCGGGAAGGGAAAGGCGTGCCGTGTCGTCGATCCCGCGACGCCCGAATCGTCGAGCAGCTTCGCCTCGCCTCGCCGAAGCCGGCCGACCATGCCGTCAAATCCGCTGAGCGCGGCGCGTGCGGCGCGCAGCGTTTGGCGATCGCCGGGGAAGGCGCAAAGGAACAGCAAGTCATCATGGAACTGATTGAGGCGCCGCGCCGTTCGCGGCGGATCGGCCGCCAGCGCGCCGATGAGCCTCAATTTTTCAATCGCCGCCGCTTCGCCGTAGCGATTGCGGACGGCGCCCAAAGCCCTAAGCTTCGCCGCTTGTGATGTCGCGGTCGGCATCGCCATCGCCCCAACCCGCCGCTCCTTTCGTCGAGCGGCGTCATCATGGCGCATTTCGCGCTGGAAAATGACGGGTGGAGACTGCGTCACGAGCGCCCGGCGACAAGAACGGCGACCGGCTCGCCAGGCTGAAGCGCGCTTCTTCATTGAGCTTCCCGAGACATAGGTGACGCTCCATTCCGGACACATGGGTAACACTTTT
>CADEDN010000048.1 GCA_902826095.1 uncultured Alphaproteobacteria bacterium | reverse complement strand
TGGTTGTGCGCGAGGATGATCGCGGAGGCGGAAAGCTCTAGCGCGCGTTTGACGACTTCGCGCGGATAGACCGGCGTGTGATCGACCGTGCCTTTCTGCTGCACTTCATCGGCGATCAAAATGTTCTTCTTGTCCAGAAAAAGAATGCGGAACATTTCTGTCTTTTCGTCCGCCATCGCCGCGCGGCAATAGGCGAGAAGATCGTTCCAGGAAGAAATGACCGGCCGTTGCAGGACGCGCTGCTGGGATAATTTGACGGCGGCGGCGTGAACGATCTTCAGCTCAAGCGCCGTCGCCTCGCCCATCCCGTCCACCTCGACGAGGCGCTCGACGGGCGCCGCGAGCGTCTCGGCGAATCCGCCGAACCGCTTGATCAGCGCCTTGGCGAGCGGCTTCACGTCGCCGCGCGCCTTTGAGCGGAAGAGCAGAAGTTCGAGGAGTTCATAATCCTGCAGGCCGTCGACGCCGGCGCGGCTGAATCGCTCGCGCAACCGTTCGCGATGGCCGGCGGCGTCGTTTTGTGCGGCATCTGCGGTCTTCGCGTCCAAACCCGAAATTCCCCTGATCGCGCCTGCAAAAGAAACGACGCGGGCTCCGCAGGATTCTATCTGATCGCCGTCGCGAGGGAAATGCGCCGATCAGGCGGCGTAAGGCGGCCGGTCGAACCCCGCCGGCGAGCGGGTGAAAATCTCGACGCCGGTCTCGGTGACGCCGACCGTATGCTCAAACTGCGCCGACAGCGACTTGTCGCGGGAGACCGCCGTCCAGCCGTCCTTGAGGAGCTTCACGTCCGGCTTTCCCTCATTGATCATCGGCTCGACGGTGAAGAACATGCCGGGTTTCAGTTCGATGTCCGGCGCGCGGTGAACGCCCATGCGGTCGCGATATTCCGCATAATGAACGACATTCGGCGCGTCATGGAAAACGCGACCGACGCCGTGGCCGCAAAAATCGCGGACGACCGAGAATCCTTCGCGCTCGGCATGCGCCTGGATGGCGGCGCCGATGTCGCGCAGAGACTTGCCGGGCCTGATCGCCTCGATCCCCTTCATCAGCGCTTCGTGCGTCGTTTCGACAAGCCGGCGCGCCTTCACTTTTGGCTCGCCCGCGTAATACATCCGGCTGGTGTCGCCATGCCACCCGTCGATGATCAAGGTGACGTCGATATTGAGGATGTCGCCGTCTTTCAGAATTTTGTCCGACGGGATGCCATGGCAGATGACATGGTTAAGGGAAATGCAGCTTGCGTGGCGATAGCCGCGATAGCCGATCGTCGCCGAGACGGCCCCATTACCGAACACGAAATCGCGAATCATGTCGTCGAGAAAGCCGGTCGCAACCCCCGGCCGCACATGGACGGCGATCATGTCGAGGCATTCGGCGGCGAGGCGACCCGCCCTCCTCATGCCGGCGAAATCTTCCGCTTTATGGAGCTTGATCTCGCCGGTCTTTACGTCCTCACGGTCAGCGGCGTCGGCATATTGCATGGGTTTTGTCCAGTCGATCTTTAACGCTTTCTGGCGCCGGGGGCGGGGAAGATCAATCGTCGCGACGCGTCGGCGTTAATGATGGCCTAATTTCCTTTTACGCTTTTGAAATGCCGGCGGCCTATGCCGGACGAGCCGCAATCGGGCCGCCGACGAGTGAACTT
Organism: uncultured Alphaproteobacteria bacterium; assembly: GCA_902826095.1. Classification (GTDB taxonomy): domain Bacteria; phylum Pseudomonadota; class Alphaproteobacteria; order Caulobacterales; family Parvularculaceae; genus Amphiplicatus. The sequence continues at coordinate 15,327 of CADEDN010000048.1, read as the reverse complement.
GCTGTCCTTTATTCGACATTGCAGGAACGGAAACGTCGCGCTCAATTTCGCGATTGTCGCGCCGCTGCTGCTGGCGGCGGCTGGATTCGGCGTTGATTTTCAGGCGCGGCTCTCGCAAGAATCGCAATTGCAGGACGCCGCCGACAATCTCGCGCTTCGCGCCGCGCGCGAAATGCTGCTGCAGAACGCAACCGCATCGACTGTCGAAGCGCTGGTCCGCGCATGGGCCGACGCGCAATATGCGCAGGGCCTTGGCCCGTTCACGATCACGCCCGAAGTCGATGACGCCGCGAACACGGCGACGGTGAACATTGCAAAAGCGCCGGCGGCCGGTTTTTTTCTCACTCATCTCGCCTCCAAGCAGGACAGAATGATCGAGGTCAGCGCGACGGCGCAGGCGCAAGGCGTGACCAATGTCTGCGTCATTGCGCTTGAAGATGAGGCGGGCGACGCCATCCGGGCGAGCTCCCTCGCGAAGCTGACCGCCCCTAAATGCGCGATCCTATCGAATTCAACGTCAAGCTCAGGCGTCAACATCTCCAATTCGGCGAAACTGACCGCCGGCATGATCTGTTCGGCCGGCGGCGCCGCCGGGGCGTCAATGAATTTTGACCCTCAGCCGGTGACGGACTGCCCAGTCTACGACGATCCGCTCGCTGGCCGGACGCCGCCCGCCTCAAGCGGCTGCGATTCTACAAATATGCGTTTGGGCGATGTCCCTCAATCGATCAGCGGCGCGATCGCGGCGGCGCTTGCGGCGAGCGCCGCGGCGGTCGACGGGTCAAACCCGAACACGCTGACTGGCTTTGACCGCTACGACATTGAATCCGGCGTCTATTGCGGCGGGCTCGAAATCAACGCTGAAGCCGACGTGCACCTCGCCCCCGGGATTTATGTCATCAAGGACGGCCCGCTGAAAATCGGATTTGGCTCGCGCCTCTACGGGGAAAATGTCGGCTTCTATTTTGAAGGCGACAAAGCGAGTTTCACCTTTGAGCCCGCGTCGATCATTCACCTCACCGCGCCGAAGGAAGGCTTGATGGCGGGGCTGTTGTTCTGGGATTCCAAGGACGCGCCCGAATCGAAATCCCACTACATCCTGAGCAGCAATGCGCGCCAGCTTCTCGGCACAATCTATTTGCCGCGGAGCAGGCTTGAAATCGCCTCGCTGAAGCCGGTGGCGGACCAGTCGGCCTATACGGCGATTGTCGCGCGCACGATCAAGATGAGCGGCACGCCGACGCTGGTCCTCAACGCAAATTACGCCGCGACCGACATTCCCGTCCCGAACGGCATCGGCCCGACCGGCGGCCAAGTATTCCTGCGCGAATAGCGTCAAAAAAAGGCCCCGGCGAACCGGGGCCTTTCCGCATTCAAATCATCTCGTCGAAAGTTCAGTGCGAGCCCGCCAGCACCGCAAGAAGCAGCAGCGCGACGATGTTCGTGATCTTGATCATCGGGTTTACGGCGGGGCCGGCCGTGTCCTTGTAGGGATCGCCGACGGTGTCGCCGGTGACCGCCGCCTTGTGCGCGTCGGAGCCCTTTTTGTGGAGCTTGCCGGTCGAGTCAGTGAAGCCCTCCTCGATCAGCTTCTTGGCGTTGTCCCAGGCGCCGCCGCCCGAGGTCATCGAGATCGCGACGAAGAGCCCGGTGATGATGACGCCGATCAGCATGGCGCCGACCGACGACAGCGCCGCCGACTTGCCGGCGACCATGCCGATGACGAAGTAAAGGACGATCGGCGACAGGATCGGCAGCAACGAGGGAACGACCATTTCCTTGATCGCCGCCTTCGTCAGCATGTCGACCGCGCGCGCGTAGTTCGGCTTCGACGTTCCTTGCATGATGCCGGGATTTTCGCGGAACTGCTTCCTGACTTCCTCAACGACCGCTTGCGCCGCCCTTCCCACCGCCTGCATCGCCATGCCGCCGAACAGGAACGGCAGCAGGCCGCCGAAGAGAAGCCCGGCGATGACGTAAGGGTTCGACAGCGAGAAGTCGACGACGACGTCCGCGAAGAACGGATATTGGTCCGGGTGCGCGACGAAGTGCTTGATATCCTCCGTATACGCCGCGAAAAGAACGAGCGCGCCGAGACCCGCCGAGCCGATGGCGTAGCCTTTGGTGACCGCTTTGGTGGTGTTGCCGACCGCGTCGAGCGCGTCGGTCGTCTCGCGGACGGAGCCCTCGAGCCCCGCCATCTCCGCGATGCCGCCCGCATTGTCCGTCACCGGACCGAAGGCGTCGAGCGCGACGATCATGCCGGCGAGCGCGAGCATTGTGGTCACCGCCGTCGCGATCCCATAAAGGCCCGCGAGATTGTAGGTGACGATGATCCCGACGACGATGACGAGCGCGGGGAGCGCCGTCGCCTCCATCGAGACCGCAAGACCTTGAATGACGTTCGTGCCGTGCCCGGAAACAGACGCCGCCGCGACCGATTTCACCGGACGAAAGCCGGTGCCCGTGTAATATTCGGTGATCCACACGATAAGGCCGGTGACGACGAGACCGACGACGCCGCACAGGAAAAGGCTCATGCCGGTGAAGCCGGCGCCCGCCGCCGTCGTTCCGATTTCTTCTCCAAAGCCGAAGACCGCGTTGGTGACAAGCGCCAGCGCGACGAGCGACAGAACGCCTGTCGTCACAAGGCCCTGATAAAGGGCGCCCATGATGTTCTTCGACCCCTTGCCGAGACGCACCGCGAATGTGCCGATGATCGATGTCACGATGCAGACGGCGCCGATCGCCAGCGGATAAAACATGAAATTCGCCGCGGCGTCGGTGAACAGGATGGACCCGAGCACCATCGTCGCCGCGACGGTCACAACATAGGTTTCAAAGAGGTCCGCCGCCATGCCGGCGCAATCGCCGACATTGTCGCCGACATTGTCGGCGATCGTCGCGGGGTTTCTTGGATCGTCCTCGGGAATGCCGGCTTCAACTTTGCCGACCATGTCGCCGCCGACATCGGCGCCTTTGGTGAAGATGCCGCCGCCGAGACGGGCGAAGACCGAAATCAGCGAGGCCCCGAGCGAAAGCGCGACGAGGCCGTTGACGACGGCGCGGCTTTCCGGCGCAAGGCCGAGCGGTCCGGTCAGGATCGCGTAATAGCCGGCAAGGCCAAGGAGCGCGAGACCGGCGACGAGCATGCCGGTCACGGCGCCTGCGCGGAACGCCACTGAAAGACCCTTGCCAAGGCTTTGTCTCGAGGCTTCTGTCGTGCGGACATTCGCCCGCACGGACACCAGCATGCCGATGAAGCCCGCAGCGCCGGATAGAATAGCCCCGAGCGCAAATCCGATTGGCGGAATGAAGTCGCCCCGGAAGGCGACAAATAGGACGATGAATACGACGACGCCGGCGATCGTGATCGTCGTGTATTGGCGCTTCAGGTAGGCGGACGCGCCTTCCTGGATCGCCTTGGCGATTTCTTTCATCCGGTCATTGCCGGCTGAAAGCGACATCACTTGCTGGATGGTGACGACGCCATAAAGAATGGCGAGCATGCCGGCCCCGATGACCAGCCATAAGCTTGTGCTCATTGGTATCCTTCTCCGGCCCTTTTCGGCCAATTGCTGGAATTGTCGGGGAGTACGCTGAGATGGCCGCGGCGCTTTTGGCTCGCCTGCGCTTCAATCAGTCCCCGGACGAGATCGGGCGGATAACTGGCAAAGCCTTTTTGCAAAATCAACAAAAACTTGAGGGCGGCCCGAGCAAAACCAGCCCTTGGGCGGTCGGCGATCCGCCGACGCCGCACGAAACCCGCCATAGGACTTCGGTCATTTCGGCCTTGCAACCAAGGCTCGCCGCCCGGACGAGCGCGAGGCGGACCCCGAAGGTTTTCCAGGCGCCGCCGACGGCGGGATCGCGATGGCGGCCCAACTCATTGTATTCAGCCCCAGAAAATTGAAACTTTCCGCCGCCGCCGAGGCTGAAACATCGAAGCGCAATTGTTGAAACCCCCGACGGCCGCGGCGCCTTGCCCCTCAATCCTCATGGCGCTATCCGCCAGAGTTCGCAGCCCGTCCGGTCAAAACGCCGGCCGGGCGGCGTCGTTTGGATGGGCGAAAATTCGTCAGACGGTGGAAAACGGCCGGTCGCCAAGAAACGGCGAAATTTCGGCGTTTGGGGAAAATCGTCCTTTGTGCGAAAAGCCCGACTGGGAATTTTCCGGGCGAAGGGTGAAAACGCCCGACGGACGGGATCGTAAAAAGTTCAGCCGGGCGTACTCCGGCGCTGCTCGGGGGCTTTAATGTCGACCCTCAAAGACCGGATCGCGCCGACGCCGACGAGGAGCGCCCAGCTTCCGTTGAAACTGGAATTGTTCGCCACCTTGACCGACGCGCTCGACTTCGCGGCGCAAGGCGACACCGGCTGCAATTTCTTCAATCTGCGCGGCGAAATCGCCTCGACAATGACCTACGCCGCATTGCGCGATGAAGCCCGCAAACTGGCGCGCCGGCTCGCCGTCAGGTTCGAGCGCGGCGCGCGGATCGCGCTTGTCGCTGAGACGAGCCCTGAATTTCTTGTGACGTTTTTCGCCTGCCAGTATGCGGGCCTCGTGCCGGCGCCGATGCCGCTGCCTGTCAATCTCGGCGGCAAGGACGGCTACCTGACGCAGGTCCGCCTGATGGTTGCGGGCGCAAAGGCCGCAGCGGCGGTCGGACCGGCGTCGCTGAAGGATTTTCTGTCCGACGCGCTCGGCCGCAACAGCGAAGTCTCGGTCCTCGATTTCCAGGACCTCAAGACCGGCGCCGAGGCGGACGCGATTCCCTTCGGCCCCGATGAGATCTGCTATATTCAGTACTCGTCCGGTTCGACCAGCGCGCCGAAAGGCGTCATCGGCACGCAGAAATCCGTCAACGCCAATCTCCACGGCATCACCAAATACGGCCTGAGGCTTGTCGACGGCGACCGCGCGGCAAGCTGGCTGCCGCTTTACCATGACATGGGGCTCATCGGCTTTGCGCTCGCGCCGATGTACGGCCAGTGTTCCGTCGATTACATCGCGACGTCGGATTTCGTCCGTCGCCCGCTGCTTTGGCTGCGCGTCATGTCCGAATATGGCGCGACGATCACCTACAGCCCTTCATTCGGGTACGAACTGAGCGCGCGGCGCTCCGCGAAGGCCGAAGAAGGCGCAATCGATCTTTCGCGCGTCCGCGTCGCAGGGATTGGCGGCGACATGGTGCGCCCCGAAGCGTTGCGCCTGTTCGCGGAGGCGTTCGCGCCGGCCGGTTTTGACGCTCGCGCCTTCCTGCCGAGTTACGGGATGGCGGAGGCGACGCTCGCGCTCTCCTTCACCGAGATCGGCTCGCCCGTCGATGTCGATTATGTCGACATGCGCCACTACAACCGTTCGGGAGTCGCGCAGCCGGCCTCCGCTGTCACCTCGCCCGAGCAAAAGCGCGGCTTCGTTCTTTGCGGTAAGGCGCTGCCGGGACATGCGATCGAAGTCAGAGGCGAGGACGGCGCGCCGCTGAAGGATCGCGAAGTCGGACGCATTTTCATCAAGGGGCCGAGCCTGACGCCCGGCTATTTCTCCGATGCGGAGGCGACGGCGCGTCTTTACGAAGGCGATTGGCTCGACACTGGCGACATGGGCTATTTCCTGAACGGCCAGATCGCGATCACCGGTCGCGCCAAGGATCTCATCATCATCAACGGCCGCAATATCTGGCCGCAAGACATCGAATGGGCCGTCGAAAAAGTCGACGGCGTCCGCCAGGGCGGCGTCGCGGCCTTCTCGGTCGATGACGGCGCCGGCGAGCGCATCGTCGTTGTCGCTGAACGTCGCGGCATGACCGCCGAAGCGCTCGACGAAGTCCATCGCGAGGTCGCCAAGACGATCCAGAGCGCGGCGGGCGCGCCGGCGACGGTCATCCTCGCAAAGCCGCATTCGATGGTCCTGACTTCGTCCGGCAAACTGTCGCGCGCCAAGGTCAAACAGAAATTTCTCGCGGGCGAGTTCGACGAGCACATCCCCGTCGCGGAAGCGCCGAAGGCGCTGGCTGAAGCGCGCGTGTGAGACGGATCGCCGTCACCGGCGGCACCGGCTTCATCGGCGCCGTTTTGATCGATCAGCTTCTGCGGGAGGACTGCGCCGTGCGGGCGATGGCGCGCAATGTGCGCCGCCTTAAGCCTCGCGAGGGCGTGGAAATCATCGAAGGCGATCTTGAAAGCGCGCAGGCGCTGGATGCGCTCGCCGCCGGCGTCGACGCCTTTCTCCATCTGGCGGGCGAAACCCACGCAAAGACAGAACAGGATTACGCGCGGATCAACGTCGCCGGGGCCGAGCGCGCGGCGGCGGCGGCGGCGAAAGCGGGCGCGCGTTTTGTGCACGCCTCATCCCTGTCGGCGCGCCAACCGCAGGCGTCGCCCTATGCGCGCAGCAAATTCGACAGCGAAGCCGCGGTCGCGCGCGCGTCCGACGGCAATTATCTCGCCCTGCGGCTGCCGGCGATTTACGGACCCGGCGATCTGGTGACGCTTCCCTATTTCAAGCTGGTGAAGTCCGGCTTCAATTTTGAGCCGGCGACGGAAAAGCCGGCGAAGGCGACGATCCTTTTTGTCGAGGACGCGGCGAGCGCGCTGATTGCGGCGGCGACAAGAGGCGCGACCGGCGCCGTCTATGAGGTTGAGGACGAAGAGCGCGAGGGCCGGTACTGGAGCGAAATCGGCGACGCGTTGAGCGGGGTTTACGGGAACACGGTCACGGCGTTCCGCATCCCAAAGCCCGCCGTCGCGCTGCTGCACGAAGGCGTTCGGGCGGCGGAGAGCATTTTCGGCAAGACGCCGTCGATCCGCCAGGGACAGGTGAACGAGCTCTTCCACCCGGATTGGGTCGCGCGCGAAAACCTCTTCGGGCAGGCGACGGGCTGGCGCCCAAAGACGCCGCTCAAGGAAGGATTTGCAAAAACCGTCCGGTGGTATCAAGAACAAGGGTTGTTATGACGGGCGCCCGACCTTCGAAATGCCTACTCCGCAGCGCTGGAATGCGTTTAGGATGAGGCGCCCCGCAATTGGAGCTTCAGGATGACCGCGCAACAGCCAGGCGTTCAAGCCGATGACGACCTCGTCTATCGCCGGATCTGCACGCTCCTTGAGCCGTTGAACCAAAAGGGCGTCAAACTCCATCGCGACATCGACCTCGTCGCCGACCTCGAGGTCGACAGCGTCTCGGTTCTCGATATCGTCATGGATATCGAAGACTATTACGACATCTCGATTCCGGTGAACACGATTTCCGAGACCAAGACGATCGGCCAGCTGGTCGACGCGATCCACGCCATCAAGGGACAGCAGAGCTAGAGAATGAGCCTGTTCGACAAGTTCGAGAAGACCGCCGCCCTCTATAACCAGCTCTCCGAGATGGGGAAGAACCCCTTTACGGTGGTGATGGAGGAGGTGCTCGGCCCGACGCGCGCGATGATCAAGGGCCGCGAAACCGTCCTTGCCGGCACCCACAATTACCTCGGCCAAACCTTCGAGCCGAAAGCGATCGCGGCCGCCAAGGAAGCGCTGGATAATGAAGGGACAGGCACGACAGGCTCGCGCTTCGCCAACGGCACATTCGCCGGCCACAAGCGGCTTGAGCGCGACATCGCCGACTTCCTCGGCATGAAGCATTGCGTCGTGTTCTCGACCGGCTATGTCGCCAATCTCGGCGCGATCGCCGGCCTTATCGATCCGTCGGAAGACGCTGTGCTCGTCGACGCCGACTGCCACGCGTGCATTTATGACGCCTGTTCGCTGTCGGGCGCGGAGACGATCCGCTTTCGGCACAATGACCCGGACAGCCTCGACAAGCGGCTTTCCCGACTTGATCCGAAATTCAAAGGCAAGCTTGTCTGCATCGAGGGCATGTATTCGATGTACGGCGACACGGCGCCCGTGAAGGAATTCGTCGAGGTGGCGCACCGGCACGGCGCCATGCTGCTCGTCGATGAAGCGCATTCGTTCGGCGTTTACGGCAAGACAGGGAAAGGCGTCGCCGAAGCCGAAGGCGTGATGGACAAGATCGACTTCTACACCGGGACTTTCTCGAAAGCGCTCGCCGCGATCGGCGGGTTCGTCGCTTCAAATCATCCGCAGGCAGAGTACCTTCGCTTTTCATCCCGGCCGTACAAATTCACGGCCTCGCCTTCGCCGGCGACGATCGCCTCGGCGGGCGCGGCGCTCAAGAACATCAAGGAGACGCCGGCCATTCGCGAGGCGCTCTGGGCGAACGCCGAACGCCTGCATGCGGCGCTGACCCAGTTCGGGCTTCGGCTGGCGTCAGGCCCCGCGCCTGTGATCTCGGTTCTTCTGCCGACCAAGGAGGAAGCTTTCGCCGCCTGGAACTTCCTTCTCGATCAGGGCGTTTACGTTAACATGGCGATCCCGCCGGGAACGCCGGGCAAGGACTCGCTGTTACGCCTCGCCGTATCGTCCGCGCACACCGGAGACGATATCGACCAGCTCGTCGCCGCTTATGGGGCGATGGCGGAGGCCTTTCAGGCCGCGCGCGTCACGGCGTGACCCTTGCAACTCTCCAAACCGTGATCGCGCCCCTCATTCCGGCCCAACTTGAGACGCTGTTTTGGCGCTCGACCGGTTTCAGCTATGATAGTCTACGGACGAACGAAGGGGCGCGGCTGGATGTTGCGTAAAATTGCTGCGGCGGGATTGCCGCTGATCCTGGCGGCGACGCCGGCGTCGGCGGGCGACAGCGCGGGCTTCACCCATGTCAGCTGCAAAGGCCAGCCGAACGAAATCCGCGTCACGATCAAGAACGTCAAGAAAAACGCCGGACTCGTCACCGCCGAGCTATATCGCAACGAGCCGGAAAATTTCCTGAAAAAAGCCGGCCGCGAATTCCGCGTCCGCTTCGCCGCGCACGCGCCCCTGACGCAATTCTGCGTGACGGCGCCGGCCGCGGGAAAATACGCGATCGTCGCCTATCATGACCGCAACGCCAATATGAAGTTCGACAAAAACCCGTTCGGCTTTCCCGCCGAACCCTTCGGCGTTTCGCAGAACCCAACGATCCGCCTTGCGCCGCCGCCGATCGAAGAGACGCTGGTCGCGGTCGACGAGGCGGGCGTCGCGACCGAGATCAGGCTGAGAGACTGATAGCCTTTTCATCCCGCGGGAAAGGATGAGGCGCCGCGTTAGCGGAACGAAGCCTTGCTCGCGATTTCACCTTCAATCCCGATGATATAGACTGCCGCCGCCCTATCGACGGAGATCGCCTTATGCGTAGGAACCTGAAAGCGCTCGCCGCCGCCTGCCTTGCCGGCTGCGCCGCCGCGCCGGCGGACCCTTCGGGCGCCTGGGGCGGCGATCATATTTCGTTGACGATCGGCGCTGACCGATCCGAACTGGAGTTCGACTGCGCAAATGGCCGCATCGACGGCCCTTTCACGCTCGCCGAGGACGGCGGCTTCGATCTTCAGGGCGTCTTCGTGCGCGAATTCGGCGGCCCGGTGCGCGAGGGCGAAGTCCTGCCCGAACGCCCGGCGCGCTATCAAGGCGAAATCGCCGGCGCCGCAATGTCGCTGCGAATCACGCTTGCGGATGGCGCGTCATTGGGCGCCTACAAACTCAAGAAAAACACGCCGCCGCGGCTTTTCAAATGTCAATGAACGGCAGGCCCCGCGCAGCTTTGATGGAACGCTAGGCGCATGCGCGGCTGCGTTTCGTTCGATACGGCGTTCGCGTGCGAGATTGCGCCCGAGACCGCCGATTTTGACGAATTGGGCCACGTCAACAACGCGGTCTATCTGAAATGGGCGCAACAGATCGCCGTCGCGCATTGGGGCGCCGTCGCGACAGCAAAGATGAAATCGAAATGGCTCTGGATCGTCCTCCGCCACGAGATCGACTATCGCGACGCAATTCTCCCCGGCGATACGGTGATCGCGCGCACATGGCTCGGCAAGGTCGACGGCCCGCGCTTTGACCGCTTTGTCGACATCCGGAAGCCGGGCGCCGAACGCCCTGCGGCGGCCGTCAAATCAACCTGGGTGCTGATCGATGCGCAAACGCGAAGGCCCAAGCGCGTCGGAAACGAGATTCTGGCGGCATTCGGGGTCGAAGGCTACAGCGCGTTGCGCACCGATTGAGTCGGTTCGCGCGCTGCAGATCTTTTTGGCGCGCGTGTTGCGACGCGAAACCGGGACCCACTTTCGCTGCAACCCGCTCTAGGCCCTGTTTACAAAGTTGCGGTTCGCAAGCATTTGCGTATGGCGGCTATGTGTAGCGCATCGAGGAACGATCTGGCGAGCTTGTCGTAGCGGGTCGCGACGGCGCGATTGATTTTGAGATGGCCGATCATGCGCTCGATGCGGTTGCGTTCGCGATAGATCGCCTTGTTCCAGCGGATCGCTTTGACGCGGTTGGATTTCGATGGGATCGTCGCACGGACGCCGTCTTCCTTGAGCCGGTCTCGAATGGCGTTTGTGTCATAGCCTTTGTCGGCGAGGAGATAGCGCGGCTTCACGTCGCCGAGCGCGTAGATGTCTTCGAACGCCGCGCAGTCCGCCGCTTCGCCGGGCGTGAGGTGGAAGGCGAGCGGGACGCCTTTGGCGTCACTGAGACAATGAACTTTACAGGTGAACCCGCCCCGCGAGCGGCCAAAAGCCTGTCGCTGAGTCCCCCTTTTGCGCCGGCTGCCGAGACATGGCCCCGAACGGTCGTTGGATCGATGCTGTGATGCTTATTGTCGGCCATCGCGCCGGCGAGCGCCGAGGCGACAGCCTCCCAAACGCCCGCTTCGCTCCATCGTCGAAAGCGCTGATAGACGGTCATCCACTTGCCGTACTTCTCCGGCACGTCGCGCCAGGGCGCGCCTGTGCGGATGCGCCACAAAATCCCGTTCACGATCTTCCGGTTGTCCTGCGCCGGGCGGCTCTTGCGGCCCCGTTCCGCAGGCAAAAGATCCTTCAACAGCCGCCATTCCGCTTCGCTCAGATCGCCGCGACTCAAATCCGCCTCCCTCAAGAGGCATCCTTGAATCAAGTGTCGATTCAGGCGTCAATGAGTTTGTAAACAGGGCCTAGGTCTTCGCCGCTTCCTTCCCCGGCCGGTTCACCATCAACTTCTTGATCTCGGCGATCGCTTTTGCGGGGTTCAATCCCTTCGGGCAGACCTGCGCGCAGTTCATGATGGTGTGGCAGCGATAAAGCTTGAACTCGTCTTCGAGCTTGTCGAGGCGGGCGTTGGCGTCTTCGTCGCGGCTGTCGGAGAGCCAGCGATGAGCCTGGAGCAGCGCGGCGGGGCCAAGATATTCCTCCTCGCCGTTCTTGTCGCCGTTCCACCAATAGGACGGGCAGGAGGTCGAGCAGCAGGCGCAGAGAATGCACTCATAGAGCCCGTCGAGCTTTTTCCGGTCTTCCGGCGATTGCAGGAACTCGGCCGTCCTGCCCTCGGCGTCCGCCTTGAGGAAAGGCTCGATATAGGCGTGCTGCCGGAAGAAATTGGAAAGGTCGGTGACGAGATCGCGCATCACCTTCTGGTGCGGAAGCGGGTAGATCGTGACGTCGCCGTCCGAACATTCATCCGTGCCCATCGTGCAGGCGAGCGTGTTCGCGCCGTTGATGTTCATCGCGCAGGAGCCGCAAACGCCCTCGCGGCAGGAGCGGCGGAAGGCGAGCGTCGGATCAACCTCATTCTTGATCTTGATGAGGCCGTCGAGGACCATGGAGACGCCGTCGGCGTCGATCTCATAGGTGTCGACGCGCGGGTTTTCGCCGGAAGACGGGTCATAACGATAGACCTTGAAAGTCAGCGTTTTTTCCGCGCCGGCGGGCGCCTTGTGCGACTTGCCCTTCCTGGAGACGACCGAGTTTTTCGGAAGGGTAAGCTGCGCCATCGCCGTTGATCTCCTGTGCCGCCGCTTCAAGGCGCGCCGATCACCCGCGCGCGCGCCGGCGACCGAACCGATCAGAAGCGCGTCAATCCCCTGATTTGCCGATGGCTTATATCAAACCGCCGGCCGCTGAAAAGGCGGCGCGAGGCGCAAATGCTGCGACGATTGTGCGAAAGACGGTCGTGGGCGCCCGCGGGCGAGCCCGGCTCAGGTCGCCTTCGGCGCGGCGTTCGACTTTTCGCGCGCCTTGCCGCGCATTTGCGGGTAGAAGAGGCAGCCGAGGAACAGGAACGAAGCGGCGACCAGCAGCATGAAGGCGCCGATCCCGCCGCCTTCCTCGCCGAGAAAATTGCCGACCGCGCAGGTGCAGGCGATGACGAGATAAGGCATGACCGGCGGCTCTTCGCGGAGATATCTGACGACGAACATCGTCAGCGAAATCAGCAGAAGCGATATCGAATAGACGTCAAACACCGAGATCATGGATCGTCCTCCGGGACAGGGCGGTTTTACCGAAGGAGGGTGAAATTGGCCTTAATGCGCGCTTGAAAATACGGATCACGGCGGGCGTCTCATTCCGGGACGCCTCAGTCCTCAAACGGCTTTAGCGCGTCGAAGACGGGCGCGCGCTTTTCGCTTTTGGCGATGTAGGATTCCTTGATGTCCTCGGGCCGAAGCATCGCCGCGTTCCAGACGGCGATATAATCAAGCGCGTCTTGCGTCGCGTGGTCGCGCGCGTAATTCGCCATCGCCTTGCAGCCAGCAACCGCCAGCGGCGAGTGCGCCGCGATCTGGCGCGCAACGCCCATGACGCCGTCGAGCAGCGCCTCGTGGGTCGGGTAGACTTCGTTGACAAGGCCGATCTCTTTCGCCTTCGCAGCGGGAAGGCGCTCGGCCGTATAGGCCATCTGGCGCGCCCATCCTTCCGGGATGAGGCGCATCAGCCGCGGAAACGTGCCGACATCGGCGGTCATGCCGATCGCCGTCTCCTGCACGGAAAAGAACGCGTCCGCCGACGCGTAACGGCAGTCGCAGGCGGTCGCGAGATCAACGCCAGCGCCGATCGCGCCGCCCTGGATCGCGGCGAGAACCGGCTGGCGCGCGCGCTCAAGACAGGAAAACGTGTTCTGCAGCGACAAGATCTTGCGGCGGAACGCTTCCGCCGAGACCTGCGGGTTTCGACTGTCGCCGTCGAGGCCGCCCTGCATGAAGACGGAAATATCCATCCCCGCCGTGAAATGCTTGCCCTCGGCGGAGATGACGATGACGCGCGCCTCGCCGCCCTTCGAGATCTTGTCGATCGCCGCCGGAAACTCACCCCAGAATTCCGGAATCATCGAATTCGCCTTGTCGGGGCGATTGAAGCGGACATGCGCGATCCGGTCGGCGATCGTGACGGAAAAACAGGCGTATGACATGGGCGTCTCCGGCGGCGAGCTTATCGGCCGCCGGCGCCGGTGGGAAGGGCGGCGCGCGGCCCGGCGGCTGCGCGCACGACGTTTTCGCCGGAGCGCCGCCAGACGATCGCCATCAGCGCGATCATCGCGATGAGGCCGAGCGAGACGTGAAGGCCGGCGCCGATCGGCCGCGCGATCACCGGCGCGATCGCGGCGAACAGGAAGGCCGACTTTTCATATGGGCCAAAGCCGCGCGCAGATCCGTCGCGAATGAGCAGAGCGATCGCCGGCGCAAGGACGACAAGGTCGTAATCGACCGCATAGGGCGAAACGAGAAGCGAGGCGACGATGAGCCCGGCCGCCTTGACGTCGTCGGCGGCGTCGCCGCGCCAGAGCCTGAAGACCAGCGCGCCAAGCGCGATCATGACCGCGCCATGCGCGGCGTAAGCGAGGCTGACAGGCGCGCCGAGCATGCGCGCCTGCGAAAAGACGCTTTGGATTTTTTCAAAGCCGATCGCGCCGGCTTCGACAACCTCGACGCGCGCCGCCCGCATGGTCTCGAAAAATCCGGGCCAGATATCGGCGCCGAACGCGATCGTCGGCAGGGCGGCGAGCGCGCCGACCGTCGCCGCGGCGGCGAGGAAAGCCCGCCATCTTCCGGCGGCGGCGAGCGCGACCGGAATGAGAACGCCATATTGGGGCTTTAGCGCAATGAGCCCGAAAAGAATTCCGGCGACGATCGGCCGTTTCCCGAAAAGACAGACGACAGCGCCGGCGAACAGCGCGGCGATGAGGAAACCGTTCTGCCCGTGCAGGAAATTGGTGAGAACGGTCGGAAAGGCGACCGCGACGAGCGCGGCGAGGGCGCCCGGCGCCAGTTTCTGCATGGCGCCGACATAAAGGCCGAGCGTCGCGCCCATCCACAAGAGCCATGCGGCGAGATAGGGAAGGGCGGCGAAAGCGATCGCGAGGAACAGAAACGCCGGCGGATAGAGATAGGGCCAGAAGGACGGCTTTTCCTCGCCGAGCAGTCTTTGATGCTCCGTATACAGTTTTTGCGCGTCATAGGCCGCCGCCGGGACATCGTCGACGGCGACGGACCCTGCGACATAGAAGGCCATGAAATCCGTGCCGAGCGGGCGGCCCATTTTGTCCTTGAAGCCGTCGGACGTCGCCAGCATCGCGACAAAACTGATGAGCCCGACAATCGCATAGATCGCGGCGAGCCGGCGCAGCCGGGCGCGATCAAGATAAGCGCCGGTCTTGAGGCCCTCGACGAATGATGCGGCGGCAAGCGATGTCATGTCGCGACGTTAACACCGATTGCCGGCCAGCGCGTTAACGCCCGGTCCAGTTCCCTTTCTTTGATCATCCTCCTTCGTTCATTGTCGCAAGCGTTCACCGCCCGCCGCCATCCTTCGCGACGCCTCGCTGTCGCGAGGCTCCTCAGGATGAGACCTCGGTATTGCGGGAACGCCTCGCCCTGAGGAGCCTTGCGTCGCCAGCGACGCAAGGCGTCACGAAGGGCCTGCAGTGTCGTGGTCGGCGCGAATTCCAATTCCTTCTTCCCTAATCCCAAGTCCCTAATCCCTAGTCCCCAGTCCCTAGTCCCTAGTCCCCGCGCAAATCGCCGCCCCCCTCCGCGGAAGCACCTTCCCGGCAGTTCGCCTTTAGTCCGATAGAAAGGAGAGGGTGCGCGGGACGCGGACCATCCAGTCTAATTTTTTTGGGGACGGTTCACGTCCCGCGCGGCGCGCCCTTAGCTCTCGCTTCAGGCGCTATGGCGTTTCGGTCGTGTTCGCCGGGCGTATCAGCCCCGCCGGCCGGCTGTTACCCCGGAAAGCGTTGAATAGGCCTCAAGGCCCGGCGTCTCACGTCGACGCGCAAGAGCCTACCCAACTGGCCCATACGCGCCGCGCGCCATCGTCGAAGCCGCCGAGCAACGGGTGCACTCAGTCGCCTCTCCGCGCTCCGACTGAGAACGATCCTAAGCGAGGTTTCGAGGTGTGGGATTTGGCAATTGTCATCCCGTGCGCGCTGCAGCGCGCAGCGCTGCCGCGCAGACACGGGATCCCG
>CADEDN010000047.1 GCA_902826095.1 uncultured Alphaproteobacteria bacterium | reverse complement strand
CGTCGCAGCCCTCATCCTGAGGAGGAGCCGTCAGGCGGCGTCTCGAAGGACGCGCCGCAGCGCATCCGGGATGACAGGGTAAGGGGAAGGGGCGACGATGGAGAGATTCCGCTGAAACAGCCAGGCTTTCTCCGGCTCAACGCATCGCTTCTCAGCCCCATATCCCCTTGCCGCTTCCGGGCAATCCAAGCTCCGACCACATCGCGTCGACGCGTTTGACGACGTCGTCCGACATGCGGATTTTCTCGCCCCACTCTCTCTTTGTTTCCGGCGGCCATTTGTTCGTCGCGTCGAGGCCGATCTTCGAGCCGAGACCGCTTTCGGGCGAGGCGAAGTCCAAATAGTCGATCGGCGTCGACTCGATCAGCGTGACATCCCGCGCGGGATCCATGCGGGTCGAGACCGCCCACATCACGTCTTTCCAGTCGCGCGCGTCGATGTCGTCGTCGACGATGATGATCCATTTCGTGTACATGAACTGGCGAAGGTAGCTCCAAGCGCCCATCATCACGCGCTTGGCGTGGCCTGGATAGGCCTTCTTCATGCTGACGACGGCGATCCGATAGGAGCATCCTTCGGGCGGCAGATAGAAATCGACGATCTCCGGAAATTGCTGCTGGAGGAGCGGAATGAAGACCTCGTTGAGGGCTTCGCCCAAAACGCTCGGCTCGTCCGGCGGCCTTCCCGTAAAGGTCGAAAGGTAGATTGGATCCTTGCGCATCGTGATCGCGGAGATCGTGAAGACCGGGAATTTCTCGACGGAATTATAATAGCCGGTGTGATCGCCATAAGGGCCTTCGTCGGCGTAATCGTCGAGCGACACATGGCCTTCAAGGACGATTTCGGCGTCGGCGGGAACCTTGAGCGGCACGGTGCGGCAGTCGACGAGCTCCGCCTTCCGTCCCCGGAGCAATCCCGCGAAGTGATATTCCGACAGCGTGTCAGGCACCGGCGTCACCGCCGCGAGGATAATTCCAGGATCAGCGCCGAGAACGGCGGCCGCCGGCAAGGGATCGCGCTTTTCCGACTTCCAGCGGCGATGGTGCTGCGCGCCGCCGCGATGCGCGAGCCAGCGCATGATCGTCTGGTTCTTTCCGATCACCTGCATCCGGTAGATGCCGAGATTGAAATCGTCCTCGCGCTTTTGCGAGGGTCCCCTGGTGACGACCAGCGGCCAGGTGATGAGCGGCGCCGGCTCGCCCGGCCAGCAGGTCTGCACCGGCAGCCGCGCCAGATCGATATCGTCGCCGGTCAGCACGATCTCCTGACAGGGCGCCGTTCCAAATCCGCGCGTCGACGGGCGCATCGACATCAATGTCTGCGCAAACGGCAACAGCTCGATCGCGTCCTTGAGCCCCGCCGGCGGCTCCGGCTGGCGCAGGAATGCGAGCGTTTTCCCAACCTCGCGCAGCGCCTGCGCATCGGTGCGTTCGACGCCGCCAAGCGTCACGCCCATCGCGACGCGCTTCACCGTTCCAAAGAGATTGACCAAGACCGGGATCGGCGAAATCGACCCGTCCGCCAGGACCGGCTTTTCAAAGATGACGGCCGGGCCTTTCTCCGCGAGAAGGCGCGTCTGAATCTCGGTCATTTCAAGAACCGTCGAGACCGGGCGGCTGACGCGGCGAAGCTCGCCCGCCGCCTCAAGCGCCGCCAGAAAGTCGCGGAGGGATTTGTAGCTCATGGGCGAGCATTAGCGGTCCGCGCGCAACTGTGAAAGGCGGGGCGTTGAAGCGCCTGACGGCGGGTAGTATGAGCGGCCATGCGCATCGCGATCATCGAAACCGGGGCGCCGCCGGAACAGTTGAACGGCAAGCACCCGACCTATCCGGAAATGATGGAGCGGATGCTGGCGCCCCTGGCGCCGCATCTGTCGTTCGTCACCTATCCGACGTTCAAGGACGGATCGCTCCCAAGCGCCGCCGACTTTGACGGCCTGCTGATCACCGGCTCGCCCGCCGGCGTCTATGAAGACCACGCCTGGATCGCGCCGCTTGAGGATCTGGTCCGCAACGCCGCCTCGGCCGGCAAGCCGCAGGTCGGCATCTGCTTCGGGCACCAATTGATGGCGCAGGCGTTCGGCGGCGAAGTGAAGAAATCCGACAAGGGCTGGGGCGTCGGCGTTCATCATTACGACGTCGCCGCCGAGGCGCCATGGATGGCGCCGCACCAGGGAAGAATTTCCTGCGCGGTGTCCCACCAGGATCAAGTGACCCAGCCGCCGCCCGGCGCCAAAACGCTCGCGGGTTCGGGATTTTGCGAATATGGCGCGCTCGCCTATGCGCAGGGGCCGGCGATCTCGTTTCAGATGCACCCCGAATTCGAGCACGATTACGCCGCCGATTTGATCGGCATAAGGAGGAACCGCTTCGGCGAGGCGCTGTCGGAAGAAGGCCTCGCCGCGTTGAAGAAGCGCTCCGACCGCGGGCTTCTGGCGCAGTGGATCGTCAATTTTTTCAACGGGCGGCGATAGATGGCGGGGCTCATCCTCCATATCGGCGACAAGAATCTATCCTCCTGGTCATTGCGGCCCTGGCTGTTGATGAAACATGCGGGCATAGGTTTCACCGAGCGTGTGATCCGTCTTGACCGGCCGACATCGAAAGCGGAACTCGCCGACATTTCGCCGTCGTCGCGCGTGCCCTGTCTTCTTGACGACGAGCTGGTCGTCTGGGATTCGTTCGCGATCTGCGAATATCTCGCCGAGAAATTTCCGGAAAAATCGCTCTGGCCCGCGGACCGCGCCGCGCGCGCGACGGCGCGATCGGTCTCCGCTGAAATGCATTCTGGCTTTTCGGCGCTGCGGACGCTGTGGCCGATGCATTTCGCCCGCGAGGGCATGCGCCACACGACGCACGGCATCGAGGACGACATCGCGCGGCTCATCGAAATCTTCGAAACCTGTCGGCGCGACTACGGCGCCGTTGCAAAGAACGGCGACGGGCCGTTCCTGTTCGGCCGGTTCTCGATCGCCGACGCGATGTTCGCGCCGGTCGTCTCGCGCTTTGTGACCTATGGGCCGCTCGCGCTGCCGCCGGCCGCCGCCGCCTGGCGCGACGCGATGTGGTCGCTGCCGGCGATGCGGGAATGGGGAGAAGGCGCGAAAGCGGAGATCGCCGAAAAGAAATAGTGCGGACGGGCGACGCCCGCCCGCACAATGCCGAAATATCGCCTGGTCAATATTGATGAATTCGCCGCGTCCGGATTAGCCCCGTCGTCGCCGCCTTGACTGTGACCCTTGGCACGCTTGCTCGCGCGCTGTTGCGCCTTTCGCGCGGAGCCTCTATCTCCGGCCCCATGAATCAACGCGACGCAGAGAAGATCTTGAGCGCCGTCCTCGCCGACGCCAGACGCGCCGGCGCCGACGCCGCTGACGCCGTTCTTTATCACGCGGTCAGCCACGGCGTTTCCTGGCGGATGGGCAAGCTCGAAGACGTCGAGCGCTCAGAGGGTCTCGATCTCGGCGTGCGCCTCCTCTTTGGCCAGCGGCAAGCGAGCGTCTCGACGACGGATGTCTCGAAGGCCTCGCTTGGCGCATTGGTCGAGCGCTGCGCGTCGATGGCGAAGGCGGCGCCCGAAGACCCTTATGTCGGTCTTGCGCCGAAGGAGCGGCTGGCGAAAGCGCCGTTCGCCGATCTCGACCTTGGCGATTACGCCGAGCCCGGCACAGAGGCGCTGAAGGATCGCGCGCGCCAATGCGAAGAGGCGGCGCTCGCGGTCAAGGGAATCGTGAATTCCTCCGGCGCCGGCGCCAATTACGGCGAGGGCCGCAAATGGTTCGCGACGAGCCACGGCTTTTTCGGCGAGTCGGGCGGCTCGCATCATTCCGTGTCGGTCAGCGTCGTCGCCGAGGACGCGGGCGGCATGGAGACCGATTACGATTATGATTCGAAGACGCATTACGCCGACATGCGCGCGCCGGAGGCGATCGGCCGCCGCGCCGGCGAGCGGACGGTCGCGCGGCTTTCGCCAAGACGCGTCAAGAGCCAGACGGCGCCGGTCATTTTCGACAATCGCGTCTCCAACTCGCTGCTTAGCCACCTCTCCGGCGCGGCGAACGGCGCCGCCGTCGCGCGCGGCGTCAGCTTCCTGAAAAACAAGCTTGGCGAGCGGATCTTTCCGGCCGGCATGGATGTCGTCGACGATCCCTTCATCAAGCGCGGCCACGGATCGCGGCCGTTCGACGGCGAAGGCGTCGCGGCCAAGGCGTTCAACCTCATCGACGACGGCGTCCTGACGCAATGGCTTTTGAACAGCGCGCAGGCGCGGCAGCTGAAGCTTGAAACCAACGGGCGCGCGACCAGAGGCGCCGCGGGCGGGCCGGGATCAGGATCGACCAATCTCTATCTGAAAGCCGGGCCGAAGACGCCCGCGCAATTGCTGGCGGACATCGGAACGGGCCTTCTCGTCGCCGACATGTTCGGCCCGCAGGTCAATTCCAACAATGGCGATTATTCGGTCGGCTGCTCCGGTTTCTGGGTCGAAAAGGGCGAGCGCCAATATCCCGTCAACGAAATCACGATCGCCGGCAATCTCCTCGACATGTACAATAGCCTTGTCGCGGCGAACGATCTTGAATTTCGCGGCGCGACCAACGCGCCGAGCCTTTTCGTCGGCGCGATGACGGTCGCCGGCGATTGAGACGCACAGGAGCAAGACGGTGCCCGACAGACAGCTTCTACATCTCGTTTTCGGCGGCGAGCTTGAAAATCTTGAAGACGTGAAATTCCGCGATCTCTCGGACGTCGATTTCGTCGGCGTCTTTCCAAATTACGCCGCGGCGGAAAAGGCCTGGCGGGCGAAAGCGCAATCGACCGTCGACAACGCGCATATGCGCTATTTCATCGTGCATCTGCATCGCCTGCTCGATCCGGACGGCGACGGAAAGTTCTAATTGGCGACGGCGCTCACCCGCGAGGATTTCGCAACGCTCGAAGGGCGAAAGCGCGCCTTGCGCGAATTCCTGTTCGCGGATCATGCGATCATCAGGGCCTGCTACGACAACACGCATGAAATCGCGCCCGGCGTCTGGCGGAGTTTTCAGCCGAGCCCGGCGCGCCTTGGAAAATGGGCGCGGCGCGGAATCAAGACCGTCGTCAATCTGCGCGGGCCGAAACCGAGCGCCGCCTTGTTCCTCGAGGAGGAAGCGTGCGCGCGATCGGGGATGACGCTGGTGAATTTTCGCGTCTTCTCACGCGAGGCGCCGTCCATCGAAATGATGCGCGAGGCGCGCGCGCTGTTCGACCGCATCGAATATCCGGCGCTCTTTCACTGCAAGTCGGGCGCGGACAGGGTCGGCGTCGTCGCGGCGCTTTACCTTTTCTTCCGCGAGAAGCGCCCGCTCGACGCGGCGCTGAAGCAGTTGTCGCTGCGCTACGGCCATGTGAAACACGGCAAGACGGGCGTCATCGACGCCGCGTTCGACCGCTATCTCGATCACGCGCGCGCCAAGGCGATATCGCTCGCCGATGTCGACGCCTTTCTCGATTGGGCGGCGAGCCCCGCTTATGATCCGGCGGCGATCAAGCGCGACTTCATGGGATCGTGGTGGGGGAATTTCCTGACCGAGCGCGTGCTGCGGCGGGAGTGACCGCGTTGTAAAGTTTGTGTACGGCGTTATGATCAACAGGGCCCCGATCCGGAGCAAGCGTTATGACGCCGAAGAAAACACAAATCGTCGTGGTCGGCGGCGGCGCCGGCGGGCTTGAACTTGTCGCGCGCCTCGGCCGGAAATTCGGGCGCGAAAAATTCGACATCATTCTCCTTGAGCGCAACCGGACGCATATCTGGAAGCCGCTGCTGCATGAGGTGGCGGCGGGATCGCTCGACGCCAATCTCGACGAAGTCGGCTACCGGGCGCATTGCCGGCGCTGGGGGTACCGGTTCTTCCTCGGCAGTCTGCGCGCAATCGACCGCGACAATCGCCAGATCGTCATCGCGCCGCTGATCGACGAAGACGGCTCGGAGCTGATGGGCGAGCATCGCATCCGCTTTGATTATCTGGTGCTGGCGCTCGGCTCGACGTCGAATGATTTCGGCGTTCCGGGCGTTCGCGAGAACTGCATCTTTCTCGATACGCGCGCCGACGCCGACCGTTTCCGCCAGAAGCTGCTCAATCATTGCCTCAGAGTGTCGCGCAAGATGACGATCGACAAATCGGCCGACGAATTCGTCGAGGTCGCGATCGTCGGCGGCGGCGCGACCGGCGTCGAACTCGCCGCCGAACTCTTCAACGCGGCGTCGGCGCTGCGCTATTACGGCCTCGAAGTCTTTGACGAAACGCGCCTCAAAGTTTCGCTGCTGGAAGCCGGCCCGCGCATCCTGCCCGCGCTTCCCGAAGAACTCGCCGAGGCCGCGCGGGAAGAGCTTGAAGCGCTCGGCGTTGAAGTGATCGTCAATGCGCGCGTCGCCGAAGTGACAAGTGAGGAGATCCGGTTCGGCGACGGCGAGCGGCGCCATGCGCATCTGCGGGTGTGGGCGGCCGGCGTCAAAGGGCCGGGCGTTCTCAAGGATGTCGGCGGGCTTGAAACCAACAGGGCCGACCAGCTCGTCGTCAAAGCGACGTTGCAGACGACTCGCGACGCGCGCATTTTCGCGATCGGCGATTGCGCGTCCTTTACGCCCGACGGGGCCGAGCGCCCCGTTCCGCCGCGCGCGCAGGTCGCGCACCAGATGGCGAGCGTCGCCTTCAAGAACATCGTCGCCGCGATGTCAGAAAAGCCGCTCGCCGATTTCGTCTACCGCGACCACGGCTCGCTGGTGTCGCTCAGCCGCTATTCGACCGTCGGCTCGCTGATGGGCAATCTGATCGGCGGGCGAATGGCGATCGAAGGGCGCCTCGCAAGGCTCGCCTATGTGTCGCTCTACCGGATGCACCTGATGACGATCCACGGATGGCTGAACGGCATGACGCAGATCATCGCCCGGGAGATCAATCATGTCGTCCGGCCGAGGCTGAAGCTGCATTGAGGGGGGGCGAGGGTCTCCAAAATTGTTGGGGATAGCGCGCGCGGGAAATCGTTGCATTTTCGATGCAACGATTTTCAGAGAAGGAAGCTTTATCCTATGAAATCAATGACATAATCGTTGCACGATTACGCAGAGTCATTTCATTGACTTCGATAATTGCTCCCAAACCCGGTGGCGGCCAGGCGATGAATCAATGACATGCTGGGCTCGGCGCGCCGCAGACCTTGACCAGACGGCACGCGCCGAAATTCACGCCCCCTCCATCTGCAGCCCCGCCGCCCTTGCATAATACCCGCCCCTGGCGAGCAGCTCGTCATGGGCGCCGGTCTCGGTCACGCGCCCCTTTTCCATCGCGGCGATGAGGTCGGCGGCGCGGATCGTCGACAGGCGGTGCGCGATGACGATGGTCGTGCGGCCCTTCAAAAGGCGCGCGAGCGCCGCCTGGATCGCAGCTTCCGATTCAGCGTCGAGCGCCGAGGTCGCTTCGTCGAGGAGCAGGATCGGCGCGTCTTTCAGGAACGCGCGCGCGATCGCGATGCGCTGGCGCTGGCCGCCGGAGAGATTGCCGCCAGCCTCGCCGACGCGGCTGTCATAGCCGTTCGGCAACGCGCGGATGAAGCCGTCCGCCGCCGCCGCTTTCGCGGCGGCGACGATCTCCTCGCGCGTCGCGCCGGGTTTCCCGAAGGCGATATTCGCCGCGACACTGTCGTCAAAGAGGACGCTTTCCTGGCTGACGACAGCGACGCCGGCGCGAAGTGAAGCGAGCGTGACGCCGGCGATGTTCTGCCCGTCAATATGGATGCTCCCCGATCGGGGTTCGTAAAGCCGCGTCAACAGATTGAATACGGTCGACTTGCCGGCGCCCGATTCGCCGACGAGCGCGACTGTCTTGCCGGCGGGGACTTCGAGCGAGAAACCGCTTAGCGCCGCCTCGCCGCCATAATAAGCGAAGGAGACGTCGCGGAAGGAAACGCCGCCCGCGCTGACCGCGAGCGTTCTGGCGTCCGGCGCGTCGCGGATCGTCGGCTCGGTGTCGATCAGCGCCAGCATTCGCTCGAAGGCGGCAAAGCCCTCCTGCGCGACGGCGTTCAAGGTCGAGAGCCCGCGCGCCGGCTGCGACAGCATCAACAGCGCGATGATGAACGAGATGAATTGCGGCGCGCTGAGCGCGCCCGCCTCGATGCGGATCGCGACGACCGCGATGACGATCGCCAGCGCCAGCGAGCCGACGAAAAAGATGAAAGGCTCATTGAGCGCGCGCAGCCGCGCCATTTTCTGCAGCGTCGCGAGACGGGTGTTGAAGCTCTTCTTGCTGCGCGCCGCTTCATGCGCCGCAAGATCATAGGTCCGGATCATCCGCGCGCCGGCGACCGCTTCGGCGGCGAGGCTCGCTATGTCGCCAGTCTGCTCTTGCGCCGCGCGCGAGCTTTTCCTCAGATGCGCGCCGATCCGCGCGACCGGCCAGCCGATGATCGCATAGATCGCGATGACGACGGCGAACAGCACCCCATCATACCAGATCATCACCGCGCAAAGCGCGAGCAAGGTCAAAAGATCGCGAACCCCCGTCAGCGCGCGCGTCAATGTCTCGCGCAGGACCGCCGCGTCATTCGTCAGCCTGCCGATCGACTGTCCGGCGCCGAAGGCGCGCAGCTGCGCGTCGTCGATCGTCAGCAATTTGCCGAACATGTCGGACTGGAGATCGCGCAGCGCCGAGAGCGCAGCCGACGCCGACAGGCGCGCCTGGACATATTGGGCGGCGGCGTTGACGAGCCCGAGCGCGACGATGACGACCGGCCCGAAGAGCGCGACATTCGCCGGAAAGCCGCCGAGCGAAGCGCGCTCGCCCGAAAGGCCGGCGTTGATCCATTCGACGCCGGCGGGGATCGCGGCCGCGGACGCCGCGTAAAGCCCCATGGCGAGGAGCGCGAGACCGAGCTTTGCCGCATAGCGCCCGAGATAGGCGCGCCAAAGCCGTCCGGCGAGCGCAAGGCTCGACGCTTCGGCTTGAGCGGTCATCGGATTGGTGCGGGCCAATGGATTTTTTGGTTTCTGCGCTGCTTCTATACTCGGGGCGTCAGCCGGGCTAGGCAAGCCCTCCATTCTCAACCCTTTGACCGGGAACGGCTTTCGCGACCGACATGGCTGGCGGATCACTCATCAGGCAGGCGATGCGATCGCCCTTCGCCGGCCGCGCCGCGAGCGGCGCGATCGCCGCCTATATCCGCCTTGTTGAGGCGACCTCATCGCGCACCGAAATTGACCGCCATCACGCCGACGCGCTGCTGGCGGGCGGCCAGGGCTTCATCATCGCCTTCTGGCATGCGCGGCTGCTGATGGGCGCCGCCCTCAAGGGCGAGACCGACCGGCCGGTCCACATGCTGATTTCCGCCCATCGCGACGGCGAGATCATCGCCAACGCCGTCAAGGGATTCGGCGTCAATCTCATCCGGGGGTCGGCCGCCGATCCGAAAAAGCCCGAGAAGAACAAATCCGGCGCGCCGGCGATCGCCGCCATGATCGCCGCGCTCGACCAGGGTGCGATCGTCGGGATGACGCCGGACGGCCCGAAGGGTCCCGCCGAGATCGCCAAGATCGGCGCCATCAAGCTCGCCGCCTTTTCCGGCGCGCCGATCCTGCCCGGCGCCTATTCGGCCTCGCGCGGGCTGCGCCTCAAGACCTGGGACCGTTTCCTCCTCGCCGCGCCCTTTTCGCGCCTCGCCTTTGCGGCAAGGCCCCCGATCCATGTAGAACGCAACGCCGACGCGGCGGCGCTTGAACGCGCGCGCGCGCATCTGGAGGCGGAACTGAAAGAAGCGGGACGGATCGCCGACGCGGCGGTCGGCCGGCTTCCTCTTGATACGGATTAAGGCGTGGCGGGCTCAGGCGCAACCGGCGTGACGATCAGCGAGCCTTTGGGCCTGCGGCTCTACCGCGCCGCGAGCTGGGCGAGCGCGCCGGTCGCGCGACTGATGCTTGAGCGGCGCCGGCGCGAAGGAAAAGAGGACCCCCAGCGCCTTCCCGAACGGACCGGCGCGGCGGGGCGCGCGCGCCCCGACGGGCGCCTCGCCTGGATCCACGGCGCGAGCGTCGGCGAGTCTCTTTCCGTCCTGCCGCTCGTTGAAAAGCTTCGCCGCGACGATCCGGCGCTCGCGGTTCTGGTGACGACCGGAACGGTGACCTCGGCGAAGCTGATGGCGGAGCGACTGCCCGCCGGCGCCATCCATCAATTCATCCCGGTCGACCACCCGCGCTATGTCCGAGATTTTCTGGATCACTGGCGGCCCGACAGCGCGCTCTTCGTCGAATCTGAATTCTGGCCGAACCTCCTCGTCGAAACGCGAAAACGGGCCGCCTTCATGGCGCTCGTCAACGGCCGCGTGTCGCCGCGATCCTATGAGGAATGGAAGGGCAAGCCGCAGACCATCCGATTCCTGCTGTCGCAATTCGACGTCCTGATCGCGCAGGATCGTCAAAATGCGGAGCGGCTCTCCGCCCTCGCCCGCCGCGATGTGCCCTCTTTCGGCAATCTCAAGAACGCCGCGCCGCCGCTGCCGGGGGATCCGGCGGAAGAAGCGCGCCTGATCGAAACGATGCGGGGGCGGCGCTGGTGGCTGGCGGCGTCGACGCACAAGGGCGAGGAGGAGACGATTTTCGCCGCCCACAAGACGCTGAAGGCCGAATTTCCCGGCGCGCTCGCCATCATCGCGCCGCGCCATCCGGGGCGCGGCGAAGAGATCGCCGCCCTCGCCGCCGCCGCCGGCCTGAATGTGCGCCGACGCTCGAAAGGCGATCTTATTGATCGCGACACGGACATTTATCTCGCCGACACGCTCGGCGAACTCGGCGTCTTCTACCGCCTCGCAAGCATCGCCCTTGTCGGCGGCAGCCTCATCGACAAGGGCGGGCATAATCCGCTGGAGCCGGCAAGGCTCGGCTGCGCCATTCTGCATGGTCCGCATATTTTCAATTTCGCGGAGACTTACGCTGAAATGCGCTCCGCCGGCGGCGCGGGGCTCGTCCGCAATGACCGCGAACTCGCCGCCGCCGTCAAGCGCCTGCTGGCGGACGAGACGACGCGGCGCGCGATGGCCGATGCGGCAAAGGGCGCCGCCGAATTGAACGCCGCGCGCGTCCTCGCCGATGTCGTCGGCGCACTCCCGGCGATCCGCGCGACGCGTCCAGACGCTGCGTGATGCGCGAACCCTGGTTCTGGCGCGAGGACGGCGTCGCCGCGAAGGCCGCGGCGATCGCTTTTGCGCCGGCGTCATGG
The DNA here is from genome assembly GCA_902826095.1 of uncultured Alphaproteobacteria bacterium. Classification (GTDB taxonomy): domain Bacteria; phylum Pseudomonadota; class Alphaproteobacteria; order Caulobacterales; family Parvularculaceae; genus Amphiplicatus. The sequence goes on along the minus strand of CADEDN010000047.1, from coordinate 7,106 downwards.
CTTTACGATCTGGGACAAAGGCTTCGCGCGGCGATGTCGCGGCCGCAATCCGCCGGCGCGCCGGTCATCTGCGTCGGCAATGCGACGCTCGGCGGCGTCGGCAAGACGCCTTTCGCGCTGACGCTTCAAAAGCTCCTCGCCGAGCGCGGCGTCAGCGCGCATTTTCAATCGCGCGGCCATGGCGGTTCGCTCACTGGTCCCGTCATGGTCCATGATCGCCACACGGCGATTGAGGTCGGCGACGAGGCGCTTCTCCTTGCGCGCGCCGCGCCGACTTGGGTCGCGAAGAATCGTCTCGCCGGCGCGCGCGCGGCGGCGGACGGCGCCGACGTTGTCATCATGGACGACGGCTTTCAAAATCCGACGATCCGCAAGGACTTCTCGGTCCTGCTGGTCGACGCCGCCGATCCCGCCGGCAACAATCAGGTGTTTCCGGCAGGGCCGCTTCGCGAGCCGATGGCGCGTGCGGTATCGCGCGCCGACGCGATCGCGCTCATCGGCGAGGGCGAGCCGCGGATCGACGCGCAGGGCCTGCCGGTCTATCGGGCGTCGACGGCTGTCGCGCCCACGATCCCGCCGCAGAAGGTCGTCGCCTTTTGCGGCATCGGACGGCCGGCGCGGTTTTTCGCCTCGCTTGAGGCGAACGGCTTCACGCTGGTCGAGCGCATCGCCTTTCCGGACCACCATCCGTTCACGCCGGCCGAGTTCGGCGCGCTCGCCGCGAAAGCGCGCAAGGCCGGCGCGGCGCTGATTGCGACCGAGAAGGATCTTGTGCGTCTTTCGCCCGAACAGCGCGACGGCGTCGCCACTGTCAAACTGACGATGACGATCGATGATCCGGATTCGCTCGCGCGACTAGCGCTCGCAAAGATCAAAGGCGCGTCATGACCATCGCCGATGACGAGATCACGCTGCCGGAGCCGCGCACCAATCGCAGGGTGACCCTCGTCAATCGCGCGGAGTTTGCGCTGGCGCTGGCGCTCGGCGCCTTTTTCAGGCTCGTCGGCGTCGACGCCGCCTCCGCGATCGCCGGCGGCTTCACCCGCATCGTCGGCCCGATGATCGCGCCGATTTCAGACCGCGCGCGGGTCAATCTCAAAATCGCCTTTCCGGATTGGCCGAAGGAACAGGTCGAGGCGACGATCCGCGCGAGTTGGGAAAATCTCGGGCGCACGACGGCGGAATTCGCGCATCTTAAAAAATTCGATCCGGACCTGCCGGACCCCCGCGTCGAAATTGTCGGGCGCGAGCGGCTTGAGGCGATCGCGCGCGGCGATCGCCCGGCGATTTTCGTCTCCGGTCATTTCGCCAATTGGGAGGTCGGCTCGATCGTCCTTCACGCCCTCGGCGTCGAATACGGCGTCATCTATCGGGCGGCGAACAATCCGCTGATCGACGGCCTCATCATCCGCGAGCGGGCGCGCGTGATGTCGCGGCGGCAGATTCCGAAAGGCAAGCGCGGCGGGCGCGACATGATCGAAGCGCTGAAAGCCGGCGCGTCGCTCGCCCTTCTCGTCGATCAGAAACTGACGAGCGGCGGGATCCCTTCGCCCTTCTTCGGCAAGGAGGCGATGACGGCGCCCGCGGCGGCGCGCCTCGCGCTGAAATACGGGGCGCCGATCATCCCGATCGAGATCGAACGCTGCGGCGGCGCGCGCTTTCGCGTCACCGCGCATGAGCCGATCGCGTCCGCGCCGTCCGGAGACATCAACGCCGACACGCAATCCTTGACCGACGCGATCAATCTTGAAATCGAGCGGATGATCCGCAAGCGCCCCGGCCAGTGGCTGTGGCTGCACCGGCGCTGGGGGAAAGAAACATACGCCATGCGCCGATAGGCAAATCCTCAGCGCATGCCGGATGCGGCGTCGCCGGTCGTCGACGGCGAATTCGGCCGAATGCGCCGCCAGGCGGCAAGCGTCGTTTCCGCCAGAATGTCGATGTTCGCTTCCTCTGTTTCGCCGGAAATCACCGACACGCGCATGATGCGCCGGCCTTTCCACGTCGCCGGACCGACATAGGACCGGTTCTCCTTCTGGACGGCGGCGACGACATCCTCGGTCAGTCGCGCCTGCGCTTCCGGCGTCGCGCCATCGCCGAACGCGATCGCGAGCTGGTTAAGGACGACATCGTTCAATATGGCGATCCCGGGCTCGTTAATGAGGCGATCGCGAAGCGCCCGCGCGCAGCGGCAATGCCGCGTGACCATTTCCTCAACGCCCGCTCTGCCGAGCGTCTGCAGCAGCGCCCAGACGGCGAATCCGCGCGCCCTGCGCGACAGCTCTAGCACCAGGCTGGACGGGTTATGAGCGCCCTCCGGCGCCTTATCGAGATAGCTTGCGGCGATCTTGAGCGCGTCTTCATGCGCCTGTCCGTCGCGAACGATCGCGAAGGCGCAATCATAGGGCGCCTGCAGCCATTTGTGTCCGTCTACGGACCATGAATCGGCGAGCTCAGCGCCCTTGCAAAGCGTTTTGAGGTTCGGCGCCGCGCGCGCCCATAGGCCGAAAGCCCCGTCGATGTGAAGCCATGCGCCGCGCTCTTTCGCAAGCTCGGCGACGCGGAGCAAAGGGTCGAACGCGCCGGAATTGATATGGCCCGCCTGCGCGATGACGATTTTCGGGCCGACGGTTCCGGCCAACCGAAAGGCGAGGTCGTCGGCGCGCATGCGTCCCTGGTCGTCGACGGCGACGCGCACGATATTGCGCTCGCCAAAACCAAGATAGCCGAGCGCGGCGAAGATCGTCGAATGCGCTTCCTCGCCCAGAATGATCCGGACGGGCGGCGCGCCGAAGACGCCGTTTTCCCGGATCGGCCAACCGGCCGCGGCGAGCATCTTGTCGCGCGCGACGATGAGGCAAATGAGGCTCGCCGTCGTCGCGCCGGAGGCGAAGCCGACCGAGCTTTCGGGCGGCAGATCAAGGAGGTCGAGAATCCATTGGCCGGCGATTTTTTCAGCGACCGCCGCCGACGGCGCCGTCCGATAAATTCCTGCATTCTGTCCCCAGACCGATGTCAGCCAATCGGCGGCGACGCCCGCATGATGAGACGCGCCCATCACCCAGCCGAAAAAATTCGGGCCCGTGTTGATGACAAGTCCCGGTTCCGCCGCCGCGACAAGCTCGCCAATGACGCGCGCGGGATCGCGGCCCAGTTGCGCAAGCGGAATGTCGAACCGCGCTTTCAATTCATCAAAACTCGCGACTGGCCGCGGCGGCAAGTCGCGGGCGCGCGCGCGAAAATCGAGCGCGGCCCGAAACGCGGTTTCAAGAGTTTCGGCGATGTCGCCCGTCATGGCCGGCCATGAGCTCGATGAAAAAATGCAGTTTCCCCCTCGCATAATCACGCGACAAAGTAAAAGGCGCGCCTGAAATGCGAATTTGCAACGCCGCCATACGCATGCGCGCGAAGCCGGTCCTTATCCTGAGGGTATCGAAGACCCGCTTTCGCGCCCGGCGCTGCCGGATCAACGAAGCGTAAGCGACTTCAGCCCTCGTTCTTGCATTCCCCTTTCGACGCGACGCTGACGCCTTCGGCCGCCGCCATGCAGGAATTGCCGTAGGTTTTCTCGTCGCAGCCGCAGACCGGATCATAATTCTCCGGACACATTTCAGGCTTGCGCTCGCAGACGCCGGCGGCGTCGGCGATCTGCACGCACTCGCCCTCTTTATACGCGCAATAATCGCCGGCATTGAGGCACTGGAACGCCGCGATGCCGCCGCACATGCCGCCCGTTTCGCCGATCGGGAGCGAGGCGCCGCCGTCCGCGGATACGGGCGTCGCCGACACAGGCGTCGCCGCGACGTCGCCGGCGGCGGCGGCGGAAACATCGGACTTCGTCCCCGGCGCGCAGGCGACGAGCAACAAGGCGGCGAACAATCCGGTCAAAGCGCGCATCAATCTTCTTCCTTTTTCAATTGGGCCTGCATGTAGAGCTGTTCGCCGATTTTCCCGATCAGCGAGAGCTGCGTTTCGAGAAAATCGATGTGCCCCTCCTCCGATTCGAGGATGCGCACGACAATCTCGCGGCTGACATAGTCCTTGACCGACTCGAAATAAGAGATCGCCTCCTTGTAGAGCGGGTGCGCGCGGTGTTCGGCTTTGAGATCGCACTCAAGACATTCCTTGACGGTCTCGCCGATATAGATCTTGTCGAGGTCCTGGACATTCGGCAGGCCGTCGAGAAACAAGATGCGCTCGATCAACGCGTCCGCATGCTTCATTTCGTCGATCGACTCGTCATATTCAGTCTTGGCGAGGCGCGCGAGGCCCCAGTTCCTGAACATCCGCGCATGCAGGAAATACTGGTTGACGGTCGTCAGTTCGAGCTTCAGCGCCTTTTTGAGATAGTCGATGACTTTCGAATCGCCTTTCACACGCGCTCTCCCTTTTGTTCGCGGCGAGAATAGGCCGCCCGCCTCGCGCGGCAAGCGCGAAGGCTGCGAGCGATTGTCACTTGCGGATTTACTCGGCGGCGATCATCAGCGCGCCGGAACACTCGCGCGCGGTCTCGATCATTTTGGCGACGTCCGGCAGGCATTTGCCGCATTGCGGGCGCGCCTCGCAGCGACGGAAAACCTCGCCGACGCTCTTCGCCCCATCGGCGGCGGCGGCGAGCTGGCGGTCTTTCAGGGCGTTGCAGAGGCAGACGTACATGAAGAGTCCCAAGGCGCAGCCTGGACTCTATATAATTGCGAATGATTGTCAAGTGCAATCTAGGAGGACGCCTGTCCGGAAAATTGGCCGGAATAAGCGGCGTCGGGCGTTCCGAGGGTCTGCTCGAATATCAGCTGGCAAACCTTCATTCCGGCGGACAGTCGAATTGGCGTATTGCCGAAATTGATGATCTCGAGTTGGATTTGCCCTTTAAAGCCCGCATGGATTGTCGGGGCGGTGACATGGACAGCCAAACCGAGGCGCGCCAGAGAGCTTTTCCCTTCGACACGCGCCGCGAGTTTTGCGCGCAAATCCAAATCCACCCGCTGTGTAGTCCAGCCAAGAATAAGCGTCTTGGGCGCGAGCGCAAACTTCGACGCCTCAAGGTCCGCTGACTCGGTGACATCTTCAATCAGCGCCTTTGCATTAAAACCAGCGGCGGACGGATTAAAGACCTGAACGTTTCCGGGCGCGGCGACTTTGAAGGTTCTGATGTTCTTATCAAGAGTGAGATCCAGCGCCGTTGAACTGTAGGCGTCATGGGGAGGCTCAGGGCGGACTTTTATGAGCCCCTGCTCGATTGCAATGCGAATCTCGCGATCGGTCAGAATCATTCGGCTGAATCAGGCGGCCAACTGTTCTGATCGCGTATTGCCGGCGTCTACTGTCACGCGCCAGCGACCATCCGAAGTTTCGGCGGGCAACTCGATAAGAACGTCATCGCCGTCACGCCTGATGAAAAACGACATAAAATAACTTCCGCTCAAAAAAGCACGATCCAGAATTATCTCCTTGACGCCGTCTTTCGTCGTGAAAATTACAGTGGCTTGACTAGGGTGAAGCCCTTCAGACCTCTGATCGATTTTTATCAGCGTTTTCACTATTTGCTCCAGATTCGCATCCCAACGATAACGCATGAGACGGCGCCGCCGCAATTCAGGTTTTTGCATTTAGTCGTTCAATTTCCACCGCCGCCCGCCGCCTTTTCCGCCGCCGGCATGTCGCCGGCGACGAGCTGCGGATCGACCAGGGTCCCCGTCCATTTAAGGCTCCAGTGCATATGCGGGCCGGTGGCGCGGCCGGTCGCGCCGACAGCGCCGATCACTTGCCCCGCCGCGATCCTGTCGCCCGGCTTCACGTCGATGCGCGACAAATGCAGGAAGGCGCTTTCGAGCCATTGCCCGTGATCGATAAGGACGAGCCCGCCCTCGAAATACATCCCGGTCTCGGCGAGGCGAACGACGCCCGGCGCCGGCGCCTTCACCGGCGTTCCTGAGGGCGCCGCGACATCGACGCCGGAATGCGGCGTTTTCGCCTCGCCGTTCAAAATGCGCTGCGATCCGAAGACGCCGCTGATCCTTCCCGTCACCGGCCAGGAAAATCCGGCGGACCAGAGCGGCGCCGTCTCCGTCGTCGCGCGCGCGGCCTTCTTCTTTTCCTTGTCGGCCTCGATCTGCGCTAGCTGTTCGGCGGTGAAGCCCGAGACTTTCGACTGGTCGAGGCCGTCAATCCGGTCGACCGGAAAGTCGCGGTCGGCGATCGTGAGCGCCCGGCGGACGATTGATCCGTCCGCATGCGTCACAACGAGCAGCGCGGTCGCGCCGTGATCGCGCCCGAAACCGAGAACAAAGCGTCCATCCTCGCTGACCAGCACCGGTTCGCCGTCAAGCCTTGCTTTGGCGCCGGGCAAAGTCTGGACGAAGACAAGCCCGCCCTGCACCAGATCGCCCTTCAGCGACAAGCTTGTCGCCGGATCGTCGAACACAAGCTGGCGTTTTTCCGCATCGGCCATCGCCGCGTCGAACCCTGCGTTTTGCTGAGGATCGCTTTCTTCAGCCTCGGCGACGGGTGCGGGCGGCGCGGCGGCAGGCTCAGCGCTCTTCGCGCCCGTCGACGCCGCGACACACCCCGCGAGCGTCGCCGCGCCCGCCGCCAGAAGGAATTTCCACGCCATCGCGATCACGCCGTCCTCTTCTTGTAGCCAAAACCGATCATCGCCGCTTCAGGGCCCGCATAGGCTTCCTGCTTGTCGACATTCCAGTATTTCAGCTGCTCAAGCGGGATCTTCGCGCCCGTCACCGCGCAGCGCACGAAGCGGCCCGGCTTCACGACCGCGAATTCCGCGTCGAGATAGGTGACGACCGCCTCGCCGTCCCGATTTGGTGAGCCTTGGTCAAAGGGGTTCATGTCAGCTTTCTATCGCGCCCCGCCCGCCGAGGGAATGCCGCGCGCAGTCTTTCGCGACGCGCCATCCTTCGCGACGCGATGCTGCGCATCGCTCCTCAGGATGAGACCTCGGTATTGCAGGACCCGCCTCCCCCTGAGGAGCCTTGCGTCGCCGGCGACGCAAGGCGTCACGAAGGGCTTGCATTGTCGTGGTCGGCGCGCATTCCAATTCCTTCTTCCCTAATCCCTAATCCCTAGTCCCTAGAGCGTCACGCAAATAACGC
>CADEDN010000046.1 GCA_902826095.1 uncultured Alphaproteobacteria bacterium | reverse complement strand
GGTTCGCCTTCACCGCAAACCAAATTGATTCGCGTTATTTGCGTGACGCTCTAAGCGACCTGCGAAGGCCCACGCCGAATAATTCTACTCCGCCGCCGGCAGATGCCGGCAGGCGTCTTCCTCGACCTTGCCGCCGCTGAAGACGAAGCCTTCGACGCCCGGCACGTAAAGCATGTTGGTGAGGCGGCCGGCGAGGTTGGCGAACGGCCGGCCCGGCGCGCGCATGCACACATGCCGGAGCGGAATGACTTCGCCGAGCGTCGACAGGGATTTGCCGCCGACCGCGCGGAACTGGTCGAAATCGTCCGGATGAACGATGTCTTTCGTCGACAGACCGATGATGTTCTTCGGCGGCGCGCCGAACGCGGCTTCGGCGGCGGGGCTCGCATAGGTGACTTTGCCTTCCGGCGAAAAGATGATCGTCACGTCGGAAGATGATTCAACGAGCGCGCGGAAGCGCTGCTCGCCTTCATGCGCGGCGTCGACCTGCTTTGTCAGCGCGGCGAGCAAATGATCATTGCGCGAACGAAGGCGGATCGAGCGCACGATCATCTGCTGCGTCGTATAGGCGAGATAGGTCGTGGCGACGCCGTAGAGAACGATGACGGCGGCGATGAGGAGGCCGTCATGCTCGGCGAAGAGGCCGTAGGAAATCGCCGCGGCGGCGAGCGCCGGCACATTGAACGCGAGCACCGATTTCCAGGACGCGCCGGCGGAGGCGATCGCCGCCGCTGTCATGCCGGAGATGATGAATGGAAGGTAAGCGTTCGACACCATCCCGCTCAGCGCGAAAATCGGCGCGAGCGAGCCCCAAAGGACGCCGTTGACCGCCATCGCGGCGACGTGCATGCGCGTGAATTTGAGGAGCGCGTGGCCCGCCCCCTGCGATTTCGCGAAACGCCGCCACATGAATAGGCGCAAAACCGACAGCGAAATGACCGCCGCCGCCCAGACGCCGATCACGACATGGTCGATCCGGCCCCAGGCGACGCCAAGCGTGATCAGCGCGTTGACGATCGAAATCGTCGAGGCGATCGGCGCCCCGCGCAGCAAAAGCGCGTGCCGCTCGATCTTGATGTTGATGCGGTCAGACGCCGTCAGCCCCGCGTCGATCGCGCGTCGCGGGGGCTTGTTGGCAAGCGCCGTCTTCAGGCCCGTAACCATGCTCTCTCCCAATCTCAGGGGCGGGGCGATCGATGAAACCACACATCAGGCGGAGGTTAAAGCACCACCTATAGTTGCAATGATTCGAGTCTCCGGCTCAATCGCCAATAAATCACGAATATCATACTTCTTTCAATAAGTTAACTCAACTATCCTGTCGGTCGAGCAAGCCGGCGTCCACAACCGGGCGCAATTTTTTACCGAAACCGCCGCCTGATGCAGCCGAAAATAGCGCGAAAACCATCCGATGCTGGTTGGTTGGTGCGGCGCAACACGATATTGAGGCGCTGTTTTTCACCGCCGCTAAGAGCGCCAGAACCGATGACCGACTTTCGCCAGTCCGCCGCCCTCGCCAGAATTTTACCCTCCCCGACCCTGGCGATGACGCAGCTCGCCCGCGACCTCAAAGCCAAAGGCAAGGACATCATTTCCCTTTCGGTCGGCGAACCCGATTTCGACACCCCCGACCACGTCAAGGAGGCGGCGATCGACGCCATCCGGCGGGGCGAAACCAAATACACGAATGTCGACGGCATCCCCGAATTGAAGCAGGCGATCATCGCGAAGTTCAAGCGCGACAACGGCCTTGTCTATGCGCCGGCCGAAATTTCGGTCGCGCCGGGCGGCAAGGCGGTCATCTACAACGCGATCATGGCGAGCGTCGATCAAGGCGACGACGTCGTCATCCCCGCTCCCTACTGGGTGTCGTATCCTGACATCGTTCAGCTCGCCGGCGGCAGGCCAATCATCGTCAAAACAACGGATGCGGACGGATTCCTGCTTCGCGCGGACGCGCTTGACCGCGCGATCACGCCAAAGACGAAATGGCTGGTCCTCAATTCGCCGTCCAATCCGTCCGGCGCCGCTTACGACCGCGAAGCGCTGCGCAGGCTCGCCGACGTCTTGTTGAAACACCCGCAGGTGATGATCCTGACGGACGACATCTACGAGCACATCCTCTATGACGGGCGCCGCTTCGCGACGATCGCCGAAGTCGAGCCGCGGCTGTTCGACCGCACATTGACCCTGAACGGCGCGTCGAAATCCTACGCGATGACCGGCTGGCGGATCGGCTACGCCGGCGGGCCCGCCAAACTGGTCGCCGCGATGGCGAAAATCATGTCGCAGTCGACGACCAATCCCTGTTCGATCAGCCAGTGGGCGGCGGTCGCCGCGCTGAATGGCGATCACGCGTTCCTTGACGCCCGCAATGACGCCTTTCGCGCGCGCCGCGACCGCGTCGTCGCGCTGTTGAACGATGCGATCGGCCTCACCTGCCGCAAGCCCGAAGGCGCGTTCTACGTCTATCCGTCCTGCGCCGGCGTGATCGGCAAGACGACGCCTTCCGGCATGAGAATCATGAACGACCAGGATTTTGCGACCGCCCTCCTCGACGCTGAAGGCGTCGCCGTCGTGTTTGGCGCGGCGTTCGGCCTCTCGCCGTTTTTCCGGGTCTCCTACGCGACCTCGATGGCCGAGCTTGAAGACGCCTGCCGCCGAATCCAGCGCTTTTGCGCGGCGCTTTCGTAGCGCTTATCGACTTCCTCGATTTGCGGTATTCCCATTATCCATTTGAACGATGGGCTTCATCTGCCTATGTGGCGCTTACAGAAGCGCAACACAGGAGCCGCCCATGCAACCCGTCAATATCGGAATCGACGCCAACGCCCGCGCCGCCGTCGCTGATGCGCTGAACGGCGTCCTCGCGGAAACCTACTCGCTCTACCACCGCACGCACGCCTATCACTGGAACGTCACCGGGCCGCAATTTCCGGTTTTGCACACGCTCTTTGAAGGGCAATACCGGGAGATGTGGGCGGCGCTCGACGAAATCGCCGAACGCATTCGCGCGCTCGGCGCCTACGCCTCGATTGCGGCGATCGAGTCAGGAGAAAAGAAGCCCCCTTCCGCCAGCCAGATGGTCAAAAACCTCCTCGACGGTCACGAAGCGCTGATCCGCAAGGCGCGAGAGGCGCTCGGTGTCGCAGGCGAAGCCGGCGACGCGGCGACCGAAGATCTTCTGACGGTCCGCATCCAGACCCACGAAAAGACTGCATGGATGCTGCGCGCGATGGTCGAATAATCCCGCTGAAATGAAAAAGGCCGGACCCTTGGGGGAAAGGTCCGGCCAGTTGTCGAGCAAGATCAGAGGGCTCACATTTGCTCGAACAGACGCCGGCGACAGCAGGCGGCGCTGGGGTGGTGCGCCGTTCGGAGGGGACGCGCCGTCGCCGGTGAACTCACGCTACAAATGTAGGATCATTGGCCCGCAATGCGAAGCCGATCCGCCGCAGCATCGGCTCGGCTCATCGAACACGGCGCTGTGAAGAGAATGCACGCCAGCGCCGGATCGCTTCATCGGCGGCTCTGGCGGTTTCATTCAACGCTTCGTATTTCCACTCTGCAAGCCGTCCGTTGAAGTCGCGCGCAGCGCCGCGCGCCTTCAAACTCTCGTGAAACGCGTCGAATTTTTTCGCCGAAGCGAACGGCTTTCTGGCGAGGCGCAGGATGTGGACCGGCTTGCCCATCGCCGCCGCTTCAACCGCCATGTTGACGCTGTCTTCCGTGACGAGAATGGCGTCCGCATCGACAAGCATCGCCGGATAGGGATTGACGCCGGCGTCGTCGACGCCCGCCTGAAAAAACATTTGCGCCGCATTGCCGAGCGCCTCTTTCATCGCCAGCGCGGCGTCGGGCGGCGTCCGCCGCGACGTCGTCACATGAAGCGCCGCGCCGGACGACACGAGCGCTTTTAGCCGTTCGCCGAGCGCCGCCGCATCTTTCCGGCCGAATTGAAACGCGCGATTGGGGCCGCCAATCAGCGCGACAACGTTTTTGATGCGATCTTGCTCGGTCGACTCTTGTGCGCGCTTGCGCGGCGTCGAACGGTTCGGCGATCCGACAATCGGAAAGACATTGTCGCCGGCGAGCCCGTCATGCTCGGGCGGAATGACGAGGTCGAACAGCGACAGCGGCGCGCGGGGATCTTGAATCTGGATCGTGAAGGTCGCGGGATGACGCGCCTTGACCGCGATCGTCAGCGGCGTCGAGCGACGCCCGCAGGCGATCCAGATATCGGGAAAGGGCGGACGGAGCGCATCGCCGGCGGGCTCAAGCCGCGAAAAAGGATCGCCCCATAGCGTGCGCGGCAGACGGTCATAGGGCGCGCGAACACTGATCCGCTTTCGTTCAATCCTTAACGAAATCTTGCGCGCCATCGCCTCGGCCAAGCCGAGGGCCTGCGCTTCGATGCCGGCGCGGCCGTCGGTCACGACCCAGCACCATGGCGCGCCGTCAGGCGAAGCGCTCAGCATTTTTCGGCCTGTCCGTTCTTGACATTAATGCGCATTAACCACGTCCCATTACCAAACCGCAACCGCAATTGGGCAAACATTCCCTTTCCAGCGAGGGCGAATGTCTAATCAGTACGCAGCGTTCGATTGGCTTTCGGACGCGGTCATCGTCGTAAACTCCGAACGCGCGGCGCATTATGTGAATGACGCCTTTTGCGCGCTATTCGGCGGCGCGCCGAAGACCTGGCCCGGCGCGAAAAGCCCCATTGACCCCGATCCGTCGACGGGCCGCGCGATCACGCATCATGCCGGCGCCAAAGCGACAGTCGACTGGACCTCGAACCTCGCGCCCGACGGCATGCGCATTTACATCGGCCGCAATATCGTTGACGAAAATCGCAGCGGCGCAGACGATCAGCAGGGCGGCGATTTCGATTCTCGCCTCAAGCTCTTTGCGACGATGAGTCATGAGATGAGGACGCCGCTCAACGGCATTCTCGGGATGAGCGGCCTGCTCCTCGACACGCGCCTTGAGCCTTCCCAGCGCACTTATGTCGATGCAATCCACGAATCGGGCACTTCGCTCCTCTGCCTCATCAACGACGTGCTCGATTATTCGAAATTCGCCGCCGACCAGATGGAAATTGTCGGCGAAAGTTTCGACATACGCGCGATGGTGCAGGGCGTCACCGAGCTTCTTTCGCCCCGCGCCGCGCAAAAGGGCGTCGAGATCGCCTCTTTCGTCGATCCGAAGACGCCGCAGCGTCTCATTGGCGACGAAAAGCGCATCAGGCAGGTCCTGCTCAATCTCGCCGGAAACGCCGTCAAATTCACCGATCGCGGCGGCGTCATCATCGAAACGCATGTCCGCAACAAGGCGCCGGGCGATATGTGCGCCATTCGCATCGATGTCCGCGACACCGGCGTCGGCATTCCGGACGAGGACAAATCGCGCATTTTCGAGGAATTCACGCAGTCAGAATCAGGACGCGCGCGAAAATTCGAAGGAACCGGCCTCGGCCTCGCCATCGTCAGGAAGATCGTCGCCGCCATGAATGGTGAAATCCGGGTCGAAAGCACGCTCGGGTCGGGCAGCGTCTTTTCGGCGCTCCTTGCGCTGAAGGTCGATGAGGCGACGCGGGATGAGACGCCGCTTCTCGCCACTCCTGATCAGCCGATCCTGATCGCGACACGCTCGCCGATCGTCGCGCGGTGCCTTGATCTGCAGTTGAAGGCCGCCGGCGCGACCAAGATCGTCGCCGTCGCCGCCATCTCGCAGGCGGTCGCCGCGCTTGAGGCGGAGCCGACTTCGATCGCGATCACCGATCTCGACATCGCGGTCGAAGGCGGCATGCGGATCGCCAAGGCGGCGCACGCGTCCTATGTGATGCTGACGCCGACGACGCGCGGGCGCGTCGACGGATTTCGCCGCATCGGCTTCACCGGATACCTGATCAAGCCGATTCGCTCGGCGACGCTTGTCAGCCTGCTCAATGAAACTACGGCCGAGACGCCGAAGCGACGACGGCGCGACGGCGAGACGCCGGCGGCGCACGTTGAGGGCGCTTCGCTGAAAATCCTCATCGCCGAGGACAACAAGATCAACGCGCTCCTGACGCGAACGCTGATTGAAAGGGCGGGCCACAAGGTCGAAGTGGCGGAAAACGGTCAGCAGGTGATGGAGGCCATCGCGCGACAGCCGTTCGACATCATCTTGATGGACATGCACATGCCGACCCTGGACGGTCTCGCCGCAACGGCGAAGATTCGCGCCATTGGCGGTCCCGCGGCGATGACGCCGATCATCGCCTTCACCGCCAATAACGCCGCGGGCGAAAGACAGGCGTGCCTTGAAGCCGGAATGGATGATTTCCTGACGAAACCTGTCGATCCGGCCGACCTTCAGGAAATGATTCTCAAATGGCGCCATGGCCGGGATCTCGCCCGAATGGCGTCCTGACGGCGGCTTGCGGGACTCAAACCTTTCCAGGCGGTTAACAGCCTTTTTCGGCGAAGGCCGCAGGCGTCGCTTAAGCCGACCTTAAAAGCTCTCTTGGTAATAAATTCAATTGCTCGGGTGAACGGCGGGATGAACGATATCGCCTTGAAAATTCTGTGGGCGGACATCGGCAAGGCGATCGCCATGGTGCTTGGCGTCGCCTTTTCGACGCTGCTGATGGCGCAGCAGGCGGCGATCTTCGTCTGCCTGATGGGAAATTCCGCCTCGCACATCACGGCCGCCCAGGATGTCGACATCTGGGTCGCCGACGCGCGCGCCGATTATTTCGACGATCCGGGCGTCTTGCCCGCCGCCCTCGTCGAGCGCGTCAAAAGCGTCGCCGGCGTCGCTTATGCGGCGCCATTCATCCGCACCAGCGTGTCGCTCGACACCGCGAGCCTTGTCGAACAGGGCGTTCTAGTCGGTCTCGATCAGAATTCGTTCCTCGGCGCGCCGCAGAAAATGGTGACGGGGTCGATGGCGGCGCTTCGCGCGTCCGACACGTTTGTCGTCGACCGACGCGGCTATGGCGACATCTGGCCGGACGAAGAGATCGCGCTCGGACGGCTCCTTGAAGTCGACGGCCGTCTGCTGCGCCTCGTCGGCATCGTCGACCCGCCTTCGCCGTTCATTTCGATGCCGCTCATTTATACAAGCGTCACGACTGCCTCGCTTCTGCGTCCCGGAATAGCGCCAGGCTTCATCGTCGCGCGCGCACGCGACGGCGCCGATGTCGCCGCCGTCGCAAAAGCGATCCAGGAGCAAACCGGTTACGCCGCGTTCGACAAGGCGGCTTTCAGCCGGATCACCATCGATTATTACCTGAAGAACACCGGCATCCCGATCAATTTTTTCATCACCATCGCGCTCGGCTTCATCGTCGGAACGGCGATCGTCGCGCAGACCTTCTATCTCTTCGTGACAGAAAACCTCCGCCATCTCGCCGTGTTCAAGGCGATGGGCGCGAACTGGCGCCAACTCGTTTCGATGACCGCCATCCAGTGCGTCATCGTCGCCGCCGTCGGCTTCAGCCTCGGCATCGCCGGCGCGTCCTGGTTCTTCGAAACGGTTCCGGCGAAAATTCCGGCCTTCAAGGGTTTTTATCTTCCATGGGGCGTCGTCGCCAAGGTCGGCGTCGCCGTCTTCGCCATCTCGCTCCTGTCGGGCGTCGTCAGCATCCAGCGCGCGGTGCGATTCGCGCCAGCACAAGTGTTGCGGGGCTAAGCATGAACGCCGCAATCTCCTGCCGCGATCTCAAGATGCGGTTCGGCGCAGGCGACGGCGCGCAGCTTGTCTTGCGCGGCGTCTCGCTCGACATCGCGCAAGGCGAGCTTTCGATCATCGCGGGACCAAGCGGGTGCGGGAAGACAACGCTGATTTCGATTCTCGGCGGCGCGCTGAAGCCGACTTCCGGCGAAGCGCGCGCGTTCGGCCGATCGCTCTCCGAAATGTCCGGCGCGGAGATGGCGCGCTTCCGCCGCAAGGATGTCGGCTTCATCTTCCAGCAGTACAACCTCGTGCCGGCGCTGACGGCGACGGAAAACGCCGCGATGCCGCTGATTATCGCAGGCGCTTCGGCGCGCGTCGCCTACGCCGCGGCGCGAAGCGAGCTCGCACAGCTCGGCCTTGAAGCGCATGCCGACAAATTTCCCCGCCAGCTCTCCGGCGGACAGCAGCAGCGCGTCGCCATCGCGCGCGCGCTCGTCCATCAGCCGCGTCTCATCATCTGCGATGAACCGACCGCCGCGCTCGACTCTGCGTCCGGCGAAGCAGTCATGACGATCCTCCAGAATCTGGCGATGGACAAGGATCGCGCCGTTCTCGTCGTCACGCATGATCATCGGGTGTTCTCTTTCGCTGACCGGCTGATCGAACTTGAAGACGGCCTTGTGCGCGCGGACTATCTGATGACGGAGCCGCTTGAGAAGAGCGCGAGACCCGCCGGGCCGCCCGCCATCCACGGAAGGAAGGCCGCATGACGCGCCCCGCCTTTCGCAAGGAATGGCTGCTCTACGGCGCCGCGGCGGCGGCGCTTATGTTTTCAACGACCTCGGTCATCAAATCGCAGCCGAAGATCGAACGCCTGGAGCCGGTCGGCGACATCGCCGCGGCGCCCTTCGAGCAGGCGATCGCTGCGACCGGCGTCGTCGAACCGGTCTCAAGAACGATCGCCGTCGCGCCGGATATCGAGGGCGTCGTCAAATCGATCTTTGTCGGTGCCGGCGACCGCGTGACCGCCGGCGCGCCGCTTTTCGCGCTTGATGAGCGCCGCCGCGTCGCCGCGGTCAGCGAGGCCAAAGCGCGCGTCGCGCAAGCGCTGGCGGAGATCGAATTCCGCAAGGCGGAGCAGCGCGCGGCCGAGGCCGGCGCCGACGCCGACCGGGTGACGGCGGCGCGGCTTTCGACCAGCGTCGAGCGCTATCGTCCGATCGCCGTGGAAGCGATGAGCGCGGAAGAGTTCGACAAGCTCGTCGCCGACGCCGAAGAAGCGAAATTCAACTACCGCGCCGCCGACCAGACCGCGAAATCGGCGGCGGCGGCGGCCGACGCGGCGACGCAGCTTGCGGCGCTGGCGCGCGCCGAACTCGCGGGCGCCGAAGCTGAGCTCGCAAGGACGGTGCTCCGCTCGCCGATCGACGGATCCGTCCTCAGCATCGACGTCAGGATCGGCGAAGCCGTCAGGCCCGCAGACCGCAACCCAGCGTCGATTTCCGTCGGCGACTTAGCAACGCTCATCGCCCGCGTTGAAATCGACGAAGCGCAGGCCGACCGCTTCGATCCTGCGGCGGCGGCGAGCGCCTTCATTCGCGGCAGGCAATCGGCGCCGCTCGCCCTTCGTTTCGTCTCGATCGAGCCCATGCTGAAGCCGAAGGCAGCGTTTCGCGACGCATCATCGGAATATGTCGACGCGCGCATTCTCGAAGCGCGCTACGCGATCGCCGATGCGCAAGCCGCCTCGCTCTATGTCGGCCAGCTTCTCGACATCTATATTGACGCGTCGGGCGAGCGCCCCGGGGCGAGGGTCGCGGGAAAACCCGAAGCCGCGGAAGCGATCGGCGCATCGACCGCGAGCATGCTCGCTCCCGCCGAAGACGCGCCGGCTCCGTCCGGCGATTTGCGGCCCTGAAGCTTCAACGAGCGGCAAAGAAAATCGGCGGCCCTCTGGGCCGCCGTTTTCGCTATGCATGATCGTCGTGATATCTCATACATCCAAGTTGCGTTGAAGAAGACTCATGATGTTCCGGTTTCCGGGACCTCTTCAAGAGAGAAAACCGTGTCATCCCGGGCGCGCTGCGGCATGACAATGCTGCTGCGCAGACCCGGGATCCCGCGCAGTTTCGGGCCCTCGGCTGCACGCGGTCCCGGGTCTGCGCAGCAACACTACGTGTTGCAGCGCGCCCGGGATGACACTTTCAAAAGCAGAAGCGGTCCTCGCCGAATGCGTTGGACCCAGTGCAACTTGGTATCAGGCGCCGAAGACGAGCGGGTGAATTTCCGGACGCAGCCGCTTCATTTCCTGATCGACTTCAGCGAGTTTCATGAAGCAGGGCTGGCGCAGGCCGTGATATTCTTTCGGTTCGCCGAGCGACTTGAACTTGATCCCGAGGCGCGAGAGATGGAGGATAAGCGCAGGCTCCATCGTCGCGCACAGGAATTCAATGTCGTTCGCGCGCGCCATCAACACGACAGCCCGCATCAAGGTCACGGAGAAGAGCGAAAACCGCCGCTCGGAATTCGACTTGCCGTCGGCGCCGGAGACGCCCGGCGTCGGCGACCAGTTCTTGCAGTCGCGCGTGACGGCGAACCGCGAGACTTCGGCGATGCGCGTCAAGTCGACCGGCTCTTCGATCAGCGACAAGGGATCAGGCATGATCTCCTGAATCGGCAGATCCGGATGTTCTGGGTCGCCGGTTGGAAGAACCAGCCTGACGACGCCGATCCCCTCGCCGCTGTCATTGCGCGTCAGCAGGGCGTGGTTGGCGCGGTTGTCGTAAGCGTCGAGCTCATGGCCTTTCGAGATCCGCACCTCGTTATACCAGCCGCGTTCGACGCAGTAGACTTTGTAACGCAGCCGCTGGCAACGGCCGACATGTTCCGGATTTCTGGAAATCTGGAGCGAGAGATTCTTATCGTCATAGGTGACGGTTTTCAGCGCTGCGAGGGTCATTTCGGCTGCCCCTCAGTCGTGACAATCTCAGCGAGATTAAGGACGCCCGCGCCAAGCGAGAGTCTCGCTCTCGTCAGTTCGGCGAGGTTCACTTTAAAGCGCAGCCGCCGGTTGACGAGATAAAGCTCGATATGGCCGCCCGCTTTGCCGAATCCCTCGACATTCGAGACGAGCAGCGTCGAATTCGCCGCCGCTTTGCGCGCGATGTCGCCGATTTTGGCGTCGGCTGGAATCTCGCCGATATACATGACCCCGCAATTGTCGAGGTCTGAATCTGTCAGCGCGCCGAAGAAGGCGACGCGAACCGGGCGGTTCTGAACGCGTTTTTTGCCCCAGCCCGCAAAAGCAGCCGGATCGATTGTGTTCTTCTGGATGCAGAATTTTATCGACGTGTCGAGGTCGTTGACGGCCGGCCAGGACGTGAACTTTGCAAAGTTGAAGAGGAACGCCGCTTCAACGGCGTCTGGACTGTCCGCCGAGACGGACTGGGCCTGCGCCGGCGGCGCGGTCGCAAGAGACGCGATGAGGAGAATCGCCGCGCATTTGCGCATCGCCTCTCGCATCCGCCAGCGCTGGTAGATGGCGAAGATGGGGTGCATTGACCGCCGCCCTTAAAACTTCGCGCTGATCGATGCGAAGACGCTTGTCTCGGCCGCCGTCGGCACCGTCGCAAAGGACGGATCGACGCCGAACTCGAAGTGATCGTCATTGGTGAGATTGCGGCCGGTGACGGCGAATTCAAGCCGATCGGTCGCGCGCCATGAGACCCGCGCATCGACAGCGACATAGGAGTCGATGCCGGCGCCTTCCAGATCGTCAACGAAGCGAACCGCCGTGTCGAAGCGCACGCGCTTGCCGATGTCATAGAGCGAACGAAGGGTCGCCGAATGCGTCGGATCGGAGCCGCCGGGCGCTGTCGCGCGAATGGTCGGCGACACCGGAACCTTTCCGTCGATCGAAAGATAGGAATAGGTCGCCTGCAGACGCCAGTTCGGCTGGACCTGCCAGTCGAGGACCGCTTCGACCCCGTGCGTGTCGGCCTGCACGAGTTCGGCGACGGTGAGCGGGAGCACCACATGCGGCGTCGGCGCAAGCACGACCCCCGGCGTCCCGATGCGCGATCCGCGCAGTTCGTCATACTTGTTGAAAAAGCCGGTGACGTCGAATGACACCGTGTCGCCGAGCCGGAACCGCGCGCCGAGTTCGTAGGCGATCAGCGATTCAGAATTGATGTTTGAGTCCCCGGTGAACTGCAACGCCATCGGGAACGGCGCCGGGTTGCCCGGAAATCCCGGCGGCACCACCGCCGCGACCGCACGGATGCCGTCTTCAGCGCGCGAGGGCGTTCTGACGGCGCGCGAGACAGCGCCCCACAATGTCACATCTTCATCGGCGCGCAGGAGGAAGCGCGCCGAAGGCTGGATTTCAAAGCCCGTATAGTCGTTATGCTCGAATTTCGCGCCGACGACGATGTCGAGCTTATCCGACATCTTGATCGTGTCCTGCACGAATCCGTTGTAGATCTGGATCGATTTGTCCGGATCGGCGAATGAGACATTGACGCTGTTGGTGATGTCGTCGCTGACGTTGCGGAAACCAAAGCCCCAGAGCAAATCCTGGCTGTCGCCGATGGGAAAAGAGTGCTGAACCGCGAGGTCAAGCGTCAGCCGCTGCTCTTCGCCCTGCGGGATTTCGATGTCGGAATAGTCCGCGTAGGCCTGTACCGAGAGTTCCGACTCCTCGCCGATCGCGCGCGTCCAGCGAGCGAGCATGTGCGCGCCGACCCGATTGATCTCCGCATCCGTGCGCTGAAGGAACGGCGTGGTCAGCAGCGGCACGTCGAGCGTCTCGCCGGAATCGATGACAGACACTTCCCCGGAGACCGTCAATGTGTCTTTGGCGTTGAGATCATGGTCGGTCCGGAAGCCGCCGCGGAAATTGCGCCAGTCGTCGTTCGCCTTCGCCCCGAGCGCGGTGACGCCCTCGTCGAACTGCTCGAATTTCCCGTAAATCCGATAGGCGCCGTTTTCGCCCATGTCGCCGCCATAGCGTACGACCGCCTGCGCCTGGAATTCGTCGCCGCCCGACGCCTTGACGAGGCCGCCTTTGGTGTCCTTGGCCGAGCGCGTGATGATGTTGATGACGCCGTTGACGGCGTTCGCGCCCCAGAGCGTGCCGCCCGGACCGCGCACGACCTCAATGCGCTCAATGTCCTCCATAACGATGTTCTGCTGGTCCCAGAAGACGCCGGAGAACAACGGCGTAAACACGGTGCGTCCGTCGATCATGACAAGGAGCTTGTTGGCGAACCGGCTATTGAAGCCGCGCACCGTCACCGCCCAGGAATTGGCGTTGATCTGCGCCACGTTGACGCCGGGAACAAGACGCAGCGCATCGGCGATCGTCACTGCGCCCGAGCGCGCGATGTCTTCGCGCGTCAACACGAACACCGCCGCCGCCGCTTCGCTCGCGAGCTCTGATCGCTTCGAAGCGATCGACACCTCGACCGACATCAGATCTTCAAGCGACATGCTGGTGAAATCGTCAACTTGCTCTTCCTGAGCAAGCGCCGGCCCCGCCGTCATGCAGGCGATCGCGGCGATCGAACATTTGCGCATCCATTGGCGGCGGCTCTTCGTCTGGCGCATCGCTCGCTCCATTTGCAGGCGTGATTTCAGATTGATCATTGTCCCGCGGCCTTCTTCAATGCGGGGCGGCCCGCGGAAAGGGTTCGATGCGCGGGAAAGCGCACGCTTACGGCGGCGCCGACGCCCGGCTTGCTCTCGATCGACATTGTCGCTCCATGCTGTTCAAACACCGCCTTGGAGAGCGGCAGGCCGAGGCCAAGACCCTGGTGCGAACGCCCATGGCCCTGCGAACTCTGACGGAATGGTTTTAAAATTTCGGAAAGGCTCGCCATGTCGAACCCGATTCCCTCGTCCCTTACGACGACGGTGAAGCCGCCGTCGGCGCGCTGCTCACAGGAGATCCGGCACCGGGCGCCGGGGTGAGAGAATTTGACGGCGTTGGACGCAAGGCTGGAAAAAGCGCGGCCGAGCAAATACCGGTCGCCGAGGATTTCAAGGCCGTCCGCGCCGGCGATTTCCATGACGACGCCCGCTTCTTCGTGGTTCGGCCGCGCCTCGGCGATCACACGATCCAGCAACTCCTTAAGATTCGTTTCGCCTTCATTAATGACGAGGCGTCCGACATCGCTTCGGGCGAGCGTCAACATATCTTTCACGATCGACAGGAGCTGCCGCATGCTGTTTGAAATGTGGCTGGCGTATTCCCGCCGCCGCTCGACGCTGACCTGCTCTCCCTTGTCCTCTGAAATGAGATCCGCGAATCCGACCGCGATGTGCAGCGGCGTGATCAGCTCATGGGTGATGACCGCGAGAAATTCGGATTTCGCCCGGTTATCCGCTTCCGCCTGCAATTTCGCCTTGCGCAGTTCGTCCTCAATCTGCATGCGAAGCTTCACTTCGCGAACAAGGTCCTGGTTCCGCTTCTGGAGATCGAGCGCCTGGTCGGCGACGACGCGCTCAGCGCCCTCGGCGAATTCGCGGCTCTGCCGATTGGCGAGCGCCAGTTGAAGGTGCGTTTCGATTCTCGCCCGCAGCGTCTTTGAATCGACGGGCTTGGTGACATAATCATTGGCCCCTAGATCGAAGGCGCCGACGACGGAGTCGGAATTCGAGTCCGCGGTCACCATGATGATCGGAAACTCGGATTTCGATGAAAACTCCCGCGCCTTGGCGAGAACCTCCAATCCGTTCATCTCCGGCATATGGATATCGAGAAGCATCAGGTCCGGCAGACCGGCCGCCAGCGCCTGCAACGCCGCTGCGCCATTCGAAAATTCCTTCGGCGCGAGACCCATTTTTCTGACATATCGCGCGGCGATGTCGCGATTGAAGGCTTCATCGTCGACGATGAAAACGACCGGCGCCTTATTTTCGTGGATATTGTCCGAGCTCATATCGTATGATCGCGCGTCAAGCGCTCCTCGTCTTTGCGCCTTTTTCGGCGTATATTTTGTCGATCAGCGCCAAGAGTTCGGCGAAACGGATCGGCTTCGTCGCAAAGCCGTCGCAGCCGACCGCGAGGCAGCGCATTTCATCGCCCTCCATCGCATGCGCCGTCAGCGCGATAATCGGCGTCCGGTCGACATCGCCGGCGCGGCGGATCGCCTGCGTCGCTTCGATGCCGGACATGATCGGCATGCTGATGTCCATCAATATAAGGTCCGGCTTGCCGGCTTTCGCCATTTCGACGGCCTCAAGACCGTTGGCGGCGATCGTCACCTGGTGGCCGGCGCGCTCAAGACGCCGGCGGATGATCTCCTGATTTTCGAGATTGTCCTCGGCGACTAGGATGCGCATTGCTTTTTCTCCAATGCGCCGCGGCCGTCTTCGCCAACCTGCTCGCCCGCCTGCTCGGCCGACTTCTTCATGAATTCCGACACGACGGTTCTCGGCGAGGTCGCGCCCTTGACGTGGTAGCCTTGCGCGCGGTCCTCGATCGAGGCGATCTCGCTCGCCGTCAGCTCCTGGGCTGAAAACACGATGACCGGCATATCCCGCCAGGCGTCGTTGTCGCGAAGCGCGTCAAGGAATTCAAATCCGCTCATCCCCGGCAGGCCAAGATCAAGGATGATCCCGATGACGCTCTCTTGCTTGAGGATTTCGAGAGCCGTCTCCGCAGTCGGCGCGATCCGCGCCTCAAAGCCGACATTCGTCGCCGCCCTCGCGACCAGCGCCGCCGCATCGTCATTGTCCTCGACGATCAAGATCCGGCCGCTCGCAACCTTCGTATAAGAAAGGAGAGCGCGTTCGAGCTCGACCCGATTGAGCGGCTTGGTCAGAAAATCTTCAGCGCCGAGCTTGTAACAAGTCTTCGCGTCGTCATCGACGCTGACGACGATTGTCGGGATCGTCGCGAGCCGCTCGTCCGCGCGCAGTCGCTGCAAAACCGTCCAGCCGTCGACAACCGGCATGTGAAGATCGAGCAGGATGACGGAGGGCTGTTGCTCGCGCGCGATTCTCAGCGCTTCCTCGCCGTTCGGCGCAAGCAAGGTCCGGTAGTTGAGCCGCGCTGCGAGGCGGCCCATCAATTCGCGCGCATTCGGATCATCATCGACGATGAGCGCGGTGCGGCCCTCCCCCGATTCCGCGGGCGCTCCGGCCAGCGCGCGCGCGGGCGCCGGCTTTTCATCCGAGGCTGTCTCGCCGAATCGCCGCGGGACCAAGAAAGTGAAACGGCTGCCGACGCCGGGGGCGCTATCGACTTCGACGCGGCCGCCCATCAATGCGACGAGCCGCTGCGTGATCGCAAGTCCAAGACCGGTGCCGCCATATTTGCGCGTCGTCGACGCGTCCGCCTGAACGAAAGCCTTGAAAAGCGACTTCATCTGCGTTTCGTTCATGCCGATGCCGGTGTCGGCGATTTCGACGCGGATCAGGTCGCGGCCGTTCTCGACGACGACGTCGGCGTTCAGCCTCACTTCGCCGTTGCTGGTGAATTTGCAGGCGTTGCTGAGGAGATTGAGGACGCACTGCCGGAATTTCAGCGAGTCCGTGATCGCCACATCGAGCCCGTGCGTGAGATTGACGACCACCTTGTTGCCGCCGCGCGCGGCGGCCGGCCGCACCGTATCGCACGCTTCCCGGATGACCGTCGCGACGTCGAAAGCGTGCGCCTCGACTTCCATCTTGCCCGCTTCGATCTTCGAGAGGTCGAGAATGCCGTTGATGAGGCTGAGGAGGTGGAGGCCGGCGCTCTGGATCTTGCCGACATCCGCGATCGTCTCGTCCCCGCCTGATTCGGCGAGGTCTTCCTGGATGATCTCGGCGTAATTGATGATGGCGTTCAGCGGCGTTCTCAATTCGTGGCTCATATTCGCCAGGAACTGCGACTTCGAGGTGTTGGCGGACTGCGCGGCGTCGCGCGCGGAGATGAGATCACCGACAAGCGATTCAAGCCGCTCGTCCCTGCTCTCGATTTCCTCAAGCATGGCGTTGAAATTGTCGATGAGGCGCCCGAAATCCCTGTCCATCGACGACGGCACGCGGGAGGAGTAGTCGCGCGTCTCGCGGATCGACTGGATCGTATGGCGAAGCTGCAGCATCGGCGTCGCCATCGCCTGCGATTCCCAGCGCGCGAGAAAAATCGCGAACAGGGTCGACCCGATGAAGACCAGCGTCGCGATGAGGCCGTATCGCCACATCGTGCGCTCGAGCTCGCTGAGATTGGTGAAGAGGACCAACTCCCCGATCGTTTCATTGTCAATCTTGATCGCGCTCCGGAAAATCGGTCCGCGATGGCTGGCGTAGGCTTCAGCAATCGTTTCCGTCGCGGCCTCGGGAGCCGCGTCGGTGCGGAAAGCGGCGAAGACTTCGCCGTCCGGCGTCTTGACGAGCGCGGCGTCGACCTGCGGGGTCAGCCGCGTCGCGCTCAAGATGTCCTTGGCCGACGCGTCGTCGCCGAACAGAACCGCCGCCGTGACGTTGGCGGCGAGGACTTCCGAGAGCGTTTGCTGTTCGCGGTCGAAGCGGGCGCGATAGGTGAGCGCTTCGTTCACCATGAAGGCGAGACAAGCGATCAGAACTGTCGCCGCGCAGGCCGCGATCGTCGCAAGCCCCATTTTGCTGCGAAAGGACAACCGTTCGACGCGTTCCGAAAGATTTCGCCCCCAGCCCATCATCAGCCTTTGTTTTCGCGCATCCGGCGCGCGGCTCGCCCCACGGCGCGCGATCGGGCATATCGTTATTCCTTAAACGCTGAATTTTCTTTAAAGGCCGCGGACCGGCGGCGCCCGGAATGATCCTTACCGGGAGGTTTTGCAGCGCGGCGCAATTTGAAGGATCGGGTCCGCGGCGCGTCGTCAACCATTCGTCAAGCATGGTGATCGAGGCGTTAATCGCGGAGGCGATCTCGGCCGGCGTCCGGGGCGGAGCGCCGTCCGCCCGCGGCGGGAGATGGTGCCGCGCGCCTGACTTGAACAGGCGACCTACCGCTTACAAGGCGGTTGCTCTACCAACTGAGCTAGCGCGGCCCTCGCTTTCACGGTCCGGCGGCCTCCCTAGCCGATCGGCGCGGGGCTGGCTAGACTCTCGGCGAATTCCGCATCGACCAGCAGCCAAAGGACCCACCCATGCCGGCAAGACCGACGCGCGCGCAGGGCGCGTCTTCCCCAGCGACAGCGCGCCCGCTCGCGGCGCTTCTCCTGTCCGCCATCCTGTCCGCATGCGGACGAGAGCCCGCCGCCGACGGCCCGCTGCCGATCGCGGATCAGGGCCGCGCCGCTTACGCCGCCTGCGCCGTCTGCCATTCGAAAGAGGATCCCTCGGCGCCCGGCTATGTCGCGCTCGTCGGTCCGAGCCTTTTTGGCGTCTACGGCGCAAAGTCTGCGCATCATGGCGACTATGATTACTCGAAGGCGATGCGCGAGGCGAACCTCGTCTGGGACGACGCGACGCTCGACGCATTCATCGCGAACCCTCACCTTGTCGTGCCGAAATCCCGCATGAGCTTTGCGGGCGAACCGGACGCCGCGCGCCGCGCCGCGCTTGTCGCCTATCTCAAAACGCTGAAATAGCGCCGCGATCCTTCGCGACGCCCCGCAAGCATCCTTCGCGACGCGATGCTGCGCATCGCTCCTCAGGATGAGGCCTTGGTCTTTTGGGGCCGCCGCCGCCTCGCCCTGAGGAGCCTTGCGTCGCCGGCGACGCAAGGCGTCACGAAGGGCCTGCAGTGTTCGTGGTCGGCGCGAATTCCATTTCCTTCTTCCCTAATCCCAAGTCCCTAATCCCTAGTCCCCAGTCCCCAGTCCCTAGTCCCCGCGCAAATCGCCGCCCCCCTCCGCGGAACACAAGTTCCCGGCAGCACGCGTCAGGCGGATAGAATGGAGAGGGTGCGCGGGACGC
>CADEDN010000045.1 GCA_902826095.1 uncultured Alphaproteobacteria bacterium | reverse complement strand
GTTCGTGAACGGATGATCAACACGCCCCCCGCACAAGATTCCTGACAGTCCCCCGAAAACTTCACCTATGACGTTCTCAACCGGCTGAAGACCTACAACATCGCCGGCGGCCTCTCGAAATCCGTCGCCTATAACGACCTCGGCAACATCACCTCGAAATCCGATGTCGGGCTCTACACCTATCCGGCGGCCGCTTCCTATCGCCCGCATGCGGTGACGGCGACGAATGCGCGCGTCGCGCGAAAATTCGTCGCGAAATACACGCAAACCGCCGCTTGAACGGAGTGACGCAAATCGCCAATTCCAGCGTTGATAGGATGGGCGGGGCGATGAGCCCTGTCCGGCTCTTTGACAATTGAATAGGCCGCGTTTGTCTGGTTCATGCTGGCGGCGCGAGGCGAAAGGCGAGGGTCGTGCCGCCGCTTTTTCGCAGCAAGGAACGCCCCGCGAAAAGCGCGCGCGGCGGTCGCGAAGCCGCGCCCGGGTCGCATCGAGCGCGCAGCGCCGGCGCGGGGATTGTCCGGCAAAGGCGGATCATCCGGCGCCGGGCGTACAGTGACGTGGAATTCCTTCAACAAGGTCGCCTCGATCGCGCAGGGGACGACCAGCGTCGCCTACGCCTACGGCCCCGACCATCAGCGGGTGAAGGAGACGACAAGCGTCGGCGCGTCGACGACGATCACCCATTATTTCGGGATCAGCCCCGCGGGCGTCAATTTCGAATTCGTCGACGGGCCGACGCAAGACACATGGAACGACTATCTCTACGCCGGCGGCGAAATGGTCGGCGTCCAAAAGCGCATCGACGGCGGCGGCGTGCAGTCGACGCGGTATTTCGTGAAGGATCATTTGGGCTCGATCGCGGTGCTGACGACCGAGACCGGCGTCGTCGCCGAGCGCCTCGCCTTCGACGCCTGGGGGAAACGCCGCAACGCGAACGGCTCGGACGACGTTCCCGGAACCCTCACCGCGCAGACGACGCGCGGCTTCACCGGCCACGAGATGCTTCGGAGCCGGTCGGGCGAAGCCCGAAAAATCGATCCGGCGGATCGATTTTAGGCGGAGAAGGCCGCGGCAGCGGCTCGGGTCGACCTCGTCAACATGAACGGCCGCATCTACGACCCCCTCATCGGCCGCTTCCTGTCGGCGGACCCGATGATCCACGACGTGACCAACGGGCAAGACCTCAACCGCTATTCCTACGTCCACAACAACCCGCTCAGCTACACCGACATGAACGGCTACGGGTTCTTCAAGAGCATCGGGAAGTTTTTCAAGAAGTTCTGGCGGGTGCTGCTGGCGGCGGTCGTCGCATATTTCCTTCCGCAGCTTTTGCCG
This sequence comes from uncultured Alphaproteobacteria bacterium, assembly GCA_902826095.1. Taxonomy (GTDB): domain Bacteria; phylum Pseudomonadota; class Alphaproteobacteria; order Caulobacterales; family Parvularculaceae; genus Amphiplicatus. Next base: position 17,690 of record CADEDN010000045.1, on the reverse strand, counting down.
ACGATCATTCCGGGAAGCAGCCCGGCTGCGATTTTTCTAAATGGCGCGATAACGAGCGGCATCACGGGCGGCGTCTCCAGCGTCATTGTGACCGGAAGACCCAAGGCGTTTCTTTCCGGATTCGGACAGGCGTTTCTCACCTATGGAGTCGGCCACGGATTATTTCCCGGCAATCCAAGGACGGGCAAAGTCAGCTTTGGTTCCGGCCAACATTTCGGGCGGGTGATCGGCCATGGCGTCATCGGCGGAACTTTCGCTGAAATTCACGGAGGCAGGTTTTCTGCAGGATTCTCGGCGGCGGCGTTCACGGCGGCGGCCGGGCCGATCCTGCCGCAGGATTTCTGGGGCGGGTTTGCCGCCAGCACGGCAATCGGATGCGGGAGCTCCGTCCTCGGCGGCGGCAAATGCGGCGAAGGCGCCGCGACAGCGGCGTTTGTGTATCTGTTCAACGAAGCGGCCACTACCTGCAAGAAAGCAGGTACCGTTGGATGTCGGCTTGCACCGGGTGTGGGTGGCAAATTGGCGTGCCGGGCAGCCGTTGAGGTAGGTTGTGACGCGTTCGCCAAACCGCCGGTTGCAGAAAGTGTTTTCGACGTTGATCCTGATACGGGAAAGATTACGGATAGCGAGCTACCCGGTGCAGGAGAGATTAGTGATGCGGAAATCGAAAAGGCAATTGAAGAACTTGAAGAAAGCATAGGCGCGCGTGAACGTGATCAATCAGGACACAATAGAGGTAATCCAAATGGTAATCCACAGCAGCGAGCGGACTACAGACAGTATCAAAACCATCAGGAACGCATACGTCGGGAGACCGAACTGCTGGAGGCACTCAAGGGACGTCGAGGCTAGCGAGTTCGTGCTGGAACGGTTCCTTAACTCCGCTCACAATATCCGGGTCAATGCTGCCTTCATGCGCAGGCGACGACTGTGACTCGGTTCAGCAAGCGAAACCCGGTCCCAATCGGGGCGCTCGGTTACGATCCCTTCCAAGCTCTCTCAAGCGGCGATGGAGATTGGAAAGACAAGGACGTTTATGCGGATGCGGTCAAGGCCTTTGACCCTAATGCGCCGGATCCATTGCTGCGACTGTTTAGATCGAGAGACCCGGTAGTAATCAGCAACGCGGCTTTTATATTTTCTGAACTGGGCTCCCGCGGGAAATGCGTAATTGACGAGGCGCTTTGCCATTTATCGCATCCGAATTGGCAGGCGCGATATTACATTGTTGATGGAATGGGAATTCATGTCGCGTCCGTGACTGACGCTCAGCTATCAAAGCTTTTGATCAGCTGTAATGATGAAAGTCCTTTGGTACGGATTAGAATTGCAGAAATGATTGCGCGGTTACAAATTGCTGACTTGGATCTGGCGATAGCCGGCATTATAGACGAGCCATCTGCGATCTATCACAGGCGCGGATTTGATCTATTTAGGCAGGAAACGGACGCAAAGTCGTTGGTTGCGAAGTCGCGTAGCGAGCACCGAATTGTTTCTTGCTATTGTTATGCGGCGTTGATTGCATTGGCGCGCTCAGGGCAAGAGCTGGAGTTTGACGGACCGCAATTCAAAGACGAAGCGCTGCAACTGCTTCGTGAGCGGATAATGTTGAGGAAAAAGTTCGCCACGCGAAGAAAGGCAAATTGATGCGTTCTTCGAAGCAATGCAGCAAGGTAGGGCGGGTTGAGCGATAGCGATACCCGCCGTGAGGCAACTCCTAGGCGAGGCGCGCGTTGATTTTCCGCCGGACCGTCGAACGCGGTCGCGAATTTCGACTTCACCTTCGACGCGATCGGCAATCTGACGCAGCGCAATGACCTGACGCAGGCGGCGGGCGGGCTTGTCGAGAACTTCGCCTACGACAATCTGATCCGCCTTTTGACCTGATGGGCGCGACGGAGATGGGCGAGCGCCTCGCTAAAGGACGCCGCGAAGCGGCGCATGGTTAATGCGTAAGCGGAGGAAATCCCGCGCCGCGCGAAAACGCGCCCGAAAATACACGCAAACCGCCGCTTGAACGCGCGAGGGAAATCGCCATTTCCAGCGTTGATAGGATGGGCGGGGCGATGAGCCCTGTCCGGCTCTTTGACAAGTGAACAGGCCGCGTTTGTCCGGCGACATGCTGGCGGCGCGAGGCGAAAAGGATGGCTCGGATCGCCGCCGTTTCGCAGCAAGGAACGCCCCGCGAAACGCGCGCGCGGCGATCGCGAAGCCGCGCCCGGGTCGCATCGAGCGCGCAGCGCCGGCGCGCGGATTGTCCGGCAAAGGCGGATCATCCGGCGCCGGGCGGGTTGAGCGAAGCGATACCCGCCGCTCTTGAGATGTCATTTCCAGCGCCTGTTCGCCGACCACGGCGTCGATTGCTCGATGAGCCGGCCCGGCAATTGCTGGGACAACGCTGCGATGGAGAGTTTCTTCTCCTCGCTGGAGACCGAACGCGTGTCGCGCAGAGACCATCGAACGCGCGATGACGCAAAGGCGGATGTGTTCTATTCCATTGAGCGCTTCTGCAATCCGAAGCGCCGTCACTCGACCATCGGCTATCTCAGCCCGATTGCTTTCGAGGAAAAGATGGCGTTAGCTTAACTGACCGTCCACAAAACCGGGCACAGGCCAACCTATCTCTCGGGTCGCTTACATGTCCGATCAATCCTGAAGGATTCCGACAGCCCTAGAGCGCGAGGACGCCCCGAGCGGCAAAGCTGGCGATGGCGTTGGGCGGCAATCATTGTTATGGCGCGCGAACGCACTCTTCGCCGGACACCCCACATGGCTCATCCCCTCTGCGGCGCTGATCTCGAAACGCTGCTTAGGGCGGTGGGGCGGGCCGGTCTGCCGTCGAGGCGGTTGGCCGGCGCTGCGATCGCCGGGGCGGTGATCGCGCGGGCGCCCTTCTCAGCGATCGAAAAACTGGTCATCGAGCATCGCCTGCCGAAGCCGCGGGACCTGCCGCCGCCGGTCTTCATCCTCGGCCATTGGCGCTCCGGCACCACCCATCTCTATAACGTCATGGTGAAAAGCGGGGATTGGGCGTTCGTCCCGCCGGTGGCGACGGGGCTTCCCTGGGATCTGTTCGGGCTTGGGCGCGCTTTTCGGCCGCTGCTTGAAAAGTCGCTTCCCGAACATCGGTATATCGACAACATCCCCGTGACGCCGGACAGTCCGCAGGAGGACGAAATCGCCGTCGCCAACATGACGGACCTTTCGTTCTATCACGGCATCTATTTTCCAAGGGCGTTCGATGAATTTGTAGAGCGCGGGCTTTTCTTCGACGGCTGCGGCGAGGCGGAAATCGCGCGCTGGCTCCAGCGCTTCGTCTATCTGATGCGGAAGCTTTCGATGCATCAGGGCGGAAAGACGCTGCTGATCAAGAACCCTGTCTACACCGGCCGTCTCGCGATGCTGCGCGAGATCTTTCCTGAGGCGAAGTTCGTCCACATCAGACGAAACCCCTATGAAGTTTTCCTTTCGATGCGTAATTTTTACGGAAAGCTGCTCGCCGAATTTGCTCTTCAGCCCTTTGATCATGTCGACATAGACGAGACGATTTTGAGCGTTTATGAGCGGATGATGGATGCGCTTGAACGCGATTCGGCCGGCCTCGATCCGCCGCGATTTTTGAATCTGGCGTATGAAGATCTGGACCGGGACGGGCTGAAGACGATCGAACACGTCTATGACCGGCTTGAACTTCGGGGATTTGCCGATTCAAGGCCGAAATTCGAAGCGTACCTCGCATCCGTCAAGACATTCGAGAAGAACAAGTTTTCCTATTCTGACGAGGCGGCGGAAAAGGTCGAGAAACGTCTCGGGCGCTTTCTCGAGAAATGGAATTACAGGCGGCCGGGCGCGTAGATGGACGGGGCGTCAAAATCAAGGCGTTGCGCCGCGGCTGCCATATCAATGGCGGCCTTGTCGGCATGTGCGCAAGAGGAGGCGCGCGATCCTCTCTACGCCCATGATCAATGTCGACGAGTCGCAATCCTCGAAGCTGACACGCGAAGGCCGATTATCGGCGCTGAAGATCTTGCGTTCGATGCGGAGGCGGACCGTCTTATCATATCGGCCTATGACCGGCGATCGGTTGAGCGCGCGGCGACATCCGGCGCCGAAACAATTCCCGAAGGCGATCTCTATTTCGTAGAATTGTCGGCGCTGGCGGGAGACACCGAGGAAATGGCGCTGCAGCCGGTGGTTGAGCGAGGCTCCGTCGCCGGCGGATTAAGGCCGCACGGGATTTCGTTTGATCCGGCGACGAAGCAAATCAGCGTCGTCAATCGGGTCTACGATTCGGCGGGCGGCGGATGGCGAATGCGGCCGCGCATCGACCGCTTCGGCGCCGACGGCGCATTGACGACCGTCGAGTCGCCCGCCCTTCATTGTTCTGCGAACGATCTGACGACGCTCGATGGCGAGACTCTTGTTTCATTCGATCACGCCGGCTGCGGGTGGCGCGCCGTCCTTGAGGATATCGCAGCCACAAGAAAAAGCGGTTTGGCGACCCTTGCCGGAGAAGAGCTGTTCGTCGGCGCTCGCCATGCGAATGGCGTCATTGCAACTCTGGACGGCGACATCGCGCTCGCCGCGACGCGCGACCGGGCGGTGTTGCTCCTCAGCGCGAACGGCGGCGAATTCGCTCTCACAAAAAAAATTCATACGCCGGGCGGGCCTGACAATCTCACTCTCTCCGACGACGGCTCGATCATCGCAGCCCTTCACCCGTCATTGATGGCGATCGGCGCCCAGCGCCGGCTCGGCGTCGGAAAGGCGGGCAGCCGGATTGTCCGAATCGATCTGTCATCGGGAAGAAATGTGCTGCTTTTCGACGATCCGAAGGCGGAGCTTTTTTCAGCAGCGACCGCCGCGATCGAAGTCGACGGGACATTGGTCGCCGGCAGCGTTCTCGACGCCGGGCTGCTTGTCTGCAAGTCAGGGGCGCCATGACGCTGTCGCTCGTTACGGGCGGGTCCGGCTTTGTCGGCCGCCATCTTGTCAACGCCTTGATCGCGCGAGGCGAGCGCGTCCGGGTGCTCGATCTTGTCGAGTGCGAGAGCGCTGAAACTGTCGTCGGCTCGGTTGAAGATGAAAGCGCGGTCGCAAAAGCGGCGGAAGGCGTCGATACGGTTTTCCACCTGGCCGGCGTTGCGCAGCTTTGGCTCAAGGACTCGCAGCTGTTTGACCGGGTCAATCATTTGGGAACGCGAGCGATCGTTACGGCGGCGACCAGATCGGGCGTCCGACGGTTCATTCATTGTTCGAGCCTGACGACTCTTGTCGGCAAGGGAACGCCAATTGGCGACTCGCATGCGGATGAATTCCGACAGCTTGGCGCTGAAGACATGCTTGGACCTTATCCGCGATCAAAACTTCTCGCGGAGCAAGCAGTCGAGGACGGCGTTCGAGGCGGTCTGGACGCCGTCATCGCAATTCCAACTGAGCCGCTCGGGCCGGGCGACGAGACGCTGACGCCGCCGACGCGCATGATCATCGACCTCCTCAATGGGCGCACGCCCGCCACCATCGACTGCATGTTGAATTTCGTGGCGGCGACAAGCCTCGCGCACGGGTTCATCGCTGCGCGTGATCGCGGCAGGCGCGGGGAGCGCTATGTTCTGGGCGGCGAAAATGTCTCGATGCGCCGCCTCCTTGACGCGCTCGAAAAAGCGAGCGGGCGCATGATGCCGAAGGCGCAATTGCCTTATGCGGTCGCTGTCGCCGCTGGCGTCATTGATACTGGCATCGTCGCGCGCTTTACGGGCAAAGCGCCGCGCGCGCCCCTGACCGGCGTCAGACTCGCCGGGCGACGCGTCACTTTTTCCACCGAGAAAGCGGCGCGCGAGCTTGGCTGGCGCTCGGCGCCGTTTGAAGCGGCGTTGAAAAGCGCCGTTGATTGGTTCCGCGACAAAGGACTCATCGATTCAGTTCGGCGAACCTGATTTTCACTGGGGTAGGGCCAACCCGGCGCGGCAATTGTGAATGTCGGGCGCAAGGCGGTTTTCAGCGCGTCAAAAACCCCCTACACCAATCAAAATTGAGGTTAAATGGGCCAATGGAAGCGGCCGCCGAAACAGTTCAGAACGCCATCGAAGCGCCTTCAGGCAAGGGGGCAGCGGACGAGAATTTTCCCGTCGGCTCTTTTCTCTTGCCGAAGCGCCTGCGGCCGCATGTCGCCGCCTATTACGCTTTCGCCCGCGCAATCGATGATATCGCGGACGACGCAAACCTGCCGCCCCCGGAAAAGGTCAGGCGGCTCCGGGCGTTCGACGCGGCGCTGCGAGGAGAGGCGGGGTACGGCCAGGAATTCGCCAAGGCGCATGACCTTCGCAAGAGCATGAACGCGACAAATGTCCCGATCATCCACGGGTCTGATTTGGTCGCCGCCTTCGTGCAGGACTGCGAGAAATTGCGCTATCATTCGTGGGAAGAGGTTCTCGGCTATTGTGAAAAGTCGGCGAACCCGGTCGGGCGCTTTCTTCTCGATCTCCACGGTGAAGATCAAAGCGGCTATCGATACTCCGACGCGCTCTGCACGGTCTTGCAGATCGTCAATCATTTGCAGGACTGCGCCGACGACAAGCGGAATCTCGACCGGGTCTATGTGATCGACCGCTGGCTCGTCGAGGAAGGCGGAAGCGTCGAGGACATAGACGGCGAAAAATCGTCACCGGCGCTCCGGCGAGCGATCGACCGCATGCTTGACGGCTGCGACGCTTTGATGCGCGACGCGCGGCGATTGCCGTTCGCGCTGAAGAGCCGTCACCTCGCCATGGAGTCGGCGGTGATCGTGCGGCTCGCCGACCGATTGATCGAACTCTTGCGAAGGGGCGACCCATTGGCCGCGCGCGTCGCATTGAAAAAGCCGGACTTCGCATTCGCCGGCATTGCCGGCGCGATCAGCGGTTATTTTGCGGCGGGGAAGGGCGCATGACGTCGACGACGATCGATGTCGCGGCCGCCCGCAAACATGCTGAAGAGACGGTGAAGCGGTCCGGCACCTCGTTCGCCGCCGGGATGGCGATCCTGCCAAAGAAACGGCGCGAAGCCATGTATGCAATCTATGCGTTTTGCCGAGAGGTCGACGACATAGCCGACAATGCGGGGCTTTCACGCGAAGAGCGCCGCCGCCGACTCTTGGGATGGCGGGCGGAAATCGACCGGCTCTTTGACGGAAGGCCGCAATTGCCGACGGGCGTTGCTCTTCAAGAGCCCGTCCGCGAATTCAAACTGCCGAAGCAGGAATTCCTGCTGTTGATCGAAGGCATGGAAATGGACGCGGACGGTCCGATTGTCGCGCCATCGATGCAAACGCTCTTCGACTACACGCGCCGCGTCGCCGGCGCCGTCGGCATGTTGTCGATGCCCGTATTCGGCGCGCCAAGGGGCGATGCGTCCGAAAAATTCGCGCTGTCTCTTGGCGATGCGCTGCAGTTGACGAACATACTGCGCGATGTCGCTGATGACGCTGGAATTGGGCGGCTTTATTTGCCGGCGGAATTGCTGGGGCGGTATGGGGCGCCTGCGCGCGCTGAAGAGATCGTCAATGCAAATGGTGTTGCTGAAGTCGCCCGCGATCTCTCTGCGATCGCGACCCAGAAATTTTCAGCAGCGCGCGCAGCGCTAAAGAGTCTTGACTGGAGGACTGTCCGTCCCGCTCTCCTCATGATGGGCGTTTACGAAACCTATTTGAAAAAACTCGAAACACGCGGGTGGACGCGAATCGGCGAGCCGATCGCCATGTCAAAAGTCGAGAAGATCCTGATTTCCGCGCGGTATGCGTTGGCGCCTCCTCTCAGATCATGACCGGGAGGCGAGTCCACATTATCGGCGCCGGCCTCTCCGGCCTTGCCGCCGCCGTTCGTCTTGTCGACGCGGGCGCCAAGGTCAACGTCTATGAATCCGCCGGCCATGCGGGCGGACGCTGCCGCAGCTTCTACGACAAGGCGCTCGGACGCGAGATCGACAACGGCAATCACATGATCATGTCGGGCAATCATTCGGCGCTCGACTTCGTGAAACGCATTGGCTCGCACGATGCGCTGACTGGTCCTGCCGACGCCTCCTATCCTTTCGTCGATGTCAAATCCGGCAAGCGCTGGCGCGTGCGCATCAACGACGGCCTCTTTCCGGCCTGGGTCTTCGATCCGCAGGCGCGCGTGCCGGACACGAATCTCCTCGATTATGTGAAAGCGGCGGGCATCGCCTTTGCGGGCAGGGACAAAACGGTCTCCGATCTTGTCGATAAGAACGACGTCCTTTATGCGCGCTTTTGGGAGCCGCTGACGCTCGCTGTCCTGAATACGACTCCCGATCTCGGACAGGCGCGGCTCCTCTGGTCAGTCATCCGCGAGACGTTTCTGTTGGGCGGCAAGGCCTCGCGGCCGCTCGCGGCGAGAAAGGGGCTTGGCCCCGCCTTTGTCGACCCCGCCATTGCGCATCTTCGCGCGAAAGGCGCCGATATCCGTTTCAATGCGCGCCTCCGCGCAGCGGAATTTTCGGAGGGGCGCGTGTCCGCGCTTGATTTCGGCGAGAAGAAGGTCGCGCTCCCAGCGGGCGATGAAGTGATCCTCGCTATCCCCCCCTCTCGCCTGAAGCAGATCGTTCCGAGCCTTGACCCGCCGGACGACAATGCATCGATCCTCAACGTGCACTACCGGACGCGGCATCCGGTTCCGGCGACACCATTGGGCGATTCACCCTTCATCGGCATGATTTCCTCCGATGCGCATTGGTGTTTCGTACGTGATGATGTCGTATCGCTCACCGTGTCGGCGAGCCATGCGATCGGCATGGACGATGTTCCCAATCAAAGAGCTGCGGACGACATGTGGCGGGAGACGCAAATTGCGCTCGATCTCGGCAATATGCCGTATGAAGCGGTGCGCGTGATCCGAGAAAGACGCGCGACGCCCGACCAGTCGCCGGAAGCGGCGAAGAAGCGCCTCAGACCCGCCACCGAATGGTCCAATCTGACCCTTGCCGGTGATCACACGGCGACCGGCGTTCCAGCGACCATTGAAGGTTCGATCAGATCGGGCGATAGAGCGGCCGCAATCGCGCTGAACCGCGGGAGGGCCGCCGCATGAGCGGATTTATTGGAATCGTCTGCGGCCTGAAATCGGAGGCCGCCGCCGTGCGCGCAAGCATGCAGGCCGGCGGGCTCGACGAGACGAAAGTCAAAATTGGCGTCTCCGGCGCCAACGCCGCGCGCGCGGAAGAAATCGCGCAGGAATTTCTCGACGCGGGCGCAAGCGCGATTGTCAGCGCGGGTCTTTGCGGCGGGCTCGATCCGGCATTGCATACCGGCGACGTGATCCTCGGCGAGCGCGTCGTGTCGGCGCAGGGCGACATCGTCATCGCGGACAAGCGCCTGTCGGCGGCCGCGGACAAATTCGGCCCGCGCCACGTTGCGATATTCGGGTCAGACGAGATCGTCGATTCCGTCGAGAAAAAGCAGGCGCTGTTTCGCCGATATGCGGCGGAGACAGTCGATATGGAAAGCCACGGCGCGGCGCGGGCGGCGGCGAAGGCGGAAATTCCCTTCATTGCGATCCGCGTCGTCGCGGACGGTCATGACCGGGCTCTTCCCAAAGCGGCGCTGCGCGCGGTGACGCCGTCCGGCGGCGTCAATGTGATCAACGTCCTGGTCGACTGCATCAAGGCGCCGCAGCAATTCGAACAGATATTCGCGCTTGGCCGTGATTCAGGAGAAGCGACCGACGTCCTACGCCGCGATTTCGGCGACTTCCTTGGCGCCTTTCTTCTCGCTCTCGATCTTTGACATCTGGTCGGCGACGATCTTTTCGTGAACGTCGACGGCCTTTCGCGCGTTTGTAAGATCGATCTCCGCCGCCATCGGACCTTCGGTCCGGATCGCGAACATGTTCTTCAGCTTCATCAGCTTCAGCGGATTCTTGACCGCGTCCATCGCGGCGGTCGGCTCATAGCCGCAATGCGCCATGCAGTTCGAGCACTTCTCATACTTTCCGGTGCCGTAGCTGTCCCAATCCGTCGTCTCCATCAGCTCGCGGAACGAGGAAACGTAACCTTCGCCGAGGAGATAGCACGGCTTTTGCCAGCCGAAGACGTTGCGCGTCGGCGAGCCCCAGGGCGTGCAGAGATATTCCTCGTTCCCCGCAAGAAAATTCAGGAACAGCGTCGAGTGTGTAAGGTTCCACTCGCGGCCGCGCTCCTTGCCGAGGCGGAAAACGTCGCGGAAGAGGTTTTTGGTCTTCTCACGCGACAGGAAGTGATCCTTGTCTTCGGCGCGCTCATACGCATAGCCGGGCGAAATTGAAATGTTGACGCCGAGATCGGTCGCATAGTCGAGGTAATCCGCGACCTGTTTGGCGGACATGTTGTCGAAGATCGTCGCGTTGACATTGACCTGGAAGCCGGCCGCTTGCGCCGCCTTGATCGCCCTCACGGCGATCTGGAAAGTGCCTTTCTGGTCGACGGCGCGGTCATGTTCTTCTTCGAGGCCGTCAAGATGGACGGAAAAGAACAGGAAAGGCGATGGCTTGAAAAGATGCAGCTTCTTTTCAAGCAACAGAGCGTTCGTGCAAAGCGACACGAACTTCTTGCGTTCGACGATGCCGGCGACGATGTCGCCGATGTCCTTGTGGATGAGCGGTTCGCCGCCGGGAATTGCGACGACCGGCGCGCCGCATTCGTCGACCGCGTTTAAACACTCTTCAACGGTGAGGCGCTTGTTCAGGATCGGCGCAGGATAATCGATCTTGCCGCAACCGGGGCAGGCGAGATTGCACCGGAAAAGCGGCTCAAGGAACAAGACCAGCGGATAGCGTTTGCGGCCCATCAGCGTCTGCTTCATCACATAGGCGCCGATGCGGACTTGCTGGTGCAAAGATACGGGCATCCCCTGAACTCCGGTTCTTGTTGTTTTCAGTTAAGCGGTTTCGACCGCCCAGGCGTCGAGCGCGGCTTTGGGCCTTGGCACGTCGGCAAGCTCCGACGGCAGTTTGAAGTGGACGTTTTCACGCACGCCGTCGAGCGTTTCAACGCTGACATCGCGGATGCTTCTCAGCTTGGCGATCGTCTCCTGCACTAGCGTCTCCGGCGCCGAAGCGCCGGCGGTGACGCCGACCGTGCCGACATTCTTGATCCAGTCGAGATTGAGCATGCCGGCGTCTTCAATAAGATAGGCAGGAATGCCGAAATTCTCGCCGATTTCGCGCAGCCGATTCGAATTCGACGAATTGTGCGCGCCGACGACAAGCAATAGATCGACCTGCTTGCAAAGCTCGATGACGGCGGTCTGTCGATTCTGAGTCGCGTAGCAGATGTCGCGCGTGTCGGGCCCGACGATTGATGGGAATCGCGATCGAAGCGCCGCGATAACGTCCTTGGTGTCGTTCACCGAAAGAGTGGTCTGGGTGACGAAAGCGACCCGCTCAGCATCTCTGACATTCAGCCCTTCGACTTCCATCGGCTCGGAAATGACGTGGACGACGCCTGGAATCTGGCCGAGCGTTCCTTCAACCTCAGGGTGGCCGAGGTGGCCGATCAGGACAATGTCGTAGCCTTTTTCCGCGTAACGGCGCCCTTCCTTGTGCACCTTGGTGACGAGTGGGCAGGTCGCGTCGATGACGTCGAGATCACGAAGGGTCGCGCCGCCTTCCACTTTCTGGGAAACCCCGTGGGCTGAAAAAATGGTGACGGCGCCGGTCGGAATCTCGTCGATCTCTTCGACAAAAATCGCGCCGCGATCGCGCAAGGTGTCGACGACGCGTTTGTTATGGACGATCTCATGGCGCACATAGACGGGGGCGCCGTATTTTTCGAGCGCGCGCTCAACGATATCGATCGCCCGTTCGACCCCTGCGCAGAACCCGCGCGGCTGAGCCAGGATGACGCGCAGCGCTCTGCCCTCATCGACCATCGTCGGTGATCCTTCCTTTGCCCACCCAAATACCCAGTCCGCCGCTAGGCGCTCGGACCTTATTTCATGCGAATCCGGCCCCGGCAACCGCCCCCCGAAAGCAGCCGCCGCCAGTGTTGCGGCTTGGCTATAGCCTGAACTGCGCTGCAGTGCAAAATTGCCGACAGGAGCTGGTTGTCGCCGTTTGTCCTCAAGGGATAGGCTGGGCGGCTTGAGCGCGGAGCGGCGGGGGCGATGGCGCGATTTTTCTTTGGGTCCAAAGAACAGCGGTTGGCGGCGGCCGGGCTTTGGCCGAAGGCCAGGATCATATCGGCGCTCAAACGCCGCTACCGCGCGGTTGACGACCTTGGCGACGATAACGGCTTCAGCCTTTATGGCGTCACTGACGGCGAGATCCGATTCGCGGTGGCGCTGGCGCTTGCCGCCGGCGCCGGCGACCGTGTGACGGACGTCGGCTTTCTTGCCAGATTTACCGGCTTTTCGCTTAGCGACGCGCGGCTCGAAGCGCTCAATCGCAATCTTCACATCAGCGTCGCGTCGTTTCACACCGACGGCGATCTTTACCTTATTGGCGGCGTAGCGGCGGCAGGCGAGTTCAATGATGGAACCTTCGCGCTCGTCCTCGAAGCCTGGAAACGCGATCTCCTTGTGATCTTGCATGCGATGAGTCTTGCGCCCTCCTATGTCGAGGCGTTTCCGGCCGCGCGCCTTGAGGCGGTCAGGCGTTTTGCCGTCAATCGCGCGTCAGACGGCGAAAGCGCGGCGCGCGATCTGTTTGCGTCCTTCGCTGGCGGCGACCATCGTCGGATGAGCCTTTGCGCCGCCTGCGGCGGTCGGGGAAAGACCGGATTGATCGCGCGCTCCTGCGACGCATGCGCTGGTTCCGGCTTTTGTGTCGGCGCAAATTCGCGGTCTTAGCGATTGTTCCCAGACAGCGGGATCGGTAAGCACGCGCGTCGCCAGCCACTGAGGAAAGCTGATCGAAATGTCCGCATTTGAAGCCCGGATCAAGGAAACGGCAGCGCTGGTCGAAGCGGCGCTTGATCGGCATTTGCCGCGACGATCCGGACCGCTCGGGCGCGTCGTCGATGCGATGCGCCATGGCGCGCTTGACGGCGGCAAGCGGCTTCGTCCGTTTCTGGTGATCGCCGCCGCCGACATGTTCGACTGCCCGCGCGAGCGCTCGATCCGCGCCGGCTGCGCCGTCGAGATGATTCATTGCTACAGCCTCATTCATGACGATCTCCCGGCCATGGACGACAGCGACCTCCGGCGCGGACGGCCGTCGGTGCACAAGGCGTTCGACGATGCGACCGCGATCCTCGCTGGCGACGCGCTGTTGACGCAGGCGTTCGAGATATTGGCGGAGCCCGCCACCCATCCCGATGCGGCGGTGCGTTGCCGGCTTGCGCTGGAACTCGCGCGTGCGTCGGGCCGGGAGGGAATGGTCGGCGGGCAGATGATCGACATCTACGCCGAGCAAAAAAACTTCGACCTTGCGAGCATTGAGGAGCTCCAGCGCCTGAAGACAGGCGCGATCATCCGCTTTTCGGCGATCGGCGGCGGCATTGTGGGCGGCGCCGGCGAGCCTGAAATAACAGCGTTGCGCCAATACGCCGAAGACCTTGGACTGGCGTTCCAGATTGTCGACGATCTGCTCGACGTTTTCGGCGACGCCGTGTCGCTTGGCAAACCGGTCGGACAGGACGCCGACATGGACAAGGCGACCTTCGTCAAACTCCTCGGGCCGGAAGGCGCACGCGACAAGGCGAGATCGCTGGTCGATCGCGCAAAGTCCCATCTTGACCGGTTCGGCGCGCGCAGCGACGCGCTGAAGGGCGCCGCGGATTTCGTTTTCGCGCGCAAAAACTGAACAGGGCGCGCGAGGGCGGTTCGGTGCGGCCTTTGAATTGCGCGACGTTCTCGCGCATAAGCAGTCGCAATTCGCCAACGCCCTTCGGAGGATTTTCTGGCCCGACCAGTCGAGAGTTTCATTTGCCAGTCCTGCGGCGCCGTCTACGGCAAATGGCAGGGGCGCTGCGACGCTTGCGGCGAATGGAACACGATCTCGGCCGAATTGGTCGAAGCCGGCCCGCCGGGATCGCTTGCGGGCGGCAAGCCGGCGAAAGGCAAGATCCTCGAATTCACGGCGCTGAAGGGCGGCGGCGAATTTGAACCGAGATTGCTGACCGGCAACGCCGAATTCGATCGGGCTTGCGGGGGCGGCCTTGTGCCGGGATCGGCGCTTTTGATCGGCGGCGATCCGGGGGTCGGCAAATCGACGTTGCTGCTTCAGATCGCAGCAGGGCTGGCGAAAAGCGGCGCCAGGACCGCATATATTTCCGGCGAGGAGGCGACCGCCCAGATCCGGCTGCGCGCGCAACGCCTTGGCCTTTCCGAGTCGCCAGTCGCGCTCGCGGCGGCGACCGCGCTTCGCGACATCCTGTCGACCCTGAAAGCGGACAGGCCCGACGCCGTCATCATCGATTCGATCCAGACTTTGTGGTCGGACGCGCTGCCGGCGGCGCCAGGCACCGTGACGCAGGTGCGCGCCTGCTCGCAAGAACTCATCCGCTTCGCAAAAGGCTCCGGCTCGGTCGTCATGCTGGTCGGTCATGTCACCAAGGACGGACAGATCGCCGGCCCGCGCGTCGTCGAGCATATGGTCGACGCCGTCCTTTATTTCGAAAGCGAGCAGGGCAGGGCGTTCCGCCTGCTGCGGGCGGTGAAGAACCGTTTCGGCGCGGCGCATGAAATCGGCGTTTTTGAAATGACCGGCGCCGGACTTCGCGAAGTCGCCAATCCTTCCGAGCTTTTCCTGTCGGAGCCAGGCGAGCCGGTGCCCGGCGCCGCCGTCTTTGCGGGGATCGAGGGCACGCGGCCGGTGCTGGTCGAGATCCAGGCCCTCGTTTCCCCCTCGACGCTCGCCGCGCCCCGGCGCGCCGTCGTCGGCTGGGACAGCGCGCGCCTGTCGATGCTGCTCGCCGTCCTCGATGCCCGCTGCGGCCTCGATTTCGGGCGCCACGACGTCTTCTTGAATGTCGCCGGGGGCCTGCGAATCGCTGAACCGGCCGCTGACCTCGCCGCCGCCGCCGCGCTTTGCTCGTCGCTTTTTGACCGCGCGCTCCCGAAAACGACTGTCGTCTTCGGCGAAGTCGCCCTTTCCGGAGCGGTCCGTCCAGTCAATCAGGCTGAGGCCCGCCTTAAAGAGGCCCAAAAGCTCGGGTTTTCGGGGGCGCTGGCGCCGGCGGCCGGCCGATCGGACGCGCTCACCATCGTTAACGCGGAAACGCTCGCCGATCTGATCGCGTGGGTCCGCGCGCAGGGTTGAACTGGGGGCGGTTGAGCGGGAAGGCGTTCGCGGATATTGAGGCGCCGCGGGAGACTCGCGCTCTATTGTAACGATAGGGCGTCTTGTAAGGGTGACGGATGATGGTCTTTGACGCGCTCCTGCTCGCGGTGGCTGGCGTATCGATTTTCTTTGCGGCCGTGCGCGGCGCGGTTCGCGAAATGGCGACGCTTTCGGCGCTCGCCTTGGCCGCGCTTGCGGCTTTCGCCTTGACAAAGCCGGCGGCGGCGATCGCCGGCAAGTCGGCGTCGTTCTTCGTAAGCGCCGGCATGGCCGGACTGATCGGCGTCAGCGTTTTCTTCGGCGCCTATTATGTGCTGCACAAATTGATGAACCGGATGAAACTGACGCCCCGGATGAAGCGCTATGATCAGATCGGCGGCGGCGTGTTCGGCCTGTTGCGCGCGCTCGCCCTGATCGGTCTCGGCTTTCTCGGCTATGGCTATTATCTCGACCAATCAAATCATCCGGACGCGGTCCGCAACGCCATGCTGCTGCCGGTCGCCGCGTCGTCCGCGAAGTTTTTCGAACAATTCGCGCCCGCAAACCGGGAGTTGAACGCCGCCCGCGCTCACAAGAATGCGAATGCCGCGGCGGAGGGCTATGACAATCGCGACCGGACCGGCCTGAAAGAGATCGTGACGACCGTAACGACGACCGAAGGGCGCGAGGCCGGACAAGTTGATCCGATTGCGGACATATTGACCGAAGGAGCGACGGATGACGGCGACCCTCAAGGCCGATGAATTCGCCGTCGCCGCCGCGCGCCGGCTGAAACGGCTCGGCGCGCGCTTCCGTCGCCGGCGCCGCGGCCTTGAGACGCTGATCGGATCGCCAAAACTCAATGAAGAGTGCGGCGTCTTCGGCGTCATCGGAACGCCGGACGCCGCCGCGCTCGCAGCGCTCGGTCTGCACGCTCTCCAGCATCGCGGCCAGGAAGCGGCAGGCATCGCGACCTTTGACGGCGCGCATTTCCACAATGAGCGCCATCTCGGCCTCGTCTCCGACAATTTCTCCGACGCGGACACGCTCGGCCGCCTCAAAGGCGTCGCCGCCATCGGCCACACCCGCTATTCGACGCAAGGCGGCACGATCCTAAGAAACGTGCAACCGATGTACGCCGACCTCGATCGCGGCGGCATCGCGGTTGCGCATAACGGCAATCTCACCAATGCCCGCAAGCTGAAATCTGAACTTGTCCAGCGCGGCTGCATTTTCCAGTCGACGTCGGACAGCGAGCTATTCCTGCAACTGACCGCGCGCTCGCACCAGCTCTCGATGGTCGACCGGCTGATCGACAGCTTGAAGCAGGTCGAAGGCGCCTATGCGCTGGTCGTCTTGACGAAAGACGCGCTGATCGGCGTCCGCGATCCGATCGGCATCCGGCCGCTCATTCTCGGCGATCTTGGCGGCTGTCCGATCCTTGCTTCCGAGACTTGCGCGCTCGATCTCATCGGCGCCAAATTCGTGCGCGACATCCGCCCCGGCGAGGTCGTCATCTGCAAGGCCAATGGCGAGGTCGAAAGCCGGCAGGTGTTCCCGCCGCACGCGCCGGCGAGGCCCTGCATTTTCGAATTGATCTATTTCGCGCGCCCGAATTCGATCGTCGACGGCAACAGCGTCTATGAGCTTCGCAAGAAGCTCGGCAAGCGCCTTGCGAAGGAAGCCCCTTGCGAAGCCGACATGGTCTCGCCGATCCCGGATTCCGGCGTGCCCGCCGCGATCGGCTTTGCGCAGGCCTCCGGCCTTCCCTTCGAACAGGCGCTCATTCGCAGCCACTTTGTCGGGCGGACGTTCATCGAACCAGAACAGCGCGTTCGCGAAGCGGGCGTCGCGCGCAAGCACTCGCCGAACCGCGGCGCGATCGAGGGCAAGCGCATCGTCCTCATCGACGATTCGATCGTGCGCGGCACGACTTCGCGAAAGATCGCGCAAATGCTTCGCGCGGCCGGCGCCAAGGAAGTGCATATGCGCATCGCCTGTCCGCCGATCCTCTTCCCGGATTTTTACGGCATCGATACGCCGTCCAGGGACGAATTGATCGCGAGTCGCATGAGCGTCGAGGAGATGCGCAAGGAAATCGGCGTCGACAGCCTCGCTTTCCTCTCGCTCGACGGATTGTATGAGTCCTTCGGCAAAGGCCCGCGCGACAAGTCGGCGCCGGCGTTCACCGACCATTGCTTCACCGGCGATTATCCAACGCGCCTCACCGACCAGAACGAAGCCGAGCGCAGCGCCATGATCGAGCAATTGTCGCTCCTCGCCGAAACGAGCTGACGCCGCGACCCGCACCTCTCTGTCATCCCGGAAATTCGCGAAGCGAATTATCCGGGATCCCGGGCGGCCGGGGGGCACTTAAACTCACGGGGTCCCGGATCAATCGCTGCGCGATTGTCCGGAATGACAATGCATGGCGAAAACCCGAAAACCCGCGCCCGTTGA
>CADEDN010000044.1 GCA_902826095.1 uncultured Alphaproteobacteria bacterium | reverse complement strand
CCGTAAAAGTTCAACGGGCGCGGGTTTTCGGGTTTTCGCCATGCATTGTCATCCCGGACAATCGCGCAGCGATTGATCCGGGACCCCGTGAAATTGAGAGCCCCCCCCGGCCGCGCGGGATGACAGGGGCGTGTGGGTCGCGCTTTCGCCTATGACCTCAGGCGTCCGGCGTCACTTCGACAGGCTGATACTACGAAGGCTGTTGGCGATTGATGCGAAGGCGCCGGAGAGTTCATTCGAATTCGCCGCATCGAAATAATGCGACGGCGATGTCGCGCACTTTTCAAGAATGTCCTTGATGTCCGGATCGCTGACATCATAGGCGATCGTGTAGATGACGATCTTGTTCAACTTGATATTGGCGCAAATTTCCTTGGTCAAATCGTTCGCCAAGACTTCACTCGTGTCGTCGTGGGTCGGGTAATCCGGCGCGCGGGTGTTCTCGCCGTCGGTCATCAGGACGATCGCCTTCGTTCCCTCCTTTGCGGCGAGTTCGGTGAAGCTGACGCCTTGCGTGAAGGGCTCGTGCGGCGTCAGCAGCTGCCAGGCCGGCGTCAGGCCGGCCGGTATATAGGTCCAGCCGTTCGCATCGAGCTTGTCGATCTGCGTTATGAGGGCGTCTTCGTCGCTTGACAAAGGCGTGATGGGGTCGGGGCAGGCTGCGCCTGTCAGTCCGGGAACCTTGACGCTGTCGAAATCCGCGTCGGTGGTGTTGAACGGATAAATGCGCGATCCGATGCATCCTGCAAAACCGGGACCCGGATTATTGAGCCATGACGCGGCGTTATAGCCGGAACCGACATTGGCGTATTGGGCGAACGGCACGATGCCGATCTTGATGTCGGCGTCTTCCGCATCGAAAAGCGTTTCGATGAGATCCCTGGCGGCGTTCTTCAGCGCTGAGATCTTGCCTTGCTGGTTCATTGAGCCGGTGACGTCGAGCGCGAGCGCGACTTCGAGCAGCGGCGGTTTTCCGTACTTCACTTCCGACCGCGCGCCGATATCCAATTCGCCCTGGCCGAGAACGCCCATCAAGAGCGCGTTCATCGAGCCGTCCAATTCGAGCGCGAGGCTGTCGGCGCTGTCGTCGGAGATGATCTCAAAGGCGTCGATCGACAGCGCGTCGCTGTTCTTGATGCTGGCGTCGAAGACCTTGCGCGCGATCGCGGTCAGCGTTTCGTCATTGGCGTCCGGACGCCCGGATTTATATCGCGCCGCGGCCAGCACGCCGGCGTCGGCGGCCTCATGGATCTCGGTTCGCACCATCGATGAGCGCGTCAAGTCGATCGCGAGCCCCGCCGCGCCGAGCGTGATGAACAAGATCACCCCGAACATCATCGCGATATTGCCGCGATCGTCACGCAGCATGTCAAGGATTTGCAGTCGTTTCATCATGGCACGCCTCACCCGGAGCGGACACAATTGCGCGCTCTCGCGCATTCACATGCTAAAAATACGCCGGCAGGATTAAGCGAGTGATAATGTTTAGATCGCGCTTACAAAAAAAACGCGCTCCCCGATGGGAGCGCGCGGTTGTTCCGGATCGAGACGATTCAGGCGGCCTTTTCTTCGGCCGGATCGCGCAGCACGTAGCCGCGGCCCCAGACCGTCTCAATATAATGATCGCCCTCGGTCGCCGCGGCGAGCTTCTTTCGGAGCTTGCAAATGAAGACGTCGATGATTTTGAGTTCCGGCTCATCCATGCCGCCGTAGAGATGATTGAGGAACATCTCCTTCGTCAGCGTCGTCCCCTTGCGCAGCGAGAGCAGCTCCAGCATCTGGTATTCCTTGCCGGTCAGATGCACGCGCTGGCCGCCGACTTCGACAGTCTTTGCGTCGAGATTGACGGTGAGGTTTCCGGTGGTGATGACCGATTGCGAATGGCCCTTCGAGCGGCGGACGATCGCGTGGATGCGGGCGACAAGCTCGTCCTTGTGGAAGGGCTTCGTCATGTAGTCGTCGGCGCCGAAGCCGAGGCCGCGAACCTTGGTCTCGATATCGCCTTGTCCGGTCAAGATCAGGATCGGCGTGTTGACCTTGGCGACGCGCAGGCTCTTCAAGACGTCAAAGCCGGTCATGTCAGGAAGATTGAGGTCGAGAAGGATGATGTCATAGTCATAGACCTTGCCGAGGTCGACGCCTTCTTCGCCGAGGTCGGTCGTATAGACGTTAAAGCCGTCCGACTTCAGCATCAGCTCGATGCTTTGGGCCGTCGCTCCGTCGTCTTCAATCAGCAAAACCCGCATTGCCCGCTCTCCTGTTCGTCGCGACGTCGCCCTTCACGGCGCGCGCATTTTTCGAATTGCCTTAACCAGAATTAGGTTGATTTGCTTTCATAAAGGTTAACGCCATCGAACAAATGCGCGCAGCTTTCGCCTTGCCCTTAAGCGGCGAACAAGCTTCGTTACCCGCGAGCGGCCGAAAACCGTTTGAAACGCCAGTCCCGTTAATCGCCGGCCGCCAGTCCCCCGCTAGGTTGATTCACGAGTTTACGCGAGCTTAAATGCCGCCGCGTTAAGGTCCTGTCCGACGATTGTTGAATGGGAACGCCGATGGCCGACGCGGCCTCGAAGCTTGACGACGTCCGCTCGACCCTTCGTCGATTCGCGCCGGTCGCGGTCACGGGGGCGGTCGACAGCGTCACCGATCTGGCGATCAGGATCGAGGACCGCCTCGGCGCGCTTGCGGTCGGCGCCCGTGTTGACATCGAAACGGCGGCGGGCGGACTCGCGGCGGAGGTCGTCGGGGTCGCGCGCGGCGCGGCGATCTGTCTCCCGTTCGGCGGCGTCGGCGGCGTCCGGCGCGGCGCGCGCGCTTCGTTCAATTCCGCGGCGGCGTCGATTTCGCCCTCGCGCGACTGGCTGGGGCGGGTCGTCGACGCGCTCGGCCGTCCGGTCGACGGCAAAGGGCCGATCGCGCCCGGCGGGCAGCCGCGCGATCTTCGCGCTTCGCCGCCGCTTGCCGCGCTAAGGGAAAGGCTCGGGCCGCCGGCGGAATTCGGCGTCAAGGCGCTCGATGTTTTCTGCCAGGCGCGGATCGGCCAGCGCCTTGGCGTGTTTTCAGGCTCCGGCGTCGGCAAGTCAGCGCTGTTGTCGATGATCGCCCGCAACACGCAATGCGACGTCTCGGTGATCGCGCTCATCGGCGAGCGCGGCCGCGAAGTGCGCGAATTCATCGAGGACAATCTCGGCGAAGATGGGCTGTCGCGCTCGGTCGTCATCGTCGCGACCTCGGACGAGCCGGCGATGATGCGCCGGGAGGCGGCATTCCTCGCGATGACGATTGGCGAATATTTCCGCGATCAGGGCGCGCATGTCCTTTGTCTGATGGATTCCCTGACGCGCGTCGCCGCCGCCCAGCGCGAGATCGGTCTTGCCGCGGGCGAGCCGCCGACCGCCAAAGGCTATACGCCGTCCGTGTTCTCGCTATTACCCAAGCTGCTCGAGCGGGCAGGGGCGGGGACGGTCGGCGCCGGGGCGATCACCGGCGTCTTCACCGTGCTCGTCGAGGGCGACGATCATGACGAGCCGATCGCCGACGCCGCGCGCGCCATTCTTGACGGCCATGTCGTCCTCGACAGACGGATCGCCGAGCGCGGCCGGTTTCCGGCGATCGACATTCTAAAGAGCGTTTCAAGAACGTCGATCGGCGATTCTGATTCCGTTCTGCACGACGCTGCGCGCCAGGCTCGTGCGCTGGCCTCGATCCACGAAGACATGCGCGAGATGATCAGGATCGGCGCCTACAAGCGAGGCGCGAGCGCCGAGGTTGATCGCGCCATCGATTTTCATGCGGCGCTCGAAGTCTTCCTCGCGCAGCCGCGCACGCAAGCAACGCCGGCCGCGCAAGCCGAAGCGGCCCTGTTGCGGCTGCTTGAGCCCTTTAAGGAGGGCGGCGTGAAATGAGCGTCAATGAACGCGATGCGGGCGCGCTCCTGAAACTGCTGAAAGTGGCGCGCGCGAGGACGGATGAGGCCGGCCGGCGCATCGCTGAGCTGCAGTCGGCGCTTGGCCAAACGGAAGCGTCCTTGCAATTGCTCGCGGATTCGATCTGGAGCGAGGAAGCGGCGGCCCGGGCTGCCGAAACCGTCGGCTTTTTTCACCTCTCAGGCTTTCTCGCGGGCGCGGCGGCAAAGCGGGCGACGTTGCTGGAGACGCGCGCGGCGATCGACGCGGAACTCCAGTCCGCCAGGGCCTGCCTTGCCGACGCGTTTTCCGAAATGAAAAAGCTCGAACACCTTGCCGATCGCTCCCGGATCGCCGCTGCCGCGAGCCGCCGGAAGCGCGAAAATGCTCTTCTTGACGACGCAGCGCTCAGTCGCTTCCGCCGCACCCACACGCCTTAACGCAAAAATAACCTTTGCATTCAAATAGTTAACAGCGCTCTCGACAAGACGCCGTTTCACAGCCGGAATTACCCAAAGAAATCCAGCCGGAAACGCGATTTCGGGTTTGACGATTCCTTTTTACCCATGCTAACCCATAAATTGTCGGAAATTGGCGCCAATAGGCGTCGACCTGTGGCGCTTTCCCTGGCGTGGGCGGCTCCATAGCGCGGGCGGAGTTCTGGGCGTGAATTTGCGGTCGCCGGAGACCTCTTTTTTGGGGTCCCACATCAACAAGATCGACCAGAAAGGGCGGGTGGCCGCCCCCGCCGACTTTCGCCGTGCGCTCGAGGGCGACCCGATCCGCGGCTTTTACGCCTACCGATCTCTTCGAGGACCCTATCTTGAATGCGGCGGCGGCGATCTGATCGCGCATTTCAAGGGGTGGATTAACGAACTCGACCCTTATGGCGACGACCGTGAAGCGCTCGAAGCGCACGTTTACGGCGACATGCGCCCGCTTGCCTTCGACACGGAAGGCCGTGTCGTCGTTCCGGAGCTGTTCAAGAAGCACGCGGAACTGAGCGAACGGGTCCTCTTCCAGGGGCGAGGCGAGACGTTTCATATCCTGTCGGCTGACGGCGCTGAAGAGCGCCTTGCGGCGACGCGCGAGCGCGCCAGCCAAGCGCTGCGGCGTCTGCGGACGCCGAGGCCGGGCGGCGCGCCATGACTAACGCCGGCCACGCCCCAGTGATGCTGGACGAGGCGGTCGCGGCGCTCGCGCCGACGACGCACGGCGTCTATGTCGATGCGACGTTCGGCGGCGGCGGCTATTCGCGGGCGATCCTCGCCGCAGCCAATTGCTCAGTATACGGCTTTGACCGCGATCCGACAGCGATCGATCGCGCGCGCGACTGGTCCCGCGCTTATGCGGGGCGGCTCGCCCTCGTCAATCGTCCTTTTGCAGAAATGGAGGAAGGGCTCGCCGATCTCAAAGTCGATGCGATCGACGGCGTCGTTTTCGATCTCGGCGTTTCCTCGATGCAGCTGGACGAAGCCGCGCGCGGATTTTCCTTCATGCGCGACGGCCCGCTCTCGATGCGCATGGACGGCGGCAAGCCCGACGCCTCTGACGTTGTGAACGCGGCGGAAGCAAGGGATCTCGCCGCCATATTCGCGGCTTATGGCGAGGAAAAGCGCGCCTCCCGCATCGCGCGCGCGATCGTCGCCGAGCGGGAGTCTGCGCCAATCGCAACAACCGGGCGGCTCGCGGAAATCGTCAGCCGCGCCTCGCCGCCGCGACGTGAAGACAAGATTCATCCGGCGACGCGGGTGTTCCAGGCGCTCCGCATTTTCGTCAATGACGAGCTCGCACAATTGGCGACGGCGCTGCGGGCGGCGGAACGATTGCTTCGTCCGGCGGGACGGCTCGTCGTCGTCACTTTTCATTCGCTTGAGGACCGCATCGTCAAGAGATTTCTGGCCGAGCGAAGCGGCGCGGCTGCGCGTCCGTCACGACATGCGCCTGAGGCGGCGTCGCATGAAGCGACCTTCAAGCCGCTTTTTGACAAACCGCAAACGCCCGGCAAGGCCGAGCTCGCCGACAACCCCCGCGCCCGGTCTGCGAAAATGCGCGCCGCCGTGCGAACGGGCGCGCCGGCGATCGCTGGCGATCCGCGCGCATTCCTGCCGACGCTTTCCCTGTCGAAGCCGCTAACCGCCTGGAGTTGAAGCCATGATGCGTCTCACCATGTTTCTTCTGTGTCTCTTGCTCGCCGGCGCCGCCGCAGGCCGCTATCAAGCCGAAGCGGCGGTGCGCGAAACGCGCAATGAACTGCGCCGCCTTGAACGCGTGAAGGCGGAAGAGCTGACATCGATCCAGCTGCTGCGCGCTGAGGTCGCCTTTCTTGAGAGTCCGGACCGTCTGACGGCGATCGCCGGCGAGATGACCGATCTTGAGCCGTTGTCAGGCGCGCAATTGCTGACCGCCGAAGATTTTGAGATCGCATTCGGCGGCGATGTCGTCTCGCCCGCCGAGGCGAGCGGCGCCGCGCGCGCCGAAACGGTTGCGGTCGCCGCGCTCGATCCTGCGGCGGGGCGGTGAAAAGCTGAATGTTGAAGCGCAAACCAAAGGCGAAGGCGCGCTGCACCGTTATTGAAGAGCGCGGGTGCGCGGTTGAGGCCGGCGCCGAGCGCATCAGCGTGCAAAGTCGGCGCTCGCGCACCATCAGCGTCGCGCGCCGGCGGATCGGGATGTGCGCGGTCGCGTTTGCATTCGCTTTCGGCCTATTATGCGTGCGGCTCGGGACGATCTCGATCGGACCCGTTGAGCGGCAATCCCGCATGCTGGCGGCGAATGCCGGCGACCCGGATCGCCGGGAAATTGTCGACCGGAACGGCGTCCTCCTCGCGGTTAATCTGCCGATGCGGTCGCTTGAGATCGCGGGGCGCGAAGTCTGGAACGCCGCCGAGACGGCTGTCGCGATCGCGTCCGTATTTCCCAACTTCGACGCGAAGGCGCTCGAACAGAAACTCGCCGACGGCCGATATGTCGAAATCCAACAACGGCTGACGCCGGCGCAAGAGGAGGCGGTGTTTGCGCTTGGCTTGCCGGGCGTCCAGTTCTCGCCAAGGACGCGCCGATTTTATCCGCAAGGGTCGACCGGCGCGCATGTCCTTGGCCACACCGAGCAAGGCAAAGGCGGCGTCATGGGGCTCGAGCATGTGCTCGATGACTGGCGCGGCAAAGGACCGCTCGCTGCGTCGATCGACATCCGCGCCCAACAGATCCTCGAACAGGAATTGGCGTCCTCGTTAACGAAGTTCCACGCGAAAGCAGCGTTTGGCGGGGTCATCGACGTGTCGACCGGCGAGGTCATCGCGCTTGCCAGCCTGCCGAATTTCGACCCGAATGCGCCGGGCGCCGCGCCGGCGGATTCTCGCCGCAATCGCGCCGTCTATGACTGTTATGAACTCGGTTCGGCATTTAAGCTGTTCACCGCGGCGGCGGCGCTCGAAACCGGCGCCGCGCGGGTATCGTCGACTTATGACGCTACAGGCTATTATAAGATCGCGGACAAGATCATTCGCGATTTTCACGGAGAAAACCGCGTTCTCACTTTTTCCGAGGTCGTCCAGTATTCGTCCAATATTGGCGCGGCCCGCATGGCTGCGGATCTTGGCGCGGATCGCCAGAAGGCGGCGCTGCGTGATTTCGGCCTTCTCGATCCGTTGCCGATCGAACTTGCGGAGCGGCGGTCGCCAGAGCTCCCCTGGCAATGGGGACCCGTTGAAACGGCGACAATTTCTTATGGGCATGGGATTTCCGTGACGCCGCTTCACCTTCTCGCCGCGGCGGCAAGCGTCGTGAACGGCGGCGTCTATCATGCGCCGACTTTTCTGCGCGCGGATGGCGAGGCCAGGGGACGGCGGGTTTTGTCGGCGCAAACAAGCGCGACGATGCGGCGCGTGATGAGAACCGTTGTCGCCAGCGGCACGGCGGCGCTTGCCGAAGCGCCAGGCTATTATGTGATCGGCAAGACGGCGACGGCTGAAAAGCCGACCCGCGGCGGCTATAACAAAAACGCGCGCCTTGCGACTTTCGTCGGCGCTTTTCCGGGACACGCGCCGCGCTACGCTGTACTGGTGACGCTCGATGAACCGCAGGCGATCGAGGGAACCTGGGGTTATGCGACCGCCGGATGGAACGCCGCCCCGACTTTTTCGGCGATTACACAGCGATTGGCGCCGCTCCTCGGCGTGATGCCGGTCGACGAAGGCGAAGCGATCGCCGGGTTTGGAGGCGCCGTCGCCCTTCCGGCGCGCCGCGCGTCGCTCGACGCCGCACAGGCCGGAGGCGCGCCGTGAAGCTCTCGGCGCTTTCGGGCGCGCCTTGTAAACGCGATCCTGACATTAAGGGGCTGACGCCGGACAGTCGCGCCGTAAGGGAGGGTTTCTTGTTCGCGGCGCTTCCCGGCGCCGCCGTCGACGGCGCGCGGTTTATTCCGCAGGCGGAGAAGGCCGGGGCCGCCGCAATTCTTGCAAAGCCTGGCGTCGCGACGTCATTGCCGCTCATCGCCGATGACGAGCCGCGCCGGCGTCTTGCGAAAATGGCCGCGCGCTTTTATCCGCGCCAGCCGCCCTTCGTCGCCGGAATCACTGGCACCAACGGCAAGACCTCAACGGCGGTGTTTGCGGCGGCGTTATGGTCAATGCTGGGCGAGCGCGCCGGAACGATCGGAACGCTCGGCGCGCGCGCGGACGGATTCGAGCGCAAGCTGCAGCACACGACGCCCGAACCTGTTACATTGCACGAAACGCTCGATGCGATGGCGGGGGCCGGCGTGACGCACCTCGCCATGGAAGTGTCGAGCCACGCGCTTTCGCAATATCGCGCCGACGGCGTGGAGTTTTCGGCTGCAGGCTTCACCAACGTTACGCAAGATCACCTCGATTTTCACGCCGGCTTTGACGATTATTTCAGCGCGAAGAAACGGCTCTTCCTGGGTCTGTCGCCGAAGGGCGCCGCCGCCGTCGTCAATCTTGACGGCGAGGGCGGCGACCTGGTCGCAAGTTTGTGCGAATGGCGCGGCCTTCGCGTCATAACGACGGGCGCTCGGGGCGGAACGCTTCGTCTTGCTGCGCTAAAGCCCCGCCCTTCCGGTCTTGAAATCATAGTCGAGGCCGACGCCCGTCGCTTCGATCTGCGCCTGCCGTTGATCGGCGCCTTTCAGGCCGAAAACGCGCTGGTCGCGGCGGGTCTCGTCATGTCGAGCGGAAGGAGCGCCGCCGCCGTCCTGCCGCTGCTTGAGCGTCTTCCGGGCGTGCCGGGGCGGATGCAGCGCGTCTGCGAAGTGAACGGCGCCGGCGTCTATGTCGATTATGCGCATACGCCAGACGCCATCGCGACGGCGCTATCGGCGATTCGGCCGCATGCGTCGGGGCGGGTTATCGTCGTCATTGGCGCGGGCGGGGACCGCGACCGGTCGAAACGCCCGCTGATGGGCGCGGCGGCCGAGCAGGGCGCTGATCATGTGATTGTCGCCGACGATAATCCGCGCGGCGAAGATCCAGCGACGATCCGGCGCGAGGTGCTCCTTGGTTGTGCGCGCGCTGAGGAAATCGGCGATCGCGCCATGGCCATTGCGAAAGGCGTCGCGATGCTGAAGCCGGGAGACGTCCTTCTCATCGCCGGAAAGGGCCATGAGACAGGGCAGATCGTGGGAAACTCGGTCTTGCCGTTCGACGATGGGGACGTCGCGCGCAAGGCGGCGAAGGAGGTCGGGAGATGAGCGCGGGGTTGTGGACGGCGTTTGAGGCGGCGGCGGCGACCGGAGGCGCGCTCTGCGCGCGCGGCGGCGACCCGGACCGATGGGTCGCGGAAGAATGGGCGGCTGGCGGCTTGTCGATCGACACGCGCACCCTGACGCCGGGCGAGATGTTTGTCGCGCTGATTGACGCGCGCGACGGTCACGACTTTGTCACGAGCGCATTTGAGCGTGGCGCGTCGGCGGCGCTTGTTGCGCGTGCGCCGGCGAATGCGCCGGACGGCGCGCCACTTCTTGTCGTTCGAGATACGCTGGAAGGCCTTCGCGATCTGGCGCGCGCCGCGCGGTTGCGAAATTTCGGCAAACGCATCGCGGTGACCGGAAGCGCCGGCAAGACCTCGACAAAGGAGATGCTGCGCGCCGCCTTCGCCGGCGTCGGGCGCGTCCATGCGTCGGATAAGAGTTTCAACAATCATTGGGGCGTGCCGCTCACGCTCGCCAGAATGCCGATCGACGCCGATTTCGGCATTTTCGAAATCGGCATGAATCACGCCGGCGAAATCACGCCGCTGACGCGCCTGGTCGCGCCGCATGTCGCCATCGTGACGACAATCGCGCCGGCGCATCTGGAGTTTTTCGGCACGCTCGAAAAAATCGCGGAGGCGAAGGCCGAGATATTTCTGGGGCTGGTCAAGGACGGATCGGCGATCCTGCCCCTCGACAATGATCATTACGGACTGCTGCGGGATCGGGCGGCGAAGGCGGGCGTGAGCCGGATGATCTCGTTCGGCGAAGCAAAGGAGGCTGATATCCGGCTCGTCGGCTATCGGGGCGATGGCGCGGGCGCGGAGGTGACGGCCTCGGTTTTCGGCGAGGCGCTCGAATTCGAGCTTGATGCGCCGGGGCGCCATCAGGCGATGAACGCGCTTTCGGTGATCGGCGCGGCGCGGGCGGTCGGGGTCTCGGCGGCGAAAGCGGTCGCAGGTCTGAAGGGCCTTGGCGCGGCGGCGGGTCGCGGCGCCCAAACGCGCGTTCGCCTGAATTCCGGCGCCGAAGTGACGATTCTCGACGAGAGCTACAACGCCAACCCAACCTCGATGGCGGCGGCGCTGGCGCTGCTTGGCCAGATAGCGCCGCGCGGGCAGGGAAAGCGAATCGCCGTTCTCGGTCAAATGCTCGAACTCGGGGAAGCAGGCCCGGCGCTCCACGCCGGTCTCGCCGAACCGTTAATTGCCGCGCGCGTTGACGCGCTCTATGTCGCTGGCGCTCTCATGGACAATCTCTGGGATAAGGTCCCGACGGCGATTCGGGCGGGCCGGGCCGCTGACGCGCGCTCGCTCGCGGCGCCGATCCTCGGCGCCCTCCAAGACGGCGACATAGTCATGGTCAAAGGCTCGAACGCGTCTAAGGTCAGCGAAATTGTCGTCGCCGTCAAAGCGGCGGCGGCCACATAAAAGAACAACGGCGCATGCTTTATTACCTGATCAATTTTTCGGAGCAGTTCGCGCTCTTCAACGTCTTTCGTTATCTCTCGTTCCGGACCGGCGGCGCGATCATGACGGCGCTTCTCATCGCTTTCGTCGTCGGACCCGGCCTCATCCGCTGGATGAGACGCAAACAGGGCAGGGGCCAGCCGATCCGTCAAGACGGCCCGCAAAGCCATATCGTCTCCAAAGCCGGTACGCCGACCATGGGCGGCGTTCTCATCCTCCTGTCGCTGACGATTTCGACCTTGCTGTGGGCGCGGCTTGATAACGCCTATGTCTGGATCATCATGGGCGTGACGCTTTCTTATGGCGCGCTCGGCTTTTGGGACGATTATCTGAAAGTGACGAAGCAGACCGCTTCCGGCGTCGTCGGATCGATTAAACTCGTGGTGCAGTTCGGCGTTGCGATTCTCGCGGGATTGGCGTGCGTCATGACCCTTGGCGCCGCGCCCGATGCGCCGCCCGGGTTCGAAACCTCCGTCGCGGTGCCGTTCGTTCCGCTGCAGTTTTTTCAGGCCTGGTTCGGCGCCGGCGCGATCGGCCTGCCGATCGGCTGGCTGATGGTTCCCTTCGCCGCCTTTGTCATTGTCGGCGCATCGAACACAGTCAATCTGACGGACGGTCTCGACGGTCTTGCGACGGTGCCGGTGATGATCGCCGCGGTCGCTTACGGCGTCATAGTCTATCTGGTCGGACGCTTCGATTACGCGGGCTATCTTGGCGTTCCCTTCGTGCCGGGCGTCGGCGAACTGGCGATCATTTGCGGCGCGATCATCGGCGCAGGCCTTGGATTTCTCTGGTTCAACGCGCCGCCCGCCGCGATTTTCATGGGCGATACGGGCTCGCTCGCGCTCGGCGGCGCCATCGGCGCGATCGCGGTCGCGGCCAAGCACGAGATTGTGCTGGCGATCGTCGGCGGCCTCTTCGTGCTGGAAGGGCTTTCCGTCATGATCCAGATTGCGTCGTTCAAGTTGACGGGAAAACGCGTCTTCAGAATGGCGCCGATCCACCATCATTTCGAACAATTGGGATGGAAAGAGTCGACCATCGTCATCCGCTTCTGGATCATCGCGGTGATCCTTGCGCTGATCGGACTTTCATCGCTCAAACTTCGTTAGGCGTCCATTGCTTTCATGATCTTCATTCCGGGCATCGAGAAAAGGAAAATCGGCGTTTACGGCCTCGGCCTGACGGGGCTCTCGACCTGTGAGGCGCTCGTCGCCTCGGGCGCGGAAGTCTATGCGTGGGACGAGAAAGCGGAAGCCCGGGACAAAACTCAAAACACGCGCTACGCCGCCGAGCATCCGAAACAATGGCCGTGGAATGAGCTTCGCTCGCTTGCGCTGAGCCCCGGCGTGCCGCTGACGCATCCTGCGCCGCATCCGGTCGTCAGGAAAGCGCATCAGGCGGGCGTCGAGATCATCGGAGATATTGAGTTCTTCGCGCGCGCGGTCGAGGCTGCGCCGAAAAAAGAGCGCCCGCGCGTTGTCGCGATCACCGGCTCAAACGGCAAATCGACGACGACGGCGCTGATCGGCCATGTGCTGAAGGAATGCGGCAAGGACGCCGTCGTCGGCGGCAATATCGGAAAGCCGATCCTTTCATTGCCGCCGATCGAATATGGCCGCGTCTATGTGCTTGAGCTTTCGTCCTTCCAGCTTGATCTTGCGAAAACTCTTCGGGCCGACACGGCGGTGCTGCTCAACCTGTCGCCGGATCATATCGACCGGCATGGCGACATGGCGGGTTATGCGGCGGCGAAGAAGCGCATCTTCATGAACCAGAGAATGGGCGACGCAGCGGTGATCGGCGTCGACGACGCGTGGTCGCAAGGCTTGTGCGTCAGGCTGATGGCGGAAGGCGCGCAACAGGTGACGCCGATTTCCGCCGAAGGCGCGCTTGGAAAAGGCGTCTTCGCGCTCAATGCCAAACTCTTTTACAGCCTCGGCGACAAATCGGGCGAAGCAGGCGACATTTCTCACATCGCGGCTTTGCGAGGCCAGCATAATTGGCAGAACGCGGCGGCCGCGCTCGCAGCCGCGATTGCGGAAGGCGTCGCGCCGAATGTCGCGGTCAAGGCGATGGATCGCTTCGCCGGTCTGCCGCACCGCATGGAGCTTGTCGCGAGGAAAGGCGTCGTGAGCTTCATCAATGATTCCAAGGCCACAAACGCCGACTCGGCGGGTCGGGCGCTCAACTCTTTCGACGATATCTATTGGATCGTCGGCGGAAAAGCCAAAGAGGGCGGAATCGCATCGCTCCGCCCCCTGATGAAAAATGTTCGAGGCGTCTATCTTGTCGGCGAAGCGGCGCGCGAATTTGAAGGCCAGCTCGCCGGCGCCGCCCCGTGCTTCCAGTGCGGCGATCTGCCGACGGCGGTTTCAAGGGCCGCGCGCGACGCCGCGATGAGCGGGCTCGCGGCGCCGGTTGTGCTGCTTTCGCCCGCTTGCGCGTCCTATGATCAATTCCGGAATTTCGAAGAGCGCGGCGACGTGTTCCGCAAACTCGCCAATCAAATTGAAACCGTCGATGGAGCCGCAGCATGAAAGCGCTCAGCAGGATTGACGATTCCCCGGCCGCCCGCTGGTGGTGGTCTGTTGATCACGGCTCCCTGTTCATTCTCGCGGCGTTGATGACGATCGGCGTCGTGCTTGTTTTCGCGGCGGGGCCGGGCACGGCGGCGCGCCTCGGCATTGACGACAGTCTTCATTTCCCGATGCGGCAGATCACTTTCATCCTGCCCGCGCTGGCGATCTTGCTCGGCGCGTCGATGTTGACGCCGCTGCAAACGCGCAGGCTTGGATCGATCCTGTTCGCCGGCGCGCTGCTCGCGCTCTTCGCCGCGCTTCTCTTCGCGCCGGAGATCAACGGCGCCAAACGCTGGTTGCCGCTCGGCCCCCTATCGTTTCAGCCTTCGGAGGCGTTGAAGCCGGGCTTCGTCGTCATTTCAGCCTGGATGCTCGCGGAAGGCGTGCGCAATCCGCGGTTTCCCGGCGCGGCGATCGCCACCGGACTTTACCTCGTCTGCGCGATCTTGCTCGCGCTCCAGCCCGATTACGGGCAGGCGGCGCTGCTCACCGCCGTTTGGATGGCGATGTTCTTTGTTTCCGGCGGCGGCGTCTTCTGGCTTGTCGGCGTCGCGACGGTCGCCGTGGTCGGCTTTGTCGCCGGCTATCTCTTTTCGCCGCATCTTGCAAAACGCATTGACGCGTTTCTCAATCCGCAGTCGGGTGAGAATTACCAAAGCGACAAAGCGCTCGAAGCGATCGCCAATGGCGGCGTGTTCCCGCGGGCAGACGCCGCTTCTGTAAAACTGTCGCTCCCCGACGCGCATTCGGATTACATCTTCGCCGTCGGCGCCGAAGAATTCGGCATGATCCTCGGCCTTGTCATCCTCGCGCTGTTCGCGGCTTTGGTGATCCGCTCCTATATGAAGGCCGCAGGCCTCAAAAGCGTTTTTGCGCAATGCGCGGTGTGCGGCCTCGCCGCGCTGATCGGGCTTCAAAGCCTCATCAATATCGGCGTCAATCTGCGCTTGCTGCCGTCAAAAGGTATGACGCTCCCATTCATTTCCTATGGCGGCTCCTCACTGATGGCGGCGGCGCTGACCATCGGGCTCATGCTCGCGCTGACGCGCCGTCAGGCGCACGCTGCGCGGCGAAAGGACATCATGCCGTGACGCAGGGCGGCGGCGATTTGATTGCGTTGGCGGCGGGCGGAACCGGCGGTCATCTTTTTCCCGCCGAAGCGCTGGCGCAGGAGTTGAAACGGCGCGGCTTTCGCATCCTGCTGGTGACCGATGCGCGCGGCGCGCGCTATGCGGCGTCCTTCCCGGCGGACGAACGATTTACGATCTCGGCGGCAAGTCCGTCGATCGGCGGGCCGGTGGCCAAAGCCGCCGCCGCCTTGTCGCTCGCCGGCGGGCTGTTGACGACGCTCCGCGAATTCAAGAAGCGCCGCGTCGCCGCCGCCGTCGGCTTTGGGGGCTACCCGTCCTTTCCGGCGATGAAGGCGGCTGGTCTCCTTGGCGTGCCCTACGGGGTGCACGAACAAAACGGCGTCCTCGGGCGCGCGAACCGCATGGTGACCTCCGGCGCCGCCTTCGTCGCGCACGGATTTCCGGTTCTGGAAAGAGCCGAAAAATGTCGCGCGTCGCTTATTGAAGTCGGCAACCCGGTGCGTGACGCTGTGACCGCCGCCGCAGCGATGGCGGCGCCGCTGATTGACGGCGACGCCAGGATTTCCGTCCTGGTCTTCGGCGGCAGCCAGGGAGCCTCGCTCTTTTCGAGAATTGTCCCGCCCGCGATCGCGGCGCTGCCGGCGGCGCTTCGCGCGCGCATTGTCGTCACGCAGCAGGTGAGGGACGCTGAACTCGCCCAAGTCCGGAAGGTCTATGAGGAGGCCGGAATTTCCTCGGAGCTGGCGGCGTTCTTCAATGACCTGCCGGCGCGCATTGGAGCATCGCATCTCGTCCTCGCGAGAGCCGGCGCATCGACGATCACCGAGCTTTCAACGATCGGCCGCGCGTCGGTGCTTGTGCCGCTCGCCATCGCGATGGACGATCACCAGACCGGCAATGCGCGCGCGCTCGCGGACGCCGGGGCCGCGATCCGCATCAACGAAGCGGAATTGACCGTCGACCGGCTTCGTTCGGCGCTTCTGGATTTGTTGACGGATCCAAAATCGCTGGCGCATATGGGCGCGGCGGCGAAAGGACGCGTCAAATCGGACGCGGCTCGGACGCTTGCAGACCTCGTCGAGAAAATCGCCGCCGCCAGCGTGAAGGCCGCCGCATGAGCGAGTCGAAGAACATCAAAGTCCGCCTGCCGTTCGGCGTCGGCGTCGTGCATTTCGTCGGGATCGGCGGCATCGGCATGTCCGGCATCGCCGCCGTGATGAAGAATCTCGGCTATGAGGTGCGCGGGTCCGACGTCGCAGACAGCGCCACGGTTCAGCAGCTCCGCGACAAAGGCGTTCCGGTCGTCATCGGACACGCCGCGAAGAATGTCGACGGCGCCGGCGCGGTCATCGTCTCGACCGCTATCCGGCGGGACAATCCGGAAATTCTCGCAGCGCGCGCCCGGCATATCCCGGTCGTTCGGCGCGCCGACATGCTCGCCGAGCTGATGCGGCTGAAATGGACGATCTCGGTCGCCGGCACCCACGGCAAGACGACGACGACGACGATGGTCGCCGCGCTCCTTGATGAAGCGGGCCTTGATCCGACCGTCATCAATGGCGGCGTCATCAACGCCTACGGCGCCAATGCAAGGATCGGCGAGGGCGACTGGATGGTCGTCGAAGCGGACGAATCCGACGGCTCGTTCCTGCGCCTGCCGACGACGGTTGCGGTCGTGACCAACATCGATCCTGAGCACCTTGATCATTGGGGCGGGTTCGAGGCGCTGAAGAAAGGCTTCGACCAGTTCATCGAGAACACGCCTTTTTACGGCTACGGCGTCGTCTGCCTCGACCATCCGGAAGTTCAGGCGCTTGTCGGGCGCGTGACGGACCGCCGGCTCATCACCTATGGAACCAATCCGCAGGCGGATGTCCGCGCGGAGAATATTTCCTTTGAAGGGGGCGGATCGAAATTCGATATCGTGTTCAGAAGCCGAGGCAAGCCGGACAGCCGCATTGACGGCGTCAGGCTGCCGATGCCCGGCGTGCACAATGTGTTGAATTCGGTCGCCGCCGCGATCGTCGCGCGAAAAGTCGGCGCCGCTGACGAAGCGATCCGCAAAGGGTTCGCCAAATTCGCGGGCGTCAAGCGCCGTTTCACCAAGGTCGGCGAGTGGAATGGCGTCACCATCATCGACGATTACGGCCATCACCCGGTCGAGATCGCGGCGGTCTTGAGGGCGGCGCGCGG
Organism: uncultured Alphaproteobacteria bacterium; assembly: GCA_902826095.1. Taxonomy (GTDB): domain Bacteria; phylum Pseudomonadota; class Alphaproteobacteria; order Caulobacterales; family Parvularculaceae; genus Amphiplicatus. The sequence continues at coordinate 5,636 of CADEDN010000044.1, read as the reverse complement.
CGTGACGCGCGGGCGCATCATCGCGGTCGTGCAGCCGCACCGCTACACGCGCCTGCGCGATCTCATGGATCAGTTCTGCTCCTGCCTCAATGAGGCCGACGTCGCCTTCGTGACCGACGTTTATGCGGCGGGCGAGGCGCCGATCGAAGGCGTATCCCGCGACGCGTTTGTCGCGGGCGCCGCCGCGCAAGGCCATCGCGACGTCAGGGCGCTCAAATCCTTCGACGATCTGCCGAAGCTCATCGCCGGAATGGCGGAGAAGGGCGACTACGTCGTCATGCTCGGCGCCGGCGACATCACCAAATATGCGGCGGGATTGGCGGATGCGCTTTCGAAAGTGAAATCGTGACCATGCGCTTAGCCGCATCCGACCTCCCGCCGGTGCGCGGCCGCTATGTCGAGCGCGCCGACATGTCGGCGATCACCTGGTTTCGCGTCGGCGGGCCGGCCGACATTCTCTATGCGCCGGAGGATGAGGACGATCTCGCCGGCTTTCTTAAAAACACGCCGACGAAAATTCCAGTCTACCCGGTCGGCGTCGGCTCCAATCTGCTCGTGCGCGACGGCGGCGTCAGGGGCGTCGTCATCCGCCTCGGCGCGCCCTTCGCGAAAATCGCCATTGAAGGAACGCGCGTCACGGCCGGGGCCGCGGCGCTTGATGCGCAAGTCGCAAGAGCCGCCGCTCGCGCAGGTGTTGCTGGTCTCGAATTCTATCGCGGCGTTCCAGGCACGATCGGCGGCGCGCTCGCCATGAACGCCGGCGCCTATGACCAGGAGACGAAGGACATCCTCGTCGAGGCGGTCGCCTACGACCGCGACGGCGTGCGCCGCGTCCTCAACAACGCCGACATGAAATTCGCCTATCGCCATTGCGGCGCCGGAGAGGGGCTCATCTTCACGCAAGCGACCTTTGAGGGCCGCGCCGACGACCCCGTCGCGATCGAGGCGCGCATGAAGGCGATCATGGAGCGGCGGGAAAAGAGCCAGCCGATCCGCGAAAAGACCGGCGGCTCGACCTTCGCCAACCCCGAACCCGCAAAGTCCGGCGGGCGCAAGGCCTGGCAATTGATCGACGACATCGGCGGGCGCGGGCGCGTTGTCGGCGACGCGCAATGCTCCGAGCAGCATTGCAATTTCATGATCAACCGCGGCCAAGCGACGGCCGCCGACATCGAAGCGCTCGTCGAAGGGCTTCGTAAGGAAGTTCTTAACAAGACCGGCGTTGAGTTGCGCTGGGAAATAATGCGGCTGGGCGAGGGCGCAGGTGACAGGTAGCAGTTCGCAGCGAGAAGGCGAGATTCGCTCGTTTCGGGATCTGATCGTCTGGCGGAAATCGATGGAACTCGTCACAAAGATCCATGAATTGGTCGGGAGATTTCCGAAGACCGAGGAATATCGATTGACGTCGCAATTGATGCGCGCCGTGGTTTCGATCCCGGCCAACATCGCCGAGGGGCAGCGGCGGGGTTCGCGAAAGGACTATGCGAACTTTGTAACCATCGCGCGCGGCTCGACGGCCGAAGTTGAAACGCTGCTTCTGGTCGCGAACCGGGTTCAGATCGCGACCGAAGCGGAGACGGCGCCGCTCGTCGAGTCGGCCGATGAAATAAGCCGCATGCTATTTTCGCTTCGGGCGCAACTACTGGCGGCGAGGTGATATGTCCGCAACCTGCAACCTGCAAACTGAAACCTGAAACCATATGAAGAAGCGCATCGCAGTCCTCAAAGGCGGCTGGTCGCCGGAGCGGGAAGTCTCGCTGAATTCCGGCGCCGCCTGCGCGAAGGCGCTGCGGATGAAAGGCTATAACGCGATCGAGATCGACGCCGGACGAAATCTCGCCGACCAACTGAAAGACGCTCGGCCCGACGCCGTGTTCAACGCCCTTCACGGCCAATGGGGCGAGGACGGCTGCGTGCAGGGTCTTCTTGAAGTGATGGGCCTTCCCTATACGCATTCGGGCGTTCTTGCGTCTTCGTTGGCGATGGACAAACAGCGCACGAAGCTGGTGCTGAAAGGCGCCGGCGTTCCCTCGCCCGAGGGACGCGTGATGTCGCGCTTTGACGCGGCGGGCGGCCATGCGATGGAGCCGCCTTACGTCATCAAGCCGAACGCGCAAGGCTCGTCCGTCGGCGTTCACATCATCCGAAAAGGCGACAATCGACCGCCCTCGGAGCTTGCAAGCGAGAAATGGTCGCTCGGCGACGAGGTCCTGGTCGAGAAATTCGTCCCCGGCCGGGAGTTGACCGTCGCCGTCATGGGGGATCGCGCGCTTTGCGTCACCGAAATCACGACCAGCCTCGCCTTTTATGACTATGAGGCGAAATACGCGCCCGGCGGGTCGGAACATGTGCTGCCCGCGCGCGTGCCGGAGGCGGTTTCGAAACGCTGCCTGGAGCTTGCGCTCAAGGCGCACCATTCTCTCGGCTGTCGGGGCGTTTCGCGCTCCGACTTCCGCTATGACGAAAGCGCAAAGGGCGAGCAGGTGTATTTTCTCGAGATCAATACGCAGCCCGGCATGACCGCGACGTCGCTGACGCCCGAACAGGCCGCCTATAACGGCATTTCTTTCCCGGACCTTTGTCATTGGATCATCGAGGACGCATCATGCCAGCGGTGAAGAAAAAATCCGGCGCTCGTAAGCGACCCTCGGCGGTCTCGCGGGTCGCCGCGCTGTTTGAGCGCTATACGGTCGCGGGCGCCGCCGGCTCCTTGATGTTGCTCGGGCTTATCGCGATCGTTCTCTGGGCGGGCGGCTATTTCGCCATGATCGGCCGGGCGGTCGATCGGACGGCGAACGAGACCGCGGTCGCGGCGGGGCTTGAGATCAGGCGCGTTCTCCTTCGCGGCGCGCATCAGACGTCGCATGATGAAGTGATCGAGGCGCTCGGCCCGGTCGTCGGCGCATCGATCGCGCATCTTTCCTTGAGCGACGCGCGCGCGCGGATTGAAAATCTCGGCTGGGTGCGCGCTGCGGCGGTGACGCGTCTTTATCCTGATACGATCAGCATTTCGCTCAGGGAACGCGAGCCGGCGGCGGTCTGGCAGATCGACGGCGATTTGCATCTTATCGATTCCGAGGGCGCGCTGATTCGCGAAGTCGGCGCCTATGAATATTCGAATCTCCCGCTGATCGTCGGCGCCGGCGCGCCGGAAGCTGCTTCAGGCATTTTGCAGGCGCTCGCCGGCGAGCCGGAAGTGAGCCGCCGCGCCTATGCGCTGATCCGCGTCGGCGAGCGGCGGTGGAACATGCGGCTTCGGAACAATGTCGACGTGAAGCTCCCGGAAGCGGACTATGTGAAAGCGATCGGCGACCTTGGCCTCCTGCAGGAAGCGCAGGGCTTGCTTGACCAGCCGATCGAATACATCGATCTTCGCGACAAGGAACGCATGGTGATCCGCAAACGCGCCGATCCGCAACCCGAAATCGTCGAGAACGCGGCGAACGGCTGACCGCAAAGCGCGAATCGCCCGAAACTGCCGAACCGCGCGCGCGGATGTCTTGGTGTCCGCGCTTGCGGCGTTTGGGCGGCGAAATGGAAAAATGGCGAAGCAAGGAAAACCGGCGCGGGAACGCGGTCTGATCGCCGCCGTCGATATCGGCGGGTCGAAAGTCGCCTGCGTTATCGCGCAATTGACGCCGGTCTTGAACGGCGAGTTTGAAGCGGACGTCATCGGCGTCGGGCAGCATGGCGCGGTCACCCGCGAGAACCGTCCGAACATCGACGCCTCCTTGCGCGCCGCCGTCGAGGCGGCCGAGCGCATGGCGGGCGAGCGCATCCGCCGCGTCTACGTCGCCGCGGGCGGGCGATCGCTTTTTTGCCGCAAGCTCGCCGTCGATCTCGACATCGCCGGCGGCGTCGTAACGGGCGACGATGTCGATGAATGCCTCGCGCAAGGGGCGGACGCGGCGGCGCCGGAAGGCTCGCGGCCGCTCCATGCGCTGAAGATCAAATTTTCGGTCGACGGCGAGATCGCCGATAATCCCGTCGGCCTGGCGGGCGCCGCGCTCAGCGCGGAAATTCTCGGCGTATCGGTGCGCGAATCCTATGCGGAAAATGTTGAAGCGCTGCTCGGCCGTTGCGGGCTTGAGCTTGACGGCGTCATCGCAGGACCCGCCGCCGCCGGACAATCCGCGCTCATCGAAGACGAGCGCGAGCTTGGCGTCATCCTGATCGACATTGGCGCGCGCCGGACTGACTATGCGCTTTATGAGCGCGGCGCGCTGATCGCCTGCGGCGGCGTTCCGCTCGGCGGCGATCATATCACGCGCGACATCGCGCAGATCTTCGGCGCGCCGATCGTCAAGGCCGAACGCATCAAGACGCTCTACGGTTCGACCCTGTCTTGCGCCGGCGACGAGCATCGTCTGATCGATTTTCCGCAGCTCGGCGACGAGGCGGAGGTCGTGCGTCACTCGCGCGCCGAACTGACGCAAGTCGTCGCACCGCGCTTTGAGGAGATCCTCGAACTGACGCTCGGCGCGCTGCCGCAATCGGGATCGGCGCGGCGCGCGATCCGCCGCGCGGTGCTGACCGGCGGCGGCAGCCTTCTCGTCGGCGCGCGCGAAACCGCCGAACGCATTGTCGGCGTCAAGACGCGGCTTGGCCGTCCCGCGGCGCTTTCCGGCGCGCCGGACGCGGCGACCGCGCCGCAATTCGCCGTCGCGGTCGGCGTTCTGCAGATCGCCGCAAGCGAGCGGTCCGAACAAAAGCGAGCCGCGCGCCGGCCGCGCCTCGCCGCCGGCCAGTCCTTCGGCAAGGGCGTCATCGGCAATGTCGGCGCCTGGCTTCGCGCGAATTTCTAGGGCGCGTTGCGCTGGGTGCGGAATTGTTCGTCTTCCAATTTTGGCGAAACGGTTTTCAATCGGCTTTTTTTGTCGGCGACCCGAGGCGCCACGACGGCCGGCGCCGCGCCATCCATTTCCCTAATCCCTAATCCCTTTCAACAAAGCGCCGCCCCCCTCCGCGGAACGCAAGTTCCCGGCAGCACGCGTCAGGCGGATAGAATGGAGAGGGTGCGCGGGACGCGGACCATCCAGTCTAATTTTTTTTTGGGGACGGTTCACGTCCCGCGCGGCGCGCCCTCAGCTCTCGCCTCGGGCGCTATGGCGTTTCGGTCGTGTTCGCCGAGCGTATCAGCCCCGCCGGCCGGCTGTTACCCCGGAAAGCGTTGAATAGGCCTCAAGGCCCGGCGTCTCACGTCGACGCGCAAGAGCCTACCCAACTGGCCCATACGCGCCGCGCGCCATCGTCGAAGCCGCCGAGCAACGGGTGCACTCAGTCGCCTCTCCGCGCTCCGACTGAGGACGATCCTAAGCGAGGTTTCGAGGTGTGGGATAAGGTGGGGGATAAGGTGGGGGATAACTTTTTTTTGTGACCGAAAATCAACCGCTTATATAATTAAAGAAATTCCGCCTCCGGCCGGACTCCGCGCTAGCGGAATCGGCCAAAAATTCCCCCTTGATCAGGCATTCCGTATGCGGAGCGTCAACCGGGCGGGGCGGCGGAAATTGGCAAGTGTCATCCCGTGCGCGCTGCAGCACGAAGTGCTGCCGCGCAGACACGGGATCCCGTGCGGCGAGAGCGCCGCTGAACTCCCGGGATCCCGGATCAGCGCCGCAGCCCTCATCCTGAGG
>CADEDN010000043.1 GCA_902826095.1 uncultured Alphaproteobacteria bacterium | reverse complement strand
CCGCGATGACGAGAACCCGCGTCCCGTAAAAGTTCAACGGGCGCGGGTTTTCGGGCTTTTCACCCTGCATTGTCATTCCGGACAATCGCGCAGCGATTGATCCGGGACCCCGTGAAATGGAGGGCCCCTCAGCCGCGCGGGATCCCGGATCATTCGCTTCGCGAATTTCCGGGATGACAGGGGCGTGTGGGTCGCGCTTTAGCGGGGGCCGGCGTTCATCGCTTCTTTGATCGCCGCAATCGCGTCGACCGCTTTCGCGCCGTCGGGGCCGCCGGCTTGCGCCATGTCGGGGCGCCCGCCGCCGCCCGCGCCGCCCATCGCCTTCGCGCCCGCGCGCGCCAGATCGACTGCCGAAAGGCGCTTTAAGAGATCGTCGGTGACGCCGACGGCGAGCGAGGCCTTGCCGTCCGACACGCTCACAAAAGCGGCGACGCCGGAGACCAGCGCCTTCTTCGCCTGATCGACAAGGCCGCGAAGATCCTTCGCTTCGACGCCGTCGAGAACTTTGCCGATGAGCTTGACGCCGCCGACATCAATGAATTCGTCCGTAGGCTGACCGCCACCGCCGCCGAGCGCGAGTTTCTTCTTCGCCTCGGCGAGGTCGCGCTCAAGCTTCTTCTTTTCCGCGAGGAGCGCTTCGACCCGCGCCGGCAGTTCGGCGAGCGGCGCTTTGGCCGCGTCGGCCGCGGCGCGGGCGAGCCCCGCCTGCTCTTCGAGATAAAGCCGCGCCGCTTCGCCGGTCAGCGCCTCGATGCGGCGAACGCCGGCGGAAACCGCGCTTTCGGACGTGATCTTGAACAGCGCGATGTCGCCGACGCGGCGCACATGCGTGCCGCCGCAAAGTTCGACGGAATAGAAACCTTCGTCATCTTGACGAGCGCCAGACGCGTCGCGATGAATTGCGCGGCCCATGCTGAGGACGCGCACGTCGTCGTCGTATTTCTCGCCGAAGAGCGCGATCGCCCCGGATTTGACCGCGTCATCGTAAGGCATGATGCGCGTCGTCACTTCATTGTTCTGACGGATGACCGCGTTGACGCGCCTTTCGATGTCGGCGATGTCGGCGGCGGACGCCGCCTTCATGTGCGAGAAGTCGAATCGGAGGCGGTCCGGCGCGACAAGCGAGCCTTTTTGCGCGACATGGGGCCCCAGCGCTTCGCGGAGCGCCTTGTGCAGGAGGTGCGTCGCCGAATGGTTGGCGCGCGTGGCGTTCCGCCGCTCGGCGTCGATCGCGAGCCTGACGGCGTCGCCCTTTTTCACCGATCCCCGGTTTATCCGGCCGTGATGGCCGTTGAGCGCGCCCGCGCGCTTCTTGACGTCGACGATCTCCAAATGAAGTCCGCCCTCGGATGAAATAAGGCCGGCGTCGCCGACCTGCCCGCCCGATTCGGCGTAAAACGGCGACTGGTTGACGATGATCTCGACGTCCTCGCCGGCGCGCGCTTCGGCGATTTCCTTGCCGTCCTTGACGATCGCGAGAACAACGCCTTCGGCGGCTTCGTGAACGTAACCGAGGAAATCAGTCGCGCCCACGCGATCGCGAAGATCGAACCACAAGGCTTCGCTCGCAGCGTCGCCCGAGCCCGCCCAAGCCGCGCGCGCCGCCTTTTTCTGCGCCGCCATCGCCTCGTCAAATCCGGCGACGTCGACGCTGAGGCCCCTTCGGCGGAGCGCGTCCTGCGTCAGATCGAGCGGAAAACCGTAAGTGTCGTAAAGCTTGAACGCGGTCGCGCCGGGCAGCGTCGCGCCCTTTCCGAGCTTTGCGATCTCGTCGTCGAGCATCTTGACGCCGCGGTCGAGCAGCGTGCGGAATTTCTCCTCCTCCGCGCGCAGCGTTTCGCGAATGAGCGCCGAGGCGCGATGAAGCTCGGGAAAGGCCGCGCCCATCTCCGCTTCGAGCACGGGCGCAAGGCGCGCCAAGAGAGGCTCCTTCGCGCCAAGGCCGTGGGCGTAGCGCATCGCCCGGCGCATGATGCGGCGAAGCACATAGCCCCGCCCCTCATTCGAGGGCGTGACGCCGTCGGCGATCAAGAATGACGAAGCGCGCAGATGATCGGCGATCACGCGGTGAGCCGGGGCGTCTTCGCCGGCCGCCGGGCGGCCGGTCATCTCGACCGAGGCGCCGATGATTTTCCTGAAGAGATCGGTGTCGTAATTGTCGTGGACGCCCTGCAGCACCGCGGTGATGCGCTCGAGGCCCATGCCGGTGTCGATCGACGGTTTTGGCAATGGCGTCATCTTGCCGTCGGCGAAACGCTCGAACTGCATGAAGACGAGGTTCCAGATCTCGATGAAGCGGTCGCCGTCGGCGTCGGCCGAGCCCGGCGGTCCGCCGGCGATCTTCGGCCCATGGTCGAAAAAGATCTCCGAGCACGGTCCGCAAGGACCCGTATCGCCCATCGCCCAGAAATTGTCGTTCGTCGGGATGCGGATGATCCGCGCGTCGGGGAGGCCGGCGATCTTCTTCCAGAGCGCCGCCGCGTCATCGTCCGTATGATAGACGGTGACGGTCAGGCGGTCTTTCGCGAGGCCGAAATCTTTGGTGACCAGCGTCCACGCGGCGTCGATCGCCTCCTCCTTGAAATAATCGCCGAAGGAGAAATTGCCGAGCATCTCGAAAAACGTATGGTGGCGCGCGGTGTAGCCGACATTGTCGAGGTCATTGTGCTTGCCGCCGGCGCGCACGCATTTCTGCGACGAGGCGGCGCGCGCATAGGGGCGCTTTTCGGCGCCGGTGAAAACGTTCTTGAACGGCACCATCCCGGCGTTGGTGAAGAGGAGCGTCGGGTCGTTTTGCGGCACGAGCGGCGCCGAGGGCGTGACCGTATGGCCGCGAGCGCGGAAGAACTCGAGGAATCCGGTTCTGATGTCGTTCAAAGACGTCATGGCGTCGAATGGTCCTGAAAGGCGGATCGCCGGCGAAAACGCAATCGCGCCGGAAAGCGACGTCAACAGAGGACGAAGCTCCCCGGCGCGGCCGATTTTCTTAGGGTGTAAGCGCCCCGCCGTAAAGCGAGGCCGCCCCCGAAGAGCCGCCCGATCCGTCGGTCGGCCCTGGCGGCGACGCTATTTGAAGGCGCTCGCCGCAAGCCGCCGGGCGCGACGCGCGGCGTCGCGTCACATCTTCATGCAAAAGCAATTGAGCTTGTTGCCGTCCGGGTCGCGGAAATAGCCGGCGTAGAAATTGTCGCCGCGCGGACCCGCCGCGCCTTCGTCGATCGCCCCGAGCGCGATCGCCTTCTTGTAGAGCTTGTCGACTTTCTCGGTCGAATCCATGACGAGCGCCACCATCGTGCCGTTGCCCCAGGTCGCAGGATTTCCATTGTGGGGCTTGATCACGCCAAGACCAGGCGCCGTCATGCTGGTTCCCCAGGCGATGAAATTATCGCCCTCCATGATGCGCTTGGCGCCGATTTCGCCGAGCAGCGCGTCATAAAATTTGGCGGCGCGATCGATATTGTTGGTGCCGAGCGTCACATAGCCGATCATTGGTCATCCTCCTCTTTTCGTCTTGCTGTTGCTGTTCCGATCCAATTGCGCGATCACGTCGCCGCACGCGGCCGGCGCTCGATTTCAAAAAATCGCCGGCTTTCACTGAAACATTCATCCCTGTGAAGGCGGCGCGCAACCTTGGCGCCTCGCACTGCAAAGCAGGAAATCAGGATCGCGTGAGCGCCGGACCCGCCTGCCGCCGGAGGGTCACCCCTCCGCCGCCGCCGCGACATCGTCATCCTCCTCGCCGGCGAGCAGTTCGGTCGCGACAAGGCCTGCGTTGGCGCGGACGGCCGCAGCGATGGCGGCCGCGACTTCAGGATGCTCTTTCAAGAACTGCTTGGCGTTCTCGCGTCCCTGCCCGATGCGCTCGCCTGCATAGGAGAGCCAGGCGCCGGACTTTTCGACGACGTTCGCCTTGACGCCGAGATCGACAAGTTCGCCGACATAGGAAATGCCTTCGCCATACATGATGTCGAACTCGACCTGCTTGAACGGCGGGGCGACCTTGTTCTTGACGACTTTGACGCGCGTCTGGTTGCCGACAACCTCTTCGCCTTTCTTGATCGCGCCGATGCGGCGGATATCGAGCCTGACGGAGGCGTAGAATTTCAGCGCGTTGCCGCCCGTCGTCGTTTCGGGCGACCCGAACATGACGCCGATCTTCATGCGGATCTGGTTAATGAAAATGACGAGCGTGTTCGACTTCGAGATCGAGCCCGTCAGCTTGCGAAGCGCCTGGCTCATCAGCCGCGCCTGCAGGCCCGGCAGGCTGTCGCCCATTTCGCCTTCAAGTTCGGCGCGCGGCGTCAAAGCCGCGACCGAATCGATGATCAGAACGTCGATCGCGCCTGATCGAACCAAGGTGTCGGCGATTTCAAGCGCCTGCTCGCCGGTGTCTGGCTGCGAGATCAGGAGATCATTGAGATTGACCCCCAGCTTCTGGGCGTAAATCGGATCGAGCGCATGTTCAGCGTCAATGAAGGCGGCGACGCCGCCCTTCTTTTGCGCCTCGGCGGCGACCTGCAACGCGAGGGTCGTCTTGCCGGAGCTTTCCGGGCCGTAAATTTCGACAACCCGCCCCTTCGGGAGCCCGCCGATCCCGAGCGCGATATCGAGACCAAGAGACCCGGTCGAGATCGCTTCGATATCGACCACCTCGCGGTCGCCGAGGCGCATCAGCGAGCCTTTGCCGAACGCCTTGTCGATCTGCGAAATCGCCGCCTCAAGCGCCTTTTTCTTGTCCACGCCGTCCGCCTCCACAAGCCGCAATCCGGATTTGTTCATCGCCAAGCTCCCTTGCCCGTCGGGCCAATGCCCGTCAATCAGGTGAAAGCTTGTACCTCTTTTGTTCCAGTTTTGCAAGATCCCTATCATATTGATACCAAAAGATAATCATAGCATGTTCTAGTATCGTTCCGCCGATCGCCGCGGGTAATCAACAATCGCGACTCGCAAGACGCGCCAAATCAGCGCTATCCGCCGCTATTGGCCGACAGGATCGCCCGCCAGAGCCAAAGCTGCCAGATAGCGACGAGGCCCGCTGCGGCGAAAATGGCGTAATGTGTCTTGCGCCAGATTGACCAGCCGGAGCGGGAAAACGCCGGGATTACGCTGAAGGCGACGAGCACACTGGTGAACGCTGCGATATGGGCGGCGATCTGGGTTGCGAGAAGCGAGGCTGGCGGCCAGCCGATCGCCTGGAGTTCGGCCAGCTCCTTCGCGCCAAGATCAGCGCCGACCCAGCCGACGACGCCGACAAAGGCGAGCCAGATCGCCGCCGCTAGCGCATGACCGAGCGCGAGCTTCTTGCCGAAGTCGCTTGTGCGGACCTCGCGTCCCTGCCGACGCCAGGCGCCAAGCAGCGCCGTGATGGACAGGGCGGCGATGAGGCCGACGCTTGCGTTGAACCCGTCGGAGGAATTCAGGAACGAAACGGGCTCGGCGGTGTCCGTCCCCATCGCCAGCGTGATGCGCTTCACCGAACCTTCCTTGTTGCGATAGACGAAGAGCCTGTCGCGCGAGCGGTCTGTCCATAGATCCTCCGCCAGCGGATAATAGCGCCTCGGCGCGCCGCCCGCCGATACAGCGAGCGAGCCATCGTCCATCGCCGCGACTTTGATGTCAGATCCGAGCGCGGAGATCTTTTCAAACTTTGTCCAGACGCGCCGGTTGCCGACATAAACGCCGGCGACGGATTTCGCGGCTTCCTTCATTTTGTCATCCGCGGCGACATTCCACCGCGAAGGGTAGGAATTTTCGCCCGCGAATTGCTCGAGCACGGCGCGACTGACGAGGTCGGGCAGTCGCGGTCGTTCAGCGCCGTTGACAACGACAAAGACGCCGACCCCGAGCGAAGGCATGATCGTCATGTCGGAAATGAAGCCGGACAGCGTGCCGCCATGACCGAAGGTCGTGCGGCCGGCGATCTCGGTCTCCATGAAGCCATGCGCGAGATCAGGCGACCCGGTGCGGTCGCGAAACGCGCGCAGGCGCATCAATGTGAAAGCCTCCGGCGAAATCAGGCGCTTATCCTTCCCGACGCCGTCATTCAGGAGAAACTGCACCCATCGCCCGGCGTCATGCGCGTCAAGAGCGATCGCGCCGGCCGCATGCAGGGGGTCAAGCGCGTCATGCCGCATGGCGACCGGCGCCCCCGCTTCAAGCTTGTGCCCCGCAGCAAGTCGCTCGTCGAGATCGACGGGATTGACGGCGCGGCCGGCGATCGAGGCCGGATCGTGCTGCAGTGTCGAATTCATGCCGAGAGGCGCCAGGATCCTTGTGCTGACAAACTCATCAAATGGCGCGCCCGAAACATCGGCGACGATCTGCGCGGCGAGATCGGTTCCCCAGTTCGAATAGGCGGTGCGCTCGCCGGGCGGCGCGACGCGCGCCGGCCGCGTCTTCTTCAGCGCCTCCTCAATCGTGCGGCCCTTGCCGCTTTGAAAGAAATCGCCGAGCGTGTCCTCAAATCCCGCCCGGTGCGCCATCAGATCGTTCAGGGTGACCGGCTTGCCGAATTTCTCCTTAAGCTTGACGGATTTGAGATAGGTGTTGATGTCCGCGTCGAGATCAAGCTTGCCCTCGTCGGCGAGCATGGTGACGGCGATCCACACGAACGTTTTTGAAATCGACGCGATGCGAAACAGCGTCTCCGGCGTCGCTCGTTCGCCAGTCTCCATATTGGCGACGCCATAGACCTTGACGAAAACCTTGTCGCGCGTTGCAACGGCGACCATCATCCCCGGCGGGTACTGATCGGCCATCGCCGCAGCCGCATAGCCGTCGAGGAATGGCTCGATCGAGGCGGGATCGGAAAGCGTCGCCCGCGCGGCCGGCCCGGCGTGCAGCAATCGTTCGACGGATGTCGGCGCGGCTTGCGCGACGGCCTTGGTTGTCGCAACAAAGCCAAGTGCAGCGACGTAAATGCCGATGAAATTTCGCACCATTGTCAATGACATGCGCCCTCCCGTCGATAATCGATGCCGGCCCGACCCGAGAGAATAATCGAATTTCGTCGCCTTGTCCGCGCCGCTGGCCGTCAGGTTGTCTCGAACCCCGCATTGCCCGTCCTCGACGAGAGCCTGTGCGGCAAGTCACTGCAACAGCCGATTGCTGTTCACATCGCAAATTTGCGGGCGTAGAGTCAGGCCGTCAGTTCAGCGATTGCCCTCGGGGAGAGGTCCATGCAATCCGGCGATGATTTCAATCTCGATTGCAATCGCGGCCTGCTTGCGCCAGCCAGCGACGCCCTTCACGGCGCGCAATCGGGTTCAGGCTTGGAACGAATTATTACAAGTTCACAGCAGCGAACATCGTCAACACCACCGACATGGTGTTTCGGTTCAGGAATGGCGTTTGGCCGCCGAAAGGCAAATTGTGGGAGAAACCCTATGAGACAACTAATTGTTCCAAGCCTGGCGGTGTTAGCGTTTGCCGTTGGGTCGCCAGCGGATGCGCGAATGAGAGTGGTCGATGGCGGCCCCGTCACCTACCTGCTGTCCGGCAATGGCTGGCATTACAATGAAGTCGATTTGCGCAACAATCGGCGATGCCCGACGTCCGGCGCTTGCGCCATTCCGATCGGCTTCACGATCAACTATGGCGCGGGGTCGGTTTCGAGCCTTTATCTCAGCGAGAACGGCATCGTCACCTTCGGCGCGCCGAAGGTGACGATGCCGGCCGGCGACGGCGGCGCGACCGCGCTGTCGAGTTTCACGACGCCCTATATCGCTCCTTTCTATACGAATTTCGTTTCCACCTATGGAGTTGACGACGGCCTTGGCGAGATCTCCTGGGGACCGGGCCGCATCGACGCCGCCGAAGACCCGAGCCTCCTGAACGACACCTCGCTCAAAACCTGGCAGCAGGGCGCCAAGGCGTTCAAAGTCGACTGGACTGGCGTCACACGCGGCGCTGAAGCGCGCTTCTACGTGCAGATCGCGATCTACGATCTCGCGGGCGATGATTTTGATCTCGAGTTCAATTACGGCCTCATTGAGCCAACGGCTTACGCCCGCAGCGGCGCGCAAGTCGGGTTCAAGCTGGGGTCGAACTACTACCAGTTCACAAGCGCGAACATCGTCAACACGAGCGACATGGTGTTCCGCTTTAGGAATGGCGTTTGGGTGGCGTGAAGCGGCGCTAGCCAGATCATCACCATTAAGATTCGGAGGAGTCTATGAGGCGGAAATTGGGCCTGACTTGTGCAAGCTTGGCATTTGCCACAATAATGACTGGGGAGGCGCTTGCACGAAAGAAAGTTTTTGACGGAGGATTCGTCGACGTTTGCTCTGTTCAATCCGTGTATGGCGCAATGCCGACCGACGGCGCGGTGGAGGTTGATATCGGCGTCCACGATCCGTTAGCGGCGGACCCTTGCGACCCAACGACCTTTCAGGGCTTCTCGATCAACATCGGCGGGACGCTTTACAGCTCCCTCTACGTCAACGAAAACGGCATTGTCAGTTTCGGGTCCGCGGTCGCCGACTCGCCCTCAACGCCGCTTTCGGACTTGGCCGTTCCCGCGTTTGCGCCGTTCTTCGCGGACGGTGCGGTCCCAGCTCTATCCAATCCTCCTGATCCGCTTACTGATTTGCGATACGGCTACACGAGCTCCGCTGTGTTTCCGTCCGCGCCGTCGTTCTGGCTGACTTGGAACGCTTTCCTGGACCAGGGAAATCCGACCGGCGCGCCAAACATCTTTCAATTGGCGATCGTACCCGTGGGAACAAGCGGCGATTTCGACCTGATGATCAATTATGAGTCGCTGAATTGGGATTCACCGACAATTGGCGCGCAGGCAGGATTGACGGATGGCGGCGCGACTGATGTCGTATTGACCGGCGCCGGCGTTCCCGGCGCCTATCTCGGCGCCTATGACGAGTTCAACCTTGTCTGCACCGGCATTCCGGCGACGGCGCTCGCCTGCAACAAGATCAACGACGGAACGCAACCGATCGCCAGCATTGATCCTTCGACCCAGCAACCGTCAATCGGCTTCTACCTGTTCAAGTTCCGTAATGGCGCACTCGTCGGGACGGTCGTCGACACCGACGGCGACGGCGTTTCCGACGATGTCGACAATTGCCCGACGATCGCCAATCCGGGTCAGGAAGATACAGACTCGGACGGCTTTGGCGACGCTTGCGTTCCGCCCTTTACGATCCCGCCGACGGCGACGGTCGGGAAGAACCCGGTCATCGGGACCGGCGTCTTCATCGGCCCCTATGTCGTGATCGGCGACAACGCCGTCATCCGCAATCGCGTCACCATCCGTCGCTTGACGAAAATCGGCGACGACGTGCTGATCAAGGCGCGCGCATGGATTGGTCCGAATGTCGTCATCGGCGATAGAGTGAAGATCGGCCTGCAGGCGGTGATCGGCGCGCGCGCGCGCATTTGCGACGGCGCCGTCATTGGCGACGGCGCGATCATCGGCAAGAACGCGCTCATCAATCCGGGCGTCGTCGTGCCGCCGGGCGCGCGCGTGCCGGGACGAGAAGGCCCGCCGCCGCCCTGCGGCACGACGGGCGAGTGACACAACGAGTGTCATCCCGCGCGTGATGCGGCGCGCAGCGCCGCTTCGCAGACGCGGGATCCCTTGAGGTGAGAGGGCCATGGTCCCGCGCGACCCGATGGCGCTCCAACGCACGGGATCCCGGATCAGCGCAGCAGCGTTGCACGCCGCAGCGCATCCGGGATGAAAATCGTTGGGGCGACTCGCTTTAAAAAAGGAGCTCTCCCCACCTTTGTCATCCCGCGCGCGATGCGGCGCGAAGCGCTGCTTCGCAGACGCGGGACCCCGTGCGGCGACAGCGCCATGCTCTCGCACGACCCTCAGCCCTCTTTCGCACGGGATCCCGGACAAATCGCTGCGCGATTTTCCGGGATGACGCGATTCATTTCTCCAATCCCTCCATCCATGCTCTCGCGCGCTGCGTGAAATAATGCTCGTCGCCGAGCTGCTCCCGCAATCGTTCGTACCCGGACTTCGCCAGCGCGCGCGCCTTCTCCCTCTCGCCTATCGCCGCGCGGCAGCGGCTTTCATATTCGTCGGCGACGCCGTAGCGCCAATTGTCAGCGTCGTAATGATCGTCCAGCGCGCGACGTCCGCCTGCTACTTCAGCGAGGCCCTGAGAAATCTGCGTCAATGCACAATGAGCTCTGCCGACGTTCATCATTATGGTTCCTATTAGCCGATGATCGCTTGTGACTTTTCCTATAGCCTCGCTAAAATACGGCAATGCATCAGCTTCACGACCCTCGTCACTTAGTAATTCTCCCATAGTATTTAAGGGGAATACTAAATCAAAGTCATCTTTTCTTTCAATTTTCGCACTGTTTTTCATAATGACCTGCAGTAAATGTTTTGCATTTTTAGAATTTCCAATTTCATACTCTAATCTAGCCAGATTGTTCAATGCACGTAGTATTTCTGGGTGATCACGTGTATAAATTCTTGAGTCCAAGTCCAATGATTTTTCCAATGCTTTTCGCGCTGAAATAAGGCGATTTGTAGAGTAGTACAAATTGCCTAGATCGTTCCAAACGACCGATTTTTGTAGATCGTGGTTACCAGGTAAAGACGAAAGAATACTCAATGCATTGAAATACTCACCTTCGGCTGACTTCGCGATATCACGAGAACTATAAGCGCCAGCAAGTCCGACTAACGCCTCCGCCATCTCCTCGCTCTTGCCCATGTCGTTCGCCGCCAGCAAGTCTCGCGCGCGTTCATAGTAGGGCTGCGCAGACTTCGCGTCGTCCGCATAGAGAACAGTCTCTCCCATCCCGGTCATGGCGACGGCGTAGTCGACGCGCCAGCCGCCCTTTGCGATGTCGGCTTCCGCTTCGGCGACGAGTTTTGAATAGACTTTCTTCGCCGCGTCGAGATCGCCCTTTTCAAAGAGCGCGCGGGCGAGCGCGTTTTCGGTCGCGTAGACGTCGGCCGGATCAGCCCCGGTGTCGACGCGCTTCTTGCGCGCAACATCAAGAATGCGCGCGGCGTCGGGATAAAGGCCAAGCCCCGTATAGGTCCGCCCCATCGTGTGCATCAGGCTCGCCTGGATGTCGGGCTCGTCGGCGAGATCCTGCTCGATCGTCTTGACGCCCTTGTCGAGGATTTCGCGCGCTGTCACCTGCCTTCCCCGCGACTCGCCGGGGTCCGGCACCTCGAACAGCGACACCATGAACTCCGATACGCGTTCCGCCTTCATCGCTTCGCGCGCGGCGCGCTGTTCGTTCTTGACCGCGTCATTCCACTGATAGGCGGCGACGCCGGCGATCCCGGCGAACAGCAACGTTGCGGCGGAAAGGCCGCCGATCGCCATCCGCAAATTGCGCGTCCGCCGCTGCGCGTCGCGGCGAACGAGGTCGTCGAGGCCGACGCGGAGCATCGCCGCGATGATTTTGAGCCGCGCAAGACGCGGGCCGTCGCCATTCTCGCGCGCGTCGGCGGCGAGCGGCGCTTCGATAGCCTCGGCCGTCACGGCGCCGTCAACGGACGATTCAAAGAGCAGCGACGGCGGGAAGCATTCGGGCCCCGGCTCGCCCGCGATCACATAGGAAAGGATATTCGCGGCGTCGCGTTTCTTTCTGAAATAGGCGATCTCCTTGTTGACCCAGGGGCTCGCCGCCGAATTCGGCGAGCAGACGACGATCAGGAATTCGGAAGTATCGAGCCCCTCCTCGATGGCGGCCCGGAGATTGGCGCCCGCGGCCTCCTCGTCGCGGTCGCGGAAGATCGGGACGAGCCGTTCGCCGGCGCGTTCCTTGAGCGACTTTGGGATCCTGAAGGTCTCCAGCGCGCGGTGCAGCGCTTCCGCCGCCGCCCGGTCTTTCCAGCTGTAGGAGATGAACGCCTTGTATTTGAAGGTCGACATGGCCGTTTCCGTCTTTCGTCGCGACCGGCAAAATTACCGTTCGGCAAGCCTTTGCGCCAGCACGCGGGGCGAGAGTGGCATTCTTTCCCCGAACGCGCTTAACTGGCGTGATCCGCATCACGAGGGCTTTGTTTTATGGGCAAGTTTATCGCCGGTCTGGTCGCGCTGATCGTTCTTGTCGCCGCGATCGTGCTGCTCGCGCCGAACCTCATTCCGGCGAAGACCTATAAGGGCGCGCTGGAAGCCGAGGCGTCGAAGGCGCTTGGCCGCGCGGTCACAGTCGGCGACGACATCTCGTTCAAGATCCTGCCCCAGCCGGCGTTCTCGGTCGGCGATCTGAAGATCGCGAACGCTGCGGGGTTTGACGGCGATTATCTTGCGACGGTGAAGCGCGCGGATATCGGCGTCAAACTGATGCCGCTCTTTTCCAAGCGCGTCGAGATCACCCGCTTCGTCCTGACCGAGCCCGATCTCAATCTCCAGAAGGCGGCGTCCGGCGCCGTCAACTGGAATCTCGCCGCTTCGAACGCGCCGGCGGATGCGGGCGCCGCCCCCGCCCTCAACGAAATCAGCCTCGGCGACGTCCGCATCAACAAGGGCCGCGCGACCTATTCCGACGAGGCGTCGAAAAAGACCTACAAGGCCGAAGCGATCGACATGACGGCGAGGCTCGCGAGCCTCTCGGAGCCGTTTGAACTTGACGGCGCGATGATTTTCCAGGGCGCGCCCTCGACGCTCAATCTCGTCCTCACCAATCTCTCCGACATCATCGCCAAGAAAGACTCGAATTTGAAGCTCGACGCGAAAATCGGCGCCTCGACGATCGGCGCGGATCTGAAACTCGCGGGCGGCGACGCGTTCGGCTATTCCGGGCCGGTCAGCCTCGATGCGCCTGACCTTCCCGCCCTCGCCGCGCTCTTCGACGTGAAGCTCGCCGATGCGCCCGGCTTCGACAAATTGTCCGTATCCGGACAGTCAGCGGGAACGCCCCAGGCTGTCTCTCTTTCGGCGGCCAAGATTCTTTTCGATTCAATCGACGCCACGGGCGACTTGAACCTCGACTGGTCCGGCGCCAAGCCGAAGGCGACGGGCGATCTCGCCGCCGGCTCGCTCGATCTGCGCCCCTATATGCCGCCGCCGGCGACGAGCGACGCCGGCTTTCCGGCATGGTCGACGGCGAAGATGGACTTCACGAGCCTTCGCAATATCGACGCCGACCTCGACATCAGCGCGAACGAGGTTTTTCTCAATGAACTGAAAGCCGGCGCCTCGCGCCTCAATCTCAAAATCGCCGGCGGGCGCATGACCACGTCGATCCCGCAGCTCGGCTTTTACGGCGGCGGCGGCGCCGGCACGCTGGTCGTCGACGCGACGCGCGCAACGCCGGCGATCTCCGGCAAGTTCCAGATGAACGCGGTTGAAGCCCAACCCTTCACCATCGATTTGATGAAGCTCGACAAGCTCCTCGGACTCGGCGGCTTCAATCTCGAATTCAACGCCGCCGGCTCGTCGCAAGCGGCGATCATGCAGTCGCTCGACGGCAAGGGCGGCTTTGACCTCGCCGACGGCTCGATCAAGGGCGTCAATATCGTGAAGCTTGCGACCGCGGTCGCCAAGCTCCAGGAAGGCGGCCTCGTCAATCCGACGGCGATCACCACCGCCATCGCCGAAGCGCGGCGCCCGGACGAAACGACCGATTTCTCGAAATTTCTCTCGAACTTCACGATCGCCGACGGCGACGTGCAAGCGCCGACGATCAGCCTCGAAGGGCCCTATCTCACCATGACCGGCGTTGGGAGGGTCGATCTGCCGGGCCAGACGCTCGACATCCGCCTGCTGCCGAAAGCCTCGACCGCGGCTGACAACAAGTCCGGCCGCCTGATCGCCATTCCGGTCAAGGTCGGCGGCACGTTCTCAAAACCGACCATGGGGGTCGATATTGAATCGCTCGTCCGCGGCAAGGCGGAACAGACCGTCAAGGGTCTCCTCGACAAGGCTTTAAAGCCAAAGAGCGACGACCCCGCCGCCTCGGACGGCGAGGACGAAGGCGGCGCGACCGACGTTCTCAAGGGCATTCTCGGCGGCAAGAAAAAGCCGGCGACGACCGACGGCCCGACCGGCGCGTCGGCGACCGAAAAGGACCCGGCGGACGCGCTGGTCGAAGAAGGAATCGGCGCGCTCTTCGGGAAAAAGAAAAAGGCGGAGGAGCCGGCGGAAGACGAGGCCCAGCCGAACTGACCGCCCCGAACTGCACGCCGCTTTTCCGATCAAGGTGCGGATTATCCGTGTTTGCCGGATTATCGCCTCTCGTCGAACTACGACGTCACCAGTCTTCTTGCGGTCCGTCCGGCTTGGCCGGCGCTTTGCCGCCGACGTCCGCCGGCGCGCTACTTTCAAGGCGGCCTCGCGGAGGCGCCCTGCTTTTCGCCGCGCGCCTCTTGCGGAAAGGCCCGACTAATTCACCAGGCCGCTGCAACTCGCTCTCGGGTCCAGATTTTCCGGCGCGTCGCTGCGGCGCGATTCTCGAATTGGGCGCGGCTTCGCGATCGCCGCTCGCACATGATGCGGGGCGTTGCTCGCCTGCAAAGCGGATCGCTCGACGATTTCCGCTTCGCGCTCGCGCCGGACAGGTTGAACCCGAGCCGCCGCGTCCATCCAGATTGTCAAAGAGCCGCCGAAGCGGCTCATCGCCGCGCCGACACAGTATCAACGTTGGAGGTGGCGATTTGCGTCGCGCGTTCAAGAAGCGATTTGCTTGTATTTGATGGCGGGATTTCGCGCGCGGCGTGCGCACGCCCGATCCGGGAACCGGCGGCTAACGTGCGCTCCGTATACGGCGCATCGGCCGCAGCCGGAGAGGCGTTAACCATCCCCAGGGGCGAAGCGATGATCGGCGGCTGTCCGCCGCGCCGGTTTGCGATCAGGCCCGGCCGCAAACGCCGCCCTCATCCCAGGCTCGCCGGAAACGCGCAAAGCCCGCTTGCGACCAGCCGCACGCCCTTGTTGAACGCGTGCCGCGCGGAGGATAGGGTGACGCCGACGGCGCACGAGCGCTCGCCGCGCGCCCTGTCGCCAGGCAGCAAATGTGGAGGATATCGATGACGCCGCTCGATGAAAGATTCGCGGAGCGCGACCTTCAGAGCCTCAATCCTTACCTGCTGGGGCCGTTTGCGCCGATCGCGGACGAGATCGCTGTCGCCGACCTCCGCGTCGATGGCGAAATCCCGAAGGACATTGACGGCGCCTATTTCCGGAACGGCCCCAATCCGCGCGTGCCGCCGAAAGGCCTTCATCACTGGTTCGACGGCGACGCGATGCTGCACGCGCTCTATCTTGAGGGCGGCAAGGCGTCCTATCGGAACCGCTATGTGCGCTCGCGCGATTTTTGCGACGACGAGCGGGGCGCGCTGAAGCGCGGCGGCATATTTTCACGCGCCCGCGATGACGGCGGGGCGACTGTCTACAAGGACACGGCGAACACCGACATCGTCTGCCACGCCGGAAAACTGACAGCCCTTTGGTATATCAGCGGGCGGCCCGTTCGCGTCGATCCCCTTACGCTTGAAACGATTGGCGAGGAGTCATTCGGCGGGCGCCTTCCAGGGAACATCTCGGCGCATTCCAAAGTCGATCCGAAGACCGGCGAATTCGTCTTCTTCGATTATGCCTTGTACGAGCCGTGGTACGCCTATGGCGTCGCGTCAGCGCAGAACGAACTCCTCCACTTCACACAGATCGACCTGCCCGGACCGCGCCTGCCGCATGATATGGCGATGACGGAAAACCATGTCGTGCTGATGGACCTGCCGGTCGTTTTCACCGAAGCGGGGATCCGCGAAAAGCTGTGGCGCATCCATACCGATCCGAAGCTGCCGACGCGCTTTGGCGTTCTGCCGCGGCGGGGCGACGGCCGCGCCGTCCGCTGGTTCGAATTCGATCCCTGCTACATCTATCACGTCGTCAATGCGTGGGAGGACGGCGATGAAATCGTCCTATTCTGCTGCAAATATGTCGACAACGGCCGCCCGCTTGATCCGGAATACGGTCCCTATGCGCCAATGGTCAATGTGCTCGCGCTGCGCGCCGTGCTGACGGAATGGCGGATGAATCTGAAGACCGGCGCGAAAAAAGAACGCCAGGTCGACGATGCGATCAGCGAATTCCCGGTCATCAATCTCGCTTATACGGGCCGGAAGAACCGGTATTCCTACCATGTCGCTATTCCCGACCTGCCGACACAGCTGTTCGACGGACTCTACAAATACGATCTATCGACAGGGACGCGGACAAAGCACTCCTTCGCGCCGAATTATTTCGGGACCGAGCCGGCTTTCGCGCCGCGCGTCGGCGCCAAATCCGAGGATGACGGCTATCTCATCACCATTGTCGCCAACGCCGACACCGGCGCCAGCGAAGCGCTCATCATCGACGCGCAGGATTTCGCCGCGCCGCCGCTCGCCCGCATTCATATCCCGCAGCGCGTTCCGCTCGGCTTTCACGGAACCTGGGCGAATCGATCGGAAATGAGCGCGCGCCGCGCCTGACCCCATTCACAGCGCGCCAGAATGAGGCGATGAAGGGTGCGGCAACTGGGGTCAAGGCGATGGCGTCGCTCAATCTTGCGCCCGCTTCAACGGACGATTATCGGCGCCTGGCGGAACGCCGCCTGCCGCGCGCCTTGTTCGACTATGTTGACGGCGGCGCAGGCGCCGAGAAATCGCTGCGCGACAATGTAGACGATTTTGCGCGGATGAAATTGAAGCAGCGCGTCATGCGCGACGTCTCGGCGCTCGACACGACTGTCAGCCTCTTCGGCGAGACCTGGTCGATGCCGCTGGCGCTCGCGCCGATCGGCATGGGCGGCATGATGCGCCGGCGCGCCGAAGTCCAGGCGGTCAAGGCCGCCGAGGCGGTCGGCGTTCCCTTTTGCCTTTCGACCGTTGCGATCTGCTCGCTCGAAGAAGTCGCAAAGGCGGCGACTCGCCCCTTCTGGTTTCAGCTCTACATGCTGAAGGACCGTGGCGCCGTGAGAGAGCTCCTTGGCCGTGCGAAAGCGGTCGGCGTCAAGACGCTTGTCTTCACCGTCGATCTCGCGGTTGTCGGCGCGCGCTATCGCGACATCAGAAATGGACTCAGCGGCGGCGGCGGCGCCTATGGAAAATTGCGCGCCGGGCTGATCGATTACCTGCTGCATCCGGGCTGGCTCCTTGATGTCGGCGTCGGCGGCAAGCCGCATGTCTTCGGCAATTTGAGCGCGTATGTTCCCAAGGCGACGACGCCGTCAGATTTCCGCAGCTGGGTCGACGGTCAGTTCGACCCCTCGGTCACGTGGAAAGACATCGAACTGCTCCGCAAGGACTGGGACGGCGCTGTCCTCATCAAGGGCGTGCTGACGGCGGAAGACGCCGGCGCCGCCGTCGATGCGGGCGCGGACGGGGTCATCGTCTCAAATCATGGCGGGCGCCAGCTTGACGGCGTTTCATCCGCCCTCGCGGCGACGCCGCGCATCGCCGATGCGTTGAAGGGCCGCGCGAAAATCCTGTTGGACGGCGGCGTCCGCGGCGGTCAGGATCTCCTGCGCGCCGTCGCTTCGGGCGCCGACGCGGCGTTGATTGGACGGCCGTGGATTTTCGCCCTCGCGGCAGAAGGCGAGGCCGGGCTGAAGAATTACCTTTCGCTGGTAAGGCGCGATTTTCTCGGCGCGATGGCGCTGACCGGCGTGACGCGCGTCGCC
This sequence comes from uncultured Alphaproteobacteria bacterium, assembly GCA_902826095.1. Classification (GTDB taxonomy): domain Bacteria; phylum Pseudomonadota; class Alphaproteobacteria; order Caulobacterales; family Parvularculaceae; genus Amphiplicatus. The sequence continues at coordinate 7,062 of CADEDN010000043.1, read as the reverse complement.
AACATCGACGCGAGACTCATTGACCGCGCCTGACGCGTTCAGCTCCCGAAGGCGACCTGATGCATGATCCGCCCCGGGAGGAAGGCGAGCCCGCCGGCGATGATAAGGCCGCCGATGAAAACTCCCGTCAGCGGCGCGGCGTGGCGCTTCAATTTGGGCCCGCCGCGCACGAGGAACGCCGTCGCACTCACGAGACCGAAATAGGTCAACAATGTGAAGAGATGGATCGGCGAATAGCGCGCCCAGATCGGATCGCCGGGCGCTGTCGGATGGGTGATGAAGACCGAGCTTGTCGCGACGACCGCCATTAGCGCCATCCAGACGAAGCCGAGCGTCCGGTGCGGCAGGGTTCCCTTCGGGGCGATGAACTGGATGATCGCAAGCGGAATAGCCGCCATCGCCGCGAAGGCGTGAATCTGAATGACAAGCGGGGCTTCAAGCAGCGGGTCGAGATTCATCATTCAGTCCTTTGTCATGCGGTTCAGGTCGACCGTCTCGATGGCGGTTACGCGGCATTGACGCGACGGGCGCCGCCTCGAAACCTGGCGCGAGCGCTCGGATGCAGGCGAAGCCGCACGCATTCGTCAGCCTACCCCGTTCAACTTTGAATTTCAAAGTAGATCGCCTGTCGGGCGATGACAAGGCCGATGCGACGGGGCGAAGCCGAGGCTCGACAGAGCGGCGCCGGTCAATCCCGCTTGAGGGAATACACGGCGAAGACGCCGATGAGCGCTGCCGCAAGGCCGAACCATGTCAGCGCATATTCGAGGTGCCGGTTCGAGAACTCGACGCGCGTGACGTCGCCTTTGGGCCACGCCCCGGCATTCTCCCGCCCGAAGCTGTCGACATAATAGGGCGGCGCTTCGATCTCGCGCTCGGCGGCGATGACGCGCGGGTCGCGGACGAAATAGAGATTATCTTCCGGCTGATCTTTCGGCTGAAGCCATTTTTCAAAGCCGCGTTTCACCTCGGCGCTGCGGAAGAGTCCCTCGACGCGGATGTCGCCTTCGACGACGCCGTCCCGGCGCGTTTCGGGGTCACGAAAATCCTGCGGCGCAAATCCGCGATTGACATAGATGAAGCGCCGTCCGCTGTCCCGGAGTCCGGCCGCCGGGTCTCGCGTTGCGAGCGGGGTGAACACATAGACGCCAGGAGCGCCTTCATAGGTTCCGAATACGAGTGATTCCAGGTCGTTTGCGAAGGCGCCGTCGAGGTAGACGGGCTGGTAGTCCATTTTTTCGCCGGCGTCCGCGCGCGCCGCCGCCTCGTCGAACGGCATCGGCGCGGCGGCGCGTTTTTGTTCGGTCGCTTCGATGAGCGCGCGCTTCCATTCAAGGCGCCTAAGCTGCCAGGCGCCGAGCGAACAAAGAACAGCGAGCGCGAAGGCTGTCGCTACGAGAAGTCCTGGGCGCAGGCTCAGCCTCATTCCTCGAGCCGGCCTTCTTCGGCCTTATGCCTGTACTGAAGGGCGATCATCGTCGCCTTGAACGGGCGCAAGAGGCCAAGCGAAAGGGCGAGCGCGAGACCGACCGACGCGAGGAAGGCGATAATGATCGGCGCGAAAAAGACGAAACGCGCGATGAAGGCGGCAGCCACCGAAATGAAGCCGACGATGAAGATGATGAAGACCGCCGGCCCGTCGCCGGAGTCAGCCTTTGAAAAATCGAGCTGGCAGACGCTGCAGCGATCCTTGAGCCCAAGGAAAGACTTGTAAAGGCCGCCCTGACCGCAGCGCGGACATTTGCCGCCGAACCCGGCGGCGTAGGGAGACACCGGCGGATAATAGGTCATTGCGCCGTCGGCGCGGCAGGCGAGAGCAGCACCCAATTCTGGTCATGGACCTCGCCAGCGGCGTAGGCTTTTGCCGCCACCACGATCGCCGAAGATGATTGCGCGGTGCAGGTCTGATAATCCTCATCCGTCCGCAAACCGCCGTCCTCAACAAGCTTGTCGACAAGAGCGCGCGGCAGGTCACTGCACCAGATCATCACGAGCCGAAAACCTTGATCAGTCGCTTGCCCCCAATAATATTGGTAGTTCTCGTCATCCCCCTGGCCGTCGCCGTCATCGAACTGGGCCGCGTAATCGTCTTCATCGAGCGCGAGGAAGCGGACGAGAAGACGGTCGCCATCGACGGCGAAAGAGTAGAGCCCGTCTTCCGTGACGCTGACAGCCATCGGATTGCATTCGACCTCGTCATTGTCCGTTGACCCGGAGCAGGCCTGATAGGCGCCCGCCGCGAGCGGCATTGCCGACGCATTCGATGCGTCAAAAAAAGCAACCTCGGAAACGAGACATCCGGCGAGCGACAGGGCGATCGGCAACAGTGCGGCGCGAGCGAGGGCCATCATGGCAGCCCCTTTCCGAATTGACGCCCGCGCTCCTCTTTACGAGAGCAGGCCCTGATTGCCGAGCACGTAGATAAAGGCGAACAGGAAGAGCCAGACTACGTCGACAAAGTGCCAATACCACGCCGCCGCCTCGAAGCCAAAATGGCGTTCCGGCGTGAAATGGCCGGCGAGCGCCCGGAAAAGGCAAACGGTCAGGAAAATCGTCCCGATGATAACGTGGAGGCCGTGGAACCCGGTCGCCATGAAGAACGACGCGCCATAAATGCCGCCGCCCGAAAACTTGAACATGCCGAGCGTCAGCGCTTCCGTGTACTCAACCGCCTGCAGCGCGGTGAAGATGACGCCAAGGACGATTGTGACGATCAGCCCTTGCACGAGGCCTTTCTGGTCATTGTGCTGAACCGCGTGGTGGGCCCAGGTGACCGTCGTGCCTGAAAGAAGCAGGACCAGCGTGTTGATGAGCGGCAGGCCCCAAGCCGACAGCGGCTCGACGCCGGTCGGCGGCCACACGCCGCCGGTCGCATGCTGGCGAAAATCATTGCCGAGAAAGGCTGGATCGCCGTTCAGATTGGCCATCTGCGTGCCGTCGGCGAGAATGACCGGATCAATCGCCGTCGGGAACAGCGCCGCCCCGAAGAACGCCCAGAACCACGCCGCGAAGAACATCACTTCCGACGCGATGAAGAGTATCATGCCGTAGCGCAGGCCGAGCCGAACGACCGTCGACGTGTTTTCGCCGCGAAGGCTCTCCATGATGACGTCGCGCCACCAGGCGACCATCGTCACGAGAACGCCGGCGAGGCCGACAAGGAACATCCAGTTCCCCTTCAGCGAGAACGCATAATTGCCGCTGTCGTCCGGATAGCCGAGCGCAAGGCCTGGCTCGCCGGCCCCGGACTTCATCCACATGACGGCGCCCGCCATCATCAGGACGGTCGCAATCGAGCCGACGAACGGCCAAGGGCTCGGATTCACGAGATGATATTCGTGTTTAACCTCTGCGCCGGCCATGGAATTCGCCCTCTGAAAATCGGTTCGGCGTCGTCTATAGCCCTCTGCGGCCGACCTTTCCAAGCCCTGCCCGCCGCCGCCGGCTGCGACAAATCCCGCCGCTCAGGAACCCGGTTTGTCGGGCGTTTCGCCGTCATCCCAGCGGAAAAACGTATAGGAAAGCGTGATCGTCGAGACGTCGTCGAGATTGGGGTCGGCGGCGATCTTTGGGTCGATGAAATAGGTCACCGGCATCGAGGCCGATTCGCCGGCCTTCAGCGTCTGTTCGGTGAAGCAAAAGCACTCGATCTTCTTGAAATAAACGCCCGCCTTCGCGGGCTGGACGTTAAAGGTCGCGCGGCCCGAAATCGGCAGGTCGGTGAGGTTCGCCGCGCTATAGAAGGCAAGGCCGGTCTCGCCGACATGAAGGGTCTGGTCCGACTGTTCCGGCCTAAAGGTCCAGGGAAGATCTTTGTTGATGGTCGCATCGAACCGCACCGTAATCTTCCGTTCGAGGACGTTTTCGGCAGGCCCGTCGGCGCGCTGGGTCGTTCCGTCAAAGCCGGTGACCTGGCAAAAGGCGCGATAGGCCGGAACCGCCGCGAATGAAAGGCAGACCATGGCCGCGACGGCGGCGGCGACCATCGTCGCGGTCCGTCGGTTCTTTGAGGCGTCGCGATCGGTCATGGGGCGCCGCCAATATTGCCGGTGATCTTGAGAATCGTGACGAGGAAGACGACCAGCATGAAAGACGCAAGTCCAAGCGCGATGGCGAGGCTGCGCTGATCGCGCTTTTTCCTGGCTTCCAATGTCGGGCTTTCAGTCGGGTCAGGCATAGAGCGCGTAAATGTCCTCCGCCAGAAGCGCTGCAAAGAGCGCGAACAGATACATGATCGAAAACGCGAAGAGCTGCTTTGGCGCTTCTTTTGAGCGGGGCGGCGATTTCAGCACGCGCCAGGAGAGGATCAAGAATCCGGCGCCGAAGGCCGATGACACGGCGAGATAGACGACGCCGCCAAGGCCCGTCGCATAGGGAAAAACGCCGGCGATCGCGAGGATGATCGCATAGACGAAGATCTGTTTTTTCGTCGACGCTTCGCCGGCGACATTCGGCATCATCGGCACGCCGGCGCGCGCGTAGTCCCCCTCGCGATAAAGCGCGAGCGCCCAAAAATGCGGCGGCGTCCAGAGAAAGATGATGGCGAAAAGGATCCAGGCGTCCGTCGGCGCTGTCCCAGACGCCGCGGCCCAGGCGACGACCGGCGGGAGTGCGCCAGCAGCGCCGCCGATGACGATGTTCTGCGGCGTCGACCGCTTCAGCCACATCGAATAGATGACGACGTAAAAGAAGATCGTGAAGGCGAGAAGGCCCGCAGCGACATAATTCGACGCGAGCGCGAGGAGCGCGACCGAAAGCGCGCTCAACAGCAGACCGAACCCCGCGGCCTCCGATTTCTGGACAAGGCCCTGGGGAATCGGGCGCGTCAGGGTTCGCGCCATGACACTGTCGATATCCGCGTCCCACCACATGTTGAGCGCGCCCGATGCGCCGGCGCCGACACCGATCGCAAGCAGCGACGCGGCGGCAAGCCCCGGATTGATCGACGCCCCATCCGCGACCGAGGCGACCATGCCGACAAGCGCCGTGAAAATGACAAGCGACATCACGCGCGGCTTTAAGAGCGCGAAGTAGTCTTGTGGGCCGGCAAAGGCGGATCGGCTTTCAACCATGTTTGTCACAATGCGGGCTTATGCCTGATGGGCGCCCGCCATACAAATGCGATGGGGCCGCAGGTTCCCCGACGGCCCCACGAACTCCCGCTTTGTTGCGCCGTCAGCCGCGATTGAGCGCCGCCTTGACGCCGAAAACGAGGAAGATCAGCAGCATGAAAGCGATAAAATAGGCAAGCAGATTGCCGGCGGACAATTCATAAAACTGCCCGATGCTGGCGTTGACCTGGCTGACGGCGCGCCCGCCGGTCTGGCTTGCGACTGACCCGCCGTCGGAAGCGACCGGCCCGCGCATGATGCCGCGAATGAAGCCGCCAAAGGCGAACAGGACCAGCGCGAGAAGTGTCATCGAGCCGATTTGCGTGCCGCGCTGCATAACGAGCGCGGCGATGACAATCGAACCCGCCGCAATGGTGAGCCCGATCAGATCGCCGCCCATGAAAGTCGCCTTGAATATACCGATTACGTCATTGAGGATTGCTTCGAGCATTCCGCCCCTCCGTTACTGCCCAGTTCCATGCGCGACCGACCCGGCCGGCTCGGCGGCGAAGTTAACGGCATTTGGCGCGCGCTTCCAGATGGCGCTTTTGCGGCGCCGCACAATGAAAAGCCCCGGTGGGCCTCGCCCGCCGGGGCTTCATCCCGGAAACACGCCCCGCCTGTTAGTGGAAGGCGTGGGCGTCGCTCTTATCGAAGCGCGGCAGTTCGTTGAATGTGTGGAAGGGCGGCGGGGACGGCAAGGTCCATTCGAGGGTCGTCGCGCCGACGCCCCATGGATTTGCCGGCGCGCGTTTGCCGTTGAAGAAATAAGCGTCGATCATGCAGATCACGAAGACCAGCATGCCGACAAGGGTGATCGCATAGCCGTAGGAAGAGACAAGGTTCCAGTCGGCGTAAGCGAGCGGATAGTCGATGTAGCGTCGCGGCATGCCTTGCAGGCCGAGGAAATGCTGCGGGAAGAAGATCAAGTTGACGCCAGCGAACATGATCCAGAAATGCAGTTTGCCGAGCCAGTCGCGATACATTTTTCCGGTCATTTTCGGGAACCAGTAGTACCACCCGGCGAATATCGCGAAAACGGCGCCCAAGGACAGCACGTAGTGGAAATGCGCGACGACGTAATAAGTGTCGTGCAGATAATGATCGACCCCGGCGTTGGCGAGCACGACGCCTGTGACGCCGCCGACCGTGAACAGAAAAATGAAGCCGACCGCCCAGACCATCGGCGTCTTGAACTCGATCGCTCCGCCCCACATCGTCGCGATCCACGAGAAGATCTTGATGCCGGTCGGCACCGCGATGACCATCGTCGCTGCGACGAAATAGGCCTTCATGTTCACGGTGAGGCCGACCGTATACATGTGGTGCGCCCAGACGATGAAGCCGACAAAGCCGATCGCGACCATGGCGTAAGCCATGCCAAGATAGCCGAAGATCGGTTTCTTCGAGAATGTCGAGACAATGTGCGAGATGATGCCGAAGCCCGGCAGGATCAGGATGTAGACTTCCGGATGTCCGAAAAACCAGAAAAGGTGCTGGAAGAGCAGCGGGTCGCCGCCCTCCGCCGGATTGAAAAACGCAGTGTTGAAATTGCGGTCCGTGAGCAACATCGTGATCGCGCCCGCGAGAACCGGCAACGACAGGACCAGCAGGAACGCCGTCACCAGAACCGACCACGCGAACAGCGGCATTTTGTGCAGGGTCATCCCCGGCGCGCGCATGTTGAAGATCGTGGTGATGAAGTTGATCGCGCCGAGGATCGAGGAGGCGCCGGCAAGGTGCAGCGACAAGATCAGGAGATCCATCGCCGGTCCGGGGTGTCCTGTGTTTGACGACAAAGGCGGATACATGACCCAGCCGCCGGCGAATCCCGTGTAGGCTTGGTAGGCGGGTGCGAACATCGACATCGTGATGAGTATGCCGGACGCGCCATAAAGCCAGAACGAGATGTTGTTCATCCGCGGAAAGGCCATGTCCGGCGCGCCGATCA
>CADEDN010000042.1 GCA_902826095.1 uncultured Alphaproteobacteria bacterium | reverse complement strand
GACGAGAACCCGCGTCCCGTAAAAGTTCAACGGGCGCGGGTTTTCGGGTTTTCGCGTTCATGCGCCTGAAAGGCGTCAAGGACGCCGCACCCGCTATTCACCGTTTCCCGTGTTGCAGAGGCCGCGGACTTTCATGCCGGCTTGAATGGATGTCCAGCGGATTGGGAACGATGTCCTTCGGCGCCGGCGGCGGTCTTTTGTCAAACGCCCACTCCGCATACGGACCATCAAGATCGACCCAATGCAGAAACAGGTGCGCGGACCAGCGATTGGGGTTTGGCGCAATCCTGCCGTGTCGACGATTGACGCCCCTGTAGACAATCGCGTCGCCCGGCGCGAGCTTGACTTGTTCAAATCGCTCGTCGCCGAAATCCGACGCGAACTTCAGCTTGCAAGCTTCGTCATACTCAAAATGTTGCGAGCCGACTTCAAAATCCCAGATGATCTCGTCAGAGTAGCCAAGCGCCAACGACATGCTGTGTTCACACGCCGGCCGATCGGAATGCACGAGACAGACGTCGCCTTTCTGATAGGCGCGGAAAAACCCATAGCTTGGCGCGAGGCGGCGACCGGTGATGTCGGCGATACGCGGCGTCAGTCCCCAATGGAAACCGAGCGCCAGCGTGTATTGCATGCTGTGAAACTCAATCGCGGGTTTCTCATTCACCGACGGCGCGGAAAGAAGTCTTTGCGCGGCGCCTGGCTCGGCGAGCCTCTTGCATATGAGGCCGAGAAGTCCGCGCGCCACTTCTGGGGGCGCCGCCTCTCGCAAGGCAACGTAACCCTTACGTTCGTAGCTTTCGCCGACATGCGCCATTTCAAGCGACATGCGCAAATGTTGTCGCTGGAAGCGGGCCGCGTCAACCGCCGCAACGATCAACAGTTCGCTAGACGCGGCGAATTGCCGGCATAAACAAAAACAGAATATCGCATCCGCAGACAGCATCGTCGACGCTGGCGGCGTGAAGCGCGATTCCCGGGCGCCCTCAACCCTCGATCAACGCCGGCATCGCCGGCGCTTTTTTCGCCTCATCCGGGATGAATTCGAATGCGAGCTTCTCGGCGTCCGCAGGATCAAGCATCACGCGCACGACCCCGCCGCCCTTCAATTTGCCGAAGAGGATTTCGTCGGCGATCGGCTTTTTCACATGTTCCTGGATGATGCGGGCAAGCGGCCTTGCGCCCATTTCCTCGTCGAAGCCGCGTTTGGCGAGCCAGCGCGTCGCGTCGAGATCGAGTTCGAAAGTGACGCCGCGATCGGCGAGCTGCGCTTCAAGCTGCAGGATGAATTTCTCGACGATGCGATCGATGATCTCCGGCGTCAGGCCGCCGAACGCGACCGTCGCGTCGAGGCGGTTGCGGAATTCCGGCGTGAACATTCGCTTGATCGCGGCTTCCGTCTCGTCATGCTTCTTGCCGCCGGCGAAGCCGATCGCAAAGCGCGCCGCGTCGGACGCGCCGGCGTTTGTCGTCATGATGATGATGACGTTGCGGAAGTCGATTTTCTTTCCGTTGGTGTCGGTCAGCGTTCCGTTGTCCATCACCTGCAGAAGGATGTTGAAGATCTCCGGATGCGCCTTTTCAATTTCGTCGAGCAGGAGCACCGCATGCGGATGCTGGTCGATCGCGTCGGTCAGAAGGCCGCCCTGATCGAAGCCGACATAGCCCGGCGGCGCGCCAATGAGGCGCGACACGGTGTGCCGTTCCATATATTCCGACATGTCGAAGCGGATGAGTTCGACGCCCAGAATGAACGACAGCTGCTTGGCGACTTCAGTCTTGCCGACGCCGGTCGGGCCGGAGAAAAGATAGCTGCCGATCGGCTTGTTGGGTTCGCGAAGGCCGGCGCGCGACAGCTTGATCGCAGCCGCAAGCTGCTCGATCGCCGCGTCCTGGCCGAAAACGACCCGGCGAAGATCGTCGCCGAGGGTTCGAAGGCGCTCCGTGTCGCTCTTCGACACGGATTTCGGCGGGATGCGCGCCATCTTGGCGACAATCTCCTCAATGTCCTCGACGTCGATGATTTTTTTGCGCTTGTCCGGCGGGAACAGCATCTGGCGCGCGCCCGCCTCGTCGATCACGTCGATCGCCTTGTCGGGAAGCTTGCGGTCAGTCATGTATTTCGACGACAGATCGGCGGCGGCCTTGACCGCCTCCGCCGTGTACTGAACGTGGTGATGCTCCTCGAAATAGGGCTTTAGCCCCATCAGGATCTTCACCGTATCGTCAAGCGTCGGCTCGTTCACGTCGATTTTCTGGAAGCGGCGCGCGAGCGCCCTGTCCTTCTCGAAATGCTGCCGGTATTCCTTGTAGGTCGTCGAACCCATGCAGCGCAGCGTGCCGGACTGCAGCGCCGGCTTTAAGAGGTTCGAGGCGTCCATCGCGCCGCCCGAGGTCGCGCCGGCGCCGATCACCGTGTGGATCTCGTCGATGAACAAGATCGCGTCTTCATGATCTTCAAGCTCTTTGAGAACGGACTTGATCCGCTCCTCAAAATCGCCGCGATAGCGGGTTCCGGCGAGCAGCGCGCCCATGTCGAGGGCGTAGATCGTCGAATTTTCGAGGACTTCCGGCACTTCGCCGTCGACGATCTTGCGGGCGAGCCCTTCGGCGATCGCGGTCTTTCCGACGCCCGGATCGCCGACGAGCAGCGGATTGTTCTTGCGGCGCCGGCAGAGCACCTGGATTGAGCGCTCGACTTCCGCGGCGCGGCCGATCAGCGGATCGATCTTTCCCTTGCGCGCCTTCTCATTGAGATCGACGCAATAGGCGGCGAGCGCGCTTTCGTTCTTGGCGGCGTGCGGGTCGTTGTCGTCCGCCGCGCCGCGCGGCGTTTTCGGCTGATGCTCGCCGGGTCGTTTGGCAAGGCCGTGAGAGATGTAATTGACCGCGTCGAAACGCGTCATATCCTGCTGCTGCAGGAAATGCGCGGCGTGCGACTCGCGTTCCGCAAACAGCGCGACAAGGACGTTCGCGCCCGTCACTTCCTCGCGGCCCGACGACTGGACGTGAATGACCGCGCGCTGGATGACGCGCTGGAAGCTCGCGGTCGGCTTGGCTTTTTCGTCGCCATCGGTCTTCAGATTCGACAGATCGTTTTCGATGAACTCGTAGAGATTGCGGCGGAGCGTCTCGAGATCGACATTGCAGGCCCGCATGACCGCGGCGGCGTCCTGATCCGTCGTCAGGGCGAGGAGCAAATGTTCAAGGGTTGCGAGTTCATGGCCCCGCTCGGTGGCGATGCCGATCGCGCGATGCAAAGACTCATCAAGGTTTCTACTGAACGACGCCAACCTATTCCCTTTCCATCGTGCACTGAAGCGGGTGCTGGTGGCGGCGCGCGATCTCCATCACCTGCGCGACTTTCGTTTCAGCGACCTCATAAGTGTAAACGCCGCAGACGCCGACCCCGTTCTGGTGGACATGCATCATGATGTGAAACGCGTCCTCCGGCCCCTTGTTAAAGACCGCCTGCAGCAGCCAGACGACGAATTCCTGCGGCGTATAATCGTCGTTGAGAAGAAGAACCTTGTAGAGCGACGGCCGCTTCGTCTTCGGCGCGGTCTTGGAGACGACGCCGACGCCGAAGCCTGGTCCCTGGTTATTGTCTTCCTCATGAGCCATGCGAAGCGACGATCCTTAATCCGCCGACGAGACCGAATCCGTGCGGCGCGTCTTAAGTATGTATTGGAATTCGGTTGAAAAGAAGGAAATTGAACGATGCGGAAATGAAGCGGCGCCGCAAACGCAAAAACGCCCGGACCGAAGGCCCGGGCGTTCTCGAAAAATCGTCGAATTCGGCGGATTAGGCGCGGTAGGCCTGAACCAGCTCGACAAACTGGCCGTAGCGCTTGGTCAGCGGGTCGGTCGCTTCCTTGGTGACGCCCGTCCAGTGGTCGGCGAGCTTGGACACCTGGCCGAGGTTCTTTTCGAACGACGTGCGCATGAATTCGTTCTGGAGTTCGACAGCTTCCTGGACGCTCTTCGAGGCGGCGGCGGCCTTCGCGGTCGCAACACCTTCCTCGAACTGCTCCTTGACGAAGCTGGCGTGGGTCGTCGCGGCTTTCTCAAAGCCCTTGGCGAAGACGCCGGCGGACGCCATGAACGCCTCAACCGACTCACGCTGGAAATCAGCCCATGAGCTCATGCCTTTGGCGAATTTCTCGTAGCCTTCCTTCATCGTGTCCGGGCTGAAAGTCGTCAGCGATTCAAACGCTTCGGTCGTTACGCCTTCAAACGTCGTTTTCTTTGCGGCCATTGTAGTCTCCCTTGCATTTTGAAGAACGGGGGATTTCCCACGCCGTTCATTGTGCGGTGCAACATAGGGGCGGTTCGCCGGCGGGTCAAGGGTAAATATTGCAGTGCAGCAAAAAATTATCGCCGGCTGGAGCCGAATGAACGCATTTTAATGTTAACCTCTTGTTTACCGGGCAAGGCGACGATCACGGTTCCGCCGCAGTCAACTTTTGGGGGCGGCACGCGGCTTGCTGCTATCGGGGCAGGCAGGCGTTGTTGTGAGACAGCTAGGGTCAAGGATTCTTGGCGGCGGCTTCCGGAATTAAGTTGCGGAGCGGCCCGTATTTGGCGAGGCTTGGGTAATGACGGCACGGTTGCGTTGCGTTGCGGCGGTCTTGGCGGTCCTGGTGGCGACGCTCGCGGCGTCTCCCGAAGCATTGGCCGCGAAAAAGAAGCGCCGCGCCGCGCCGGTTCCGAAATATTCCGCCCTGGTGGTTCACGCTGATTCGGGCGCTGTCCTTTTTGAGCGCTATCCCGACGCAAAACGCTATCCAGCGTCTTTGACCAAGATGATGACGCTGTATGTCCTTTTCGATGAACTCGAAGCGGGACGGCTGACCCTCGACAGCGAGCTTGCCGTTTCGGCGCAGGCGGCCGGGCAGCCGCCCTCAAAGCTCGGGCTCGCCGCCGGATCCAAAATCGATGTCGAATCGGCGATTGAAGCGCTCGTCGTCAAATCCGCGAACGACGTCGCCGTCGTCGTCGCCGAGAGCATTTCCGGCTCTGAGTGGAAATTCGCGCAAACGATGACAACAAAGGCGCAGTCGCTCGGGATGCATAATACGACATTCAAGAATGCGTCGGGCCTTCCGAATTCAAAGCAAATGACGACGGCGCGAGATCTCGCCACTCTTTCGCAGCGGCTGATCCAGGACCATCCCGGGTATTTTCACTATTTCAACACCCAGGAATTCGCCTGGAACGGCCGCACCTATCGCACGCATAATTCGCTGGTTCGAACCTTTGAAGGCGCGGACGGCCTGAAGACCGGCTATACGCAGCGATCCGGTTTCAACCTTGCGTCGACTGCCGAGCGCGACGGCGTAAGACTGATCGGCGTCGTCCTCGGCGGCCGGTCGGTCCGCACCCGCGACACGCACATGAAAGACATCCTGACGGCCGGGTTCGCGGATGTCGCCGCCAAGCCGGCGCTCATTGCTTCGCTCTATCGCGAGACGCCGACGCCGCGGCTGAAGCCGACATTGGTCGCCGAACTCGAACGCAAGAACGCCGTGCCGACTGTCGCCGGAAATGATGAATTGCGCCGCGAACTGACAATTGCCGCCGCCGCTTTCGGGCCGGTCGGCTCGACTGTTCGCACTTCGGCCGACCAGCTTGGCGCGCTCATCGCGGCGGCGGACAGCGACGATTTCAACGAATATGAGCGCGTCCGTCTGTCGGCCATGTCGCCGAGCGATGAATTCCATGGCGAGGGCGACTTTGACGACGCCAGCCAGTGGAGCGTTCAGATCGGCGCCTACACGACGAAGGATATGGCGCAACAAGAACTCGAAACGGCGGCCTTTGCGGCAGGATTGATCGACCGGGCCCGGAGCGTCGCGCCGATGCCAAAGGGCGACGGCTCAATGCTTTATCGCGCACGCTTCACCAATCTTTCAGAAGCCGACGCCGCGGCGACCTGCGAAAAGATCCGCTCGGCGCAACTCAATTGCTTCGCGCTCCAGGAAGCTCTCGCCCAGTAGACATTTCGCCTGTCGGACCGCACCTTGCAGGTCGAGCAAGGGGCGGACGGATTCGTCCCGATTGAGGAAATCCGATGGCGTCTTACGACCCGGCCTATTGGGCGACAAGGTCAGCGCACGCAGCGCCCGACGCGCGTCGGGCCAAAGCCCTGCTGACATTGACGCTGATCGTCGGCGCCGTGGCCGCGCTATTCTCGGACGCCGCCGCCTCGATGGTCAGGCTCTGGATATCGTCGTCGGTTTACCATCACGGGCTCCTTGCCGCCCCAATTGCGGTGTGGCTGATTTTGCGACGCTGCGACTGGCGTGAGTTGAGGCCGCAAGGCGACTGGGCGGGCGTCCTGGTTATCGCAGCCGCCAGTTTCGCCTGGCTGATCGGCCGCGCCGCCAGTGTCGATCTGTTCGGTCATGTCGCACTTGTCGCCGCGATTATTGGCGCCGTCATTCTTGTGTACGGGCGCGCGCTCGCGAGTCGTTGGGCGTTTCCATTGCTTTTTCTGTTCTTCATGGTTCCTTTCGGCGAGGAGCTGACCCCTGCCCTGCAGCGCTTGACTTCGGCGGCGGCCGGCATCGCGCTCAATGCAAGCGGCGTTGAAACATTGCGCGACGGGTACATGCTGACGACGTCGGCGGGGCGCTTTGAGGTCGCGCCGTCTTGCGCGGGCCTGCGCTTCCTGTTCGCCTCGGCGATGATTTCGTCCGCCCTTTCGTATCTTTCTTTCGCGACCATCAAGACCCGGTTCGCCTTTATCGCCGCAGCGCTCGGCGCCGCCATTCTCGCAAACTGGCTTCGGGTCTACGTCATTGTGCTTGCAGCGACCGCTACCGACCGCCGGATCGGCGTCGGCCCCGAGCATGTCGCATTGGGCTGGGCCTTTTACGGCGCGCTGATTGCCGTGCTCATCGCCTTTGCAAGATCGAAGGCTGATGCGAACTTTATGAATTTACGGGTTCGAGCGGCAGGCGGCGCGGGAAAGACCCCCGACCGCCTCGCCATGGCAGCCATTGCGATTGCCGGCTTGACCGCCCTTTATGATCTCGCCGTCGTATCGGCGGATCGCGCCATGCAGCCGCCGCCCGCGCTGTCGCCGCTCCTGGCGGACGGCTTTCATGTCGTCCCGGCGCTGACGGACTGGGAGGGCGCGACGCCCCTCGCCGACCGTAAGCTGACCACGCATTACAAATCGGCCGCGGCGGCCGTATCGGTCAGCGTCGCCTATTTCACTCATGACCGACCCGGCGCCGAAATCGCAGGCGCTGACGTCAGCGCCGCCGACGGCGCGCGCTGGCGACGCATCGCCAGCCGCGGCGGCGTCGAGACTCTTGAGGATGTCAGCGGCCTGAAGATCGACGTCGCGACGGCGTATTGGCTTGGCGACAGGCGCTATGCGGATCGCATCGCCCTGAAGCGCGACATCGCCTTGGCCCGCCTTGTCGGCCGCGCGGAGGCAGGCGGCGTGATTTTCGTCGCGGCGCCGCGCGATCAAAACGCCGACACTGGCGCGGCGATCAAGTCATTCCTTGCAAATGCCGAGACGCCGGCGCAATGGCGTATGCGGATCACCGACCGATAGCAATCAATCATGTGCGGCATTGCGGGCATTGTCGACCTCAAGGGCGATAGGGAGATCGACGCCCGGGCCCTGAAACGGATGACCGACGCTATCGCCCATCGCGGGCCCGACGGCGAGGGCTTCTTCGCCGAACCTGGCGTCGGTTTTGGACATCGTCGCCTCGCCATCATCGATCTCGCCGGCGGCGCGCAGCCCTTTCAATCGGCCGACGGCGGCGGCGTTCTCATCACCAACGGCGAGATCTACAATTACCGCGATCTTAAGCGACGCTTTGCGGACAGCCATATTCGCCTTCGCACGAATTCCGATACGGAAGTGATGGCGGAGGGTCTCAATCGGTTCGGCCCTGAATTCGTCAACGATCTGCGCGGAATGTATGCGTTCGCCTGGTGGAGCCGGCGCGACCGGGTGTTGACGCTTGGGCGCGATCGCCTTGGCGAGCGTCCGCTCTATTACGCCCAATCGCCGGACGGCTTCCTGCTATTCGCGTCGGAAATAGGCGCCATTCGAGCGTCCGGGCTCGTGCCGCTTCGCCGCCGCCTGGACGCATTGAGCGACTATTTCCTTTATGGCTACGTCCCGGATCCGAAATCCGTCTACGAAAACATTTTCAAACTGCCGCCCGGTTCGTTGCTGTCCGTCAGCGCCGGGCGCGCGCCGCCGACCCCGCGCCGGTACTGGCGCGCGGAATTCAATATCAATCGCGAAAAGACGTTCGAAAGCGCCAAAACGACGCTGATTGAGCTTCTGGACGACGCCGTCAGGGCGCAAATGGTCGCCGATGTGCCGCTCGGCGCGTTCCTTTCCGGCGGCGTCGATTCCTCGGCAATCGTCGCATCCATGGCCGGGGACGGCGCGACAGCGACGACTTGCACGATCGGATTTGACAACACTTCATTCGATGAACGCGCCTATGCGCGCGAAATCGCCGCCCGCTACAAAACCGCACATCATGAAGAAGTTGTCAGTGTCGACGCGGCCGTCCTCATCGACAAAATCGCGGCGGCGTATGGAGAGCCATTCGCCGACGCGTCGGCGCTGCCGACCTATCAGGTCAGCGCGGCGGCGCGCCGCCATGTCAAAGTCGCCTTGTCGGGAGACGGCGGCGATGAAATCTTCGGCGGCTATCGTCGTTACGGGTTTTTCGCGCGCGAAGAGAGCGTGCGCCGCCTCGCCCCGCTCTTGCTGCGGCGCGCGACATTCGGCGCCGCAGGCGCGATTTATCCAAAACTTGACTGGGCGGCGCGCCCGCTTCGGCTGAAAACGACCCTTCAGGCGCTCGGCGAAAGCTCAACCGACGCCTATGCGCGGGCAGTATCGACGAGCCTGCCCGATCGGCTTCGCCGCATGGCGTCCTCTGATTTCCTCGATGCGATAAGACATTACGATCCCCTTTCCCCGATCCGGGACGCCGCCGGCGACGCCAAACTCGATCCCGTCAGCCTCGCGCAGAAAATCGATATAGAGACATGGCTCCCCGGCAGAATGCTGACGAAAGTCGATCGCGCCGCGCTCGCCCATGGGCTGGAAGTGCGTGCGCCGTTTCTTGATCATCGATTGGTCGAATGGGCCTTATCGCTGCCGCCGAAATTTCGGTTCGGGGCGGGCGTTGGGAAACGCATCCTCAAAGGCGCCTTGGAGCCGCGCATCGGCCGCGACATCCTCTATCGGCCGAAACAGGGATTTAGTCCCCCGGTCGCCGCATGGCTTCGCGCGGAGAAAGGACCAGCCGACCGGCTCATGGAGTCTGACGCTTGGCGGAATTCAGGGTATTTTTCGCCGAAAACGGTCGATCGAATGATTCACGATCACCGGCGCGGCGTCAGCGACTATGCGCAGGAGCTCTGGATGTTGATCATGTTCGACGCATTCCTTCGGCGCGAACCTTCCTGACGACTTTAGCAAACGCCCGCGCGCGCGTGCGAACGCTCGGCCTTGTCATGACGATTGATTCGAGGAGCTCGCCCTCCTCCCCCAGGCGCCGCTTGTATTCAGCGTCCCCTCCCATCATGTCATAGGTCAAGAAACCGTCCTCGCGATATTTCTCCGCCGCGAGCGCATGGCAGACGAATCCCGGAACGAGCTGGTTGTCTGCCTCATAGCGGAATCCGCTCTGGTAATTATAGACGCGGTCGCCCGCCATGAAGTTATAAAGCACGCCGATTGTCTCCTCTCCGACGGTCAGGCGCACAAGATCGATTGAATCCGGACAATGGTCGAGCATTCGCCCGTGAAACTCCGAAAAGGGCGTGTCATGAAAGACGCCGTTCAGGCCGCGCCGCGCCCAGGTTTCTGCATGAAGCCGCATCAATTCCGTCCAGGCGATGGCGCGCTCCGCCTCCGTTTGCGTTCGTGACACCATGACCGGGCCGCGCTCTTCATAGCGCCTGATCGATCGGCGGATCTTCGCCCTAAGAGACGAGGAAAAACCGTCCATCACAGTATGGCGGCCCGGCGGATGGAGATTGATGTTGAAGGTCGGCTGCAAGAGCAACGAGCGGACAGAGAATTTCCGCGCCTCCGCCACTTCATCGACTGCTAGCACGAGGTCCGGCATCGCATTGCGGAAGACGAAATCATCGACATCGGGCAGGGATTCAATAATGGTGGAAATGGCCGCTTCCCGAGTTCCCCGCGGCGCGTCGCGCGCCGTCAGGATGTCGTTGTACTCGACATAGACGCGATCATAAGCGTCGACGCCGGTTTCGTGGAGTCGGGCTTCCCGAGGCGCGGCCAGCGTTCGGCGCGGATGAACGCCCATCAATCCAAGGGCGTAGACGCCGCGCAAATCGTCAAGTACCCGAACGCAGCCGATCTCGACATTCCGCGGCTTGCACCCGATCCAAGTCTGCATCCATGTCGGCGACAGGAAAAAGCGGGCATCCGACAACGTATAGAGTCGAGTCCACTCCTCCAGAAGCGTCGCGACATCGGGAGACAGCGTGAATGATGCTCGCATCAGCGACCCATACGCATCGCTTCAAGATATAGATTGCGAAATGCGTTAACCATCGCGCCTTGGTCGAACATTGGCGCACGGAGGCGCGCGGCTGCGCCAGAACGCGCCCGCAGCGCAGCGTCATCGATAAGTTCGCGAAGCCGCGAGATATAGCTATCCTCGTCTTCGGGAGCGACCACGTAGCCGACTCCCGCTTCCCCAATCATAAGCCGAATGTCGCCGACATCGGTCGCGATCGACGGCAATCCGGCCGCCATCGCCTCCATAAGACTGATCGGCGTCTGCTCCGTGTCGGAGGAAAGCGCGAATATGTCGAAGTCTGCAAGAGCTTCATGGGGGCGCGATGTCGCGCCCTTAAGGGAAATCCGGTCTCTTGCGGGACTTGCGGCCCTTGCCGCCTCCAGCCGCCCGCGCTCCGGGCCCTCGCCGTAAATGACCAGCCGTGCTTTTCGCCCTTCGCTGGCCGCCGCAAAACAGCGAATGAGGCGCTCGAAATTTTTCTCCCGCCGCAGAGCGCCAAGCGTTCCCACAATCACATCGCCGCCGCCGGACCTCCCATGGCTCGCATATTTCGCAATGTCGACGCCGACCGGAATTCGCCGCACCCGAGCCGGAGCGATCCGCCACGATCGCGTCGCGACCGCTTCGAGGACCGTCGACGGCGTCGTGACAAGCGCCCTGCCGAGCAGAAGGCGCCGCGCCAGCACCCGCTTGCGTTTTTGGCGGCCGCCGACCTCATCGGGACCAAACCCGTCTTCATGATGAACATGGGGAAGATTTGGTCCCACGCGATTGGCGATCACCGCCTCGATCGACCCGAAATTATAGGTGCACAGCAAGTCAGCGCGCGATTCGCCGATCAACCGGCGAAGCCGCATAACATTGGCGATATCGACGAAGCCGGATTTTCTCAATACCAGCGCCTCAGCGCAGACGTCCGCTGTTTTGGGCGTCATCATCGCCCCCGCGGCGAGATCGCCGTCAAGCGCAAAAATCCGATGCCGAAATTCAGCGCCAAGCCCGTCGATCAATGTTGCAAGCCGGCGTTGTTGTCCGCCAATCCCAAACGAGGGAAGGAAATGCAGAAGCGTAAAGCTGCGTTCCGCCAAGTGCTGCTCGCTTGCCCGCTCCGCCCGCAAACTGGTCAGGCGAGGACATCCGTATAGAGTTCGGCGGCCGCCGGCAGGGGGCTTTCCAGCGAAAAATCCGCCGCATCCTTGACGATCGCCTTGATCTCGGAGTCGATTGCCTTGAGGTCGGCGTCCGTGGCGAATTTTCCGTCGAAGATGCGCTGTTCGCAGCGTTTGATCGGATCATTGTGCTCGCGAACCTTGTCGACTTCCTCGCGGGTTCGATATTTCGCCGGATCGGACATCGAGTGGCCGCGATACCGATAGGTCTTCATTTCGAGAATGTAGGGGCCTTCGCCCGCGCGCGCATGATTGATCGCGGCGCGCGCCGCCTCCTTGACCTCAAGCACGTCCATGCCGTCGACTTCCATGCCGGGTATTCCGAAGGCGGCGCCGCGACGGTAGAGGTGCGTATCGGAATGGGCGCGCGTCACCGCTGTTCCCATCGCATATTGATTATTCTCGATGATGAACACGACGGGCAGCTTCCAAAGCTGCGCCATGTTCATCGCTTCAAACACCTGCCCCTGGTTTGACGCGCCGTCGCCGAAATAGGTGAGGCTGACGCTCTTGTTCTTGCGATATTTGTTGGCGAAAGCGAGGCCTGCGCCGAGCGGGATTTGCGCCCCGACGATCCCGTGGCCGCCGTAGAATTCGGCTTCCTTCGAGAACATGTGCATGGAGCCGCCTTTGCCCTTCGAATAGCCGCCGGCCCGGCCGGTGAGTTCGGCCATCACGCCCTTGGCGTCCATGCCGCAAGCGAGCATGTGGCCGTGGTCGCGATAGCCGGTGATCGTCTGATCGCCTGGCAGTTTGACCGCCTCGACTCCGACCACGACGGCTTCTTGACCAATATAGAGGTGGCAAAACCCGCCAATGTGACCCATGCCGTAGAGCTGTCCCGCCCGCTCCTCAAAGCGCCGGATCAGCAGCATGTCGCGATAATATTTGAGCAGCTCGGCCTTTGTCGCCTTAAGATTGGCGCCCGATTTCGCGCCGCTCAATTTTTCTTCGGATTTGCTTTGTCTGGCGGCGGCGGCCATTCGGGTCTCCGGCTATCGGCGACCCGCTTGTATTGAATGGGCCCGGAAGGAACAAGGGCTAGCGGGGATGGCCTTTTTCAAGGACTTCCTCAAGCTGGTCGCGGGGAATGACAACGTCATCCTTTTCCACGTAGCCGAGCACCGACCGAACTTTTTCATCGACAATATCGGGGTCGAGGGACCGGGGATTGAGCTGCTGGGCGAGGCGTTCGAGCCTTCGCCGCTCCTCAGAAAGAGCGTCGACTTCAACGGTCCTCGCCGCCGCCTCCGCCTTCAGCGACCGCAGGACGCGATAGCCTGTCGCCCCGACCATGGCGTCGTAAGCGAAATAGGCGATCCAGCAGGTGAACAGCGCCGGAGCAACAATATCCCGCACCAGCCTCCACGAAAGGCTCATCGTCGATCCCAGACCGTTTCCGGCGTCTCGTCTTGCACGCCCCTCGCGACTCACCTGAGTCGAATTTGAGTTAACAACGCGTTAACGCTGCCGCGCCGCCGCAAGGATCGGTCCTGCATAAAGAGCTGTGTCGCCAAGCTCTTCTTCAATGCGCAGAAGCTGGTTGTATTTCGCCGTGCGATCCGAGCGCGCCAGCGATCCGGTCTTGATCTGCCCGCAATTCGTCGCGACGGCGAGGTCGGCGATCGTCGAATCCTCCGTCTCCCCTGAACGATGCGACATGACGGCCGTGTATCCCGCGCGGTGAGCGCGGTCGACCGCGCGCAGCGTTTCGGAAAGCGTGCCGATCTGATTGACTTTGACGAGGATCGAATTCGCGCAACCCCTGGCGACGCCGTCCTTGAGCCGACGTTCGTTCGTCACAAACAAATCATCGCCGACAAGCTGGCACTTCCGGCCGATGCGGTCAGTCAACGCGCGCCACCCCTGCCAGTCGTCTTCCGCCATGCCGTCTTCGATCGAAATGATCGGGTATCGGGAAACGAGATCGTCGTAATAGTCGACCATTCCCGCCGCATCGAGGACCTTGCCTTCGCCCGCGAGGCGATAGCGGCCGTCCTTGTAAAACTCGGTCGAAGCCGCGTCGAGCGCGACAAAGACGTCGACGCCGGGTCTGCGGCCTGTCGCTTCAATCGCCTTCATGACGAAACCAAGCGCCTCATCGGTCGATTTGAGATTCGGCGCGAACCCGCCCTCGTCGCCGACATTCGTGTTGTGCCCGGCGCCCTTCAGACCCTTTTTGAGCGCATGAAAGATTTCCGCGCCCCATCGCAGCGCTTCGGCGAAGCTGTCAGCGCCGAGCGGCATGATCATGAATTCCTGAATGTCGATCGGATTGTCCGCATGCGCGCCGCCATTGACGATATTCATCATCGGCGCCGGCAAGGTCCTGGCGGACACGCCGCCGACATAGCGGTACAGCGGCAGCGACGCAGCTTCCGAGGCCGCTTTCGCGACGGCCAGCGAGACGCCAAGCAGCGCGTTGGCGCCAAGCCGCGACTTGTTCGGTTCGCCGTCAAGCGCGATCAGAGCTTCATCGACGCCGATCTGGTCTTCCGCTTCGAGACCGCATAGCGCATCAAAGATTTCGCCATTGACGGCGGCGACCGCCTTGCGAACGCCCTTGCCGCCATATCTTGCATCGCCATCGCGCAATTCGTGCGCTTCGTGCGCGCCGGTCGACGCCCCGGATGGAACGCCGGCGCGGCCCATCGACCCGTCTTCGAGGATGACATCGACCTCAACAGTCGGATTGCCGCGGCTGTCGAGGATTTCCCGGCCGACAATATCGACGATGGCGGTCATGTGTGCTCCTGCGCGTGTTGGGTCGCGCCTCTATAGTCCGCACAGGAGCTGTTTCAAGCCGCGTCGCGGCTAGTCGATGTCGCGGTCCGGCGCGCGCCCGCTCGGCGGGCGGTTCGGCGTGCGGGGCGGAGGGCCGCCGCCATCCGAACGATCCGGCGGCGGAGAGTTGGTCGGCGGCTGGGCAGGCGGCGGCGTATAGGTCGGCTGCGATCCGGTCGGCGGCGTCGCGCTTCGCGGCGCGCGCGGCGGCGGCGTATAGACTGGCGATGACCCAGCGCTTCCGCCCGCGTTCGGCCCGGAAATCGGCGGGCTCGTGCGCTGGCGATAGCGGTTGGGCGTTCGCGGCCGGTCTACATCGCGGGGGCTGGCGTTCCGAGGATTGTTGCCGGATCCGGGCGGATTATTCCCACCCCCAGGCGGATTATAACCGCCGCCCGGAGGCGGGCGATGGTCATTATCGTCCCAGTCGCGCCTCGGGTGATGGCGCTTTTTCCGGTGACCATAGCGATCATAATAGTTGAACGACAGAAAATAGCCGCTGTCAGGATACCAGGAACCGTAACGACCATACCAGGGCGAGCCGTAGCCGTAACCGCCGCCGTAACCATAGGAAGAGCTGTAGGAAGAATATGCTTGGTCAAAACAGCGATCGCTGGCGCGATCACAATGGTTTTGGCAATTCACATAGCCGTCTTCGTCCGGAATGTCCTCGCAAACGCGATAGCAGGAATTCGCTTCACCCTCGCATGAATTGAAGGCGCTCTCATAAGGATAGGTGACGCAAGATGACAGCAGGAGGCCGCCGCCGATAACGCCTGCCAGCCCAAGAACCTTTTGCATTGATGCCTCGATGCCCACCCGCGCGCCGGCTCGATTGCGCCCTGTACCCCACTCAGCCGATGAACGAACCATTAACCCGAATCCAAGCCGAAATGCGGCGAAAACCCGGCGCGCCCGCCAAATTCGTCGGAATTCCACCTGTCAATCCCGAGCGCAAACAAAAGCGCCGCCCGTAACGGCGGCGCTCCAAGCGGCAATCGCCTCCTAAGAGACTACTGGTCTTTCGGCTCTAGCACTTTGCGGCCCCGATAGCGGCCTGTCTTCAGATCGATATGATGCGGCCGCCTGAGTTCGCCGGATTCACGGTCCTCAACATAGGTCGCTGCGGCGAGCCGATCATGGGCGCGGCGCATACCGCGGCGCGACGGCGAGGTTTTCTTCTTCGGAACGGCCATTTTCGGGACCTTGCTAGCGAATTTCTGGGGTCGCGGAGCCAACGCCCCGAACCTCATGGAGGGCGGCATTTAGCGGAACGGTCCCGGTCGCGCAAGTCCTGATGGTTTATCCATCATTGCCGCGAACCGCCGAGATTCGCCGGCCGAATTCAGGGTGTTGCAATCACATTACAGCAGAGTAAGGTTGCAGTTGTGGGATGGGGTTTTGCGTGGGTGCACGAGCTGGCATGCTAGCGGCCATCGGGTTGATGGCGCTGTCGCCGACCGAGGGACGGGCTGAGGCCTTCTCGTCCTATTGGTCGACGCTTGGCGAAAGCGAGCGCGCCTTTGTCGACCAGGTGGCGGCCGGCATGTATGGCGAAGAACGCGGCAAACGGCTGGCGAGCTACAGCCGCCTAAACAGCGCCAGCAAAGCGCGGTTTCGCGCCAAGGTCATTGAAGTCCTCGGCGTCGAAAACCGGCCCGCCCGGTCCAAGAAAAAAGGCAAGGACATCTAAGCCGGCGCGCTCGCAACCGAGCGCGCGCTTATGCGGAGCCATCGCGGCCGTTCGCACGCAGAGTCTTCCCAGGCCGCATTGTTGTGTTTCGTCGCTGTCAGCGAATTATTGGACGGGCTTGTCCGGCGATTCCGGAACCGCGCCGTCAGCCGCCTCTTCAGCGGCGTCAGCGCCCTCCTCTATCGTCTCGTCGACAGCCTCAGCCGCATCGTCGGCGACCTCCGCCGGCGCGTCGCCAAAATCCGCATCGCCTTCGCCGATCATTTCATCATCAGGCGCCGTTTCCGGCGCGGTCGCTGTCGTCGACGCATCGGCAGCGGTGTCGCCCGCCAGCGCAGCCGCGCTCGAGGCCGGCGCCGCTCCCATGAGTTGCGCGAGTTGCTGCGCATTTAGGTCATTGGCGGTATTGTCGCCTGGCGCAGCGGCGGCGCTGAAGATGAACAGCGGCGTCGCGACGGCGACAGTCAGTGCAAGAATCTTCTTGTCACGCATGGCGTCCTCGCATTGTTGGTTGCATGCGATTGAACACCTCGAGCGGCCGAAATCGCTAATGAAGAATCGTTCAACGTCGCCGATTGGCGCTGATTTTCGAATATTTAACGCAATGCGGCCGCAATCAGCGGCGATTGGTTTTTCCGGGCAGAATTCCCAAATATTTGCAGATGATCCCAAGCATCACTTCGTCGGCGCCGCCGCCGATCGACGCCAGGCGCCCGTCGCGATAAGCACGGCTCACCGGCGTCTCCTCCATGAAGCCCATGCCGCCCCAATATTGAAGGCAGGAATCGTTCACTTCGCGCAGCAGCCGCCCGGCTTTAAGCTTCGCCATTGAGGCGAGCATTGTCGCATCTTCGCCAGCGACCATTTTTCCGACCGCGTCCCAAGTCATCGACCGCAGCGCCTGCACCTCCGTCTTCAGTTCGGCCATTCGAAAATGCACGACCTGATTGTCGAGAATCGACTGGCCGAACGCCTTCCTGTCGCGCGTGTAAGCGATAGTGGCGTCAATGGTCTTTTCCATGCCGTTAAGGCCGGAGAGAGCGCCCCACAGGCGCTCCTCTTGAAACTGCAGCATCTGATACATGAAGCCGGCGCCTTCCTCGCCTATGCGGTAGCGCTGCGGAACGCGGACGTCTTCAAAATGGAATTGTGCGGTGTCTGAGCTGCGCATTCCAAGCTTTTTCAGTTTTCGGGCAATTTCGACGCCCTTGCGGCGACCGCCCTTGTCGTCTTTCAAGGGCAAACAGATGAGCGTCTTGTTGCGGTGCGCCTGATCGTCCGAGGTGTTGGCGAGAAGGCACATCCAGTCGGCTTGCGTGCCGCTGGTCGTCCACATCTTGCCGCCGTTGATGACGTAGTCGTCGCCGTCTTTTCTCGCGGTCGTCTTGATCGACGCGACATCGGAGCCGGAGCCGACTTCGGAAACGCCAAGGCAGGCGACAAAGTCGCCTGATATTGACGGCCGAAGGAAGTCTTCCTTGGCCGCATCCGAGCCAAACCGTGCGAGCGCCGGCGTCGCCATGTCGGTCTGGACGCCGATCGCCATCGGCACAGCGCCGCAATTGATGTGGCCGAGCGTTTCGGCCACCAGCGCGGCATAGGACCAGTCCAGCCCCATGCCTCCATATTCGACCGGCTTGTTGACGCCGAGCAAGCCAAGCCGCCCCAGCCCCTTGAAGACCTGGTGAGCGGGAAAAATCTCCGCCTCCTCCCATTGATCAACATACGGATTGATCTCCGCGTCGATGAATTTCTTCAATGTCGAGCGGATCTGGTCGTGTTCGGGGGTCAACTGCATTGGGGCGTCCCTTTACTGCGCAGTTTCATTGACAGGCCCGCCGCGGCGGGCCGAGTTAACGGCCTATGTCGGCTCCAGTTGTCGGTCAAGCAGCGCCTGCAGACGAGATCTATTCTCGCCGCCGGGAAAAAAGCGAAGCGATGCGCCGACGCGTGTGCGAGGCGGCAATGTCTCATTTGGCTGAGTTCGGTTACTATCGGACATCAATCGGCAAGATCGCCGAAAGGGCGCGGGTCAGCCAAGGCGCGCTGCAGCATCACTATCCGACAAAGGAAGAGCTGATCGCTGGCGTGGCTGATTTCATATTGCTGAGGTCGGTGAAGTGGTTTGCGCTGGCCCGTGTCGAACTTGCGCGCGATCCCGACGCATTTGCGGAAGTTGTCCGCCGGTCGTGGCGTGAGCAGTTCCGCACGGAGGATTATGGCGCGCTGGTTGAGATCCTGACCGCAAGCCGCACGGACGAGGCGCTGCGAGAAAGGATAACGCCGGCGCTGCAACGCTGGCGCGCGTTGATTGACGCCGAACTCGCTGAACTGCTTCCGGCGACGCTCCGAACCGCACAGGATCTGGACGCAATCCTCTCGATCTCGCGCGCCATGATGACCGGCCTGCTCATCCACGATCAGCTGTTGAAAGACGACGACCACATCGGCTTTGTCATTGAGAAATGGATCAATCTCGCGCGGTGAGCCGTCGAAAAGAACGGGCGAATTCGGGACTGCCTGGGCGGCGCCGGAACAATCAGGCCAAAACCCGGCGACACTCGGAAGTTCAGGCGATGTCAGCTGCGGCCAGTCCAATCAGAGGCGAATTCGGGGGAAAGTTCGCCGCCGGCCGGGCGACGCTTTCTCCTTGCATCTTGACGCGACTGCCTGTTTTCTCCGCGAGGGGCGGTTTGGTCGGGGCGAGGGTCTGGGGCTCGGGCGCAGATGTCTTTAATCCTTGGGTTGGTCGCCGCTGCGTCGTTCGGGGCGGGCGGCGTTGTCGGGGTCGCCGTCGCCTTTGCGACGGCGCGGCGAAAATTCGCGGCGATGAACGAGGCGGCCGCCGCCGCAGGACAGCTTATTTCAGCGAATTCCCAGCAGGCGCTTGCGGATCTCGCCGAAGCGCACGCTCGCGCCGAGACGATGATTGACGCAATCGAAAACGCCCGCCTGTCGACAGGTCGCGCCAAACTCTCCGTCACAGGGCTCATGAGCGACATTGCTGCGTCGAAAGCGAAATTCGAGGCTGCGGCGGAGGAGGACTGGTTCGAGGGGGCCTTGTTGTCCCGCCTTAACCGCCGCAATGAAGAATCCGCCGAACCGGCGGCTCATGGGACCGTCTACGAAGCGATATCGGTCAGGCGTTAAACCGGAACAGCATGACGTCGCCGTCGCGGACGACATAGTCCTTGCCTTCAAGTCTCATCTTGCCGGCTTCCTTGGCGCCGACTTCGCCGCCAAGCGCAACGTAATCGTCGAAGGCGATGGTTTCCGCTCTGATGAACCCGCGCTCGAAGTCGGTGTGGATGACGCCGGCCGCCTGCGGGGCTGTCGCGCCGACAGGGATCGTCCAGGCGCGCGCCTCTTTCGGACCTGCGGTAAAATAGGTCTGAAGCCCCAGCAGGCGGAACGCCTCGCGGATGAGACGGTCGAGACCAGGTTCATGCAGCCCGATCGACTCGAGAAATTCCTTCTGTTCGGCGTCGTCAAGCGGGGCAAGCTCCGCCTCGATCCGCGCAGAGATCGCGACGAATGCGGCCCCTTCTTTCTTCGCCGCTTCTTCGACGCGCTTTGAAAAGGCGTTGCCGTCGCCGGCGGATTCCTCATCGACATTGGCGACGAACAGCACCGGCTTTTGCGTGAGAAGCTGCAGCGCCTTCCAGGCTTTCATCTCCTCGGGCGAGACATCGACCCTGCGCGCGGGTTCGCCTTCGCGAAGCATTGTCAGCGCACGATCAACCAGAGAGAGCGACGCCTTGGCGTCTTTGTCGCCGCCTTTCGCCTTTTTCTCAAGCGCGGCGCGTCGCTTCTCCAGGCTGTCAAGATCGGCGAGCATCAGCTCGGTTTCAACAATCTCAAAATCGGCGAGCGGATCGATGCGGCCCGAGACATGCGTGATGTCGTCATCTTCAAAGCACCGAAGCACGTAAATGACGGCGTCGGTTTCGCGGATATTGGCCAGAAACTGATTGCCGAGCCCCTCGCCTTGCGAAGCGCCTTTGACGAGACCGGCGATGTCGACGAATTGCATCCGGGCGGGAACGATCTGCGCCGATTTCGCTATTTGCGCGAGTTTTTGAAGTCGCGGCTCCGGCACTGCGACGTCGCCGACATTCGGCTCGATCGTGCAGAAGGGATAATTCGCCGCCTGCGCCGCCGCCGTTCGCGTCAGCGCGTTGAAAAGCGTCGACTTGCCGACGTTCGGCAAGCCGACAATGCCGCAACTAAGACCCATGATTAAGACTCCTTGCCGGCGCGGCGAATTGAACGGTCCGGCCAATGGTGAACGAACGTGAAATAGAAGAGCGCGACATAGACAAGTCCCATGCCGAGCCACATCACGCCTCGGATCAGTTTGTCGAGTTCGCCGCGCCCGTAAACGCCCGCGCCGATCGCTTTTTGGCCGACCGGCGAAAGAACGGTCGCAGACCCCAGTTCGACCAACGCCTCGCGGAGCGCGGCCGCGTGGTTGAAGGAATTGAACGCGAAGATCGCGAGGAACAGCAGCGTCAGAGTGAAGAAGCCGAATGCAGTTGACTTGAGGCCGGCCGGCGCGCGCCCGAGAAAATAAAACAGCGCGACCGTATAGGCTGAGACGATGGTGAAGAACACTGAGATGCCGCTTAGAGTGAGGTCCATCATCATCACCATCTGTTCGGTGATGTCGGCTTCGTTCATGGCGTTTCCCCCGCGACAGGCTTTACGGCGCGTTTCTCCTTCTGCGGCGCGAGTTCCCGCGCGACGGCGGTCGCAAAGCGCGCATCGCCGTCAGCAAGGAACGACGCCGCCTTCGCCATCGCAGCTAGGAGCCGGTCAAGCCAGTCGTAATCCGACTTGGCGAACTCGCCGAGCACATGTCCGGTGACCCGCGTCTTGTCGCCTGGATGTCCAATCCCGATGCGCACCCGGCGGAACTCGTTGCCGATATGCTCGTCGATCGATCTGAGGCCGTTGTGCCCGGCATTGCCGCCGCCGAGCTTCGCCTTGACCTTGCCGGCGGCGAGATCAAGCTCGTCGTGAAAGACGATGACGTCGGCCGGCGTTAATTTGTAGAAGCGCATCGCCGCGCCGACAGATTGGCCGGAATCGTTCATGTACGTCGCCGGCTTCAGCGCGATCGCCTTTAGACCGCCGATTTCCCCCTCTCGGAGATCGCCCTGGAATTTCTTGCGTGACGGCGCGAAACCATGCGCGTCGGCGATGGCGTCAACCGCCATGAAGCCGACATTGTGCCGGTGGCGTTTATATTTTTCGCCGGGATTGCCGAGGCCAACAAGAAGCAGCATCGCCCAATCTTTCGGCGGTCGGGAATTCGTCCGCAAAAGCGGACCTAGGCTTTCTTCCCGCCTTTGTCGCCGCCCTTGGCGTCACCGGGTTTGGCCGCAGCGGCGCCGGCCTTCGCCGCATCACCAGCCTCCGGCGCCTTTTGAGCGATCGCCGGCACTTCCGCCGTCGTCGCAGCCGCGGCGGCTTCATCCGCCTCGGATCGCAGCGCCGACGGGGCCGCGATGGTGGCGATAGTGAAATCACGATCGGCGATGACAGGCGTCACGCCGGCCGGCAGCTTGATCGCGGAAATCTTGATCGCGTCGCCGATGTCGAGCCCGTCGACATCCGCTTCGAGATATTCCGGGATCGCGGTCGCCGGCGCATAGATTTCGACTTCGTGCCGAACGATGTTGAGGACGCCTCCGCGCTTGATGCCGGGCGACTTGTCCTCATTAAGGAACCGCACGGTCACGGCGACGTCGATGCGGGTGTTTTCATCGACCCGCATCATGTCGACATGAACCGGAAGGTCTGTAACGGGGTCGACCTGCACCTGACGGGCGAGAACAGGTTGCAGATAATCCTGCCCCGGGACATCGATTTTGGCGAGTTGCGAGCGCATGCGCCCCGCCGAATAGGCCAAAGTGACTTCCTTTTGCTTCAGCCGAATGGCGATCGGACCCTTGCCGCCGCCATATAGGACGCCAGGCACCCAGCCATTGCGGCGCGCATCGCGGGCGCCGCCGGTTCCCGTCCGCTCGCGGACTTCGCAATAGAATACGTCTGTCTCGGCCATGGCGGGACCCTTGTGCAATGAAGCTGCGGGCCGACTGGGGCTTGTCTTGCCCCGGCGCGGCGCGGCTCGTTCGTGATTGAGCGCGGGTCTATAGAGGATGGCCTGCCGGGTGGCAAGCACGCCAAAGGGCCGGTTTTCAGGGCCTTTCGACCCCAATTTCGCCGGCCGGCCGAAATGTCGGCCAGGCGCTTTCGAGGAAGGCCCTATAGAGGGCCGCGAGCGCCGGCGCATCGCTCAGCGCCGCCAAATTCGCCTCAATTGTCGCCGCATCCTGGCGCGCCACGGGGCCGGTTAGAGAATCGAAAGGGCTCTCGCGAAACCGCTCGACAACGCCGGCGAAGTAATGCGCCATGAACACATCTGGCGGCGCCCCCAAGCGGTCGGCGAAGACCTTCGCCGTCTCGTTCCACAGATGAGCCGCGAAATTCCCGGAAAGCACCGCGAGGGCGTGGTAGAGGGCGCGATCCGCCGCCTCGACCTCAAGCTCCGGATTGCGGGCGCCCGGAAAAGTCCTTGCGAATGTCGGCGTACCCCTTTCGCGAACGATCGCGACGCCGGCCATGATTTCCGGCGCAAGCGGCGCCTTCGGAAAGGAATAGAGCGGGTGATAGCCGAGCATGCCGTCGATCACGCGCGCGCCCGAAAAATGGATCGCCGGCCGCCCGCCAATCGCTGATTTCCAGTTCGCGAACCAGGTCGGTAGAAAATCGTCCGGGATCGCCGCCGCGACCAAATCTGACCGCTCGATCCGGGCACGGACGTCCGGCGCCCTGTTCTGCGCTTCGGCGCGGGTGACGATGTCCGTCTCCAGCCCAAGGCTTCTTCCATAATGCGCCAAACTGAGACCGACGCGGCCCGAACCGAAGATGATCAGACGCATGCAGCAAGGTCCCGAATGGCGGCCGGCTCAAATTTGGTTTGACCCGGCGGACTTAATCTTGCGAAGGGTCCCATGTGATCCTATGTGTTTGGCCGTGACCAGATAATTTGGGCCGAATTCGACAACGCCTAGCCTAACCAGGACCTTGCCTTCCACCCGCAAATCGTCCCGGCCTAGCCTCGCTTTCTGAATTGCCTCCCGAACTAGACGGTCCGCTAACCGGCGCCTCGTCCGAAAGGATAGGGCGCTATTTGACCGCCGGTCCGGATGGCCAGTCCGGATCAATAGGATCAGGAGATCAGAATGGCGACAGGCACCGTAAAGTGGTTCAATGCGACAAAAGGCTATGGCTTCATCCAGCCGGATGATGGCGGAAAAGACGTGTTTGTGCACGTGACCGCCGTCCAGAAAGCGGGTCTTACCGGCCTCAATGACGGACAAAAGGTCAGCTACGATCTCGCAACGGACCGCGGCAAGACCTCGGCATCGAACCTCAAAGTCGCCCGCTAGTCTTCCGCGCCGAAGTCTTCCGCCACGACGTCTTCCGCCACGACAGGCCGAATTCGGCGCCCCCTCCGCCATCGGACGGGGCGCCGTTTTGTTTTCATGACACGAGTGCGATAGGCTCGAAAGCGATGTTTCGGGCGTTGGGCGCATGGCCAATTCAAAGAGCGAGACGATTGAAAGCGCGCATGGCGCGCCTGGATATCTGACAAGCGCGCTGATCTTCGCCGGCCTGACGGCGATTTGGGCGATCATTGTCCGCGCCGATCCCTATTACCGCCTGACCGACATCGCCGGCGTCCGATTGCCGGTCACCATGCTGGCCTTCCTTGTCGGCATGCCGCTCATCGGTTTCCTCATCGGCCGATGGCGCTATCACCTTCCCCATCAGGGAGGGGCCCTCACTTTTGCGGGCAAGCTCGTCGCACGCGGGGTCCACTTCACTTACGCCCATACGCTGATCGTCCTCTTCACCGTCGCGATGATCATGGAGGCGTTCCTCGGTCTGAATATCGATCAGCAGGTCAAGGCGATCGACGACCGAATGTTCGCTGCGGCGGCGCGCTTTGCGCCCTGGCTTTGCGCCTATCTCGCCGGATTCAATCTCGGCCGATCGACTCGCAAGGAAGAGATCCGTGTCGTGATCGATCCAGCGGCTTTGGCGGACGGATCCGGCGCAAACGAGACCCCAACCCTTTCGGCCGAGGCCGTTGAATCGCCGGTTGTCGAGCCGGTAATTCGAACGAGGAAAGAAAAAAAGCCAAAACCGGAAACGATCAGGAAGGAGCGCAAACCCAAGAAGTCGCGGGCCGAGCCTTTGCTTGCGGACAGCCCCTTCATTCCAAGCGATTCGGCCGAGCGCGGCGACCTTCATGCGCGAGACCTCGCGCCTTATCGCGCAGAACAACCCGCAGCGCCGTCGCTGACCGCCTCCGGCCTCCCGCAACCGCCCGCGCCTGCCATTCGCACGCCGGAGGACGGGGCCGGATTCCTGCCGCCGCAAGATCTGGACAAGCTTCGTCCGACATTGAAGGAATTGCGCTAGAGCCTCGCGCAATTAAACTGCAACATAGTTTTGCGCCTTGAAGAAGTT
>CADEDN010000041.1 GCA_902826095.1 uncultured Alphaproteobacteria bacterium | reverse complement strand
CGCGCGCGCGTGACAGCTCCCCCGCTCGCGCGGGGGAGCAAAGGCGGCGCCCCAAACTCTCCCGTTCGACGCTCAGCGTCTCACCCCGCTCCGTTTTCAAGGGAGGGGAGCAGAGCGTGCTCCGTAGGCGGATAACCATGAAGCGGAGTAATTGACAAAAGCGCTTCCGTCTAGCGAACCGCCCATGTCTCAATCAATCGCCGCGCGATCGTGAAACGCGGCGGCAGGCGCACATCCTCGCGACGCTCGCCGGCAAGAAGTTTGCTGATCTCTTCGCGCGACAGCCAGCGCGCCTCGACGATTTCCTTTTCGTCGAGCGTCAGCGACCTGTCCCTCGCGTCGGCGATGAAACCCATCATCAAGGATGACGGGAAGGGCCATGGCTGCGAAAACTGATAGCGCACATTGGTCAAAATGACGCCGGCTTCTTCCCTCAGTTCACGAATGGCGCAGGCTTCAGGCGTCTCACACGCCTCAACGAACCCGGCGAGCGCCGACAAAAAGCCCGGCGGAAAATGCGGGCTGCGCGCAAGGAGGCACGAATCTCCGTTGACCGCGAGAACGATCGCCACCGGGTCGGAGCGCGGGAAATGCTCCGCCGCGCAGTTTGGGCATTGACGCTTCGCGCCGCCGTCCTTTGCTTCGGTCTTGGCGCCGCAGACCGCGCAAAAGCGATGGCGGCGATGCCAGTCGAGCAGACAGCGCCCCTCGCCGATCATGGCGATATCGTCGTCGGTCAGAAACGACGCTGCTTCGCGCAAAGGCGTATAGACCCCAATGTCGGCGAACGGCGCCGCGGTCGGCGACGGCGCCGACGACGCGTCGATCGCGAAATAGGCTCGGTCGTCCTTGAGACCGAGAAAGACTGTCAGCGCTTCACCGGCAAATTCTTTCAAAGCCTTCGATTCCAGAAAAGCGGCCCGTTGATCACGGACGAGCGGGTCCCCCTGGTATAGCGGAATGAACACGCTGTGCGGGCTATCAAGACGGCCTGCGATCCAGTCCGGATTGGCACGAAGGCTGGACGCGCGATCGAGGGGCTCAAGCGCGAACGTGATTGACTCAGCCGGATCGGACATCGCGCCGCCTCAACCGATCATCGAGGATACGGCCGGCCAACGTACAAAAAGCAAGTATAGCGCGCATGCCCACGTCGCGCAGGCCGCATAGAACAAAGACGCGGATGAACGCACAATGACGTCGCCGGACCATTGAACCGGCGTCTTGATTCCCAGCGGCGTCAACAAATGAAAACCGATGGCGCCGCTCATGACGCCAAAAGCAATCAGGGCGCCGGCGAACTGCGCGGCGCCGACGATTTCGCCGCCGCCAAAAGCGACCAGCGCCGCTGGAACCGCAATCAGCAGCAGCGAGGCCGCCAGTTCCCCAAGGCCGATCACCCAGGGACCAATCGGATAAAACAGGTCGATCTTCGACCACGCGCGCAAGGTCTCGAAAATGTGCCGCGTCGTCGGATGGCCGGTGAATTTAAACCGCAGCGAATCGAGGAAGACGCCCGAAATAAACAGCGCCGCCGCCCAGGGCAGCAGCGACAATAGCGTATGCATGGGCTCATCCTATGCCGGCTGCGTCTTCTTACAGGATGCCGCGCGAACGCGCCAATCTCACCTGTGCCGCCTTGCAATTCCTTGTTGGGATCAACATAGTCTTCAGCGGAAGGCTGGCGGACGGACCCCTCGCCAACCCGGTCAGGTCCGGAAGGAAGCAGCCGTAACGAGTTTCGGTCCGGGTCGTTTCAGCCTTCCACCTTCCCCTAGAATCGGCCGGAGGCTCGCTTGCAGATTTTCCTCACCGGCGGCTCGGGATTCGTCGGCGGCGCGGTCGCGAAATCATTCGCCGGCCGGCGCGCGATCAAGGCGCTTTCAAGATCGCAGAAGAGCGACGCGGCGTTGAAGGCGCGCGGCGCAGCGCCCGTGCGCGGCGACCTCGAAACCGTCTCCTCTGACATGATCAATGGCGCCGAAACGGTCATTCACGCCGCCGCCTTCGTCGAGGAGTGGGGATCCTGGAGCGAGTACGAAGCGGTCAATGTGACGGGTACGGAGCGTCTCTTGTCGGCTTCGAAAGCAGCCGGCGTCCGGCGGTTCATTCACGTCGGCACAGAGGCTGCGCTTTTTCACGGTCAGCATCTGCGCGACATCGACGAGACCTGCCCGCTTGCGCCCGATTCGCCCTTTCCTTATTCCGCCACAAAGGCGCGTGCGGAAATTGCGGTGCGCAGAGCGAACGATCCGGCAGCCGGCTTCGAAACGATTGTCATACGTCCGCGCCTTGTCTGGGGTGAGGGCGACAAGACAATCCTCCCCGCCGTGGCGGCGATGGCCGCCTCAGGAAGATTCGCCTGGATTGACGGCGGTCGCGGGCTGACCTCAACGACGCATATCGACAATCTTGTTCATGCGCTTGAACTCGCGCTGACCAGAGGCGACGCGGGCGAGGCCTATTTCGTCGTTGACGGCCCGCCCCGAGCATTTCGGGATTTCCTCAAGCCCTATGCGAAGTCAGCTGGCGTTGAGTTGCCGGACAATACGGTTCCCGGAGCGCTCATCCGCGCGTTCGCCAATCTGACGGAGCCGTTGTTTCGCCTCGCCAATTCGAAGTCGCCGCCGCCAATCACGCGCTTCACCGCGCACATTATGAGCCGAGACTGCACGATCAACGACGCGAAGGCGCGCCGGGATCTCGGCTATCGCCCCGTCATCGGCGTCAATGAGGGGCTCGCGCGCCTTGCCGGCTGATGCGCAGGCGCGATATGGACGGGGCCATGCCCGTTCCCGTTGACACAGCGCCCTATCAGGTCCTCGCGCGCAAATATCGCCCGCAGACTTTTGACGATCTTGTCGGGCATGGCGCGATGGTGAAAACGCTCCGCAACGCCTTCGCGACGGGGCGCATCGCGCACGCCTATGTGCTGACCGGCGTCAGAGGCGTCGGCAAGACGACGACGGCGCGCATCCTGGCGCGCGCGCTCAACTATGTCGGCCCCGATGGCGAAGATCATGGGCCGACGACCGACCTTTCGGTTGAGGGCCGCCATTGCCGGGCGATCGCCGAAAGCCGGCATCCCGACGTCTTCGAGATGGACGCAGCCTCCCGCACCGGCGTCGGCGACATACGCGAACTCATCGAAGGCGTGCGCTATGCGCCGGTCGAGGCGCGCTACAAGGTCTACATCATTGATGAAGTGCATATGCTGTCGACAGCGGCGTTCAACGCGCTTTTGAAGACCCTTGAAGAGCCGCCGCCGCATGTAAAGTTCATTTTTGCGACGACCGAAATTCGAAAGCTTCCCGTGACCGTTCTGTCGCGCTGCCAGCGATTCGACCTCCGGCGGATCGAGATCGAAGCGCTGACTGAGCACTTGTTCGCGATCGTTTCGAAAGAACACGCCAATGTCGAGCGCGCAGGGCTTTTCATGATCGCGCGCGCGGCGGAAGGGTCGGTGCGCGACGCGTTGTCGATTCTGGATCAGGCGCTGATCCAGCGCGAGAGTGCGGACGATCTCGTCACTGGCGACATGGTGCGCGCGATGCTCGGCCTCGCCGATCGCAGCCGCATATGGGACCTGTTCGAAGCGGCGCTGAAAGGCGATGCGAAGACGGCGCTCGACATTTTCCGTCTGCAATATGACGCGGGCGCCGATCCGACCGTCATCTTGCGTGATCTGTTGCAGGTCGCGCATCTGCTGACTCGCATCAAAGCCGCGGGGCCGGAGGCGGCCGCGCACGGCGCCGCCGGCGAGTCTGACGCCGCGCGCGCGATCTCGACCGCGAACGCGCTCCCTCTCAACGTCCTGACGCGAGCCTGGTCCTTGTTGATGAAGGGCCTCCTGGAAACCCAGTCGGCGCCGGACCCGGTCGCCGCCGGTGAAATTGCGCTCATCCGTCTCGCCTTCGCCGCCGATCTGCCGACCCCGGACGAAGCGCTGAAGATGCTTGCGGGCGAGGCAGGAAGCGCATTGCCGCCACGCGCGCGGCCAGGCCCGCGCAGCTCGCCCGCCGCGCAGCCGGCGATGTCTGAGCCGCAATCCTCCTTTCAGCCTTCCATTGTCGCGCAGGCGGCGGGACCGAAGCTTGAGAGCTTTCTTGACGTTGTGCGCCTTGCGGACGTCAAACGCGACGCCAAACTGAAGGTCGAGCTTGAAAGTTACGTGCATCTGATTTCATTCGAAGCGGGCCGCATCGAGCTGAAGATGCACGACCGCGCGCCATCCGATCTCGCAAACCGGCTGATGCTGCGCCTCAAGGAGTGGACCGGCCGACAGTGGATCGTTTCGGTCAACGCAAAGGAAACGGGGCGCGAGACGTTGCGCGATGCGCGAACGGCGGAAGTGCTGGCGCACCCGCTGGTGAAAAAAGCGATCGAAATCTTCCCCGGCGCGGAAATCATCGCCATTCGCGATCCGCGCCCGGAGGAAGTCACCGCGCCGGAAGCGCCGAATGCGGAAGATGCCGGCCAGAGCGACAGCGAGTAGGCGGATGAAAGACCTCGGCGAATTGATGAAACAGGCGGGCGCCATGCAGGCGAAGCTTCAGGCGGCGCAGGAAAAGATCGGCGCGCTCGAAGTCGAAGGCCAGTCCGGCGGCGGCATGGTGAAAGTCGTGATGAACGGCAAGGGCTATGCAAAGAGCGTTTCGATCGAGCGCGCGCTCCTTTCCGCCGACGAAGGCGAAGTCCTCGAAGATCTCATCGCCGCCGCGATCAACGACGCGAAGGCGAAACTTGAAACGCAGGCGGCGGAGCAGATGAAGTCGCTGACCGCGGGTCTGCCGCTGCCGCCGGGCATGAAGCTGCCGTTTTAGGGACTGCGCTGTTATGGCGATCAGTTTGTCGTCCCTGCCCGACATTAATCACATATCACAATCCCTCTGTATTTCCGATGAGTTACTTGATCGAGTTTCCCAATTTGCTCGCACGTCGAGACGGATTAGATGCGCGCAGCACCTAGTTTGGTTGTCTCAAGCGGACGATTGCGAACTCCGTCCGCCTGGAGATGATCTTATCACATTTCGTGAAGGATACTTCCGAGCGGCATTGGCTGAATTTGGTTCAATTCAGGAATTGATCTGCATTGACGTCTTCGCCGATCGCGGTCCGCAAAGCCATTTCCGACTCGCTGATTCTGGCAGGCTTCTGCCTCTTCTCTTTCAGGAAATCAGAAACTTGGAGTTCCATCTTGCCTCATCCAGCCTATCCTCTTCTGAAGGTGCAGTAAAAATGGTTTGGCGATTTCCGTCAGGCACGGAAAGTCGGCCGGGGAGACTCGTGAAGTGGAAGCTGGATTTCACCGAAAGTGAATTCATGTCACTTAAGAATGTGAGTAAAAACCCCACACTTTGGCCGGAGAAGGAAACCCTGCAAGCTTTGGCTTGGTTCAATGATAATCAGGCGAAATGGGGAGTGCAGCCACTTTTTGTTTTGGCGCTAGAGGATTACGTTGCGACCCTCCTTCAGCATTTTGTGACGAATTCTGAGTACTAATGCCCTCCCCCAATATCGGCCCCGAGCTTCAACGCCTCATCGACCTGCTCGCCAAGCTCCCCGGCCTCGGGCCGCGCTCGGCGAAGCGCGCGGCGCTGCATCTTCTGAAAAAGCGCGAGCCTTTGATGCGGCCATTGTCCTTCGCGCTCGCCGACGCCGCCGACAAGGTGAAAGCGTGCGCAACCTGCGGGAACTGGGATTCGATCGACCCTTGCGCGATCTGCGCTGACCCCGCGCGCGACAGCGCCGTCCTTTGCGTCGTCGCCGATGTCGGCGACCTCTGGGCGCTGGAGCGCGCCGGCGCGCACAAGGGCCGCTATCACGTCATCGGCGGCCTGTTGTCGCCGCTCGACGGGATCGGCCCGAATGATCTGAATATCGGCACGCTTGTCGCGCGCGTGGCGGCGGGCGAGGTGAGGGAAGTCGTGCTCGCTCTTCCCGCGACGGTCGACGGCCAGACGACGGCGCATTATCTTTCGGATCAACTCAGTGCGACCGCCCTCGCCGTCACGCGGCTAAGTCAAGGCGTGCCGGTCGGCGGCGAGCTTGATTACCTTGACGAAGGCACGCTCGCCGCGGCGATGAAAGCGCGCCGGCCCGCATGAGCGCGTCCGAAATCCTCGACGGGCTCTGGTACCTCGCGGCGCTCTCCAACGAACTAAAGCCGGGAGCGATGCTGCGACGCGTCCTTTTCGGCGGCCCTGTCGTCTTTGGGCGGACGAAAGCGGGGGAGGTCTTCGCGCTCCGGGACGTCTGCCCGCATCGCGCGGCGCCGCTATCGGCCGGAAGACTCTGTGAAATCGGTGGAGAAAGCGCGGTCGAGTGCCCCTATCACGCATGGGCGTTCCGGACGACGGACGGCAAATGCGCCGCGATTCCGGCCCTTCATTCCGAGGAAAAGCGCGATCCGTCGACCATCGCGACGAAGCGCTACGGGCTCCACGAAGCCAACGGCCTTGTCTGGATCTATCATGGGGAAGGAATGCCGGAAACGCCGCCGCCCGACATCGGCCTTGCGGCGGGCTGCCGGCCAAAGACCGTCACCATCGTTGAAGCAAAGGGCCCGTTCGACGAAGCCGTCATCGGCCTCGTCGATCCGGCGCATACGCCGACCGTGCATAAACAATGGTGGTGGCGCGAGGGCGCGCCGCGCCGCGACAAGACGAAAAATTATGAACCAACGCCGCTCGGTATGAAAATACCGGCGCACGCGCCGTCTTCAAACACTCGCATCTATAAATTCATCGGCGGCGCGCCGACGACAGAGATTGAGTTCCGCCTGCCTTCCTTGCGCCTCGAACATATTCGCAGCGGGAAGCGCCGCATTCTCGGTCTGACAACGATGTCGCCGACCGAGCCCGGCACGACTCGCATCGTCCATGTCATCTTCTGGGACTTCGCGCTGCTCGACCTCATAATGCCGATCGCGCAGTCGATGGCCGACGATTTCCTTGCACAGGACGGCGCAATTCTCACCCTGCAGAATGACAATCTCTCCCGTATCGATCATCGCCCGCTCTATTTCGGCGACGCCGATGAGCCGGCGAAATGGTATTTGAAGCTGAAGCGCGCCTTCGCGCAGCGCAAGGAAAATGGCGGATTTACGAACCCGCTGTCGCCCGCCGAACTCCGTTGGCGAACGTAATGCCGGCGGCGGGAAGCGTGCGGCGCGCGGCGACGGCGAAGGCGAGGATGGCGCCTGTCGCGCAGATCGGCATTGATGGCGAGCCGCCGTCCCCCGGCATGATCAACGGCAAAATCCAGACCGCGATCAGCGATTCGCGTTCGAACTTCAGCCAGCCGGTTTCAACGGCGCGTTTTGCGATGACGAGCATCGCCGGCGCCATAATCACAATTTCGTAGTAGAAGGCGTAGGGCGTCGCCAATATCGCGGCGGTTGAAAGCGCCGCGAGGCGCAGGTCCCAATCTCGGACGCGCCGCCAGACAATGAAAACATACGTCGCCAGCGCTAGCGACGCGGCGATTTGGACCGCGCCGGCTATTGAAGCCGGCGCGCCAAGCATTGTCGCAAAGCCGAAGGGTGTCACGAGTTTCTCTGACGGAAAGCCGTTCGCGCCCATGCGCGCGCCATGCGCGGTCACGGCTTCGAAAAAACTTGTCCATGCGTCCGCGCCATAGGCGATAAGACTGGCGCCGGCGAGAAGAAGCGCGCTCGCCGCGGCGACCGCAAAAGCGCGCCAGCACCCTGCCGCGATGAAGGCGATGGGAATGAGAAGCCCGAGTTGCGGCTTGATCGTCAATAGTCCTGCCGCGATCCCGGCGAGGATCGGCCGCTTGTCCGCATAGGCGCCGGCGACCGCAATCAGCGTCGCTGTCAAAAAGCCGTTCTGCCCCGTAATGATCGCCTGAAACACGGCCGGGCATGACGCGAGGAAGAACAACGCCCACTTATCCGACCATAAGCGGGAGGCGGCCAAAAAAAACGCGCCGCCGAAAATCGTCACCCAAAGCGTGAAACTCGCCAGGTAGGAGGGCAGAGCGAACGGCGCGATCAATAGCGACATCGTCGGCGGATACATCCAGGCGAAATTGAAGTCGCCCTTTCCGGGATACAGATTCTGAAGCGCCGCTTTTAAGTTCGGCATTTCGTAGATCGCGATCATGTCGGGCGTGCCTGCGACGC
This sequence comes from uncultured Alphaproteobacteria bacterium, assembly GCA_902826095.1. Classification (GTDB taxonomy): domain Bacteria; phylum Pseudomonadota; class Alphaproteobacteria; order Caulobacterales; family Parvularculaceae; genus Amphiplicatus. The sequence continues at coordinate 18,200 of CADEDN010000041.1, read as the reverse complement.
TCGCTGCAATCTCGAAAATCATGAAGTCGCCGCCGATAATCGGCCCCGCCTTCGTAAACAAGTCTTCGGATTCGTAGATCAGCTGGCCGTAGAGGGTCGCCGCGACTGCCACGAAGAGCGCGGCCATCGTGGCGAGGCTCCATTTGAGACGCGTCGTAAATAATTGGTAAATGAGCGGAAAATCTTCCGCAATAGTGGCGATCACCTGGTTCATGCGGCCGGTTTACCATCGCGCAATAAACGAAACGTTATCTATTTCGGGGAAGCTGGGCGGCGAGCTCCCGGAGGCGGCGAATGGCGAGGCGGAAAGGCAATCGAGCGGCGGTGACGCCGCGAAGCGAAGCGCGGCCGAAACTTCTGTCGATCGTCTGCCCCGCCTACAATGAAACCGAAAATCTTGCCGCGTTTGTCGTTTCAGTCGAGGCATGCATGCGCGCGATCGCGCAGCCGTTCGAAATCGTCTTCGTCAATGACGGCAGCAGCGACGGCACGCTCGAGTTGATGAACCGCCTGCGCCAGACGCACGGGCGTATCGCGATCGTCGATCTGTCGCGCAATTTCGGCAAGGAAATCGCGACGACGGCAGGCCTTGATCAGGCGAAGGGCGACGCCGTCGTCGTTATTGATGCGGACCTCCAGGACCCGCCCGAGATCATCGCTGAAATGATCGCAGGCTGGCGTGAAGGCTATGACGTCGTTTATGCGCGCCGGCGCGAACGTCACGGCGACGGCCCGGTCAAGAAGCTGACCGCCGCGCTGTTCTACCGGGTCATTCATCGCGTCGGCGCTGTCGAAGTTCCGGAAAATGTCGGCGACTTCCGGCTGATGAGCCGCAAGGCGGTCGATGCGGTCTGTTCGATGCGTGAACAGCACCGGTTCATGAAAGGGATCTTCGCCTGGATCGGATTTCCTTCCATGGAAGTCTTGTATGATCGCGCGCCGCGCGCCGCCGGCACAACCAAGTGGAACTATTGGCGCCTCTGGAATCTCTCGATCGAAGGGATCACGTCTTCGACCTTGGCGCCGTTGAAGTTCTCGACTTATTTCGGCTTCGCGACGGCGCTTGTCGCATTCGTATCCGGAGCCTTCTTCATTGTGAAGACCCTGTTCTTCGGCGACCCGGTGCCGGGTTTTCCGACGCTCGTCGTCGTCGTCCTGTTCCTCGGCGGCATTCAGCTGATGGTGCTTGGCGTGATTGGCGAGTATCTCGGCCGCGTCTTCAATGAAACCAAACGACGGCCGCTCTATTTCGCGACGGAGGTTTATCCTTCTGACGCCGGCAGCGGCTGGCCGACCGTCCGCAAGGCGGTTTGACAATGTTTCTTTCGCCGTCGATCGCCGCTTCCCGGATTCGACGCCATTCAGGCGCCATGGCGCGCTTCGGCGCCGTCGGGGTCGGAAATGTCGTCACGGAGTTCGCCGTGTTCGGCGCGCTGCTTCATTTCGGCGTCGGCCCGCTCGCCGCCAACCTGCTGGGGTTTCTTTGCGCCAACATTCAAAGCTATGTTGTGAATGCGCATGTCACGTTCCGGAAGGACGGCGCCGCCGCGCCGCTCACGATTTTCGCTTATCGTCGATTTTTTCTCGCGCACTGCCTCTCGTTGGCGATTTCATCCGGGTTTATTATTTTCTTCGCAGAACAGTTCGGCCCCCTGCTCGCCAAGGCGGCGGCGGTCGGCTTCGGGTTCATCGCGAATTATTCAATTAGCGCGCGATTTGTGTTCCGTGATCGCGCGCCGGGAGGCGGCGTCGAGGAATAATGAACCGCCCTTTATGCCGCATCAAGCCGCGCGAAGCGCCGAAACGATCACCCAAACGCCGATCACCGCGAACAATGTCGCCGCGGATAGGCGCACATATTTCAATGGCGCCGCCTTCGTGACCGCTTCGCCGAAATAAACCGCGGGGACATTGGCGATCATCATGCCAAGCGTCGTTCCCGCCGTGACGACGGCGATGTCCTGAAATCGGGCGGCGAGGAGCGATGTCGCGATCTGCGTCTTGTCGCCGATTTCGACCAGGAAAAACGCGATCGCGGTCGCCAAGAATACGCCGCCGCGAGCCTTGCGCGCGAGTTCGCTGTCGTCCTTGTCGGGAATCAGCGCCCATCCCGCCATCAAGATGAATGCGGCGCCGACCAGAATCTGGAAGAGCCTGCCCTCCAGAAAGGCCGAAACGTAAAAGCCTGCGCTGGCCGCCGCCGCGTGATTGAGCAGCGTCGCCGCAAAAATCCCAAGAATGACCGGAACCGGCTTTCTGAATTTCGCCGCGAGTACGATCGCAAGGAGCTGTGTTTTGTCGCCGATCTCGGCGAGCGCGACGATTCCGATCGAAGTCAGAAAGGCGTCCATCGCCTGAAATTTCAATATTCGGCTTTGCGGCCGACGCGCCGCATCACGCCGACTTTCCGGACCATGCGCGGTGCTCGGTATCGAGATTATAAGCCGCCATGGCGGCGAGCGTCACAATGTCGCCAACCCTCGCGCCGAGCTGAGCGATCTGCACTGGTCGGGCAAGGCCGATGAGCAACGGCCCAAGGACTGTGGCCCCGCCGACTTCGCCGAGCAGCTTTGTCGAAATCGCGGCGGAATGAACGCCGGGCGTGACGAGGACGTTCGCCTCGCCTTTGAGGCGCGAAAACGGATAGGCCTCGCGGACGCGTTCGTTCAGCGCCAGTCGGGGCGTCATCTCGCCTTCATATTCGAAGTCAATATCGCCGCGAGCATCCAGGATTTTCACCGCGCCGGCGACGCGACGCGAATGTTCGGTGTCAGGATTGCCGAAATTCGAGTGAGAAATGAAGGCGAGCTTGGGAGCATAGCCAAGATCGCGAGCGGCGTGCGCGACCTGGACGCCGATTTCCGCCATATCCTGCGAAGTGGGGAGCTCCGTGATATTGGTGTCGGCGACGAAAAGCGTTCTTTGCTTGGCAAGGATGATGCAAAGGCCGATCAGGCGTTCGCCGGGCTTTGGATCGAGCGCGAGGCGCACATTGTCAAGCGCGACGTCGTAATGCCGGGTGACGCCGGTCACCATGCCGTCGGCGTGGCCGTGCGCCAGCATGCAGGCGGCGTAGACGTTGCGATCGGTGTTGACGAGACGCGTCGCGTCGCGTTTGAGGATGCCCCGCCTTTGCAATCGCCCGTAGAGATAGTCCGCATATGCGGCCGCGTGCGGCGCGGACCTGGAGTGAAAAATCTCGAATTCCGCATCGCCTGGGAGACCCGCCGATTTCAGCGCCTCGCGGATGATTTCCTCTCGCCCGATGAGGATCGCCTTGCCCAAACCCTCCTGCTGGAAGGCGTGCGCGGCGCGGAGCACGGTTTCTTCTTCCCCTTCCGCGAAAACGATGCGCTTGGGCGCTTTGGCGCTCCTGAGCGCGGAATAGACTTTCTGGAGAAAAGTCGCGGACGGATCGGTGCGCGCGGCGAGTTTTTCGGCGTAGGATGTGAGGTCCTCAATCGGCTTTCGGGCGACGCCTGAATCCGCCGCCGCTTTGGCGACCGCCGGCGGGATGGTCGCGATCAGGCGCGGATCGAAGGGCGTTGGAATGATGTAGCCGGGTCCGTATTTGAGCCTCTTGCCGTAGGCTTCCGCGACCTCGTCTGGAACGTCAACGCGTGCGAGCCTCGCGAGGGCGTTTGCGCAGGCGATTTTCATCTCTTCATTGATCGTTCGCGCGCGCGCATCGAGCGCGCCGCGGAAAATATAGGGAAAGCCGAGGACATTGTTCACCTGATTTGGGTAGTCCGAACGCCCGGTCGCAATGATCGCATCCGTTCGCACGGCGAGAATTTCCTCCGGCGTGATCTCCGGCGTCGGATTCGCCATGGCGAAGATGATCGGGTTCTTCGCCATTGACTTCACCATCGCCTGCGTCGCCGCGCCGGCGACCGAGAGGCCGATGAAGACGTCGGCGCCGTCCATCGCTTGTGCGAGCGTGCGTTTGTCGGTTTCGATCGCATGCGCCGATCGCCACTGGTCGAGTTGGCGGCCCTTGTGCAGGACGCCCTTCGAATCGAAGACGATTGCGTTTTCATGCGGCAGGCCCATCGCCTTGATGAGGCCGATCACGGACAACGCCGATGATCCCGCGCCCGAAACCGCGACCTTCACTTCGCGGATCGATTTTCCGGTGATGTCGAGCGCGTTCAAGAGTCCGGCGGCGGCGATGATCGCGGTGCCGTGCTGGTCGTCATGGAACACCGGAATGTCCATGATCTCCTTCAGCCGCTGTTCGATGATGAAGCTTTCGGGCGCGGCGATGTCTTCAAGGTTGATGCCGCCGAAGGCGGGGCCGAGATAACGCACGCAATTGATGAAGGCGTCCGGGTCCTTGGTGTCGACCTCGATGTCGATTGAATCGATGTCGGCGAAGCGCTTGAAGAGGACGGACTTGCCCTCCATCACCGGCTTTGAGGCGAGCGCGCCGAGATCGCCGAGCCCGAGGATCGCCGTTCCGTTCGAGATGACGGCGACCATGTTTCCTTTCGACGTGTAGTCGTAGGCGAGATCAGGGTCGCGAGCGATTTCTCTCACTGGCGCGGCGACGCCCGGCGAATAGGCGAGGCTCAGATCGCGCTGCGTCGCCATCGGCTTGGTCGGCGTCACTTCGAGCTTGCCGGGCTTTGCGCCCCGGTGGAAAGCAAGGGCCTCTTCATCGGAAACTTTGGTCGAGGTGTCGTCCATGGCGGCCCCGCGCGCTCAGCTATTCGTGATCGAGACTGTGGATTAGCCGGGGCCATCGTCCGGAGCAATCGTCGGGAGCGATCGCTTGGGGCCATTGCGCGCGGGCGGGGCGGCGACTACTTCCTTGTAGCCTAAAAGCGAGCGCGCCATGTTCATTCAGACCGAAGACACGCCCAACCCGCAATCCATGAAGTTCCTCCCCGGCCAGACAATTCTCGGCGTCGGCGCGCTCGGCATGGATTTTCCGAACGCGGAGACGGCGAAGGCGTCGCCGCTCGCCGCTGCGCTATTCGAGGTCGACGGCGTCGCCGGCGTGTTTCTCGGGGCCGACTTCGTCACTGTGACCAAATACGAGTCCGTGGATTGGCGCCACGTCAAGCCTTCAGTATTGGGTGCGATCGCCGACTTTCTGACCGCCGCCTTGCCGATCCTCGCCGAAGGCGCAACGACGACAAGAAAGCCGGCGACTAGCCTTGAGGATTACGAGGATGAAGACCGCGAGATTGTCGAACAGATCATCGAATTGATCGACACCCGCGTCCGTCCGGCGGTCGCTGCAGACGGCGGCGATATCGTCTTCCAGCACTATGAGCCAAGGACGGGGGTCGTCTTCTTGTCGCTCCATGGTTCCTGTTCCGGCTGCCCGTCGTCGACCCAGACCCTCAAGGCCGGAATCGAGAACATGCTGAAGCATTACGTGCCGGAAGTGGTGAGAGTCGAAGCCGTCGCCTAGCGGGGAAGGCGGGCCCCGCAGGGCCTTTAGGATATGCGTGCGGTCGCCGGCGATTTGAATAAGCCGCGCGATGATCTAATAGGCGTAGGCGAATCTCAAAGGAGCCGCGCCGGCCATGTCCGACAAGATGATCAACGATGAAGCGATGGATCTGATCTTTCGCGAGGCGCGCACGCGCAACGGCTGGCAAGATCGCAAGGTCTCCCGCCCCCTGATGCAGGCGGTCTACGATCTGATGAAATGGGGAGCGACCTCCGCGAACTGCTCCCCGGCGCGCTTTGCGTTCGTCACGTCCGATGAAGGAAAAAAGCGGCTGAAGCCGCACCTTTCGGGAAATAACGCCGAAAAAACCATGACGGCTCCGTGTTGCGTCATCATCGCTCACGATATGGAGTTTTACGAGAAACTGCCGAAGCTCTTTCCGCATACGGACGCCAGAAGCTGGTTTGCGGGCGACGAAAAACTGATCGCGGAAACGGCCTTTCGAAATGCAACGCTGCAAGGCGCCTATTTCATGATCGCCGCGCGGGGGCTGGGTCTTGATTGCGGGCCGATGTCGGGCTTTGACAGCGCCGGCGTCGATAGGGAATTTTTCGGCGGGACCGGCTGGAAATCGAATTTTCTCTGCAATATCGGATACGGCACGGACGAAAATCTTTTCCCGAGGAGCCCGCGCCTCGACTTCGACGAAGCGTGCCGCATCGTCTAGCCGGCATGCGGGTTCTCGCCATTGACACGTCGTTTGAGGCTTGTTCGGCCGCATTGCTCGACGGCGATGAAATTGTCTGGAGCGAGCGCCGGATGATCGGCAAGGGCCATTCGGAGGTCCTTCCTATAATGGTCGCTGCGGGGCTCTCGTCGACACATCTCAAGGTCGCCGACCTCGACCGGATCGGCGTCGTCATTGGTCCCGGCGCTTTCGCCGGCTTGCGCGTCGGACTTGCTTTTGCGCGGGGGCTTTGCCTTGGAACGAAGGCGCGCGCGTTCGGCGTCACCAGTCTTCAGGCGCTTGCCGCTGGCGTCGAGCCGCATGACGTCATTGCGCCGATATTCGATGCGCGGCGGGGTCAGGTCTATGCGGCCCTGTTTGACGGCGCGATGACCGAAGTCCTTGCGCCCTTCGTCGCCACTCCGGAAGTGGCCGCAAGGAAGCTTTGCACGCACGCCGGCATTATTCTCGCCGGATCAGGCGCGATGCTCGTCTCGCCTTATGTCACAGCCCCGCATGCGATATCGAATGTGCGGCGCATAGACCCCGCCGCCATCGCGCGACTGGCGCGCGCTGCGCCGACGCCGACGGTCCCGCCAGCGCCGCTTTATCTGCGCGCGCCCGATGCGACGCCCTTATCGCCCTCGCTCTTTCGAGAATCGGGAGCGCCGTGACGTCCTGGCGCATTCGGCCGGCGTCGCGCGCCGATACGCAGGCGATTGTCGCGCTTGAGGCGGAAGCGTTCGGCGGCGCGAGCTGGGGGGCGAAGGCCGTCGCCGACGGATTGGTCGAGCGCAATGTTCGGGTGATTGTCGCGTCGACCGATGACGCGGTGACGCCTGTCGGCTTCGCCTTTTGGCGAAACGCCGGCGATGAAGCGGAAATCCTCTCGATCGGCGTCGCCCGGCGCATGCAGCGGCGCGGCTGCGCGCGCGCGCTCCTCGGTGAGATCATCTCGGCGGCGCGGGGCAGCGGCGTCAGGAGCCTCTTTCTTGAGGTTGATGTCGCCAACGCTGCGGCCGCGATCCTCTACCAGTCGCTCGGGTTTGAGAAAGTTGGCCGCCGCAAACGCTATTACCGGAATGGCGGCGACGCGCTCGTCATGCGTCTCATTCTATGATTTAAGGGCGCTCGAAGGAGATCTCCCGGGATGGAACGACTCGAAAAACTGTGCGCCGAAAAGGGCATGCGGATGACCGATCAGCGCCGCGTCATCGCGCGGGTGCTGTCGATTGCGGTCGACCATCCCGATGTCGAGGAAATCCATCGACGCGCGGCCGAGATCGATCCCAAAATCTCGATTGCGACCGTCTACCGGACGATGCGGCTGTTTGAGGAGGCCGGCGTCGTCGAGCGCCATGACTTCCAGGACGGACGGTCGCGCTATGAAGAGGCGACCGAGGACCATCACGACCATCTGATCGACTTGAAATCGGGCCGGGTGATCGAATTTGTGAACCCCGAAATTGAGGCGCTGCAGCGCCGGATCGCCGAAGAACATGGCTTCAAACTGGTCGCGCACCGGCTGGAGCTTTATGGCGTCCCGCTGAAGAAATAGCCGCGCCGCGCTTGAATCCGTGAGGTAAACTGTGTAGTGTACTTCTGCCTTTGCAGGAGCACCCGCCGATGGCCTTGCGCGACCTCTATCCGATCCCTGACATCGATCCCGTCTGGTCCGTGCCGCAGGATTTTCAGTCCGTCTTCGACTGGCGCTTCGACGACGGCCGCAAGTCGATGATGCACCTCTATCAGAAGGGCAAGGACATGCAGTGGGATGCGGTCTCGCGCATCGACTGGACCGAGGCGCTCGATCCCGACAATCCGATGCAGATGCCTGACGAGATGTCGGGTCTTTATCACACGCCGGTATGGAAGAAAGCGTCCGACCGCGATAAGGCCGAAATGCGCCGTCACTTTCAGGCGTGGACGATTTCGCAGTTCCTGCAGGGCGAACAGGCGGCGATGATCTGCGCCGCGAAAATCGTGCAGCAGGTTCCCGATCTTGATTCCAAATTCTACGCCTCGACCCAGGTGATGGACGAGGCGCGCCATGTCGAGGCGTACAAGAAACTGCTGGAAAAATTCGGTCTCGCCTATCCGATGACGAAGCCGTTGCAGACGCTTGTCGATCAGGCGCTGCGCGATTCGCGCTGGGACATGACTTATCTCGCGATGCAGGTCGTGATCGAAGGTCTCGCGCTCGCCGCCTTCGGCAACATCCGCGAGTTGTCGAAGAACCGTCTCACGCAGCAGGTGAACGCCTTCGTCATGCAGGACGAATCGCGCCACGTTGCGTTCGGCCGCCTCGCGCTCAAGGACTATTACCCGCAGCTGACGGAGAAGGAGCGCGACGAGCGCGAGGAATTCCTCGTCGAAGCCTGCTATCACATGCGCGATCGCTTTGAGCAGCGCGAGACCTACGCTCTCCTCGGCCTCGACGTCGACGAATGCGTGCGGCTGCAGAACGAATCCGGCTATATGCAGGTGTTCAGAACGATGCTCTTCCAGCGGATCGTGCCGATCGTCCGCGACATCGGCCTGTGGTCTGACAAGATCAAGAAAGCCTACGCCGACATGGGCGTTCTCGGCTTCGCCGACGTCGATTACGACGAACTCTCCGCCGACGACGAAAAGCGCGCGCAGGCGCTCGACGCGGAGGCGAAAGCCGCGCGCGCGGCCTATGTGAAAAGCGTCGCCGATCTCGGCGCGGCCGGCGTCGCGGCGGAATAGAAGCGTCTATTCGCCGCCGACGCCGCAATATCTCGCCGCGACAATGCGGCCGTGATTGCGCTCTTGAACGATGACCGCGCAGTCGAGCCCTTTTTTCGGCGGCCGAAACGTGAACTCCGCGGGGCCGTCGTGATTGTCGAGCAAGGTCGTCACCGCGCGCACGACATTGGCCTCGCGGAAGACGAGGCCGGCGTTGTCGCCGCCGACGACCTTCGTCACCGCGGCGCGGCGGAACGATACGACGGAGGCGTCGTAGGGCACGCCCACATTTTCGATCCGTATACGGATAATTCCGTCATCGCGCCTCTTAAGATCAAGCAGCGCCGGCGTCGGCCGCGCATGCTCGTCATAGACCTGCGCTTCGAGGATGCGCTGTTCGATCGCCTCGCGCTTGGCGCCGGCCACCGAGATGACGCCGTCGATGACGGCTTGCGGCGTCATCTTCGTCGCGCGGCCCCTAAGCCGCTTGTTGTACGCCATCTGGCGATCGCCGAAGGCGTCGCGCGCGAAGGGATCGGGCCACGTCCCGAACTTCTGCGACGCGTATTGATCCCAGTAATCGACATGCCAGGAGAGCGCGACGACGTCGCTGCGGCCGGCGATTTCGGAAAGGACATGCGCCGCCGGCGGGCTCGCATTGCAGGCCTGCGACAAGAACATTTCGACGACGACCGGGCGTCCGATCTGGGTCGGCGCCATGGCGGGAAGCGGCGAGGCGGATCTCGGCGCGTCCCGTTCGCCTTGCTGGGCGATCGCGCTGCCGCACATCATCGCGCACGCGCCGCCCAAGGCGGCAAGGCTTCTTACAAACACAGGCGCGACCCTCGACCCATAAGACTTCAAAAACTGGCGGAAAATCGCGCGGCAATCAATGCGCCCGCGGTCAATTCGACGCGAGCGCCGATCACAGTTTGACGGTAGAGCCGGCTGCGGTTGCGCGCCGCGCGTCGCCGACGCATAGGAGCCTTCATGCGCGAGACCCTGGACATCATGGTTAAGGACGGACCGCCTCGGGAGCGAACAGCGGGCAAGGCCGTATTCGTCAAAACCTATGGCTGCCAGATGAATGTCTATGACAGCGAGCGCATGGTCGATTTGCTGCGCCCGCTCGGCTATCGGCCCGTCGACGATCCGGCCGCGGCGGATCTCGTCATTCTCAACACCTGCCACATTCGCGAAAAGGCGGCGGAAAAACTCTATTCCGACCTTGGGCGGCTCCGCGAGACCAAGAAAGAAAAAGTCGGCGAAATGACAATTGCGGTCGCCGGCTGCGTGGCGCAGGCCGAAGGCGCCGAGGTCCAATCGCGCGCCGACATCGTCGACATCGTTGTCGGGCCGCAGGCCTATCACCGCCTGCCGGAGCTGATCGCCAAGGCGGCCCGCCGGAAGGGCGAGGCGCTCGATACGGAATTCGCGGTCGAAGAAAAATTTGACGCCCTCGCGAAGTCCCGGTCGGCGGATGGCGTTTCGGCGTTCCTCACCGTTCAGGAAGGATGCGACAAGTTCTGCACCTTCTGCGTCGTTCCCTATACGCGCGGGCAGGAAGTCTCGCGAAAGGCGGCGGCGATCCTCGCCGAAGCGCGCATGCTGGCGGACCAGGGCGTTCGCGAGCTGACGCTCCTTGGCCAGAACGTCAACGCCTGGGCGTCCGTCGGCGAGGACGGGCGAAGCTGGGGCCTTGGCGATCTTTGCCGGGCGCTTGCGCGCATCGACGGCGTCTTGCGCATCCGGTTCATGACTTCGCACCCGCGGGACATGGACGACGGGCTGATCGCAGCGCTCGGCAAGGAAGAAAAGCTGATGCCGTTCCTGCACCTTCCCGTGCAGGCAGGCTCTGACCGGATCCTCGCCGCCATGAATCGCGGCCATACCGCCGCCGATTATCTCGCGCTCATTGGCAAGATTAGGGACGCGCGCCCCGACATCGCCCTTTCCGGCGACTTTATCGTTGGTTTCCCTGGCGAAACGGCTGAGGATTTCGAAGCGACTCTGGCCCTTGCGCGAGCGGTCGGCTACGCCTCGGCCTATTCGTTCAAATATTCGCGCCGGCCGGGAACGCCGGCCGCGTCGATGCCGAAACAGGTCAATGAAACCGAGAAAGATCGCCGTCTTGAAGCCTTGCAGGCGCTCTTGAGGGCGCAGCGCGACGCCTTCTGCGCCAGCCTCGTCGGCAAAGCCTTGCCGGTGCTCTTTGAGAGACCCGGCCGCCGCCCCGGCCAGTTGATCGGGCGGACCCCCTATTTGCAAAGCCTTCATGCCTATGCGCCAGCATCGATGATAGGATCGATTGCGCCGGCGCGGATATTGGGGGTCACGTCCAATGCGCTCGCCGGCGAAGTGGTGGGGCGCGCCGAAGGGATGCATCCTGCCGTAACCAAGGCAGAGGATGCACAAACGCCGCGTGAGTGACCCGATCCCGCTGGTCGACCAGCTGACCTTCGACGACAATCGCCTGGTTGCGGGCCTTTCGGGCGAGCATGACGCCCATCTGCAGATTGTCGAGAAAGCCTTTGGCGTCCGCATCGATCCGCGCGGCAATGTTCTCAACATTTCAGGCCCCGCCGCCGCCAGGACCGAGGCCGCATCGGTCCTTCGCTGGCTCTATGACCGGCTGCGCGCCGGCCATCCGATCGCATCCGACGACGTGCGCGCGGCGGCCAAGCTGTCGACCAGCCCTGTCGCGGCGATCGACGAGCAGGGCCTGGCGATCAAGACCCCGAAGCGCCTGATCAGCCCGCGGACGGCCGCGCAACGCGCCTATATGGAGGCGCTCGGCCGCGCCGATCTCAATTTCGGCGTCGGTCCCGCCGGCACCGGAAAGACCTATCTCGCCGTCGCGCATGCGGTCGGGCTCTACCTCGCCGGCAAGGTCGAACGCATCGTCCTGTCGCGCCCGGCGCTCGAAGCCGGCGAGCGCATCGGCTTTCTTCCGGGCGATCTGAAAGAGAAGATCGACCCCTATCTTCGACCGCTTTACGACGCGCTGCACGATATGCTGCATGCGGATTATGTCGAACGCCGGATCGCCTCCGGCGAAATCGAGATCGCGCCCCTCGCCTTCATGCGCGGGCGGACGCTCGCGAGAGCCGCCGTCATCCTCGACGAAGCGCAGAACGCGACCGTCGCGCAGACCAAAATGTTCCTGACGCGTCTTGGGGAGGGCGCTCATATGGCGCTCACCGGCGATCCCTCGCAAAGCGATCTGCCGCGGGGAGAAACATCCGGATTGTCGGACGCGCTCGATCTTCTCGACGGCGTCGAGGGCGTCGCGATTTCGCGCTTCACCGCGGCCGATGTCGTCCGCCATCCGCTTGTCGCGCGCATCATCGACGCCTATGACGCGCGGGATGCGGAACAAAGACGCTAAAGATCTTCGTCGGACAGATCGGCGATTTTCATCAGGTGACGAAGCAGGCCAGCCTTTAAGGGGCGGTTGGCGCGCACCGGGATTGACAGCCGCACGACGCTTCCGTCTTTTCAGTATATATGGCGGCTTCCCGCGACACGCATCAATTTCCACCCGCAACGTTCGACAATTCGGGCGAAATCCTTGCCGGAAACCGACCTCAATTCGCGATTTCCAAGATGCGCTGTCGGCTGTCGGGCTTTGTCGGCGCGACTTCGATCGACAAACAACCCTCAATCGCCTCACGCAGATTGTCGAGCAATTCTTCGAGCGTGTCGCCTTGCGTCGCGCAGCCCGGAATCGCGGGGACTTCAGCCCAAAAGCCGCCTTCCTCCGCCTCATGAACAATCGCTCGCAATTTCATCGCGCGCCTCCGTGCCGACCGAATGTAGGCTGTATGAAGGCGATTGCAAGTTTTGTGCGGTCGTAAAGATGAACGATCGGCTGATTAACCTTTGCTGCAAGGGAGCCGGCGCCGGCGCCGGCGGGATCAGATGGCTGCTCATCCATTGAGTGTCGAAATTGTCATCGACGACGACCGCTGGTCGGCGGCGCTTGGGGACGCGCAGGCGCTCGCCGCCGCGTGCGCGCGCGCCGCTGCAGCGCATGAGCCGCGCCTTGCCGGCGCCGCCGCGCTGCTGCTCGCCGACGACGCGACGCTCAAGGATCTCAACAAGCAGTTTCGCGGCAAGGACAAGCCGACCAACGTCCTCTCGTTCCCGGCGGGGCCGGAGAGCGACGGCTTTCTCGGCGATATTGCGATCGCCTTTGAGACCTGCCGCCGCGAAGCGGCGGCCGACGGGATCGCCTTTCGCGATCATGCGGCGCATCTTATAGTGCATGGGCTTCTTCATTTGGCCGGCTGCGACCATGAGGAAGAAGATGAGGCGGAGGCGATGGAAGGGCTTGAGCGGCGGATTCTGGCGGCGATCGGCGTCGCCGACCCCTATGGCGCGCCGGACGATCCGGACGGGGAGCGCGCCTGAATGACGAACGGCGGCGATGCGCCCGGCGACTTTGAGGGTCCTGGTTTCTTTTCGAAGCTGAAGGGCCTTTTCGGCCGCGCCGCCGAGGAGAATGATTTCTCCGGCGGTCTTGACGACACGCAGCGCGAAGCGGTCGGCCGCTTGCCGCGCCTGCGCCGGGAGATGATCGAGCGCGTCATCGCCTTCGATGAAAAGCGCGTCGCTGACGTGATGGCGCCGCGCGCCGACATCGTCGCCGTCGACATGGAGACCTCGCTTGACGGCCTCCTCAAGGCGTTCGCCGAGGCTGGTCATTCGCGCCTCCCGGTCTATCGCGGCGATCTCGACGATCCGGTCGGCATGGTTCACATCAAGGATGTGGTGGCGCTGATCGCCGATCCGGCGGCGGCAAGAACCGAAGAGCCTGTTCTCAAGAAAATCCGGCGCACGGTGCTCTATGTGCCGCGCTCGATGCGCGTCACCGATCTGTTGCTGCGGATGCAGGCGAGCCGCGTTCATATGGCGCTCGTCATCGACGAGTTCGGCGGCACCGACGGGCTGCTGACGATCGAGGATCTCGTCGAAGAAATCGTCGGCGACATCAATGACGAACATGACGAAGAACTGACGCCGACGATCGTCGCCCGACAGGGCGGCGGATGGGAGGCGGACGGGCGCGTCGAATTCGCCGAATTCGCGCAAACGACGGGCATCACCTTGCAAAGCGAATCGGAAGGCGTCGACACGATCGGCGGCTTCGTCGTCGATTTCGCCGGGCGCGTGCCCCAGCGCGGCGAAGTCTTCTCGCACCCGACCGGATATGATTTCGAAGTGATCGAGGCGGACGCCCGCAAGGTCCGCAAAGTCCGAATTCGCCGAACGCCGGTCGCCGCCGAATCGCAAAAGCCGGCGGCTGAGTGACGCGCGACGTCCGGACATCCTTCGCCGGCGCGGCGGCGGCGATCACGGCGTTGCGCGGCTTGAAGCGCTTCGGTTGCGCGTTCGCCGCGGGCGTCCTCGCCGCCCTTGCCCATGCGCCTTACTATCTGCTGCCGCTTCTCGCGCTTGGGTTCTCGGCGCTTGTGCTGCTCATCGACGGCGCGCGGCGCGGGGAAAGGCGGGCGCGCGCCGGTTTCGCCGTCGGCTGGTTTTTCGGCTTCGGCTATTTTCTGGTGAGCCTGTTCTGGGTGGGCTTTGCTTTTCTGGTGCAGGCGGATGAATTCGCCTGGATGGCGCCGTTCGCCGTCGCCGGCCTGCCGGCGTTTCTCGCGCTTTTCACCGGCGGCGCGATGGCGCTGGCGGCGCGATTTGAGTCCGGGGGCTGGCGGCGAATCTTCGCGGTCGCGTTCCTCGTCATGCTCGCCGAATATGCGCGCGGGCACATTCTGACTGGTCTTCCCTGGAACCTTCCGGGCCAGGCCTTCGCCGGGACGGCCGCCGGCGCGCAGACGGCGGCGGTCTGGGGCGTCTATGGATTGTCGCTGGTCGCGCTGTTGATCGCGACGGCGCCGGTCGCCTTCATTGGCGAAAAGCGCGGCTTTCTGAAAGGCGTCTCGATCGCCGTCGCCGCGACGGCGGCGCTGTTCGCCGTCGGCGCGCTCCGCCTCGCCAATGTTCCGAAGGCGGATCATCCGGACGTCTTTGTCCGGATCGTGCAGCCGAACATTCCGCAGCGCGAGAAGATCGACGGCGAATTGTGGCAAAGGAATTACGAGCGCCACATCGCGATGTCGTCGGCGCCGGGTCCGGCGAAAGGGCGCGTTTTCGTGCTCTGGCCGGAAAACGCCGTCCCGGTCATCGATGAGGTCAAAGACGGCCTCGCGCTGCTTTCTGAAAAGCTGCCGAAGAACGCCGTCCTCGTCGCCGGCGCGGTGAGGCGCGAGACGGGGTCCTCCGGAAAGACCGATTATTTCAATTCGATTTCGGTCATCGCCGAGACGCGCGAAGGGCGGACGCCGGTCGCCCATTACGACAAGCACCATCTTGTGCCTTTTGGCGAATATCTGCCGCTCGAAGGGCTCCTGCGCGCGGTCGGCCTCGCCCAGCTTGCGCCCTATGATGACGGGTTTCGCAAGGGGCCTGGCCCCGCAATCATCGATGTCGGCGGGCCGCCCTTCGCCGCGCTTGTTTGCTATGAGGCGATTTTTCCAGGCGCGATCTACCCGCGCGGGAAGCGGCCAGGCTGGATCGCGACCGTCACCAATGACAGCTGGTTTGGCGATTCTTCGGGGCCGCTGCAGCATTTCGATCAGGCGCGGCTGCGCGCGATCGAAACCGGGCTGCCGATGGCGCGATCGGCCAATTCCGGGGTTTCCGGCCTCATCGACGGCGCGGGCAGGGTGCGGGCAAGGATCGGGCTCTATGAGGCCGGGGTGATCGACGCCGCCCTTCCGGCAGCCTTGCCGGCCCCGCTTTACGCCCGGCTCGGCGACCTGGTTTTCTGGGCGATGATGGCGGCCGCGGCGTTTTTCGGATTTTTCGCTGGCCGGCCAGCAAGATAGCTGCGCTACAACCTTTGCGAGCCGCGACGAATATACTATAGTGGGGGTCCTGGGGAGACTTCGTCGCGAGCCGTCCATTGGGCTGAACCATTGCGGACAGGCGGTCGGCGGCGAAGCAGGAAGGGCGAGATGGCTGATGAAAAAAAGCCGCACCCGATCGACACGCATGTCGGCGGGCGGGTGCGGCTCAGACGGACGATGCTGGGCATGAGTCAGGACAGACTGGCGGATTCGCTGGGCCTGACCTTTCAGCAGATCCAGAAATACGAAAAAGGCGTCAATCGCATCGGCGCGAGCCGGGTGTTCGAAATCTCGCGCATCCTCGGCGTGCCGATCCAGTTCTTTTTCGACGATTATGACGCCGAAACCGGCAAATCCTATGGTTTTGCGGAATCGGGTCCCGACGACGGCGCGGCGATGATGGAGCTGCTCAATTCGCCCGAAGGCGTGCAGCTGTGCAAGCATTTCGCGGCGATCGGCGATCCGAAGATCAGGAAGCGCGTCCTTGAACTGGTGAAGTCGCTCTCCGACGGCGACGGCCTTTCGCCGCCGGTGTGACCGGTCGAAAGTCGATGGACAGCCCGGCGCCGCTTCGGTAGAAGCCGGCCCACGTATAAACTTTTCCTTATATGAGGGGCCCGGGTTTCCATGGCGCGTCAGTCCTATCTCTTCACCTCCGAGAGCGTCTCGGAAGGCCACCCCGACAAGGTTTGCGACCGGATTTCCGACGAAATCGTCGACCTCGTTTATCGCGAGGCCATGTCGACCGGCATGAACAGCTGGAACGTCCGCTGCGCCTGCGAGACCCTGGCGACCACCAACCGCGTCGTCATCGCCGGCGAAGTCAGGGTTCCCGAAACGCTGATGCGCGACCAGACGCATGTGAAGCCGGAGCGCTTCATCGAGGCGGCGCGCGCGGCGATCCGCGACATCGGCTACGAACAGACGGGCTTCACCTGGCGCGACCAGACGAAAATCGAGGTCCTTCTGCATGGTCAGTCCGCGGACATTGCGCAGGGCGTCGACAAGGCGGCGGACGGCAATTCCGAAGGCGCCGGCGACCAGGGCATCATGTTCGGCTACGCCTGCCGCGAAACGCCGGCGCTGATGCCGGCGCCGATCTATTACAGCCACAAGATTCTCGAGCTTCTCGCCGCCGCGCGCCACAAGGGCGAGGGCGACGCCGGCCGGCTCGGACCCGACGCCAAGAGCCAGGTCACCGTCAAATATGACGGCGGCAAACCGTCGGAAGTCGTCTCGATCGTGCTGTCGACCCAGCATCTCGACGAGAGCTGGGATTCGAAGAAAGTGCGCGCCGTCGTCGAGCCCCATATCAGGAAGGCGCTCGGCGATCTGAAGATTTCGTCCGCCTGCGAATGGCACATCAACCCGACCGGCAAATTCGTGATCGGCGGGCCCGACGGCGACGCCGGCCTCACCGGCCGCAAGATCATTGTCGACACCTATGGCGGCGCCGCGCCGCATGGCGGCGGCGCGTTTTCCGGCAAGGACACCACGAAAGTCGACCGCTCGGCCGCCTACGCCGCGCGCTATCTCGCCAAAAACGTCATCGCCGCCGGCATGGCCGACCGCTGCACGATCCAGCTTTCCTATGCGATCGGCGTCGCCAAGCCCTTGTCGATCTATGTCGACCTCCACGGGACCGGCAAGGTCGATGAAGCCGCCCTTGAGCGCGCGCTCGGCGAGGCGATGGACCTGACGCCGACCGGCATCCGCCGCCACCTTGATTTGAACAAGCCGATCTACGCGCGCACCGCCGCCTACGGCCATTTCGGCCGCCTGCCGGACGCCGACGGCGGCTTCTCCTGGGAAAAGACCGACCTTGTCGAGGCGCTGAAAAAAGCGATCCGCTAAGGCCGCGACGATCGCGGCGAAAAGGCCGGGCCTTTCCGCCGCCGCCCTTGTCGATTTTTCGGCTTTCCGCGCGGGCTGCGGCGGGAAAAGCCCGGCGTTTCGAACCGGAAAAAGCCGGCCGAATTCACCAATCCGAAAGGCGCAAGCCCGCGCCTTCCCGCCGATCGCAAGGGCGCCCGCCGCCCGTTTGTCGCCGCCGCTCATATCCAAGCTCTTTCATCCGCGTCCGGACCAAACCCGGCGCGCACATTTCGACGGGATAATAGGACCGCTCAAAGGGTGTGGGATAACATGGGGGATAAGGTGGGGGATAAGGTGGGGGATAAACTGGGGGATAACTTTTTTTTGTGACCGAAAATCAACCCCTTATATAATTAAAGAAATTCCGCCTCCGGCCGGACTCCGCCCTAGCGGAATCGGCCAAAAATTCCCCCATGATCAGGCATTCCGTATGCGGAGCGTCAACCGGGAGGGGCGCCGGAAATTGGCAAGTGTCATCCCGTGCGCGCTGCAGCACGAAGCGCTGCCGCGCAGACACGGGATCCCGTGCGGCAAGAGCGCCGTTGAACTCGCGGGATCCCGGATCAGCGCC
>CADEDN010000040.1 GCA_902826095.1 uncultured Alphaproteobacteria bacterium | reverse complement strand
AAACAGCCCCAATCCCTCCGCCCCCTTTCCAAGGGGGGTGAAGAAAGAGGGAGCGGGATCTTATGGGGAATTGTCATCCCGGACGCGTCGCAGCGCGCAAGCGGTGCGACGCCGATCCGGGATCTGGTGAGGCCGGAGGACTTCAAGCCTCGCGAGATCCCGGATCAGCGCCGACGCGCCGCGAGGCGTTCTTCTCTTGCGACGAACCGTATTGGGCCGCCTTATCGCGCCGTCCTAGGGTCGAGCGCCCCGAATCAAAGCTCGGAGACGCGCCATGCGCCTGTTGTTGACCGGTCTCGCCCTTTTCGCCGCCAGTGTCGCCGCCTGTTCGAAAGCGCCGACTCCGGAGGCAGGACCGGCTGATGCGGCCGCGGGCGCGGAGAGCGTCGCCGCCGCGCCGACGGCCCCGGCCGCCCGGCCGCGCCTCGAACCGCTCTGGATCGCCAAAGGCTTCAAGGAGCCTGAAGGCGTCGCGCTGTCGCCGGACGGCGCCTATTTCATTTCCAATGTCGCCGGCGAGGGCGAAGCGAAGGACGGCGCAGGCTGGATTTCAAAATTGTCGCCTTCAGGAGCGATCGTCGCGGAAAAATTCATCGGCGGCCTCGACGCGCCGAAGGGAATGGCGGTTCTTGACGGCGTTCTTTATGTCGCCGACATCGATCGCATACGGAGCTTTGACGCGACGACCGGCGCGGCGCTGGCGGCTTTTTCGATCGACGGCGCGAAATTCCTCAATGACGTGACGATGTGGGGCGGCGAAATCTACGCCTCGGACTCAGATGCCGCCCGAATCTGGCGCCTTGCGGCGGAAGGGCCCGTCCTCTGGCGCGAGGGCGCCGAACTCTCCGGCGTCAACGGCCTCCTCGGCGCCGGCGACAGGATGTATGTCAGCACGATGGGCGGCGGCGATTTGTTCGAGGCGTCGTTGGGCGGCGGCTGGCGGCGGATCGCGACCGGCATGATCGACGCCGACGGCATCGGGCTTGTTCCGGGCGGCGGCTTTCTTGTCTCCTCCTGGCCGGGCGAAATCCACTTTGTCGCGGAAGACGGAGCGGTCGCGTCGATCCTCAACTCCCGCGAGGAGGGCGTCCTCCAAAACGACCTCACCATGTTCGGCGACGTCGTCATCGTTCCAAACTGGATGCCGGGGACGGTGACCGCGTGGCGGCTCGTCGATTGACCGTCAAAGGCTCCGCGCCGCGATTTCGATCCGCGCGGCGGCGCCGTAAATGACCGAGGCGGCGAGGAGACCGCCTGCGGGCGGCGCAACCGCGGGCGCGGCGGTCGCGGCGATCATCGCCTGATCGAGCGCGGTTGCGATCGCCTGCTCCTCGGCGTCGTCCCCGCCCTTCAGCGTTTTCACATCGGCGATCGCGACCGCGATAAATCCGTAGGCGTCGTGATATTCGTGCAGATTCTGGACGGCGCCGTCCTTCACGGCGATCGAATATTCGTCGCCCGCGACGCTCAGCGTCTTCGAAACCGCGATCAGCCGGTCCTTGAGGCTCGGCTTGGCGGCGTCGCCGGCCGCCGCGATCGCCGCGAGCGCCGCCGATTCCAGTCGGCGAATCTCCGCGGGCTCGGCGCCCGCCTCGCCCGCAGCGGCGAGCGCGTCGATCGCCGGCTCGATTGAACTTGCGCCATGCGCGGCGAAAGCCGGAGCAAGGCTTGTCAAAATCTCCGCTTGCGGATGACGCAGATGCTGCGGCCCGAGCGTCCGGTCGCCGCCGGCATAAAGCTCAACGCCGGCCTTGAGATGTCCATGGACGATCTGCAGACCGGACAGGAACGCCGCCTTGTCGGTCGCGACATCGGCAAGGCCCGCGCCTTCCGCTTCGCCGCCGGCCTCGGCCCCTTCGGCCTCACCCCCCTCGGCCTCACCATGATGCGCGGACGCCGGCGAATTCTGCGCCTTGCCGTCGCCCTCGCCTTCGCCGCCGCAGGCGGAGAGCGCCGCCGCGCCCGTCATCGCGATTGCGGAAAGATTGGTCAGGAGTTTGAGACGGCGCGCCATGGGAATGCTCCGAAGGGATCGGGCATTCTACCGGCGCATCCTTGTCCGTGCAAATGCGACTTATTCGCGAATGCCGGCGCGACGCCCCGCGCGGCTGCCTTTGGAATCTCAGCCGCCCTCGTGGCCTTCGCCCTCATGATCGTCATCGCCATAGCCTTCGTGATCGCGCCCCTCGCCCTCGCAGCCCTCCGAATCGGCGCCGCGCCTTAGCTTGGAAGCGCGATCCGATCGGCGGTTGTCGCCTTCGCCGCGCTCGCCCTCATTATGTTCATTATCGCAAACCCGCCCAAGGCCGCCGCTTTCATCGTCGCCCTCGCCTTCCGATCCGTGCCGCGCATGGGCGCTGAACGCGATAAGGCTCGCCGCGGCCAGCGATGTCAGTCCCGTCAGGATTTTCAGACGGCGCGCCATGGTGAGTTCCTTTTTCGATCCGCTCACAACATAATCGGTTCCAATCCGTTGAAACAAGCGCCAATCGCTCATTGAACAGCCCCATGTTGTTGCAAATCGCCAATGTCATCGACCGCGACACGATTGACGCCATTCGCGCGCAAGCATGCGCGCCCGAATTCTGGTCGGACGGCAAGCAAACCGCGAAGGGGCGCGCCAAAGCCGCCAAGCGCAATGAGCAGGCGCTGGCGGCGGGGCCGGCGAAGGGCGTGCTCGAAACGCTGCATCAACGCATCTTCAATCATGAGCTGGTGCGCAGCGCCGCGCAGCCCGCCGCGCTCGCCCGCATCATGCTCAATCGCTACACCGAGGGCATGGAATATGGCGCGCATGTCGATGCGCCCTATGTCGACGGCGTCCGCACCGACGTTTCCTTCACGCTGTTTTTGTCGGACCCCGCGGACTATGACGGCGGCGAGCTTTTGATCGACAGCGCCGGCGCTGAAGACGCCGTCAAGCTCGCCGCGGGCTCCCTCGCGCTTTATCCCTCGACAAGCGTCCACCGGGTTTTGCAAGTGACGCGCGGCGAACGCGTGGCGGCGGTCGGCTGGATCAAGAGCCGCATCCGCTCCGCCGAAGACCGCGCCATGCTGTTCGACCTCGACCGGATCGGCGCCGATCTTTCCGCCCTCGGCGCGCCGGGCGCGCTTCGCGACCGCGTCTCGAACCTGCGCAACAATCTTTTGCGGCGCTTTGGGGATTGACATGTCGAAACGCCGCCCGTCCGCGCGTCCTGGATGCGAAGGCGGCGCCGCCGCCGATCAAGGGAGTGCGTGATGAAAGCAATGATCCTCGCCTTCGAGGCGCCAGGCGATTTCGCCAAGCGGACCGACAAGGCGCAATACAAGGCCTATATGGACGAATGGCGCGCCTATGGCGGGGCGCTTGGAGAAGCCGGCGTCTTCAGAAACGGCGCCGCGCTTTCAGGCCCGGACATGGCGACGACGATTTCGGTGAAAGGCGGCCGTCGCAGCGTCGAGGACGGTCCCTTCTCCGACTCCAAGGAACAGCTCGGCGGCTACTTCGTCATCGAAGTCGCCTCGCTTGAGGAAGCGGCCGCCTGGGCCAAAAATTGCCCGGCGGCGAAAAACGGTCGCGTCGATATTCGCGTCGTCCCGGACTACGGACAGGGGGGCTGATCCATGCGCTATATGTTCATGCTCTATGACGACGAAAACGCGTTTCACGCGATGAGCGAGGCGGAGCAGATGAAAATCGTCGGCGAGCACATGGCGTTCTCGCGGGCGCTGCGGGACGCCGCCGCAATGGTCGATGGCGCGCCGCTCGATCATTCGCGCGCCGGCCGTCGCATTCGCGGCGACAAAATCGAGGACGGTCCGTTCACGGATTCAAAAGAACAGATCGGCGGCTATTATGTCGTCGAGGCGAAGGATCTCGACGCGGCGCTCGACTGGGCGGCGCGCTGCCCCTCGGCTTCCTATGGGCGCATCGAAGTGCGACCTGTCTGGAACATTCCGGAATGATCGACGCGCGCCGGACCGCCGAGGAGACGGCGCGCGCCTCCTATGGACGGCTCCTCGCCTATCTCGCGGCGCGGACGCGCGACATCGCGGCGGCCGAGGACGCGCTCGCCGAAGCGTTCGCCGCGGCGCTCTCGCATTGGCCGCTGACCGGCGCGCCGGCCTCGCCGGAAGCGTGGCTTTTGACGGCGGCGCGCCGCAAGCTCATCGACAACGCGCGCCGCGCGGCGACGCGCCGCGACGCGGAACCGGACATCGTGCGCGCGATTGACGAAGCTGAAGCGATGTCGCGCGAGGACCGGTTTGTCGACGACCGTCTGAAGCTCCTCTTCATTTGCGCCCATCCGGCGATCGACTTCGGCGTCAGGACGCCGCTGATGCTGCAAACCGTCCTTGGTCTCGACGCGGCGCGCATCGCTTCCGCCTTCCTCGTCTCGCCGGCGACGATGAGCCAGCGCCTCGTGCGCGCAAAGCGGAAGATCGCCGAAGCGAGGATCTCCTTTGAAACGCCGGACGCGGACGATCTTGCGCCGCGCGCCGAGGCCGTGCTCGGCGCGATCTATGCGGCGTTCGGCGCCGGCTATGATGTCGGCGACGGCGCCGAAGGCGGCGGCGACCTTGCCGACGAGGCGATGTTTCTCGCCCGCCTCGTGACCGACCTGCTGCCGGACGATTCCGAGGCGCTCGGCCTCCTCGCGCTCATGTCCTATGTCGAAGCGCGGCGCGACGCGCGTCGCGCCGGCGGCGCTTATGTGCCGATCGACGATCAGGATACGTCGCTTTGGAACGCGCGTCTGATCGAGGCCGGCGACGACGCGCTCGGGAAGGCGGCGCGGCTGCGCGCGCCCGGCCGCTACCAAATCGAAGCGGCGATCCAGTCGGCGCATATTTCCGGCCGGCTTTCAGGCGAGGACACGCGCGCGGCGACGGTGCGGCTCTATGACCGTCTGGTCCGCATCGCGCCGTCGATCGGCGCCGAGATCGCGCGCGCCGCGGCGCTTCTGCGGGCCGATGAGCCATGCGCGGCGCTCGCCGCGCTTGATTCGATCGACGCCGCGCGCATCACCGATCATCAGCCCTACTGGGCGACGCGCGCGCATGCGCTCGCCGCGCTCCGCCGCTGCGCGGCGGCGGCGGAGGCCTTCGACCGCGCGATCGGACTTTCGAGCGAAACGGCGACCCGCGCCTTCCTTCAACAGCAAAAGCGCGCTCTTTGATTCGGCGCGCCTTTGCGCGCGAAACCGGTCCCCTTCCTGAGCGACAAGTAGGGCCGCTTTCGCGCCCGGCGCGCTAATACCGGACGAGCGCGCTTCCCCAGGCGAGGCCGCCGCCGAGCGCGGCGAAGACCAACAGCTCGCCGCGCCTGATGCGTCCGTCCCGGATCCCTTGATCGAGCGCGAGCGGGATCGACGCGGACGACGTGTTGGCATGTTTTTCGATGGTGACGATGATCTTGTCGTCGTCAAGCTCAAGCCGTTTCGCGCAGGCCTCGATGATGCGGATATTGGCCTGGTGCGGCACGAACCAGTCGATCTCTTCGCGCCGGACCTTCGCGCGCTCGGTCACTTCAAGCACCGCATTCGAGATCTCCTGGACGGCGTTGCGGAAAACTTCCTTGCCGTTCATCCTGACCTTGCCGACCGTCGCGGTCGAGGCCGGGCCGCCGTCAGCGTGGAGATGCTCGGCAAGCCGTCCGTCGGCGGACAGATACGTCGCCAAAATCCCGCGCGGCGCGGCGGCCGTGTGCGACGCGCCCGCCGAAAGCGCGACCGCGCCGGCGCCGTCGCCGAACAGGACGCAGGTCGCGCGATCGCTCCAGTCGAGAAAACACGAGAGTTTTTCCGCGCCGATGACGAGCGCGTGTTTCACCTGCCCGGTCGAAATGAAATTATGCGCGATGTTGAGCGCATAAAGAAACCCGGCGCAGGCGGCCGACACGTCAAAGGCGATGCCGGGCGGCGCGCCGAGCTTTTGCTGCACATAGACGGCGGTCGACGGAAAGGTCTTGTCCGGCGTCACCGTCGCCACGATGATGAGGCCGATGTCGCGCGGCTTCAAGCCGGCCTGATCGAGCGCGCGCCAGGCGGCGGTCGTCGCGAAATCCGACGTCACTTCATCGTCGCCCGCGATATGGCGCTCGCCGATGCCGCTGCGCGACCTAATCCAATCGTCGGAGGTGTCGATCTTGGCGGCGAGGTCGTGATTGGTGACGATGCGCCCCGGCAGGTGCGAACCAACGCCAGAAATCACTGATTCAATGGATGACATCATCGCCCTCTTCAGGAGTCCGTCGTCTGCTGCGACGCGCCGGCGGATCGATGCTTGAGCATCAGATTTCTGGCGTCGTTGATTTTCGCCGCGAGATAATCAGTGCCGCCGCGGTCGGGATGGAGCTGGCCGATCAGTTTCTTGTGCGCCGCCTTGATCTCGTCTTCGCTGGCGCTTTGCGGAACGCCAAGGACGGCCGCCGCCTCTTCAAGGCTCAGCGCCGCTTTCGGCGCGGGCGCCATGCCGGCCCCGGGGGTCATTTCCTCAAGACCCTTGATCGCCCGCCCGCTCCACAGCTCGATCGCCGTGACGCCGCCCGCCGCGAGCAGGATCATGAAGGCGATCGGGAAAAGCTTTGCGGCGAAACAGACCGCCGCGACGGCAAGGAGCCCGACGACCTTGAGGCGAAAAAGGCTCTTTGATTGATCGGCGCGGCCTTTGCCCGCCGTGAACAGGACCCAGCCCGCCGCGCCGAGCGCAAGGAGAATTGCGATCTTTCCCAACATCACCAGCCGCCTTGCGGTTCAGGGCCGGCACCATGCCCCAATCGGCGGCGCAACGGAACCGCCATCGGCGGCGATTTCGGCGCTGATCGATCAGGCGTTCCAGCGGCTTCTTGGCCAATCCCTGTCAGGCGGCGGCGCGGCCGTCCTGTTCGGCGCCGTCGCTGTCGAGCTTGGGCAAATTCAATGTCGCGATCAGCGATCTTATCTCCAGCCTCGCCGTCACATGGCTCATGGTCGACAGCCTGAGCGGCGCGTCCGCCCCGCCGAGGTCGAGCAGCGTGAGGCCCATCGGGAAGAGTTCGCGGTAGATGACGCGATCGCCAAACCCGCGCGCAAGCCGAAAGCCGATGCGGGTCGACAATTCTTCGAGCCGTTCGCCCATCGCCCGTTTGTTGTTGGCGCGCGTCGCCGAAAGACGATTGCGCATGACAACCCAGTCGATGCCGCCCGGGACGCCCGATATCGCGCGGCGCTTGCGGGCGTTCCAGACCATTTCGCTGTAAAGGCTCGGCCCAAGGAGCGCGCCATTATCCGGATCAAGGCGCGCCAGCAAATCGAAATCGACGAAACTGTCGTTCAACGGCGTGACGATCGTGTCCGCATGCGCGTGCGCAAGACGCGACAGATGCGTGTCCGCGCCGGGGCAGTCGATCACCAGGAAATGGCAATCCGCGAGCGTTCGCAACGTCGCGGTGAAATCCTCGGTCTCGGCCCGTCTTGCTTCCTCGCGGCTGTCGATTGTCGAAGGCTCGATCCGGGGCGTCACGGGAAACAAAAGCGTTGTCGACTTCGAGGCGGCGAAGGCGCGGCGGTTTTCGATATAACGGGAAAAGCTCCGCTGCCGCATGTCGAGATCGATCGCCGCCACCCGATAACCGGTCTTTAGGAGCGCGATCGTAATGTGCATGGCGGCGGTCGACTTGCCCGATCCGCCCTTTTCGTTGCCGAGAACGATGACATGTGTCACGTAAGCACCTCGTCTGAGAACCAGCCTCCCCCCGACGGTCCCGGGCGCTGGACAATAAACCCGATCCAGACGGTGATTTCACCGCCCCCGGCAAGCCCTGAAGGCCGGTTTCTTGCAGCATCGCGGAAATCCGGGATCGCCTGCCGGCGGCCTCACCGTCAGAAGGGTTAATTCTGTGATGATTCTGCGCCTTGTCGCGGCCCTGTCTTGCGCAATTCCGGCGCTCTTTTCAGCGGCGCGCGCGGAAATCGTCGTCTCGCCCCTGCGCCAGGTCATCACCCGCCAGAACCCGGTCGCGGTCTATGAGATTTCAAACGCCTCGGACCGGATCATCGAGGGACGGGTCGGCTGGGTCGATCTTTCGGCGACGGAGACCGGCTACGCGGAAGCGCGCCCTGCCGCGCGCGCCGCGCTGAGCGCCGCCCCTTATCTTGTCGTGTCGCCGGCGCGCGTGCGGCTCGAACCCGGCAAACGCGCGAAAGTCACCATCCGCGTGAAGAAAGGCGCCGCCATCCCGGCGGGAGAGCGGCGCTCGCACCTTCTCATCGAGACGACGCCGGTCAGGACGCCGCTGCGCCGGACGGGCGGCGGGCTCGAAGTCGACGTCGAACTCGGCGTCTCGACGCCGGTCATTCTCAGAAGCGGGTTCGCGGCGCCGGCGGTGAATTTCGCGCAGACGCGCCTCGTCAGGGATTCGGAAGGAATGCTTGAGCTGGAAACGACGCTCGCCCGCCAGGGGAAATACTCCGCCTTCGGACGATTGGTCGCGGAATTGAACGAAGGCGGAGAAACACGAAAGCTCGCCGACATCGCCAATGTGTCGATCCATGTCGACGCGGCGACGCGGAAAATATCCCTGCCGCTTGAAGCAAGCGTCCTGCCGGCCGGCGTATTGTCGCTGCGTTATGTCGGCGACGCCGAGTTTCAGGGACGCGTCTTCGCCGAGAAGAAGTTCGAAATCTCGCCGCCCGAATAAATTCAGCGGCCGCCGCCGGCGTCCAGCATCGACAGTCTGTCGCCGCCGAAATTCGCGATGCGGCAGAAAACGCCCTTGCCCGCCAGCTTGTCGCAAAGCGCCTTGGCTTTTTCGCGCGACGAGAATCCGCCGCCGACGAGCCGCAGATATTCGCCCTTGCCCGCGATCGACACCTTTTCGACGCGCGGCTCGAGCAAGCCGAGTTCGTCGGGATTTTCGCGCTGAAGCTTGTTCCAGCCGGCGCCGGCTTCGTCGGCGGTGCGATAGGAGGCGAGGTGAACGCCCCACAAGACGCTGGACAATTTGATCTCGGCGCTCGCGGCTTCGTTTTCGAAAATCTGCTCCGTCGAGGCGAAACTCGGCTGGACGAGCCGCGGCGAGTCATCAATCGGCACGGGCGCGTCCGGCAGGGAAACTTCAACGTCCGCCGCCGCGACAACCGGCGCGGCCGGCGCCGTCGACGGCGATTTTGCGATGGCGGGCGCCGATGCGGTTGACGGCCCTTCCTTCAGCGCGCCTTCCGCCGGTTTTTCCGGCGCGGGCGATGGCGGCTCAAGCGCAGCAAGGCGCGCCGCCTTCTTCTGGAGGTCGGCGACTTTCGTCGTCAGCGCGACGTTTTCCGCCTTCAGTTTTTCTACCTCAGATTGCAGACTGGAGCGTTCCGCACGGATCGTCTGAAGTTCCGAGGCCTGCGACGCGACAACATCCGGATCCGCCTTCTTGGCGAATACCGCGCAGCCCTGCGCGAGCATCATCAGCCCGGCAAGCGCAAACGATCTCAGATCCTTCGGCCGCGCAACCTTGAAAGCGCCGAAAGCTTGTCGCATTAGCCTCTCCGACCCCACACGCCCCCAACCACGACAGGACCTATAGCATGCCCGCAGCCGCCGTCGATTCGCAAATCGGGGTCGTCCGTTCGGTCAAAGCCCTGAGGGCCAGGATCGACGGGTGGCGGTCTTCGGGCCAAAGCGTGGGCCTTGTCCCAACCATGGGGGCCCTTCATGACGGGCACGGCTCGCTGATCCGGCGCTCGAACACGCTGGCGACCCGGACCGTCGCCAGCATCTTCGTCAACCCGGCCCAATTCGCCCCGCATGAGGATTTTGGATCCTACCCGCGCCAGGAAGCGCACGATCTCGACCTCCTTCAGAAGGCGGGCTGCCACCTCGCCTATATCCCGGCGCCCGAGGAAATGTACCCGGAAGGCTTCCAGACCAGGGTCGCGGTCGGCGACATCGCGCAAGGCCTTTGCGGCGCCTCGCGCCCGCATTTTTTCGGCGGCGTCGCGACGGTCGTCTGCAAGCTGATCAATCAGGCGCGGCCCGACATCGCGGTTTTCGGCGAGAAGGACTATCAGCAATTGCTGGTCATCCGCCGGATGGCGAAGGATCTCAACATGGCGGTCGATATCGTCGGCGCGCCGATCGTCCGCGAGGCGGACGGCCTCGCCATGTCGTCGCGCAACGCCTATCTCGACGCCGGCCAGCGGCTTGTCGCCGGCGCGCTGAACCGCATCATCGCCGAGATGGCGAGCCGCCTCGAAGAAGCCGCGCCGGCGGAAATTGTCCTGGCGGACGGCCGCGCAGCGATCGAGGCGGCGGGTTTTGACCGCATCGATTATCTTGAGGTCCGAAGCGCCGATCTTCTGCGGCCGATGGGGCCGGGCCCGGTCGACAAGCCGTCGCGAGTCTTCGCGGCGGTCATCCTCGGCAAGACGCGCCTCATCGACAATTGGCCGGTCGAGTTCAGCGCGGGTTGAACGTGCAAGGTCCGCCCGCTGACGGTTTTTCCATGAAGCCGATCGAGCCGACGCGCGCCGTGCCGCCGGTCGGCCCCGTCGAGAGATAGGCGAGGATTTCGCCGACGCCGTCGCCGGTGAAATCCGCGTGCGCGATCTCGAACACCATGGTTTCGCCCTGCCCGATCCGGACTTTCCAGACCCCGTCGTCGACCTCCGCCACGTCGACGGCGGCGGCGGGCGAGCCTTCGCCAAATGAAATCGCATCCGCGTTCGCCATCGAACGGACATCCGCGGCGTCAGCTTCGCCCCCGGCGAAATGCGTCGCTTGCGCGGGCCTCGCTTTGACCAGCAGCGCCAGCGCCCCGCAGGCGCGCTTGAAATATTCCTCGCGCCTGATGTCGGCGTTCGACAACGCATAGGCGCCGCCGGCGACCATCGCGTCATATTCGGCGCAGGTGCGAACGACGCTCGCCGCGCCAGCGTCGGCCGGGCCGGCAAGATTGACTTCAAGCGCCGCGCCGTCGCCGCCGATCACCGCGCGATCGCGAAGCGCCTCATATTGGGCGCCGGTGAGGCAGCTTCTCGTCATGCCCTCGACAAGCCGCACATTGCTTTCGATGCAGACGGTTTCCGGCGCCGCCCGCATCGCCGCCGCGATCGGCGCTGGCGCCGGCGCATTCATGTTCCGCGTGACCACGACGCCGCCGACGCCGGCCGCCAGCGCGCCGATCGCGCCGAGCCCCATGATCAAACCTCTCGCCATGACGACCCCTCCCTAAAAACTGCGCCCCAATTCCGCGAGCCGCCGCCCGCAAGGCCGCAAAGTTCGACGATACGCCGACCATCCGTTTACGGATACAGCTCGAAGCCGCCTATTCGGCGGCGCGCAGCCGCGCGAATTCCTGCGCGCGCTGACGCTTCAAGTCGTGACGGGCGACGCGTTTGACGAGGATATAGAGAATGAAATAGCAGATCGCCGCGCCGACCGCCGCGAGCCACATCGGCAGGTTCTCGAAAATCGCCACGAACCGGTCGTAGCCGAGACCGATCGACTCGGCGAAACGGGGAAATTCCTGCCCGATGAGGAGGACGCCGCCGAGGCCCGTCATCGCCATCGCGAGCAGCCCCGCAAGGATCGCCCCGATGGTGACGCCCATGTCGGCGTGCTCTTCCGCTTTGGTGATGATCATTTTTGACGGGTCGACGGAAAGCGCCTGCGTCGCTGCGAACAGGGCGCGCGAGCGCGCGGCCATCTCCTCGTTCGACAAGGTCAGCGCCTTGCCGGTCGACTTGCGGTCGAAATCGACGACCGGCGAGGCTTTAAGCTCGCGATCGGATTTGAAATCGAGTTCGCATTCCGGGGCCGGACGAACATCCGCCGTCGGCACGACGAGCGATGCGTCGGTCGGCATCAGGAAGAGCGACTTCTCGGCGGCGCGCCGGCGGACAAGACCGTCGAGCGCGACGAGTTCGCCGTTGACGCGCGCTTTCGTCCACATTTCAAAGGCGCGCGCGGCGGCGAGTTTGTCGCCTTCATTGAGCTTGCGCAGGACCGTCGAGCGCTTCCAGTTCGCGTCGCCGATGTTGAAGATGAGCGACACGATCGCGTCATGCTCGTTCTGATTGAGCGGCGCGCGCACCGTGTCGGCGATCAGCTTTTCGATCGGCTGGACGTCGGTGCGAAGCAGCCTTTCGGCGTCGCCTTCGGTGACGCTCATGCCGTGCCGGGCCGTCGAGGTGTGACCATAACCGACGGTCCATTCTTCGCCCGGCGTGTAATGCGCCGACATGCGAAGGCCCTCATAGCCCTTGATCAGGTTAAGTCCGGTCGCTCCCGTCCTCATGCTGACCCGCCAATCCCCTCTTCACGCGACTTAATGTTCACGCGACTTCTTGTTACGTCACATCCCGGACGCCGACCGCACATTCGGCCTTCGCCCCGGCCCGCCCCAGGGAGCCTTCGTTAACGATTCTTAGCATGAGCCACGCTGCCTGGGTAGGCGCGTTTCCGAGCCGCCTGGCGACAGCGGGCGCTGATGTGTCGAATTCGCCTCATCTGGCCATGGCCGCTGATTCGGGTCAGGATGCCCCAAAGGGTTGCGCCGGTTTGGCACGAACCTTGGAAGCAAAGCCGTGGGGGAATCGGCGCCCGGTCCGGTTTCCCAAAATGACATTCGTCGGGGCGTCTGGAAAGCGCCCCATCTAGAAGAACCGGCGTGTAGGTGTGGTGGCTCCCATGATGGGAAATGGATTGGGCAATATCATCGCGGCGGCGATCCTTGCCGGCGCGATCGTTTGGACCGGCGGGTTTGGCAATAAAAACAAGCCCCTCGACGAAAAACAGATCGCTGAAATGTACGCGCGCGCGGTCGGCGACATCCGCAACGATATCGTGATCAATTGCGGCTGCTGCGGTGAAGGGGAACCGCGAAAGGCCGACGGGTCTTTTTAAGATCCCGCCCGGTTCCAACGCGCCTCGCCGGATATACGCCGGCGCCGCGGGAGCCAGGGCGGGTTCCGGAAGGTCCGCCAGTCGCTGTTCCGCCGACGGTCACCCCGACGCCGGTCTATCCGCCGACGACGCAGTGGCGCCCGCCCTTCGTGCCGCCTTTTGACGTGCCGGACATCATCGTGCCGCCGGTGGTGACGCCGACGCCGCCCTGCAATCCGAAGACGGATCCCGAGTGCCCGCCGCCGCCGCCGGACGACGTCCCTGAGCCGGCGACCTATCTCGTGCTGATCGTCGGCATTCTCGGGGTCTGGCTCGCCTTTCGCCGGCCGCCGAAGGCGCGGATCGAATAGGTCGGCTTCAACAGGACTTCGCGAGCGCGCCCGTCAACGGCGCGCTCGCGCCATTTTGGGCGGCGGCGTTTTAGATCAGCACGAGCGCCGCAAGGCCGAGAAAGACGAAAAACCCGACGACATCCGTCACCGTCGTCACAAACACCGCTGAAGAGACCGCCGGGTCCGCGCCGGCGCGCTGCAGCCCGAGCGGAACCAGAATGCCGGCAAGGCCCGCGGCGATCAGATTGATGATCATCGCCGCGCCGATAACGAGGGCGAGGCGCACCGCTTCGCCTTCGCTCGCGCCCATGCTCGCATGCCAAACGCCGGCGAGCGCGCCCATGATCAGCGCAAAGAGGATCCCGTTGAGGCCGCCAACGATCGCTTCCCGCCAGATGATGCGCGCGGCGTTCGAGGCCGTCAGATCGCGCATCGCAAGGCTTCGGACCGCGACCGTCAGGGTCTGCGTGCCGGCATTGCCGCCCATCGACGCGACGATCGGCATCAGGACGGCGAGCGCGACGATCTCCTCGATCGCGGCGCCGAACATCGAAATCACCAGCGACGCAAGGATCGCCGTCCCGAGATTGACCGCGAGCCACGAGAAACGCGAGCGCACCGTCTCGATGACGCTGTCAGTGATGCCGGCGTCCGACTCGACGCCGCCGAGAGCGAGCATGTCCTCATGGCTTTCCGCATGCACAATTTCGACGACGTCATCGACGGTGATCATGCCGACGAGGCGTCCGGCTTCGTCGACGACGGGGGCGGAGATGAGATTGTACTGCTCGAATTTATAGGCGACGTCCTCCTGGTCCATCGTGACCGGTATGGCGTTGATGTCCTCGGACATGATGGCGTCGATCGGGACTTCGCGCCGAGTCTTCAAGAGGGTCGCCAGCGGCACCGCGCCGATCGGCTTGTTCGCCGGGTCGACGACGAAAACCTCATAAAAGCGGTCAGGCAATTCCTCCTTGCCGCGCAGGCGGTCGATGATCTGCCCGACCGTCCAGAATGACGGCGACGCGAACACTTCGCGCTGCATCAGGCGGCCGGCGGATTCTTCCTCGTAATCAAAGGCCTGCGCGATCGCCAATTGGTCGTCGACCGGCGCTTTGGCGAGAATTTCGGCGCGCTTCTCCTCGTCGAGCTCTTCAAGGATGAACGCCGCATCGTCGGTGTCGAGTTCGGCGACCGCGTCCGCGACCGCTTCCGGCCGCATCGCGTTGACGACTTCCTCGGTGAGGTTGGCGTCAAGCTCGGGCAGAACCTCCGTCGGCAACACGCCGCCGAGAAGTTCAATGAGGGAAAGGCGATATTCTTCATCAAGAAGCGCGATGACGTCGGCGAGATCGGCCGGATGCAACTCGTCGAATAGCGCGCGGATGCGCGCGACATCCCTGAGCTCGATCGCGCTCGCGACCGGCGCCACATAGCGTTCGGCAAGGGTCAGCTCATCATGAAGCGCGGACGATTCCCCCTCGGGAATCGGCTGTTCCGGCCCCGTTTCTCGGTCGTCGAGGATGGCAGGATCGGGCACTTCTTCCCCTCCTGACGCGCGATTGCTGATGATTCAGATGACTGGCCGAGCCCTAGGCGAGCCCGCCGGATTGATCAAGCGCAAGAAGGACTTAATCGCGAAAATTTATGACGCCGCTGAAGATGACGGCGACGATCAAGGCGGTGAGGGGCGCAGCGACCAGGGTCGCCCACACCGCCTTTTTCTTGAGATTGGGATCGGCGGGCGCGCCCGGGTCCGCGCCTTCGACATGATCGGCGTCGCTTTCCCATCGGCCTTTGACGCCGATCGGCAGCATCGCAAAGAAAGCGCACCACCAGACCATGATGAAGATGACGATCGCGCCGACCGGGTTCATTGCATCAAACCCTTAGCACCTGAATGGCGACGCCCGGCCGCTTGCCCCAGATCGCCGTCATTTCATTGCGCACCGCGCGCGTCGTCGCCAGTTCGACAGCCTCATCGTCGAGGCGCTTGTTCTTGGCGAGCGACATAACCGCGTTCTCGACCTTTTCGGCGATGAGCGCCGCGACGTCGTCTACGCCTGGCGCCTCCTTGGGGCCGCCAATGATCGACACCGCCGGCGGCGCGGCGAATGTTCCGTGTTCCTCGATCGCGAGCGCGACGACGACGACGCCGGCGAAGGAAAGTTTCCGGCGTTCGCGCATCGGCGCTGAGCCTTCGGGCGTCATGATCTCGCCGTCGAGCAGCCAGCGCCCCGCGGGAACTTCATCGATCACTTCCGGCGCGCCCGGCGCGAGGCGGATGAGATCGCCGTTTCGCGGCGCTATCGAATCCTTGACGCCGAGCGTCAACGCGAATTCCGCGTGTTCTTCGAGGTGGCGCGCTTCGCCGTGAACCGGAATCGAGTAGGTCGGCCGCACCCACTCATACATCTTCTTCAGCTCATCCCTGTTCGGATGCCCGGAGACGTGGGTGAACGCGTCTTTCTCGGTGATGATGTGGACGCCGAGTTCGACGAGATCGTTGATCAGCGTGAAAATCTCGCGCTCATTGCCGGGGATGATCTTCGAAGAAAAGATGACAGTGTCGTCTTTGCCGAGCGCCAGGTCGCGGTGATCGTCGCGCGCGATGCGGGCGAGCGCGGCGCGCGGTTCGCCCTGACTGCCGGTGCAGAGATAAAGTACGTGCTCCTTCGGCAGGAGGCCCGCCTCCGGCGGTTCGACGAATTTGACGCCCTCCGGCAATATGCCGACATCGCGCGCCGCGCCGACGATCCGCAGCATCGACCGTCCGAGGAGGCAAACCGAGCGGTCCGCCGCCTTCGCCGCCGCGCAGATCGACACGACGCGGCTGACGTTTGACGCGAATGTCGTCACTGCGACGCGGCCTTTTTGCGCGGCGATGATTTTCGTCAGGCTTTCCTTGACGCGCATTTCAGAGCCCGACTCGCCCGATGACAGCACATTCGTCGAATCGCACACCATGGCGAGAACGCCGGCGTCGCCGATCGCGCGAAGGGTCGAAGAATCCGTCACCGGCCCAAGGGTCGGCTCCGGATCGATCTTCCAGTCGCCGGTGTGCAGCACCATGCCGAGCGGGGTTCGGACAATGACGCCGTTCGGCTCGGGGATCGAATGGGTGAGCGTGACGAATTCAAGATCGAAGGGCCCGATCTTCAGCTTCGCGCCGAGATCGATGACGCGCATGTCGATTTTGGCGCCGCGTTCTTCGAGTTTGCTCTCGACCAGTCTGGCGGTGAACGCGGTCGCATAGACCGGACATTTGAAATCCGGCGCGAGCAAGCCGACGGCGCCGATGTGATCTTCGTGGCCATGCGTCAAGATCAGCGCGAGGAGGTTTTCCCGCTCCTCCATGATGAAGGTCGGATCGGCGCAAATGAGTTCGACGCCCGGCGTCGAGAGGTCGCCGAACATCACGCCGCAATCGATCATGATCCATTTGCGCGCGTGCGGCGGCCCGAACCCGTAAAGGTTCATGTTCATGCCGATTTCGCCGGAGCCGCCAAGCGGAAGGAAGACGAGTTCGTCTTTCGCCATCAGCGTCTGGCCTTCACGCGTTTATGGATTTCAAACAGTCCCCGGATGGTGAGATCGGAGTCGAAAATGTCGATGCAGTCGGTCGCCCCCTGAAAGAGCGAGGCGATGCCGCCGGTCGCGACGACCTTCAGCGGCTCGGGATATTCCTCCTTGATGCGCCGGACAAGCCCCTCGATGAGGCTGATATAGCCCCAGAAGACGCCGGACTGCATCGCCCCGACCGTGTCCTTGCCGATCACCCTCGCCGGTCGCTCGATGGCGACGCGCGGCAATTGCGCCGCGGCGTCGTGCAACGCCTGCATCGACAGATTGATCCCCGGCGAAATGATGCCGCCTTCAAAGCCGCCATCCTTGCCGACCATGTCGAAATTCGTCGCCGTGCCGCTGTCGACGACGACGAGCGGCCCGCCATATTGGACGAACGCGCCGACGGCGTTGACGAGACGGTCGGCCCCCGCCTCGGCTGGCTTTGGGATGCGGACCTCGACGCCCGGAATCGACCCAGCCGTGACGACGAAGGGCTCGCAGTTGAAATAGCGCCGCGACAGGTTCCGGAAATGGAAGAGCGACTGCGGGACGACGTTTGAAATGACGCAGTCCTTGATGTCGGAAAGCTTGAAACCCTCCATCGCCATGATCTGCGAGAGCCAGGCGGCGTATTCGTCCGCCGTGCGCGTCGACGAGGTCGAGGTGCGCCACTGCGCGCGCGCGCCGTTTTCATCAAAGAGCGCGATCACCGAATTGGTGTTGCCGACATCGATCGCTATCAGCATGGGCTCCTCACATTGTCTCGCGTCATCATGACGGCGGCAGCACCGCGCCGGCCGCGATCGTCCGGCGCTCGCCGTCGCAGCTTAGTATGAGCGCGCCTGCAAGATCGAGGTCTTCAAAGACCCCTTCGACGATTTCCCCGGGAAGCCTGACGCGGACAGAGCGGCCGAGCGACGCCGCGCGCGCGACCCATTCGGCGCGGATCGGCGCAAATCCTTCCTTGATCCAGATCGTCCGCCAGGCCGACAGCGTTTCATCGAGGACTTCGACGAAGTCGCGCGGATGCGGCGCAGCGGCCGCGACATCGACGAGCCGGGCCGCCGGATAATCGAGGCCGGGCGGCGCCGAGACGACATTGACGCCGACGCCGAGCAAGACGCGCGAGGGCTCGCTGGCGACCAGCTCCAGAAGGAGGCCGGCGATTTTCCCGCCGCCGGCGAGGACGTCATTCGGCCATTTGAGTGAAAGGTCCGCCGAAGGCGCAAACCGCCCGATCGCATCCGATATGGCGAGCGCCGCGACAAACGACAGTTGCGGCAAGGCGTCGACAGGCGCAATCGGCCGAAAGAGAAATGTCGCGGCGACATCTCCTTCCTGCTGCATCCACGCGGCGCCGCGCCGTCCGTAGCCGGACGTTTGCTTCAGCGCGATCAGCCACAGCGGCCCCGCCTCGCCCGACGCCGCGCGGCGCTTGGCCTCAAGGCTGGTTGAGTCGAGCGTGTCGAAGATCTCGATGCGGGCGCCCGATGAAAGCGCGCCCGCCATTCTCTAAAAGAGCGACGATGCGGCGGCGCGGGCAGCGGCGATCAGCGGGCCCATCAGCACAAGGAGCGCGGGAAAGACCAGCGCGGCGGATGCAAGCGCCGTCAGGCCGAGACGCGAGCCGACTTCGCGCTCAAACGGCGGCGCGGGTTCGTTGAACCACATCAGCCAGATGATCCGGAGATAATAATAGGCGGAGACGACGCTCAAGATCGCGCCGACAATCGCAAGCCAGACGAGATCGGCCTCGACCGCCGCCTGGAAGACGAAAAGCTTGCCGAAAAACCCGATGGTCGGCGGAACGCCGGCGAGCGAAAAGAGGAGAATCGTCAAGATGAGCGCGAGGCCCGGGCTCGTCTTCGTCAGCCCGGCGAGATCCTCGATCGCTTCGGTCATGCCGCCGCGCCGGCGCATCAACAGGATGCAGGCGAAAGCGCCGACCGTCATGATCGCGTAGATCGTCATGTAGATGAGGACGGAGCCGACGCCCCGCTCGGTTCCGGCGGCAAGGCCGATCAGCGCAAACCCCATATGGCCGATCGAGGAATACGCCATCAGCCGCTTGATGTTCGACTGCACGATCGCCGAGAACGCGCCGACCGCCATCGAAGCGACCGCGAGAACGGCGATGATCGGGCGCCAGTCGTCAGCGATCTCGGAAAACGGCGTGATGAGCGCGCGCGCGAAAAGCGCCATCGCGGCGAGCTTGGGCGCTGCGGCGAAGAACGCCGTCACCGGCGTCGGCGCGCCTTCATAGACGTCCGGCGTCCACATGTGGAACGGCGCCGCCGACACTTTGAACGCGAGGCCGGAAATCAGGAAGACGAGGCCGATGACGACGCCGACATTCGCCTCATCGCCGACCGCCGCGGCGATCGCGTTGAACTGCGTCGCGCCGGTGAAGCCGTAAACGAGCGACGCCCCGTAAAGGAGAAGGCATGACGACAGCGCGCCGAGCACGAAATATTTGACGCCCGCTTCGGTCGAACGCCGGCTGTCCCGATTGAACGCCGCGAGGATGTAGAGCGCGAGGCTTTGCGCCTCGACCCCCATATAGAGCGCGATGAGGTCGTTCGCCGACGCCATCAGCGCCATGCCGAACGCGGCGAGGACGATCAGCACCGGATATTCGAACCGTCCAAGCTGCTCGCCGACGAGATATTTGTCGGACATCAAGATCGCGAGCGCGGCGGCGCCGAAAATCAGCATCTTCATGAAGGACGAGAACGCGTCAATCCGGAACGCGCCGCCGAACAAATCCTCCGCCGGGCCGCCGTTCAGCGCGACGACGACGAGCAGCGCCGCGAGAAGAAGCCCGATCGACGCCGTCGAAATCATTCGCGCGGACTTGTCGCCGAGGAATACGCCGGCGATCAAAAGCGCCATGCCGCCGATCGCGAGCATCAGCTCCGGAATGACCCAGAAGAGCGTTTCTGAAAGGGTGAGGCTCATCACGGCGCTCCGGCGGCGCCGGCGAGCGCGGCGTCGAAATTGGACATGAGGAGATCGACTGACGGCGCGAAGACGTCGAGCGCCGGCTTTGGATAAAGTCCAAGAAAGAGCGCGAAGACAAGCAGCGCGCCGAGCATCGTCAGCTCGCGCGCGTCAACGTCGGCGATCGCCATCAGTTTCGCCTTGGCGAGATCCCCGTACATGACCTGCCGGTAAAGGCGGAGCGCATAGGCGGCGGAGAGAATGACGCCGAACGCCGCAAAGAACGCGATCCAGGAATTCGCCTTGAAGGCGCCGACCATGGTGAGGAATTCGCCGACAAAGCCCGAGACGCCGGGGAGCCCGACATTCCCCATCGTGAAGAAGAGAAAGAGGAAGGCGTAAAACGGCATCTTGTGGACGAGGCCGCCATAGGCCGAAATTTCCCGCGTGTGGATGCGATCATAAAGAACGCCGACGCAAAGGAAGAGCGCGCCGGAGATGAAGCCGTGCGAGAGCATCTGGAAGAGGCCGCCCTCGATCCCCTGTTTCGTGCCGGTGAAAATCCCCATCGTCACAAAGCCCATATGGGCGACGGACGAATAGGCGATCAGCTTCTTCATGTCCTCCTGCGCGAGCGCGACGAGCGAAGTGTAGATGATTGCGATGATCGACAGCGCGTAGATGAAGGGCGCGAATTCGGCGCTGGCGAGCGGAAACATCGGCAGCGAAAAGCGCAGGAATCCGTAGCCGCCCATCTTGAGGAGGATCGCGGCGAGGACGACCGATCCCGCCGTCGGCGCCTGGACGTGCGCGTCCGGCAGCCAGGTGTGAACCGGCCACATCGGCATCT
This sequence comes from uncultured Alphaproteobacteria bacterium, assembly GCA_902826095.1. Taxonomy (GTDB): domain Bacteria; phylum Pseudomonadota; class Alphaproteobacteria; order Caulobacterales; family Parvularculaceae; genus Amphiplicatus. Next base: position 7,007 of record CADEDN010000040.1, on the reverse strand, counting down.
TCACCGCGAAGGAGGCGAAGAATGCGAACCACAGCCATTTCTGCGCCCCCTCAGGGAAAGCGGTTTGCTGCAGGGTCGGAATGTCTGTCGTGCCGGCGTAACGCCACATCCAGATGATCGCGACCAGCATCAAGACGGAGCCGAGCAGCGTATAAAGGAAAAACTTGATCGCCGCGTAGACCCGACTCGACATCACGACGCCGCCAAGCTCCTTCGTTCCCTTCGAGCCCCAGACGCCGATGATCAGGAACATCGGAATGAGGCTCGCCTCGAAGAAGAGATAGAAGACGATGAGATCGAGCGCGCAAAAGACGCCGAGGATCAAGGTCTCCATGATCAGGAACGCGATCATGTATTCCGGCACGCGTTTGTCGATCGTCTTCGACGCCAGGACGCAGATCGGCATGATGAAGGTCGTCAGAAGGACGAACAGGATCGAAATCCCGTCAACGCCCATCTTGTAGGAGACGCCGCCCCCGAGCCACTCAGCCGTTTCGACCAGCTGATAGCCGGCGACGGACGGATCATAGAACGCGAAATAGATAAAGACCGAGACGATGAAAGCGCCGAGCGTGAACAAAAGCGCGACATTGCGCGCGACGGTGTCGATCTGGGCGATTTCCGCGGCGCTGATTTCACCGTTCGCATCGCGCTTGGCCAGCATCTGGCGAAGCGCGACGCCGAAGGCGCCGACGAGCGGAAGGAAAGTCAGCAGCGACAGCCAGGGCTGCGTCGCAAGGGACTGCGCGGCGATCTCGTTCATTGCCCGCCTCCGAGCCGGAAGACGATGAACGTCACCAGCGCCGCGATGCCGAGCAGCATTGCAAAGGCGTAGTGGTACATATAGCCGGTCTGGACCTTGACGACGCGGCGCGCGCTCGCGGCGACGACGCCCGCGATCCCGTCTGGGCCGACGCCGTCGATTGTCTTGCCGTCGCCGTCGAGCCAGAGAAAGCGCCCGAGCTTTAACGCCGGCTTCACGAACAGGAAGTCGTAGATCTCGTCAAAATACCATTTGTTCCGGAGGAAGGCGTAAATCATGCCCCCCGGCCGCAGCAGGCCCGGCCGCAACGGATCGCCGCGCAAATACTGATAGATCGCCGCGAGGAGACCGGTCGCCATCGCGACAAACGGCGCCCACACGACCCATGCCGGGAAGTGATGCTCGCCGTGCGCGGCCTCCGCTTCATGCGCGGTCGCGGCGGCGTCATGCGCTTCGACGGCGGGCGCGTGCGCGGGCGCATGATCATCCGCCGAATACAGCGCGCCGTTCCAGAATTTGTCGGCTTTTGATCCGACGAAATCAGAATAGAACGCCATGCCCGCGAAAACGGCGCCGATCGCGAGAATGATCAGCGGCGCGTGCATTACAGCCGGCACTTCATGCGGATGTTTCCGGACCTCCTCGGGAATGCGCGTCGGCCCGTGGAAAGTGAGAAAGATTAGGCGCCAGGAATAGAACGCCGTGAAGACCGCCGCGATGAGGCCGAGCGTGAAGGCGAAATAGCCGAACGCCCTGCCCGCCTCACCCGCCGCATAGGCGCTTTCAAGGATCATATCCTTCGACACGAAGCCGGCAAAGCCGAGCGGCATGTCGCCGATCTTCGCGCCAGGAATGCCGACGCCGGTGATCGACAAGGTGCCGATCAGCATCATCAGCCAGGTAAGCGGCAGCAAGGTGCGCGCGTCGCCCATCTTCTTGATGTCCTGCTCATGGTGGAGCCCGTGAATGACGGCGCCCGAACCGAGGAACAAGAGCGCCTTGAAGAAGGCGTGGGTGAAGAGGTGGAACATCGCCGCGCCGTAAGCGCCGACGCCCGCCGCGAAGAACATGTAGCCGAGCTGCGAACAGGTCGAATAGGCGACGATCTTCTTGATGTCGTCCTGCAGGAGCCCGACCGTCGCGGCGAAAAACGCCGTCACCGCGCCGGTCACGGTCACGAGCGCCGCGGCGTCCGGCGCGTACTCATAAAATATCGAGCAGCGGCAGACGAGGAAGACGCCCGCCGTCACCATCGTCGCCGCGTGGATCAGCGCCGAGACCGGCGTCGGGCCCTCCATCGCGTCGGGGAGCCATGTGTGCAGCAGGAATTGCGCCGACTTTCCCATCGCGCCGATGAAGAGCAGCACTGACATGACGGTCAGCGCGTGAAAGTCCCAGTTGAGGAAGGTGATCGTCAATTCGCGGATCGGCGCGCCGACGCTCTGACCGTAGGGCGTCACGACCGCGTTCGAGGCGACCGCGCCGAACACCTCGTCAAAGCGCACGGAGCCGAAAACGTAGAAAACGCAGAAGATGCCGAGCGCGAAACCGAAATCGCCGACGCGGTTGACGACAAAGGCCTTGATCGCCGCGTCATTCGCGGACTTCTTCTTGAACCAGAAACCGATCAGCAGATAGGAGGCGAGGCCGACGCCTTCCCAGCCGAAGAATAGCTGCATGAAATTGTCGGCGGTGACGAGGCAGAGCATCGCGAAGGTGAAAAGCGAGAGATAGGCGAAGAACCGCGGCCGCCCGTCGTCTTCGTGCATATAGCCGATCGAATAGGCGTGAACGAGGAACGACACCGTGTTGACGACGACGAGCATCACCGCCGTCAGCGTGTCGAGCCGGACGGCCCAGTCGGCGTAAAAATCGCCTGACTGGAACCAGGTGAAGAGCGAGATCGTCCGCGCGTTGCCGCCGACCGCGACGTCGAAGAACAAAACCCAGGCGTAAAGGCAGGCGACTCCGAGAAGCGCGGTCGTTGCAATCTCCGCTGCGCGCGGACCCGCCATTCGGCCGAGCGGCATCGCAAGGAGCGCGCCGAAGAGCGGCAGAAGGACGACAAACGGCTCCATCAGGACGTTCCTAATTCTTCATCAGATTGGCGTCGTCGACGGCGATGTCGCCGCGATTGCGGAAGAAGGCGACAAGAATCGCGAGACCGACCGCCGCTTCCGCCGCTGCGACCGTCAGCACCATGAAGGCGAAGACCTGCCCGACGAGGTCGCCGAGGAACTGCGAGAACGCCACGAGATTGATGTTGACCGCGAGCAGCATCAGCTCGATCGACATCAAGATGATGATGACGTTTTTGCGGTTGACGAAAATGCCGGCCATGCCGATCGCGAAAAGGACGGCGGCGACGCTGAGATAATGCCCGAGCCCGATCATGTTCAAATCCCCTGCCCGGTTTTGACTTTTTTCAGTTCGACGCTGTCCGCGCGCCGCCTTGCGACCTGCGCCGCCGGGTCCTGTTTTTTCAGTCCTTCGCGCGTCCGGAAGGTCAGCACGATCGCGCCGATCATCGCGACGAGGAGGATCATGCCGGCGATCTGAAAATAATGGACATAGTCTGTGTAAAGGATCAGCCCGAGCCCCTCGATGTTGGTCGGCGCGCCGGGCGCGGCCAGCGCCGAGCCCGCTGTCGCCATCGGATGTCCGTCGGCGAAAGCGGCGTTCGAAGGCATTCTCCACGCCGCAAAGGCAAGAATGAGTTCGACGACCACGAGCCCCGCGATCGCAACGCCGATCGGGAGATATTGCAGGAACCCCTGCTTCATTTCGACGAAATCGACATCGAGCATCATCACGACGAAAAGAAACAGCACGGCGACCGCGCCGACATAGACGACGACGAGCAGCATCGCGAGGTACTCAGCGCCCATCAGGACGAACAGCCCCGCCGCCGAAATGAAGGCGAGGATCAAGAACAGCACCGAATGGACAGGATTGCGGGACGCTATGACCATGAGGCCCGAAGCGACGGCGGAAAGCGCGAAGACCCAAAATGCGAAGGCGGCGAGCGTCATGAGGACTCTATCAGGCGCCCCTTGGAGGACCGGCGGGCCGCCGCTCAGGCGATGGAATTGAAGGGATGCGCCGCCGGAAACAAAGGGTTGCCGCCGGTTGCGCCCCACGAAGTGCGGCGGGTTTTAGACCGCGCCGTCAGCCATTGCAAAGGGCGCCGACCAGCCTGATTTGAGCCGAGCTGACACGTTTTCCACAAGAAATGGGCGGCGACCGCTCGGCGCCTGACCTATATGTCGGGAAAACAGGAGAACTCAGGATGAGCACGGAAAAATCCTATTATCTCGGCACTCACGACGTCGAGGCCTGGCGGCTCGGCGTCCAGCACCGGGTCTGGCGGGCGCGGACGCTCGATGTCTGGCGGCGCGCCAGGATCACCGACGGGTCCGTCGTCATCGATGCGGGATCGGGACCTGGCCACGCGACGCTCGACCTTGCCGAAATCGTCGGCCCCAAAGGCCGCATCCACGCGCTCGATCGCTCCGACAATTTCAGAAGCGCGATCGAAGCCGCCGCCAGCGCGCGCGGCCTTTCAAACATCACGCTCCACAATGTCGACCTGATGCTCGACAAGATTCCCGCGTCCGGCGTCGACGCGATCTTCATCCGCTGGGTGTTCATTTTCATCGCCGATCCGGTCGCGGTGCTGAAAAAGCTCGCCGGCGCGCTAAGGCCGGGGGGCCGATTCATCTGTCACGACTATTACGATTGGGGGGTTATGCGCTGGACGCCGCGCCGGCCGAAACTGGAAGAGTTCGTCGAGACCGCGATCCGCGACTGGGAGGCGAACGCCGGCTCGATCAACGTCGCGCGAACGCTTCTCCCCGCCCTCCCTGAAGCCGGCCTCAAAGTCGTCGAGGCGAACCCGATCGTCTTCACGACGACGCCGAAGGACTTCACCTGGCAATGGCCGAAGACCTTCATCGTCCCCCACGCGCACCGCCTCGCCGAGCGCGGAATCGTCACCAGTCAGTGGGCGGAGGAGGTTGCAAGGGAATGGGAACTCGCCGAGCGCGACCCGCACACGATCATGACGACGCCGCTGTTGATGGAGATCATGGGGGAGAAGATTTGATATCAGCGGCAGGCATACCGGCACATTTTTTGTCTGGATCGGGCCGAACGGCGTTTTGTAATATCAGATCATAGCCTGTTTACTTTCATTTTTTATAAGGCTATATACTGTCTTATTGAAGAATTCTAACAGGTTATGGCCTGATGAAAAAATCCATCTCCAGACCACAAAACACGCTCGACAAGCGGCTTTCCGACTTGAAGCCCATTGAACGGTTCGCCGCGCCTCCGAAGGGCTGGGTTCGCGCAATCCGAGACGCCATTGGCATGTCAGGCGCCCAGCTGGCGCGCCGATTGGGAGTGACCCCGCAAAGCGTCGCGGATCTCGAAAAATCGGAAGCAGCCGGGAAAGCCAGCATCGACACGCTGCGCCGCGCCGCGGCGGCGATGGATTGCGCGCTGGTTTACGCCCTGGTTCCAAGGACCAGTCTGGAAGAGATGGTTCGAAGCCGCGCCAGAGCGATCGCGCTTCGCGAGCTTGGCGGCGTCGCCCATTCGATGGCGATCGAGAATCAAAAGGCGCCCGACGATCTGGAGGCGCGCGTCGAACAGTTCATTCGCGAAACCTTGAAAAACCGCGACCTCTGGGATGAAAGGTGAGCGATCTCTTTATCGAGCCGGACAATGCGACGCCGCTTGGACCGGACGAAAAGGCCGGGCTCAAGCAGAGCTGGATCACGTCGCGCGCCGATCTCAACGCCGCCGAACAGGACAATATCGACAAGGCCGTCGCATGGGCGTTTCGCAATCGCCGCGTTGAAATACTGACCGTTGATTTCGCGACCAAGTTGCACCGACAAATGTTCGGCGAGGTTTGGGCCTGGGCGGGCGCTTATCGGCGGACAGATCTCAATATCGGCGTCGCGCCGCATCGGATCGCCGAGGAGGCGGCTCTTCTCTTCGACGATGCGAGGTTCTGGGCCGGCAATCATTCATTTGAGCCCGATGAAATTGCCGTTCGGCTTCATCATCGTCTTGTTTTCATTCATCCGTTCGCCAACGGCAATGGCCGTCACTCCCGCCTGATGGCTGATCTATTGATCCGGCGGCTTGGCGGCGCAGCGTTCACTTGGGGCGGCGGCGCGATTTCCGACATCGGCGAAATTCGGCGCGCCTATATCAGCGCTCTGCGCGCCGCCGACGCCAACAATTACGAGAGCCTCATCGCCTTCGCACGATCATGACGACGCCGTTGTTGATGGAGATGGTGGCGGAGAAGGCATGGCGAGCCGCCGCCTAATCTCAATTCGGCCACATTGCGATTGACAAAATACTCGGCCGCAGACCGTTGGCGCAATCTTCAGACGGAGGCGCGAATAACTATCTCGCCAATTCGATTAGTTGCGATCGCTTGGATCGCACTGCTTTGTTATGCGCTCGCCGGCGGCACATTTGCACAAATCGTTGCTGAGCTTGGGTCGGTCGGACCATTTTGCGAAGAGTCCGCTAATCCGAATCGACCCTACCCCCAATGCGAACCTTGTCAGCTCTATTGGAGCGTATTTGGGGTCATCGGGGTCGCGTCATGCCCAAATGCGCTTCTTGATGCTGCTCAAAAGATTGCAGTTTCATGGCCGCATTTCATTATTACCGCAATTTCAGTGATAGTTTATCCGGCGGTCGAACTATTTGGGTCGAATCTCAAGGCGCCATGGGCGGCCGCTTGTTTGGCCCTGATCGGCGTTATGTGCGGGCGGGTCGCCTATGTCGACCTACATGCGCGTTTAGCGCCTAGACGGGGAATTCATCGGATAGCTTTGTTGGGCGTCTTGCTGCTTTCGATTGTGAATGCTGGCAGATTATGACTTGTTCGACCGCATTCGAGCCTGGGTAAACGCCTCTCACCGATACGGCGCGTCCAACTCCAAATTCTTCGCGATCTCGCGCTCCCAGCGGTCGCCGTTCGCGAGGAGGCGGTCCTTGTTGTAGAAAAGCTCCTCGCGCGTTTCGGTTGCGTATTCGAAATTCGGCCCCTCGACGATCGCGTCGACCGGGCAGGCTTCCTGGCAGAAGCCGCAATAGATGCACTTCGTCATGTCGATGTCGTAGCGCGTGGTGCGACGCGAACCATCCTCGCGCGGTTCTGCCTCGATCGTGATCGCCTGCGCCGGGCAGATCGCCTCGCAGAGCTTGCAGGCGA
>CADEDN010000039.1 GCA_902826095.1 uncultured Alphaproteobacteria bacterium | reverse complement strand
GGAACTTCTTCAAGGCGCAAAACTATGTTGCAGTTTAATTGCGCGAGGCTCTAATGCGCATCGACCGGCTCGCGCCCGGCGGCGTCAAGGATACCGCGTAGGCGCTTGTTGAGGCGTTTTGACGGAACGTCTCTGGCGTGAAAAATCCAAATTTCCGGAAAAGCAAACCTAAACCGAAAAACTCGTCCCACAGCCGCAGGAGGCGGTGGCGTTCGGGTTCTTGATTTTGAACGCCGCGCCGATCAGTTCCTCGGCGTAGTCGATTTCCGATCCCGCGAGATATTGCAGCGAGATCTCGTCAATGAGGACGGCGACGCCGTTCTTCTCGATGACGAGATCGTCGGCGGCTTTCTCGGCGGTGATCTCAAAATCATACTGGAAGCCCGAACAGCCGCCGCCATTGACGGCGACGCGCAGCATCGAGCCCTTTGGCTCGCGCTCAAGGATCTTGGCGATCCGCCGCGCGGCGCGATCGGAAAGCGTGACGGGCGGGCGTTCCAGGACTTCGGTCATGCGGGCAAGATAGGGAGCGCTGGCGGCGCAGGGAAGGGGCGGCGATCGGTCTCTTCCCGCGCGCCGTGCCGCCGCGAAAAGCGCGTTAACCATCCTATCTTGCTGAATTCATTCCGAAACAAAAATCCGTCCCACACCTTGCGAACGGCTTTACACTGCCGGCGTCAGGTTTTTGACGCAACGAAAGGAGTGCGACGCGCCCATGGCCGAAATCGAGAGCAGGCGCCGACATGAGCGCGAACCAAAAGCGATTGCTTTGGCCATCGACATGCAGCGCGCGCCTTCCGGCGGACAACCGGAAGGGTGTGTCGCGATGCCCGCCTCGCGGAAAAAAAGCCTGGCCAAACGAGCGTTAATTAGCAGGGCTTTTGAGGCGGGGCGCCGCGGAGAAGGCCAAAAACGCGAAAGAGGGGCGGGCCGAAAGGCCCGGCTGAAAGTGGAGGCGCGGCCATGACCCCGCTCGCTTTTCCAGCGCGCCTTGCGCCCTACGCGGCGAAAGCCGAAGCGACGCGCGGGCGGCTCCACCACGAGGCGGAAAGCGCGCGGCGGACGCCCTTCCAGCGCGACCGCGACCGCGTCATCCATTCGGTCGCTTTCCGCCGCCTCAAACACAAGACGCAAGTCTTCATCTATCACGAAGGCGATCACTACCGGACGCGCCTCACTCATAGCCTTGAAGTCGCGCAGATTTCGCGAAGCCTCGCGCGCATCTTGAAGCTCGACGAGGATCTCGCCGAATGCGTCGCGCTGGCGCATGATCTCGGCCACCCGCCCTTCGGCCACACCGGCGAGGACATCCTCAAGGAATGCATGGCCGCCTATGACGGTTTCGACCACAATGCGCAAACGCTCCGTCTCCTGACGAGGCTCGAGCGCCGCCACGCCCGCTTCGACGGCCTCAATTTGACCTTTGAGGCGCTTGAAGGCGTCGTCAAACACAACGGTCCGTTGACCGGACCGAACGCCCGCAAGGTCGAACCGTTGCCGGCGGCGATCGTCGAATATGCGGTGACCCATGATCTTGGTCTCGACAGCTTCGCCTCGCTTGAAGCGCAGGTCGCGGCGATCGCGGACGACATCGCCTACAACAATCACGACGTCGATGACGGCCTCAGGGCCGGGCTCTTTTCTTTCGATCAGGCGCGCGCGCTGCCGCTCGTCGGCGCGGCGTTGACGCGGGTCGAGCGCGAATTTCCCGATGCGCCGCGCGAAATCCTGATCGCGGAAGCGGTCTCCGATCTCATCGGCGCGATGGTTGAGGACGTCGTCCAGGAAACGCAGGCGCAAATTGCGGCGCTCGCCCCGAAGTGCGTTGGCGACATCCGCCGCGCCGGACGCCAGATCGTCGATTTCTCGCCGGCGATGAAAACGCAATTGTCGGGCTTGAGGGCGTTTCTGCACGAGAATGTCTACCGGCATTACAAGGTCAATCGCGCGCGGAGCCAAGCCAAGCGGATCGTCCGCGCCCTGTTCGAGCAATTCATGTCAGAGCCGGAAACCCTGCCGCCGCAATGGCGCGCAAACGCCGCCTTTCAGCCGCGCGCCGTCTGCGATTATATCGCCGGGATGACCGATCGCTACGCCATCAGGGAGCATGAAAGGCTCTTCGGCGGAGGGCCGCTGATATGACCGGATTTTCATATTCCTTTTCCACAGAGGGCGGCCGAGGGTTCGCCGCCCGTTCGACCGGCGCCCGGCTAAATGGTATGCTTGCGGGTAACGAACGATTCGCGCATTCCGGCTTAGAGACAGGCGCGCGCAACGATCAGTCAGAGAGAATGCGGGCGAGGCCCGCCCCGGGCGGCCGGCGCCCCCTGGGCGCTTCGCAAAGGAGATGGCGATGAAGAGTGAAGCGGCGTCATTCGACGACGAAATCGAGGAACTCGACGAACTTGATTCGGACGAAGGCGAGGAGGAGCGGGGTCTATCCGGCCTCGTTGTCCTGCTGATGGGTGTCGTCATGCTCGGCGCGCTCGCGTCGGTCGTGTGGATCGCCTACAAGCAGGGCATCCGCAACGGGCAGGACGCGAACAACGCGCCCTATGTGACGGCGGATCCTGCGGAACCCTTGAAGATCGAAAACAAGGTCGCGGACGCCGCCAATGGCGACGGGCTTGAGGTTTACGACAAGGTCGGCGGCGGCGACTCAAACCCGGTCGAGGTCATCGCCAAGGGCCCGGAAGAGCCGGTCGCCCGGTCGAGCGATGATCCGATCGGCGCGATCGCGTCGGGCGCCGAGAACGGGGCGTCGGTTGCTGAAGACGCGGTCGCCGACAGGATCGCCGCGCTTGCGCGCGAAGATCAGGCGGGCAATGCCGGCGCCACGCCCGCGCCGGCCGCTGAAGCGCCGAAGGTCGAAGCCCCGGCGACCAAGCCCGAGGCTCAGCCCGCGACGGCGCCGACGCCGGCGGCGGCGACCGCCAAGCCGACCGTCAGCTATCGCACCGGCGGCGCGCTCGCCGGGTCGCATCTTGTGCAGATCGGCGCGTTCAAGTCGGAAGCGGAAGCCGACGGGCAGTGGACGAAGCTCACCGGAAAGCTCGGCGCCTATCTCGACGGCAAATCGAACGACGTCGAACGCGCGGACCTCGGGGCGAAGGGCGTCTTCTACCGCCTGAGGATCGGGCCCTTCGCAACGGCTGATGAGGCGAAGACCTATTGCGCCGGCCTCAAGGAGCGCGGGACGGACTGCCTCATCAAGGCGAAATAGCCGTCATCGATGCCGAGCGCGCTCATTCTTGATTGCGAAGGCGCTCGACCGACCGCGGCGGAAAAGGCGCTTTTTCGGGACGCCGATCCTTGGGGCTTCATCCTCTTCGCGCGACATTGTCAGTCCGCGGATGATGTTCGGGAAGTTTGCGCGGAGCTGCGCGATTGCGTCGGCCGCGACGCGCCGATCCTGATCGATCAGGAAGGCGGGCGGGTCGCCAGAATGAAGGCGCCGGCGTTTCCCGCGCACCCGGCGCCCGCCGTGTTCGGCAAGCTCTGGCGGCTTGATCCGGATAAAGCGACGGAAGCCGCGCGTCTTAACGCAAGGCTGATCGGGCGCATGGTGTCGGACGTCGGCGTCACCATCGATTGCGTGCCGATGCTCGACGTCCCGCAAATCGACTCAGACAAGGTCGTGATCGGCGATCGCGCGCTTGCGACGCACCCCGATCAGATCATCGCGCTTGGCCGGGCGATCATCGAAGGTCTGATGGAAGGCGGCGCGCTCCCCGTCATCAAGCACATGCCCGGCCACGGCAGGGCGACCGTCGACAGCCATTACGACCTGCCGCGCGTCGTCGCGTCGAAGCGCGATCTGCGCGACGTCGACTTCGCGCCGTTCAGGGCGCTTTGCGACGCGCCGATCGGCATGACCGCCCATATCGTCTACGAGGCGTTTGACGCGGAAAAGTGCGGCACGATGTCGGCGACGATCGTCCATGACGTCATCCGCGGCGAAATCGGCTTTGACGGGCTCCTTTTGTCCGACGATCTCAAGATGCAGGCGCTCGGCGGCCCTGTCGGCGCGCGCGTCCGGGACTGCCTCGCCGCCGGCGTCGACATCGCCTGCTGCTGCAATTTTTCAATGGCGCAAATGGTCGAAGCCGCGACGAACGCCCCGACGCTTTCGGGCCGATCGCTCGCCCGCGCCGAGGCGGCGCTCGCCGCCGCGCCGACCGCCACCTTGCGGGCCGATACGGCCAGGGACTATGAGCGGCTGGCGAGCCTGATCAAGCCCGCGCTCGTCGCATGACGGCGCGGTGGAAAAGCAGGCGGCGGCGTCCTTCGGGAATCGCCGCCATGGTGAGTTCATGACGGAAGCGACGACCAAGACCAGCAAAGCCGGTCCCGGCGAATTGGGCGACAGCGAGCCGTTCGACGCGCCTGTTCGAACGGATCCCGAGACCGATATCGATTCGCTTGTCGTCAATCTCGACGGCTATGAAGGCCCGCTCGACGTGCTCCTCGATCTTGCGCGCACGCAGCGCGTCGACATCCGCAAGATCTCGATGATCATGCTGGTCGACCAATATCTTGCCTTTATCGCCGCGGCGCGCGCCCGGAGCCTTGAACTCGCGGCCGATTATCTGGTGATGGCGGCGTGGCTGACCTATCTGAAATCGAAGCTCCTTATTCCCGCGCCCGATGACGGATCAGGCGAGCCGACGGCGGATGAAATGGCGGCGCGGCTGGCGTTCCAGCTGCAGCGCCTTGAAGCGATGCGCCGCGCGGCCGAAAAGCTTTTCAGACTCCCGCAATTCGGCGCCGAGTTTTTCGCGCGCGGCGCGCCGGAAGGCGTGCGCGTTCTGAAAACGCCGCTCTGGAAAGCGGACCTCTTCGAGCTGCTGCAAGCCTATGCGCGCCAGCGCGTCGCGGCGGTCGATCGCACCTACAAGATCGAGCCGCCGAAAGTCTTTTCGATTGAGGAGGCGCGCGCGCGAATTGAAAGAATGCTCGGCTCGATTCCGGAGTGGACGGAGCTGTCGCGCGTCGCGCCGATCCGTGAGATCGACGCGCCTGCTTCGTCGGTCGTGGCGAGTTCGTTCAACGCAGCGCTCGAATTCGCGAAGGCCGGCGCGATCGAAATTCGCCAGCTTGGCGCGTTCGAGCCGATTTATGTCCGCCAGCGCCGCGACCCGGCGCCGATCAGGGAGGTCCAGAATGACGCGAACGGATGACATCGCCGCAGCCGACGGGCGCGCCCGCAATTTTGATGAGCTTGACGTGCGCGAAGCGCAAGAAGCGCTCGCCGAGGAAATTGAAGACATGATGGATGAAAACGAATCTGAAGACGGCGTCGACAATGGCGGGATCGACGAGGTCGAGATTTCCGATGCGGTGTGGTCGGCGGCGCAGATGGCCGAACATTTGCGCATGGCGGAGGCCCTTCTTTTCGCCGCCGTCGAGCCGCTGGATGAGGAAGCGATCGCCGCGCGGCTCCCCGCCGGCGCCGATATCCGGACACTGATCGACACGTTGGCGCTGCAATATGAAAACCGCGGCGTCGTGCTCTCGAAGGCCGCCGGCAAATTTCGCTTTGTGACCGCGCCGGACGTCGCTCATGTGCTGGAGAAGGAGAAGATCGAGCCGAGGCGGCTGACGCGCGCCGCGCTCGAGACCTTGGCGATCATCGCCTATCACCAGCCTTGCACGCGCGCCGACATTGAAGACGTGCGGGGCGTCGCTGTCTCGCCGGGATCGCTCGACCAGTTGATGGAAATCGGCTGGGTGCGGCTCAGGGGCCGCCGGAAATCGGCGCCGGGCCGGCCGATCCTTTACGGCACGACGCAGGCTTTCCTTGAGCATTTCAATCTTGAAAGCGTCGGCGATTTGCCGGGCGTTGCGGATCTCAAAGCCGCGGGGCTCCTCGATGCGAGTCTGCCGCCGGGCTTCATGGTGCCGGCGCCGGGCGACGATCTCGCCGACGAAGACATTGAGGAACTCGCCGGCGAGAGTGAATTCGTAACCGATTTCCACGAAGAAGAGACGCCGGAGCAGCTCTGATTTGCGCCTCCCGGCCCGACGCCCTACATAGGGCGTAGCTGAATGAAGGAGGCCGCGATGGCCGTCGGACCCTGGCAGATCCTGATCATCGTCGTACTCGCGCTGCTGCTCTTTGGCGGCGGCGGCAAAATCTCTCAGCTGATGGGAGATTTCGCCAAGGGCATCAAAGCCTTCAAGAAGGGTCTTCAGGACGAGGATGCGAAAATTGAAGATCGTTCGGACAAGGCGGTCGACGTCACGCCGAAGTCCAAAGACGCGCATTAGCGCATCTTTTTCCGCCGCGTGAGGGCGTCATGAATCTGATGCCGGGAATTGGATTTTTCGAAATCGTCGTCGTGGCGATCATCGCGCTTGTCGTCGTCGGCCCGAAGGACCTGCCGCAATTGATGCGCACCGCCGGCAAGCTCGCCGCGCAGGCGCGCCGCATGGCGAGCGAGTTCACCGCCGCTTTCAATCAAATGGCGCGCGAGTCCGAAATGGAAGACATGCGCCGCGAGATCGAATCCCTGAAGACCAATAACGTCGTCGCTGAAGCCAAGCGATCGATCGAAGAGGCGGTCCGGCCGGCGGCGAGCGCGGTGCGCGCCGAAGCCGCCGAGATCAGGGATAGCGCGATGAAACCGAGCCCCGAGCGCGCCGAGTGAGCCTGCCGCAGAAAAAAGCCGAGCCGGCGGCGGAGGAAGATGAAGTCGCGGCGTCCGCGGCGCCGCTCATCGATCATTTGACGGAGCTTCGCCGGCGGCTCATCGTTTCGATCGCGGCGATCGCGATCGCCTTTGTGTTCTGTTTTGCTTTCTCTGAGCAGATATTCAACATCTTGATCATTCCTTTCGTCGAAGCGGTCGGCCGCGCTGACGCCGGCAAGGATCCGACGCTCTATTTCGCGCCGCTCGAGTTTTTCTTCACGCGGGTTCGCCTCGCCGTATTCGCGGCGATCGTCGTCGCATTTCCGGTGCTCGCCTGGCAGGCTTACCGCTTCGTCGCTCCAGGGCTCTATCGGCGCGAAAAGCAGGCGGCGGCGCCTTTCCTCGTCGCCATGCCGATCCTCTTCGCAATTGGCGGCGGCCTCGTCTATTTCGTCATGATGCCGTTCATCATGCAATTCGCGGTCGGTTTTGAAGCCAAAGCCGGCGGCGATGCGCCGGCGAATTACGAGCTGTTGACGCGGGTCGGGGATTATCTGTCGCTGACGACGACGTTGATCCTCTCCTTCGGCCTCGCCTTTCAGCTGCCGGTTTTTCTCACCCTTCTCGCGCGCGCTGGAATCATCAATTCGGGGATGCTGGTCAAATACCGGCGGTTCGCGATCGTTGTCATTTTCATCATCGCGGCGATCCTGACGCCGCCCGATCCCTTCAGCCAGATCGTGCTCGCGAGCTGCATCTTTGGGCTCTACGAAGTCTCAATCATGTCCGTGCGAATGGCGGAAAAGAAAGCCAAAGCCGCGAGCCATGAGGCGGCGGCCTGACACCAATTTGCGCTGAGGAGCACTCATCTCTTGTCATCCCGGAAATCGCCGGAGGCGATTATCCGGGATCTCCGGCGGCGACCTCATGGGATTCCGGATCGGCGCTTCGCGCCGTCCGGGATGACACCATCGGTATTGATCAGTGCAAGCTGTATGAGCCCTCAGGCCAGATCCTGCCAGGTCAGCCAGAAAACTTCGCCTTCGCTTTCTTCCGTGTCGATCCAGACAAACGGCAGATGCGGAAACTCGCGCTCCAGAATGGCGCGCCCGCGTCCGACCTCGCAAAGAACGCCGCCGTTTTTTTGCAGATGCCCGCCGGCGCCGGCGATGATGCGCCTGACGATGTCGAGGCCGTCCTCGCCGCCCGCATGCGCGATCGATGGCTCGGCGCGATATTCCGGCGGAAACGCGGCGACCGCTGCGGCGTCGACATAGGGAGGGTTCGCCAGGATGATATCGAAATAACGATTGTCGAGCAAAGCGTAGAGATCGCCTTGATGCAGGAATACCCGGTCCTGAAGCCCGTAATCCGCGACATTGCGCGCGGCGACTTCAAGCGCATCGGCTGAAAGGTCGACCGCATGGATTTCCGCTTCGGGATAAGCCAGCGCGGCGAGGATCGCGAGGCAACCCGAGCCCGTGCAAAGGTCGAGCACGGCGAAAACGTTCTCGGGGTCAGGAAGCACCGGAGAGCCGGTCCCCAGAATTTCGCCAAGATAGGAACGCGGTACGATGACGCGATCATCGACGAAGAAAGGAAGGCCCTGCACATAGGCTTTTTGCAGCAGATACGCCGCCGGCTTTCGCGTCCTGATACGCTCGTCGATCAGGGCGGAGAGCCGTTCCCGCTCGGGCGTCGTAAGGCGCGCGTCAAGCCATGGATTGATGTCGTCGATCGGCAGCGACAGCGCTTCAAGCACCAGGAAGGCGGATTCATCGATTGCGGTTGTCGCGCCATGACCAAAATGCAATTTCGCACGCGTAAACGACGTCACGGCGTGGCGGAAGAAATCGCGGATGGTCAAGAGCTCCGATGTCATCGACGTCGCCTGCCCTTGGCGGGGCGCTCGCGTTTGGCGCCTTGATAGCGGCCTTTCGGCTTTGCGCCGCGGAAGGAGCGCGGCCGCTTTGTCGGCTTGAAATTCGGGTCTTCGATCGGGTCTGACATCATCTCGAAGGTGAGGCCGCCGCGCAGGGGGGCGGCTTCCGCGAGCTTAACGCGCACAGCCTGTCCGAGCCGGTAGGCGCCGCCCTGTTGCGCGCCGATCAGCGCGTGTTTTTCCTCGTAGAAATCATAGCGCTCCGGCCCGAGCGTGCGCGCCGGAACAAATCCGTCCGCGCCGGTCTCATCGAGCATCACGAACAGGCCGAAACGGGTCACGCCCCTGATGCGGCCGCCGAATTCCTCGCCGATTTTGTCTTCAAGGTAGCCCGCGAGATAGCGGTCATTCGCCTCGCGCTCGACCGCGACGGCGCGGCGCTCCATGTCGGAAATCAGCTCGGCGGTCTTGGAAAGCCGCGCCGCCTCTTCCTGCGTCTGACCGCCCTCGCCGAGCTTGCAGGCCGAGACGAGCGCGCGATGGATCGTCAGATCCGCATAGCGGCGGATCGGCGAGGTGAAATGCGAATAGCGCCCGAGATTGAGACCGAAATGGCCGACATTTTCAATCGCGTAGACCGCCTGCCGCTGCGAGCGGAGAACGACGTCGGAAATCATTTCCTGCTGGCCGCGCTCGCTGGCGATTTTCAATATCTGATTGAACTGCGCGGGGCGGACGGCTCCTTTGTCGAGCGAGTAGTCGAGATCTTCGAGATAGTCGCGAACGCTGTCGAGCTTTTCGGGGTCCGGCGTGTCGTGCACGCGGTAGATCTGCGCCGTCTTATTTTGCTCCAGCATTTCCGCCGCCGCGACATTGGCGAGGATCATGAACTCCTCGATCAGCCTGTGCGCGTCATAGCGCTCGCGCCGGATGATTCGGGCGACCGTGCCGTCCGGATTGAGAACGATCTTGCGCTCAGGAAGATCGAGATCGAGCGGCGCTCGTTTCGAGCGCTCCTTCCATCGGGTCTGAAAAGCGCCGTAGAGATGGCCGACAGTTTCAGCGACGGGCCCCTTCCTGCTCTTGTCGCCGATAATCGCTTGCGCCTCGGCGTAGGAGAGTTTCGCCGCCGATCGCATCATCGCGCGCATGAAGCGGTGGCTCTTCTTGCGGCCGTCGGCGTCGATGATCAGTTCGACGGCGATGCAGGGCCGATCGACATTTTCCCGCAGCGAACAAAGGTCGTTGGACAGCCGCTCGGGCAGCATCGGCACGACGCGATCGGGAAGATAGACGGAGTTGCCGCGCCGCTGCGCTTCCCTGTCGAGGCGCGAGCCCGGTCTTACAAACCAACTGACATCGGCGATGGCGACGATAATTTTCCAGCCGCCGGCGTTGGCGGGGGCGTCGTCGCGCGCTGCAAAGACCGCGTCGTCGTGATCCTTGGCGTCCTCAGGGTCGATGGTGATCAGCGGAACGGCGCGAAGGTCCGTCCGGTTCTTCATATCCGGCGGCGTCGCGCGCTCGGCCTCGGCGATGACATCGGCGGGAAGCTCGACCGGAATGTCATGCGCCGCGAGCGCGATCAAAGTGAAGGCGTGCTGATCATCGACATGGCCGGCGATCTCGCGAACGCGCGCGCGGCCGAGGCCGCCGCTTCGCTGCGGAGGCGCTTCGATCCACACAAGATCGCCCTCTTTGGCGTCGCGCGTGCTCTCGCGATCGATCGAAAACGTATTTCGCGCCCGCCGCTCCACCGGTTCCGCGACGCCGCCGAATTTCGTCTTTCGGAAGACCGCGAGGAACCGATGCGCGCCGCGGCCGAGCGGCTTCATGATCCTCGCGTCGTAGCCGTCATCGCCGGCGGATTTGAGGCGCGCGAGAACGCGGTCGCCGACGCCCGGCGCCGGCTTCACTTTCGCCGCCTCGCGCGCGCCGATCTTGATCATCGGCGGCTCCGTCTCGCCTTCCCATGCGGCGGGGAGGCAAAGGAGATCGCCATCGCTGTCGACCGACATGATGTCGATGGCGAGAATCTCCGGCAGTTCGCTCGCGATGTGGAATTTTTTGGCCGCCGCGCGCCGCAGCGCGCCCGACGCCTCCATTTCCTTCAACATTGCGCGGAGAATGGCGCGGTCATCGCCCTTGACGTTGAAGGCGCGCGCGATATCCCGGCGCGCCGTCTCGCCCGGCTGTTCGCGCAGGTATTTCGCTATCTGGTCTTTGGTGGGCAGCCCGTTCGGGCGTTTCTTCGAGGGCAAGTCGGGCTTTCGCGACTAAGGGCGCGGCCGGTCTAGCATGATTGCCGCCAATGGCTAACCGCCGGCGCGCAAGGGGTCGACAGGCCGGCCGTCGATCAGGATTTCATAGTGGAGATGCACGGCGGTCGCATTGCCGCTCTTGCCGGTCCGCGCGATTGTCTCGCCAGCAAGAACGCGCAGGCCCGCGCGCAGGGTCGGCGAGACGGAGGACAAATGCGCGTAGCGGCTCGAAACGCCGTCGCCATGATCGATCGCGACCATCAAGCCGTAGCCCTTCGTTTCCGCGATTGACACGACGCGTCCGTCGCCGCCCGCGAGCACCGCGCGCGGCGCGCCGGTGTAAAGGTCGATCCCTTCATGTACGGATCCGGCGCCGCCCGATCTCCTGCCGAACCCGGAGGAGAGGCAAGCCTCGACCGGCGCCCGTGCGAGCATCACGCCGCGAACGACCGTCAGCGGCGAGTAATTCAGCAACCGGCCGTTCGGCTCGGTCGGCGGCGCGTTCGAAACGGAAATCCCCGGGCAAACGCCAAGCGCATGCATCGAGTACGGGGCGGCCTTGTAGGACGTCGTCGTCGCACAGGCGGATAGGGCGACCGCGACGGCGGTCGCCGGCAACATTCGGTTGATCAGTTTCCGTTGCGCCGGCATCCGGGGGGTACTACGCGACGAGGCTCAAATTCATGCTACCGCGCAGGCGCAAATTTTACGAGGGCAGCGGTTCGGCGAAGTTTGCGGTCAGACTGCGACCGCTTTTTTTGCGGGCTTGGCCAGCGCTTTTTTCGCGGGAGGTTTCTTCTTCGCCGGCGCTTTCTTCTCCGCCGCTTGTTTGGCGGGCGCCTTTTTCGCCGCGGCCTTGCGCGCCGGTTTCTTTGAAGGACCTTTCGCCGCCCGCTCGGCGATCAGTTCGACCGCCTGTTCCATGGTCAGCGCCTGCGGATCGAGGCCCTTCGGCAAGGTGGCGTTGATCTTGCCGGATTTGACATAGGGCCCGTAGCGGCCGTCCATCACCTGCACCGCGTCGCCGCTCGACGGGTGGGGCCCTAGCTCCTTCAGCGGCTTGGGGCCGGACCCGCGCGCGCCGCGCGGATTAGCGCGCTTTTCAGCGATGACGGCGACCGCGCGATTGAGGCCGACCTCGAACACATCCTCGATCGAGGGAAGATTCGCATAAGTCTTGCCGTGCTTCACATAAGGGCCGAAGCGGCCAAGGCCCGCCTCGATGATCTCGCCGTCTTCCGGGTGCGGACCAACCTTGCGCGGCAAAGCGAGCAGCATCAGCGCCTTTTCAAGCGTGACGTCTTCGACTTTCCAGTTTTTCGGCAGGCCGGCTCGTTTGGGCTTTTCTTCCGAGCCCTTTTCCTGCTCGCCGAGCTGGAGATAGGGACCAAAGCGGCCGATGCGCAGGAAAACCTGCAGCTGCGACGCCGGATCAATACCGAGCGCCTTGTCGCCGGCGCCCTCTTCGCCCTCGCTCGCGGATAGCTGGCGGCGATAATTGCATTCGGGATAATTCGTGCAGCCGATGAAGGCGCCGAACTTGCCGGTCTTCAGCGACAGCCTGCCGTTCGCGCAAACGGGGCAGGCGCGCGGGTCGGCGCCGTCGTCTTTTTTCGGGAAAATATGCGGCGCGAGCGCGTCGGTCAGCGCGTCGAGGACGTTGGTGATCCGAAGCTCGCCGACGCTCTCGATATTGGCGGAGAAATCCTTCCAGAATTCGCGCAGGAACGCTTTCCAGTCGACGTCGCCGTTTGAGATTTCGTCGAGGGTTTTTTCAAGATCGGCGGTGAAATCATATTCGACATAGCGCTTGAAGAAATTCTCAAGGAACGCGGTGACGATCCGGCCTTTTGAATCCGGGATGAACCGGTTCTTCTCCATGGTGACGTAGTCGCGGTCGCGCAGCGTCGTCAGGATCGAGGCGTAAGTCGACGGCCGCCCGATGCCGAGTTCTTCAAGGCGCTTGACGAGCGAGGCTTCGGAATAGCGCGGCGGGGGCTGCGTGAAATGCTGGTCGGCCTTGACGTCTGAAACCGAGGCGCCGGCGCCCTGCCGCACTTTCGGCAAAACGCCCGAGCCGTCTTCGCTGTCATTGTCGTCGCGGCCTTCCTCATAGAGCTTCAAAAAGCCGTCAAAGAGGATGACCGATCCCGTCGCACGAAGGCCGGTTTTCCGGTCGGCCGAGAGAAGATCGATCGTGGTGTTTTCAAGCTCCGCCGACTGCATCTGGCTCGCCATCGCGCGTTTCCAGATGAGTTCGTAAAGCCGGTGCTGGTCATTATCGAGCCCGCGGATCTTGCCGGGCATGCGTCCAAAGGAGGTCGGGCGGATGCACTCATGCGCTTCCTGGGCGTTCTTCGCTTTCGTCTTGTAGACGCGCGGCGCATCGGGGCGGTACGGCGCGCCGAATTCCTTGTCGATGGTGCGGCGCGCGTCGTGGATCGCTTCGCCCGCCATATCGACGCCGTCGGTCCGCATATAAGTGATGAGGCCGGTCGTCTCGCCGCCGATGTCGACGCCCTCATAAAGTTGCTGGGCAAGACGCATCGTCCGCTGGGCGTTGAAGCCGAGTTTTCGCGCGGCCTCCTGCTGCAGGGTCGAGGTCGTGAACGGCGCCGGCGGATGGCGCCGGGCGGGCTTTGCTTCAATCGCCTCGATGACGAATTTAGAGCCTTCGACGGTTTTCTTCGCGGCGAGCGCCGATATTTCGTTGTTGAGCGAGAATTTCTTCAGCTTCTCGCCGCCGAGAATCGTCAGGCGCGCTTCAAACGGCGCTGAACCTTCCGAAGTCGCTTGCGCGGCGACCGTCCAATATTCTTCGGCGACGAATTTCTCAATTTCGAGTTCGCGCTCGCAGATGAGGCGCAGCGCGACCGACTGCACGCGCCCTGCCGAGCGCGCGCCGGGGAGCTTGCGCCAGAGCACCGGCGACAGGGTGAAGCCGACGAGATAATCAAGCGCGCGCCTTGCGAGATAGGCGTCGACCAGCGCCTGGTCGACCTGGCGCGGATGCTCCATCGCCTCGGCGACCGCCGATTTGGTGATCGCATTGAAGGCGACCCGGTCGATTTTGAGGCCCTTCTTCAGCGCCTTCTTCTGGCCGAGGACTTCAAGGAGGTGCCAGGAAATCGCCTCGCCCTCGCGATCAGGGTCGGTCGCGAGGATCAGCCGGTCGGATTCCTTCACCGCCTCGGCGATCTCGGCGACGCGTTTCCTGGAAGCGGCGTCGAGTTCCCAGATCATCGCGAAGTCGGCTTTCGGATCGACCGAGCCGTCCTTGGAGGGGAGATCGCGGATATGCCCGAAGGACGCCAGAACCCGGTATCCGGACCCCAGATATTTGTTGATCGTCTTGGCCTTCGAGGGCGATTCGACAATGACGACCTGCATGCGTCCTGCGTCTCCTGACGGCGGCGAATCGCTGGCCCGGGCGATGGCCGGCCAGGCGCGAAGGGGGCGGAAAGTGCGTTGGGGTTGGTAAAAAAGTCAACCGCGCGCGAAGATTGGCTACAACCCTAGGTATATATATCTGGATTTTAACATCTATAGTTGCTATTATCGCAACCGGGACAACGGCGGCATTCGCCCCGTAATAGGGACGCTTTATCCATGGAAAACAACGCTGCGGCGCGCAAAGCGCCGTCCGAAAAGGCCCGGATGGCCAGTGAAGCCGAGACGGCCGAATATATTGGCGACCTCCTTAGCCAGCTTGAGCGCCTCGCGCGTTCGAGCGGCCTTGTGAAGCTCCAATATCTTCTCCGGAGCTGCCAGGAGGAAGCGCGCAGGGCCGCGGCGGGCGAGTAAGGCGAGGATCAGCCGGCCCGCAGCGAAAAGCGTCCGCCGGAATGTTCCTCGGCCTCGCCTGCAAGGATGAGTTCGATCAGCGCCTCGATGACGAGGCTTGCTGGCGCATCGGTCTCGCGCAGGATTTCGTCGCGGTGCAGCGGGGTGAAGCTCAAGGATTCGCGGACGAGGGCGCGGGCGCGTGTGATGTCCGCGGCGCAGAAGCGATCGCCGTCGGCGCCCCAATCAAGCGGATCATGCGGCGGCTCCTGCGCGCTGCGGAACTGGCCGGCGAGGACGTCAAGGATGTCCTGCGCGTTTTCGACGAGCGTCGCGCCGTCGCGGATGAGCCGGTTTGCTCCCTGACAGCGCGGATCAAGGGGGGAGCCTGGCACCGCGAAAACCTCGCGCCCCTGTTCGAGCGCAAAGCGCGCCGTGATCAAGGTGCCCGATCGCGCCGCCGCTTCGACAACGACGATTCCACGCGACAGGCCGGAGATCAGCCGATTGCGTCGGGGAAAGTCACGCGCGGTCGGGACGGCGCCCGGCGGCTGCTCGGACAAAACGAGCCCGCGCTCGGCGATCGCCGCGGTAAGCTCGGCATGTTCGGGCGGATAGATGACATCGACGCCGCCGGCGACAACCGCGATCGTGCCGGACTTCAGGGCGGCGTCGTGCGCCGCGCCGTCAATGCCGCGCGCAAGGCCTGAGACGACGACGATGTCGGCAGCGCCAAGTCCCTCCGCCAGCGATCGCGCGATCTTGCGGCCGACGCCGGAAGCGTTGCGCGCGCCGATGACCGCGACGGCGGGCCGTTCAAACAGGCTCTGGTGGCCTCTTGCATAAATAAGCGGCGGCGCGTCGGCGATTTCCGCGAGCGGCCGGGGGTAATTGGGCTCGCAGCGCGCGATGAGCGCAGCGCCGGCCGCCGCGGCTCTTTCCATTTCGCGCTCGGCGCTCGCGCGCGAGGCGGCCCGCAGCGGCAGTTTCCGGCCGGCCTTCATCGCGAGCTGGGGCAGCGCGTCGATCGCGGCGGCGGCCGAGCCGAACCGCTTCAAGAGTTGCGCGAACGTAATTGGCCCGATCGTCTCGGTGCGGATCAACTGCAGCCAGTCGAGCCGCTCCTTATCGCTGAGTACAGCCACGCTTCCCCCGGGGATGTCGATCACGCGCCTTCTGGCGCAATGCGTTTTCCGGCGATCCTTGGCTCCTCGCCCCGCCACAGGCGGCGAATGTTAGCGCCGTGTCGGATGTAAATGAGGAACGCCATGAAGATAGCGGCGAATGCGAACGCCGCCTTGCCCATCGAGAACAAGAGGAGCGGAGACGCCGCCGCGGCGGCAAGCGCCGCCAATGACGAATAGCGAAGGGCGAGAGCGAAGAGCAGCCAGATCAGGCAGGCGAATAGTCCCGCGGGGAACCAGAGCGCGAGCAAAGTGCCGATGAAAGTCGCAACGCCTTTTCCGCCGTTGAACTTCAGCCAGACCGGAAAGCAATGGCCAAGAAACGCCGCCGCGCCAGCGACTTCCGGGCGCCAATTCAGCCAATAGGCGATCGCGACAGCGACCGCGCCCTTGCCGCTGTCGAGCAGCAAGGTCGCCAGCGCAAGGTCCTTCCGGCCGGTTCTGAGGACATTCGTCGCGCCGATATTGCCGGAGCCGACTTTGCGGATGTCGCCAAGTCCGGCCGCCCTGGTGATGACGAGCCCGAATGGAATTGAGCCAAGAAGGTAACCGAGGATGGCGGCGAGAGCGACGGTCAAAACGCGGCGCCCTTGGTTATCAGCGCGTCGAGCACCGCCATGCGCGTTGCGACGCCGTAAAAGACTTGTTTGAGAATGAGCGAGCGATCTTCATCGTCGGCGAGGTCGCCGTCGATTTCGACGCCGCGATTCATCGGACCCGGGTGCATGATGCGGGCGTCCGGCCTGGCGAATGTGATCGTTTCGTGGCTGAGGCCGAAGGTCTCGAAATAGCCTTTCGCCGCGTCCTTGCCGTCGCCATCCATGCGCTCGAACTGCATGCGCAGCGCCATGACGATGTCGGCGTCGGCGATTCCGGCGCGGAGCGTGTCAAAGCGCTTTGCCTGCGGAAGCTGGTAGGGCGGCGGCATCAGGTGCGTCGGGCCGACGAAGCGGACCTCTGCGCCCAGTCTTGAAAACAGGGTCGCGCCCGATGCGGCGACGCGGCTGTGCTTGACGTCGCCGCAGATGGCGATGACGAGCCCTTTCAGCGTTCCGTAAACGGACCTTATCGTCGCCGCATCGAGGAGCGCCTGCGTCGGGTGTTCGCGAACGCCGTCGCCGGCGTTGATGACGGGACAGGAGATGCGCTTCGCCAGTTCGTCATGGACGCGCGGCTCGCGGTGGCGGACGATCAGCGCGTGTGCGCCCATGGCGACCAGCGTTTGCGTCGTATCGACGAGACTCTCGCCTTTGTTCACCGAGGAGGAGGCGACCGGGACGCTGAGGACGTCCGCCCCGAGCCGGCGTCCCGCGAGTTCAAAGCTGAGATTGGTGCGCGTCGAGTCCTCGAAGAAGAGATTGATCTGCGTCTTGCCGGCGAGCCGCGGCGGCGGCGATTTTCCCGCTTTCAGGAAGCGCGCGTAATATTCAGCGAGTTCGAGGACGTAATTCGTTTCGGCGTCCGGGAAATCATCGACATTGATGAGATTTGACGCTGCGAAGCCGCCCGCCGGCGCATAAGGTCGATTGATGAATTCCATGGCCCGGCTTCTATCGTCGGCGGCGGCTTGAAGGCAATCCGGCGCCCGATCGCGTCAGGCCGCCTTTGACTTCATCAGCCACATGGCGCCCGCGCCAAGGACGATCAGGTCGATCAGGAACATGACAGGGAGCGTGACCGGGCCGCCGTTCTGCATGTAGTTCGCGCCGCCAAGGGCGAGGCCGACGGCGGTCGCCGCCATTGCTAGAAGCACCGCCGTCTTGCCGGCGCCGCGCAGCCATACGCCAAGCGCCGCATAGAGCGCGCCAAACGCCGTGAGCGGAACCTGCAAGGCGGGCGGCGCGCCGATCGCGGCGACGACAAGATGCAGAACGCCGGTGGCGATCAGCAAGATGGACATCAAATTCTTCAGATTGGCCGGCGCCATCGCTCGCCTCCTCTAGCCGCTTTTGTGCCTTAGCCGGTCGATCGCCCCTTGCAGGATGAACGCGGCCGCCGATTCGTCGATCTTCGCCGCCCTTTTAGCCCGACTCGTTTCAAGCGCGATCAGGTCCCGTTCCATCGCCGCCGTCGACAGCCGCTCGTCCCACAGCGCGACCGGCAGGGAAAGCGCCTTCAGCAGATTGCGGGCGAAGGCTCTCGTCGCTTGCGCTCTTGGCCCTTCCGACCCGTCCATGTTCCGGGGAAGACCGAGGACAAAGCCGACTGCGCCGCGCTCTTCCGCGAGCTTTTTCAGATCGGCGGCGTCGGCGGCGAATTTTTTGCGGCGGATGGTGACGACGGGGGTCGCGACCCGCCTTGCCGCATCGCAAGACGCGACGCCGATGGTCTTTTCCCCAAGGTCGAGGCCGAGCAGGGCGCCCGTTTCGCCGAAAGCCGCCGCCGCCAGTTCAAATTCGCCCGCCATTCCGGCATTGTATGGCGCCTCGCCCCGAACAGAAAAGTTTTTCGCCTTGATCAGATCCGCGCGTCTCATTCTCGCAGCGGCCGTCCTTGCGGCCTGTTCCAAAAATGATTCGTCGCCGCCGCGCGTCGAGGGCGACCTTCGCGTCACCATTGAGCAGAAGAGCGATGGTCCCTGGCGCGTCGCCTATGAGCTCGCGTCGCCGCGCGCGGAACTCGATCTTGGGGCCGACATTGACGGATTTCGCGCTTCGCACTGGGAGATCGAAACGAAAGGCGCGCTGCTGCTGCACCGGGAGCATCGTGACGTTGTGACGCCGATCGACGGGCGGCGACGCGTCCGGAAGGTCGTCTTTCACGTCGACCCGGCCTCGCAGGATCTTCGAAAGGACTACGAGCCTTTCATTCCCATGGGCGACGGCGGCGTCATCTTCTTCACCGGCCATTTTATGCCGTACAAGGACCAGTCGACGCGGCTCGACACGCGCCTCACGATCATCGCGGAAGAGGGATCAAGCGTGTCGGCGTTCGGCGAAACGCGGCAGCGCTTCGACGACTGGGAGAGCCCGTTCGATCATCCGGCGTTCATTTACGCCGGCCCCGCGGTTCCGGCTGAATCCGAAGCGCTTCTGACGATCGCAGACGCGGCCGCGCCGCACTGGATCAAGGCGGAGGTCTCGACATTCGCACCGGCGATCGCCGCCGCCTTGCAGGAAATTTTCGCGCGCGCCCTGCCGGTCAAGCCGAACATCTTCGTCGCGATCGGCGATCTCAGCGAGGAAGGAAGATTGAGCTACAGCGGCGACGCGCTTCCCGGCCAATACCAGATGACGCTCGCCGGCGGCGGTTGGAAAGAAGCGTCCGACAAGTCGCTCGGCGTTTTGCGGCTTTCGACCGCGCATGAGGCCGCGCATCTCTGGCAGGCGGCGGCGCGCCCGATGACCGACGCTGTCCCCGACTGGATTCACGAAGGCGGGGCTGACGCACTCGCGGCGGCGGCGATGGTTGAGGCGGGTTATTGGACGAGCGAGGCGGCGGCGGAAAATTTTGCGAAGGCGAGGGCGGATTGCGTGCGCCGCCTCGAGAAGCTTTCCCTGCAGCGCGCCGAAGCCGATCGGCGCTGGGATGCGGTCTATGCCTGCGGACACGTTCTCAATGTCGCCGCCGCGGGCGAGGCGGGCGTCGCCGCCTTCTGGCGGGAATTCGTCAATCGCGCCGCCCGCGAGGGATATGACGAGGCGATGTTCCTGGCGCTCGCCGGGGAGCGGGCCGGCGACGATGTCGCCAAATCGATCCGCGACCTCATCCGCATCAATGACGCGCGGCCGGACCTCGCCATCGCCCGCATGTTGGGCGAGGCGCCAAATCCGGACGGCGACCTTGCCGCCGGCCAAGGCCGTTGATAGGGCTTGCGGCCTCCCGCCGTCGCAAAAAGAGCTGTCATGTCCGTCGACAAGGATATCGTTCGAAAGGTCGCCAGGCTGGCGCGCCTCGCCGTTCCCGAAGATCGCCTTGAGCCGCTGACCGCCGAGCTCAACGGCATCCTCAAATGGATCGAGCAATTGAACGAGGTCGACGTCGCCGGCGTCGAGGCGATGACCTCGACCGTCGATATGAAGCTGCCGATGCGCGAGGACGTCTTGCAGTCCGGGCCGACAGGCGGCGGACAGCCGGACAATGTCGTGAAAAATGCGCCGCGGACGGAAGATCATTTCTTCGTCGTGCCGAAGGTGGTGGAGTGATGCGCGACCACGCTCCCCCCCTCAGTCGGCTTCGCCGACAGCTCCCCCGCACGCGGGGGAGCCGGGCCCTTTTCCTCCCCCGCATGCGGGGGAGGTGGCCCGAAGGGCCGGAGGGGGGGCGCCGCAATGTCTGACATCACCGACCTCTCCCTCGCTGACCTCCGCGACGCGCTGAAGGCGAAGAAGGTCTCCTCGCTCGAAGCGACCAACGCCTATCTCGCCAATATCGAGAAGGCGAAGGCGCTGAACGCCTTCGTCACGGTCACCGCCGACCGCGCGCGCGACATGGCGAAGGCGTCCGACGCAAAGCTCGCAAAGGGCGAAGGCGGCGCGATCGAAGGCGCGCCGCTCGGCATCAAAGATTTGTTCTGCACCGAAGGCGTTCAGACGACGGCAGGGTCGCACATCCTCGAAGGGTTCATTCCGCCCTATGAATCAAGCGTCACCGCCAATCTCTGGCGCGACGGCGCCGTGATGCTCGGCAAGCTCAACATGGACGAGTTCGCCATGGGCTCGTCAAACGAGACGAGCTATTTCGGCCCCGTCATCAACCCCTGGCGGGCGAAGGGCGGCAACGCGCCGCTGACGCCCGGCGGCTCTTCCGGCGGCTCGTCGACCTCGGTCGCCGCGCATCTTTGCGCCGCCGCGACCGCGACCGACACCGGCGGCTCGATCCGCCAGCCGGCGTCGCTGACCGCGACCGTCGGCGTCAAGCCGACCTATGGCCGCTGCTCGCGCTGGGGGATTGTCGCCTTCGCGTCCTCCCTCGATCAGGCGGGGCCGATCGCCCGCGACACGCGTGACGCGGCGATCATGCTCCGCTCGATGGCGGGGCACGATCCAAAGGATTCGACCTCGGTCAATCGGCCGGTCCCGGATTACGAGAAGTCGCTTGGCGCGTCGGTCAAAGGATTACGGATCGGCGTCCCGAAGGAATACCGCCTCGACGGCATGCCGGCGGAAATCGAGAAACTCTGGGCGCAGGGGATCGCGTGGTTCCGGGACGCCGGCTGCAAGATCGTCGACATCTCGCTGCCGCTGACCAAATACGCGCTCCCTGTCTACTACATCGTCGCGCCGGCGGAAGCCTCCTCGAACCTCGCGCGCTATGACGGCGTCCGCTACGGCCACCGCGCCAAGGAGTTTTCGGACGTCCAGTCGATGTATGCGAACTCCCGCGCCGAAGGCTTCGGCAAGGAAGTGCAGCGCCGCATCATGATCGGCACCTATGTGCTCTCGGCCGGCTATTATGACGCCTATTACATCAAGGCGCAGAAAGTCCGTAAGCGGATTTTGGACGAATTCAACGACGCGTTCAAAAAGGTCGATCTGATCCTGACGCCGTCCTCGCCCTCGGCCGCCTTCGCGCTCGGCGAGAAGTCGGATGATCCGGTGCAGATGTATTTGAACGACGTCTTCACCGTCACCGCGAACCTCGCGGGGCTGCCGGGCGCGTCGGTCCCGGCGGGCCTCGACGCGAAGGGATTGCCGCTAGGATTGCAGCTCATCGCCAAGCCCTTCGACGAGGAAACGATGTTCAAGGGCATGTTTGCGCTGGAGCAGGCGGCTGGGTTCAGGGCGCGGCCGGAGGCGTGGTGGGGGTGAGGCGGCGGGCTCCCATTGACAAATCGTGATTTATAAACTACAATATTTATGTTGAAGATCAGGCAGACCGCGACATTTTTGAAGTGGGAAAGCGGGCTGCGGGATCAGAAGGCGCGAACTGTGATTGCGGCGCGGATTGACCGGCTCGCGAGCGGCCTTGCGGGTGACGCAAGTGCGGTCGGAGACGGGGTCATGGAATTGCGCATTCATTACGGCCCTGGATACCGGATCTACTTTGTACGGCAGGGAAGCGAGATCATCGTCCTTCTTTGCGGCGGCGACAAGGCGAGCCAGAGCCGCGATATCGACATAGCCAAGCGGCTGGCGAAGGAGATTGAGGTATGACTGAGAAAACCTATCCCTACGATCCCGCCGACGCGCTGACGAGCAAGGAAGCGATAGCCGTCTTCATCGCCGATGCGTTCGAGACGGGCGACCCCGCTTACATTGCGCACGCGCTTGGCGTCGTCGCGCGCTCGAAAGGAATGAGCGAACTTGCGCGAGAAACCGGCTTGTCTCGCGAGCAGCTCTATCGGTCATTCAGTGAAGACGGGAACCCGACGCTCAAGACGATGCTCGCAGTGATGAAAGCGCTTGGACTCGACATGACCGCGAAAGCGCAAGGGTGAGGCTCCTCGCCATGCGATCGAGCAGGCAGCAAGAGAAGTGGGGAGCGAGCACCATGTCCAACATCCGTAAGATGCATCCGCGACTGCTCAGCGCTCTGACCTGCCTGCCGTTCTTCTTAATGTCGTCCATCGCGACGCTGCTATTAGATGATAGCTTGCCGAGGATTGGTGTCGGAACATTTGGAACCATGATGGTGGTCAATTTCGCAATTTATTTCCGTCGCAATCGCCAATTTGGCGACAGCCGCCAAAATTGACCCCCTACCGGTCTCTCACTACGACGCCCCCGCTTTCAGCGCCGATCGAAAATCAGGCCTGGATCGCCGAGCGCTCGTCCGAGTGACGCCTCGTCATGTTCCCCGGAACGCCGGACGCCGTCCACGCCCTCTTTCATGCCAGAATCTCATCGATCAGCGCATCATTTTTCGCATCGAATGGATTGACGATCCTGAGGCCGCGAATGTCGGCGCCGTCTTGCAGGTCCTCCGTGAACAGAATGCTCGCGCCTGCTTGCGCCGCAGCGACGCAGATGACGCAGTCCCAAATCTGCATGCGACGCTCAAGCGCAAGCTCCGCCGCGACCGCGACAGCGGCGTCGGTGGTGGCGGCAATCGGGAAGGAGGCGCGGTAGATGTCGACCTGTTTCGCCGCCTGGGGCAGAGCGCTCGGCGCCTTGCGCTGAACCAGCCTCAACAATTCGCCGAGGACTTGAGCAGGGATCACCGCGCTTCCGGCGGCGCGAATGATCAGGTCGGCGGCGCGCCGGCCCTTGTCGGACTGAGGTTCGAGTTCGGCATAGCCGAAGACATTTGTGTCAAACGCGATCCGGGCCATCGTCAGTCATCGTACCGTTCGTCGCGCGTGGTCCTGCCGACGCGCAATCCAGTCGCCGGTTTGTTCTTCAGCGAATCCACCAACCGCTGATACGCCGCCTGCCATTCCGGGTCGTCGCGACGATCCTGCGGGGCGGGCGTGATCTTGGCGACGGTCCTGCCGTTCTTGGTGATGTAAATCGTCTCGCCGCGCTCGGCTTCGGCGATCACTTTGGAGAAATTCTGGTTGGCCTCGCGGACCGACATTTCGCGCATCACTGCCTCCATGTTCTACGTTGCAACATAAGTGAAAAGCGCGAAAAGTCAAGCAATTCAGAACATGACTGCTGGCGCCGGCATTTGACCCGCTTTAGTGGCGAGCAAATGCCCGCACCCTACCGCTCGCTCGCCTACGACATCCCGCTCTCCCCGCCGATCAGGAATCAGGCGTGGATCGCCGAGCGCGCATCGGACTGGCGGCTCGTGATGTTCCCCGGAGCGCCGGCGCGGAAATATCTGTTCGAACGGATGCTGCGGACGGCGCCGGCCGAACTTGAAGTCGTGCTGCTCGCTCGGCCGGGCTACGCGAAGGGGCACCGCCAAGCCTATCTCGACTTCAACGATCAGGTCGCGGCGGCCAAACCCTTCCTTGAAGGCGACAAGAAAGTCGTCGCGCTTGGCGTTTCCTATGGCGGGGAACTCGCATTGAAGGCGCTCGTCGATTTTCCGCAACAGGTGAAAGGGGCGGTCACGGTGGCGGCGCTGATCACCGAGCCGCGCCCCTGGGTGCAGCCCTTCGTCGATCTTGGCGGCGCGCCGGTCGTGCAGTCGCTGTTGCCAAGGACCCTCCATTACGCCCGTCAGGAAGTCGCCGGCCGCCGCGCGCAGATCGGGCCGCTGTTCGATCGCCTGAAGGAAGTGACCGCGCCGGTTACGATCGTCCATGGAAATGTTGATCACCTCGTATCCCGCAAGGACGCCGAAACGCTGAAATCCTGTTTCGGCCCCGGCGCGGATGTAGAGTTCCGCCAGGCGCCGGGCGGCACGCATTTCCTCGAAATGCAATTCCCCCGGCTGTTGTTCGATGCGGTCAAAGGCGTCATTGCGCGGGCGGAGGCTGGGGCTAAAAGGGCGAACGCAAATCGGTAGCGGGCGATTCTCGCGGCCCCCCTCCGTCTCGCTGCGCTCGACACCTCCCCCGCAAGCGGGGGAGGAAAGGCGCCAGCGCCGCTTTGCTCCCCCGCTTGCGGGGGAGCTGTCGCGCAGCGACTGAGGGGGGGCAAGTTGAGACGGGACAGAAAGGCAAGGCGATGTTTCTTGAAATCGACAATCTGCTGACGCCCGATGAAATCACTCGCCTGCGCGCGATCGCGGCGTCATCGCCCTTCACCGCCGGGCGGGCGTCAAACCCGCACAATATTTCGAAGAACAATTATCAGATCGATTTAGCCTCGCCCGGCTACAGGGAAAGTTCCGCGCTGCTCCTCGCGGCCTATATGCGTAACGAGCCGTTCCGTCTCTTCGCCTTGCCGAAGATCGTCGCGCCGCCGATGCTCGCACGCTATCAGCCGGGCATGAGCTATGGCCGCCATAGCGACGAAGCCTGTGCGATCGTCGACGGCAAACGCATGCGGTTCGACGTCTCGTCGACCGTCTTCCTCGGCGACCCGAAGGCGAGCGTCGGGGGCGAGCTGACAATCCATCTCGGCTCGCAGCCAATCCGCATCAAGGGCCATCCGGGCTCGGCGGTCGTTTATCCCTCCTCGACGATCCACGAAGTCCTGCCGCTCGAATCCGGCGAGCGCCTCGTCGCCATCACCTTCATCGAAAGCGAAGTGCGCGATCCGGCCCGGCGCGGGCTCCTTTATGACCTCAATGAGGTCTACGCGCTTGAAGGCGAGCGCATGGAATGGGAAAATCGCATTCGCCTGCAGCATGTCCATACCTGCCTTAGGCGCATGTGGGCGGAGTAATCATTTCTTTTCAATTTATTATCGATAATGATTGCATGCAATCACTGGCGGGAATAGTCTGCGATCAATGAGCAGCATCACGATTAGAAACCTGTCTGAAGAGACCAAACGGGCCCTTGCCGACCGAGCGGCGCGAGAGGGCGACAGTCTTGAAAATTTGACCCGCCGCTTGCTTGACGACGCGGCGGGCGGATCGGCAGCCGGAAACGATCTTCCGTATCCGCGCAATCTGATCGCGATCGTGCAGACATTCGGTCCCAATCTTGTCGCGGAAGATCTTCGCGACGCTCGGACCATCTGTCGAACGCCAGCGTATTTTCCGGTCGATTTCAACGAAGGTCTGGAGCTGAACGAGAGTCACAGGGCCGGATTCCACGAAGAGTGATTATTCTCGACACCAATATTCTTTCTGAACCGTCAGAGCCTCAGCCGAATGCGGCCGTCATCGCTTTCATGGAAGCTTTGGGCGAAAGCGCCTTTACGACCGCGATATCGATCGGTGAAATGGCGTTCGGCGTTGAACGACTGCACGAGGGCAAGCGCAAAAGCGACTTGCGCCAATTCTACGATGTGACTCTTGCTGCATTTGAAGGGCGGATTTTGCCTTTCGATCGCGCGGCCGCCGGCGCTTTCGGCGTGCTGCTCGCGCGGTCGCGGCGCGTCGGTCGCGCGGTCTCGGTCCCGGATGCGCAAATCGCAGCGATCGCCATCGTCAGACGTGGGGCCGTCGCCTCACGCGACGATGTGTTTGAAAAGCTCGAAGTTCCATTCATCAATCCGTGGACGCAGACATGACCGAACCGCGCAAACTCCTCAAAGGCGAAACCGGCGACTGGGAGGTCGTGATCGGCCTTGAAGTCCACGCGCAGGTCGCGTCGAAGTCGAAGCTTTTTTCGGGCGCGTCGGCGGAATATGGCGCCGGGCCGAACGAGAACGTCTCCCTCGTCGATGCGGCGATGCCGGGGATGCTGCCGGTCATCAACAAATTCTGCATCGAACAGGCGGTGAAGACCGGCCTCGGCCTTAATGCGAAGATCAACCATTGGTCGCGTTTCGACCGGAAGAATTATTTCTATCCCGATCTGCCGCAGGGCTACCAAATTTCGCAATACAAGGACCCAATCGTCGGCGAAGGCGAAGTCGAGGTCGAAGTCGACGGCGAGGAGATCACTGTCGGCGTCGAGCGGCTGCACCTTGAACAGGACGCCGGGAAGTCGATCCACGACCTCTCGCCAAAAGAATCCTATGTCGATCTGAACCGCTCCGGCGTCGCGCTGATGGAGATCGTGTCGAAGCCCGATATGCGCTCGGCCGACGAGGCGGCGGCGTATTTTTCAAAGCTCCGGACAATCCTTCGCTATCTTGGAACCTGCGACGGCAATATGGACGAAGGCTCGATGCGCGCCGACGTCAACGTGTCGGTGCGCCGGCCGGGCGACAAGCTCGGCACGCGCACGGAAACGAAGAACATCAACTCGATCCGCTATGTGAAACAGGCGGTCGAATATGAAGCGCGCCGCCAG
The DNA here is from genome assembly GCA_902826095.1 of uncultured Alphaproteobacteria bacterium. Lineage (GTDB taxonomy): Bacteria > Pseudomonadota > Alphaproteobacteria > Caulobacterales > Parvularculaceae > Amphiplicatus. The sequence goes on along the minus strand of CADEDN010000039.1, from coordinate 1,366 downwards.
ATCGAAGTTCTCGAACGCGGCGGCAAGATTGACCAGGAAACGCGTCTCTTCAACGTCGCAACCGGCGAGACGCGGACCATGCGCTCCAAGGAAGACGCGCATGATTATCGCTATTTCCCTGACCCCGACCTTTTGCCGCTGGAACTCGATCCCGCCTGGGTCGACGCGATCCGGAAGAGTCTTCCGGAATTGCCGGACGCCAAGAAACACCGCTTCATGAAGACCTACGGCCTGTCGCTCTATGACGCGGCGGTGCTGTCTCAAGACCGCATCAAAGCCGACTATTTCGAAACCGTCGCAAAGGGGCGCGACGGCAAGCTCGCCGCCAACTGGGTGACGACGGAGCTTTTCGGCGCGCTAAACAAGAGCGGCAAGGACATATCGGACTCGCCGATTTCCGCCGCGCGGCTCGGAAAGCTGATCGATCTCCTATCGAACAACACAATTTCAGGACGCATCGCCAAGGATGTGTTCGCGATCATGTTTGAGACGGGCGGCGATCCTGAAAAGATTGTCGAGGAACGCGGCCTGAAACAGGTGACCGATACCGGCGCCATCGAAAAAGCAATCGACGCGATCATCGCTGCGAACCCCGATCAAGCGCGCGAGGTCAAGGAGAAGCCCAAGACCTTCGGCTGGTTTGTCGGTCAGGTGATGAAAGCGACCGGCGGCAAGGCGAACCCGGCCGCGGTCAACGAGATCCTGAAAAAGAAACTCGGCGTCGAGTGACGCCGCGCCGGTCGCTCACGGCCCCGTGATGGCGGCCGGCGCCGGCGCTGGGCTATAAGTCGGTCGGGCGCGGGCTGTATGGGAGAGAATTCGATGATGAAGAACGCAATGCTGATCGGGCTTTTGTGGGCGGCGGGCTGCGCGTCAACCGGCGCGGAGCCGGTGAACGAAGCCGCGGCGGAGAAGCTCGCGCAATTTGAGCGCACCGGCGAGACGACGACCTGCCTCAACACCACGCGGATAACAAGCATCACTGCCGTCGATGAACGCACCTTGCTGATCCGCTCCGGCGTCAGCGACTATTATGTCAGCGATCTCGACACCGACTGCAACGGGGCGACGCGCGGCTCGACCCGGTTTGAGTATTCGACGTCGACATCGCAGCTTTGCCGCAACGAGATCATCCGCGTCGTCGACAATGGCGGCGGGTTTCTCGTCGGCTCCTGCGGCATGGGCTCGTTCGAAAAGCTCGTGAAAAAGCCGCCGGCGGAATAGGCGCGGACGCGGGATCGCGCGCAGTTTAGGGCCCTCGGCTGCACAAGGTCTCGGGTCTGCGCTGCAACACTACGCGTTGCAGCGCGCCCGGGATGATGGTGTGGACGGCCCCTCCCTACGGCATTGATGTGCCAAGAAGGCG
>CADEDN010000038.1 GCA_902826095.1 uncultured Alphaproteobacteria bacterium | reverse complement strand
GATCAGGCTGAAACAGCCCCAATCCCCCCTGCCCCCCTTTCCAAGGGGGGTGAAGAAAGGAGGCGCGTGCGGATTCCCTCCCCTTGAAAAGGGGAGGGTAGGGTGGGGATTGGTTTTGATACAGACGAATGGCGCGACGCGTTCGGGTTCTCGTGAGTCAAGACGCCGCTGAACTCACCGGATCCCGGATCAGCGCCGCAGCCCTCATCCTGAGGAGCCGCCGTCCGGCGGCGTCTCGAAGGACGCGCTGCAGCGCATCCGGGATAACAGGGCGGGGTGAAGGAAGGGCGCCCTTTCCAGGGGTGGAGAAAGAAAGGGCTGCTTTCAAAGGAGGATGTCCGGCCGGTCAGACGCAAAAAAAAGGCGGCCCGGAGGCCGCCTTTTCCGCAATCGTTGTCGCCGATGTTCCTAGAACGTCATGTTGAGGCCGAAGCCCCAGCGGCGCGGTTCCAGGATGAAGAGGTTCTGGAAGTTGCCGGCGCTCTGGCCGACGTCGAAGGCGCCGGTGATGGCGTCCTTGTTCGTCACGTTCTGCATGAAGAAGCGCATCGACCAGTTGCCCTCGGACGGGCCGAAGCGCACCTGCGCGTTCATATACATGTAGCTGTCGATGAGATCTTGCTGGGTGTTGAAGACGTTCGAGAAGAAATCGTCCTGCCAGAAGACGTCGACGCGCGGCGTCAGCGCGTAGGAGCCCATCGGCATTTCGTACTGAACGCCGCCGCCGATCTTGAACTCGGGCGAGCCCGGAAGCTCGTTGCCGGAAGCGTCGGTCGCAATGCCGTCGAGGAGCTGGTAGTTCGTGCCGAAATTCGCGTTGACGACTTGCAACAGGTTGAGACCGCCGAGCGCCGCGCGCGGCGCGGTCAGCGCCGAGCAGACAGTGAACGGCGAGGCGATCAGCCCATTGAAAGCCGCGAGGCCGCCCGGCAGCACCTGACCGATCAGCGGCGGCGCGCCATTGTTGTTGAGCACGCAGTTCTGGCCGTTGGTGATGTCGGCGAGCAAGGTCACGCCTGGCGTTCCCGCTGTCGGGTTCCTGACGTCGATCGCCGCGAAGTCGCCGACCTTGGTGTGAAGGTAGGACGCGTTCAGATTGGCGATGAAGCGGTCGGTCGGACGCCAGACAAATTCGGCCTCGACGCCGTGAACCTTGGCGTCGATATTGTCATTGACCGAGGTGTTGGCGACGATGCGCGAAATCTGCAGGCCGGAATAATCATAGTAGAATCCGGTCAAATTCGCCTGCAGGCTGCCGCCGAGATTCGACTTGATGCCGGCCTCATAGGCGTTGATCTTTTCCGACCCGAAGATCGTCGGAACGCTCGCCGTCAAGGTGCGCGGGTTAAAGCCGCCCGGCTTGAAGCCGCGGGTCCAGGAAACATAGATCTGCGCATCATCGCTCGGCGTCCACTGGAGCACCGCGCGGCCGGTCGTCGCGTTGAAGTCGCCCTCGACGACACGGAAGTCGTTGACGGCGCCCGGCGTTCCTTGCGTGAACTCATCCGAGTCGAGCAGCGCCCGCACCGACGGGAAGCCGAATGGAACCACCGCGGGCGTTCCTGCGAGGACCCCGGCGTTCGACGCGCTCGCGCTTTCGAGCAGGTTGCCGCGGTCGCGGACGCCCTTGGTGTCCCAATTGTGACGGATGCCGCCGGTCAGTTTCAGCGAATCGGAAATGTCGACATAGATTTCGCCGAACGCCGACGTCGAATCGAGGAATTCGTCATCCGTGTCGTTCCAGAAATACGGCGTGTAGAAGGTGAATCCGGTGTTCGCGCGCTGCGCCGCGACAAGCGGATTGGGGGCCGCCGCCACCGCCGACAAGGTGCCGAGCGTATAGGCGAAATAATCAAGGCCCGTCGTCGCCACCGCGTAATCGGCATAGCCGTTCTGCTCGGCGTGGTTGACGCCGATGAGGAAGTTGAAGGCGCTGTCGAAATCGGTGTTGATGATCGCTTCCGCCGACCAATAGTCGCTTTCGCCGATCGACATGTCGACCGCGCGGTAATTGTTGGAGCGATCCTGGACATTGCCGCCGGCGGCCCCGACGAGGCCGTTCGATCCGGTGATGCCGACGTCGAATTCAGAGAGCGGGAAAAGGCCGGCGCCGGCCGTCGGGCCGCCGGTGATGTTGCAGACGGCGGGAAGGCCGCCGAAAGCGAGCGGCGCGCAAAGCGCCGCCGGACGGGTCAGCGCCGGGCCGACGCCGGCGTCGAAGTCCATCCGCGAAGCGACTTTCGAATTGCCCCAGCCGCCGTTCAGCTTGAACGCCCAGTTCTCGAAGTCCTTCTTGAAATTCAGCATGAAGATCGATTCTTCGGCGGCGTATTCGGGGCGCGTGTCATGCGCGACCTGCCGGAGGTCGGTCGGCTGGAGTTGACCGTTGACCGGGCCGGCGGCGAGCGAGAAGAGGCCGTAAGCCGCGGCGGCCGGGTTGCCTGATGCAAGCGCGAAAGTCTGCGCCGAGGTGTTGGCGAAGAAGGTCGCGCGGAGATCCATCGGATCAAAGGCGCGCGGACCATTCGGGTCGCAGCCGAGCAGCGGCTGCAAGGGGCCCGCCTCGCAGGCCTGCTTGTGTGAGCGCATGCGGCTGTCGTCTTCGCGCATATAGCTTGCGGTCAGATCGAGCGTCACCGAATCCGACGGCGTCCATCGCGCGGAACCGCGCAGCGCGTAGATGTTGCGGTCGTCGATGTCCGAGCCGTCGAATACGTTCTGCGTGTAGCCGTCGCGCTGAATGGTCGTGCCGGCCAGGCGAACGGCCAGATTCTCCGAGAGCGGAAGATTGAGGGCGCCTTGCACCTTCACCGAATTGAAGGTGCCGTATTCGGCGTCGGCGTAGCCGCTAATTCCGTCGGTCGAGGCCTTGTTGGTGATCACGTTGATGACGCCGCCGGTCGCATTGCGGCCGAACAGCGTGCCCTGCGGTCCGCGCAGGATTTCGAGACGCTCGATGTCGAAGAACTCGGTTTCAAAAAGCCGCGGCGCCTGAATGTAGATGTCGTTGATGTGGATCGAGGTCGAGGGCTCCGTCGACGCGCCGACGGCGAGGGCGCCGATGCCGCGGATCGAGATCGACGACGTCGTGAACTGCGATTTCGAGAAGGCGAAGTTCGGGATGTTGAACTGGATGTCCTGGAAGCTCTCAAGCTGGCGCGCCGAAAGGTCTTCGCCGCCGAACGCGGAGACCGCGATCGGAACGTCCTGCACCGATTGTTCCTGGCGCTGCGCGGTGACGACGATTTCGTCCGCGATCGACTGGGCGAAGGCGGAAGTCGCTGCGATCGCGCCGATGCCGGCGCCGCAGAGGAGACGTCCCGTCATGGAAACGAGACCCTTTGAAACTTTCATGGATAACCCCTTTTTGCGCCCCTCCCTGAACGGGGCAAATTCAGAAACGCCGACCGGGAGGCCGCACGCTTAGAGGGCCACTATTCGCCCGCCAAATCGTCCGCGTAAAGTAAACGTGAGCGGTCCGGATGCGTCGCCGCGCCGACCGTGCCAATTTTACAACAAAGAGTGAATCGGCGGGCGACGGCGCAACCAATCCCGCTATTGCAGCGCAGCATGATCGAGGGGGCTGAAGCCTTAAGGGCGACGAATGGTGGGCGCGGCAGGGTTTGAACCTGCGACCCCTACGGTGTGAAGGCGTCAAGGGCAGTACACGGACTTTCTTGAAACTACCGTAAATTACTGTTTCTTCTCGCTTTTTACGGACGCGCTCTATCAGCGTTTTCTCGGGAATGTCGCAGAATTCGATCCCTGCTGGATGCTATCTGGATGCTGGAAATCAGAGGGATCGATGCCGACAAAACTCACCAAGCGCGTTGTTGAGACCGCGAAAGCGAAAACCAAGGACGCCTTTCTCTGGGACACCGAAATCGCCGGGTTTGGCGTCAAGGTGACCGCCGCCGGCGGCAGGGTTTACATCCTGCAGGCGCGGCTGGAGGGGCGCAAGCGGCGCTTCACGATCGGCCGCCACGGCTCCCCCTGGACGGTCGACGAGGCGCGCAAGGAAGCGATCCGGCTGCTCGCAACGGTCTGCGATGGGGTGGACCCGCACCAAGCCGAACAGGCGAAGACCATCCGCGTTGATGCGCTTTGCGACCTCTATATGGAGGAAGGCGCGTCGCGAAAGAAGGAATCGACTCGCCAAACGGACCGGAGCCTCATCCGCCGCCATATCAAGCCTTTGCTCGGGCGGCGGCTGGTCTCGTCACTAACCAAGGCTGACATTGAGCTATTCATGACGCGGATCGCATCGGGCCATACGAAGGCCGATATCCGGACCAGGCCGCGTGGTCGGGCGATCGTCAAAGGCGGCAAAGGGACAGCCAACCGAACGCGTAACACGCTGAGTTCGATTTGCACCTTCGCAGTCGATCGCCAGTTCCTCGCCTCAAATCCTGTGCTGGGGGTCAAGGATTTCAAGCTGCCGCAGCGCGAACGGTTCCTGTCGATGGCGGAATTTGCGCGGCTGGGACAAACGCTTACCGAGGCGGAACGGGGCGGCGCGAACGCCGTCGCGGTCGCCGTCATCAGACTGCTCATGCTGACCGGCGCCCGAAAAAGCGAAATCCTGACGCTCCAGTGGGAATGGGTCGATCTCGAACGCGGCGCGATCCGTCTGCCGGACAGCAAGACCGGCGCAAAGGCGATCATGCTCGGCTCAACCGCCGTTTCGATCCTCAAGGACCAGCCGCGCACGAGCAGCCCCTATGTTTTCCCCGCGACAACCGGCGACGGTCATTTCGTCGGTTTGCAACGGGTATGGTCAAAGATCCGAAAGCGCGCCGAGCTCGACAATCTTCGTCTGCACGACTTGCGACATTCATTCGCCAGCGTCGCAGCCGCCTCCGGCAGCAGCCTCTTCCTGATCGCCAAACTGCTCGGCCACTCGCAAATGCGGACGACGCAGCGCTATGCGCACCTCACCGAACACCCGCTCCGCATGGCGGCGGAATCAACGTCGAGCGAAATTGCAGCGGCGCTGATGGGGAAGTGACCGATTGAACCAGTCCGTCAACGCCGACTCGGAATTGATCGGTGACGTATGGGAATTCTATCAGATCGATCAAGCGGAAGTGCTCGATACAAAGCGGATATAGGAGTTTTGGAAACTGTAGGACTGAAATCTCCCCATAGCCGACTTAACGAGCCCGCGAGCGATGCCTTCCCAATACCGGACTAAACCGCGCCAGTGACGCCTGCCTTGGCAAAGACTCCAGCGCTGCACAGTTGCACATGCAATCTCTGACACACCGCGATCACCGAACCACTGAACGAGGTGAGCGAGGCAATACACCGCCCACCTTTAACTGAAATTCGAACTCCCGCCGAAAGCGCCCCGAGGTTTATCGCTTGGGTTTGCGATCGCCTTCGCTTGAGCTTTCGGTTTCGGTGATCGCGGGCGGCGTTGCTACGGCTTCGACCGCATCATTTGCGGCGGGCTTGTCCGGTCCTGATGATGACGATTCCGATTCCGTGATCGAACGCGGCTTATCTACACCGGATTTATGCGACTCGGTTATTGCGCAGGCTGATGATAGTAATCCGGCGGCCATGACCGCCATCCCGACGAACGGATTCTTCATGCTTGGTCCCCTTTTCGCATCAGTTACAGAATTGTAGTGGGTCGAACGCGTTCCAACCGAGACCGCCCAACACCCGTGGCCCTGCAACCAAAGTAACATTGCGTTAGTTGTGGGGCAAACGAAAGGCGAGCTTGGCTCAAGCTTGGCGCTCGGCAGACCGCCGGTGATCCGAAAACTTGCCTGAGTACAGCGCCGCGATTGGCGAACGGTGGCCGGTCACCACGCGCCCTGCATCCTCGATAGAGTTGCCTTGATAGGAATTCTCTCTCTGGGGACAGGCTGTCACCAGCGCGCTTTACGAAGCAGAGGGTCCGGAACCTCAAGAGCCAAGGTGCTATGGACATATTCCGCTTCCCGACCACGGGCCGCGGTTTCCCGCTGCGTCCATGGCTCGAAGTTGGTATTCATACGGATTGTCGGCGCGGGAACTAGCATCGAGGAAGGGACTGCTGCCGCTGATCCAGCCGGAGATCGGCGTCCAGCGCGCTTCTCCCGACGTCCTGCGGCGGACGAGATAGCGCAATCCCGGATCGTCGGCGGGCAAATCCCATTTCAGCGTCGTGTGCGCGACGCCGCTCTCAACTGAGGCACAGATGATCGCATCTGCCGTCGCCCATGTCGGAGCCGCTGGGGGCGTCAGATCGACGGCACGGGCCGAAACGGGCTGCGAAAGTTCCGAGGCGTTGTCTGAGGTGTCCCGCGCAACCACACGATAGTGGTAATTCTTGCCGGGAAGGACGTTGTCATCGCTCCACGTCAACCGTTTCTCGCCGCCGACCGCTTGAACGACGGCGCTCTGGGGAAACAAGGACTGATCGAGCGAGACCCCTCCTGGATCGCCGCCGAATACTAGTTGCATGCGCCGTTTGCTCTGCAGACGCTCTTCGTCGTCCGTGCGATAAATCAGGTAATCGGCGAGGTCGGTCTCGTAGTTTCCCGACCACGAGATCTCGATCGCGCCGTCGGCACCGACGGCCTTCGTAATCACCGGACGCCGCGGCGCGACGCGATCTTTGACCTCGATCGGTTCCGAGGGACACGACGCAACGCCAATGTTCCCGGCCTGATCGATGGCGCTGACGAAATAGAACTGGGTGCTTCCGACCGTCGCATCAACTGTGTCAGTGACGTCCGCGCCAATCGAGGTCGCTGTCGCTGGCACAGCGTTGACGGCTTTGCGCGCTGCGGGCTGTGAGGCGCTGGCGCGCTGCGCGCTGGCGTAGGACGCCTCGGAGGTCGCGACGCAAGCGGGCGGAAGGCTTCCGGGATCATCGCCGGTCGAGAAGGCCGACTCCGGCGACCTAAAAAACAAGTAGCGGTATCCGGCGGTCGTCGGGGATGCGCGCATCGTCAATTGAACGTTGCCGGCGCGGTCCGCCGACCCCGGCGGCGCGACCAGCACCGGTGCCGGCGGCGCATCTGGGGGGATGAGATCGACGCTGTAAACCGTGACCGGTGTCGCTCCGGGTCCGAGATTGTTGAAGGGATCATGATCGACCGAACCGACGCTCATGAACCCGTAGATGACAGCGGGATTGTCGTTCGCCGTGATGGCCGCGACGAGGGCTGGCGGAAGATTGGTGTAAATCTCCTCATAGTAGGTAGCCGGAGCGTTCGACGGATTCTCCGCTTCGGGCACGATGAATCCGGTAGGACTGGTTGGATCCTTAAATCTGGCGGGAATCGGTTTGCTTTGGGCGATAGGTATGTCGGGACCGAGTTGCGCATCGTAGGCGGAAAGCAACGGCCATTGGCTGCGGTTCGCTGGGTCGGAGAAGGCCGCGAAATTGCTGAATTTGTAAAAGAGGCGAAACGCTTTGACGTCCGGATGCTGCGCGCTCAAAGCGTCCGTCCAAAGCCAGGACACTTTGATCGCATAGTCATTGTTTGAATTGGGAGGGAACAATGCGTCGCGTTCGGACTGTCGAAGCTTGGCTACCAAAGGATCAGCGCGTTGGAAAATTGTCGCCTCAAAATTCACGGGCGGCGGCGGCGCCACTTTGTCGAGAACCTCGACGCGTCGGGCGGCGGACCCCGGAGATTCGCGGCCGAAGATGTCGATCCCGAACGCTTTGTAGTCGTAGGTACGGTATTCGACCCAGGCGTCGAAGGCGAAATGGTCAGGCCATGCCTTCTCGCCGTTCGGCAACGTTTTCGGCACGGCGACGATAGGACTGAGAGGTTCAAACGATCCTTGCTCGGTCGGCGCTGCGATCGGCTCGAGCCCTCCGGGCGTTGTCGAGAGAGGTCCGAGCGCCGAGCCCAAATCCTGGCGTTCAAGGCGATGAAAAACGGCGCGTAGGCCGTCTGCCTGGGTCAGCGAAATTGAAGGGTCTGACGTGGGCGGCGCCCAGCGAATTCCGACGCGCGCCTCGGTCGGCCACCAGCCCGAACCATCCGGCAACCGCTTTGTTCGGTCTGGGAGTGACTCGGCGGCCTCGAGAAGGGGCTGAGCGAGTGGTAGGGTGCGGGGTTTGCTGACGCGCGACGTGACGTAATCGCGATCTCCGTCCAGCCAATGGCCGACGATCTTGTAGTCGTATTCTGTGCCGGGATCCGCCGTGCGATCGATGTAGTAGAGCCCAAGCAGACGGGCCACCTCTGGGTGCAGCGCCATCGTCTGCAGCAGCGTCATGGGCGCCATTTGCCATCGGGCCTTCGGCCCGGCGGAACTCGCCACGGCCTGCGCGGCGCCAGCTTCGTCTGTAAAAGGCTCAGGCTCATCCTGCACGAAATAGAGCGGGGCATAGAGATCCGGATAAGCCAACATCTTCAGCAAATAGTCGAAGTTGGGCTTGTTGACGCCTTGGTAGCGACTGTGAACCGGCGCCGGCAATCGATCGATGCCGCGATCCGTCCAGCGCGTCGGGTCGGCGGCGCCATCCCAGGTTGAAGCGGGATGGATCCGTCCCCCGACATTCAAGAGCGTCCATGAACCCCCGGCGCTCTCGCGCCGGTAGAGATCGAAGCCGTTCTGTGGAAACGGCAGCGGCGCGTCGAAGGCCCAGCGTAGATGCGCGCCCGCCTCTTCCTCGCCGCCGGTTGCACCCTGATATTTGCCCTCCCACCAGATGCCGACCATCGCCAGCTCATAGCGGTCCCGAACTTCCTCGTTCCAATGGCGCACAATCCAGCCGGCGAGGATGAGCACCAGGATCAGCAAGCCGCCGCCAATCGATATGTTGCGCCCGCAGTGTTCGCTCCCTTGATCGGCATCGCATTGGCGGCAGCCGAACGCCCGAAGCAAAATCATCAAAACGCCGACAAGCGTGACCGCCAGCAACAACCGTGCGCAGTCCGCGTCGAAGTACGCGTGCATCAGGTCGGCGTCGGGCGGTCCCGCTAGCAGGTAGAGCAACGCTCCAGCCGTAACGAGCAGTGCGATCCAAATCAAAGCGAGAATGAAGAAGCGCCCCTCGCTCCTGCAACAGACCGCCAGCCAGGCGAGGAAGAAAGCGAAGACATACGCCGCGAGGAGCAGTAGCAGCAGCGCCTTGCGAGCCAATCCTTCTCCCTCCAGAACTTCGGCGATCGTCGGGAAGCAAAAACAAATGAAGAATGCGACCGCCAGGCCGAAGATGAAAGCGAACAGCACGCGGAGATCGCAGAGCCTTTGGCAGAATTTCGGCCAGATTTTCGAGAGAGGAATCCAATTCGCGAGGAGCGGCGCAAGGATCGCCGTCAGCAGGAAGAAGATTACGCCGATGACGAGGCCCACAAGGATGGCGTGAAAATCGTTCATAGGCCGGACTCCGGAACCGCCATGTCTTGAGGAATTCTGAGCGTGAAGACGGCCGCTTCGTTCAACTGCCCGTCTTCGGCGCCCGTGACCGGATCGGTCCGGACGTAAACCGGCGCGCGGCTGCCGATGTTCCGATTGTAGATGAGCGTGATCCGGTACTCGCCGTCAGCAAAAGCCTGAAGCGCGCCGCCGTTCCTCCTGAACAGGAAGAAGCGCTCCCCGCGGCGATCCGCGACGGCGGAGCTCTGCACCGTGGTCCAGGCTCCCGAACTGGAAGCGCGAAACTCAAGGCGCGGGACAATGCGAGGCCATTCGACGCCTTCGCCGGGAAGCTCGAAGAGAAATGCGCGGTTGACGCCGCCGTCTTCGATGACGCTAATTTCCAACTTCTGCGGCAACGGCTCGATTGTGCGGTCTATTCCGATCGCCGCGCTCGTCGCATCGAATGATTGCAGCTCCTCCTGCCACTCGGCTTTGATCGCCGCAATTTCCGTGTCCGAAAGGCGAAAAATGTCGTCCTGATAGCCTGGCGTCCGCCTGAGCGCGTCCGCCATGATGGTCGAGCTTGCCGTGTCCGGAGAAAGGTCCGGCCGACCGTGCGCGAGACTCCAGCCAATGAACTTTGCTGAGGAGTTCATGACGAACGCCGGCTTGGTTGCGCGATCCCTGGCGGCGTTCGCTGCGGCGGCGACAGCTGCGCCGTCCCACGACGAGGTCGCCGTCGGGAACCACGATCCCTCGTACGCGGCCGCGATATCGGAAAAGCGTTCGAACTGCGATGCGATGAACGGATACTCGAACAACAGAACCTTGTCGCCGTCGATCTTGCGCACCGGATTAGCGGCGAGCCAGATGGGGTCTGCGATGCGGCCGTCAGTAGGGAGCCGCTTGTCTTGGAACCACAAGCGAGCCGAATAGCGAGCGCCGGGCCTGAGCGCATCGGCGTAGGCTGGCCACCCGTAGACCATGTCGTCAGTCGGCTGAACGCCGCTTTGGATGCCCTTGCTGGTCAGCAAATCAAGGAGGGCGCCGTCGTTTCGCGTATCGACATGATCGACAGCCTCCGCCCAATCGGTCGAAACCATGACGGGATTCTGGTCCTGGTCGACAGCGGGATCGCCGTTCTCGTCGACGATCTCGAAAACCGCCTTTTGCGCGGGATCCTTGTAAAGCAGCTCCGTCGGGGAGCCGGGCTCCTTGTAAAGAAGATCGAGATAGGTCTCGTTGAATCGCAGTCCGACGCGATAGCTTCGGTATAAGCGGAAATTCAATGACGCCGGCATTGTATGATCGACGAAGGAGTCGAGCGCTAGCGGCCCCCCCTGGGTGTAGAAATAGCCGACGTCCCTATACTGTTTCGAGGTCGAGGCCCCCGAAACGGCCGCATTGCTTTCGACCGCGAGGGCGAACGCATGATAGGGCGGCAGGATCAGATCCTTCTGGTTGAGGATTGTCGGGTCGAAGCATCGCCTTCCGCCCTCCTTCCCAAAGACGCCGAAGACGGCCGCGACGTTCAACCTCAAGTTCCCGACCGCGTACGGACTAGTTTCGGCTGGCTTTTCGTCTTTAGGCGGACAAGGCCAGTCGCCATAGAGGCCCGCGACCCAATCGCTCCACGTCTCCCCGGTGCCCTGGTTGTCGTAGGAAATGAACGTGCTCGCATCGTAGATCGAGAAAGGATTCTTGTTCCAAAGCTTGACCGAGAGCGCCGCGGGCCTGCCCGGATTTCCAAGGTAGGTCGGCCAGACTCCGTAGACCTCGGGCAGAACGTCCGAGAATGTAAGATCCGGACCCGTCGTAAGCGGCGTCGCCCACAGTTTCAGCGAAGTGAGGTCGTAGCGGATTGACGCATTGCCGACCGTATCCGAATGGCCGTTCACATTGCCGACAAGCTGAGGCTGCGAGGCGGTCAACGCCTGATTTGTGGAGCGTTCGAACGCTACGATCGGGCGATAGGTCACCGGAGCCATCGGCCGCCCGATGCAACTAGGCGGCGGAGCGCCGTCGGGCATCGTCGGCAGACTCTCCCAAGGGGCGCACAGCGTCGACCTCGGAATAGAGTGGCCAGCTGCGACCGTAACGCCGTGCATCGCCGTTGCCGCGATTGCGAGAGGTTCGCGGCTCGCTTCAAGGCCGAATCTAGGAACAAGTTGATCGACCGGCTCTGGGTCGGCTTGTTTCTCCCAGCGCAAGCGCACCGTCGCCTTGGGATCGGGAAGCGGCCAAGGCAGCTTCATTTCGACATTGAATTGTCCGTCGATATAGAACGGCGTCGGCGTCGACATTGCAAGAATCGCGTTTGCGGAAAGACCGACGCCGAACCCGAAGGCCGAGACGTCCGCGAGGCCGCCCAAATTTGCCGAGCCCCAGACATGCACCGGACGCCAGGCGAGCGCCGCGTCAAATCCCATCCATGCCGCCAGCGAGATGCGAAGCGGTCCGACCTTCCAGTCCGGCAGTGAGCTGTACGAAACGCTTGCGCCGAACCTGAATCCCTTCGGATCGATCATGTGATAGGCGCTGGCAGGGAAGAGTTTGAAGATCGTCGCCTGGATGCGTTGCGATTCCGGCGTGTCCTTTCCGAGATAGAGGTGCCAGTCGCTGGGATCAGTGAGGTTGAAGAACGCCTCGGATTCCGCCGCGAGATCGATCACGTCGCCGCTGTCGGGGATCTTGTAGTAGATGCCGAGATTGAGCAGGAAGGACGGACGGTTCCCGTCGTAGACGGCGAGCGCCATGAAGAGCGGCTCGGCCGCATCGAGCAGTTCGCCCCGCTTCTTGATGATGAAGCCCTGTCCGCTGAAGATAACGACCGGACCGGGAACTTTGACGGAGACCGCGACCTTGGTGTTGATGGTGAAGCCGTTATCGGCCGTGGTGCCGATCATGGCGCCGATGCCGACCGCGACAGCATCGTCGCGCGGCGACCAGGGCGGCGGCGATCCATCGAAGGGATTGCTCGCTGTAAGGTGAGCCTTGAACCAGTCGAGCGGCCGGTCGAAGGCGCAGAGATTAGGCTCCACCTGCACGCCGAGAAGCCCGGAGAATCCGTAGATTGACACATTACTGAAAATCGGGATTCCCGCCGGCAGCGACGCTTCGAGGTCGAGGTAGAAATATTTGAAGGCGCTGCCAGAGATCGGCGGCTCGCAAGTTCCTCCCGCTGCGGGAACGACGGCACCAGAGGCCTCGCCGATCACGATACGGGACGACACCGCCATCTCGATGAATTCAAGATTGGCGGCGAGTTTGCCGCCAAAGCCTTTCTTCGCGCTGTCCTCAAACCAGTCGACGGCGCCATGGAAAGAAACGACGCCCGGCTGTTCGAAGGCGACCTCGACGCCTTCAAGGCGGTGGCGGACGTTTCCATTGCCTCCTTTCTGCCAGATGAACTGCAGGCGCTTCATCTTGGCGGCGGCGGAAAGGCCCTTCACCAGCTCGACGCCGCCCGAGAATCCGACCCAGCGCTCGGTTCCTTCAAGACCAAAGCCGATCTGCGAGAGCTCCACTCGGAAGGCGTTGAAATCGAGATAGCGTTTTTGGGCGAGCGTCACCCAGCCGCCGTCAAGCGTCACCTCGCCGGTCGAGCTGATGCGCAGATTGTTGATCGGTATCTTCTCATCCTGAGGCGATTGCGCGTTGACGCCGCTGCCGCCGCCAAGGAACGAAAGCGTCAGGTCGCCATTGATCGTCGTGTAGAAGACCTTGTCCGCGAGTTCGAATTCGATCGAATCGACCGCGAGCTTCGCTGCGCCGTCTATGTCCCACGAGACCAATTCCGTGGAGGCGTCGCGGCTCGGATCATCGGCTGCGATGCCGGCGGTGAAATTGCCTTTGAGGTCAAAGGCGAGATCAAGCTTCAGCGGCTTTTCAAAGAACGGAAATGAATCGAAACGGCCTCCCAATTCCGCGGCGGTCAACGCGTTCTGCTGAAAAACGACGCCAATCTTCTGCAATTTGAAATCGATGCCGCCGAGATCGGCGGGCGCCCCGGCGCCGAGATTCGCGGCGGCGATTTCGCCACTGAATCCGCCCGTTCCGATCGCGAACTTGCTGAGAGCCACGTTCCCAAGCTCCGGCGGATTGGCCGATTGATCCGAATCCATCGGATCAATTGCGAGGTCGCCGGTGAAAGCGACGGACAATTCATCGAGCGTGAGACCACGCCAGGCGGCGTTGGGCGCTGACGCCGGGGATGAGGTCGTCGAAAGATCGAGGGACGCGCCGCGAACGTCCACGACGACGCCGGTCTCTGCGATCATGAAGGGGCGCGACGCGTTGAATTTCGCCGGTCCGCTGCCCGTAACGAACTCGGCCTCAACCTCGCCGTCCCAAGTGTAGCGGACAACAACGTCGGCGGTCGTCGAAAATTCCGTGAACACCGGCGTTGCGCCGTCGACGAAATGTCCCTTGGCCTCGTCGAAGGTGAATACCTTGTAGCTTCCGTCCGTTTGCAGTTCCGCGGGTCTCAGGAACTCGCCTTTGAGCCGCAGGCCGAGATCGATTCCGGTGATTTCGATGATGACTGGATAATTCTTCGCCGCATCCGTTGACTCGGCTTCGCGGAGCGTCACCGAATAGGAGATCTCGCCGATTCCGGTCACCAGTTCGAAAGCGTCGACGCCTGGAACCTTGAGCGCAAGGCCGCTGGTTCCATCCGTCGCC
This sequence comes from uncultured Alphaproteobacteria bacterium, assembly GCA_902826095.1. Classification (GTDB taxonomy): domain Bacteria; phylum Pseudomonadota; class Alphaproteobacteria; order Caulobacterales; family Parvularculaceae; genus Amphiplicatus. Next base: position 13,857 of record CADEDN010000038.1, on the reverse strand, counting down.
GGAACGATTACTATCGAGCCGGTGACCACGGCGCCGATATCGACGCCGCTTTCATTGATTTCGGCGTAATTGAAGCCCTTGACGCGAATGCGGCTTAAGAGGCTTTCGCGGGTCTCGCCCTCGCCAGGCCCGACAAGATCGCCGACGGGCAACTTGCTCAAATCGGCGTAGGCGCTGAGCGGCGGATCATAAGGCGGGGTGGCGGCAAGGGCTGGGGCCAGAGCAGCGAAACAAGCGATCAGCGCGCCCCAAATCCGGCTGCACGCCGCGCGAGTCAGTCGCTTAAAATTCCAACCTGCCCCAACGCCCCTCATAACGTGTTATCTGCTGCAATGTCGCGATTCATCGGATCGTAAATAATCCGTATCCGGTTTTTTAGCACGCGTGACAATTCGTCGGGCATTCCCAGCCGATTTTCGGGACCCCACAGGTTGGCGATGAAAACAGGCCGTTGCGATCCGTCGGCAAACTGATACGCGACATAACTGACACTACATTCTTGAATCTCGTTCACATCCAGGAAGGCGGCAACAGCCGCCCAAAATTCATCGAGAACGACATGGTCCGTCAGTTCCGCACGAGAGACGATGAGCGTGTTCCGGCCACGCATTAACTCCTCAATCATCCCGCTTTTCATGCGAAACGGGTCTGAAACCTTTGCCGCTGACTCGAGTGCGACAAAATTGCCCTCCAGCGAGAAATACGACCGCAATTCCAAAGGCGCCCGCAGTTCTGGAAGAGCAAGAGCGTGGGTCACCTCAATCGCGGTCGTCGAAACCGCAACGAATGGCAAAGCGCCCGCCTCCAATTCTGCCTGACGCCCGGCATCGACTTGCTTCGCAGTAATGCTCATGAAGGTGGCGACATTCTGTTTCGCCTGTTCGCTCCTCCATAACATGGACCGATCTTTGAAAGACAGCGCCGCGACAACCGCGGCCAACAAAAGAAAAAACAGAATGGCGGCAACATTTCTCATGTAATATGCCCTTCAGTTACGATCATCCCAAATCTCAAATGTCTGCCCGTCGATCCACTTGAAGTGCATGCCATCAAGATCCGCCTCATGAACGCTCCCAATGGTGGTCAGTTGCAACTCTTGTCCTCGGCCATCAATTGATTCTAATTTGATGTTGGTCGGTACGAACGTCGAATTGACCCACCCCGATTGACTTTTGAATTGAACTGCGGCCGCCGCGGCCCGAGTGGTTGGCGTTCCCGGAACGCGCGATACTGTCTGTTTAGGCTCGACGCCGATTTGATAATTCTCGAACGCCGCCGTCTTAAACTTGGCGTTTGCGGCCGTTTGCCAAACGACGCCGTTATAGGAAGCCTTCGCGGCGCCGATGGTGCGGTCTGTCAACTCTACTTTGAACTCACCCATATCCCACCCGGCACCGGGTTTGATCATTACTTGGTATCCGGTGGGGTCGTTGTTAGGGGGAAGCGCTTTGTAAGCTTTATAATCCGGTACAAATTCAAAGTATGTTTCCTCAGAGTCAATTCCGGCAGTGCTTCTTCTGACACGCACACCAGTCTGCAGCCAGAGTGAACCAGCATTGTCCTGGATGCTCACCCAGAACGACGTGGTCTTGAGATGCGGCGGGCTCGGATCCCAGGATACAACAGGCGTTGGGCCGGAAAGGCTCGCCTTTAGGCCCTCTAAGTCGGCCACCGACTCTATCAAGGTAACCCGATTTCGGATTGTCGCGTAGGTCGAGCCCGGCTCCCGATCAACATTCAGGGAAAGTTTCAATTCATCGCGAGCTAGCTCAGTCGCCAAGCTTGGACTGCTATACAGGATGAGTGAAAGCGTCTGCAGGCCGCCATGAACCGCTTCGACGAGGTAGGTGATGTCGCCAGCGATTAGATCCGTGAGCGGAATATCATAATATTTTTTATCTGGTCCGCCATCAACGGCAGGCGGTCCGATTCTCGCAACGTCATGCTGATCAAAAATGCGAATGTTGTAGTGGTTTGCGGCGGATAGGCGCAAGATCGCGCCTTGAGGCGCACTTGCGACTTGTCGGATTATCAGCGGCGTAAGGTCCGCTCTATCGTTAGCATTCTCAATGACTGAATTTGTCATTGCGTCGTTTCCATTTCCGCCATCATCGTCATTATTGACATAAACGATGAGCGCGCGGTCGTTCATTTCGATGGGATCATCGTTGGCGTCGATGCCACTTTGCATGTCGCTGTCTACGTCAATGTCGATAGCCGGCACTCCGCCCACGCTAAACGACAGCGTGACCGCAGCCCCGGAACCTTCAGCTGTGAAAACGTCCCGAACTTCGACCCGCAATTCGTAGGCTCCAGGGGAGAGAATCTGTCCGTCATTCACGGCGGCTGTGAGATTGAGGATATCGGCGCCCGCGCCGGCCGACGCGTCGGTCACCTGCGGCGAACTTCCGGTCCCGACAGGACTCGTCGTGTCCCAGATCAATCGATGCCAAATCTCCTGATCTGACGGGACAGAGAGCCAATCGACGTAAAGGTGAGGCGCGCGGGACGTGACATCCGCGACGTCGATGGTGCGCATACGCGCGTCGCCAAGGCTGAGGATCGCCGTCGTCCCCGCCTTCTTCAGCGTGTAGGAAATCGCGTAAGGCGACGCCGTCGGCCCGTCGGGAGCGGTCGGCGCGCGTTTGCCAAGCTTTATCCAGATACGCACATACCCGCCGATGCTGTAGCCGTTCGGCGCCGTCCAGTTCACGGTGTCGAAGTTCAGCGTCGTCGGATTGGACATGTCGGCGTTCTGCGAAAACTCCAGCGATGCGTTCTCAATTGACGGCGCTTGCGCGCGCAGGAACGGCGCTGGAAGCGCGTCCTTGAGATAGGACAGCGGGTTGATGTAGAGCCGATTGCCGTCCGCGTCGGCGGAATTAGCATTGACCAGCTTGTAGGCGGCAAGCTTCAGCCGGCCGCCGTCGGCGGCACCGAACGCAGTCCAAGCCGAGACATCGTCCGGGCTGAGTTTCACGTCGAATTCGTCGAAGTCCGGATCGCCAGCGAGAAAGCCTTCGGTTGCAATTTGACGATGCGTGCGCTTCGGATTTTGCGTGTCGTCGGGGTCCGCAGTGCTCAAATATCCTTTTGCTTCGAACCAGCTGCCGACCTTCGCGGCAATCTCGCCGCTGCTGTTTGCCAGATTGCAGAATGCGAAGCGCACCGTCGCCAGATGCGGCAGGCCAGGTTCGAGCCCGGAACCTGACGCCGATTCATTCGCCTCTCCGGAGGGTCGCAGGACCAGGCAATTATTGAGTTTTCCGTCAAGCGAGGATTTGAAAGAGACGACGCCCGACGCAGGCGTGTAGATGGTCTGCCCGGCGGGCGACAAGGATATCTCCGTGTAATGAGCGATCTCGTCCGTGCCGGACTCGATCAGCTGTCCGAAGGTGTGAACCAGCTTGCCAGAGGCGCCGTTCGCGAAGTCGCCAAAGCTGTTTTTGCCGCATCCAAAGGTGATGACGAGGCCAAGCAGCACCGCCGCGACGGGCCAAAACCGGGGGATGGGCAGGAATGCCGTCGCGTTCCAAGCCTTCCACCTGATGTCCCTTACAAACCGCACCGTTCCCGCCCCTTGCACTCGTGTCCGCCGGAGAGGCGGACACGAAATGTCGAAACGCTACGCGTGAACTGCGGACGAGCGAATGCAGGTGCCGTCGAAAGTGTGGTGGTCAGCCCCCGCAAACCGCCTTCCCCAGTAAAGGTTAGTCCTTTGGCGGCCTTTCGTAAACTGCTTTCTCCATGGCGCGGTAAGGCAAGGTGGAAGCTGAAACTTTGCCTACACGCACGGTACCGACGAAGGCGATGATCTTCGCAAATCGCGACCAGTTTGGATCGTTGACCCCAATTGGACGAGGTCGACGTCTTCTCACGATGTCCGGCTCTATTTCCACTGAAGCTTCAGGCCCTTGAGCCAATTGTGACCCAAGGTCGAGCTTCGGACCTTCGGCGCCATACCAAGATTCAACGCGCCGGACGCCTTCGGATTATCAGCCGTCCGAACAGATCGCCTACAGAGTCCGCTTGCGGGACTCAGGACACACTCCGCCTTCTTCCGCTGCTGCCCCAGAGCCGAAGCTTCGCTCCAGCGAAAGGTCCGCTCTGCGGCGCACTGGCACTCTGCCTTATCATCGCGTGCAGGGGAAAAGGCAGCGGATCGAAAAAACTCTTGAATTTCGACCCTATGCTTTTTCGGCGCCCTCGGTCGCAGACTTTTCTTCGACTTCCGCAATCGCGTTCCGCGCTTTTTCGCCAAGGTTGACGCCGTTGGCGAGCTGGCGGCCGAGCAGCCGCAAGAAATTTTGAAAGCGGTGATCGGCGAGCGCTTGCGCGGCTTCTCTTTCGGCTTCGGGCACTCGGGGCGCATGGAAATATCCGCTCCAGGCCGAGAGCCCGATCGCCTCGGAAATGATCAGGTTTTGCTCTTCAAGGTTTTCGAGCCGGCGATCGATCTTGTCGAGGCGGCGGATGATGGCGGCGTCGCGTTTGTCGTCGGCTTCCGGCGAAAGGAAAGCGGCGAGCGCGGCGTCGACGATGGCGGCTTTCGAGATGTCCGGGCGCGCGGCGAATTTGTCGAGCCGTCGCCAGACGTCTTCCGTAACGTGAACATTAACGCGCGGTTTTTGCATGAATGCTGACCTCCCTGTCGGGAGATTACGGCTCGCAACGATACCCGTGCCAGCCGCCAAATCGGTAAAAGAAGTGAAGTCGAAAGACTGCAAAGGAGAGCTTTATCGCGGCAGCGGTTCGGCGCCTTCATTCAGGATGTCGAGATAGGCCTGATAGGCGTAGATGCGCCCGCGCTGTTTGCCGCTGATTTCCTTGATCAGGCCAAGCGATTCGAGGTTGGCGAGGGCGCTGGACGCTGTCGGGAAAGTCGTCTCTGAAAGCTCGGCCGCCTTGGCGATCGTCAGTATGGGTCGTTGCTGCATCAGCATCAGGATGGCGCCGGCGGTCGGCGCCGCGCGGCCAAGCGACTTCGTCTTTTCGAGGTCTGCCGCGAACAGCCGCGAGATCTGACGCGCCGCGTCATGCGCCTGGCGCGCGACATCGCGCACGCCTTTCAGGAAAAATTCAAGCCAGGCTTCCCAGCGGCCTTCCGTCCGCACTTCCTGCAGCAGCGCGTAATAAGTCGCGCGGTTCGCTTTCAAATAGAGGCTCACATAGAGCAGCGGCTCGTGAAGGATGCCTTCCGCACACAGATAGAGCGTGATCAACAGGCGCCCGAGCCGGCCATTGCCGTCAAGGAACGGGTGGATCGTTTCAAACTGTAAATGAGCGAGCCCCGCTTTGACGATCGCCGGCAAGCCGCTTTCCGTCTCATGCAGAAAGCATTCAAGGTCGCTCATTAAATCCGGCACTTCTGACGGCGGGGGCGGAACGAAGAGCGCGTTGCCGGGGCGGGTGCCGCCGATCCAGTTTTGCGAGGACCGGAACTCGCCCGGCTGCTTGGTGCTGCCGCGCCCGGTTGCAAGGAGAATGCCATGCATCTCGCGCATGAGGCGTGTCGACAGAGGAAAGCCGTCCGCCATCCGCTGAAGGCCATGGTTCAGCGCCGCGACATAAGTCGAGACTTCCTCGACATCGTCGATCGGCGCGCCGGGCGCCTCATCGTTCTCATAAAGCAGAAGGTCGGAGAGCGAGGATTGCGTTCCCTCGATCTGGGAGGAGAGCAGCGCCTCCTTGCGGACATACATGTAGAGAAACAGCGACGTATCGGGCGCAATGGCGCGCACGCCATCGAGCCTGCCAAGCGCCAGCATCGCTTCGCTGACGAGCCCGGAAAGGCCCGTCAGGTCGATCGGCGGCGTCGGCGGCAAGGGCCTTGGCACATAGGCGCGAACCGTCTCGCCGACCGCGCTGGTCGTGACATAACGCCCGATCCGGCCTTTGAAGTGCCCCGAGGCCACTGGCTCATCCTTTAATGGCGCCTGGGCATTATTAAAGGATAATTCGTTAAAGTAAAATAGTGGAGTTTGCTATTAAAGCCGAAATTCATCGGGTCACCGCCCCAAGCCGCGCTGCCGGCCGAAGCTCCAGTCGATGCTTGCGCCGCGAATGATCCCGGAAATCTCTCTCCCACGCTGGTGTTCCAGCACGTCGCGCCAGGGGACAAGCGTGAACTCAAGGCTGCGCTGTTCGATGACGGCGAAGCGCCCGCTGGCGAGATCGATATGACCGTTCAAGCGGCCCTCGACACGCCGCAGCCCGGAAACGAGCGGTTCGTAGGTTCGACCGAGTTGCTTGGAAAGCTGCTTGACCGCCTCGCCAAGCTCCGCCTGCCGCAGCTCGCCCCATGCGCCGTTGCGGATGTTGAGCCGATCGCCCGTTCGCTCAATGAAGCCGTTCTCTTCGAGCCAGACAAATCTTCGCCGGAGCGCGTCATTGAACTCTCGCCCAAAGCCCTGGTCGGCGTTTAACGCTGTCGTCGCGTCGCGTCGAATCTCCTGGTCGAGCCAGGTGTCGGCGCGGCGCTCGACCAATCGTTCCAGCGGCAGGTACGATTTCACATCAATATCGACACTCGCGCTGTGTCGGCGATCATAGGCTTCGGCCCGCGCCACATAGTCTTTCGGGATCATGAAATCGCCGGCGGCGTCGCGCTCAACGATCTTGGCGCGGCGCAGCGCCTCCAGCCGGCGGATGATCCGCTGCTGATAGGCGCGGTTCAAATTCGGCTCGCGGCGGCGATGATCGTCCGGCGAATATTGCTCGAAATGGTTCTCGGCGAACTGGGCGATCGTGCGATCAATCTGGCGCGTGCTGACGCTGGCGTTCGAAACGCTGATGATCGCGCCCTCCGGGAGGTTGAGATCGGCGTGACCGCGCCCGAATTCCACATGCCATTGATGGCCGTCGAGACCATCGACGACCAGGGCGCGCACGCGCTCATGATGGTCGTCATAGAGCTTCGCGGCGACCCGGCCCACGATCGGCGATGATCGCTCGCCCTCAGGATCGAAGGCGCGAAACCGCCGCCAGTCGCCGCGCTCGCCGAGGGCGGCCTGCATCGAGCGAATGATGTCGCCCTTGCGCCCCATGGCGCGGAGCGTTTCCTCCATGCGCTCATCAAGCCGCCAGGCGCCGGCGCGATCGCGCGCGGCAAGCCCCATCTCTTCAAGGCGCGACAGCCGCTGCAGCTGGAGCGTACGATTGAACCGGTCGCGGCTCGTTCTTGGCGCGGCGAGAGTCACGAGGCCGTCTTCCTGCCCAGCGACCAATTCGCGATCGATGCTGGTGAAGCGGCCCTGCCCGACCTCCATGCGCCGCGCGGCGGCGATGTCGACCATCCGCCGGGGACCGAGATGCGCCATCGCCAGCTCGCTGGCCCGCGCGCGCATTCCCTCGGCGATATAGCCCGGCGCGATTACCAGATCCTTGCCGCTCTCCTCGCGGCCGCGCAGCACGATATGCGTATGCGGGTAGGCGGTGTTGAAATGATCGACGGCGACCCAGTCGAGCCGCGTCCCGAGATCCCGCTCCATCTGGTCCATGAAGTCGCGCGTGAACTGTTTGAGGTCGCCGGCTTCTTCGGCGAGCTCAAGCCCGTCTTCCGGGGAGACGATGATGCGGAATTGATGGCGGTCATCGTCGCAGCGGCTGAGGAAATCGCGCCCGTCAGTCGCGTTGTGCTCCCGATCATAGAGCGCGCCGGGCGCGCCATCGCGATCAACGCCGTCGCGCTGAATGTAGCGCATATGCGCGCCGGCGGCGCTGATCGCGATGGCGCCTTTGACCCCTAGTTTCTTGATCGAGAATTTCACGACGGCGCGCCGGGAAAATTCACTGCTCGCGCTGCCCCTTACCTTGATGCCGGCGAGCGATCCGCCGCCGCGCGCAAAGCGCGTTCCTTTGAAACCGGATTTCGCGCGGAAGCCGTAGCCGGGCGAGGCCTTCAACGCCGCGCGCCTCGCTTGCGTGAGAAAGCGTTTTGACGCGCCGCCGCCGCCAGAGCGAATGCGGCCGAGCTTCGGTTCGAAATCAAAGTCGCTTTGACGCATGGAACATAAGGAAGGGCCGAAAGATCAATGGCTTTTATGCAACCGCTGCACGGGTAATTCCGTGCAATGCGCCACCTAACCCGCTGTGCAGACGAAGAAATCGGCGCTGAGGCGCCGGTTCTTCTATCTTGCCCTCACGGCCCTTCCTCCTTTCTTCTCACTGACCTTCACGCAATTGCTCTCTCTACGGAATTCTTCAATCTGCTGGGCGCTCGTCGTCCGGGCCGTCCAGCGCGCCGCTGGCGCGCTTAGACTTCATGCCGGCTCGCGGAATTTTTCGCTTGATTGAGGCGCGGAATTCAAAGCGAATTCGATCGCCTTTCGTTTCAGAAATGCGTCGTGCTGCGAACGAAAATAAGCGCGTCGCGGCAGTCGAACGTTTATTCGGTTGCCGGTGACGACCCACCAATTCGGTGAAATCTCCGCCGGATCAAAGCCGCTTTCCTCAAGCTTGTCGATGAGTTTGAGGGCCTGTTCCATGCGCGCTGCACCCTGAAAATGCGCCAGCTTTTCATAGCGCTCGACGGCGTTTTCAGCGGCAGCTCGCGTCACTTTCGCGACGATCAGCGACCAGTGCTGGGTGCCATAGTCGTTCGCCCGCCAGCGCACATAGCCTAAAACCTTGCCAGCGCTGAAATAGGCGAAACCCCGCGCGCGGTCGACGAATTCCATGCGTGCCGGCGATCCGAAACGCAGGCGATCATTGACGCGCCCGCGCTCAAATCGAATGGGAACAGCGAGGAAATCGCGACGCCAATCGCTCATTCCCGAACCGTTTTCGGCGCGTCGACGCTGGTGCTTTCCTTGGTCCTCGCGGCCGACCAGGCCTGCAATTCGCGCCGCGCATAAACGACGCGCCCGCCATGTTTTTGATAGCGCGGTCCGCCGCCGGCCCAGCGCAAATTATCGAGCGTCCGGCGACGTAATCGCAAAAAGTCAGCCGCTTCCGAGACCGTCAGGAAAGGGCTCCCGTCGCTTGGTTGTTCACTCATGGCGTTCAACTCCCGGTTCACAATGACAAGGCGGGGAGATCAGAAGTTATCTATCCCGCAGCGCGTCGTTCGCGGATGGGATTCGTCGGATGAGATCGACACCTCAAATTGCTTATGCCGATGTCCGGCGAATTCATCCTTCCACGACGTCCGGATCGGATTTTACGCCGCGGGCGACCACAAACTAGCGGGAAAATTTGGGGCTAATTGAGGTTGGTTGCGGGTATTTGCGGGTATTTGCGGTTTTGTCGGCCCCACGTATTTGGGCGCCGGCTTATCGCGATGCCGGCGCGCGGACTCTGCTTGCGCGACGAAAATGCGAAATTGTGTGGAGGAATTCCACAAGAGAACGAACTCGCCGTCGTCCTTGCCTGCCGCAGGCTCGACATTCGCATGGATGCTTTGAGACCCGAGTGCCGGCGCCGCGATCGAACGGGATATGAAAGGCTTTCCGCCGCGCTTTCCTTCGCGAGTCCAGCGGGCGCCGATCTCGATTTCGCCGGCTTCTGTGACCTGGAAATCGGGCTGCCGGCCCTTTGAGTTTACGTCCCTGGGCGCGATTCTGATCGCCGTCTTGAGGCTCAAGCGCGCTGGCGTTCCATCAAATCCGTCGAGCGCATTGCGGATGAGATATCCGATTGCATGGGCCATGGCTTTCATTCTTTTGCGTCGTTTTAGGGGCCGATGCCCTCCTGACGCCGGGCCGAGAGGATGGGATAACGGGCGGCCGAAACCCCGACGAAAGATGCCGCCGAAGCGTAAGCGGAGGACCAGCGGCGCGGCGTTTTTTTGGTCCGCGCGGAAGCCGCAGACATGAAATTTCAAGGCGGGGAAAAGCGTCCTCGCGCCGGTTTCGAAGCCAAGTCTGGCGCCTTGCAGGCGTCAAGGCGGGAAACTGATCTCTAAAAAAATTCGTGGTAAGAGTTGCTTACATCGTCCGTCTTGAGTGAGGCAGTTTAATCGTGGCGTAGTGGAAGGACTCATCCGATGAAAGCGTTTTGCGCAATCGCTCAACAGCGTCACGCTCAGAAATTGTTAGGTCTGTAGACTCGTAGAATCCAAGCCGAATCAGATCTGCTTTGGTGATTGGGAGTGATGACTGTTCGCGACGAAAAAAGGCGACTTTGCCGCCGCGATTCTTGAATTGAAAGGTGCCATCAAATTCGGCGCCATCTAGTCCAGATTGGAGTGATACAACATTAAGGGCATCGCCTTCGGTGGCATAAATATCTGTGTACAAATCTTCTGAGATGTGATCCGCGACGCGCCGTTCATTCAAAAAATTCCTCGTATTCCCGCCCCCTAACAGAATCAGAGTCATATTCTTCAATCCTGAAAATACCCCTGATCGGATGTATGCGTCCTGACTTCCATTCTTTTGGCGATATATTTCGAATGCTATAGATCGAATATCCAAATCGCCCCGATCCGCGCGCGAATAGATTTTCCTATCGGTAACCAGCCCCAGAATACGTCGTTCAATTGATCCGCCGGAAGTAAAGTAGAGCGCATCATATAATCCTTGCAAGGAGCGAATTTCTTTGAAGTTCGAATCAGAAACCCTATGATCTCCAGTGACCACCTTGTTGACGAACGGAAAAAATAGACTTTCATCGTCGACTAGTGGTTTAAGCGGTACCCCATAAGAAACATACCCCTCACGAACTAAAAAGCGGCCCAAATCGTTCACAGTTTTTGCGGAGAGGCTCAGCCGACTTCTTACATCATTCACGCTGGCGAGCTTTTCCGCTTTTTCAACAAGCCGAATAAATTCGGACCCAGCTTTTTTGCTGACTTCTTGGGAAATTTGATCCGCCACCCAAGGACGGCTGATAAACTTCTTTTGTTGAAGTTCGATTGCTGCAATGTGTATTTGCCTTAGCGCCGAGTGCGTCGGGGACTTGAGTCCGAAAATGCTTTTCGCTTTGTCAAGTATCCCCATCATCCCCTCCAGCAAAGATTTTAATCTGGGTGTCAATCGATCCTCTGTCAACTCAGGGTGTTTGGCTTGTCGGATTGGAAAATTGACAGGCCTTTGACCTGCAGGCGGCGTGCAAATTGTGCTTTGCTAAAAGGTCAGCCGCTTTCGACGCCAGCGACGCAGCGCGGAAGATGCCTTTCTCGTCTTCGCGCAGGACCTCAAGCCAGGCGCCGATATAGTCCGCGTGGCGGACGGTCGGCCGGATGCCGAGGCTGGCGCAAATGAAGGCCGCGGAAAGCTCGGCGACCAGCTCTTCGCGGGCGTAGGATTTCGACCCGAATTGGCCAGTGAATTCCCGATCGAGGCGGCTCTTGTGGCCGGTCCAGTGCGAGAGCTCATGAAACGCCGTGCGGTAGAAATTGATCTGTTCAAAGAAGGCTTGCTGCGGCGGGATGGCGATGAAGTCATGGGCTGGATTGTAGAAGGCATTGGCGCCGCCAATGCGGATATCGGCGCCGGTTGCGGCGATCACGGCTTCGGCGTTTGGAATGATCTCGCGCTCGGGCAATGGCGCCGGGCTCGCGGTCAGTTCCTTCGGCAATCCATCGCATTGATCGATATTGAAGACAGAGAAGCGTTTCAGGAACGCGATCTGCTGCGGGTCTTCACCCGCTTCTGCGGCGCGTTCGATTTCCGCCTTCGGCGTGAAGCGGTCGGCGTAACAAACGGTGACGCCTTTCTCGCCCTTGCGCACGCTCCCGCCGAGAGCCTGCGCTTGGCGATAAGTCAGCCAGCGCTGGGTCGACCGGATGTTTTCGGCGGCGGCGTCCCAAAGGATCAGGATGTTGATCCCGGAATAGGCGCGCCCCGTAGCGGCGTTCTTCGGAAGGCCTAGCGGCGTTGACAGGTGCTCGGCGCTCCAGGGCTGCACCCAGGGCAAGCGGCCTTCTTCCAGTTCGGCGATGATGCGGGTCGTGACGTCTGCGTAGAGCGATGTCTTGTTGCAGGGATTCATGGCGCGGCTCCTTTTCTTCCGCCATCGCCCTGTGGCTGTCGGACTGGCGGCGAGACGCGTCGGCAAAGCCCCGGGCCATGAAGCCGGGGCGCACTCGAAGAGCCGAAAGGAAGAATGACTGAAGGACGGGCGGAAGCCCGTTGCGCCCTGGCGGGCCGGGGCTAGAAAGACGCTCCGCCAGCTCGATCGGTCACAAGACTGTGCAGTCGATGGAGACGGCCGGAAAACGCCGCTTCGAAGCTGCTCAAATCGGCGTCAAACGAAGCGCTTGCCGATTTACCGGCAAAATCCTATATTGCCGGTAAATGCCGATTCAGGAACTGCCGCTTGTCATCCAGACCAGCTACGCCGAGCTCGTAGATCTTTTGCGCGTTCAATCAGCGTCGGACTTTCCTGCGGGGTCGACTTTCCGCAAGCGAGAGATTTCCGGCAAGACCTATTGGTACGTCCAGGAGCCGACGGGACCGAACGGCCGGCCGGCCGAGCGTTATCTCGGGCCGGACACTGATGCGCTCGCAGCGGCGATTGAGAAAGGCCAGGCCGCCAAAGCGGACGCCGATGCACGCAAGGCGATCATCCGTTCGCTGAAGGGCGCTGGCATTCCGGAACCCGACCCGCTCACGGCGGCTGTCATTGAAACGCTCGCCGACGCCGGCGTCTTCCGCCTGCGTGGCGTCCTGGTCGGCACCGTGGCGTTTCAAACCTATGCCGGATTGCTCGGCGTCAAGCTGCCGGGGGCGTCGATCAGAACCGGCGATGTCGACATCGCACAGGATTACGGCGTCGCCGTCGCAATCGATGATTCGATCGATGGATCATTTCTGGAAATTTTGAAGCAGGTCGACAAGCGTTTCGCGCCCGTGCCGCACATCTCATCGCCGACTGCGGCGACGACCTATGCGCGGCCCGGCGGCTACCGCGTTGACGTACTCACCACCAATCGCGGCAAGGATCGCGACGCCCCAGTGCGCCTGCCGAGTCTGAAGACCGACGCCGTTCCCTTACGATTCATGGACTTCCTGCTGAAGGAAACAGTCCAGGCGGCGATGCTCAGCAAGACGGGCGTGCTCGTCAATGTGCCGACGCCGGAGCGCTACGCCGTCCACAAAATCGTCGTCGCCACCATGCGCCATAGCTCGGGCGAAAGCGCCGCGAAAGCTGACAAGGACATAGCACAAGCCGCCACGCTGATTGAGGCGCTGTCGGCCAAGCGGCACCTCGATGATTTTAAATCAGCGCTGGCTGAAGCCAAAAAACGCGGCGCCGGCTGGCGCGAGCGAATCAAGGTTGGAATGTCCAGATTGCCGGATGACACACGAGAATCGGTCAGCCCGGGAAAGTAACACCAGAAACTCCGGGCTTTCCGTGCGGAATAAATCAACTCAAAACGAAACCATGAACCCCGCTGAATTCATCTATAAATGGGAAAAATCCACGCTGAAGGAGAGCGCGGCGGCGCAATCTCATTTCAATGATGTGTGCGATTTACTGGATGAGCCGAAACCGACTGATGTCGACCAGACGGGTGAGACTTATTGCTTCGAAAAAGGGGCGACAAAATCGACGGGCGGCAATGGTTTTGCCGATGTCTGGAAAAAGGGTTGCTTCGGTTGGGAGTACAAGGGCCCGCACAAGGACCTCGACCGCGCGCACGACCAATTGCTGCGATATTCGGTTGCGCTGGAAAATCCGCCGCTCCTGATCGTTTCCGACACAAAAAAGATCATCATCCGCACAAACTGGACAAATACGATCCAGGAACGCCATGAAATCGCGCTGACAGATCTCGTTGATGCGGGCAAGCGTTGAACGCGCTCGAAGCTTCGGCGACGGCGCGAAACTGCTGGAGGGCGCCATTCTGATTGAAGAAGCTGGACACCTCCAACAACCGATGAGTTTGCGTCCTGATAGCGGCGCTACGGG
>CADEDN010000037.1 GCA_902826095.1 uncultured Alphaproteobacteria bacterium | reverse complement strand
TTCGACATCACAGCAAACAACTTTTGATTCGCTTCAATCGCCCGAAGCTCTAGGCCGCGCCGGAGATGAATGCGGCGTCGAATTTGCACAGGTACGACGCGCCATGAATTGAGGTCACCGCCCGTGATGGCTAAAGAAATCGTCGGTAAACGCTTTAAGCGTCTTAGATCGCACACGTTTCGGAGCGCGTCGCACGCGTCTAAGATTTCACGGCGGCGCAGGCTCTTTCGAACAGGCTTCAAACGTAAGTATACTCAACTGACCTGTGCGACGGCCTCGCTCACGCCACTTGGAGGCAGAGCATAGCATTAGTTTTCAGCCGATGGCGACCCTAATCGCCCCAGCGGGGCGCTTCCGTCTGTCGGCGTCATTCCATCTGATCCTACTTTTGCGCCAGCCGGCCATGGTCGATGCTGTAAGTTGAACGATGAAAAAGACCTGAACGAGAACCCAGTAGGCAATGTAGTCGATCGCGAAATACGCAATATGCGAAAGGAAGAGCCCCGCTTCCGCCGCAATGATCGGCACGATCCACCAAGCGAGCTGCGCTTCTCTCCGTTTACGGATTTGCAGCCTCGACAAAACTATGAAAAAAATCGGGCTGACAATGATCTCTGTATACGGAAGGTAGTAAGTTATTGCCCAAATTGCCCAATAGAGCAGAGCGACCCACTTTAATCGCCAGTCGCCTGACGTCCACGCAAAGAATGCGTTGAGCGCCATAAAGGCGAGAAAAAACGTCAAGACGAAAGTGTTGAACAAGGCGCCCCTCAGCGCAGAAAAAATCAAGTGGCAGATCGATAAGAGAATGAGTCCGCTTTTTTGTCGAGGCAACAAGTGACATGCGTGAGCAGTCTCTAATATTCTAGCGGCGCTATATGCAACCTTAAGTTGCGGACAAAAATGAGGCGGCCGCAATTCGACGGCCGCCCCGCACAATTCAATTTCAGCCGGACCTAAGTGTCCAACACTGTCGGAAGCGCTTGGCGACCCGAAGCGTTTAGAAATTCAAGATCGCCATGGCCCGCTGTGCCGCATCAATCAGAGCCTCCGGTTTTGTCGGACCGCTGCCCCTTGCCTCTATCGGCAACGCTTGAACCGCCAGCGCATGGACGGTCGGGATAGCGTTGATGAGGGAGCCGTAAAGTTGCAGCGCAACATCGTTTGCGCCTGCCTGCAGCGCTGCGGTGACGCCTGCAATGTCCGCGTCGAGTTTGGCGTGGACCGCGCCAGCGATTGAATTGGTCTTGACCAAATCCTCTGCGCCAAGATCGTCGAGAATCGACGACAAGGCGCCGACCGCCGCGAGCGCACCCGCCGTTTTCATGCTCCGCGATTTCAGGAAAAGCGCCCGTTCGAACGCATAAAGCTTGCTTTTAGCCGAGTTACTCATCACTAACACCCTTGAACAAACCGCCACCCGCCGTGGCGCTATCAGGGGTAAAGGACGCATTTTAATTCAATGTTGAGAAAATTGGCTAAAAATTTAGTTCAAAACTCCGACGAAATGCGCAGAGTTCGCTAGGTCAAATTAACTGTCGTTGAATTGCCGTAATCCAGCGTAAGTAGCGATCAGTATGGATAAACCGCCTTCACCTCACGATGACAACGTCGCCGCAATCGCGAAGGAGACGGCGCCGCGCTGGTTGTCAGGCGGTCGCAAAGATGTTCCGCTTGAAGACAATCCGACCGCCCTCGCCTATGCGGCGTTTCTGAGAAGGCTGTCTTCTATTTTTCTGAAAGAGCAGAAAGATCGGTCGACGAAGCAAGACATATAGTCTCAATGGCGCCTTCGAAGTGCTCCGCCACCTGAAGCCAGAATTCCTCCGCATCCACATTTTCTCTGAGATCGTCGAGGCGACCCATATCTTCGAAGGTCGTCACCGCTTCGACGCAAATGTCGCGGAGGATCTGCGCGACGAGTTTTGTGCGAAACTCTGCCGGGGAGGGCGGGCCCGCAAGAATTCGCCAAGGCTCGCAGCCGAGCGATTCGGCGACAGCGTTTAGCTGGCCGCCTGTGTAGTCAGGGGATCCGGTTTCCATCGCTGATATGAGCGATGCGGCAACGCCTGACCGCAGCGCCAAGTCTTCGACGGAGAATGCCTGCGAAACGCGCCATTCCTTCAAGAACGTGCCGGTCATCGTTTTCACGCAAGCCGCCTCCCAACCGCGTCATCCGTAGAATGCGGCAGTTGTCCGGAAAGGCAAGGCCGGCGTCGCCATCATTCTAGAGAATGCCGTCGTCTCGATCCTCCGCGCACGCGACCGACAGGAATCCGGTCAAGCGGATGAGATCGGCGTAAGCGGCATAAGCAAGCCGATGCATTTCAGCCTCTGCGCCGGTTGAGGACAGCAGATCCTTGTTCTTGCGTCGCCAGATCATCAATTTGCAGATGACGCCGAATATCGAGTGAGCCGGATAGTCTGCCATCTGCGATTCGATCCAGTCGATCTGCTGCCGATGGTCCTCGATTTCCACGTCGTCCTTCGCCGCCTCGGCGATAGCCAGGGCGGCGTCGCGCTCAAGCCACTCATCAACGTTTACGATGGCGGAAAGGTCGATCTTGAAGACGTCATCGCCCCGGAGATAAGACCCAAACACCGTCGCCAGCTTCTCCTCGCCGAGGATGCTCCAGCGCATCCGGAGCGGGGGTGACGATCGCGCGAGGGTCCGTGATCGGCGATAGACGGCGTTAATCGCCTTTTCCTTCACTTTGTCTTGGCGTGCGGCTCCATGGCGGCGAAGTGGACCAATAGCGCTAAGCGGAGCCTCAGACAGGCCGCGAGTGGCGCAACAGCCATCCGACGGTTCGTAGAGGAGGTCGGCGGCGCGGCCGAGAACATCCGCTGAAACTGTGTACTCGATCTTCTTGACGGAAGCCCGGGTCCGATCGGTGCGATGGCGTTTAGCGACGCCGCTGCTCCCTTGGCGCTTGACGGTCATGGCGAACTCGTTTTGCCTGCATTCTCTCAGTGTCGGCGTTCGGGATTCGGCGGGTAGCTGCCCGAATGAGACGCCATGTCTCAGATTTCTGACGGAGCGGAATTTCGGAACAGATGGGGGACAATCGGCTGCGTTGGGACGATATCGAGATATTCTGCCTGTTGGCGGAATTTCGGAGCATTCGTCAAACGGCATCGCAATGCGGGCAAAGCGTCGAAACCGTTCGGCGTCGCATCAACGCGCTTGAAGTCTCTCTTGGCGAGCGACTTTTCCGTCGGACGGCGCACGGCCTTACGATCACCCAAGCAGGCGAGGAGATTCTCGGCGAAGCCCAGCGAGCGAGAGAGGCGGTTCTATCGATTTCGCGGATGGCCGGCGCGGACGCAAGCAAGTCGCGGCGCACCCTTCGTATTTCAGCGCCAGAAGACCTCGGCTTCCTATGGCTGGCGCCGGCGCTGCATCGGGCGATGATCGCGTCATCCCGCTGCGTCATTGAATGCGACTTTCATTTGCCGGGCGCGCAACCCGATTGGACAAGGACAGATATTGCGCTTCTGTTCGAAAAGCCGAGAAACGCCGATCTCATTTGCCGGAAAATCGGCGCTCTCCGCTACGGCATGTTTACGCAGCGCCAAGCTGAAACCGGAATCGACCGAGCTGGCGATGGAAAGTCGATCGGCAATGCCCCTGTCATAATGCCGGAAAACCGTCATCCATATGTTCAGTTTCTCTCGACGTCTGAAAATTGGTCAAGCCCTATAGCCCACGCATCTTTGCGCCTTGATTCCGCCATGTGCAGATTGAGCATCCTGAGGTCGATGAACGCCCTCACTCCTCTCCCAGTGCTGGATTCGTTGGGGTCAGCGGACATCGTCAGTCTGCCGGAATGGATTGCCCCGACTCTCGACGTTGATCTCTGGCTGGTCTTCCATGAGGACATAAGACGGGCCGCTGGGACACGAGCCGTCCTCGAGACCATCGGCTCTTTGGCTTCTAATAACGCGGACTTCCGCCTGGGCGCGCAGCAACCCGTCAATTGAGTACGGGTCGGCAACCATTTTCATAAACGGCTGTGCGGAGCCGCCGCGGCTTGGCGTTTCAGCGCATTCAAATTCAGCGGCCTAACTCATTCACGCTTTGTCAACTGCGCAACCTCCATAAGCAGAAAATGACAGCTCCTGTGGATGAATTCGAAAGCGCCCCTTCTGACGAACCGGCCCAATGCGATGCTCTCGTCGTCAGATTTCAGGCGGCATCGATAACAGCAATGCTTGCAGACGTACCGACATCGAGGCGCGTCGATCTGCGCCGACGCCTTCACGCACTGATCGTGTTCCACGCGAGGCGTTTGGCTGATCGATTTGGCATCGAAGGAGCGAAAGCGCATTGCAGAGGAAGAATGGCGTTCTGTCGCCAGTCGGCGCCGGGCCTTCGGTATGCTCTCTGGCGACAGATACACGAGCGGCTCCTCGAATGCCGATAAATGGATCGCCGGCCCCCTGAGGCGAGATCAGCGGCTCGTTCAGGCTTTTGAGTTGCGTGGCTCGTTTGATGTATGGCCTGTCCCCGGTTTGAAGGACACCGAGATAAGGTGTTTCACTCGAACCGGAGGCTATCATGGGAAGACGAAGGACGCACAGCGAGGAGTTCAAGCGCGAAGCGGTGAGGCTGATACGGGAGCGCGGGGTGACGACTGCGCAGGCGTCGCGGGACCTCGGGGTTCATCCGAATCCTTTGCGGCTCTGGGTGAAGGCGTTCGAGGCCGATCCGGGGGACTGTCAGGAATCTTGTGCGGGGGGCGTGTTGATCATCCGTTCACGAACCGCTCGCCGAACATGACGGCGAATTGGGTCTTCGCCTCGCACCATTCCCGCGGCGGCCGCTTCCAGTCTTCGGCCGCGCGATTGAGGACGAGATACAGCAATTTCGTCGCCGCGTCATCATTGGGGAAATGCCCGCGCGCCCTGATCGCCCGGCGCAGCTTCGAATTGAGCGCCTCGATCGCGTTTGTCGTGTAAATGATGCGCCGGACATTTTCCGGGAAGGCGAAGAACGGGACGACCTGGGCCCATTGCCGGCGCCAGATTTGCGCGATCGCCGGATATCGCTGGCCCCAGGGGCCTTTCTCGAAATCGTCGAGGGCCTTGGCGCCCGCGTCGGCGTCCTTCGCCCGGTAAATCGCCCGCAGCGCCGGGACGAGCGTTTTGCGATCTTTCCAGGACACGAACTCGAGCGAGTTGCGGATTAGGTGCACGATGCAAGTCTGCACGATCGTTTGCGGAAACACGGCCGTGATCGCATCGGGAAAACCCTTGAGCCCGTCGACGACGGCGATGAGAATATCGGCGAGACCTCTTGTCTTCAGTTCGTTCATGACCCGCAGCCAGAACTTCGCGCCTTCCGTCTGCTCGATCCAGAGGCCGAGAATCTCGCGCGTTCCGTCGGGCCTTATGCCGAGCGCGATGTAGACGGCCTTGTTCCGGACGAAGCCCTCGTCGCGAATCTTCACCCGGATGGCGTCAAAGACGGAGGCGGACCAGAAAACGATCCAGTGGATCGTTTTCCCGCCGACGAACGGCGTAGCAGGCGTCGAGCGGACGGTTCTGCCATTCGGCGACCTCTTCGAGCACGGCGTTGGTGACCGCCGAAATGAGGTCGGGCGACACGTCGATCCCGTACATCTCGTCGAGATGGCCGCGGATCTCGCGCACGCTCATGCCGCGCGCATACATCGAGATGATGTTGTCGTCGAAGTCCGGAAACCGCCGCTGATAGCGGGCGATCAGCTTCGGGTCGAACGTGCCCGCCCGGTCGCGCGGAACCTCGATCGTCACCTGCGAGGTCCCCGTCAGCACGGTCTTCTTCGACGTCCCGTTACGCCGGTTCGGCTTGCCTTCGCCGCGTTCTTCATCGAGATGCTCGTCGATCTCGGCGTTCAGAATGCGTTCCGACAGCGCCTTCTTCAGCTCATCGACAAGCCCGTCGCGGCTGAAAATCTCCTTCGGGTCGCGCCCCGAAAGAAGCTGGTCCAGAATATCCTTCTCGATCGCCATAGTTGGGTTCCTTTCTTCCCACCTCTATGGCCCCCCGCACAAGATTCCTGACAGTCCCAGGCATGCCCATCTCTGGGTGACAAGCGCGTTACCCCTCATGTGCTGCGACACACCACGGCGATGGACCTGTTGCACGAAGGCGTAGAGCAGTCGGTCATCGCCCTCTGGCTCGGGCATGAATCGATCGAGACCACCCAGATCTACATCGAAGCCAACCTCGCGATGAAAAAGAAGATCCTGGAAAAAACCGTGCCGCCGACCGGCGTCCCCGGCCGTTACAAGCCCGAAGACACGCTGCTCGCGTTCCTCAAGGCGCTGTAGGCCGCACGACTATGTCCTGACTCATGCCGGCTTTGCCTGGTTTTTAAGCCGCGTCGGGACATAGTCCGGTACCGGACATAGCTCCGCCTATGTCGTGCGGGACATAGGCGGAGATAGAAGGAGGCGAGCCCCAGCGTCTTCGCGCCGACTTCCGAGTTCCAGCAGTAAAAGCCGCGGAAGAAGAGATCGGGTGAGCCGTCGGGGAGCCTCCCCGCCTCGATCGGATTCAAATCATCGACCAGGAACAGGAAGACGTCGCGGTCGGAAGCGTAGAGCGTCGTTGACTCCCGGCTCACCGCCGCATTCGGATTATAGATGCCCGTGCGCCAGTCGAGCACGCCGGGGATTTTCCAGCGCGTGTCGCCGACGCCGTCGCCGGCGATCTTCATGACGGCCGAGACCAGCTCATGGTCATAGATGCGGCCATAGTCGGGACCGGTGACGGCGCGGAGCTCGGTGCGGCCGTCTTCCGTCTCCAGTGTCTTCACCTGCTCGGCGCGATGCGTCGTCAGCCCGTATTGCAGATTGATCGCGGCGAGCGGTTCCGGCAGCTGACGCAAATAGGACGCTGGCGCGCCGACCAGCGAGCTCAGCTGGCCGAAAGACCAGTGCGTCGGCGCGACGGGCGCGTCGCTCTCCGGCAGGAGGAGTTCAAGCCGCTCGGCATTGTCGCGGGAGGCCTCGACTCGGATAGCGGCGCTCTCGACGACGCGCGTCCGGCTGCGCTCGGCGCGCGCGCGCACCGACGCCTGCAAATCGGACAACGACAGGAACCGCTCATCGTCGGGCCGCGAAAACCACTCGGACGACACGCGCCCGATTCGCGAGCCGCGCGAAACATCGACTTTATAGCCGCCCGACGCATCGGAACGGGCATCCATAACCTGAAGGGACATGGGAATTCTCCGCGACGGGCGGTCGAAAGACTCTCTCTCGACCCGTAAAACCCGTCACGAAGAAATCCGCCTTGCTTTCTCATTGGCGGCGGACCGCGCTCTCCGAATTCAGCGACCGCAACCGCCATCTTGCATCGGCGGACATTTCACATCGCTATAGTTGCAGAAGACGCAATCGCCGGGCTTCGGGCGTAGCAAGGCGCGGCAGTGAGGGTAGTCGAATAAATAGAGACATGCGTTTGTCGGCATGCGTTCGCGACTGGGCTTGCCGCATTCCGGGCAAGTCAGGGTCGCATCGAGAATGACGGTCATCGAGGGTTCAACCAATCAAGGATTTCCCGCTCATAATGCGGCATGACATAGGCGCCGACCGTCAGCAGCGCGGCAACGGCGAGGAGGATAGCGGCGCGAGGTCGCGGGCGCCGCCCTCTCCGGAAGCTCCTCGCAATCAGAATAAGCCAGCCGTTTCGCCGCCACAGAAGGATCGAGCGCGCGAGCTAGAGCGCCGAAAGTGGCGAGCGGCGCAGCGTTGAGGCGCACTTGTGCGAGGATGATCGGCAGACCGCAGCGGGACGAGCCAGGAAAGACGCCGGCCCGTCATTGAGCCTCGAATACGGCGCTGGCGTTAAGTCGAAGACGGTTAGGCTGATTGGCGATCCCTTTTTTGTGATCCGCTCGTCTCAATCGTGAGCAGCTCCCGAGAGGCGCTTCCACTAATCTTGTGATGCAGTTGCGTTCCCGGATGGCTGCCCGGCCGGGCTCCATGTAACTTTTGCCAAGGATCAAGCGAAGTAGAGATCGAGAGCGCAATTGACGGCGACTGAAGACGAACTCAAAGCACTCATGCGGCGCAGCCTAACCGGCGACGCGCGCGCGCATGAATCGCTTCTCCGGAGCCTGGCGTCGCTGCTGCGGTCTTATTTCTTTGGTCGGCTCCGGAGCCGACCTGCGGATGTGGAAGACCTTGTGCAGGAAACATTGATCGCCATTCATACGCGTCGTTCGACCTATGAGCCCTCTCGGCCGCTTCTTGCCTGGGTTTACGCTATCGCAAAATACAAGCTCATCGACCTGTTGCGCCGACGCAAGGCTGCCGGCGAGGTGGTGGACCTGACCGATGAGGTAAGGCCGGTCGAGTTTGAAAGCGCCGCTTGCGCACGCCTTGATCTGGATTCGATACTCGCGAGTCTGCCCAAGAAGCAGGCGCAAGCCATCCGCATGATGCAGATCGAAGGGCAGAGCGCCGCTGAAGTTGCGGCGCGCCATGGCTGGACAGAAAGCGACGCCAAAGTCTCCGCGCATCGCGGCATGAAGGCGCTGCGCGCACGATTTTCGAGCTTGCGCCCATGAAGACGGACGATCTCATTTCGGAATTGGCGCGTCACGTCACGCCCGTCAGCCGCCATGCTTTGCAGAAAAGACTTGCGTCCGCAGGCGCGGCGGGATTTCTGGCAAGCGCGGCGGGGCTTGCTTATTGGCTTGGCGCGCGGCCGGATCTCGCGCAGGCGGCGGGCACGGCGCCGTTTCTATTCAAGTCGATTTACACTGCCGCGCTTGCCGTATTGTCCATCTTTGTCGCGCTTGCATTATTGCGGCCGGGCGTGTCTGGCGCGAAGCGCGCCATCTGGCTCGCCGCGCCTATAGCGGCCGCGACTTTGTTCGCCGGCATCGAACTTGCGGCCTCTCCTGCTTCGTCATGGCCTGCCCTGATCCTCGGGCAAAGCATTACGGCCTGTCTCGCCCGCATCGCCATTTTGGCGCTGCCTTTGCTGGTCGCTTTGTTCTGGGCGGCTCGCGCCTTTGCGCCGACGAACCTCAAGGCCGCCGGCGGCGCGATCGGACTTGCGGCGGGCGGTCTAGCCGCGATGCTCTACTCGTTTCACTGCGTTGAATCCGCCGCCTGCTTCATCGCGCTCTGGTACACGGCGGCGATTGCGCTGGTCGGGATCGCGGGAATGTTACTGGGACCGCGCCTTCTTCGCTGGTGAGAACGCATTCTGGATGTAACGCGGAGGGGTATGGCTGCGAAGGACTGGATGCGCTGATGCGCACCATCGCAAATATCCACTCTCAAGAAAGGCCTCAATGATGATGAACGCCAAGACCGGAGCCGCATTGACCTCCGCGCTCGCCCTCGCCGCCGCCGCCGCGCTGACCGCGAGCCCGGCGCTCGCGAAAGACAAAATGGACAAATGCTACGGCGTCTCGCTTGCCGGCGAAAATGATTGCGCGGCTGGGCCGGGCACATCGTGCGAGGGAACCTCGACTGTCGATTATCAGGGCAACGCCTGGTCGCTCGTCCCGGCCGGCACTTGCGAGTCGATCTCGTTGCCCGGCGGCCGCGAAGGCAGCCTTGAGCCCCTCGATCGCGACCTGGCGTAGGGGCCTCCCCTTCGTCATGCGCAGCCGACTCCGGCTTTCTCTCCCCCAGGAGCCGGAGTCGGCCCGCTTTAATGTGTAAATTTGTCGGGCGTAATTCAGCGAGAGAGAGCGCATGACAGGCTGTGAACGCTTGCCCCATCGCATCAGCCGGTCTTGCGCCTTCGAGAGCGAAGCGACTCCGCCGCTCTTGAAGGGCGCCGCCTATTCGTTAGAAATCCGCAGGCCAACGAGCGCAGCGCGGAGCGGATTTGAGCATGTCGTTACAGGGATTGACCCCGCGCATCTGCAAGCGCGGCGCCGTGGTCGCGCTGCTGGTCGGAACGGCGCTCAACTGCATCAATCAGGGCGACGCATTTCTCACAGGCGACCCGATCATTTTGTGGAAAGTCGCGCTGACCTACAGCGTGCCCTTTCTGGTCAGCGTCCATGGCGCGCTGTCATCGCAGACCCGCTCGCGCCAGCAAAGTTAGCGCTGCGGCCCTGCGCCCGTGGCGCGTGCGACCGGCGCCGATGACCGGCGCCCTTCAAATATCTCCTGCATCGGTTGGCGTCGGTCTCAAGGCCGCCCATAACCAAGACGCGCTCTCACGGCCGCACGGGCTCGCCTTTTTCGAAATCCATGCGGAGAATTTCATGGGCGCGGGCGGGCCGCCGCTGCGCTGGCTTGATGCGGTCCGCGAGCGGTACCCCATTTCGCTGCATGGCGTGTGTCTTTCGGTCGGCGGCCGCGACCCGCTCGACGAGGCTCATCTCGAGCGGCTCGCTGCATTGGTTGAACGCGTGGAGCCCGCGCTGATCTCTGAACATCTCGCCTGGAGCGCGGATGACGGCTTCTTCCTCAACGATCTTTTGCCGCCGCCTTTGACGAAGCAGACGCTGGCGCGCATTTCGGAGCACATCGATCAGATACAGACGCGCCTTAAGCGCCGTATCCTGATCGAAAATCCCTCGTCCTATCTGGACTGGGCCTGCAACGATATTCCGGAGGCGGCTTTTCTGAATGAAATTGCGCAGCGGACAGGCTGCGGTCTGCTTCTCGACATCAACAATGTGTTTGTCAGCGCCGCTAACATCGGATTCGATGCAGAGTCATACGTTGACGAAATCAACGCCGACTCGGTCGGTGAAATCCATCTTGCGGGCCACAGCGTTGATACGCTTCAGAATGTAACGCTGCTCGTCGACAATCACGGCGATCACGTTTGCGACGGAGTCTGGTCGCTCTATGAGCGGTTTGTGCAGCGGGCCGGCGCGCGGCCAACGCTCGTCGAATGGGACACGAACACGCCGCCGCTCGACATTCTCGCATGCGAAGCCGCAAAGGCTGCAACTTTCATGACGCCGGCCGATCTGAAGGAGGCGCTTCATGCTGCAAACTGAAGACGAGGAAGTCATGCGCGTCTATGGCGGATTTTCGCGCGCGCTCCTGTCGGTCGTCGATGTTGGCGCGCTCGCTTCCCCGCGCGGAAGCGAGGCGCGCATCGCCGCCGGCGTCGCGGTCTATCGGAACAATGTGCGCGCCGCCTATCTGCGTGTGCTGAAGGACGCGTTTCCCGTCGTGGCTCGCCTCGTTGGCGACGGCTTCTTCCGGTTCATGGCGCATGAATATTTCCATGCGCACCCGCCAAAATCGCCGCTCGTTGCGCGCTATGGCGCCGATTTGCCCGAGTTTCTCGAACAGTTCGAACCTGCAAAAAGCCTCCCCTATCTGCCCGACATCGCCCACCTCGAGATCGCGTGGCTGGAGGCCTATCATGCCGCGGAGGCCGCGCCTCTTCGGCCGGACGAGCTGTTCGACCTTGTGGGCGACGATCCGGATCGCGCGCGACTCGTCCTCCACCCTTCGGCGCGCCTCCTCGCTTCGCCTCACCCGATCCACGCAATCTGGCGCCATAATCGCGAAGAGAACGAAAAGCCCCTCCAGCTTGCGCCGGGCGGTGAACGCGTTCTGATCGTGCGCCCATATGGCGAGGTAAAGGTCGAGCCGATCAATGTGGCGACTTTTCTGGTCATTGAGGCGCTTGCCGACGGCGCGCGCCTCGGCGCGGCGATCGAGGCGGCGATCGACCAGCGTCCCGGCGCCTCGGTCAGCGAGTTCGTGCAGCTCATCGCAACATCCGGCGTCGTGACGGCGGCAAGCATCGTCGATTAGGGAGAGGTTTCCATGCTTCAGATCACAAGACTTTATTCCTCGTTCGCCGCCCTGTGCGGCAAAATCCCTTATGCGCTGGTCGCGCTCGCCTGCCGCATCGCGGCGGCGATTCCGTTCTGGCGCTCAGGTCAATCAAAACTCGAAGGGGCCGAGATTTTCGGCGTCAAATACGAGCTGTTTTCTCTGAAAGCGTCCAAGGTCTATCTCTTTCAGGAAGAGTTCGGCTTTCACGAAGCGATTGCCCCTGCTGCGGCGCAGATGGCGGCGCTTGGCGAGAATCTTCTGCCGCCACTTCTCGTGCTCGGGTTGTTGACGCGCTTTGGCGCGCTGGGTCTTCTCATCATGACCGCCGTCATACAGTTTTATGTCTTTCCGGAGGAATTGCCGAAAGCCGACGGCAACTGGGCGATGCATCTGCAATGGGCGGCGCCGCTGATGGTCGTCCTGCAGCGCGGCCCCGGCGCGATCTCCTTCGACGGCCTGTTCGGAAAGCGCAAATGAGCAGCGCCCGAACGGAACTGCACCTGAATCTGGCCACAGTCCTAACGCCTGAGCGTGAGGCACATGCCGTCTTCAGCGAGATCGACCGGACCTTTATAAGCGGCGCGTATGGCTTTGCGCCCGACGCGCCAGTCATCGAGCGCACGCTTCATGTTGTGCGACAGAACGAGGCGCTTGGCGCCCAACACCGCCGCCATGTCGCCGATGGCGGCCGGATCGCGATGAAGGCCGCGCGGCTGCCCCTTCGCGCCCGATATGGCGTGATGCGCAATCAGGAGATCGGACTGCGATCCTGTAAGCGCGCGCTCGAACGCCTCGCTGGCAATGCTCTGATCGCCTGCAAACACGACCGACGCGCCGTTGATCGAAACAGAGAAGGCAAGCGCCGGGACGTCGCCGTGATTGACCGGGATCGCCTTGACGCGGATTTCCTCATCATCAATCGCAACATCGGCGCCTTCGCCGCCAGCGTCAATTTCGACCGCCGAGACGCGGAATGCATCGCCGTCAGCGTTGAGCAGTCTGGCGAGATAGCGATAGGCGCCGGTCCTGGCGTCGAAATGCGCCGACAGGAATTCCGACAGGCCGGGGAAAGCGGCGCCCGCGGAGGGGCCGACCAGAGGCAGCGGCGCCGGCGCTTCGTCAAACGATGCGCTCTTCAGCAGGGCGACAAGATCGCTGACATGGTCAACATGCAGATGACTGATCAGCACGGCGTCGAGCGACGTCATCTTCGCGCCGGCCGCGCCGAACCGCTGGAATACGCCGCCGCCGGCGTCGACGAGAAGCCGCGCCTCCCCGTCGACCCAGACGAGGTAGCCGACGCTCGCGCGCGCATCGTCCGCGAGCGGACCGCCGGAACCCAGAACTTCCACCGCAAAGCGCCCTGGGCATTTGGCGGTTGCAGGCGCCGTCGAGACGACAATGATACCTACGGTGATGAGCCAGAGCTTTGCGTACATGCGCCGTTCTCCTTTGCGACCCGGCCGTCGAATTGTGATTTGCCGTAGGCTTGTGAGTTTTACACAATTGAAACGCAAGAGGTGGGACAGTGTCAAAAATTCTTCAGCAAGCGCCAGCTTATTTATTGTCGGCGTTCCTGGTGTTCATGGGGGTTCAGAAATTCGGCGCGGAGAATGTCATCTTCGCGACCATTGCGGAGCGCTCTGGCATTGCTCTTTTTGAACCGACGATCCGCATGGCGACGGGCGCCGGCGAAATCCTGACAGCAGTTCTGCTCATCTTGCCGAGCCTGCGTTTTTTCGGCGCTCTTGGCGCGCTGGCGATCATTGGCGGCGCGATCGGCTTTCACCTGTCGCCGTGGCTGGGCATGAGCGTCGCGATGGCGCCGGGCGCAGCGCCGTCGCCCATGCTGTTCATCATGGCGGTCGTCTTTTTCGCGCTTTCGGCCTTCGTTTTGATGCAAGCGCGCCGGCCGGGGCGCTAAGCGCACGCGACATCCTTCCATAAAGAGGCCCTATGAGACTTTTTCCGTCCCTACCGGAAACGCCGCATCTCGCCGATGTCTATCGGCGCTTTCCGGAGCATGTGAAGCCGCTTCTCGAATATCATGACCGTCTGCTTCGCGGCGAAAGCCCGCTCACCGTCGGCGAGCGGGAACTGATCGCCGCTTATGTGTCAGGGCTCAACGCCTGCGGCTTCTGCTACGGCGCGCACAAGCTCTACGCCGACATCTTCGGATTCGATGCAAATATCGTCGAAGCGATGGTCGCCGACCTTGACGCGGCGCCGATCGATGAAAAGCTGAAGCCGTTGCTGCGCTATGCGGCCAAGCTGAAGAGCTTGCCGCCGAATATAACGCCGGCGGACGCGCAGGCGGTTTATGACGCCGGCTGGTCGGAACGCGCCTTGTTCGACACGATCGAGGTCTCGGCCCTCTTCAATTACATGAACCGGATTATCGAAGGGACCGGCGTCTCCTTCGATTTCGATGCTCACCCGCCGACGTCCGAGGAGCGTGAGTTCCGTCGGACCCGCACGTATACCGACTTCGGAAAGATGATCGGGATCGAATGATAAACTCGTCTCTGTATAGGCGGCTCAAGAACAGGAGACCGATAAATTGACTGACGCGCGAAATCGATCGAGCGGCGAGCGGCGTCTTGCGCTGATCACCGGCGCGTCGTCGGGCATCGGGGCCGCTTTCGCGCGCCTCGCGGCCGCCAAAGGCTTTGATGTTGCGCTGGTTGCGCGGCGTGAAGAACGACTTGAACAGCTGGCGCGAGAGCTTGCCGCCAAATACGACATTACGGCGCGATTTCGATCAACCGATCTTTGTGACCCCGAGGCGCCGAATGCGGTTTGCAACTGGCTCAAATCCGCCAGCCGGGGCGTCGACATTCTCATTAACAACGCCGGCTATTCGATCCCGCAGCCTTTCGCCGCAACGCCGCTCGAAAGGCAGCTGAACTATATTGAATTATCGGTGACCGGCCCGGTCGCGCTTTCGCGCCATGTATTGCCCGACATGATCGCGCGCGGCTTTGGGCGGATCATCAACATTTCATCGATCACCGCCTTCTCGAGCGGCGGCAAGGGACACACGCTCTATCCGGCGAGCAAGAGTTTCATCGTCAAGTTTTCGCAGTCGCTAAACGCCGAAGTCGCTGCAAAAGGCGTCTTCGTGACGGCCGTCTGTCCCGGTTTTGTCGATACGGAGTTTCAGCAGGCGAATAATATGGCCGACAAGATGACCTCGACGCCGAAATTTCTTAAACAGACGGCGGAGGAAGTCGCAAAGGAAGCCTGGGAGCGCAACGATCGCGGCGTCGAAGTCGTAGTCCCCGGCCTGTTGCCGAAAATCGCCGCGGCGACGCTGAAGCTGGTGCCGGAGCAGATTGTCACGCCGATTACACGGTCGGCGGCCGAGAAATATTACGTCGGCGATTAGGTCAGGAATTGGGGGCTGCGATGGCGCATGTGCGGGCGGACGACAGCTATGACATCATCATCATCGGATCGGGCGCCGGCGGCGCCAGCATCGCGCAGCGTTTGGCGCCGACAGGAAAATCGATCCTGATCCTCGAGCGCGGCGCGCGCCTGCCGATCGAGCCGGAGAACTGGGACCCGAAAGCCGTCTTCATCCATCAACGCTACAAATCCGGTGAGAAATGGCGGGACCGCAGCGGCCGATCGTTCACGCCGAACATTCACTACTGGGTCGGCGGCAACACGATCTTTTATGGCGCGGCGCTCTATCGGTTTCGCAAACGTGATTTCGAGCGCGTCGAGCATCATGGCGGCGGCGTGTCGCCGGCCTGGCCGATCAGCTATGACGACCTTGCGCCCTACTACGCCGAGGCCGAAGCGCTGTGGGGCGTTCACGGGGCGCGTGGGGCCGATCCGACCGATGATGCCGACGCGCCGCCCTATCCCTTCCCGGCGCTCAAACATGACCCGACGATTGCGCGCCTGAAGGCCCAGCTGACAGGCATGGGCCTCAAGCCCTTCGAAATGCCGGTCGCGGTCGAGCGCGACGAGGATCGCCCGGCGACGAGCCGGTGCATCCGCTGCCGCACCTGCGGCGGTTATCCGTGCCTGCGCGAGGCGAAATCCGACGGCAGAAAAATCGTCGCCCAGGCTGAGGCCAATTCGAATGTCGAACTCCTCGCCAATGCGCGTGTGAAGCGGCTGGAAACCGATCGCGGCGGCCGCAGCGTCTCGGCGGTCGTATATGAAAGCGTCGATGGCGAGCGGCGCGTGAAGGGCGATATCGTCGTTCTGGCCGCGGGCGCCATAAACTCGGCCGCGCTGCTGCTTGCTTCCGCCGAGGGGCGCCACTCAACCGGGCTCGCTAATAGTTCCGACCAGGTGGGACGCAACTACATGTTCCACACCGCGTCCGCGTCGCTCACATTCTCGCCGGCGAAGGTGGAAACCGATTTTCCGAAAACGATGGCGCTGAATGACTGGTATTGGGGCGATCCAGACGGCGGGTTCGACTACCCAATGGGTCACGTGCAGCTGCTAGAATATCTCCATGGCGACGTGCTGCGCGGCCAGATCAGCAATCAGGTTCCCGCCTGGCTTGTCCCGAAGCCCTTTGCAGACGCCCTCGGCGATCGCGCCCTCGCCTTTCTCGTGATGACGGAGGATCTTCCCGAGAAGCGCAACCGCATCAGGCTGACGCGAAACGGGCAGATCCGCGTCGACTACTGGTGCAACAATCTGACCGCGCACAAGCGCCTTATCGGGCGCTTCCATCACTACATGACGCGGTCAGGGCGCATTTGCCGATGCCTGCGCGGCTATGAGGCGCGTCTCGACGGGATTCTGCCAATCTATGGCACCGCCCATCAGTGCGGCACCTTGCGCATGGGGCGCGACCCGAAATCTTCCGTTGTCGATCCTGATTGCAGGACGCATGACCTCGATAATCTTTATGTCGCCGATACGAGCGTTTTCGTTTCGAGCGCGGCAGTGAACCCCGCGCTAACTTGCATCGCGAATGCACTGCGGGCCGGCGATATCATCAAAGGGCGCCTCGGCGTACGGGGCGCGAACGCGCGAGCCAAAAGCCATGGCTATCCATTCTTGGACCAGGACCGCGTGCAACCAATCGAATAATCGAAGATATAAGGCCTATAACGCCCGGGCCAATTCAGCAGCAACACCGACGATTCCTGCGATGGATACAGCCCAGGCCCATTTGCGAAGAAATCGCAAGGGCGGGGCGGAGAACGCGAGATAAGCCGCCCGCCCCGCGGCATAGGCGACTGCGCCCTTCATCGACCAGCTTCCGAACGCGTCCAAGATCAGGAGCCCAAGAACGGATGCGCCAAACAGGTAGAAAGTCTCGGAAAAGTTGCGATGGACCTGCGACAGCGGATGCCCCTCACCGCCGAAAGCGGCTTGCACTGCTCCATAGACGCACATCCAGAAAGCGATTACCAGTTCAGTCGGCGCCAAGGGGCCTCTCTCCATCGCAGGTACTGGTCCACATAGCATGGCGATGTTCGACCCTTTGCAAGGGCGCCGCGGACACCAGGAAAGTCATCTCGAAAAACGCCATACTGACTGCGAGCGAGGCGCCGTAGCGCCTCGCTCGCTATCGCATGACGCAGGTCAGGCGGATTTTCGCGCCATGGCCCTCAAATCTTCATCCGTCACGGGCTGTCCGCCGACGCCCCAGGCGCCGGGCGCGACATCCTCGATCGTCACCCAGGTCACCGTACGAAGGCCTTCGCCTTCGACCGAGACGACGGCGTCGGTCACCTTACGGATGATCTCCTGTTTCTGCTCAAGCGTCAGATAGCCTCCGACGCCCTTGATCTGGACAAGCGGCATAATCTTTCTCCTATTTTCAAATTCAGACGGATTTCGACCAGGCGAGGGGTTTGAACGCTGCATCGAGCGGGGTTTCGGCGACATGGTTGGCGTAGTTCGACAAGGTTTTGAGACCGACGCCGAGCACGACTTCGAGCACCTGCGCCTTCGAGTATCCCGCCGCATGGAAGGCGTTTACCTCGGCTTCCGTCGGCCACCCGCGCGTCTTGACGATGTTCGCTGTAAAGCGGCGCAGCGCTTCAAGTTTCCCGTCGGCGATTGCTTTTCCGCTGCGTATCGCCTGAATAACGCCCTGTGGCACCTGCTGCATTCCGGCGATGGCGCTATGCGCCGCCATGCAATAGCCGCACTCGTTCTCGTAGCTCGTAGTCAGCAGAATGACCTGCCGCTCCGCCGGCGAAAAGCTAGTTTCTTCGAAAATCTTCGAAAGCGTCACATAGCCTTTCACAAGCGCCGGCGCTTCGGCCATGACGCCGAGGAGATTGGGCAAGAAGCCGTAGGCTTTTTCAGCGGCTGAAAGCGTCGTCTTCGCGCCCTCAGGCGCCGATTGTGTGGTGTGCACGTCGTAGGTCATTCAAGTCTCCTTCTTTGTGTGGAACGTTCGTTCTTAACAAGGCCAAATTTTTTTACTTCAGCCGTTTCATGGCGTCTTCGATGACGCCGTCGAGCAGCAGCTTTTCAGGGCGGCTGCGGGTCAACACGATGAGACCGATCAGGGAGGCGAGAAGCCCCCGCGCGGTCTCTGTCGGTCTGACATTCGGAGGGATGGCGCCTTGCGCCCTGCCCTCTTTGATCATGCGCGCGAAAAACGCCTCGATTTCCTTCTGCGTCAGGGCGACAAACTGGCGGATCTCAGCGTCATGCGGCGCAAGTTCGAGGGCCGTGTTGATGAGGAAACACCCGGGATTGCGGCCTTTTTCTGAGGCGCTGCTGGCGAAACCGAGAAAAAGCTGGCGGATAGCTTCCAGTGGCGGATAGCCCGCTTGAAGGTCGTCAAGCTTCAGCCGACGTCGGGTTTCGTCGTAATGTTTAAGTGCGGCGAGGAAGAGATCGCGCTTATCGCCGAAAGTTGCATAAAGGCTGGCGCGATTGACGCCGGTGCACTCAACGAGATCCTGCATCGACGTGGCTTCATAGCCCCGCGCCCAGAACGCTGTCATCGCGCGATCAAGCGCATCCTTGCGATCGAACTGCTTTTCCCAGGGCATGCGAATTCCTCTCGCCCCATTACATAGACAGTCTGGAACGATCGTTCAATACCACGGCAGCAGAAATTTGCCGCCGCCTGATCACGCCTGCGCGATTAGTTCGCGCCGCGCTGCGTTTTTTACAGCCCGAACTCGCTGAGTGGGAATCGGCATGGAATATGGGCTCTCACTCAATTTTGATGCGGATTCAGTTTCGCGTGGCGACGTCTCACGAGGGAGATCGCCGCCATGCGCACGAATATTGGACTGACAGCGCTTATTCCGTCCAGCTTCAGGCTTGTCCGCTCCGCCGGGGACGCTGAACGGCTCGAACTGCTGGTCCGCCCGTCACGTCCGTCATGTCGCTGCCCGGATTGCGGCGCGGTCTCGAACAGCGTTCATAGCCGATATGTCCGGAAACTGAACGACTTGCCGGCATCGGGACGACGCGTGCGGCTGCTTGTGGAGGCGCGCCGGTTTCGATGCGATGCGCCGGCCTGCCCGCGTCGAATTTTCGTGGAGCGATTCGATCTGGCGGCGCCGTGGTCGCGCCGGACCGAACGGCTGATGGCGCCGGTCAGCAAGGACACGTTGCTTCGCCAATTGCGCCGGCGGGGGAGCCCAAGGTTCTCGCCGCCGCGAGTGATCGTCATTGACGATTGGGCGCGGCGGCGCAACCAACGTTACGGCACGATCATGTGCGACCTCGAACGCCGCCGCCGCATTGGACGAATGGTTGAGGATCGCACAAGCCCGTCTCATCGCTTCCTTCGTCACCGGAGTGGTCAAGGACATCGACGCCGTACGCGCACCGCTCGAAACGCCCTGGTCAAACCGCCAGACCGAGCGTCAGACAACGAAACTGAAGCTCGTCAATCGGCAGATGTACGGGCGCGGCAAGCTCGACCTGCCCGAAGCAAGGCTCATCGGCGCAATATGATCCGCTAACGCATCAAATCTGCGCCAGAGCCATTATTGCGCGCCGATTCACAGCCAAAGCGCTTTCGCGCTGAAACAGGCGAACGATCGCGCGCAGCCCACCCCTTGAAAACGGACATGAGAATCACGGTTCGTCCTCACCGCAAACAACTTTGATTCAGGTTATTTGCTCGACGCTAGCTTAGATTGCCTTCAAGTCTCGCCTGGCGCTGCGCGAACGCGCCAAGCTCGGCGCCAGTGAGCACGGCGTCTCGATCGCCGTCGGATGCAAGGAACGCCTCAAGCTGCGCACCGACGAACTCATCGGCGGTGAGCTTCTCATCTTCACCGGCGACATAGGCGAACTCGCGCAAGGCGCGCGCTCTGATCGCGATCCTCGCCGAGTCCGCAAGCGGCGTCCTGACCGCGCTCGAAAGCGCGACAGTTCGAACGTCACCTTTAAGATCAACCGGGACAAAGCCGTTTAGCCGCGCAAGTTCCGCGGTGACGACCGCAAGGACCGAATATTCCTCGCCGTCGAGCGCGCCGTCATTGTTGAGGTCCGCCCGTTCGAAGGTCTGGGCCGCGTGGCGGGCGGCCGCATCCGCCTCCAGCCTTGTCGCCGCAGCCCCGTAAGCGGGCGACGGATCAACATCCGCGCTGTTGATGAGGCTGACGCCCGCAGCGATTGCGGCGGCGACGCCCGAAGCGGCGAGCTTGTGGAACATTTCAACGACCATTTTTCTCTCCCATGACGCATGTCGATGGCGGAAAGGTCGTCGCGCGCCTTGGCCGATTAACGATGAAATGAGGGTCTTCTCGCGGCGATTAGGGCGAAAAGCCGGCCGACCGACGATCGCCGCCGCCGTGGCGCCTTATTCGGCCGGCGATGAAACAGGCGACGGCGCGCCGCCAGCGTCGGCGTGAACTAGCGCCCAGCGCTCCTTGAGCTTCGCCGACGTCATTCGCGAACCGTCCGGCGACCATCCGGGCGGACCCAGAACGTAACCCGCGACCTCCCTTAAAGACCTCGCGGACGCGACATCCTTGATGATGCCGAACCATTCGTTGAAGGCGATCACCAGCGGATTGAACGAGCCGAGGTTTTTCACGATCCCGTATCGCGGCTTTTCCGCGTCGTCTTCCGGGACGAATGTGCCGAACATTTTGTCCCAGACGATAAAGACGCCGGCGTAATTCGCATCGAGATATTTCGGGTTCGTCGCATGATGGACGCGGTGATGGCTCGGCGTGTTGAACAGCGTTTCAAACGGCCCCATCCGCTTGATGAACTCGGTGTGGATCCAGAACTGATAGATGAGATTGAGCCCGAAGGCGAAGACCAGCATCGCCGGATGAAAGCCGATGAAGACGAGCGGCGTCTTGAAAAGCAGCCCGGCCATGATGTCGCCCGTCCAGGTCTGCCGCAGCGCGGTCGTCAGATTGTAGTGCTGGGATGAATGATGGACGACATGGCTCGCCCAGAAATAGCGGCGCTCGTGGCTGATCCGGTGCAGCCAGTAATAGCGGAAGTCGTCGAGCACAAAGCACAGGGCGACCGCCCACCATGTGTTGGGAATTTCAAAGAGCCGATATTCGTAAACTGACGTCCAGACCGCGCTCATCAGCGCGGCGCCGCCGAACAACGGGGCGATCTGGTTGCCAAGACCCATCACGAGGCTCGCCGCGGCGTCCCGCGTTTCGAACCGGCCGCGCCCGGTCGCCTTCCACGCGATGATTTCCATCAGCACGAGGAGTATGAAGAACGGCACCGCCAGGGCGACGACATCGGGAAATTCCATGCCCGGATTATAGGCGAGGCCCGGCCAGGCGCGAAAGCCATCGCTCAGCGGCCTTTTCGTCGCCGGCGGCGAGCCGCACGGCGCGGCGCGAAGGTTCCCGCAACAAGAAGCGGATCGCGGCGGCGTCTTTTTCGAGGCCGACGGCGCCCCGTCGAAAGCGCCTCGTGGCGAGTCCGTCGCCGACCGCAAACACCAGGGCGGTTTCGCCGCCATCCGCCGAAATCGCCGCCGCCGCTTTGCCGTCTGCGCCGATCAGCCATTCGCCGACCCTGAAATCCGGCTCGTCAAAGCATAGCCGGTCGGCCGCCGCCGTCGCCGTCACGCTCGCTGACCTGAATGCGCCAAGGGCGTAGGTCACCCCGACGATCACCATTATCCCTACGAGGGAGATCCCAGCATCGAGAATCAGATTGCCGGTCAAGCGACGGCCTTAGCCGGGGATTTCGGTCTCAGCGAAGAAATAGGCGATCTCCTGCCTCGCTGTTTCCGGCGCATCCGAACCGTGCACTGAGTTCTCGCCGATCGACAGCGCATATTCCGCGCGGATCGTGCCGGGGGCGGCCTTTTTAGGGTCGGTCTCACCCATGATCTCCCGATTGCGGGCGATCGCATTTTCGCCTTCCAGCACCTGGACGACGACCGGCGCCGAACTCATGAATTCGCAAAGCTCGCCGAAGAAGGGACGCTTCTGGTGGACGGCGTAAAATCCCTCCGCCTGCTTTCTCGACATGTGGATACGCTTCGAGGCGACGACGCGCAGACCGCCATCCTCAAATTTCGCAATGATTTTCCCCGTCAGATTGCGGCGGGTCGCGTCCGGCTTGATGATCGAAAACGTGCGCTCGAGCGCCATTCGCAGCTCCTGTTGGTGGATTTTTCGCCGCGTTCCCTATCAATGACGCCGCCCGCGGGCAAGCGCGCCGGCGAAGATTCGCTTGAAATTGCTTCGCCAATACAGAAACGCCGCCCAAGAGGCGGCGTTTCCAGGCAGAATGGACGAATGCGCAGTTTAGAACAGCTTCGCCGCTTTGAAGCTCGCGGCTTCCGCGTCGTCGAGCGATCCGTCGAGGTTCACGTCCGCCGCGTCAAAACGCGACAGGAACGCGGCGCGAAGGTCGTCCGAAGTCAGGCTGGAATCGGCGCCCGCGATCGTCGTGAAGCTTGCGTCAAGCGCTGTCGAATCGGCGGCGGGCTCTTCAGCGACAACGTCGCCGACCATTTCAGCCGCAGCTTCGCCTGCCGGCGCGCCGGCGACTTCGCCGACAACCGCGCCGGCGGCGTCAGTCGCAGCCCCTGCGGCCGCATCAATGACCGCGTCCGCCGCGGATTCAACGACCGTGTCGGTCGCCGCCGCGGGAGCGAGCATCGCTGCGAGCGAATAAAACTCGGTTTGCGTCAGCGCGCCATTCGCGTCGGTGTCGGCCTGCGCGAAGGCGGCGTCCGCCGCCGCCGTCAGGGCGTCCTTCGTGCGAACCGTGGCGAGATCGACAGTCGCCGGCGCCGCATAGACGTCTGCGGCTTCAGCCGACAGATCGCTCGTATCAACAGCGGCCGTTTCAGCCGATTCAGCCGGCGCGGTCGCTTCAACCGCGGGCGCTTCCGCTGTCTTGGTTTCGTCTTTCTTGGCGCACGCAACAAGAGCGATCGCCGCAATCGAGGCCGCGCCCAACATCGTTAGTCTCATCTTCTTCTCCATGGGGCCGTCGCCCATCCGGCGCGGCACGGCGGCTATATAGCGACTTCAGGGAATTGCGCGCGGCGTCGCGCAATGAAATTTTAGAAAGCTGCCGCAAAAAAGGCGGCAACAATGCCGGTTGCGTCGAAACGCCGCCCCGGCTAAGCGCCGCGCGCCATGCTCCACATCAATGACTTAACCTACCGGATTGAAGGCCGGCCGCTTTTCGAACAGGCGACAGTCGCGATCGCCGAGGGCTGGAAGGTCGGATTCATCGGCCGGAACGGGGCCGGAAAATCGACCCTCCTGAGGCTCATCAGGGGAGAGTTGCACCCGGACGACGGCGACATTTCGATTCGCAAGCGCATGCGGATCGGCGGGGTCGACCAGGAGGCGCCCGGCACAAGCGAGCCGTTGCTCGACATCGTCCTTCGCTTTGACGAGGAGCGGGCCGCCCTCATCGCCGAGGCGGAGGCGGCGGACGATCCCCACCGTATCGCCGACATCCATGCGCGCCTCGCCGACATTGACGCCCATTCGGCGGAAGCGCGGGCGGCGGCGATTCTTTCAGGCCTCGGATTTTCGGCTGTCAACCAAAGACGCCCGGCGTCCGATTTCTCGGGCGGCTGGCGCATGCGCGTCGCGCTTGCGGGCGTTCTGTTTTCCGCGCCGGACATCCTCCTTCTGGATGAGCCGACCAACTATCTCGATCTTGAAGGCGCGATCTGGCTTGAGAACTTCTTGCGCCGCTATCCGTATACGTCGCTCATCGTCAGCCATGACCGCGATTTTCTCAACCGGGTGGTGACGCACATCCTCGCGCTGGAGAACAGAAAGCTCACGGTCTCGCCAGGCGATTACGACACCTATGAGCGAAGGCGACTTGAAGCCCGCGCCAACGCCCTCGCCTTTCGCGCCAAGCAGGAAGCGCAGCGCCGCCACATGCAGGCGTTCATCGACCGTTTCCGCGCAAAAGCCACTAAAGCGAAACAGGCCCAAAGCCGCATCAAGGCGCTTGAAAAGATGCAACTCGTCGCCGAGCCGGTCGAAGAACGCTCGGTCGGATTCACCTTCAGGAATCCGAAAGAGATGGCGCCGCCGATTATCCGCCTCGTGGAGGCGGACCTTGGTTATGCGGAAGGCCGCCCGGTCCTCAGGCGCGTCAATCTTCGCATCGATCAGGACGACCGGATCGCCATACTCGGGCCGAACGGCGAGGGAAAATCGACGCTCGTCAAATCGATCGCAGGCCGGCTGGCGCCGCTGGCGGGCGATATCTACAAACACAAGAAGCTCGACATCGCCTATTTCGCGCAGCATCAGCTGGACGAGCTGCGCGCGAACGAGACGCCTTATGATCACGTCCGCGCGCTGGCGCCGGAGAGCACCGAAGCGCAAGTCAGATCAGCGACCGCGGCCCTCGGCTTTGGCGCGGACAAGGCTGACACGAGGGTCGAGAATCTCTCGGGCGGCGAAAAGGCGCGCCTCCTACTCGGCCTCATCACGTTCAACGGACCGCACATCATCATTCTCGACGAGCCGACAAATCATCTCGACATCGACGCCCGCGCGAGCCTCGCCGAGGCGCTCAACGACTATGCCGGCGCGGTCATCATGATCACGCATGACGCGCATCTTGCGAGCAGCGTCGCCGACAGGCTTTTGCTGGTGAAAAACGGCGCGGTCGAACCCTTCGACGGCGACCTCGACGATTATCGCGCGCTCGTGCTCGATGCGCAAAAGACGGAGCCGCAAAGGAACGCCCGCGAGGCGATTGATCCGCGAACGCTGGCCCGACAAAATTCGGCGGCCGCGCGAGAGGCGCTCTCGCCCCTGAAAAAGAAGGCGGAAGCGGCCGAGGCGCGGCTGGAGGGGCTCAACGCCATATTGCCGAGGCTTGACGCGGCGCTCGCCGAACCCGGGCTCTATGAGCGCGACATTGCGCGCGCGACAAAGCTCCAGAAAGAACGCGCCGCCCTTGTCGCCGCCATCACGTCCGCCGAAGAAAGCTGGATGGACGCGCTTGAGGAATACGAAACGTCGAAAGCGTCAGCCGGCTGACCGGCGCTCGCGTCGGCGCCGAAATTCGTGCAATGTCGAGGGCGGAAGGAAGGGCCGATGAAAAAACCTGACGGCTGCGCTTCGATGGATGAGGTCCGCGCCGAAATCGACCGGATCGACATTGGGCTCGTCGATCTGCTTGCGGAGCGATGGGCTTATGTCGACCGGATGTGGGCCTTGAAACGCGCCGAATCGGCGCAGGCGAACGTGCCATGGCGCAACCGCGCCGTCATCGACAAAGTGCGCGAGCGCGCCGCTGAAAAGGGCCTTCCCCCCGAAATGGCGGAAGCGCTGTGGCGTCAGATCATCGGATGGGGCATCCAGTATCAAGATGAGCGCCTTCGCGATCCCTGAGCTGCCCTCTGCTGTTCTCAAGCCGAGCGACCGCCGCTTGATGTTGATCTGGCGCGCCTTTGCGCGCGAGACCGGTTTCCACTTTCGCGCCCGGCGCGCTAGTCTTTCCGCATGACCGATCAGCCGGCCGGCGCCGACATCAACCCGACCATCGGCGCCATGCTGAGCGCCGCGCGGGAATTCCTCGCCCACGAACAGTCGCTTTTTCGCTCCCTGGCCCTGCGGCCCTTGCTGATCGGCAAGGGCAAGGCGACTTTTTCGATGGCGTTGCCCGAACAATTCAGCGGCGCGGACGGCGCTGTTCACGGCGGCTTTTATACGATCATCCTCGACTCGATTTTCGGCCTGACGGTTTTCACCGCGCTTGAAAGCATCAAGCCGATCGCCACCATCAATCTGCGGACGAATTGCCTCGGATCGGCGCCCCCCGGCGCGCGGGCGGTTTGCGCCGCGGAATGCGACGCCGTCAGGAACGACGTCGCCTTTGTGACCGGCCGGCTGACGCTTGAAACGGGCGGCGGCCTGCTGGCGACGGGAACGGCGTCTTTCATGGTCGGATCAAAGGGGCCGATCCAAGGGATGCGCCTTTGAGCCTAGTGTCGTCTCGCGGCGCCGTCGCCGATCGCATTGCGCGCATAAACGCTTACGCAATGTCGGCGCCGATCGCGCGCTGGCTCGGCGTCAGCGTCGCGCTTGCCGGCGAAGACTTGATTCACCGACTTTCCTTCAGCGAATCCCACATCGGCAATCCCGCCATTCGCGCGATCCATGGCGGCGTCATCGCCGCCTTCCTCGAGTTTGCGATGCAGTCGGAAATGCACGCGGAATGCGGCGCGCC
Source organism: uncultured Alphaproteobacteria bacterium (assembly GCA_902826095.1). Lineage (GTDB taxonomy): Bacteria > Pseudomonadota > Alphaproteobacteria > Caulobacterales > Parvularculaceae > Amphiplicatus. The sequence goes on along the minus strand of CADEDN010000037.1, from coordinate 5,974 downwards.
AGTATCGACCGTCAGCCTTTCGATCGACTATTTGTCGTCTTCGCGCGCGGCGGATATGGCGTGCCGCGTCAAGGTCCTCAGGAAAGGCCGTCGCGTATCATTCCTTGAGGCGAATGGCTGGCAGGGCGACGAGTCGATCCTGGTCGCGAGCGCGAGGGGGTGCTTCAGAATCGGATAGAGAGCGCCGGTTTTTTGGCGCATCGAACGAAAGATCCGCATTTTTCGCTGGCAAATTCCGCGAACACTCCCGAGATAGCAAGAGTCATTGACGGAGCGTGATCCAATGGATTGGCTATCGATCGTCGGCGGCCTTGCGATCTTGACGGCCGGCGCCGAACTCCTGATCCGCGGCTCGACCGAACTTGCGCGCCGGTTCGGCGTTTCGGATCTCCTGATCGGCCTCACCCTTGTCGGCTTCGGCACATCGATGCCGGAGCTTGTCTCAAGCGTGCAGGCGGCGATGCTCGGCTCGCCAGGCGTCGCCGTCGGCAATGTCGTCGGATCGAACATCATCAACATCCTGTTTATTCTCGGCCTGTCGGTCGTGATCGCGCCCTTCGCGGTCGACCGCAAATCCTTCGCCCGCGACGGGGTTGTCGTCCTTCTGGCGACGGCGGCGGCGATCGGCGTTTCGATGACCGGCGAATTCTCCCGCGCCGCAGGCTGGGCGTTCCTGGCGGCGATCGTCGGCTATATTCTCTACGCCTTCATGACGGAGCGGCGCGCGCCGGACTCGCCGAAAGCCGAAGCCCACGCGGAGATCGGCGCGGAAACGAAGCGCGGCCCGAAATCGCCTTTCCTCGACATCGTCTTCGCGCTCGCAGGGCTCGCGCTCCTCATCGTCGGCGCGAAATTTCTCGTCACCGGCGCGATCAATATCGCCGGGTCGCTTGGCGTTTCCGAAACGATCATCGGCCTTACCGTCGTCGCGGTCGGCACGTCTTTGCCGGAGCTTGTGACCTCGGTGATGGCCGCGTTGCGCGGCAAGTCCGCGTTGGCGCTCGGCAATGTCGTCGGATCGAACATCTACAATATCTTCGGCATTCTCGGCGTCACGGCCGTGATCCATCCGGTGACGGCGCCGCCGGAAATCGTCGCTTTCAACAATTGGGTGATGCTCGGCGCGACCTTGCTGCTGATCCTCTTCGCCACGACGCGAAGCCGGCTCGATCGCCTCGAGGGCGCAGTGATGGTCGCGGCCTATGTCGCTTATGTCGTCTGGCTCGTCATCAACGCATAAAAACGGGGCCCCGTCCGGGGCCCCTGCGCAAGAACAAGCGACAAGTCTGACGCGACAATTGTTTTTCAGACAATTCCGGCCGCGCCTCCCCTGATCTTACAGGGACCCGAGCAGCGCGACAGGATCGACCGCTTTCAGATTCTGACGGATTTCGAAATGGAGCTGCGGTTCGGTCGCAGAACCCGTTTGTCCGACTTTCGCAATCACCTGACCCTGACGAACGCGATCGCCTTTCTTCACCAGCATCGCGTCATTATGCGCGTAGGCGGTGACGAATCCGTCCTCGTGCTTGATCAGCAAGAGATTGCCGTAGCCTTCAAGTTCCGATCCGCGATAGACGACTTCGCCGTCCGCCGCGGCCCGGACCGGCGTTCCGACCGGCGCGGCGATATTGACGCCGTCATTGCGCTTGCCGGCGCTTGAGAGGCCGTAAGCGCCGATCATCGCGCCCTGCACCGGCCAGTCGAACATGCTCGGCGCCTTCACCGGCGCGTCGCCATAGGAAACATTGCGCGCAAGATCCGCGACATCGCCTTTGACCGAAGCCTCGCGGTCGCGCGCGGGCTGGAGCGCGCCGCCGCCGGCGCCCGGAACCCGCAGCGACTGGCCGACGCTCAACGCATAGGGCGCGCGAAGTCGGTTCGCCTCCGCGAGCGCGCCGACGCTGACGCCGGTCGCGCGCGATATCGAATAGAGCGTGTCGCCGGGGCGAATGACATGCGCGCCGTCGGCGCGCGCCTTTATCGCCGACGCGTTCATCGCGCGCGGCCCCTGCGAGGCGTTAGACGGCGGCACGGCGCTCGCCGGCACGCGGACAGTCCGCCCGACCTCAAGCGCGTAGGGCGGCGCCATGTGATTGAGCGCGATGATCGCCTGCGGCGTCGCGCCGGTGCGCCGCGCGATCGCATAGACCGTGTCGCCTGGTCGCACCGTCACCTGCCCCGGAAGGCTTTCCTCCGCAGGCGGATCAATTGGCGCGATGTCGGCCTGCGCAAGATAGACGGGCTCCTCATCGTAATCGAACCGCCCCTGCCGGCCGGCCTCCGTCACCGGCGTCAGCGGCGCTAGGCCGCCCGTTCCGACCGCCGGCGAAACGCCGTTCCTGTAATTCGGCGCGCCGCCGTAAGTCGGCGTTTGCGAAGCGTAGGCGTTCTGCGCGGCGACGCGGCTTTCGGCGGCGATCTCGCCCGGCGAATTGTAGATGCGCGCCGTCGGCCCGGGCGTCGGCGCGGTTCCGTAGACGACCGGCGCGCGGTTGCCGGAGCCGCAGGCGGCGAGCGCGCTCGTCGTCACCAGCGCCATCGTCCAGCCAAGCCTCGCCATTTTCATCTCCATAGGTCGTTAACTTTGCGGTAAGGATTGGCGTCGTTCGGTTAACAAGCGGTTAAGAATCCGAATCACTCCTTCTTATCACTTCCAAACGCGCCCGCGAGGCGTTTTCGCGCATCCTCGTGCGTCAGCGCGAGATGCAGCGGCGTGATCGAGATCCGCCCGTCGTAAACCGCCCGGAGATCGACGCCCTCGGGCGGGTTTGAGAGCGTCCCCTCATACCCGTACCAGTAGTATTTGCCGCCCCGAGGGTCCTGCCGCTCCTCGATGAAGAGCTTGAAATCGTCGCGATGGCCCTGCGTCGTCACCTCGACGCCGGCGACGGCGTCCGGATCGCGATCCGGGAAATTGATGTTGATGACGACGTCGGAGGGCCAGCCGGCGGCGAGCAGCTTGCGGATGATCGACGGCGCGTGTTTCTCCGGCGTCGCCCACCGCGCCTTTTCCCGGCTGAGCCGCGCTAGCGACAAGGCGATCGAGGGGACGCCAAGGCTCATCCCCTGAAAGGCGCCGGCGATCGTTCCCGACACCGTCACGTCCTCGGCGAGATTCTGCCCGTTATTGACGCCGGAGAGGATGAGATCCGGCCGTTTGTCGACGAGGATCTTCTGCACCCCCATCATCACCGCGTCGGAAGGCGTTCCGGACACGGAAAATCGCCTCGGATCATATTCGCGCACGCGGATCGGATTGGCGAGCGTCAGCGCCCGCGCCGCGCCCGACTGTTCTTCATGCGGCGCGACGACATAGACGTCGTCGGAAAGCGCGCGCGCGATCGCGACGAGGCTTTCGAGCCCTCTCGCGTGGACGCCGTCGTCATTGGTGCAAAGAATTCTCATTGGGGACTGGGGACTGGGGACTGGGGACTGGCCGCACTCAACTTCGCTCGCAGCGCGCTGAGCATGCGTCCTACGCTGGCCGTCGACTCCATCAGCTCTGAAAAGTCAGACTCCGGCGCAAGACCGATATCTATTGACAACAGCAAGAGCGTTTCAACTTCCGCGATCGAGCCTCGCGCGATGCTGACAAAATGGGCGTAGTCTTTTCTCGACCCGCGCGAATTTCCCTCGGCGATATTTGCCGGGACCGAAATCGCGGCTCGGATCAGCTGGGATGTCATTCTGAATTCCTCGCTTTTTGGAAACTTGGCCGTCAATTTGTAGACGCCCTTCGCCAGCGACATCGAGAGCCGCCAGACCTCCAGGTCCTTGTGTGAAGCGATGACGCCCATAGCTCGCTTTCCAAATTCTCAGTCCCCAGTCCCTAGTCCCCAGTCCCAATCGTCTTGAGCCCTCCCATATACGGAGCCAGCGCCGCCGGCACGGCGACCGATCCGTCTTCCTGCTGATAATTCTCGAGCACGGCGACCAACGTCCGTCCGACCGCGAGGCCGGAGCCGTTCAATGTGTGAACGAACTCGGCTCCCTTCTCGCCCTTCTTCCGGAAGCGCGCCTTCATCCGCCGCGCCTGGAAGTCGCCGCAGTTCGAGCAGGAGGAAATCTCGCGATAGCGGTTCTGACCCGGCAGCCAGACCTCGATGTCATAGGTCTTCTTCGCCGCAAAGCCCATGTCGCCGGTGCAAAGCGCGACCGTGCGGAACGGCAGCTCCAACTTTTTCAGAATCGTCTCGGCGCAAGCGGTCATCCGCTCGTGTTCTTCGTTCGACTTTTCCGGCGCCGTGATCGAGACGAGTTCGACTTTCGAGAACTGGTGCATGCGGATCATCCCGCGCGTGTCCTTGCCGGCGGCGCCCGCCTCCGACCGGAAGCACGGCGTCCAGGCGGTGAAGCGCAACGGCAGGTCTTCAGCGTCGAGGATCTTTTCGGCGACGATGTTGGTGAGCGAGACTTCGGCGGTGGGGATGAGCCAGAATTGTTCCTTCGTCTGCGCCGATTCCAACGTTTCATTGACGGCGCGAATGACGCGATCTGGTCCAGGGTTCGCCGAATCATATTTTTGGTCGGCGCCGGCGAGCCCAGCTTCGAGCAGTTCCTTTCGCTTCCTCATATCAGCGGCAGTAAACAAATCATCTTTGAACTTAGGCAACTGCCCAGTTCCAAAGGCAGCTTCATCACGGACCATCAATGGCGGCGAACACTCCTGATACCCGAACTCGCCCGTATGGATGTCGAGCATGAGATTGGCGATCGCGCGCTCCATCCGCGCGAGGGCGCCTTTCAAGAGCACGAAGCGCGCGCCGGACATTTTGGCGGCGGTTTCGAAGTCCATGAGGCCCATCGCCTCGCCGATGTCGAAATGTTCTTTCGCGTTGTTGAGGCGTTTGGGTTCGCCCCATTTCCGCTTTTCGACATTTTCCGTCTCGTCCTTGCCGTCCGGCGCATCGGCGGCGGGGAGGTTCGGGATCGCGCCGAGGATGTCGTCGAGCTCTTTCTTCAGCGCCGCCTCTTCCGCTTCGAGCCTTGGCATTTCCGTCTTGACGCTCTCGACTTCGGCCATCAGCCGCGCGGCTTCCGCCTCGTCTTTCCGGCCCTTGGCGGCGCCGATCGCCTTGGAGGCGGCGTTGCGCTTTGTCTGCAATTCCTGGAGGCGCGTCGTCAGGCCCCGCGCCCTGGCGTCGCGACCCAGAATGTCGGCCGCAAGGGGCCCGAGGCCGCGGCGGGCGAGCCCCGCGTCAAAGCGGTCGGGGTTCTCGCGGATGTCTTTCAGATCATGCATGGCGGGCACCTATAATCAGTGTTCGCGCCGCGGCAAAGCAGCGCCGATTCCAAATCTCCGCCGGCGAGCAATGGATGATCCAGGCCGGCGCCCCGCCGCCATCCTTCGCGACGCGATGCTGCGCATCGCTCCTCAGGATGAGGCCTTGGTCTTTTGGGGCCGCCGCCGCCTCGCCCTGAGGAGCCTTGCGTCGCCAGCGACGCAAGGCGTCACGAAGGGCCTGCAGTGTCGTGGTCGGCGCGAATTCCAATTCCTTCTTCCCTAATCCCAAGTCCCTAATCCCTAGTCCCCAGTCCCTAGTCCCTAGTCCCCGCGCAAATCGCCGCCCCCCTCCGCGGAAGCACCTTCCCGGCAGTTCGCCTTTAGTCCGATAGAAAGGAGAGGGTGCGCGGGACGCGGACCATCCAGTCTAATTTTTTTGGGGACGGTTCACGTCCCGCGCGGCGCGCCCTTAGCTCTCGCTTCAGGCGCTATGGCGTTTCGGTCGTGTTCGCCGGGCGTATCAGCCCCGCCGGCCGGCTGTTACCCCGGAAAGCGTTGAATAGGCCTCAAGGCCCGGCGTCTCACGTCGACGCGCAAGAGCCTACCCAACTGGCCCATACGCGCCGCGCGCCATCGTCGAAGCCGCCGAGCAACGGGTGCACTCAGTCGCCTCTCCGCGCTCCGACTGAGGACGATCCTAAGCGAGGTTTCGAGGTGTGGGATAAGGTGGGGGATAACATGGGGGAT
>CADEDN010000036.1 GCA_902826095.1 uncultured Alphaproteobacteria bacterium | reverse complement strand
ATTCCGCTAGCGCGGAGTCCGGCCGGAGGCGGAATTTCTTTAATTATATAAGCGGCTGATTTTCGGTCACAAAAAAAAGTTATCCCCCTACTTATCCCCCATGTTATCCCCCACCTTATCCCCCACCTTATCCCACACCTCGAAACCTCGCTTAGGATCGTCCTCAGTCGGAGCGCGGAGAGGCGACTGAGTGCACCCGTTGCTCGGCGGCTTCGACGATGGCGCGCGGCGCGTATGGGCCAGTTGGGTAGGCTCTTGCGCGTCGACGTGAGACGCCGGGCCTTGAGGCCTATTCAACGCTTTCCGGGGTAACAGCCGGCCGGCGGGGCTGATACGCTCGGCGAACACGACCGAAACGCCATAGCGCCCGAGGCGAGAGCTGAGGGCGCGCCGCGCGGGACGTGAACCGTCCCCAAAAAAAAATTAGACTGGATGGTCCGCGTCCCGCGCACCCTCTCCATTCTATCGGACTAAAGGCGAACTGCCGGGAACTTGCGTTCCGCGGAGAGGGGCGGCGCTTTGTTGAAAGGGATTAGGGACTAGGGATTAGGGAGAAATGAATGGAAGGGATCAGGGAAAACAGAGCGGGGTTGCGGCTTCTCGACCGATCCTTCGCCCGGCCGCATGGACCTTGCGGGGCGTTTCCGCTAACTCCTCGCCGACTTTGGAGGCTCCATGGCGAACAAGATCTACAAGGATGCGAAAGCCGCCCTTGACGGGCTGCTGTTCGACGGCATGACCATCATGGCGGGCGGCTTCGGCCTTTGCGGCATTCCGGAAAATTTGATTGTCGCGATCCGCGATTCGGGGGTCAAAAATCTGACCGTCATCTCGAACAACGCCGGCGTCGACGGTTTCGGCCTCGGCATGCTGCTCAACACGCGGCAGGTGAAAAAGATGATCTCGTCCTATGTCGGCGAGAACAAGGAATTCGAGCGGCAATATCTCTCCGGCGAACTGGAGCTTGAATTCAATCCGCAAGGAACGCTCGCCGAGCGCTGCCGCGCGGGCGGCGCCGGCATTCCGGGCTTTTATACGAAGACCGGCGTCGGCACGGTGATCGCCGACGGCAAGGAGCACAAGGTCTTCAACGGCGAGACCTATATTCTTGAAACCGGCCTCGTCGCCGATCTTTCAATCGTCAAGGCGTGGAAGGCCGATGCGCAGGGAAATCTCGTCTACCGGAAGACCGCGCGGAATTTCAATCCGATGATGGCGTCCGCCGGCAGGGCGACGGTCGCGGAAGTCGAGGAGATCCTGCCGGTCGGAAAACTCGGCGCGGACGCGATCCACACGCCGGGCATTTTCGTCAAGCGCCTCGTCGCCGGCAAATTTGAAAAACGCATCGAGCAGCGCACGGTGCGCCAGAAGGAGACTGCGTAATGGCCTGGGACCGCAACGGCCTCGCGCGGCGCGCGGCGAAAGAACTGAAAGACGGGTTTTACGTCAATCTCGGGATCGGCATTCCGACGCTCGTCGCGAATTATATCCCGGAAGGCGTCGACGTGACGCTTCAGTCGGAGAACGGCATGCTCGGCATGGGGCCTTTTCCGTATGAGGATGACGTCGACCCCGATCTCATCAACGCCGGCAAACAGACGATCACCGAGCTTGACCGCACGTCGTATTTCTCCTCGGCGGATTCGTTCGGCATGATCCGCGGCGGCCATATCGATCTGTCGATCCTCGGCGCGATGGAAGTCTCCGAGAAGGGCGATCTCGCCAACTGGATGATCCCCGGCAAGATGGTGAAGGGCATGGGCGGCGCGATGGACCTTGTCGCCGGCGTCAAGCGCGTCGTCGTCGTCATGGATCACGCGTCGAAAGCGGGCGAGCCAAAGCTCCTCCATGAATGCTCGCTGCCGCTGACCGGCAAACAGGTCGTCGACATGGTGATCACCAATCTCGGCGTCTTCGAGGTTGAGCGCGGCAAGGGCATGACGCTCATTGAACTCGCGGACGGCGTGACGCTCGACGAATTGAAGGCGCAGACTGAGGCGGCCTTCAAGATCGCGCTCCCTAAGTGACGCTGAAGCCGATCGCCGATCTCGCAACGCCGGCGCTGCTTCTCGATGAGGCAAGGCTTGATCGCAACATCGCGCGGATGGACGCGCGGATGAAAAGCCTCGGCGTCCGCCTCAGGCCGCATATCAAGACGGCGAAATCGGCGGAGGTTTACGCCCGCGCGCTTGACGGCGCCGTCGGCGTCACCGTCTCGACGCTCGCCGAGGCCGACTATGCGTTCGAACGCGGCGTATCGGATATCCTTTACGCCGTCGGCGTCGCGCCCGGAAAAATCGAGCGCGCCGCCGCGCTTCGGGCCAGCGGCGCCGATCTCATTTTGACGGTTGATTCGCTTGACGGCGCGCGCGCCGTCGCGGCGAAAGGCGAGGCGGCGAATGACAAGATTCCGGTCGTCATCGAAATCGACAGCGACGATCACCGCGCCGGCGTCAAACCGCTGTCGGGCGCCGCGCGGGGAATCGCGGGATTTTTGGCGCAATCAAAAGGCGCGCACTTTCGCGGGCTGATGACCCACGCCGGCGGCTCCTATGAATGCCGCAGCGTCGAGGCGATCCGCGCGGTCGCGGAGAAGGAGCGGCGCGCCGTCGTCGACACTGCGGCGATGCTGAAGGCCGACGGAATTGCGTGCGATATTGTCAGCGTCGGCTCGACGCCGACCGCGACCTTTGGCGAGACCTTCGACGGCGTCAGCGAAGTCCGCGTCGGCGTTTACATGTTCCAGGATCTGGTGATGGCGGGGCTCGGCGTCTGCGCCGTCGACGACATCGCGATCTCGGTGCTGACGAGCGTCATCGGCTTTCAGGCCGACAAGAACTGGCTCATCACCGACGGCGGCTGGATGGCGCTGTCGCGCGATCGCGGCGCGGCGGCGTTTCCGGTTGATTACGGCTATGGGCTTGTCTGCGACGAACGGGGCGCGCCGCTTGACGATCTCATCGTCGCCGCCTGCAATCAGGAACACGGGATCGTCGCAAGGCGCGGCGGCGGCGCGCTCGATCCTTCGCGGTTTCCGATTGGACGCCTGTTGCGCATCCTGCCCAACCACGCCTGCGCGACGGCGTCGCAGTTCGAGGCCTATGACGTCGTCGGCGCCGACGGCGCGATCAAGGCGCGCTATCCGCGCCTGCGCGGCTGGTGAAGGCTCGGCCCTTGCCCGCAATTGTCACTCGCCATGAACCAGTCTAACCGCAGCGGCGCAAGCGCGAGGGCGACCGGACAATGAACGATGCGGCGATACAGGACGAAGCGGCGGTGGAGGGGCTTTGGCTCGCCGCGATCCTTCTCGGGCTGCTGGAGGGCCTCACTGAATTTATTCCGGTGTCGTCGACCGGGCATCTCGTTCTTGCGATCGATTTTTTCGGCGTCGACGCGCCGAAGGGCTTTGAGATCATCATTCAGCTCGGCGCAATTCTCGCCGTGTGCGTCGTCTATTGGCGCCGTCTGTGGGCGAAGGCGACCGGCTTTTTCACCGACGCCGCGGCGCGGCGATTCGTCTACGGCATCCTCGCCGCCTTCGGACCGGCGGTCGTCCTTGGGCTGTTGATCGGCGATTATGTCGACGAGCTGTTTTTCCACTCCAACGTGATCGCGGCGGCGCTCATCGTCGGCGGCATCGTGATGATTCTCGTCGAGCGCCGGGCGACGCCCGTCAAATTCGAGGATGCGGAATCGATTGATCCGATCACCGCGCTGAAGATCGGGATCGTCCAATGCCTCGCCTTCATTCCGGGCGTCTCGCGGTCGGGCGCGACGATCGTCGGCGCGCGCCTGATGGGCGTCGAGCGAACGGCGGCGGCGGAGTTTTCCTTCTTCGTCGCCATCCCGACCATGGTCGGCGCGACCTTTTATGACCTCTACAAGTCGCGGGACGTTCTCAGCGCCGATGACGCAACCGTGATTTCAATCGGCTTCGTCGTGTCGTTCATTTCCGCGCTCTTGATCATCAAGCCGTTCCTCGCATTCGTTTCAAGGCGCGGACTGTTGCCCTTCGCCTACTACCGGATCGGCCTTGGAGCGCTTATCTTTGCGCTTCTGGCGGCTGGATTTGGGAATGTGCGGGCATAAGTCGCGCATGCGCTGTCTGACGCTGTGTAAGGGAGTTCCGCCGCATGGCGTCGCCAATCTATGAACCGTTGCGCGCGGCGATCCGCAAAGGCGAAGGCGACACCGTCACCGCGCAGGAGGTGATTGACGCCCTTGGTCCGCGCGCTTTCGGCCTCAGCATCATCGTCATCATGGCGCCCGTCTGCCTGCCGATGCCGCCCGGCGTGCCGACCGTCGCCGGAATCATCTTGTCGATTTTCGCGGTGCAGATGATCCTCGGCTATAAATCGCCCTGGCTGCCTCGCTGGGTGAAGCGGCTGTCGATCAATCGCCAGAAATTGCTGAACGGCATCGACACGCTGGAGCGCCGGCTCATCTGGGTCGAGCGCATCACGCATCCGCGCTGGAAATTCATGACGAGCGGTCTTGGCGCGCGGCTGATCGGGGTCGTCTTCCTGATACTCGGCCTGATCTTGATCGTGCCGTTTCCGGTCCTCGGCAATCTGCCGCCGGCGATCGCCGCGAGCGTTCTGGCGCTGGCGCTGGCGCAGCGCGACGGCCTTTTGACTTTCGCCGGATTTGCAGCGGCGGCGGCCGCGGTCGCGTTCACCTGGAAACTGGCGCTCGCGACCTTCGGCGCGCTCAACGGCTATTTCAGCTGATCATTCGGACGGCCCGGCGCCGCAAGCGGCGGCGGAAACGCCGTGCAGGCACAAAAGGCGCGCGTCGCCCGCCGGCGGCGCCGTTGCAGCGCCCTCGCTGAAATCAAAGGCGACATCGCTCCCGACAAGGACCTGCGCGCCGACCCCGTTTGCGTCCGCTTCGCTTGTCGCGGCGTCAAACAGTTCGGCCGTCTGTCCAGCGACCTCCGTCAGACGGTCCCCGGCCTCTTCCTTGATCGGCGGCCCCGGAACAATGACCGGCGGTTCGCTTCCGCCGCCACCACCGCCTCCGCCGCCGCCAGTGCCGCCGCCGGCATCATCGTCAATCTGACCATTGAGGCTGATGACGCCATTGCGCGGCGGCGTTCCCGCGCGCGCCGTGCCGGTGAAAATGAGGACGCCGTCCGAGCCGATCGCGATGTCGCCGCCGACGCCGTTCGCGGCGCCGGGCTCTGACGAAGCGAGGCCGGCGAAGGTTGTTTCTTCCGTCGACTGCACAAAAATGTCGCCGCCGTCCGCCTGGCCGGTCTTCGCATCCGTCAACAGCGAGCCGCCGGCCGTCACCGCGATCTTGCCGCCGGTGACGGAAATCGAACCGCCGGGCGTTCCGGTCGCGTCGAGCGCGGCGTCAATCGTGACGACGCTGTTCTCCGCGCCGGTGAGGATGATCTTGCCGCCTTGCAGGTTCGCGCTTCGCGCGACGAGATCGGCCTCCACATTGATGATCGTGTCGATAAAGTCGCGCGCGGCGGTGGCGGACAACAAGATTGTTCCCGATTCCGCACTTATCTCGCCGTCGACGATGATCTCGCCGGTCTTGGCGCCCGCCGCGTTGCTTGCCGAGAACACGATCAGCTGATCGCCGAAGAAATCCAGCGTGAACGCTTCGCCGGCGCCGAGCGCGACCTTGCCGAGATAGGCGTTCAGAACGCCGCTGTTTCGGACATTGGGCGCGACGAAGGCGATCATGCCGCCTTCATCCGCGGTGATCTTTCCGTTGTTGATGATCGCCGCCGCCGGCGAGCCGGCCTGATTGAAATCAAAGGCGCCCGACATGAAACCGGCGTTTGAAATGTCCATGCTTGTCGCGAGCAGGCTGTTGATGTCGATCTTCGCTGAGGCGCCGAACACGACGCCGTCGCCATTGATGATGAAGACGCCCCCATTGGCGTCAATTTGACCGTCAATGATCGAGGGGCCGGACCCAAGGACCCGGTTGAGCGCGATCGCGGCGCTCGACGGCTGGACGAAATTCACCTTTTCGTTGGCGGCGACGTCAAACGACTGCCACTCGATGATCGCCTTGTCGGAGGTCTGGGTGATCGTTGTCGTCTGGCCGGTGACGCCGATCGTCGCGCCGCCGTCGATGACGACGCCGCCCAGCGGATCCGCAGCGGCGCTCGACATCGCTGCGGCGCAAAGGGCGGCGAGGGAGGCGGCGCTATGCAAGGGGATGTTTTTCATGACGGCGCCCTCAATATTTCGCTTCAAGCGTGAAGAAGAATCGCGGATCATCGTCGCCTTCCTGCGCGACGACGCCTTTCAGCGGAACGCCGATCTCGGCGCTCGCCGCGACGTGTCGCGTCAGGGAGAGCCTTGCGCCCGCCGCTAACGAATAGAGCGTCGCGTTGCGATCCTCGCCGACGGCGAGCGCGCCTTTTTGCTGGGCGGCGCCGGCGTCGAAGGAAACAAAGGGCTGCGCCTTGAAATGCTTGCCGGCGAGGAAATCCGGGCTTGCGCGCAATTCGACAAGGCCGACGACGCAGCGATCTCCGGCGATTTCGAACGGATCATAGCCGCGCCCGAAACCGCCCCCGCCAAAACCGCATTGCTCGGAGGATAGAAGCGGTCCGTCCGCCGTCTGCGCCTTGATCGCGATTGTCATGTCCGCCCAGTCGGTGAGGCGCTGGATGCGCGCGATTTCGGCGCCGAGCGCGAAAAATTCGCCGCCGGCGCCGGCGCGGCTCGCGAGCGGCGACCCCGCCTCGGTCACATCGAAAATGTCCCAGCCTTTCGACACCGAGACGCCGACCGCGTTGACGCCGTCCCACGCATCTTTCACGGACAGGGAAAGATCGAAATCCGTCGTCCACAAACGATCAAGCGTGTTCGGAGTCACGCCGAAGGCGCTGCGGAATTCTTTCCAGTTGATCATGCCGGCGACGCCAAGCTTGACGTCGCGCGTCAATATGAGGGGGTAGGAAAGTCCGGCGCCCGCCGTCCACCCCTGGGTCTGAAATCCGAGCACGCGGAGAAACGGCACGCCGGGCGCCGCCTCTGATCGCGTCGCGGCGAGATTGAGGGCGAGCCCTTCCGCATTGAGGACGGTCGAATATTTGCCGCCATAGACCGAGAGTTCGTCCGCGTTGAGGCTTTGAACCGTTGACAAGCCGATCTGGTCGACCCCGGTTGCGAGATTGCTGATGGCGGCCCGTCCGATGACCTGTTCGCGTCCGACGGCGCGAGAAGCGCGGTTATTGATGTTTGCGCTGGCGGCGATCCGCTTTGTCTTCGCGACGAGTGTCATCTTGACGCCGGCGTCAGGCGACGCGCCGCGGGCGAGAACGCCGGTCACCGCAACGCCCGGAATGTCGTTGGCGAGCAGCAAATAGCGCTCCAGCGTTCGGGCGCGAAGCGGCCGATCGGCCTTGATTTTCTCTCCGAGTTTTCTGAGCCGCTGCTCGGCGCCGCGCGGCGCGCCTTCGACCGCGATCTCGCCGATGAACCCTTCAAGGACGCGGATGCGAACCGCGCCATTCTCGATTTCCTGGGTAGGCACATAGGCAAGGCTTAACGGATAGCCTTCATCCGCATAACGCCGCGTGATCGCGCGCGCGATCTCGAAAATTTCGCTGAGTTTGACCGTCTTCCCGACCTTCGCCGCATAAAGCGGCGCCAGGGACGCCGCCGAAATCGTCGAGGCGCCGTCGAGCGTGACGCTCGAAAGGGAAAACGCGATGTCGCCGGCATTTTCGGGCTGTTCTGGCTCATAGGGAGAAATCACCGACGGCGCCATGGTGACGCCCGGCGCGACTTCAACCTCGAATTCCGCCTCAATCGCGCCTGGCCGGACGGAAGCGGGTATCGCGGCGGGGTTGTCGATCTTGGGCGTCTGCGCCGACGCGGCGCTGAGATCGCCAAAAGCGACAGCCGTCAGAGCGGACAAAATCCGCACGCAAGCATTGCGTAAAAGCATTTTTTGGATCGTCCCCGGGGCCCCGCCCTGATCAATGATTAAGGCTCAATCGGGCGAAATGAAAGGGCGGTCGACAGCAGAACGCTAATGGCGGCGGAAAGGAGCGTCCCTCAAAGCGGCGATTATCGCGCTTGCCGCACGGTCCGATCGCCCCATCTTGAGGTTGCAAGCGGCGGGCGAATTCCCCCGAACAAGGCTCTGGCTGGATATTTCAAGTGATGTTGTGCACTCTCTTTGATCGGCGTGCGCGACTTGTCCTTGAATTATTCGCTAGGATGTCGGTTCGCCGGCTCATGTTGGGGCCCGCTTCCTTTGCGTGATGCGGTTTCGGTTGGGGAGTTGACCGATGAAAGTTCTGTGGACGTTTCTGTTCGCCTTGTTCGCCGGCGCAGCCAATGCGCAGCAACTCGCCTTTCCGACCGCGGAAGGATTTGGGAAATTCGCCAAGGGCGGGCGCGGCGGCGACGTCCATATCGTCAGCAATCTGAATAACAGCGGGCAAGGCTCGTTGCGCGCCTGCGCCGAAGCGACCGGCCCGAGAACCTGCGTCTTCGCGGTCAGCGGGGAGATCCGCGTCAGCGATGCGATTCGCGTGACGTCGCCCTATCTGACGATCGCCGGCCAGACCGCGCCCGGCGGCGGCGTCATGCTGACGATCCGCAATACGAGTTCCGTCTTTTATCCGCTTTACATCGGGACGCATGACGTCATCGTCCGGCATTTGCGGGTGCGGCCGGGTCCGCCGCAAACGGTCTCCAGCAATGTCGACGCCGTCGTCGTCGACGGACGCGACATCATTCTCGATCACATGTCGATGTCGTGGGGCAATGATGAAATCTTCAATATCGTCGGCAACAGCGGAACGTCCGGCGGCGCCATGGTTGCGAACGCACGGAACATCACCGTCCAATGGAGCATGATCTATGAGGGTCTGAAGAGCGCCAATCACCCCAAGGGCAATCACAGCAACGGCGTCTATATCGGTTACGCCGCGCAGGACATTTCTTTCCACCACAATCTCATCGCCCATAGCAACCGGCGCAATCCCAATCTCGGAATCGTCGGCCAGTTCGATTTCATCAATAATGTGACCTACAATCCGGCGGAATATTACGCGGAAATTTACGACAGGCATGGCGTCAGCCACGTCAACTGGGTCGGCAATATCGCGATCGTCGGCCCGTCGACGATCAAGAAAGCCAATCGATGGTCGGTCGATCTTTTCCATAACAACGATCTCGCGACGCACGAGATATATGTTTACGACAATCTCGACTCCAACCGGCGAAGCGGGGCTTTCGACGAACGGACCGTGCTCGATCCGGAAGACTGGCAATATTCAAAGACCGCGCCGGTCGGGTCAGGCTCTCTCTCTCTCCCTGCGAGTTCGATTTCCAGGCCGCAACAAGCGTATGAGGACGTGTTGGCGTTCGCTGGCGCGACCCACCCTGTTCGCGACAGCGCCGACGCCCGCATCGCCAACGAAGTGCGCACTTGCCGGGGAAGCGTCATCAGCGATCCCGCGACCGTCGGCGGCTGGCCGACGCTCGCCGGCGGGGCGCCGGCGGCGGACGCCGATGCGGACGGGATGGCGGACGCCTGGGAAACAGCGCTTGGGCTCGATCCGGGCAATAGCGCGGACAGAAACGGCGATCAGGACGGCGACGGCTACACAAACCTCGAAGAATATCTGAATGACCGCGCCGGGGACAATGGCGGATCGAATGTCGGGCGCGCGTCCGGCCCCGGCGCCAATACGACCTGCAATTTTTTGCTTGGAACCGTCGCCGATGTCGCAATCAGGACTTTCACCGTAACGCCGAAGGCGGCGCCTTCCGGGTCAACGGTGACGGTCACCTATGATGCGCGGGCGGCGTCCTGCAACAAGAGCTGGAACCGCGTCGCCAGCCCCACACAGGTTTCCGGCGTCGATAGCGTCGTCATTGTCGAAGGCATCGCATCCTTTGATCTGATCTGCTCGCTGAACAACCACACCGACTATGTGAACCGCGTGGCGTTTGTCTCCCCGAACGGCCAGATCCCGAAGCCGGTCGTGACCGTGCTTTCGGACAAGAACTCTTACAATGTCGGCGAGCCGGTCAATTTGCGATGGGCGGCCGGCGTTCCGCCGGCGATTTACGCATCGGAATGTGTCGCGTCAGGATTGTGGTCGGGCGTCAAATCGGTGATTGGCGCGGAGACCTTGACCGCCGCGACGAGCGGCGATCACGTCCTGACCTGCACCGGCCCTGGCGGATCGACGACGGCCATTCGGTCGATCACCGTTTCGGGAAGCCCGCCGCCGCCGCCCCCGCCGCCGCCGCCCCCGCCGCCTACGGCGCCGACCATTTCGATTGCGGCGGCGGCCGCCAATCTCAGCGAAGGAAACGCCGGTCAAACCGCATTTTCATTCAGCGTCACGCGGTCAGGCGATCTGTCCTCGCCATCGTCGGTCGCCTATGCGACGGCGGGGTCGGCGCCCAGCCCCGCGGACATCGCTGATTTCGGCGGCGCTTTTCCAACGGGAATCATGACTTTCGCCGCGAATGAGGCGGTCAAATCCGTGTCAATTCCCGTGGCGGGCGACACAAATGTCGAACCGGACGAGAATTTCGCGGTGACGCTCTCAAATCCGTCGAATGGCGCCATCGGGAATTCGACCGCGAACGGACTGATCATCAACGACGACCAGCCGCCGCCCCCACCGCCGCCCGGCGGCGCATTCGTGCTTGGCGCGGCTGTTCAGATCAATGTCGCGCAAGAGTGGGCGCGGGCCAATCCGAAGGGCGCGCAGCTCGAACTAAAGCCACGCGGCGCACGGGGCGTTCTCGCGTCCGGCGGCCTCGCGACCGATCCTTATGTGAAGAACGGCGTCAGCTGGTGGTTCGTCGATTTCGAAACGGGCGCCGACGGCTGGGTCCCGCAAGGATCGCTCGCCTTGCAATAGCGCGCGTCAGCGATGTTCGACATGCCGGCCGAGCGTCTCGGGAAGCAGAAGCAAGCCGACCGCCAGGGTGACGGCGGCGATCAGGACGGGATACCATAGCCCCGCATAGATATCGCCGGTCGCGGCGATGATCGCGAACGCGGTCGTCGGCATCAGGCCGCCGAACCAGCCATTGCCGATGTGATAGGGGAGCGACATCGACGTGTAGCGGATGCGCGCGGGGAACAGCTCGACCAAGAGCGCCGCCATCGGGCCGTAGCACATTGTGGTGATCGTCAGCAGCAGGACGACCAGCAGCACGACCAGCGGACGGTTGATCCGGTCGGGATCAGCCGAAGCGGGATAGCCGACCGACGCGAGCGCGCTCGCCGTCCGCTGCTGAAAAGCGCTGATCGCCGCCGCGCGGTCTTCAGCGTTCAGGGCGCCGACATCCGGCGCCGCGATGATTTCGCCGCCAATCTCGATGCGCGTTTCGCCGCCCTTGTCGAGCGGCGCATTCTTGTAGGTGACGGATGCGCGCGCGAGCGTCGATTTCGCGATGTCGCAGGCCTTGCGGTCGAATTTGGATTTTCCGACGGGATCAAACTGAAAGGAGCAGGCGTCGGAATCCGCGTAAACGGTCACGGGCGCCGTCGCCTGCGCCGCGGCGAGCGCGGGATTGGCTGCCGCCGTCAGCGCCTTGAACAGCGGGAAATAAAAGAGCGTCGCCAGCGCAAGGCCCGCCATGATGATCCGCTTGCGGCCGATCCGGTCGGACAGCAAACCGAACAAGACATAGAGCGGCGCGCCGATGACGAGCGCCGAGGCCATCAGCACATTGGCGGTGAGGCCGTCGACCTTCAATATCCGCTCAAGATAATAGAGCGTGTAAAAAGTGCCGGTGTAGAACGTCACCGCCTGCCCGGCGACGCAGCCGAACAGCGCGATGAGGACGATCTTGAGGTTCGGCCATTTGCCGAAAGACTCGCGGAACGGCGCCTTAGACGTCTCGCCCTCGTCCTTCATTCGCTGGAAGACCGGGCTTTCATTGAGGCGCATGCGGATCCAGAGCGAGATCGCAAGCAGAAAAATCGAAATCAGGAACGGAACCCGCCAGCCCCAGGATTCGAAGGCGTCGGGCGCGAGCGCGGCGCGCGTCATCATAATGATCAGGAGCGACAGCAAAAGGCCGAAGGCGGCCGTCGTCTGAATCCAGCTCGTATGGAGGCCGCGTTTCTCATCCGGCGCATGTTCGGCGACGTAGATCGCCGCGCCGCCATATTCCCCGCCGATCGCGAGACCCTGCAGCAATCGCAGGAAGACCAGAATGACCGGCGCCGCGACGCCAATCGCATCATAGCCGGGGAGAAGCCCGACGACAAAAGTCGACAGACCCATGACGCCCATCGTCACCAGAAAAGTGTTCTTGCGGCCGACAATGTCGCCGATGCGTCCGAACACCAGCGCGCCGAGCGGACGGACGATAAAGCCGGCGGCGAAGGCGGCGAGCGCGAAGATGAAGCCCGTCGTCTCGTTGACGCCCGAGAAAAAGTGCTTGGCGATGTAGGTCGCGAGCGCGCCGTACAGGAAGAAATCATACCACTCGAACATCGTGCCGAGCGAAGAGGCGCCGATCACGAGGCGCTCGGCCGATTTGGTCGCGGTCGGCGCAGACTGAGCGGCGTCGGTCATTTGAGTTCCTGATGATCGGGGGAAGGTCACTCAACGGGGAAGCGCGACCATGCCCTTGCGCGCCCCATGTTTCAAGGCGATCCCTGCGACCAGGCGTGCGTCCGGCGGGCCGAAGCGAGCGCGGCTGTGGCCCTGCCGATGATAACCTCCGTGCAACAGGAGGGGATCTTCATGCGGACTTCAATGCT
Organism: uncultured Alphaproteobacteria bacterium; assembly: GCA_902826095.1. GTDB lineage: Bacteria > Pseudomonadota > Alphaproteobacteria > Caulobacterales > Parvularculaceae > Amphiplicatus. The sequence goes on along the minus strand of CADEDN010000036.1, from coordinate 20,681 downwards.
AGGCGTTATCGGCTATGTCGCATTCCTCGCCGCCTACGCCGTGTTCAAATATTCAGCGGCGGCCCCGCCGGTCTTTGTCCCGGCCTATGCGCAAAATGTCGCCATTCTGGTCGCGCTGACCGGCGTCGCGCCTTTTCTTGCGTGCCTCGCCTTCGCGCGCGCTCTTCCCGGCGCATTGGCGGTCAAATTGCTCGCTTCGACGATCGCCGGAATCGTCTTCTGCGTCGCCGCTTACGCTCTATTCTTCAAACTGTTCATCGAGGGCGCGGCGCCGGGCGCTGATATCGTCGATGTCGCACGGCGCGGGATTGGCTGGGGCGCGGCGCAGGGTTTGCTCGCGGCATTGGCGGCGGGCGGCCGCAAGGCGGCTTAGTCTTTCAACAATGCGGCGGCGTGCGTGCGCGCTTCGACCATATAGTGGTGCGCGCCGCCGACCGCCATTTTGTCTTCGCCCTCGCGAAGGTCGCGGAATTTTTTCGCCGGCATGCCGGCCCACAATTCGCCCGCGGGCACGATCTTGCGCTGCGAAAGGAAGGCGCCGGCGGCGAGCATGCCGCCGGTCCGCACGATCGACCCGTCGAGCATGACGGCGCCCATGCCGACAAAACCCTCGTCTTCGATGGTCGCGCCGTGAAGCATGCATTTGTGCCCGATCAACGCATGCTTGCCGATGATCGTCGGCACGCCGCCAAGCTCCGGCTCGTCCGCATGAATGATCGTGCCGTCCTGAACGTTTGATCCGGCGCCGACGACGATCCTGTTCGAGTCGCCGCGCAGCACGCAGCCGTACCAGACCGAAGCGTTTTCGGCGATCTCGACGTCGCCGCAAATGACGGCGCCCGGCGCGATGAAAGCGGTCGCGTGAATTTTCGGCTTCTTGTCGCCAATGGCGAAGATCAGGGGTTTCATCGTCATCCTGGAATGGCGTCCGGCTGATTTTGCGGGTGGGCGCGTTTGAAGGCGTCGAGCGAATTGCAATGATCGTAGACCGCCTTGATACGCGCCGCCTTCGACAGATCAATCCCGAACCGCAGCGCGCCGAACATCTGCGGAACGAGGAAGGCGTCCGCGACGGTCGGCTTGTCGCCGAGACAGAACGGTCCTTTCTCCCGCGCGATCAGCGACTCGACGGACGCCATGGCGCCGCCCGACCAGCGGTTGAGCCAGGACTTGACGGCGTCTGCGTCGAAATCGCACTCCTCTTTCAAATAGGTCTGGATGCGGAGGTTCATGAATGGCTGCGCCTCGCAGGCGATGATCGCGGCGATGGCGCGCGCCTTCGCGCGCTGCTCGGCGTCGTGCGGCAGCAGCGGCGTTTCTGGGTAGCGCTCTTCAAGGAACTCGACGATCGCGATCGACTGGGTCAAGATCGCGCCCTCTTTCGTCTGCAGCGCCGGAACAAGGCCTTGCGGGTTTCGCCGCAAAAACGCGGGCGAGCGCTGTTCGCCCTTCAGGAGGTTGACCGGTTCGTAGTCGAATTCGAGCCCCTTCAGCTCCATCGCGATCCTGACGCGATAGGTCGCGCTAGAGCGCCAATAGCCGAACAATTTCATGGTTGACGCTTTCTGAACGCGGCGGTTCGATTTTATCGCGCATTCTTCTCGAAATGCCAAACCAGGTCGACGATGCTCGCGAGCGCGGTATTCAGGCGGGTGTTATGGCGGCGACGAACGCGTTGGTCATCGATGTCGAAGCGGACGTCGTCAATGTCGATGATGAGCGCTGGGCTCGGGAGAATCTGCGTTTCCATGACGGCCGGGTGCTGCTCGATCTCGCCAATTGCCTGCGCGTCATCGAGCGCCATCCAGACTTCAAAGGGCGCTTTCGCTATAATGACGTGCTAAACAAGGTCCTCGACAAGGGTACGGTGATGATCGACTGGCGGCTTTCGGAGTTCGCCGCCATGCTGCAGGAGCGGTTCTTGCCGGAAGTCCCGTTCGAGACCGCCGCGCGCGCGCTGATCGCCGCCGCCAACCGGGCGGACGCGAAATAGGCGCCTTCCGGGGGCTGGATTAATTAGTAACTTATGTTACCAATTGCCGGCAACCCAGACGGAGCGCCCGGCATGGCCGACCTCTTTGAAAATCCCTTGGGCACCGACGGATTCGAGTTCGTCGAATATACGGGCCCGGAGCCCGAGCGGCTCGCCGCGCTGTTTGAACAGATGGGCTTCACGGCGGTCGGCAGGCACCGCTCGAAAGACGTCGTTCATTACGCGCAAGGCGAAATCAACTTTCTGCTGAACCGGGAGCCGAAAGGCCAGCCAGAGTCTTTCCGCAACCAGCACGGCGCCGGCGCCAACGCGATGGCGTTCCGCGTCAAGGACGCCGCGTTCGCGTTTCGCGAAGCGATCCGCCGCGGCGCCAAGCCGATCGAAGCCAAGACCGGCCCGATGGAGCTCAACATCCCCGGCATCGAGGGGATCGGCGGCCTAAACGTCTATCTGGTTGACCGCTACGGCGCGAGAACGATCTACGATGTCGATTTTGAGCCGATCAAAGGCGCGGACGCGCGCAAGCATGCGGCAGGGCTCGCCTATATCGATCATTTGACCCACAATTTGCGCCGCGGCAACATGAAGATCTGGGCGGACTATTACGAGAAGATTTTCAATTTCCGCGAGATTCGCTATTTCGATATCGAAGGAAAGCTGACCGGGCTCGTTTCAAAGGCGATGACGAGCCCGTGCGGAAAAATCCGCATACCGCTCAATGAAAGCCAGGACGACAAATCCCAGATCGAGGAATTCATTTCCCGCTACAATGGGGAAGGCATTCAGCATATCGCCCTTGGAACGAACGACATCTACGCGACGGTCGAGGAGCTGCGCCGCCGCAAGATTCCGTTTCAATCGACTCTCGACGCCTATTACGAAAAAGTCGCCGAGCGCGTCGGCGACCATGGCGAAGATTTGGAGCGGCTTCAGCGCAATCACATTTTGATCGACGGCGCACCGACGCAGGGGCAGGGCCTGCTCCTGCAGATTTTCACGCAGGACGCGATTGGGCCGATTTTCTTCGAGATCATTCAGCGCAAAGGGAATGACGGCTTCGGCGAAGGGAATTTTCGCGCGCTTTTTGAGTCGATCGAGCTCGATCAGATCAGGCGCGGGGTGTTGAAGGCCTCCGCATGAATGATGAGGCGGGCGCCGCGTCCCGGTTCGATCTTGCGGAATTCGCGCCCTATCGGATTGCAGTTCTTGGACGCGAAATCAGCGAGCGTCTTGGCGCGGCCTATGCGGGCGAGGGCGTCACGATCCCTGAATGGCGCGTGCTCGCCGTCGTCGCCGAGGCGCCGAGCGTTGCGGCCCGCGATGTGGTCGCGAAAACGCCGATGGACAAAATGGCCGTCAGCCGTTCCGTCGCCTCGCTGGAAACCAAGGGTCTGATCGCGCGTGCGCCGGCGTCGGACCGCCGGGTCTCGGCGCTAAAGCTCACCCGGAAAGGGCGCTCTGTTTTCGACCGGATCGCGGCGATCGCGCTCGCCTATGAAGAGGCTTTGCTCGCCGCGCTGAACGACCAGCAGCGGCGCGCGTTTTTTGACGGGCTGCAGCGCCTCGAATCGGCGTTACGATCGTCTCCGGGCGACAGCGGCGCTCATGAGGGCGAATGACGGGCGATTTTCGGATTTTGCTGGCGATCGCCGCGATATGTTCGGGCTGCGCGTCATTTCCGGACGCGCCGACTTCAACCCAAATTCCTGCGGCCGTCGCCGACGCTCTTGTCAGCGTCGATGGCGCGCGGCTCGGGCTGACGGTCTTTGAGGCGCGCTCGCCGACCGCCGTCGCGATCGCCGTCCACGGCATGAATGATTATGCGGGCGCTTTCGCCCTTGCGGGGCCTTATTGGGCCGAACGGGGAATTTCGGTTTACGCCTATGATCAGCGCGGCTTCGGCAGATCGCCCGATTTCGGACATTGGGCGGGCGGCGACGCGCTGAAGCAGGATTTGCGCGCGGCGATCGCCGCCGTCTCTTCGAAACATCCCGATCTGCCCGTTTTCATTATCGGCCATTCAATGGGCGCCGGGGTCATTCTCGCGGCGCTGAAAGACGGCCCGCTCGATGTCGACGGCGCAATTCTCGCGGCGCCGGGCGTCTGGGGCGGCGCGAGCATGCCGATCGTCTATCGCGCGACGCTCAACCTCGCTGCGGCGTTCGCGCCGGGAAAAACCCTGACCGGCGAACGCGCCGAAAGACAGGCCTCCGACAATATCGAATTCCTGCGGGGCATGTATCATGACCCGCTCGTCGTCAAGGAAACGCGCATTGACGCCGTGCTCGGCGCCGTTCGCATCATGGGCGAGGGATGGGACGCGACGAACGAAGCCGGCGGCGAGATTTTATTCCTGTACGGAGAAAAAGACGAAATCATTCCGCTGAAGAAAATGAAAAAGGCGGCGGCGAGGCTCTGCGGCGCGGTCACCGTCAAATCCTATCCGGAAAGCTGGCATCTCCTCTTCGCCGACCTTGGGCGCGAACGCGTTCTTCAGGACGCCGCCGACTGGATGCAAAGCCGGACAGCACGAAGACCGCAGGACAAGACGGGGAATCTCGGGCCTGCGGTCTTCAACTGCCCGGCCGACGGCGGAAATGGGGATTCCGAAGCCGGACGATGAATGTTGCAGCGAGGCTCCCGGTGCTGGCTAGTGAGGGGGAAGCAGGACCCGGGCTCGGCTGGAGGGCGATTGCATCGCTGCAACGACACAACCTATACGAGTGACTGGTTAAGAAATCGTTGCCGGCGGGGATTCAATGCAGGCATTGCGAATCCAGTCGCAGAAGGCGCGGGATGATCGGTCGTGATCGATCGCGAGCGCCGCGATCGCCGGCGTCTCGTAGGGGTGGAGCGATGCGATGAGGGCGCGGGCCGCGGCGGCTCTTTCTTCGATCGTCTTGACGATCAACACGCGTTCGTTCGCTTCTTCGACGCCGCCGCGCCACCGGTAGACGGATATCATGCCGGGGATGATGTTGACGCAAGCCGCGAGGTTGCGCTCGACGAGCGCTCCAGCGATCGCTTTCGCGACGGCTTCATTCGGCGCGGTCGCATAAAGGAAGATGACGGAACCCATGTTGCGTCTCCTTTCGTCGGGCGGTAGGCGGGGCGTCCTGATCGGTATCGCACGGACCGCCAAAATCGCGAACGGGTATGCAGCATCCTGACAAGAACGCCGCTCTTGTGCTTTTTTCCGGCGGACAGGATTCCTCGATCACGCTCGCATGGGCGCTGTCGCGATGCGCGCGCGTCGAAACGGTCGGCTTCGATTACGGCCAACGTCACGACGTCGAACTGACGGCGCGCGTTACGGTGCGCGAGGCGCTGGAACGCCAATTTCCGGCCTGGGCGAAAAAGCTCGGGCCGGATTTGGTGATCGACCTCGGCGGCCTCGGCGCGATCAGCGAAACGTCGCTGACGCGGGATCTCGACATTAGCGTCGGCGATGACGGATTGCCGACGACATTCGTGCCGGGCCGCAATCTCGTCTTCCTGACGATGGCGGCGGCGCTCGCCTATCGGCGCAATCTCGGCGTTCTTGTCGCCGGCATGTGCGAGGCGGATTTTTCCGGCTATCCGGATTGCCGCCGCGACGCGCTCGATGCGCAAATGCGGGCGATTTCGCTCGGCATGGATGCTGAATTCAGTCTCGAAACGCCGTTGATGCAGCTGTCAAAAGCGCAAAGCTGGCTCCTCGCCGAGGATGTCGGCGGGCGCGATCTCGTCGACATCATCGTCGAACATTCGCATACGTGCTATCGCGGCGCGCGCGCGGCCCGCCATGATTGGGGATATGGCTGTGGCGCTTGCCCTGCTTGCGCGCTTCGCGCGCGCGGCTGGAAGGGATATGCCGAATCGAAATCCCGTCAGGGGACGCATTAGTGGGCGCTTACGCGGTCAAGGAATGTTATTTCACCTTGCAGGGCGAGGGCGCGCAGACTGGGCGCGCCGCGGTGTTCCTGCGCTTTGCAGGGTGCAATCTCTGGAGCGGGCTTGAACGCGATCGCATCGCGGCCGTCTGCCAATTCTGCGACACGGATTTTGTCGGCGTCGACGGCCCGGGCGGCGGGAAATTCGAGAGCGCCGAAAAGCTCGCTGGACATGTCGCGGAATTCTGGCCGGGCGGCGGGCGCCCGCTTGTCGTCTGCACGGGCGGCGAGCCGCTGTTGCAGCTCGATGCGGCGCTGATCGAGGCCCTGCATGCGCGCGGTTTAGACGTCGCGATCGAAACGAACGGGACGATCGCGGCGCCTTCGGGCGTCGACTGGATCTGCGTCAGCCCGAAAGCGGCGGCGCCGCTGGCGCAGACCGCCGGCGATGAATTGAAACTCATCTTTCCGCAAAAAGAGGCGCCGCCCGAGAAATTCGAGACGCTCGCCTTCGATCATTTCTTTTTGCAGCCGATGGACGGGCCCGACCGCGCGCAAAATTTGAAGGCGGCGATTGACTATTGCCTCATGCGCCCGAAATGGCGCCTCAGCCTGCAGACCCACAAGCTGATCGGCATTCCTTAGACCCGCTTGCGCCAATTTGCGCTGATGAGGACTCATCTCCTGTCATCCCGGAAATCGCCGAAGGCGATTATCCGGGACCTCCGGCGGCGGACTCATGGGGTCCCGGATCGGCGCTTCGCGCCGTCCGGGATGACACGATCAGTCCTGATCAATGCAAGCTGATATTACGCCGCGCTCGCCTGTTCCTGCATTTTGCCGATCAGATATTGCGCGTCTCGGCAATAGGAAGCGGCGGCGCGATCGGCTTTCTTCAGCGCGGCGTCAAGCTCGTCGAGGGATGCGCTGATCTCCTCAAAAGTCGAGAACGCGTCATTCGGCGGATTGATATTCAGCCCCTTCGGCGATGCGTCGAGGCGGCAGGGCGAGACGGAATAATGCGCCTTGCCGCCGAGCTTGACGTCGATCTGGCGCTGGTTCTTGCCGATCAGCGTCGAGGCGCGATCATCGACCGCTTCAACCGCGGCGTTGATCGACAAGCGAAGCTCGTCGAAACTTTCGGCAAGCAGCGCCCGCGCGCCCGCTTCCTGGGACTCGTGCGCCGACAGGGCGACTTCGTAGGCTTGCTCGATGATGTCGCGCACGCGGTCGATTGAATAGAGCGCTGATTCAATCGCGGCGAGCGCCTCGCGAATATTGTCGCCGCCGCGCGCTTCAGTCTTTTTCGTCGGCGCGGCGGCGCCGGCGCTTCGACGGAGCGCGCGGTCAAGGCCCGCGGCGACGTCCATCGCCGGCAAATCCTGCTCTTCCGGCTGCTGATTATTCAACCCGAACAAACCCGCGAGCGGGCTGCGCTTGGGTTTTTTGGGCGCTTCTTGCGAAGCGCTCCGGTCCGACGCTGACGCCACAACAAACTCCTCACCCGTCGCCCTGCGGTGAGAACGACTTGAAGCGAGGTTAAGAGACGTTAATTGAGGGGCCGTTAAGGGGCGCCGAAAATTTTCCTCGCCCGCGTTAGGACCTCGGCCGGCGCTTGCCGCCGCTTCCTTCAATTCCCCAGGCGCCAAGCAGCGCGAGGGCGAGGACAGCGAGCCAGGCAAAAGGCGAGGCGAGCGGCTCGTCGCTGATCTTCTCCGTGCGATAGGCCTTGCGGCCGATGACGCCCGCCCAGCCGGCGCCGGTGCGTTCAGCGGCGCGCGCGCCCAGCCGGCGAATATCGGGGATGTCGACGCCCGCGGCGCTTCGAATGCGGTAAACGCCGCCCCCGGTCGCGTCGGAGACGGGGCCGAGCCGCGTCGCCGTCATCACCACATTTTCAAGCTCCGGCGGCGCGGCGAGGCCGACCGCCGCGATCGCAAAGAGGTCGCCGGACTTCGCGCGATAAAGGCCCTGCGGCGCCCTTGGAAGCCGCGCCTCAAAAACGCCGGGGCTGGATTTGCTGAGCGCGAATTCCTCCGTCCGGCCGTCCGGGAAAGTCACCGTCGCCGGCGGCGCCGCGTCCGCAACCGTTCGTCGTTCGATCAGGAGATCGCCGTTCCGGTCGGAAAGGAGAAGCTGCTCCTCCTCAAGGTCCGGCTCCTTCATCAGCCAGTGGGCGATCCGCCTTAATAACTCCGCATGCGGACCGCCGCCGTCGAAGCCGCGCGCCCAGAGCCAGACATGATCGGACTGGATGAGGCCGACGCGGCCCTCGCCGACGCGGTCGAGGACGAGAAGCGGAAGATCCCCGCCGCCGGTCATCAGCGTTTGTCCGGACCGCGTCATTGACGGAACGATGCGAAGCCAGCGGCCCCAGAATTCCGCTTCGGGAAGATCGGCGGTCACCGGGTGCCGTCGGCCGACATCGCTGATCTTCGGTCGGTATGGCCCGTTGATCGCTTCGCCGACCGGGGTCGCCGGCAGGATGAACGAGAAATTGCGCCGCGAGGCGAGGCTCTGATAACCGTTGAATTCGGGGCCCGACGACACGAGGACCGCGCCGCCGCCTTCGACATAGCGCGCGAGATTGTCGAAATGATAGGCGTTGAGGACGCCGCTATAGGTGTAGCGGTCGAAGATGACGAGATCGAACTCGGTCAATTTCTCGATGAACAGCTCATCTTGCGGAAATTCGATCAGCGCCAGCTCGCGCTCCATCGCATTGTCGCTCTGCGCTTTCTCGATCGGTCTCAAAATGGTGAAATGGACGAGATCGATCGCCGGGTCCGATTTCAGGAGATTGCGCCAGACCCGCTCGCCCGCATGCGGCTCGCCGGAAATGAGCAACACGCGCAGCCGGTCGCGGATGGCGGCGATCGGCAGGACAGCGATATTGTTCTTCGTCGTCAGTTCGCCGTCCGCGGGCGCCGCTTCAAGTTCGATCACCAGTCTGCCGGGATGGGGGAGCGGCGCCGTAAAGCTGACTTCCTCGCCGATCGGCACGGGCTGGCGCAACGCTTCCTCGCCATTGACGCGCAAGGCGACTTCAGCGGCGCCTCTCCCTGCGAGCGGCTCTTGATCCGGACCAAGATCGTCGATCCTGAAAGAGATTTCAGCGCCCTCGCGAACGATACCGTATCGCGGCGCCCTGACGAGGGTCACCTTGCGGTCGATTTCGCCGGGGCGGCCGGTCAGCAGGAGATGAACAGGCGGCGCCGCGGCGGCGCCCGGCGCCGGCGCGGCGTCAGTCGCCTGTCCGTCGGTGACGACAAAGACGCCCGCAAGTCGGGCTGCCGGATTGTCGTTCAGCGCCGCGTTGACGGCCTCGCCAAGGCGCGTCTCCTCGCCGCCGCCGATCCGCGTTCGAATGAGCTCGACGCCGCCGAGCGCTGACAGTTTCGCTTCCAGCGCGTCCGCGGCGGCGTCCGTCGCGCCGTCGCGGCCGTCGAGATTGTTGCTGGCGCTTTCGTCTTCGATGAGGACGACGATATCGTCGAGCGGCGTCCGTTCGGCGACGCGGATTTGCGGGTTAAGGAGAAGACCCGCCAGCGCCAGCAGCGCCGCGATCCGGAAGGGCGCGCTTCTCGGCGACCGCGCCAGGGACACGGCGCCGGAGAGGATCGCCGCCGCGCCGATCGCGGCGACAAAGAACGGCGCAAAGGCGGGCTCGAAGGCGATCGCGTTCATTCCCGGCCGAGCCTTTCGAGCAGGATGGGCGTGTGAACCTGATCGGATTTGTAATTCCCGGTGAGAGCGACCATCACCATGTTGACGCCGGCGCGGTAGGCGCATTCGCGCGCGTTGCGCGGCACGGCGCCGTCGACATTGGCGCATGGCCGCGCCGTCGATGGCGTCGGGAGCAAAGGCTCGCCGACGTCATTGCTCGCCCAGGCGCCGGCCCAGTCGCGTCCGCCGATGATGATCGGCGTCACGGAATCATTGGGTCCGCCGCCCGACTGCACCCAGATCGGGCGCGTCGCCATCCGGCCGGGAAGGTCCGACAATAAGTAGAATGATCGCGTCAGGACGTGATCGGGCGGAACCGGCGCGAGCGGCGGCAAGTCGATGTTGCTCAACAAAGTCTTCAGCGCCAACGTCTCCGGCGTATCGACGCCGTCGACGGCGCGCTCATCGTCTCTGGTGTCAAAGACGATCAGTCCGCCGAACCGCATGAAGCTCTCGATATTGGCGAGCGCTTCCTCCGAAAGCGCGCCGGCGCCGGCGGTCATCGGCCAATAGAGAAACGGATAGACGGAGAGATCGTCCGTCTCCGGATTGACGCCGACGGGGGAGGCGGGCTCGGCGGATGTCCGCCGCGTCAATTCCCGGCTGAGGCCCAAAAGTCCCGCCGCCGAAATCCGGTCGGTCGCCGGGTCGCCCGTCCGGACATAGGCGAGCCGCATGGCGAGAGCGCCGTCGAGAACGGCTTGCGGCACCGGGCGATCAAGCGGTTCGGCGCGTGCGCCGTCAGCGAAGGCGACGCCGGCGGCAAGCGCGATGAGCGCGGCGAAAGTCAGCCGCCCGGCGAGGCGAAGCGCGACCAGTCCGTCCGCGATCAGCAAGATGAGAGCGATCAGCAGCAGCGGCGGGCCGATCCTGACCGGCGCTTCAATCTCATAGCCGCGCGTTCTAGCGCCGGCGATCGCAAGCGGCTTGTATTCGTCGCCTTTGCGGACAGCGTTGAGCGCGATCGGCGCTTCGGGGGCGCCGTAAAGTCCGGGCGGGCGCCCTAGCGCGGGACCTTGCTCAAGGTCGGCGAGCGTTGACGCGGCGATCTCTTTTGGCGCCTGTTTGAGGACGCCATAGCCGTCGAGGACGCGATAGGGCGCCGCTTTCTGCAATGACCGGTCGCCGAGCGTCTCCGGACCGAGCGTCGACAGGAACACGAGCTTTCTCAGCATGTCGACGAAAATCGCCGACAACGGCAGATCGGACCAGTCGGGCGTCGCCGTGACATGAAAGAGCGCGACGGCGCCGGACCCGATCGTGACGCCGGTGACGAGCGGCGTTCCATCCTGAAGGCTCGCCCAGGTGCGAAGACTGGTGTCGCCGCCGGGCTCGGCGAGCACCTGGCGTCGGATGAAGACGTCCGCAGGCGGAGCAAGGTCGGCGAATGGCCCGGACTCCGCAAAGCCGCCGAGCGGCTGCGGCGTCTCCCAGGTCAAGGCGCCGCCGAATGCGCGCCCGCCGCCGCGAAGGCCGACAGGCAAGAGCGGCGGCGCTCGTTCCGCCGCCGCCTCGGCGAGCGTCGGCCCCGCAAAGCGGATGACGACGCCGCCCTTTTCGATCCAGCCGCGCAGCGCGTCGGCGTCGGCCGGACGCAGGACGCCGACATCGTCGAGCACGATCACCGAAATGTCGGACGCAATAAGGTTCTCAAGCCTGTCCGTGACAAAGACGGCGTAGGGCGCGAGCGCCTTTTTCACATAATGCGCGCCGAACAGCAGCGGATCGGCGCCGGCTTTGCCGCTGGCGACGAAACCGACGAGCGCGCGCCGCTCGCGCGCATCGGCGAGCTGCACGGCCGCCGCCGAAGAGACGCCCTCAAGCCGCGCTTGCGCCAGATCATTTTGAAGGGCGAGGGGAAGATCGAGTTCCGCTGTCGCCTGCTCGCCCGGCGCGCCGAGCGCCGCCTCGGCGCGCGCCAGTTCGCGGCCGTCGCGGGCGAGGCCGACAAGGTCGCCGCGCCAGGAACCGCCCGCGATCGACGTCAGGCGATAGCGCAAGCTAGTGTCGGAGCGCTCCGGCGGAAACAGCGCAAGCGTCGGCGTCTGCCGGTCAATGAGGATCGTAACGGCGCCGCGGCTTGACAATTCCTCGTAGAGGCTGTCGGCGCCGGCGTGGCCGACGCCGTCCGACAGCCATAAAATGTCCGCGTTGCGCACGTCGTCGCCGAGCGCTGCGATCTGCTTCCGGGCGTTCTCGTAATCCGGCAGCAGCGGGAGCGGCTCAAGTTCGGCGGCGACATCCTTTAGCGACTCGCCGGTCAAGGGCGCCGGCGCATCTTTCGCGCCGCTCGCGGTCGCGATGACATAGGCCTGCCGTTTCGCCTTGATCGCCTGTTCGGCGGCGCTGGCGATCGCGTCGCGGCGTTGCCGCCAGGCGGGCGCCGCCGCCCAGCTATTGTCGACGACAATGATGAGCGGCCCGGATTGCGTCGGCGCGGGCGGCGCGTTGAGGATCGGCCCTGAAAGACCGAGAATGGCGAGCCCGGCGATCACAAGGCGCAGTAGGAGAATCCACCAGGGCGTTCGCTCCGGCGTCTCCGTTGTTTTTGCGAGGCGCCGCAAAATCTCAAAGGCCGGAAACTTCACGATTTGCGGCGAGGGCGGCGTCGCGCGCAGCAGGAACCAGATCGCCGGCAGGCCGAGCAGCGCGATCAGCAGCAATGGCGATGCGAATGACAGCGCGCCCATCACACGAACACGGGATTGCGTCTTCGAAAATTGCGCTCGCCGGTCACCAGTTTCGCCCCCGCTCGTCGGCGAGCGCTGCGTATAGCGCGAGCAGCGCGGCGCTGGCGGGAGCGTCCGTGCGGTGCGTTATGAAACGCCACTGAAAACGCTTCGCCAACGTCGTCAGCGCGGCTCGATGCGCGGCGAATTCGCGCTGATAAGAATCGCGGAGCGCGCCGGCGTCGCCGAACACGATCCGATCGCGGCTTTCGACATCGGCGAATTCGACGCGTCCCGCGAAGGGAAAGAGTTCCTCGGCGGGATCGAGGATCTGAAAGAGGACGCCTTTCGCGCCGAGCTTGGCGGCGCGCGCGGCGGTTTCGGCGATTGCGGAAAGATCGGTGAAGAAATCGCTGATCAGCACGACGCGCGCATGCGCCGCGATCGGAACAGGCGGCGGCGACGATGCGCGCTCATCAAAGGCGTCTATCTCCAGCGCTTCCAGAAAGCGGGCGGCGGCGGTGCGGCCATGGAATATCCGCGGGCTCGCCGCGACGACGCCGATGCGCTCGCCGCCCTTTGCAAGCAGCGAGGCGAGCGCGACGGCGAGAATGTCGGCGCGCCGGCGTTTGGTCGTTCCAGCCTTCGCCGACGAATAATCGAGGGACCGCGAGGGATCGCGCCAGATCCAGACGGCCGCGGCGGCGTCCCATTCGTTCTGCCGCACATAGAGACGGTCGGCGGCGCGCGCGGATTGGCGCCAGTCGATCGACGCCACCGGATCGCCGAACGAATAGGCCCGATGCTGCCAGAAGGTCTCGCCCGGTCCCGCGCGGCGGCGCCCGTGGAGGCCCGCCGCCACCGTATGGGCGATCCGCTCGGCCTCGATCAGCAGCGGCGGCAGCGACGCGGCGAGTTGCTCGGCTTCACTTCGTGTGCTGTGCTTAACGCTGGCGCGCGTCATGATCGGCATCGGCGATACGTAGGAGCAGGGATCGGCTCGTCGACCTCGGACGGCGCTCTCCCCGGAGGCTTGAATATCGGCGACAAATGGCTTACTCTAGCGGCGGAGGCTTTGCGGCGCATCGCGTTGCATTGCCTTTTTTTATTTCCGTTCATTTCCGTCTCGTTCGATCGTCGTCCGCAAGTCGGTAATGTGGGCGATGCTCCAGACGTCAAATCGCTCGCCGTCCCTTAATCGAAGCGCCTTGTATCGCAATTCGGCGATCTGCTTTGCAAACGGCGCAAGCTCCTCGCGCGCCGGCTTCTTCATAGCAGGAGTGCGGAAGCCCCACGAAATAACGTAGGCCGCCAGATCCGCGAGTTGGACGCCGGTCGTCAGTTCGCTGTGGACGAAAAACGGCTCTGGAATGATCAGGTTCGCCCGTTGACGGCCAATCGCGGTTTCCTTGAAATATCGCTGGCATTGGTCGATCAGAAGATGACTGCGCGATTTTTCAAGTTCGTCAAAAACCACGATCCCGGACTCATGAGGCTTGTTCTCTTCGAGGAAATAGAAAAAGCGTTCAAAGAGATAGCCATAGTCTTTTCTTAAGCCGTCTGATTTTGTCCCTGGCGCATCTGTCTCCACCACGCTGGCGAACACCTTGCATTTGAAACGCGCGCACAGCGCGAAGACGTCATTGACATACGCCAATTTCGCTAGCGCCAGCGCTTTCAATTCGCGAACGCCCGCGCGTTCGCCGTCATCGAGAGCCTTTTTCGCGAGGGTAGCCATTTCGGCCCCCGGGACAGGCGTGTTGAGCGCGGCGTGGTGAAAGACTTTCGTCTTGAGTATCTTCCTGCCTTTGAGTTCGTCCAAACCCGCACTGTAGCGACGGCCGAACCGCTTCAATTCAGCCGCCTGAAGTTCCTTGATCAGGCTCCAAAGCCGATCGTCCCGGACCGCGACGCCGGCCAACACTTCGTAAGGAGCCGCGCGTCGATCGTGGCCGCTTTCATCGATGAACAAAAGCCACGCCACTTACAGCGCCCTGGCGACGAGATCGTCGACAAATTCGTCGATGGCGACGCCTTGCGCGCGCGCCGCGAAATTGAGCGCCATGCGATGGCGGAGCACAGGCTTGGCGAGACGGCGGACGTCTTCGAGCGAGGGCGCGCGGCGGCCGTCAATCAGCGCGAGCGCGCGCGCGGCGAGCGACAGCGCCTGGCTGGCGCGCGGCCCGGGCCCCCAGCCGACAAGCTCTCTGACGCGGTCGGCGGCGCCGTCGACCGGACGCGCGCTTCGAACCAGCGCGAGGATCGCGTCGTTGATCCGCTCGGCGATCGGCATCTGGCGGACGAGCCGCTGCGCGCGCAACAAATCGTCGGCCGTCATCGCCGGCGCGACGCGCGCCGTATCGGCGCCGGTCGTCGCGGTCAGCATGCGCCGCTCGGACATTTCATCCGGATACGAAATATTGATCTGCATGAGGAAGCGGTCGAGCTGGGCCTCGGGCAGGGGATAGGTGCCTTCCTGCTCGATCGGATTTTGCGTCGCGAGGACGTGAAAGGGCGCCGGAAGGTCGTGACGCGCCCCGGCGACCGTGACGTGCAGTTCCTGCATCGCCTGCAGCAGCGCCGACTGGGTGCGCGGGCTCGCGCGGTTGATTTCGTCCGCCATCAGGAGCTGGCAGAAGATGGGGCCGGGGATGAATCGAAACTCGCGCCGGCCGTTCGGCGCCTCTTCAAGCACTTCCGAGCCGAGAACGTCGCCCGGCATCAGATCGGGTGTGAACTGCACGCGTTTGGCGGAAAGCCCGGTCAAGGTCGCGGTCGAGGTGACGAGCAGTGTCTTTGCAAGGCCCGGCGCCCCGACCAGAAGGCCATGGCCGCCCGCCGCCAGCGTCGCCAAGGTCATTTCAATGACCTCGTCCTGCCCGAAGACGACCTCGGCGAGGCTGTGTTTCGCCGCCTTGAAGCGCGCGGCGGCGTCGTCAAACTCTTTCAACAGGTCGTTTTCGGTCATGAAGGTTCCGTTTTTCCGGCGATGGATGTGGCGATCGGCGCGCGGGATGGCGCCTAACCCGTTCAGATAGCACGCTTTTGCGCGGCGCTGGCAACCGTTCGCCGAAGCGCCGGCTCGCCCTGGCGCAGGCCTATTGCCACTTGCGCCGGCGGCGCCAAGGTCTTTAGCATGAAGCCCGGAATGCGCCGTAATCCGCAATTAGACATCGTGGTTATTACGGCGTTAAGAGGGGCGTGCAACAATTTCCAATCGCTCCGCCGTCGGCGGAAAGGCGGCGCAAAGCCGTCGCAACCAAGGGGTATTTTCGGTGTCTGATGACGACAGCAAGTTCGGCGTGTGGGGCTTCATCAAAGGGTTCGGCAAACTGCTGATCGGCATCCTGCTTGTGCTGCAGGGGATTGTCGGCCTCGCGATGCTGCTGCTTTTCGTCGGCGTCTTTGTATCCTTCAGCAATGGCATCGGCGGCGGTCAGCCGGTCTCGCCGCATGTCCCGAAGGAGGCGGCGCTGCTGATCAACCCGAACGGCGTCCTCGTTGAAGAGGCCGAGGTTCAAGATCCCTTCACCCACGCGATCGAACGCGCCTACGGGTCGAACGAGCCCCAGCAGATCGAAGTGCGCGAAGTGGCGCGCGCGCTCCGCGAGGCGGCGACGGACGAGCGCATCAAGGGCGTCGTCCTCGACCTGACGCAGCTCTATATCCCGACGATCAGCGCGTCGAAGGCGCATTATCTCGCCGGCGTGCTCGATGAGTTCAAGGCGTCGGGCAAGAAGATTTACGCGGTCGGCGATTATTACAGCCAGGAGCAATATCTGATCGCTTCGCATGCGGACGAAATCTACATGCACGACAAGGGGTCGCTCGTTCTCGTCGGCTACGGCGCCTATGACGCCTTCATGAAGTCGTTTCTCGAAAAGCTGCTGATCACGCCGCATGTTTTTCGCGTCGGCACGTTCAAGGCGGCGGTCGAGCCTTTCTTGCGCGATGACATGTCGCCAGAAGCCAAGGAAGCCAATCTCGCCTTCCTCGGCAGCATGTGGTCCGCCTACGCCAAGGGAATTGAAAAGGCGCGCACGCTCCCGGCCGGCTCGATCGACCGTTTCGCCAATGATCTCAACTCGATCCTTCGCGAGTCGAGCGGCGACTTCGCGCAGGCCGCGCTGAAATACAAGCTTGTCGACCATTTGAAATCGCGCCCCGAACAGATCGAGGCGATGAAAGCCGTATTCGGCGAGGATGATGACGGCGAGCGCTTCAAGAACGTCGAACTCGCGGACTATTTGATGGCGATCGGTCCTGAAAAAGACGATTCCGATCCTAATATCGCGATCATCACGGCGGCGGGTTCGATCGTCGACGGCGAAGCGGCGCCGGGCGTCGCGGCCGGCGGCGACACCATCGCCGATTACCTCAGGCAGGCGCTGGACGATGAAGACGTGAAAGCCGTCGTCCTTCGCATCGACAGCCCCGGCGGCTCGGCCTTCGCGTCCGAGATCATCCGCGACGGCGTCCTCGCGCTGAAAAAAGCCGGCAAGCCGGTCGTCGTGTCGATGGGATCGCTCGCCGCGTCCGGCGGCTACTGGATCGCGGCGCCGGGCGACGAAATCTGGGCCTCGCCGACGACGGTCACGGGATCGATCGGCATTTTCGCCTTCTTCCCGACTTTTGAAAAAGCCGCCGAACATTGGGGTCTTAAAGTCGACGGCGTCGGAACGACCGCGCTCGCATCGATTTACGCGGCGGGCGTCGGGCCGCTTGAAGAGAATGTCGCCGACATTTTCCAGCAGAGCGTCGAGGACGGCTATCGCGACTTCCTCGATGTCGTCGCGGAGGGACGCAAGCTCGATCCCGCCTATGTCGACACGGTCGGACAAGGGCGCGTCTGGATCGGCGAGAAAGCGCTTGAGCTGAAACTCGTCGACCATCTCGGCGATATCGATGAAGCGGTGGCGTCCGCGGCCAAGCTCGCCAAGCTGACCGAGTATGACCGGGTCAATTTCCGCGAGACGATCACGCCGCTCGAAGTCTTCTTCGGCCAGACGGCGGTGAAGATGATGGGCGCCTTCGGCCTTGATCGTCCGCGCATCGATGCGTCGCGCTCCGTCGTCCGCAAGGCGATCGCGGCGGTCGAAAAGGAAGTCGCGTTCCTTGACGAGTTCAACGATCCGAACGCGCTCTACGCGCGCTGCCTTTCCTGCGGGAACTAGAAAAACCCGCTGACCATGGATGAGGGGGCCGGCGCATTCTTTCGAATGCGCCGGCTTCGCGCTTTATGACCGATCTGATGCGATATGCGGCGGCGCTTGAGGGCAGGGCGGCGCGCGCCTTGCCGCCGGTCGAAAAATGGACGCCCGATTATTGCGGCGAACTCGACCTCCTGATCCGGCGCGACGGCGTCTGGATGTATCAGGGAACGCCGATCGGCCGCGCGTCGCTGGTGCGGCTGTTCTCAACCGTCCTTCGCAAGGAGGGCGATCGCTATTTTCTGCTGACGCCCGTCGAAAAGCTCGCAATCAAGGTCGAAGACGCGCCGTTTCTCGCGGTCTTGATGCGCGTCGAGGGCGCGGGCGCAGGGAGATCGATCGTCTTCACCACCAATGTCGGCGACGACGTGACTGCGGGCCCTGGCCGCGACATCGACTACCGGGCGAGCGGCGCCGGGCGCGCGCCCTATGTCCATGTGCGCGCGGGGCTTGAGGCGCGCGTCGCAAGGCCTTTGTTCTATGATCTTGTCGCCCTTGGCGAAACGCGCGAAATCGACGGCGAAGAATGGTTCGGCGTCGCCTCCGCCGGCGCGTTTTATCCATTTGGCAAAGCCGGCGAGATATTCGAAGAGAGGGGCTGACGCCGCCCCCTTGGCGGAACCTCAAGAGACGGATCGTTGGAAGACTGGCGCAGGCGCATTGAAGAAAATCTCGGCCGCGCTGACGGCCGCCGCGTCCGCGCGCTGTTTGCGGAAATGAACCCGCATCTTGTCGGCGACCGACGCTTTGAGAGCCGCTGGACGAGCGAGCGCAAGCCGGCTTCCGTCCTCGTGCCGATCGTCGACCGGCCGGGCGGCCCGACCGTGCTGATGACGGTCCGGTCGAGCGACACGCCGACGCATGCCGGCCAGATCGCGTTTCCGGGCGGTCGTCCGCACAAGGACGACAGGGACGCGGTCGCGACAGCGCTTCGCGAAGCGCATGAGGAAATCAATCTTCCCCCGGACGCCGTCAAAGTCATCGGCGCCCTCGGCGTGCATGAGGGCGGGCTTGGTTTCGCGGTGACGCCGATCGTCGGCGTCGTCGATCCCGCGGCGCCGCTCAGGGCCTGCCCGCGCGAGGTCGCCGAAATATTCGAAGCGCCGCTCGCCTTTTTCGCCGATCTTTCCAATCACGTGTCGGAAGATCGCGAGCACCTTGGCGTCGCCTACAGAATGTTCGCGGCGCCCTTCGGCCGCTATCATATCTGGGGGCTGACCGCCGGCATCTTGCGCACGCTCGCCGATGTTCTCCAGCAGGACGAGCCGCGGCGATGAGCGAAAAGCCGACCCCGCTTGCGGCGGATGTCGCGCGTCGTTTCAGCTGGGTCCGCGATCCCGCGGTCGTCAAGATCGTCGCGGCGCTGACGGCGGGCGATTCCGACTGCGCGCGATTTGTCGGCGGCTGCGTCCGCGACGGTCTTCTTGGCGAGGCGCCCAAAGACATCGACATCGCGACGACCCTGACGCCCGATGAGGTCGTCGCCGCGTTGAAAGCCGAAGGTCTCGGCGCCGCGCCGACCGGGATTGCGCATGGCACGGTGACAGCGATCGCCGATCACACCGGGGTCGAAGTGACAAGCCTTCGCGCGGACGTCTCGACCGACGGCCGGCGCGCGACGGTCGCCTTCACGCGGGACTGGTCGGTCGATGCGCGCCGCCGGGATTTCACGATCAACGCGCTTTATCTGACGCCGGATCTGCGCCTTTTCGATCCCGTCGGCGGCGTCGCCGACATCGAAGCGCGCCGCGTCCGCTTCATCGGCCGTCCCGAGGATCGCATTCACGAGGATTATCTCCGCATCCTGCGCTTCTTCCGGTTTTCGGCGCGGTTCGCCGGCGGTTTCGATGAGGCGGGCCTTGCCGCCTGCGCCGCCATGAAGGACGGCCTCGCGCGCTTGTCCGCCGAGCGCATCGGCGATGAATTCACGCGGCTGCTCGCGCTTTCGGCGCCGCAAGCGGCGGTCTCGGCGATGCAGGCGAGCGGCGTCCTTCACGAAGTCTGGCCGGCGCCGCCACGCCTTGAAGCGCTCGCGCGGCTGAAAGCGATTGCGCCTTCGGCGCCGGCGCCGCTGGCGCTCGCCGCGCTTTACGGGGCGACAGGCGAAGGCGTCGACGCCCGCCTGCGGCTTCCCAATGCGATGGGCGCACGCCGTCGCCAGGCGGTCGCGAACGCGGCGATGATCGACAAGGCGATGCCGGCGAAGGCCGCGCGCGCAAGGCTATATCGCATCGGCGCGGAACGCTGGCGCGACGCCTGCCTCGTCGCGGAAGCGATCGCCCTCAGCGACAGCGAGGCGCCGCGCGCGCGCGATGCGGCCTATCAGGACCTTGAGTCGCTGCCCGATCGCTGGCCGCCGCCAAAATCGCCGTTCACCGGCGCGCTGGCGCTGCGACTCGGCGTTCCCAAAGGCCCCGCCGTCGCCGCTGTCATCAAGGCCGCGGAAACGCGCTGGATCGAGGAAGACTTTCCGCCGCAGCCGCGCGCGCGCGCGATCTTCGCCGAAGAAGCCGCGCGCGCCGCCAGGCGCTGAACGGCGCATCGCTCCTCTTTCAAAGGGGGGAAAGCGCGCCCTATTCTTCACCCCTCATTGGAAAGGGCCCTCTTTCTTCACCCCCCTTGGTAAGGGGCGGAGGGATTGGGGCTGTTTCCGCCTGATCTCTCCGCCCGCCACGACCCGGTCATCCCGGATGCGCTGCAGCGCGTCCTTCGAGACGCCGCCTGACGGCGGCTCCTCAGGATGAGGGCTGCGGCGCTGATCCGGGATCCCGCGCGGCTTGCGGCGCTCTTATCTCACCAGATCCCGGATCGGCGTCGCACCGCTTGCGCGCTGCGGCGCGTCCCTGATAACACGATCAAATCGCCTCCGCGCCCGCCGGCAGACGCTCCGCACACAGAGTACGCTCGATTCCCCTCCCCTGGAAAGGGAGGGGTTAGGGGAGGGCTTGGGGCGCCGCCTTTGCTCCCCCGCGCGAGCGGGGGAGCTGTCACGCGCGCGCGTGACTGAGGGGGCGCGGTCTATCCGCGCGCGCAGTCTCGATGACTGACCCCCTCCGTCGGCTTCGCCGACACCTCCCCCGCTGACGCGGGGGAGGAAAGCGGAGGGCCGTTCGCCGCCTACGTTCTGTATACAGAATATATGCGCTTTCGCTCCTTCCTGCGGCAGGTTGTCGCAGGGGAGCGCGGCGCGAGCGAATTTCCGCGGTTTTCG
>CADEDN010000035.1 GCA_902826095.1 uncultured Alphaproteobacteria bacterium | reverse complement strand
TTCGACATCACAGCAAACAACTTTTGATTCGCTTCAATCGCCCGAAGCTCTAGGCGTCGTCTTGGCCGTGATCGGCGGGATGGCGAAGCTCGCCTTCGTTCTCGATCTCGTCGAGAAAGAACCCTATTGCGTATTCGCGAATCCGGCCGCCTAACGCGCCAGACGCAAAAGCAGGAACCGCTTTCGCGCGCAAATTCGCGCTAACTCAACCGCCTCGAACATCGGGCGCGATTTCTGAATCGTGCCCGCTGAACTAGTCAATCGAATAATAATCGCGCCATGTCGGAAGCATTTCCGGAAAGTCCGCCTCCTTCGGAGTATCATAGGCGCGGACTCGCAAACGATCGCCAAAACCGCCGACATATTCATCCGCTCGCAGATAATAGAGAAATGACAGGAGTCGGTCAGCGAAGACCCACCGCCCTGCGTCCCGGACATAGCGGTCTTGATAGCGCAGCGCCGCAACCATCGGGGCGCCATTGCGAATGAGTTCGGCGTGCGCGGAGAGAAGCGCGAAGGCGACATCTTCGCCCGCTTCAAACCAGATGTGATGGTCATGACTGTAATGCGCGCCATGACCAAGTACGGCGAAACGGCGCTTGAATTGCTCCATGATCGCGGGCCGTCCGACGGCGTTCATGACCCCGTCGATCGATCGGAAGCTGGCCTCGGCGTGAAACAGCGACTCAATCGACTCGAGATCGCGGTTGTCTACCGCGAAAGTGTAGCGCGCAGCGAGCGCCCGAATCTCCTCGCGGTCCTCAAGGCGGCGCAGGCGCGAGATCACGTCCTCTTTCATAAACTGGACTAAAATTTTACGATGGCGCCGCCATCAACATTCAGGCCGACGCCCGAAACGAATTGCGCGTCATCGCTCGCCAGAAAGACCGCCGCGGAAGCGACATCTTGCGGGCGCCCGAGCCTGCCGACGGGCGCCTTTTCTTCCCAGTACGAGCGAAAGGCGTCGTCTTCGAAAAAAGGCGCCGACAGCGCCGTTATGATAGCTCCCGGCTGAAGGTAATTCGCGGTGACGCCAAATTCTCCAAGATCGACAGCCAGTGACTTTGTGAGCCCCGCGACGGCATGTTTGGAAGTGCCGTATACGAAGAGATTGGGACCCGCCAAATCGGACATGATCGAACCGAGATTTATGATCCGTCCCGCCCCGCTCTTTTTCAGATGCGGCGCCGCTTCACGCGACAACCGGAACATCGCGGTCACATTCACTCCCATGACCTTGTCCCAAAGGTCGTCGCTTGTCGTCTCGACAGAGCTTCCAACAGCGATGCCTGCATTATTGACCAGAATGTCAATGCCTCCCATCGCATCAACAGCTTTTGCAATAATTTCGGCAGCAGCATTTTTTCCCGTGATGTCGAGTTCAAGTAGAGTCGCCCCGCCCGTTCCGCCGAATTTGCTTTCCAGGTTCCGCCCGGGCAAGTCGACCGCAAGGACCGATGCGCTCTCTTGGAGATACGACCGCGCTATCGCCTCGCCGATGCCGCTTGCGGCTCCTGTTACGATCGCACGCTTGCCGTTTAGCCTGCCATTTGAATTCCTCATGCCGGACTTCCCATCAATTTTAAGGCGCATCCCTCAGCTTCATTCTTGGGTCCCGCTTCCGGAAAATGAAATGGCCGGCAGGGAGGAGCCGGCCATTCCAACGAATCCGCAAAAAACTGCCAATCAGGTCTCGCTTCAGCGTTTGAACGCTATTTCAACGCCAAAGGCGCGAGGCTCGCCATACTGACTGAACGTCCACAGATTCGCTACCGGCTGGGACGATACGCGATAACGTTCGTCCGTCAGATTTCGGCCGAAGAGACGCAGCGACCAGTGGCTGTCGACCTGCGCCAATTCGGCGGTCGCGCCCAAGAGCGTCCTCGCATTTAGCGTTGTGTCATATTGAGCGCCGAGATCCGAGTAATTGAATATCTGCTCGTCCTCGTGGGCGGCCGTCATTCCAAGGCGCAGCACTTTGTTGTCGCCCATCGGCGTCTCAAAACGTCCGTAGACTGTCCATGTTTTTTCCGGAGTCCTGGTCAGCGGCCGACCAGAGAAATCGACGTCGATAATTCCGTCGAAATCTGTGTCCGCCTCAAACCGCTTGAACTCGCCTTCCTGCCAGGAGAAGTTGCCGCCAATCAGAAGCCCTTCAATCGGCGTCGACCATTGGCTCTCAAGCTCTATGCCGTAAATCTCCAGCTCCGCAGCGTTAAAAAAGCGCGTTTCCTGGAACTGTTGACCGAGGCTGTTCGTAAGCGTTGCAGCGATCTGGCGCTGCGCATCCTTGTACTTCGCGTAGAAGAAAGTCGGATTGAACCGAAGCGTTCCTCCTGCGAGATCCATGCGCAGGCCAGCCTCATACGACGTCACCGTTTCCGGCTGCGTCGCCGCAACGCCGGCGGGCGTCAGCTCGTTTCCAGTGGTGCCGGACTGATCGTTGAAAGCGCCCGAGCGGAAGCTCGACGAGGCGCTCGCATATCCGAAAAAGTCCTCGGTAAATTCGTAGGAAATTACGCCGCGCCAGCTCGGCTCGCTAAAATCCGCCGAGCTTGAAAGGACGCCCGTCGCGAAGCGGTTGAAGTCGGCGGCGCCGAGCGGACCCAATGTCGCAAACGACAGATTAGGATCGAATCCGCCACCGAGAGTCTGGAAGAACACCTGATTGCGACCTATCCAGTCCTTGTCTTCCCATGTGTAACGAACGCCGCCTGCGAGCGTCAGACGATCCGTCATTTCAAACGTGACGTCGCCGTAAAGCGCATATGCCGTCGCATCCTGCGCATTGCAGAGAACTTGCGGATTGTCGTTAAACGTTCCGAACGGCAACGCTATGCCGAAAAGATCTAGAAAACCCAGCGTCTGCGTAACGCAGAACGTCGTGTCATTTGTCTGGTAGAATCCGCCGGCCACAAGATCAAGCTGGTCTGTCAAATCCCAGATCAATCGCACTTCCTGCTGGAAGGTCTCGCGGTCGTCAGCTCGATTGGCGTCGAATTGGGAAATCGGCCCGGTTTCGCCAACATAATTGTTCCACAAACGAGACTCCTGCTTGCGGAGACCTGTAATCGATTTCACCGTCAACGCTTCGCTGACGTCCCAGTCGATGTTCAAATAATACCCGTCAACATCAACCTGATGGTTGTTTCCGATGTTGACCCCTATTGCCGCGCGGTCAGTGACGCCGGCATTATCGAGCGGATCACCCGGGTCCTGCGAGAATCCGAGGGACGGAAACACCCAGTCAACCGTAGACGGCGTTTCATTGATCGCCGGGACTGTGTCGGAATCATCGCGAACCAATTCATACTGGAATATCGCGCGCATTGAGTCCGAAGGCTGCCACATAAGCTTCGCGCGAAGGTTGATCACGTCTTCTCCGCCAAGCCGCCTGTCGTCTCCCACTCCGGAAGACGTCAGACCAGTCGCCGGATTAAATACCGGTCCGTAATCGGCGCCGTTCCGGTAATACCCGTCCGACTTTTGGTATTGACCGGCAAAACGGAACGCGAATTGGTCGCCAAGCGGCAGATTGAGCGCAAGGCGAGTCTCGATTCGCCCGAAAGATCCCGCCTGGAACCTGCCTTCGCCCTCGACCTCGCCAAGCTCTGGCCGCTTTGTCGTAACGTTGACAATGCCAGCAGTCGTATTTTTCCCGAACAACGTGCCTTGCGGGCCGCGCAGCACTTCGACTTGCTGGATATCAAACAGATCGAGAAGCTGGGTCTGAACATGCGGCACGACGAAGTCGTCCAGCGTTACGCCAACTTGCGGCTCGGAATAGACGATGATGTCAGTCTGCGCCGCACCCCGAATGGCGAAGGAGGCGGCATTGAAACCGGTGACCTTGGACGCTGAAAAGTTCGGCACCAATTGAGCAATATCGCCCAAATCACGCGGAACGATCGACTCGACCAAATCCTCGTTCAAGGCCGTAACGGCGACCGGCGTTTGCTGCAGGCTCGTTTCTCGCCGCGTCGCGGTCACGGTAATTTCATCGGTCTGCGCCATCGCGGCGTCCGACAAGACGGTGCTAGCGACCGCAATGCCCGCTACTGCAGCGCGGACCGCCGTCCTAGAGACGCCATTCCTCATCGAATTCATTGAAAATCGCGCGGCCATTGCGCACCCTTCCCTGCTTGTTGCCTCCCGATTTCGATTCCGGCGGATGGGAAGTAAACCAATCCCCCAAGAGGCGAGCCGAGAATCGAAAACACAAACAATTATGTTTGTTTTTTTTGTAAGCGCAAGGCTCCAAAAAGCAGCTTGAATCCGGGATTCTCCGAGCTATTGTGAAAGAGACACACACTCGGCCTGCCATGTTGCGTCGCACAAAAACAAACCGTCACGTCTGTTTGTTTTTGTGCGCGCGGCCGATCTAGGAAAAGGACGGGGCGCAAGCGCCGCCGCCGCGCGCAGGAGGACACGCTTTGGCCCATACCTTTATCGCCCGAATGAAAGTCCATCCGCATAAAGAGGCGCAGTTTGTCGCCGCCTGCGAAGCGATGGAGAAAGCCGTCGGCGCGCACGAAAAAACGGCGCTCATATACAAGTTTTACCGGCTGCGCGAGCCGAACACCTTCGCCGTCATAGAGAGCTTCACCGATGAGGCCGCCGACGCCGCGCATCAGGCGAGCGACCATTTCAAAGAGATCGCTCCAGGCATGATCGAATGCATTAATGGCGGCTGGACTCGCGAGTATCTCGACCCGCTGAAATAATTGGCCATAGATGTCCAGCGCTGCTCCAGATGAAATTCTGACTCTTAGCGAGCTTCTGACCGCCGCGGCGCGCGCCCGGCCGCAAGCCGACGCGCTCGTCTTTCCGGACCATAGGCAAAGTTACGCCGAGCTGCTTTCCAATGCCAGGCGATGGGCGAAAGCGTTTATCGCACTCGGCGTTAAGCCGAGGGACCATATCGGCCTGCTGATGACAACACAGCCGCAATTCGTCGAGGCAATGTTTGGCGCCGCGCTCGCCGGCGCGGCTACAGTGCCGATCAACGCGCGCTATGCGCCGGCGGAACTCGCTTATATCATTGAGAATGCAGACATCGTTACGCTCGTGACAACCGCAAAGATCGCCGACGCGGTCGATTTTGTCTCCCGTCTGGACAAGGCCTTTCCAGACATCAAGCAAAACAACGAACCCCGGAATCTCCGGATCAGCTCCGCGCCCAAGCTTGGCGCCATCGTGCTCTGTGGCGGGAATGCGCCCGGCTATCTGCACGGCAATCAAATCGACGCGTTGGCCAGCGGGGTCAGCGACGGGCAACTCGACGAACGAATCGTCGGCGTCAGGCCAGACGATATCAGTCTCATTCTTTACACATCCGGCACGACGGCCAATCCAAAGGGCTGCCTCATCCCGCACAGCGCCATTGTCTCTAACAGCCGCGCGCTTGGGCGCTATCGCTATGAGATGACCGACGCGGACCGCTTCTGGTCGCCGCTCCCGATTTTCCACATCGCCGGCATCCTGCCGATGGTCGCCGTCTTCGACGTACATGGCGCTTAT
The DNA here is from genome assembly GCA_902826095.1 of uncultured Alphaproteobacteria bacterium. Classification (GTDB taxonomy): domain Bacteria; phylum Pseudomonadota; class Alphaproteobacteria; order Caulobacterales; family Parvularculaceae; genus Amphiplicatus. The sequence goes on along the minus strand of CADEDN010000035.1, from coordinate 30,648 downwards.
CTGACGATCCCGCATTTCGAGGCCGGGCTAGCGCTGTCGATGCTGGAAAGAGAATGCGCGACGATGACCTATCCATCGTTTGTGACGATCATGCAGGATCTTATCAATCATCCGAACTTCAGCAAGACCGACTTGTCGCGCATCCGACTGATGAATTCCAATCTCGGCGTGCAGCCGGACGCGATCCGGCAGGCGATCGTGAAAGCAATGCCTCATACGATCCAGGTCGGCACCTACGGGCTGACGGAAGCGGCCGGAACGGTCTGCACCAGCCGGCTCAGCGATGATGAGGTGACGCGCACCACTCGGCTCGGCGTGCCGCTGCGCGGCTGGGAAGTGAAAATCCTCAATATCGAGACCGGCGAAGAATGCGGCGTCGACGAACAGGGCGATATCTGCATTCGCGGCCCCGGCATGCTGAAAGGCTATTACAAGGACGCGGAAAAGACCGCCGCCTCGATCGACAATGAGGGCTGGCTGCACACCGGCGATCTTGGCTCTTTCGACGCGAATGGCCAAATCATGTTTCACGGCCGCACCAAGGATATGTTGAAGGTCGGCGGAGAGAATGTCGCCGCGGTTGAAATCGAGGCCGTCCTCAACACGCATCCCGCGGTCGAGCTTGCGCAGGTCGTCGGCGCGCCCGATGCGCGGTATGAAGAAGTCGCCGCCGCTTTTGTCAAGCTGAAAGCCGGCGCCGCCGCGACTGAGTCCGAGCTAATTGAGCATTGCACCGGCAAGCTCGCGCGCTTCAAGATCCCTCGCTATGTCCGTTTCGTCGACGAATGGCCAATGTCCACGAGCAAGATTCAGAAATTCAAGCTGAAGGCGCATATCGCGCAGGAGCTTGACCGAAAATAGGAAGGAACGACTCTCCATGACCGCTTTTGTCGCTAGGCTTGTCGTCAAACCGGAAAAGCGAGCCGAATTTGAGCGGCTGCAGACGGAGATGCGCTCGCTCGTTCACCGGCATGAATCGGAAGCGCCCGTATATGAGCTGATCCGCTCGCGTAATGACGAGAACACCTTCCTGTGCATTGCGACTTTCACGAGCGAAGAGGCGTTCAATCACCATATGGCGATCGATTTTCACGACCGCCTCGTGCCGCCGATCCTCGACTGCCTCGCCGAGAAGATGGACCTGCAATTCTACGACATTGTCGGCGAGCCAAGGCGCGGGAAATAACCCCGCCTCGAAGGGAATGCCTGGGCCATGCCCGATTATGACGATTAGGGACTGCAAGAGCTGATGGATCGCAATCGTATCTATGATGCGCAGACTCACGTTTGCCAGGCGCTTGATCGCTCCGATGTCGAACGGCCCGAAAAGCGCGGCCAGGAGTGGAAGATCGCGAATCGGCAGTTCATGGTGGAATGGAGCCATTACGAAATTTCTTCGGCCATCCGGGACGAGGGCGCGCTTCAGACGTTGACGCTGCGCGGCGAGCGCGGTCATGGCGATCTGGCGTTTCAGAACCGCCTTTGACAACCGGAGAAATGCGCGATGAATGAGCTGAAAGGAAAAATCGCCATCGTGCTGGGCGCCGCTGGCGCCGGGAATATGGGCCAGACGATCGCAAAGAGATTTGCGGGAGCGGGCGCGAAGGTGCTCGTCGCTGGCCGCCACGAAGAAGAGCTGACAAACTTTGCGACGAAGATTGGCGGCGATTTCGCGCTCTGCGACATTACCCAGCGCGCCGATGTCGACGCCATGGTCCGGAAAGCGATCGAGCGCTTCGGCGGATTGTCGGTTGCGGTCAATGCGACCGGCTGGGGCCTGGTCAAAAGATTCGAGAAAACGACTGAAGACGACCTCGACCGCATGCTGGCGCTACAATTCAAAGGGCCGTTTTTTTTCCTGCAGGCGACGGCGGAAGCGATGAAGGAGCGAGGCGGCTCGATCATCCAGATCTCCTCGGCGACGGCGACCGTCATGCTCAATCATCACGCCGCTTATATGGGCGCGAAAGCGGGCGCAGATCATGTCGTGCGCTGCGTCGCTTACGAATATGGCCGTTATGGCGTCCGGGCGAATTCGATTTCGCCAGGCTTCACGAAAACGCCCATGACCGCTGAAGCGGCGGCGACGCCCGGACTGGAGGACGCTTTCGTCAAGGAATATCCGCTCGGCCGCATCGGCACGTCCGACGATGTCGCAACGGCCGCGATCTTTCTCGCCCGTGACGATTGCTTCATGACTGGCCAGAATCTGCAGGTGAACGGCGGGCTGACCCTGCGGCGCAATCCGACCCAGGCGGAAATCAACGCTTCGATCGCAGCGGCGGCGAACCCTTAAAGCCGGCGCAGCGGCTCTTTTCCGTCCCAGCCCTCCGCCTTTCGGCGAATGAAGCCGTAAAATTTTTGCAGCACCGGCGATGGCTCGTAAAATTCCAGCATGCAGCCAAAAGAATGGCGCGCGTCAGCCATGACAAAGCGGACGCCATCCATTGTCAGCGCATCAAGCGCAATCGTCATCGCGGCCTCTTGCGCGCGGCGAATAGCAACATCGAGATCGTCGACGAAAATCGCCGCATGGTGAAATCCCACTTCGCCCGCCGCATACATATCGCGCACTGCCGAAGGCTCATCCCCATGCTGATGAATAAGCTCGATCATCACCTCGCCGAGTTGGCCATAGGCTGAGCTGTGATCAAAGGAAGCAGGCTTTCCGCGATAGAGAGCGCATTGCAGCGGAATGTGCTCCATGACATAAAAGGGTCCGGCGCGCATCTCATCGGTGAAGCGCCGCGCCAGATCAAGAATGGAAGGCGCGTGCACTGCGAGCTGGACGATGCGGCCAAATTCAGCGCCGATCGACAGATCAATGGCGAGCCCCGCCGACATTCAGCTCGCTAATTCATTGGCGTCGCGGATCGGCCGACTCCCGTCCCACCCCTCCGCGGCTTTTCGGATGCTTGCGAAATAATTGTGGATGAAGGGTAGGTTCTCGAGCACCTCGACCATGCAGCCCATTGCGGGCGACGTGTCGACATAACAGAATTTCAGCGGTCCGAATTCCCCGCTTGAGGAAACAGAGAAGCCCATTTCGTTGTAGCGAGCGACATCTTTCTCATAATCGTCAACGATGACAGCAACGTGGTGAAACCCCTCCTTCCCTTTCGGGATCGTGTCGCGATAGCAGGAGGGCGAATCACAATGCTGCTGGATGAGTTCGATATGAACGTCGCCGGCCTGCGCGAGGCCGGCCGAAAACTCGACTCTCTGCGGCTTGCCCCGGTAGAGCGGATTGCCGACTTGCGGTCGATCGAGAATGTAGAAAGGGCCGACGCCAAACGTCTTAATCCATCGATCCGCCGCCGCGTGGATGTCGTTGACGACATAGGCAAGCTGCAAAACCCTGTGATTCATCATCGGATGCAGCCTCATGGCGTTTCCTTTCACAATAGATGCGGCGTTTCAATCGCGTCCTTGAATGCAGCAAGAAAGCGCGCGCCAAGCGCGCCGTCGATCGCGCGGTGGTCGCAGGAAAGCGTCACCGACATGACTGACCCGAAACCGCCGCTTTCCAGCGGTGCGCGTTCGACCGCGCCTGCAGCAAGGATCGCCGCCATTGGGGGGTTGATGACGGCGTCGAAACTCTCAATCCCGAACATACCGAGATTGGAAAGGCTGAATGTGCCGCCGCGATAATCGACCTGCGTGAGTCTTTCCGACCGCGCCCGCTCGACTAGGTCGTTCATCTCGCGTGAGATTTCATCGACTGATTTCGACTCCGCACAGCGGATGATGGGCGTCACGAGCCCGCCTTCAAGCGCGACGGCGACCGCGATATCCGCATGCGCGAATTGATGGATGACATCGCCCATGAAATGCACATTTGTCTCCGGCGTATTCTTCAGCGCGCGCGCCGAGGCGGCGATCAGAAAATCATTCACCGACGGCGCGGCGCCGTTCGCAGATCTGATGCGCGCGCGCAGCGCCAAAATCGACTCCATTGAGACTCTTCGCCGCAAACTGAAATGCGGAACCGTCTGCACCGATTCAGTCAGGCGCTTTGCGATCGTGCGACGCATCGCCGACAGCTTGACGACCTTGAACGGATTTTCGGCGGGCGGCGCCGTCCTTGCCGGTGTTGCGCGTAGCCCCTGCTCTTTCGCCGCCTGTTCGACATCCTGCAGCGAGATGCGTCCTGTCTGCCCGGCGAAAGCGGATAGATCCACGCCGAGTGATGCGGCGAGTTCGGAAGCCTTCGGCGAGAGCGACAACCCGGCGGGAATGACCGTTTCCCGGCTCGCGGCGGGCGCCAACGGCGCTTTGGATACCGCATCGCCGAGAAAACTGGCGTCCGCCGGTCTGAATTTTGCAATGAACGCGTCGATTTCCGGATCAGTTACCGCTTGATCTGCGAAGACGGCGATCAGCGCGCCGACTTTGTAGGCTGAACCCTCCTCGCCGATGCGCCGGCGCAACACTCCGTTGAATTCGAGTTCGACATCATTCGTGATCTTATCCGTTTCGATGACAACGAAGAGATCGCCAATCTTCAGGGCGTCGCCTTCTTTCGCAAGCCATTCACGAACGACGCCCTCTTCCATTTCTATGCCCCATTTCGGCATGGTGAAAGGCTGAATCTGCTTGGGCATCACGCTCTCTATCTGTAACTGACGACGCGACGCACGGCCGCGTCAATCTGGGCGGGGCTTGGCACATAGGCGCGCTCAAGCTCCTTAGCGAAGGGCGTCGGCGCATGCGGCGCGGTTACAAGTTCAAGCGGCGCCCGCAGCGATGAAAAACCCTTCGAGGCGATGAACGCACCGATATCGGCGGCGACCGAGCAACGCGGCGGGCATTCATCGACAATGACGACACGGCCAGTCTTCTCTACACTGTCGAGAATGGCGTCTTCATCGAGCGGGCTCGACGTTCTGATGTCGATGAGATCGCAATTGACGCCGGAGGCTTTCAACCCTTCCAGCGCTTTCTCCGCGAACACCACCATCCGCCCCATGGAGATGATTGTTGCGTCATCGCCTGCATTGAGTATCGCCGCCTTGCCGAATGGCACCAGATAATCGCCGTCCGGCACCTCGCCTTTGCGGCCGTAAAGCGCCTTGTGTTCGAAAAAGACGACCGGATCATCGTCCCGGATGGCGGTAGCAAGCAGCCCTTTGGCGTCAGCCGGGTTCGACGGCATTGCGACTTTCAGCCCAGGCACCGAGGTGATGATCTGATACATTGTCTGGCTGTGTTGCGCCGCCATGTTCATGCCTGCGCCATAAGGCGCGCGTATGACAACCGGACACGTCGCCTTGCCCCCTGACATGTAGCGGAATTTCGCCGCCTGGTTCATCGTCTGGTCAAGCGCGAGCCCGAGGAAATCCGCAAACATGATTTCCGCAATGCCGCGCTTGCCGGCGAGCGACGCGCCGACCGCAAGGCCGACGATCGCGTTTTCCGAAATCGGCGTGTCGATTACGCGCCCCTCGCCAAAGCGCGGCAGGAGGCCCGCAGTCACGCCAAAAATCCCGCCCGAGGCCTCGCGCTCGCCTGAAGTGCCGCCGGCGCCGCCCGATACGTCCTCGCCGCAGACAAAGACGCGCGCATCGCGCTCCATCTCACGATGCATCGCCTCATTGAGGGCGTCACGATAGGATTTAATCGCCATCGGTTCCCTCCTCAAGGATAGCTGACATAAACATCGGTGGTGATCTCGCTGAGCTGCGGCGGCGGCGCGGCCCTGGCCTCGCTCACCGCCTCTTCGATCAGCGACAGGACATCCGCGTCGATCGCATCAAGCGCAGTCTCATCAAGCAACCGGTCGTTGAGAACATGCGCGCGGAAAATCTTCAGGCTGTCCATTTCTTCGCGATGACGCTTCACTTCGTCTTTCGCCCGGTATTTCTGCGGGTCGCCTTCGAAATGCCCGAAGAACCGGGTCGTCTCGAATTCCGCCACGCAGGGACCTTTGCCCGCGCGAGCATGATCGAGAAGTTCACCCATCGCATCATAGACGGCGAAGTAATCAGAGCCGTCCGCCTTGATCGACTTCATGCCGAAAGCCGCAGAACGCCCTGCGATGTCTTTCGATCCGACCGCGTAATCGGCGCCCGTATGTTCGGAATAGCCATTATTCTCGATCACAAAGATCGCCGGCAGTTTCAGCACGACCGCCATGTTCATCGCCTCGAAGACGGCGCCCTGATTAACGGATCCGTCGCCGCCGAAGCTGACAGCGACGCAGCCCTTGCCGTCGAGCTTGGCGGACAGCGCCGCGCCCACAGCCAGCGGACCCCCGGCTCCGACAATGCCGTTCGCGCCAAGCATGCCTTTCTGAAAATCGGCGATATGCATCGAGCCGCCCTTGCCTTTGCCAAGGCCGGTCGAGCGCCCGTAAATCTCCGCCATCATGCCTTTGACATCGCAGCCCTTTGCGATGCAATGCCCATGGCCGCGGTGCGTCGAGACGATAAGGTCATCCGCCTCAAGATGAGCGCAAACCCCGACCGCCACCGCCTCCTGCCCGGAATAGAGATGGGTGAAGCCGGCGATTTCTCCGGTCATGATCTCCTTGTGGAGTCGCTCTTCGAACTCCCGGATCATCTTCATCTGGCGATAGGCGCCAAGAAGCTGATCGCGGCTTTGCTGAGAGGTCATCCAGCCCTTCCTTTCGGTTTCGCGCTCTCGCAATAGTCGTCCATCGTCTTGTGGAAGTGCCTTATGCGGATTTCCTGATCGCCAATCCAAAGGCCCTGAAATCCCTCGCTCTTCATGCCGTCTTGCACATGCGGCAGGTTGTAGGCGTCTTGATTGATGACGAGGCCGAGTGATGTTTCGCCATGCTTGTAGCTTTTGTGAATCGGGGGCTTGTAGTCTTCCTTGTCGAACTCGTTCCCCGGCAGCTGGAACATGAAATAATCAAAATACATCTTGCCCGGATCAGTCGGATGCGGCCGGTGACGAAAAAGCATCAGGTCGTCCGCATGGATGTTCAGCGTGATGTTTGGGAAGATCAAGTAATTGTAATCATCTGTCAGCTGATCGTCATTGAGATCGGAATAGTCTTTGCCCTGCGCGACGGCGTTGTCGCGCTTGTGCTTCTGGATCGCGCGGCGCGCCTCATAGACCGAGCCTTCGTAAGAAGCGGGATCCATACCGGCGTCGCGCATGGCGACCTTGATCGGCGGCGGAATTTCGGACGGCGAAACGACGCGCGGGCTGAGGACGCCAAAGGCGATCAGGTAACGGCTATGGCGCTCGTAACAGTCGATCTGGATGTCGAGATCATCGAGATAATAGAGAAGCTGCGGATGCGTCCCCTGCACATGATAGCTCTCATTGAAGGCGTCGACCGAAGCTTTCCAGTTCGTATTCCATTCGACCGACTTCCACTCGGTCAACACCATGCGCTCGAAATGATAGGGGTCGAGATGCTGCGGGATGATTCCGAGGTAGTCCCGAAGACTCGAAGCGCGGCGGTCAAGGCTGAACCAGACAAACGATCCCCAACGATCGCAGGGGAGCGAAATCAGACCGCCGCAGGACGGCGCACCCTGCGGAAAGGTTTCAAGATCGGGGATATCAGCAAAGCGTCCGTCGAGCCGATATTCCCAATTGTGATAGCGGCAGCGAAAGGATTTCGCCGCTTCCTGCGGCCGGTGGACGGCGTGCACCACTTTGTTGCCGCGATGTTGGCAGACATTGTGAAACGCTTTGACGCCGCCATTCTGCTGTCGGACGATCAGGATCGATTCCTTGCCGATCTCGGTGACGATGTGATCGCCCGGATTGGGAATATCGTCTTCTCGGCAGCCGAGAAGCCAGACTTTGGTCCACATCCTCGACCATTCAAGCGCCGCATAGTCGGCGGACGTGTAGCGCTCGGCGGGAATGACGTCTGCTCCGAGCTTTGGTTTCGGCTCAGCTTTGACTGGCGTCCCGCGCGCACCCTTGGGCTTGGCGACGCGGCTGATTTTCTGTTCGCGCCGAACCTTCATACGCTTAGAACTGCACTCGTTTGGTGTAGCCGCCATCGACAACGAGATTGACGCCGGTGACCCAGCTTGCCGCCGGGCTGGAAAGGAACACGACGCAGCGCGCAACCTCCTCAGGCTCGCCAAGCCGTCCGAGCGCATGGGTCTTCTCGGTCCGTTCATAGAATTTCTCGTTCGAGGTTTTGATCATGTCCCACGCGCCGCCGTCAAAATAGATCGGCCCTGGCGACACCGAATTGACGCGCACGCCCTTATCGCCATGCGCCTGGCTGAGCTGCTTGGCGTAGGTGATGAGCGCGGCTTTCATCGCGTTGTAGGCCTGCGGAGCCATGAAGGTTTCAACCGCCGCCGTTGTTGAGATCATGGTTACCGCGCCGCCGCCTCGTTTTGCCATCAAAGGCAAAACCGCCTCGACGCCGCGGACGGCCCCAAGGACGTCAATCTCGAAATTCTTCCACCAGTTCTTTTCGCTGTCGGCGCCGCCTCCCGCCGAGACGTTGGGGATGAAAATGTCGACGCCGCCAAGCTCTTCCGCCATAGCGGCGACCCAGGCCTCGTATTCTTCCTTGTTCTTAATGTTGCAGGGTGCGCCGACAATCTTGCCATCCGCGAGTAGCGCGAGTTCCTTCACCGCCTTTTTGACGCCATCTGGCGACCTCGAACAGATCGCGACATTGGCGCCCTCCTCAGCAAACAGGTTGGCGATCTGCCGGCCGATACCTTGCGTGGCGCCAGTGATGAGGACGTTCTTGCCAATTAATCCGAGGTCCATTTTTCGCCTTTTTCGCGGGCCAATCAGGCCAAATTAAAGACAATCATGATTGTTTTTTTCTTGGCGTCAAGCGCCTCAGGGGGCCGGTCGCGCCGTCAGCCCATTATCAATAACAAGCTCAGCCCCCGTGATGAACCGGGATTCGTCTGACGCGAGAAAGAGCACCAGATTGGCGACATCAGCCGGCGCGCCAAGCGCGCCCGGCGGCAGCACGCCCGAAGGAATATCGAGCGCCTTTTCCGCGGCGCGGCCCTGCGCGAACTGCACCATCGGGGTTTCGATGGCGCCGGCGTGGACTGAATTGCAGCGGATCGGATAGCCCTCCGCCTGGCAGTGTATCGCGATTGATTTTGTCATTGCACGGACGGCGCCTTTCGCTGCGGAATAGGCGAAGAAGATCGGATAGCCGACATGCGACGCCGTCGACGACATGTTGATAATCGAGGCGCTCTTGCTCGTTTTCATCGCCGGCAGAGCGTGTTTACATCCGAGAAACACCCCCTCGGACATTACAGCGTTGGCGAATTTGAACTGCTCCAGCGTACAATCTTCCGGCGACGACAACACAACGACACCGGCGTTGTTAACGAGAATATCGACCCCGCCAAAGGCGCGCTCGGCTTCAGCGATGACGCGGCGCCAGTCGTCCTCCTTCGAAACATCATGCTGAATGAACAGCGCCCCTTCGCCGATCGATCGCGCCGCTTCGCGCCCCTTTTCCGCATTAATATCGGTAAGAACGACTTTGGCGCCCTCGCGGGCGAGCGCACGCGCGTCTTCCAGCCCCAGACCCGAGGCGGCGCCAGTGATGACGGCGACTTTTCCCGCAACGCGACCCATAGATTCATCTCCTTCGACACAAGCGCCCTTGGATGTTGCGGCGCAGCATTTTCGCAGGTGTATTTCCAGACGAATAGCGTAAAATACAGACAGACGTGAATGTTTTTTTGGATCGGAATTCAGGCATGACGGAACGAGCGGCGACATCGGCGCGTCAACGGGGAAACAAGGCGCCAGCCGCAAGGCCATTGGCCGAAATCGGCCGACAAGCGCAAAAGAGCGCGTCAACGCGCAAGCTGATTGTCGAAGCGGCGCTGCAATGTCTCATCAAATACGGCTACTCGCAAACGACAACGCCGCGCATCGCTGTTGAAGCCGGCCTCTCGCGCGGCGCAATGATGCATCATTTCTCAAACCGGCTGACTGTGATTCAGGCGGCAATCGAACATTTGCACGCCAAGCGACTGCGCGCCTTCAAGCGCGCCGTCTCGACGCTACCTGAAGATCAACCCCATCTACATGACGCGCTCGAAGCCTATTGGCGTCATGTTAGTCATCCCCTGTTTGTCGCATTTCACGAACTCGCCGTAGCGGCGCGCACGGACAGGGACCTTGAACGCATCCTGAGGCCGGCTCAGGCGGCATTCTATCGCGCCTGGTATGATCTCGCGGTAGACTTGTTTCCGGAATGGCAAAGCGATCGCGAAAGTTTCGATCTTGCGCTCAATTTAGTTCAGGTGACGCTGGAGGGCATGGCGGTAAGCCGGCTTTCGGCGACGCCAGATCCCAAAGCGGAAGCGCAGCTGTTCAAATATCTTGAAGAGAGGCTCCGCGATCTGATGCCGATGGAAATGAAGAATTCCAAGCGCTATTCGCGTGAAAAACCGAAAGGTCCTGCGAAAGGCGCCGCTGCATCCCGCACATGACCGGCCTAGTTCTCCATCATTTTGACATTTCCCCGTTCGCAGAAAAAGTCCGGAAACTTTTCGGCGTAAAGTCGCTCGCCTGGAAAAGCGTGCAAATCCCGATCGTCACGCCAAAGCCGGATCTTTACGCGCTGACAGGAGGATATCGGAAAACGCCGGTGCTGCAGATCGGCGCAGATATCTTCTGCGACACGCGCCTCATTGTTGAGACGGTGGAAAGGTTGCACCCATCTCCACCGGTCATCGGCGCCGAACCGCTTGTCATGCTTGGCTTGCAGCACTGGAGCGACGCAGTCTTTTTTCCGCCGGGCGCAGGGCTCTCGCTATATGAGAATCGCGAGCACATCCCTGATGCATTAATGAATGACCGGCGCGATTATTTCTCCTTTCTTGATTTCGATCGCTTTGAAACAGACGCGCCGCATTTCAGGAGCCAGGTCCGCGCGCATGCGCGCCTGATCGAGATCCAACTCGGCGACGGACGCCCATATCTGACAGGACCGACGCCGGTTTGGGCCGATATTGGCGCCTATTTTAACATCTGGATGGCCCGCGCGAATTTTCCCTCCTCGGCGCGGCTTTTAGCCGATATGCCATTTCTTCTCGCCTGGCGTGACCGCATGGACGCGCTCGGCGAAGGCGCGCGCACCGAGATTTCCGCCACGGACGCGATCGACATTGCGCACGCCAGCGCACCCGGACCAGTCGGCGCTAGCTTGAAGGACGAATCAGGCGCAACGCCTGGCGATCCGGTTATTGTCGCCGCCGCAGACCACGGCAAAGACCCTGTCGCAGGCGACCTCGTCCTCGCGAGCGACCGCGAGATTGTTATTGCGCGTCGCGACCCTCGCGCCGGGCTCGTTCACGTGCACTTCCCGCGAATCGGGTTCCGGCTCGAACCCGCCGCGCCATAAAAACAATCACGATTGTTTGTTTTTAGCCTCCTGTGCTAGGCTCGACCGCGCGGCGTCCCGTCTTTTGACCCGCGAATTGGGAGGACCGAAATGGCTGAAGGATTTCGCGCAGAGTGGCCGATGGACCTCGGCGCACCCAAAACCTCCCTTGAAGCAAAACAATCGAGACCGAAAGACATCGGGCTCGATGTGCCCTCCCCCTCGCGTTACTATTCCCGCGAGTTCATGGAGCTTGAGTGGAAACATGTCTGGCCGCGCGTGTGGCTTCTCGCCGGCGTCACGCCAGACATCAAGGAGCCCGGCGACTTCACGCTCTTTTCGCATGGGCATGAGGAATTCATCATCGCCCGTCAGCAGGACGGCTCGATCAAGGCTTTCTATAATGTGTGTCCGCATCGCGGAAACCGCGTCTGCCTCGTTGAGCAGGGCAGCGTTGCGAATTTCTCCTGCCCGTTCCATGGCTGGAAATTCGGCTGCGACGGCAAGCTTGAGACCGTTACTGAGGAAAAAACTTTTGACCCGGCCCTCCTGAAGCATCGTCCAGGACTGACAGAGGTCCGCTGCGGCGTGATCGGCGGCCTTATCTTCATCAATATGGATGGCAAGGCGCCGCCTCTACGCGAGTGGATCGGCCTGCCGCCCGGGTATATCGAGAATTATGAAATCGAGAATATGAATGTCGTCCGCCATGTGCGCAGCGAATGGATGGCGAACTGGAAGACCGGCATCGACGCCTTCTACGAGACCTATCATCTGCCGCATATCCATCCGCAGACGCAGGGCGTGATGGAGGATTACAGCCAGATCGATCTTTATCCCAACGGATTTTCGAGGATGATCGTCCCGATCGGCGTCAAGTCGCACCGTATCGCCGACCGCGCCACGGTCGACCCGTATCAGAAATTCATGATGATGGAAGCGGGTATCGATCCTGAAACCTTCGACGGCTCCGCCGAAGATGTCCGCACGGCGATCCAGAAGAGCAAGCGTGCGCGCGGCAAGCAGTTCGGCCTCGACTACTACGACCGTCTCACCGATGGTCAGCTTACGGACAGCTGGGCGACTGGATATTTCCCGAATGTGCAGATCGGCATGCATCCGGAAGGCGTCTTCATCATGCGGTTCCAGCCGCATCCGACCGACCCGGAGCGCTTCTATTACGACAACATGACGATGTTCCGCTTTGTCGACGACCCCGGCTATACGACACCCGGCTGGATGGGTCTGCCAAAGGACATCGATGTCACAGGGGCCGTCCGCCCGGAGATCGAACACGTGCCAGCGGGAATAAGACCCAATCTCGGCGAGGTGCTCGATCAGGATGTCGAACTTGTCGCCGCCGTCCAGCGCGGAGTCAGATCGCGCGGCTTTCGCGGCCCGCTATGGGGCGAACAGGAAGACCGGCTGCGCCATTTTCACCGTGAAATCGATCGGTTGATCGCAAGTGGGCGCAAAAGCTAGGGTCGCACGCTTCGCCATCCGATTGCGAGGATTGCCGGCGTAGCGCTGATCTCATTCGCAAACCGAATGGATTTGCAGTTCGCCCCGAAAATCGCGAGCGGTTCAAAGATCCCCGACAGCCTTAGAGCCCCAGTTGACGAAGTGCCCCGACGCGCCAAGTCACGCGGAAGCTTGTTCTTGAGTTTTGTATTTTCCTTTTCGATCGCATACATCGCATCGTCGATCAGCTTGGCGATGTTCGGATCGACTGCCTTCGCCTGAATGGTCGGCCATCGCGCCTCTTGCGGAACCAAGAACACGTTTTCCGCTGCGTATTCATCACGGCTCTCAAGAAGCCCCTCCGCTTCAGCGCCTTTAATCCCATCCGCGGAAAGTTCCGCCTTCAGCGCTTCGCGCCGCGTTTCGAATGCATCGGAAATGTACTTCAGGAATATGAGACCAAGAACGACGTGCTTATATTCCGCAGCATCAATTGATCCGCGAAGCTTGTCGGCAGTCTGCCGCAAGGTCTCAGGATCAATCCCAAGTTCTTTTTCGGTAAGCTGCGCCGCGCCGTCCGGATACGGCTTGTCATTTGTCATTCGGGAGCCTCGCCAAGAAATTGATTGAGCTTTTCGGCGACAAGCCGCCGGCGCGCCGTCAGAAAGTCAGCGTAGCTTTCGACGTTCCAAAGATCGTCAGAAACGGGAATGCATTGCCGGGCCAATGCCTGCTCGCCCTGTTTTTCCACGACGCCCGGGAGATAGACGCGCGGTTCCTTGTCGCTGATTTTGCGATTTGTTCGGCCGCTCACGAATGACAGGTTGCAGATATCGTTGATGCGCATTCGGTCAACGCCTGCGCGCCGCAAGACCGCTCGCGGAAATAAATGGTGGAATTGCAGGGAGTGTTTTGCGCCCTTGTGCTTCAGGGAAATCTTGAGTTGGTCGCGCCAATCCGTCGCGCCGTCCTCTCGAAACGCAAGAAACATCGTTTTGAAATAGGCGCTGCGGCTATTTCGGTTCTCAAGGTCGCTCGGCAATACCTCAAGACGACCGACTTGCGTCTTAAGGAGCTGAATGAGGGCGGGCACATCGCCGCCGCGTCGCAGAGCGGCAAGGTCCTGATCCAGAAACGTTTCAGATGACCCGCGCGAGTAGCGACCTTTGGCGTTGGCTGCGAGCGTCCAATATCGCAGTTGCATGGCTTCGTCCGGCGTTAGATGGAAGTCCTTCTTGTGCCCATATTGGGCGAGCAAGATGACCACAAAGGGCGAGGACAAGAGCGCGGGGCTGTCGATGCCGGCGTTCGAATGCAGGAAATTCAGCGCAAAACGCATCCCCTCTTTGGCTTCGTTCCAAGCGGCCTCCATGCGGTCCAATGACAGTCCGCCGACCGCACGAAAGCGCGATTGGCCGGAAGCGAAGGCAACGAGGTTTCGCAAATGCATGGAGAGCTCGAGCGGGAAGCCCGCCTCGGCGCTCTCTTCCTCAAATTCCTGAAACACTTTGAGCGAGTCGCGCCACTTCGCCGTAATTTGCGCAAGCGCGAGGTCGGAGCTTCTCAGCTTCGCGCCCAGCGAATTGACCCGCACGAAAATTTCCGTGACTTCCTCATAGGATTTGTCGCGCTCAAGAACGTGGACGCGATAATTGTATGCTTCAATCCCACGAAGCTGTTTCAGGCGTGAAGTGTATTTGTCATATCGCGGATCGTCCATCGACGTGACGCCCGCCGCTTTCAGGAAAGGCGCGTCGCTGCTTTCTTTGAAGACCTTTGAGACAGATACCCAATTCGGTCTTGTGGCGAGTTCCTTCGCAGACACGACGAACGCCATCTTGTCGATACGTTGCTGAAACTCGCCTTCCGTCGCGTCGGCTGCTTCGTCGCCGTCATCGTCGTTATCGTCGTCGTCACGCTCATCCACTTCGTCAACGGCGTCCCCCTCGTTGACCTCGGTGACGACTTGGAGGTCCTCGGGGTGCTCAAGGTTGAAGAGGATATCGATCGGCCGCCGGCGACCTCGGACCTTAACGGGCTCCCCGCGAAGGATCGCGGAAAGCGAGGTAAGGCGCTGTTGCCCGTCAAGTAGGAGCTGAAACCGGCCATTGCTGGCCCCTGCTTGACTTACGGCGAAGTCCCGGACCGCGACGGTCTCATCGGTCTCCCATGTCAGGATCGTGCCAGAGGGATAGCCTCGATAAAGGGAGTCGAGCAGGTCGCGGACGCGGGTCGAGCGCCAGACATATTGGCGTTGCATTTCCGGTAATCGAATTTCTCCCCGCTCAATTTTCGCGACCAACTCTTTTATCGGAATATCCTGCTGCGCCATACTCGCCGCCGCCTATTTCGTTCGAATGCGTGATTCCTGATTTCTATTCTTGAGAGCGTTCCCGGCGAGTGACAACCATTTCGGCTCCCACGCGATCACGCGGGCGGATTCGTTTTTTTAACGAAATCGAAAATTGTCCGGCGGTCGGCTTGCGCGTTGGTCGGACAAGATTGTCCGCCCTACTGCTTCCAATATGCTTCCCAATCGCGGGCGCGACCTGAAGCCGATCAGCTAAGTCATTGAAAAGTTGGGTGCGGGGGCTGGATTTGAACCAACGACCTTCAGGTTATGAGCCTGACGAGCTACCGGGCTGCTCCACCCCGCGCCAACAATGATCCGTCCGGGCGAAACGCGGAGCGAAGACGCGCCGCCGCCGGGAAGGAAGCGGCGATATAGCGGCGGCGGGTCCAGGGCGCAAGGCCCGCTTTTGCCGATTTCGACGGGCTTGATCTGCCGCCGCCGCGGTTGCGCTGGGGGCGTTGATTGCTATGCTTGATTTTCCGAAAAACAACCGGCGAAAGACCTCAATCAATGCGTTCCAATGTGCTGCTCGCGCTCGCCTGCGTCCTGTTCGCCGGGTGCTCAAAAGCGCCGGTCGAGGCGCCGAAAGAGGAAAAGGCCAAGCCGATTGAGCCGAAAGTCGACGCGCTGCGGCTTTATGTGCTCGATTGCGGCCATATCGACATCGCCGACCTTTCGATTTTCGACCGGGGCGGCGCCTATGACGGCCGCGCCGACAAATTCGTCGACACCTGTTACCTGGCGCGCCATCCCAAGGGGGATCTGCTTTGGGACGCCGGCCTTCCCGATGCGATTCATGACGCGCCGGACGGCGTCAGGGAGGCGCCGTTCACCCTCAAAGTTCCAAAAACGCTGAAAGGCCAGCTTGAGCGGATCGGCGTGCCGCCGGAAGCGATTGAATATTTCTCCATATCGCATTCGCATTTCGACCATCTTGGCAACGGCAATCTGTTCAAGGACTCGACCTTCATCGTCAATGCGAAGGAACTCGCGCACATGTTTCGGGACGAAGCCCGGAAGGATGCGCAGACATTCGCCAATTACGCCGACCTTGAGGCGGCGAAAAAATCGACCTTCACCGACAGTTATGACGTGTTTGGCGACGGCGCGGTGATCATCGTCTCGATGCCGGGCCACACGCCCGGCCATTCGGTTCTTCTGATCAACCTTGAGCATAGCGGGCCGGTGCTGCTTTCGGGCGATCTCTATCATCTCGCCGAAGCGCGCGAGCGGCGGACGGTTCCGTCCTTCAATTCCGACGCGGGCGAGACCCTGGCGTCGATGACCAAATTTGAGGAGCTTGCGAAGGCGAGCGGCGCCCGCGTCATCATCCAGCATGAAGACGCCGACTTTGAAAATCTGCCGAGAGCGCCCGCCTATCTCGACTGACGGGGCGCCGTCAGTCGAGGAACCCGCGTCCCTCCTTGTCCTCGATCTCGACAATCCAGAGATCGGAATCAAAACGCCTTTCCTTATCGAGATATTGATCGACCGTCGCTTCTTCGGCGACGCCGTCGAACGGCTCCCGCCAGACCGCCTTGCCGCTCTCGTCGCGCGATTCAACGAAAAGCCGCGCTTTCGACGATCCAAGATAGGCCTTGACGGCGATGGCGCCGGCGTCAGGATCGCCGCGACGGGCGACGACGGCGAACGCGCCCGCCCCTTGCGCCCGCCGCAAAAGCGCGGCGACGCGGATTTCCGACTTGAGACGGGGCTCGATCATCCAGACAGCATGGGCGGCGCCGAGGCCGGTGATCAAGCCTGCGCGCCGGACGGCGCCGAATGCGCGGCGAGCCGCCTTGGGAACGCCGCGCTTTTGCGTCTAAACTCGCCTTGGAGGGGCCATGTCCGGCGGTTGCTTTGTAGAAGGGTGCAAGAACGCGCCCCACGGCAAATGTCGCGTTTGCAGCCGCAAGGCGTGCGACACGCATGGCGCCATGCGCGGCGCGTTTTTCTATTGCAAATTGCACAAGAAGAATTTGCCGATGGGTTTTGCCGGCGACACGTCCGCCCTCTTCGGCGACCGGCTGCAACGCCTGATCGCCGCGCGTCGCGCGCTCGGCGCTTCCGATCTCTCGGGGCGCGCTGCGCCAGGGCTGCGCCAGCTCGACGAATTTATCGCGCTCGCCGAGACGCTCGATCGAATTCGTCCCGCGCAATCGGAGAGCATCGCATCGGCGATCGGCGACGCGGCCAACTGTCTGCCGGCGGGCGATTGGCGGCAAGCGGCGCAAACGGCGCGCGAGGCGCTTGGATCTCGCCGCGCGCGGCGTCCATCGCTTGATCCCTTGGAGCGCGCCTTCGAAGCGCTTGGCGAAATCATCCTGAGCGACGCGGCCGAACGGTCGGCTGATGTTGACGCTTCGAACGCCGCCTTGGCGCGCGCGTTTCAGTTGACGGCCGCGGCGCACCGTTTAGCGCTTGCGCTTCGGCTGTCGGCGCTTGACGGGCAAATCGCTAGCGATCAGCGGAATTAGGCCGAAGGGCCGCTGGCGCGCGCCGCGCCTTTGACCGCGATCGTCACGCCGCGTCGGCGTTAAGGCGGGCGCGTCGCGCCGCCATGATGCGGTCAAGTTCGGTCGCCGCCTTCGCGTGAGGCTCGGCGAGGACGTCGTCCCTGCTGAGATTGAGAACCGCGCGGACGCTGTCTCTCTCCGGCGCGGCGACGACCGGAAGGCGCACGACGGCGGTAAGGCCCTCGCCCGGCGCGGATTGCAGATCGATGCGCCCGCCATGGAGTTCGGCGAGGGACATCGCGAGCGACAAGCCGAGGCCCGCGCCGCCCTGACCGCGAACGCCCGCGCCCTGCGCGCTGGTGAACCGGGCGCCGATTTTCGCGAGCGCCTCGGCGCTCATACCGACGCCGTCGTCCTTGACGGTGAAAACGAGCGCGTCGCCGTCGCGTCGCGCCATGAGCCGCACCTCGCCGTCCGACGTGAACTTCACCGCATTCGACAGCAGGTTCAGAAGAATTTGCCGCAGCGCGCGCGGATCGAGAAAACACTCCGGAAGATCGGCGTCGATATCGGCTGTGAGGCGAAGCCGCGCGGTCTCCGCGGTATGTCGCATGATCGCGGCGCATTCGCGGGCGATCGCCGCCGGATCGGCGGCGACGCGCTGCAGCGCGAAGCGGTCCGCCTCGATCCTCGAAAGGTCCAGCACGACGTTGACGAGGTCGAGGAGGTGCCGGCCGGCCATGCGGATATGCTCCGCATACTGCGTATAATTGTCGTGGCCGACTGGACCAAAGGTCTCGCGCTCGATCGTTTCGGCGAACCCGATCACCGCGTTCAGCGGCGTGCGCATCTCGTGGGAGAGATCGGCGAGCATCGCCGCGCCTTCCGCCGCTTCCGCCTCGGCCCGGTCGATGTCCCGCCGAAGGCGGCGCGCTTCCCGCTTTTCCGCGCTGCGATCGACGATCAGCGCGACGGATCGGCCGTCCGGCCGACGCTCAAATGAAATCTCGAAATCCGCGGCGACGCCGCCCGGTCGCCGCGCCCGCGCCTCGATCCTGTTCGCCGCCTTGGATCGGACCGCGCGCTCGACAAAATCGCGCTCGCCCGCAATGAACAGCTCCGCCAGCCGCTTGGCGCGGTCCGCCTCGGCGAACAGGCGCGCGCCCGGGTCCGACAGGCGAATGATGCGGCCGTCTGCCTCCAAAAGCGCGACCGCGGCCGTTGCGCCGCCCGAATAGCGTGCGCCGCCGAGCCAGTCGCAGGCCCGCATTTTCAGGCTGTTCAGAATGGTCGAAAGGCGCATCAGCATCCTGCAGGCCATTCTCCCGGGCCCGCCCGGCAGGCGCGGCAAGGTCCGGGAAAGTCCGGTTAACGATTCCTGACGTTTCTGGCGCGATGCGGTTAACAAATACTGAAACCAATCATCCTTTCGGCGGCGTTACGGCGCCATGATTCGGCCGCCGCCCGCCCTGTGGAATTTTCAACCCTTCCCTCATCATAAACGCCTCGAATTTGGCTCGAATGTCGCTAGTATCCCGAAACCCCGGTTAATGGGCGAGGGGTAGATTGGGTCGGGCAAGCGCCGGCCATTGTTGGCGGAAGCGCCTGGTCGGGACGGCTCGGATGGGGCCCCTAACATTTCGGGAGCGGATTATGTTGCGTTGCTTTTCGGCGGCCGAACGTCGCGGAAATGTCCGGAAATTCAGTCTTCAAGCCACGAGACCCGCACGCCGGATCGGCGGCGCCATGGCGTCGGCGGCGTCTGTCCTCGCCTTCGCCGCGATGAGCGGGGTTTCAGCCGAATCGCTCGCCCAGCCCCGCGACGCGGCGCTCGAACGGGCCGCCGCGGATTATGTGCGGTTCCGCGAAGACATCGCGACGATTGAGGCGACACCCTTCAATAGCGCCGAGACGACCAGGGAAGCGCACCGCCGCCTGTCCGCGCATTCCGCGCAGAATTTGTCCGCCGGCTGGGTCGCCTATGCGGCGCTGGTCGCCGCCGACACGCCCGCCTTTCGCGAGGCGCTTGAAGAGGAAGTCGCCAGCAAGAAGAAAAAGAACGGCCTTGCCGGGGCGGACGCATTCTTCGCCAAGCTCGCCGCAGACCCCGCCTATCCGCGCCAGCTTGAGGGCGCTGACGAAGCGATGTCGCGCGTCCTCGCCATGACCATGCAGGACACGGCGCGCTTCACGACGCTTGGCGAGGCGTTCAAGGAACAAGCCTACGCCATGCAGAAAACCAAGTGGGGCGTCGCCAAGATACCGCCGAGTTCGTCGCGTCTTAGCGACGCCGAATCCTACGCCCGCGCCCGTCCGTCGGCGACGGCGCCGTCGCTGGCTTCGACGACCGAGAAAGGCGTAACCGCGCCAAGTCTCACCAGCGGCGACGGCGCATGGAACCCGGAATGGGGCAAGAGCGCCGGCGCCGGCAATATGAGCGAGCCCAACGCGCAAGTGATCATGAACCGGGTGATGAATCTGGCGGCGCGCTATGCGGTCAGCGGCGTCAATGACAAGACCGTCTCCGTATACGCCAAGAACGACCGGTCGAATTCCTGTCTGTCCTTCGCCCAGCTGACGCTGAAGCAATGCATTGCGGCGACGCGCGCGCCCTACGAGGAAGCATTCTGCCTCGGCGAACATGCGCTGAACGACGTCGCCTCCTGCATCGGCTGGGTCGCCGGAGTCGAATAGACTCGATCATCGCGGCGGCGCGAAAAGCGTCAATCTGGAATCAGAGGCGCCGCCCTTCGTGACGCCGCCTTCGGCGGCTCCTCAGGGTGAGGCGAACTTGAATTGATTGAGATACCGACCTCATCCTGAGGAGCGCGCGGAACGCGCGCGTCGCGAAGGATGGCCACGCGCGCCGGCCAAGGACCGGACGGCGCGTCGTTTGGGCTCTATCTCGCCTCCTCGGCGGCGATCCATGCTTCGACATGATTTCGCAGCGCGCCCAATGGCGCGGCGCCGTTTTCAAGTACGCGGTCATGAAAAGCGGCGATGTCGAATTTCGGGCCAAGGCGGCGGATCGCTTCGTCCCGAAGCGCCGCGATTTCAAGACCGCCCGTGTCATAAGCCGTGAGTTGGCCCGGGATCACGGCGATGCGATCGAGCATGACCTCGGCGCTGGTCTCGTCAAAGCGGCCTGACTCGATCGCGAACGCCTTCACCTGTTCATTGGTCCAGCCGTAAAGATGAAGGCCCGGATCCATCACCATGCCGCGCGCTGGCCAGGCGCGCCGCGAAATTTCGCCATACCCGTTCGCGTAGAGCCCCGCCTCCTCCGCAAGGCTTTCGGCGTAGCGCGCCCAGCCCTCGATATAGGCGGTCGAGCCGAGAAGGCGCGTGATCGGGTGGAGCCCTTCGACCGAATAGGCGGACGCGATCTGCAAATGATGGCCCGGCCAGCCTTCATGCACGGCGACGATCTCGGCTTCGCCTTTCGTCTGCGTCGCCCATTCGTCGGTGTTGATGCGATAGGTCGCAGCGCCTTCCGCCGCCGATTTTGGTTCGTACCGGGATGATTGACCCGTCCCTTTCAGAAATTCGGGAAACGGCTCGACAACCATTTCCTGCGCCGGGAGCTTTGAAAAGAACGGCGCGACCTTCTCGCGCGTCACCGGCACAAAGGCGCGCGTCGTCTCGATGACTTCCGCCTCGCTGGAAAACCGGTTGCCCGGCGCATCCTTGACGCGCTGCAGGATCGCCGCAAAGCCGCTCTCGCCGAACATCGCTTCGCCGCGCGCAATGACGGCCGTCTGGTTCGCCGCGACGGCCGCCTTCCCCCGCTCGAACGTCGCTTTGCCGCCGATCGCGGCCGTGTGGTATTGCCGAAGCAGCGCCTCATAGCACGCCTCGCCCTCCGGGATCGCCCGGATCGACAGATCATCACGCGCCTTCGGCACATATTCGTCGCGAAGGAAGTCGCGATAGGAAAGGATCGCCGGCGCGATCTCTTCCTCGGCGAGTTTTTTGATCGCCGCCGCGAAAGTCGCGTCGTCCGCGCCGTTCTCGGCGAAAGAAAGGAAAGGCGATTGCGTCGCGGGCCGCGCGATGATCGCATCAATTTGCGCGATGACGCGCGCGACGACGCGCTTTGGCGCCGAATATCCCGCGGCGAGACCTGCGCGCAGATTGCTCTTGTCCTGCTCAAGAAACGCAGGAAACTGGCGCCAGCGCGCCAGCGCAAATCCGCGCTTGGCCGGCGTGTCGACCGGCTGCGCATCGGCGACTTGTGGGAACGAATTCTGCCAGCCCGCCATGTGATTGACGTTCCAGAGCGGCTGGTTGCAGACGCGCACGCCCCTGCTCGCCTCAAGCCCCTCTTTCAGCGTTTCGAACAGCACCCAGTCGGCGCCGGCGAATTTCGCGTCCGCGAGTTTCATCAGCCGTCCGTAAAGCTGATCCTCGATCTGCTGAAGACGCGCTTGGGCCGCCGGCGAATTGTCCTCCATCGCGGCGTAGTCTTCCTTAACGACGTCGCTCATGCCGGCGTAAACGACCAGGAACGGATAGACGTCGAGCGCCGCCTCAAGATAGTCGTCGGCGATCGCCTTCAGCGCCGCCGGCGCGTCCGCCTGCGCGCCCTTGCCTCCTCGCCCGCCGCAGGATGAAAGCGCAAGCGCGGCGCAGGACGCGATCAGAATTTTTTTCATGCGTTACTCCCTCAAAATTTCACCGAGAACGGCGTGAAGTCCGTTTCCCGGTCGTAAACATCGACGCCTTCGGCCCGTTTCATGAAGCCGACGATGCGATAGGTGGCAGGCGTCAAGAGCGCCTCCCAGGCGACCTGCAGCGCGTAGTTCGTGGCCATCACCTTCAAGACGAGCGAAGTCTCCCAGACGCCGCCGAAGGCGAGCGGGTAGAAAATGATCTTGTCGACCGCCTGCCCGGCCGCCGTCGAGCCGATCATCCGCATCCAGAGATTTTTGCCGGCGGTCGCGATCTTCATCTTGGCGAGGACATAGGCGTTGACGAATTCGCCGGCCCAGATCGCAAGGCAGGACGCGGCGACGATGCGCGGCGCCTGCGCGAAATTGAGCGCGAACGCGTCCTGGCGCGATAGGCCGCCGACATCGACGTTCCAGTCGGGCGAAGGCGGGACGGCGGTGATGAACGCCGCCATCGCCGCCGCGAACGCCGCCGCCGAGACGCTCGCCCAAAAGACGCGCCGCGCGCGCGCATAGCCGTAGACTTCGGTGAGGACGTCGCCGGCGATGTAGGAAAGCGGAAAGAAGAGAACGCCGGCGCCGAAGGAAAATCCGCCGACGCTCGCGACTTTTCCGGCGCCGATGATGTTCGAGCAGACGAGGATGACGCAGCTCGCCGCCATCACGAACTCGTAATAGCGGAAGCGGCGCCCTGAGAGCGCATCCGCGTGATCGATCTTTTCGATGATCGCCATGAATTCCAGATGAGTCCTATTCGGCCTTTTCCCAGCCGGTCCAGCCCGGACCGCGAACGACGCGGCCCGCTTTCGCGCCGGTGTGCTCCTCATTCTCGATCGTCAACGCGCCATTGACGAAGACGTGCTTGACGCCGGTCGCAAGCTGGTGCGGCTTGTCGAAGGTCGCGTGGTCCTGAATGGTCGCCGGATCGAAGACGACGATATCCGCGAAATAGCCCTCTTCAAGTTTGCCGCGATCGCGCAGTTTTAGATTGGCGGCCGGCAGCGCCGTCAGCTTGCGCACCGCTTCCTCGATCGTCAGCGCTTTTTCCTCGCGCACATATTTCGCAAGAACGCGCGCGAAATTGCCGTAGGCGCGCGGATGCGTGCTCTTTTCAAGGAAGACGCCTTCCGGCGCCATCGAGCCGCCGTCGGAGCCAAAGCTGACCCACGGCTCGACGATTTCCTTGCGCAAATTGTCCTCTGACATCGTGAAATAGACGACGTCGACGCGGCTGTCGTCTTCGATCACGAGATCGATCGCCGCGTCTTCAGGACTTGTTCCGCGCTCGGCGGCGACCGCGGCGAGCGTCTTGCCGGTATATTTGCGAAGCGCCGGGTTCTTGAACCCGATGAGGAGCACGCCCTCTGCGCCGCCGGCATTGTGAAAGCCGGCCTCGCCGCCTTGCGGGTTGCGGATTTCCTCGGCGACGCGTTTCCTGGTTTCGGGATCCTTGAGGCGGGCGACCCAGGCGTCGTGCCCGCCTTCCTGCACCCAGAGCGGCATCGCCGCATCGAGGCCGGTCGAACTTGCCGGATAGGCATACATGTCGGCGGTGATCGCGAGGCCTTCTTTCCTCGCCGCGCCGACCTTGGCGATGACCGCGTCCATCTTGTCCCAATTGTCGCGGCCGCTCGCTTTCAGATGATAGATTTCCGCCGGCGCTCCGGTCGCGCGGGCGATCCCGATCAATTCGTCGACCGCTTCCAGCAGCTGGCCGGACTCGTTGCGGATATGCGAAATATACATGCCGTCAAATTCAGCCGCCGCCGCGACGAGCGCCGTCAGCTCCTCGGTCGAAGCGAAATTCGCCGGCGCATAGATAAGCGACGAACCGACCCCCATCGCCCCTTCGCGCATGGCGGCGCGGACAAGCTCCTTCATGCGCGAAAGCTCTTCCGGCGTCGCCGCGCGGTTGTCTTCGCCGACCTCATGAATGCGCACGCTCGTCGCGCCGATGAAGGAGGCGACGTTCGGCGAAACGCCGCGCCTTTCGAGGTAGTCGAGATATTCGCCGAGCGTCGTCCATTCGATGTCGTATTTGACATTGCTCTGGCGCGCCTTGAATTCGGCTTTCATCGCGTCGTTGAGGGGGCCCCACGATACGCCCTCGCCGAAGACCTCAAGCGTCACGCCCTGGCGGATGTCGCCCATCGAGCGCCCGTCTTGAATGAGATCGTCGACCGCCCAGGAGAGCATGTTGATGAAACCGGGCGCGACCGCCATGCCGCCCGCGTCGATTGTCTTGTCAGCTTTCGCCTTGCCGAGATCGCCGATCGCCGCGATGCGGTCGCCGTCGATGGCGACATCGGCGACGACGCCCGGCGCGCCGGTTCCGTCGTAAACCGTGCCGCCTTTGATGATCGCGTCATAAGTCTTTGGCGCGCCGCAGGCGGCAAGCGCCATCGCAGCGGCTGCCGCGATTATTCTTCCAATCATGAGAATCACTCTCCCGAGGGCCCCAGAGACGACACTAGCCCTCTTTGCGGCGAAAGGTCAGTCCCTCGCCTGCTTCGCGCCGAGCGCCTTGACGACGCCCCGGAGCGTCCGGACCTCGCCTTCGGTGAGCCCGGCGCGGGCGAAGGCGGTTCGAAGTTTTCGCTGCATCGTTTCGCGTTTTTCGGGCGGATAAAAATAGCGCGCGGCGTCGAGCGCGTCGAAAAGCTGGCCGATGAAGCCCTCGAACTGCTCCTTCGTCGCCTGCGGCGCGACAGCGAGATCGGCCGGCGCCGGCGCGCGCCCGTCGGCGATCGCCCATTCATAGGCGAAGACGACGGCCGCCTGCGCGATGTTGAGCGAGGCGAAGGCGGGATTGACGGGGATTGAAATGACGCCGTCGGCGCATGCGACGTCCTCATTGGAAAGACCGGCGCGCTCCGCGCCGAGCATGACCGCGCAGCGTTCGCCCCGATCGATGCGCTCTTTCGTTTCCGCCGCCGCCGCGCGCGGGTCGAACACCGGCAACAGCGATTCGCGCGGGCGCGCCGTCATTGCAAGGACGTAGTTGAAGCCGGCGAGCGCCTGCGTCGTCGTCGCGGCCAATCGCGCCCGATCAAGAACGACGGTCGCGCCCGACGCCATCGCGATCGCTTTCTCGTTCGGCCAGCCGTCGCGCGGATTGACGATCGCCATTTCCGCAAGGCCGAAATTCAGCATGGCGCGCGCGACCGCGCCGATATTCTCGCCAAGCTGCGGCTCGATCAGGATCATCGCCGGGCCGGGCCGCTGCGGGGGCTTGCCGCCCCGCCTGCCGCCGATTTTCGCGTTCCCCGTCGGTTTCAAGCAGCGACGACGCCTTGCGTCGGCTTGCTGGCGCAGATGACGTTGCAGATCGTATCGCGTCGGCCGCCAAGCTGATCGAAAAACGGCAGGGCGGGATCGATCATGACGTCCGGAAGCTCCACAATCTCAATGTCGATCGGGCAAATCGCGCCGAGGAAGCGCATCGCCTCGCAAGGGTCTATCCCGGTCCTCGCCGCGACTTTGGGATGCGCTTCAAGGATGACGACGAACGCAGGCGCTTTTCGAAGCGATTCCGCGGCGCCCCGCACGACGTCGAGTTCCGCGCCTTCAACGTCGATCTTCAGGACGAGGAGCGAATCTTTCGGCACCGCTTCGGAATCAACCTTGCGGACTTCAATCGGCCCGTCGGGATCATCGATGAGGAACATCGCGTGCTCGTCCGCTTCGCCTTTCGGCGCGGCGAGACGGCCGCGGCCGGCATGGTCGCTGACTGCGGCGTTGACAATGCGCGACGGCATCGTCCAGCCGGTCGCCGAAGCGGCAAGAAATCTGAACGCGTTATTGTTCGGTTCATACGCGATCACCTCAATGAGCTGCGCGCAATCCCGTATGAAGGACGACGTCACCATGCCGATGTCGGCGCCGCAGTCGATAAGCACGGCGGGAATGCCGAATTGCGCGACGCGGCGCAGCGTTCGCTGCACGATGTTGCGGCTGTAGGATGCGATTTCCGGCTCTGACCAGCTCGACTCCTTGCGATAAAGCGGCACGCGCAGCGGCGCCGAGCGCACGGCGCCCCGGAGCGGATATTCGACGACAATGTCGAGCGCGCCTTTTTCGTAGAGGCGACTCCACAAGCGCCATCCGCCTGGAACGCCCAGTCGAATGAGGTAGCGGGCCAATTGAAACAGAATAGGCGATCTGGAGACCGCTTCGGGGCCCGGATGCCGACTGGCTGCGTAAAGGGCGGCGACCATTTGCCGTCTCCAATCCAAATCCGGCCGAACCCCTTCGAAGCGGGAAGAACGACCCGCGCGATTGCCGCCTTTTCGGGTTCGGACCGAGATGCTATAGGCTCGCCGCGCCGCGCCGCAAAGCCCATCCGTCGCCAGCTCAGGAAAAATTCATGAAGAAAATCAAGGTCGCAAACCCGATTGTCGAGATGGACGGGGATGAGATGACGCGGATCATCTGGACGATGATCAAGGACAAATTCATCCATCCCTATCTCGACATCGACCTCAAATATTTCGACCTCGGGATCGAGCACCGCGACGCGACGAACGACAAAGTGACAATTGAGTCCGCCGAGGCGACGAAGAAATACGGCGTCGCCGTCAAATGCGCGACGATCACGCCCGACGAGGCGCGGGTCAAGGAATTCAATCTCAAGGAAATGTGGAAGTCGCCGAACGGCACGATCCGCAACATCCTCGGCGGCGTCATCTTCCGTGAGCCGATCGTCATCCAGAATGTGCCGCGACTCGTTCCCGGCTGGACGCAGCCGATCATCATCGGCCGCCACGCCTATGGCGACCAGTACCGCGCGACCGACTTCACTTTCCCGAGCAAAGGCAAGCTCTCGATGAAGTGGGAGGGCGCGAACGGCGAGGTCATCGAAAGGCAAGTCTTCGACGCGCCGTCGGCCGGCGTCTATATGGGGATGTACAATCTCGACGAGTCGATCCGCGATTTCGCCAGAGCCTCGTTCAACTACGCGCTCGCGCGGAAATATCCGGTCTACCTGTCGACCAAGAACACGATCCTCAAGAAATATGACGGGCGCTTCAAGGACATCTTCCAGGAAATCTGGGACGCGGAATTCAAGGACAAATTCGCCGCCTTCAAGGGAACCTACGAGCATCGCCTGATCGACGACATGGTGGCGTCGTCATTGAAGTGGTCGGGCGCTTATGTCTGGGCGTGCAAGAACTATGACGGCGACGTGCAGTCGGACACGGTCGCGCAAGGCTTCGGCTCGCTCGGCCTCATGACGTCGGTTCTGCTGACGCCCGACGGCAAGACGATGGAGGCCGAAGCCGCGCACGGCACGGTGACGCGCCATTATCGCCAGCATCAGCGCGGCGAGGAAACCTCAACGAACCCGATCGCCTCGATCTTCGCCTGGACGCGCGGCCTCGCCCATCGCGGCAAGCTCGACGCAACGCCCGACCTCATCCGCTTCGCCGACACGCTGGAAGCGACGATCATCAAAACCGTCGAACAGGGCTGGATGACGAAGGACCTCTCGATCCTCATCGGCGCCGAACAAAAATGGCTGACGACGGAGAAATTCCTCGACAAGATCGATGAGAATTTTGCGAAGGCGATGGGGTAGGATGCGCATTCGCCATGTCTGAGCGCTCGCCGGATTGGCCGGCGGCGCGCTGAGGCGTGAAGTCTCATTGGCGGGCGCGCTATACCACAAACCATTTTTTGTGGTATAGCGCCCGTTGCCTCGGCCCATGGGCGCACGTAACAAATTCCGATGTTCCCGCCCCGCGCCGCCTTGAAATCCATATTCGGCTTTGACGCTTTTCGTCCGGGTCAGGAGGAAATCGTCGCGGCGCTGCTTGGCGGAAGGGATGCGCTGGCGATCATGCCGACGGGCGCGGGAAAGAGCCTTTGCTATCAGCTCCCCGCCCTGATCGGCGACGGGCTCACCATCGTCGTCTCGCCGCTGATCGCGCTCATGGACAATCAGATCGCGCATCTAAAGGCGCTCGGCGCGGCGGTCGGCGTCATTCATTCGGGGCGCGATCGCGACGACGCGGTCGCCGACTGGCGCGCGGCGGCGGCGGGCGCGACGAAGCTTCTCTACATGTCGCCCGAACGGCTGATGAGCCCGCGCATGACAGAGGCGCTCTCCCGCCTTCCCGTCGCGCGTTTCGTCGTCGACGAGGCGCATTGCGTCAGCCAGTGGGGCCATGATTTCCGCCCCGATTACATGGCGCTCGCGACCCTCAAGGAGACTTTTCCGCGCGCCGCGATCGCCGCCTTCACCGCGACGGCGGACGCCGCGACCCGGCGCGACATCACCTTGCGGCTGCTGCGCCCGGGCGCTGACATTTTCGTTCACGATCTCGATCGCCCCAATATCGAGATCGCGATCGAGCGCAAGGCGCGCGCGCATGAGCGCGTGTTTCAGATCCTGAAGGACCATGACGGCGAACAGGGCATCATCTATTGCCTGTCGCGGCGCCAGACCGAGGAGCTCGCCGCCTTCCTCGCCGCGAAGGGCCGACGCGCCGCCGCCTATCATGCGGGCCTCGACGCGCAAACGCGCACGCGCCTTCTCAACGATTTCCTCGCCGAGCCCGATCTCATCATCGTCGCGACGGTCGCCTTCGGCATGGGCATCGACAAGCCCGACATCCGTTTCGTCATTCACACCGACATGCCGGCGTCGATCGAGGCCTATTACCAGGAGATCGGCCGCGCCGGCCGCGACGGCCTGCCGGCGCGCGCGGTCTTGCTCTACGGCCCCGGCGATTTGATGAGACGTATACGGATGATTGGCAGCGATTCGAGCCAAGCGGCGCGGGCGGGCCAGAAACGGCGCATCGAGGAGCTTGGCGCGCTGTGCGAAATGACCCACTGCCGGCGACAGGCGCTGCTCGCGCATTTCGGCCAGGCGAGCGAGCCTTGCGGCAATTGCGACAATTGCCGGACGCCGGCGGGCCTTATTGACGCGACCGCGGAAGCGCGTCTCCTCCTCGAAGCGGCGCGCTCTGCCGGCGAGATATTCGGCGGCGCGCATCTGATCGACATTCTGCGCGGCGCCGACACGCAGAAAATCCGCGATCGCGGCCACGACAATCTCGCGGTCTACGGCAGGGGCGCCAAATGGAAACAGAATGACTGGCGCGCGCTCGTCCGCCAGATGAACGCGGCCGGCTGTCTGCGCGTCGATCCTGAATTCGGCGGCATATCGCTTGGCCCCCGCGCGCCGGGCCTCCTTCGCGGCGAGACGACTTTTGCGATGCGTCCCGAACCGAGAACGGCGCGGCGCCAGGGCGCACCCGCGCCGAGCGGCGCGCCTGGCGAGCAGGGCGCCCTTTTCGCCGCCTTGAAAGCAAAGCGTCGCGAGATCGCCAGCGCGCGGAATGTTCCCGCCTATGTCGTCTTTTCCGACAGGACGCTCGCCGACATGGCCGCGAAAATGCCGCGCTCGATCGCCGCCTTCGGCGAAGTTTTCGGCGTCGGCCGCGCCAAGACCGAGGCGTTCGGCGCTCTGTTCATCGCGGTGATCGAACAGCACGTCGCGGATCGGGGCGCGGCGGCGTGACGGATCGGCCGCCGCCGCACCCCGCCGTCGCGCGCCGCAATCGCCCCGTCGCAGGGAACTTGTCCGCCGCGGCGCTGTCGGTCATGGTCGCGGCGCCGAATTGGGACTGAAAGGGCGCATCCATGAAAAGACTTCTTCTGACCGCCGCGACCGCGACGCTGCTCGCGACGCCGGCTCTCGCAGAAACCAGAACCTACGAATTCAAGGGCTTCACCCGCGTTTCCGCCGCGGCGGGCACAAGCGTCACCGTCTCCGTCGGCGGCGATTATGCGATCGTCGCCGACTCGACCGCCAAAGGCCTTGAGCGGCTGCGCGTCGAACTTGTCGGCGACGAGCTTCAGATCGGCCGCAAGCACAAGGGAATGAGCTGGGGCCGCGGCGAAGACGTGCGCGTGCGCGTGACGATGCCGTCGGTGTCAGGTCTTGATGTTTCCTCCGGCGCGTCGCTTGACGCGACCGGCCTCGACGCCGCCGCGCTCGATCTCGACGCCTCATCGGGCGGCAGCCTCGACGTCTCGGGTCGCTGCGACGCGCTCAATGTCGACGTTTCGTCCGGCGGCGATATTGACGCCGACGCGCTGCTCTGCCGGACGGCGAACGCCTCCGCGTCGTCCGGCGGCAGCGCCGATCTCTATGCGTCGGAAAGCGTAAATGGCGAAGCTTCATCCGGCGGCTCGATCGACGTCAGCGGCAGCCCGAAAAACGTCAGCAAGGACACATCATCCGGCGGCGACGTCAGCGTCGATTGAGATTTCGGCGGCGCGCGATCGATGACCCTCGATCGCCGCCGCCCCTTCAACTCACCCTGTCATCCCGGACGCGCTGCAGCGCGTCCTTCGAGACGCCGCCTGACGGCG
>CADEDN010000034.1 GCA_902826095.1 uncultured Alphaproteobacteria bacterium | reverse complement strand
AAAGTGTTACCCATGTGTCCGGAATGGAGCGTCACCTATGTCTCGGGAAGCTCAGTTTCACAGTGCGGGGCTCAACATCTTGAACTGCAAGGAAAATTTCGGGTTCGAAAACCCGGTTTTCCGAGAATCGCTCAAACGCTAGGCAAAAGTGAGTTTCAGCACCAGTTTGCGATGCAGGTCCGAACCGGGATGCCGGCGCGCGCGAGCGCGGATGTTTTCTGGAAACGAACCGACAGCCGGAACGCTTCGACCTCAATGACTCTTGCGGCCGGATAGCGAGAGAACGCGGCGTCAAACTTGTCCTGTCGACCGATGCGCACAGCGCAACACAGCTCAGCCCAAGGACGAAGTCCTCAACACCTGGATCAAGTGCGATCTGAAGGCGAAGCTGAACCGTTGGCGACTTGCGTCGAGTCGCCGCGCCGGCTTGTGCGTCTGGCGGCGTCCTTGAGTATGGCGACGACATCGGCGTCCGTCAGCTGGCGAAAATTTCGATATTGCTGGCCGACCGCCCAGAACATCGAAGGCGTCTCCAGGCAAATGAAATCATCAGCGAGGCGCCGGAAGCGCGCCGCCGCTTCCGCTGGCGCGACCGGAACGGCGACGGTGATGTGGCTGGCGCCGACTTTGCGCATCGCGTCGATCGCCGCCTCCATCGTGGCGCCGGTCGCCAAGCCGTCATCGATGATGATAATGTTCCGGCCGGCCGGCGACGCGGGGCTCGCATCGCCGAGAAAAATCCGCCGCCGTCGCTCAATTTCGCTTAGCGCCGCCGACTTCGCCGCCTCAATGAACCCCTCGCTCGCGCCCGTCTCATCGACAGCATCCTTGTAAAGCACAATTGTCGGCGAGCCGCCGTCGACGATCGCCCCGATCGCGAGCTCGTCGTGACCGGGCGCCCCGAGCTTGCGAACGAGGATGACGTCAAGCGGGGCGTCCAGCGCTTCCGCGACCGCCGCTGCAACCGGAATCCCGCCGCGCGGGAGCGCAAAGACGATCGGCGCCGGCTTCGAATAATCTCGCAACCGCCCGGCGAGGGCTTTTCCGGCTGCGTGACGGTCCTCGAACATATGCCGCGACATGAATTCAGATCTTAAGGCGACGCCGACGGACCGCCGCGGCCGAATATGGTAAGCCCGGGGCGGCGGCGCTCCACGCTAAGGTCTCCCTTTTGCGCGCTTTCGCCGAACGACCCCGGGCTCCGTCGCATCGGGTCAACGCCTTCCTGATTCATCGCGACTCCTGATCCATATCTTTCGGACATTTCTCAGTTTGGCTTCGCCAGGTCGGCTCACCTCTGCAGCATATCCATTCTGGCTTATCGCGAGCGCGCTTTCGTTGACCTTCGTCAACTGAATGAGGTTTTCAGAAATGTTTTCGCTCGAATTCATCGAGATTGAAACCAGCCAGCGAAAGCCCCTCTTCCAGGTAATCGCTGAAGAGCGGGTCGCCCGCCAGATATGACGAGATGTGCCGGTCGGACATCGCCCGCGCTTCCTCGCGCGCCGCATCCCAATCCTCAATGGAGAAGTCGCCGCGGCCGATCCATGTGAGCGCCATCATGTCGAGCTGCTCGTCCTCATTCAGCGAATCGAGCGCTGCGCGCAATTCCTCTTCGGTCGCATCCTCCGGATTGTCCTCAAGGATTGCGACCGCGCGGTCGTCGGCGGCGTTGGAGCCTTCCTCCATGTCCGCCGTCTCGGTTTTTTCTTCGAATTCGCGCGCCTTTACGAGTATGTAGAACGCTTTTTCGGGGCTGATCGACAGCTGAAGCTGATAATCGGTCGTTTCGCTCATGGATTTCAGCCTTTCTAAAGCTGTCTGACGAAGGTCGCCTGCGCGCCTTTTTCGCCAGCCTCTTCCGAATAGACGACGCGGTTTCCGACGCGGAGATCGTCAAACCCGGAATTCGCGACGCAATTGCGGTGGAAGTAGATTTCGCGCCCGTCGTCGGTCTCGAGGAAGCCGTAATTGTCTTCAGCGACTAGCGATCGAACGACGGCGATATTCTGATCGGCATGAAGTTTCGTGTCGCCCCTCATTACCCTGACGTCGTCCTGCAGCTTGCGCCTTGCGGCGGCGAACACGTCGCGAATCGCCACAAGTGCGTCTTCATGCGCGTGATCGTCCGGCGGATTGCGATCCGCGTGGACCTCTCGCCCGCCGGGAAGGGTCAGGTGAACTGAAGCTGCGTAGAGATCGCCATGCCGCCGGCGCGCCTGCGGCCGGCGCACAATGACGCGGCAAGCGGTGATGCGGCCGAAAAACCGCTCCAGCCTGTCGACTTCGCGCTGAACCCGGTCGCGCACGGCCGCTGAGGCCGGGATATTCTCGAACGAAATATGCGGTTCTGTTTCCATTGTCGGCGCTTGTAGCGGCCTTGCCGCGCGCTGAGCTTGATATCGATCAACGACGCGGCGAACGGCTTTGACGTTCGTCAATGCGGGGCTCTTCGGCGCACGCGATCATTGCGTCGATCGCAGCTTTAGAGGAGCCTCAAATGAGAACCGATCAGGAAATCCGTGACGACATTCTCGCCGAGATTGACTGGGAGCCGCGCGTTGAATCGACCGATATCGGCGTGACTGTCAAAGACGGCGCCGTCACTCTAACCGGCACAGTGTCGAGCTATGCGGAAAAAATCGCAGCCGAAGACGCAGCGCGGCGCGTCAAAGGCGTACGGGCGATTGCGGAAGAAATAAGGGTGAAGCTTCGCTCAGATACGACCGTGGACGATGAACAGATCGCCGAACGCATCGCAAGTCTCTACAAATGGAACAGCAGCCTCGCGGAAAATGAAATCAAGGCGGAGGTTCGTACGGGGTACGTCACGCTAACGGGCTCGGTCGACTGGAATTACCAGCGCGATCTCGCCAAGAATCTGGTCGCGGGCGTCAAAGGCGTTTCGGCGGTCTCCAATCTGATCAACGTCAAGGCCCGCGTCCTCCCGACGGACGTCACGCGCGCGATCACGCGCGCGCTGCACCGGAACGCCGATATCGAAGCGTCGCATGTGAAAGTCAATGTCGACGGCGGGCGGGTCACGCTGAAAGGCGATGTCAAAGCCTGGTATGAGCGCAAGATCGTTGAAGACGCGGTTTGGGCGGCGCCCGGCGTCACCGAGGTCGTCGACAATCTTCGGATTTCATGAAGTCTCGGCGAGCGGCGGGCGTGTCCGCGTTGCCCGTTCCGCATTGATCCGACTTCATGAGCCGGGAGGTCGGTATGACCTCCCGGCGCCTTTGCGGATAATCGACAATCTGTGGAAGGCGCCGCGGTTCTCTCACTCTTGCGCATGCCGGCGCCGGCCGGTGTGTCAGGCGTTTTCATCGATTGGCGACAATGGCCGAAGACGGCGACGCCGCTGACCGAACTGAGGCGGAACTGAGATCAGCGTCGACATCCGAGCTTGTCGCGTATCTGTCGCAGCCCTCGACTTATGGTCTTGAGAGCGGCGTCGTCGAAGCGAAAGAGACCCATATGTCCTGGGTCTTCCTGACGCCGCGCCGGGTCTACAAATTCAAGAAAAGCGTCACCGCGTCGTTTCTCGACTATGCAACGCTCGCTCGTCGTGAGCATTTTTGTCGCGAGGAACTGCGTTTGAACAAGCGCCTCGCGGCGTCGGTCTATGTTCGGGTCGTCCCGGTGACCCGGCGTACGGACGGCGCTCTCTCGCTGAACGGCGAAGGGATTCCTGTCGAATGGCTTGTCGAAATGCGCCGCCTGCCGCCGGCGCTGATGCTTGACCGGGCGATCGTCGGGGCAGACTTCTCATTCATCGACATTGAGCCCGCCCTCGATCTCCTGTTCGAGTTTTTCTCTAAAGCGCCGCCGGTCGACATGGACGAGGATCGATATCTGTCGATCCTGGCGGCACAACAACAGGAAAACCGGGAAATATTTGCGCGATGTCGCGGCGAGCAGTCGGCCGCGGAGTTGGCGCTCCTTGCGGATCCGGTGACGCGCGTGATTGACTCAAAGCCTCAATGGTTGTTGGAGCCGCTCGAAAGCCGTCGCATTATCGAAGGCCACGGCGATTTGAGGCCCGAGCACATTTGCTTGACGCGCCCGCCCGCGATCATCGATTGCCTGGAGTTCAGCCGAGAGCTTCGACTGGTCGACCCGTTCGATGAGCTGAGCTATCTCGCCTTGGAATGCCGGCTGCTAGGAGCCGCGAAGATCGGGACCGATCTGATCGCACATTATGCGAAGCGGGCGGCGTCGCGCCCCAGTCAGCGATTGCTTGATTTTTACGCGGCCTACCGAGCCGCAGTCAGAGCGCGTCTGGCGCTCGGGCACATCGCGGATGAGCGCCGCGGGCAGACAGGACGATGGGTTGCAAAGGCGCGCGCCTATGCCAAGGCGGCGGCGCCCGCCGCGATCAGGCTTCAGGCGTAGAAAGTTCAACGACACTGTTCATCACAACAAAGCGCGCGAATCGCGCCGGCGATCAGCGGCGCCGCGCTGACGATTTCGAGGCGGTCCTTGATGACGGCGTCAGTGAGGCGATAGGGCGCGATCGTGTCGGTGATGAATGTTTTTTCAATGGCGGAATCCGCCAGCGCGGCGCAAGCATCGCCGACGAACAGGCCATGCGTGGCGACAGAAAAGACGCGGTTGGCGCCGGCCCCCCGAAAGGCGCGGGCGGCGCGCGCCATGGTTCCGCCCGTGCTGATTAGATCGTCGACGATCAAGACATCCGCGCCGCCGACATTCCCCGCCATCAAATCGCCGCTGACGACGCCGCCGGCCCGACGCTTTTCCAGCAAGGCGAATTCGACGGGTCGACCAAGCGTTTTCTCAAGCGTCTCGCGAAACAATTGGGCGCGCTTGACGCCGCCGGGATCAGGCGACGCGACAACGACGGGCGCGGCGCCGAGCCTGGGCGCAAGACGCTCAGCCATCTGCACGCGCGCTTCAAGATGAAGGACCGGCCGACGGAAGGCGTTTTCAAATGCGCTGAGATTGTGCGCGTCGATTGTGACGACGGCGTCAATCACCATGGCTTCAAGAAGCTGCGCGACATAGCGCGCCGTCAAGGGATCTTGCGGATTGGTGCGGCGGTCTTTGCGGCCGTATGCGAGATAGGGAGCGATCGCCGACACTCGCGCCGCGCCGGCGTCGCGAACCGCGCCGAGAAAGAAAAGCAGCTCACAGAGCTTGTCGTTCGCCGTTGCGGCTGCGTCTGCAAAGAGACTGTGAATGACGAATACGTCGGCGCCGCGGACAGGATCAATCGGTCTGAATTTGTGCTCGCCGTCTTCAAACCTTCGTTCTTCGTGAGCGCTCAAGGCCGATCCGAGGAGCGCAGCCGACTTTTCGCCAAGCGGCCGGCTGGCCCCGAGCGCGAACAGGCGAGCCTTCTTCAACACCTGCGCGCGGGCGATTTGCGCCAGTTTGCTTCACGCGCAGAACGTTCGGCGATTTCCAGCGAAACAGGCTGGGCGGCCTTGTTCTTCGGGGAGAACAAAGGCCGCCCAGACGTCGCCTTCGCGGGGGCCTTTCGCGAAGGGCGGGGATCGGTCAAGTCAAGTATGGACTTCAATTTTTCGCTCGTTCTCCTTGGCGCGCGCCGACTTCGGCAATTTGATCGTCAGCACGCCGTCCCTCAATGCGGCGTGGACGCGATCGGCGTCCACTTCGCAGGGGAGGGCGACGCGCCGGTCGAATTCCCCATATTCGCGCTCAACGCGGTGATGCGTTTTGTTTTTCTCCTCCTTGCGAAATTCGCGTTTGCCCTTGATGCGAAGCGCGTTGTCGAACAGCGAGATATCGATGTCTTCACGCTTCACGCCGGGAGCGTCGAGTTCGACGACGATTTCGTCGCCGACCTCGCCGATGTCGAGGCTGGCGAAATTGCGGCCTTCGCCGACGCCCCAATGCGGCAGTTGCAGCCGCCGCAGTCGATCGTTGAAAAAGCGCTCCATGTCTTCATAGGCGGCGTCGAGCGGTTCCAGCAATCCGCGGCCGTCGCGAGCGGTGGTCTTGATCATCGCCTTGCTCATAGATTTCTCCCTGTTTGCATCCATCGTCTAAATGCTTTGGCGACCGCTCATTTGACTCCGGTCAAATGCGCGCGCCCGAAATCGAGACCGGGCTCGCAGGCCGCGTCATTCAATGGTGAGCCGTCACCGCCCTCACCAGTTCGCTGGAAATGTTTTTTCCCGCAGCGTTGGATATGTCGCCGAGGCTCAGCATTCCGACGAGTTCGTTGCTTGCATTGGTGACCGGCAATCGACGAATCGCTTTCTTCTCCATGAGGTGGACGGCGTCAGCGACGGAATCGTCTTCCTTGCAGCAGGTCAGCCCGGTCGACATGATCTCCCGCGCCACGGCGCTGTTCGGATCGCGTCCGCCGGCGACCGCGCGTACGGCGATGTCCCTGTCGGTGACCATTCCGAGGAATTGTCCCTTCTCGACGATCGGCACAGCGCCGATGTCGTCCGCCTTCATCAGCGCCGCTATTTGCGCGATTGAGGTTGACGGCTCTCTTGTCTGAACGCCTTTGTGCATTGCTTCCCGGACTTTCATATCGCTCTCCAATGTGTCGACCGTTTTCCGCCCAGCGCGGCGCGCGAAAAAGGCGGAACAAAACCTCGCCGATTTCCAACAAGGCGCTCGCTTGCCTCTTGGAAAGTGAATCATTCATCGACGGCGCCCGCATTGACGGTGATCAAAGAAGATCGGCGACCG
The DNA here is from genome assembly GCA_902826095.1 of uncultured Alphaproteobacteria bacterium. GTDB lineage: Bacteria > Pseudomonadota > Alphaproteobacteria > Caulobacterales > Parvularculaceae > Amphiplicatus. The sequence continues at coordinate 30,758 of CADEDN010000034.1, read as the reverse complement.
CCGGAGCGCCGGGCCTTTCCGCATTCCGCCGCCGGAGAAAGCGCCGGCTGCGAAAAGCGGCTTCGCCATCGATCGACCCTAAATTTGTTCTCGCCTTGCCGTCACTTGGGCTTTGTCTCTCTTTCGTGCCGGAAAGGAAGGTACTCGACGCTCGGCGTCCGTCTGAGCGGCTGCGGGTAGAGGCGCATCAAGTCGTAAATCAGCGGCGGCAGATCGACGCCGACCCGAAAGCCGATCTCTCTGGCCTCTTGCGGCGTGATGCCGTAATCATGCGTCCAGGATCCGCTCGTCAATCTGACCGCAATCTCGCGCCTGCGTTCGAGGCTGAGCTCCTCCGAGACGAGACTGACGATCGCCGCCTGCAATTGGGCGATCGCTTTTCGGCTGATGCTTTCGAGAATGAGGGTTTCATCGTCGACTTCCGCCACGGGTTTGCGCGAGACCGCCTCGATGATCGCCGCCGCAGGCATGCCGTCGATCTGCGGGTCGATCGGCCCGAGAACGGCGTGCGGGCCGAGCACGATCTCGTCGGCGGCGAGCGCGATCAGCGTGCCGCCGGACATCGCGTAGTGCGGGACGAATGCGGTCGTGCGTCCCCGATGATCCCGCAAGGCGCGGGCGATCTGGAGGGCGGCGAGAGCGACGCCCCCCGGGGTGTGAAGAATGATATCCAACGGCAAATCAGGATCGGTCATCCTGATGGCGTGAATGATCTCCTCCGTGTCGTTCATGTTGATGAACTGGAAAATCGGGAATCCGAGCAGGCGCATGGTCTCCTGCCGGTGAACAAGCAGAATGACTCGTGACCCCCGCTCACGCTCGATCGCGGAGATCTTTCGGCGCCGCATGATTTCGAGCGCTCGCTGCTGAACGAGAGGCTGCAGCGAAATCAGGATGAAATAAAGGATGAGCAGCGCGCTGAAATCCATACGGCTCCCTTCAATGCGCTCGCGGCGCTCCCGCCTCGGATCTCCGCCGCGCCCCGCGAAATAGAGGCGACGGGGCCCGCAACGCTTGACGTGGGTCAATGCCGGGATGCGACAGCAATGCGACTTCCCGTATGGCGAAAGGGTCAGCGGATGCCACAACAAGGAAAAACAGCGATCCAGACGCCGTCTGCGGCGGAAGCTGGAGAGGCTCCCGTCAGTTCGATCCTGCCGAGACTTGCGGCCGGCGAGCCGCCGCAAGGCGCGCGGCGTTCGCCAAGGCCGATACAGGCGTCGTTGTCGGACTCGGCCCGCCAGCAATGGTCGCGCGATTCATTTGCGTCGACCGCGATTGTCGAGATCATGGACCGCGCCTGGCATGCGTCTGTCGGCCGGATGACGGCGGGCGTTTCCCCCGGCGCGCTCGCCGCGTCCTATTTCGACTGGATGACGCATCTTGCGTTCTCCGTCGGAAAACCGGCGCAGCTGGCGCAAAAGGCGGCGCGAAAGGCGATACGATTTCAAAATTACGCGATGCGATGCGGATTTGCGGCCTCTGATGAGTGTTGTATCGCTCCGCTGCCGCAGGACCGGCGATTTTCCGATGAGTCCTGGCGCGCCTGGCCGTTCAATCTCATCTCCCAGAGTTTTTTGCTGACGCAGCAATGGTGGCACAATGCGACGACCAGCGTCAGGGGCGTGACGCCGCAACATGAACGCGTCGTCGAATTCGTATCGCGGCAAATACTCGATGTCGTCTCCCCCTCGAATTTCATTCTCACCAATCCGGAAGTCCTGAAAAAGACGGCTGAGGAGCAAGGCGCCAATCTCCTGCGCGGATGGAGGAATTTTCTCGAAGACGCCGAGCGCGCGACCGCCGGGAGGCCGCCCGTCGGCGCGGAGGCTTATAAGCCCGGCGAAACCGTCGCGATCACGCCCGGGTCGGTCGTGTTTCGCAACGCTCTGATGGAGGTCATCCAATACGCGCCGTCGACGCGGACGGTGAAGGCCGAGCCGATCCTGATCGTGCCGGCCTGGATCATGAAATATTACATTCTCGATCTCTCGCCGCAAAATTCGCTGGTGAAATTCCTCGTCGACAGCGGCCATACGGTGTTCATGATCTCCTGGAAAAATCCCGACCCCGAAGACCGGGATGTCGGTTTTGACGACTATCGGTCGCAGGGCGTGATGGCGGCGCTCGACGCCATCGAGGCGATCTCCCCCAAGGCGCGCGTCCACGGCGTCGGGTATTGCCTTGGCGGCACGTTGCTCGGCGTGGCGGCGGCGGCGATGGCGCGCGCCAGGGATGATCGCTTCAAGACCTTGACCTTTCTCGCCGCGCAATTTGATTTTTCCGAGCCGGGCGAACTCGGGCTCTTCATCAATGAAAGCCAGATCACGTTTCTCGAAGACGTCATGTGGGAGCAGGGATTTCTCGACACGAAGCAGATGGCGGGCGCATTTCAGCTGCTTCGCTCAAACGACCTCATCTGGTCGAAACTGGAACATGATTATCTGATGGGCGAGCGCCGGCCGATGACCGACCTCATGGCCTGGAACGCCGACGCGACGCGCCTTCCGTATAAAATGCACTCGGAATATCTGCGGCGGCTTTATCTCAACAATGATTTCGCCGAAGGACGATTTGACGTCACGGGCGAAATTGTCGCGCTGTCCGACGTCAGGATCCCGGTTTTCGCGGTCGCAACGACGCGCGACCATGTCGCGCCCTGGCGGTCCGTCTTCAAGATTCACATGTTGACCGACACGGAGGTCACGTTTTTGCTCGCGGCTGGCGGGCACAACGCCGGAATTGTCAGCGAACCGGGCCATCCGCAGCAGCAATATCAAGTGAATGTCTCCGCCGCCGAGGATTTCTTCCTCGACCCTTCGCTTTGGGTCGCGCACACGGAAAAAACCGACGGACCCTGGTGGCCGGTCTGGGAAGCGTGGCTCTCCCAGCGCTCAAGCGAGGGCGGCGCGGCGCCGACGCCGCATTGGGTCGGCGCCGGGCCGCAAGATCGCAAGAAGCTGTCAAAATCCCTGCCGCCGGCGCCCGGGACCTATGTCTTTGCGCCGTAGGCGGTTCGCGGGAGAGCCGGCGTCTTCAGTGCTCGGCCGGCTTTAGCGCCTCTCGCGCAAGATCGGCCGCGAGGTTGAAGACTTTTGTCGTCTCCTCCGCGTAGTCGCGGAAGGCGCTTTCGACAAATTCCGCCTGTGTGTTGAAGGCGTCCTCGCTGTTTTTTGACGCCATGAAGGCGCGCGCGGACTCGAAGTCCTTCTTCATCCGCTGATTCATGAATTCAGCGAAATGCCTGTTCATTTCCGTCGCGCCGTTGAAATAGGCGCGCGCGGCGCGCGACATGACTTCAAAGTTCCGATTGCCAAGTTTCGTCAACTCTCCCGGATCGAACAAGGGGAAAAATTGATGCTCGCGGGCGGCTCCGTCGTCAGAGCTGAATACCGCCTTCTCAGACTTCTCCATGCCGTTTCCAGACATCGATGCATTCTCCATTGCTCACAACTTTTGCAGGGCGGGAAAATCGCCGGAAAACGATCGCAGCGATATGATGCAGATCAACAGCGGCGCGACCGCGGCCGGAAAGCGCCGCGCCGGCGGAAACATCGTTTGACCGATGTCAAAGCGCCGTCTCGCTGGTTGTGAAAATCTTCAAGGCATGGAAGCCCTCTCAACGAAAGGAGCCCGTCATGGACTTGCCAGCGCTCAACCCGTTTCGATTGCGCCGCCGACCGAGCCTAACGTCCGCCGTCGCCGGTCCGTTCGAACGCATGCACGAAGAGATCGACCGGCTGTTCGATGAATTCCTGCCGGAAGCGGCGACAGCGAAGGAGTCCGAGCTGCGACAAGGTCTCTTCGCCTCTGTCGATGTCGGCGAAACGGATGATTCCGTCGAGGTCAACGCCGACCTTCCAGGCATCGACCAAAAGGACATCAGCGTCACGCTTCGCAACGGCAATTTGATGATTCGGGGCGAACGGCGCCACGAGAGCGAGGAAAAGAAGAAAAATTATTACAGGGCCGAACGCTCCTATGGCGCGTTCAGCCGGTCGATCCCGCTGCCCTGCGAAGTCGACCAGGACAAAATCGACGCGCGCTTCCAGAACGGCGTCCTCACCGTCAGGCTGCCGAAATCGACGGCCGCCAGGGAAAGCGAGCGGAAGATCGAGATCAAGACGGCGTAACAGTCGCGGACGATGCAAGCGCGTTCTTCGTCGCGCGCGCGAGATTGCGCATCTCCTGCCAAAATGCGTCGCGCCATGGTCCAAAGCCATGGCGTGAGTTCTGGCGAATGACGATTTGCGAATGACAGGCGCGGCTTTCGCAGGAGCCTTAGGCCTCCGAGCAAAGCCTGCTTGCGGCCAATGATGATGCTAATGCGCCCGCTCGCCCGCCGCGGCGAATAGAGCGGAGAGATCCTCAATGACGATGCGCCGGAACGTCGGCATTGAAATGACGCCCTCTTCCTTGAAATCCGTGAAAGAGCGGCACACTGTTTCGATGGTGAGGCCAAGATGATCCGCGATGTCCTGGCGGCTCATTGGCAGGGCGGCGAAATCTGACCGCCCCTGTTCCTCCAGCATTCTGACAAGGAATGCGGCGACCCGCTGCCCGGCGGTTTTGCGCGCGATTGCGATGATGCGTTCCTGCGCGCGATCAAGGCGATTGAGAAGAAGATCAATCAGCGCGCCCGACATTTGCGTCGATGTCGCGACCGCCCGCGCGAGCGCGTCGCGGGAAATGCAGCGGACAGAACACTCCGTCACCGCCTCGACGGTCTGGCGCTGCTCGGCCGCGCCGGCGAAGCCGACATACTCGCCCGCGCCGTAGAAATCGGTGATCTGGCGGACGCCGTCCTCCAGCGTATTGTATTCTTTTACGACGCCGCTGAGGATCTGATAGCAATATCGCGCATTTTCTCCTTCGGCGACCAGAGTCTCGCCGGGCGTGAGGCGTCGAACAACGGCCGCGCTCGAAAGTCTGGACAATTCGGCGCCGGCGCTCTTGGCGCTTTCCGAATTGAAGGGGCTGGTCGTGAGGTGTTCGACAGCGGCTGGCATCATGTTCTCCCGATGAATGAAGGTCGAAACTGATCGCGTTGCGAACATGGGCGTCGATAGCGGCGAATGCGACTTGGCGCCTTTACTTAAAGACGCAATTGTCGGCGGCGTTGGGCGATGCCTGGTTGGCCCGTCGCGGCGGCATTTCATCGCCGAAGCGCGTGAAAGCGGTTCGAGGCCTACGCGATTTTACTTAGCGCGCCGCCCTTCCGCGGGGATGCGGCGCGCGCGATCAGCGTGTATTGTGAGCGAATGGCCGTCCAGTTCGATCTTGGGCTTCATCAGTTCGTCGAGGAGGCGCCCTGCGCGCTCGCGATCGTCGATGCGCAAATGCGGTATCTGAGCGTCAGCCGTCGCTGGCTGGAAGATTATGGTCTCGACGGCGCTGATATCCATGGCAAATCGCATTACGAGGTCTTTCCGGAAGTTCCGGAGCGTTGGCGCGAAATAAATCGCCGTGCGCTCGGCGGCGAGACCATCAGCGCGAACGAGGACGAGTTCGTTCGCAGCGACGGGCGGCGCCACTGGTTGCGCTGGGAAGTGAAGCCCTGGCGCACGCCGCAAGGCTCGATCGGCGGCCTCTTGATGTTCAGTCACGACTTCACCAAGCGCAAGGAAACCGAGATCGCGCTTGCTGAAAGCGAGGCGTTCCGGCGCGCGACGATCGACGCCTGCCCCGTCGCCGTCATCACAATCGATGCGGAGGGCCGCATCATGAGCTTCAGTCGGGCGGCGACGGAGACATTCGGCTATAGCGAAGCCGAAATGATCGGCGCGAACGTCAATTGTCTGATGCCGGAGCCTGATCATTCGCTGCATGACCTATATATCCGGCGCTATCTGGAGACAGGCGAGCGGCGGATCATCGGACAGCCGCGAAAAATTAGGGCGCTGCGCAAGAACGGCGAGATTTTTCCGATTTTGCTCACCATCCGCGAGTTCGTCGACGGCAAGCGGGTGTTTGTCGGCTTCGCCGAAGACATCACGAGTCAGGAAGTGACTGATCAACACCTCGCTGAAACGCAGGCGCAATTGCAGCACGCCGCCCGCCTCGGGGCGCTCGGCGAGATGGCGACGTCGATCGCTCATGAAATCAACCAGCCGCTGACCGCGGCGGCCAGCCTCGCCGGCGCCGCCTCGCTCATCGTGCGGAAATCCGCAATCGCCGCCGCGGGGGAAGCGGGGGCGCTGATCGACGAGGCCGTCAGCGAAATAAAGCGCGCCAGCGAAATCATTCACCAGATGCGCGAGTTTGCGAAAAAGCGCAAAACCGCGAAGAGTCTTCACGACATCAACAAGATCATCGAAGACGCCAGCGCGATCGCGCTGATCGGCGTCGAGGGCGCCGTCAAAGTCGAATTCCGGCTGGGCGAGGATGTCGGCGCCGCGAATATCGATCGGCTCCAGATCCAGCAGGTGATGACAAATCTCATCAGGAACGCCGTCGATGCGATGAAAGATTCGCCGGAAAAACGGCTGACCATTTCGACGGCGCGGCGGACCGGACGGGTCGAAATCTCGGTGGCTGACACGGGCTGCGGAATCGCCGGCGGCATGAAGTCGAAAATCTTCGAACCATTTCAAACGGATAAGCCGGAAGGCCTCGGCGTCGGCCTAGCGATCACGCGGTCGATTGTTGACGCGCATCAAGGCGAAATTCTCATTCTGGACAACAATCCGCAGGGCGCGGTGTTCCAGGTCAACCTGCCGGCGTAACGGGGGCAGTAAGGACGATTGTTTGATGAGGGGGCGCGTATATCTGATCGACGACGACGCCGCCGTGCTGCGCGGCGTCGGCGCGCTGCTCGCTGCGGCGAATTATCGGCCGACGGCATTCGGATCGGCCGAGAGTTTTCTGGACGCCGTCCCCGACCTTGACCGGGCGCAGGCGGTGGTGCTCGTCGACGTGTGCATGCCCGGCATGCAGGGGCCGCAGCTGCTGCGCAAACTCGTCGAAATAGGCGTCGCCGTCCCGGTCATCATCATGACCGCGCATGGCGACATTCAGATGGCCGTGAACGCGATGCGCGACGGCGCCGTCGATTTTCTTGAAAAGCCCTTCTCCGCCGATGAATTGACGTCGGCGCTGGATCGGGCGCTGTCGGCGGCGGCGTCGAATGAGCCGCGCGCATTCGACGCGCCCGGCGAATATCGGCGGCGGTTTGAGGCCTTGACGCCCCGAGAACGCGAGGTGCTCGCCGAAATCGTCGACGGCCGTTCCAGCAAGGCGGTGGCGCGCGACCTCGGCCTCAGCCCCAGGACCGTCGAGGTGCATCGACGGAACATCATGGCGAAAGTCGAAGCGTCGAGTTTCGCCGAGCTTGTCCGGATGACGGTTCTGACCAGCATGGCGTCCGAAGCGCCGACCAAGGGCGATTGACCCGGCGATTTCGGGGGGCGGCCTCGCCCTATTCATCTCGCGCGGTTTGAGGGCTGCGGCGAACGAGGCGCATCGATAATGCATGGCGCTTTTTGACATAAGTCAAACCGCGATTCCGCCGCCGCGTCAGAAGGTGGCGCGACGAGAAAAGCGAGGGGCGGCTATGGCTGCGAGCGATCTTCATCATGCTGAGCAGCGCGGCGGCGATGTCATGCTTTTGGCGGCCGGATTGTTCGTCGGCGTCCTGTCGGCCGTGTTCACCGCGGCGAGAACGGCCGACCCCTTGATGTCCGCTCATGCGATGATGTTCCTCGCCGCCTTTGTCGCCGGGGCTTTCGCTCTCGCGCAATACGTGTCGACGCCGCGCGAGGCGGGCCCCTACGATTTCGGCGTTGTCCGCGCCGGCGTCATCGCCTCGGTGTTCTGGGGGCTCGCCGGATTCCTGGTCGGCGTCATCATCGCGGCGCAGCTCGCTTTTCCGAATTTGTTTTACTTCCCTGACCTGCCCTGGTCGAGTTTCGGGCGATTGCGCCCGTTGCACACATCGGCGGTCGTCTTCGCTTTCGGGGGCAATGTCCTCATCGCGACGTCTTTCTATGTCGTCCAGCGGACTTGCCGCGCGCGCCTATTCGGCGGCGTCGCGCCCTGGTTCGTGTTCTGGGGCTACAATCTGTTCATCGTGATCGCCGCCACCGGCTATTTGATGGGCGTCACGCAATCGAAGGAATACGCCGAGCCGGAATGGTACGCCGATCTCTGGCTGACGATTGTCTGGGTCGTCTATCTCGTCGTGTTTCTTGGCACGGTGCTAAAGCGCAAAGAGCCGCATATCTACGTCGCCAACTGGTTCTATCTCGCCTTCATCGTGACGATCGCGATGCTGCACATTGTCAACAATCTGGCGATCCCGGTCTCGATCGTCGGCAGCAAAAGTTATTCGCTGTTCGCCGGCGTGCAGGACGCGCTGACCCAATGGTGGTACGGACACAACGCCGTCGGGTTCTTCCTCACCGCCGGTTTTCTCGCGATCATGTATTATTTCATCCCGAAGCGGGCCGAGCGGCCGGTTTATTCCTATCGCCTTTCGATCGTGCATTTCTGGTCGCTGATTTTCATCTATATCTGGGCGGGGCCGCATCACCTTCATTACACCGCCCTTCCGGAATGGGCGCAAACGCTCGGCATGACATTCTCGATCATGCTGTGGATGCCGTCCTGGGGCGGCATGATCAACGGCCTGATGACGCTGTCGGGCGCATGGGACAAGCTTAGAACCGATCCCGTACTGCGGATGATGGTCGTCTCCGTCGCCTTCTACGGCATGTCGACCTTTGAAGGGCCGCTGATGTCGGTCCGCGCGGTGAATTCGCTGTCGCATTACACCGACTGGACGATCGGACACGTCCATTCGGGCGCGCTCGGCTGGGTCGGCTATGTGTCGTTCGGCGCGCTCTATTGCCTGACGCAATGGCTGTGGAACCGCAAGCGGCTCTATTCCAACGCGCTCGTCGAATGGCATTTCTGGATTTCGACGATCGGCATCGTGCTCTATATCGCCGCGATGTGGGTGTCTGGCGTGATGCAGGGCCTCATGTGGCGCGCCTACGATCAATTCGGTTTCCTCGAAAGCTCATTCGTCGAAACCGTCGCGGCGATGCATCCCTATTACGTCATCCGGATGTGCGGCGGCCTTTTGTTCCTGACCGGCGCGCTCATCATGACCTATAATTTGTGGCGGACGGCGCGCGGCGATGTGCGCGAAAAGGAGCGGGCGCAAGGCGGCGCGCTCGCGCCGGCGCCGGCGGAATAGGAGACGAGCGATGCTTGATCGGCACAAGTTCCTTGAAAAGAACAGCCTCGTCCTCACGGTCGCCATTCTCGTGACCGTCGCCGTCGGCGGCGCTGTCGAGATCGCGCCGCTCTTCTATCTCGAATCGACGATCGAGAAAGTGGAGGGGGTGCGCCCCTATTCGCCGCTCGAACTCGCCGGCCGCGACATCTATATCCGCGAGGGCTGCTACACCTGCCACAGCCAGCAGATCCGCCCGCTGCGCGACGAGGTCGAACGCTACGGCCATTATTCGCTCGCCGCGGAGAGCATGTATGATCATCCTTTCCAATGGGGCTCGAAGCGCACCGGGCCCGACCTCGCGCGGGTCGGCGGCAAATATTCCGACGAATGGCAACGCCAGCACCTGATCGATCCGCGCAGCGTCGTCCCTGAATCGGTGATGCCGCCTTACGCCCTGCTCGACAAGAACCGCCTCGCATACCACGACATCGAGAACAAACTGCGGGCGCTTCGCCTTGAGGGCGTTCCCTATACTGACGAAATGATTGAAAACGCGAAATCGGACCTTGAAGCGCAGGTCGATCCGTTTTCCGCCGATTATGACGCCCTGCTCGCCCGCTATCCCAAGGCGCAGATTCGCAATTTCGACGGCGATTCGTCGGCAGTTTCCGAGATGGACGCGATGATCGCCTATCTTCAGGTTCTTGGAACCATGGTCGACTTCTCAACCTATGAAGCCGAGGAGAATTATCGCTGATCATGTACGAAGCGCTCGCAAAATTCGCCCAGACCTGGGGCCTGGTCCTGTTCGTCCTCGCTTTCGCGCTAACGCTCGCTTACGCGCTCGCGCCGTCGAACAGCCGGAAATTCAAGGAAGCCAGCGAAATTCCGCTGAAGGATGAAGGCGACGCCGATGGCGAGGAATGACAAGCGCGGTCCGGCGACGGACGACACGACCGGCCATGAATGGGACGGCATCAGGGAATTCAACAACCCGCTGCCGCGCTGGTGGGTGTTGACGTTTTACGCGACGGTCGTCTGGGCGATCGTTTATTGGGTCTTCATGCCCGCCTGGCCGGGACTGACGGGCTATACGAAAGGGCTGCGCAATCACTCCGAGCGCGCCAATGTCGCCGCCGACATTGCGAGGCTGGAGGCGGCGCGCGGCGCATCAATCAAACGTCTCGCCGCGGTCACGCGCGTTGAAGAAGTGGAGAACGATCCCGATCTCCTGCAGTTCACCCTGGCGGCGGGCGCGTCGATCTTCGGCGACAATTGCGCGACTTGTCACGGGTCAGGCGGACAGGGTTTTCCAGGCTATCCCAATTTGAACGACGATTCCTGGCTCTGGGGCGGAAGCTTTGCCGACATCAAGCAGACGATCCGCTACGGAATCAGATCGGGTCACGAAAAAGCGCATGTCAGCGTCATGCAGGCCTTTGGCCGCGACGGGTTGTTGCCGCCGGAGACAATCAGCGATCTCGTCGCCCACGTCATCCGCCTGTCGGGCGGCGAGGCGGACGCAGCGGCGGCGGCGCGCGCCGCGCCGGTGTTTCAGCAGCAATGCGCCGCCTGCCATGGCCCGGCCGGCAAGGGCGACCCGTTGCAGGGCGCGCCCGATCTCACCGACGCGATCTGGCTCTATGGCGGCGACCGAAAGAGCATTCATACGACGTTGACGAACGGCCGCGCCGGCGTCATGCCGGCGTGGGAGGGGCGATTGACGCAAGACCAGATCACCGCGCTCGCCGTTTACGTTCACGACCTCGGCGGGGGCCAGTAATCAAGGGTCGCCGCGCATGGACGCGAAATTGACGACGCAGCCGGCAGCCGACATCGCGCGCTATGATGTTGAAGCGGTGAACAGCGCCGCGCGCCGCTCGCTCTATAAGGCGCGCGAGCCGATCTATCCAAAACTCGTCGACGGGACTTACCGCAAGCTGAAATGGGCGATGCTCATTTTCACGCTCTGCGTCTATTATATCCTTCCGTGGGTGCGCTGGCCCCGCGGTCCGAATGAGCCCGACCAAGCGATCCTCGTCGATTTTCCGGGCCGCCGGTTCTACTTTTTCAATATCGAGTTGTGGCCGGACGAACTCTATTACATCACCGGCCTTCTGGTGATCGCGGCGCTCGGCCTGTTTCTGGCGACGTCGCTGTTCGGCCGCGTCTGGTGCGGTTATTCCTGTCCGCAAACCGTCTGGACGGATCTCTTTGTCGCGGTTGAGCGATTGATTGAGGGCGACCGCAACCAGCGCATCAAGCTCGCAAGAGAGCCGTGGACGGCGGACAAGATCCGCAAGAAGATCGTCAAGCACGCGTTGTGGATCCTGATCGGGGCGGCGACCGGCGGCGCCTGGATGTTTTATTTCCACGACGCGCCGACCGTCGCCGCGCAGCTCTTTCGCGGCGAGGCGCCGTTCACCGCCTATTTTTTCCTCGGCCTCCTGACCTTGACGACTTATCTGTTCGCCGGTTCGATGCGCGAGCAGGTGTGCACCTATATGTGCCCCTGGCCGCGCATCCAGGCGGCGCTGACCGACGCCGAAACGCTGCAAGTCACCTACAAGACCGATCGCGGCGAGCCGCGCGGCGCCCACAAGAAGGGCGAGAGCTGGGAAGGGAAGGGCGACTGCGTCGACTGCAATTCCTGCGTCGCCGCCTGTCCGATGGGCATCGACATCCGCGACGGCGCTCAGCTTGAGTGCATCAACTGCGCGCTCTGCATCGACGCCTGCGACGACGTGATGGCGAAGGTCGGTCGTCCGCTGCGGCTGATCGGCTATGACACCGACAAGAATCTCGCGCGCCGGAAAGCCGGGGAGAAACCCAAGGTCAGGCTGGTTCGTCCGCGCACAATCATTTACGCGGCGGCGCTTTCGCTTGTCGGCGGGCTGATGGCCTACAGTCTCGCGACGCGCGCCACCTTGCAGGTCAACGTGCTGCGCGACCGGACGCCGCCCTTCGTGCGCCTCTCCGACGGATCGATCCGCAACGCCTTCACCGTCAAGATCGTCAATCGCGAAAATTCGACGCGCGCGCTGACGCTGTCGGTCGATAGCCAGACGCCGGTCGCATTGTCGGCGATCGGCGAAGAATTCCAAGGCGGCGCGGCGACCGTCTCCGCCGACGCCGACGGCGTGCGCTCGGTTCGCGTTTTCGTCACAGCGCCGCCGCGCTCGTCGTCGTCGGCAACCTTCCCAATCGCGATCAGCGTCCTTGACCCGGCGACCGGCGAGGCCGCCCGCCGCGAGACGACTTTCCTGACGGAGCGGCGGAAATGACGGGTGAAATCCGCGGCCGTCACGTCCTCTACGCGCTGCTGGCGTTCTTTTTCGCCGTCGCCGCCGTCAACGCGGTCTTCATCACGCTGGCGATCCGATCGTTCCCCGGGCAGGCGGTGGAAAAGCCCTATTTCCAGGGCGTTCGCTATAATGACGCGCTCGCGCGAAAAGCCGCGCAGGAAACGCTGCGATGGACCGCCGAAATCAACAAGGCCGCGCGCACCAGCGAGGGCGCGGCGATCGAATTGACATTCCGCAGCGCCGACGGCGCCCCGATTTACGGACTAGTCGTCGAGGCGACGCTTGAGCGGCCGGCGCACGCCGGCGCCGATCAGCGGCTCCTGTTCGCGCAGCGCGCGGACGGCGCCTATCTCGCGACGGCGCCCGGCGTCGGCGTCGGCGTCTGGGATCTGAAAGCGAGCGCGACCGGAGCCGACGGCGCGCGCTTCGATCTCGTCAAACGGCTGCTGCTGCGATGACGCTTGCGGCGATCGATATCGGCGCGACGGGCCGGAGCGCAGTCGGCGACACGCGCGCGCCCGATCCTTCACCCTTTGTCCGGCGCAAGGGTGCGGCGTCGACGCTTGAACTCGCCGTGTTCGGCGCGAAATGCGCCGGGTGCATCGCCAGGATAGAAAAGGGCGTCGCGGCGATCGACGGCGTCTCGTCGGCGCGGCTCAATCTTTCAACCGGCAAGCTCGCGATCGCCTGGTCCGGCGGCGCCGTCGACCCGCGCGCGATCGTCGGGAAAATCACCGAGCTCGGCTATCGCGCGGCGCCGTTCGATCCGACAAGCGTCGCCGCGCAGCGCGACCATGAAGGACGCGATCTCCTGCGCGCGCTCGCAGTCGCCGGCTTCGCCGCCGCGAACGTCATGCTGCTGTCGATCTCCGTCTGGGCGGGGCGCGGCGGAGAATCGGGCGCCGAAATGGGCGCGGCGACGCGCGACTTTCTGCACTTTGTGTCGGCGGCGATCGCGATCCCGGCGGCGGCCTATGCGGGTCGGCCCTTCTTCCGGTCGGCGCTCGCCTCGCTGAAGGCGGGCCGGGCGAATATGGACGTTCCGATCTCGCTCGCGGTCGTTCTCGCGCTGTCATTCAGCCTCTATGAAACGCTGAAGGGCGGCGAGCACGCCTATTTCGACGCCGCGGTGATGCTGCTCTTTTTCCTGCTGATCGGCCGCTTTCTCGATCATCGCCTGCGGGCGGCGGCGAGGAGCGCGGCGCGCGATCTCCTGGCGCTGCAGGCGCCGCTGGCGAGCCGGCTTGCGGCGAACGGCGTCGTCAAATCGATCGCGGCGCGCGACATCAGACCGGGCGACGTCTTGCTGCTCTCCCCCGGCGACCGCGCACCGGTCAACGGCGATGTCATCGAAGGCGCCTCCAGCGTCGATCTGTCGATCATCAGCGGCGAAAGCGCGCCGGCGAAACTGAAACCGGGCGACCGGATCGACGCCGGCGCGCTCAACCTTTCCCAGCGCCTTGTCATGCGCACCACCGCGGGCGTCGACGATTCCCTGATCGCCGATCTCGCGCGCCTCATTGAAGCTGGCGAACAGACGAAAAGCCGTTATGTGCGGCTCGCCGACAAGGCGGCCTCGCTCTATGTTCCGGTCGTTCACAGCCTTGCGCTGATGACGTTCGGCGTCTGGCATTTCGCGCTTGACGCGGGATTGCGCGTGTCGCTGATGAACGCGATCGCGGTTCTCATCATCACATGTCCCTGCGCGCTCGGCCTTGCGGCCCCGGTCGTTCAGGTCGTCGCGAGCGGCCGGCTCTTCCGCTCCGGCGTTCTCGTCAAGTCGGGCGATGCGCTGGAGCGTCTTGCGCAGGCGACGCGCGTCGTCTTCGACAAGACGGGAACGCTGACGCATGCGCGGCTCGAGATTTCGAACCGCGACGAGATCCCCGCCGCGGCGCTCATCGGCGCGGCGAGCCTTGCGCGCGCCAGCCGCCACCCGATGTCGCAAGCGATCGCCGACGCGGCGGGCGAAGGAACGCTCGCCGCCGAAATCGCCGAAACCGACGGCGCCGGAATTGAAGGCGTCGTCGACGGGCGCAGAGCGCGGCTCGGGCGCGCCGACTGGTGCGGCGTCGACATTGTCGCCGCGATCGACGACGGCCGCTCCGCGACCTGGTTTCGCCGCGAGGGCGACGCACCCGTCCGGTTCGTCTTTGACGACCGGATCCGCGCCGATGCCGCCAAGACCGTCGCGGCGCTCAAGACGCGCAATCTTCCGGTCACGATTCTCTCGGGAGATCTCGAAGCGCCCGCCGCCAGAATCGCCGAGGCGGTTGGCGGCGTCGACTGGCGCGCGCGCCTGACGCCGCGCCGGAAAGTCGAGGCGCTCGAAGCGATGGCCGCCGGCGGCGCGCGCGTCGCCATGATCGGCGACGGGCTCAATGACGCGCCCTCGCTCGCCGCCGCGCACGTATCGATGTCGCCCGGAACCGCGGCGGGTGCGAGCCAGGCCGCCGCCGACTTCATCTATCTCGGCGACGGCCTCGCGCCGATCGTCGAGACCTTCGATGTCGCGCGCAAGACGCGCCGGCTGATGCTGGAGAATTTCGCTTTCGCCGCGCTTTACAACTTGTTCGCCGCGCCGCTCGCCGCTTTCGGATTCGTGACGCCGCTGATCGCGGCCCTTGCGATGTCGGGATCTTCCGTCATCGTCACATTGAACGCGCTGCGCCTCGCAAAATCGGCGCCGCGCGCATGACCATCATCATCTTCTTGATCCCGATCGCGCTCTTCCTCGGCGGGCTCGGCCTCGCCGCGTTTTTGTGGTCGCTCCGATCCGGCCAGTACGAAGACCTCGACGGCGCCGCCGAACGCGTGCTGCTCGACGATGATCTCCCGCCCGGCGCTTAACCCGGCCCGATCATGGTCTCTGGACGGACGATCGCGTCATAATCGGCCGCGGGGACGCCGTCCTTGATCGCTTCTTCGCGCAAGGTCGTGCCGTTCTTGTGGGCGTTCTTGGCGATCTTCGCGGCGCGGTCATAGCCGTATTTCGGCGCAAGCGCGGTGACGAGCATCAGCGATCGTTCGACGCCTTCCTTGATGTTGTCGAGGCGCGGCTCGATCCCGACGACGCAATTGTCGGTGAAGGAGACAGCGGCGTCGGCCATCAGGCGGACCGACTGCAGGAAATTATAGGCCATCATCGGGTTGAAGACGTTGAGCTCGAAATGGCCTTGCGATCCTGCAAAGACGATCGCGGCGTTGTTGCCCATGATGTGGGCTGAGACCTGCGTCATCGCTTCGCACTGCGTCGGGTTCACTTTCCCCGGCATGATCGACGACCCCGGCTCGTTTTCAGGCAGCGACAATTCGCCAAGACCGCTGCGCGGGCCCGAGCCGAGAAAGCGGATGTCGTTCGCGATCTTGAACAGCGACGCCGCGACAGTCGCAATCGCGCCGTGACTCATCACCATCGCGTCATGCGCGGCGAGCGCCTCGAACTTGTTGGGGGCGGAGGTGAATTTCATCCGCGTGATCGCGGCGATGCGCTCGGCGACTTTTTCGGCGAAGCCGGCCGGGGCGTTGAGGCCGGTGCCGACGGCGGTGCCGCCTTGCGCCAATTCCATCAGCGCCGGCATCGTCTGTTCGATGCGCGCGATCCCGTTTTCGACCTGTTTGGCGTAGCCGGAAAATTCCTGGCCAAGCGTCAGCGGCGTCGCGTCCTGCGTGTGCGTGCGGCCGATCTTGATGATCGACTTCCAGGCGCCGGCCTTGTCGTTCAGCGCGTTCCGGAGCTTTTGCAGCGCGGGGAGGAGGCGATGATCGATCTCCTCGGCGCAAGCGATGTGCATCGCCGTCGGAAACGTGTCGTTCGACGACTGGCTCATATTGACGTGGTCATTGGGATGGACGGGCTTCTTCGAGCCCATTTCTTGCCCAAGCATTTCGATCGCCCGGTTCGATATGACCTCGTTCGCGTTCATATTCGATTGCGTGCCCGAGCCCGTCTGCCAGACGACGAGCGGGAAATGCGCGTCGAGCTTTCCTTCGATCACTTCCTGCGCGGCCTTGACGATCGTCTCGGCGATTTTCGGATCGAGCCGTCCCATCGCCATGTTGGTCTCGGCGCTCGCGCGCTTGATGATCCCGAGCGCGCGGATGATCGCCGCCGGCTGCTTTTCCCAACCGATCTTGAAATTCCCGAGAGAGCGTTCGGCCTGCGCCCCCCAGTAACGTGTCGCGTCGACTTCAATGGGGCCGAAGCTGTCGGTCTCGGTGCGGGTTTTTTTCATCGCTGAGTTTCGTTTCAGTTGCGCTGCGAGCCTTTACCGGCGCGACAGCGCGCCCGCAAGCGGCGAACGGGCGCCGGTCAGAATATGACGATGAAGCGGGGCGGATATTCCGGATCAAGGCGCGCCGGGTTCGCCCGCAAGAGCGACTGCCCGAACAGGGCGCAAAGGGCGGCAAACAATAGCAGAGCGGCGCGGGCGCGCATCAAGGGTTTCCGCAAATGACAAGTATGCTTGACATATGCTGGTATGCGTCTTATGTCAAGGAAACTTGTCAATGGAGGACCTCATGAAGAAGACCGTCGTCGGCCTCGCCTGGGCGCTTGTGATCCTCGTCTGGATCGTGATCTTCGGCTACAAGGCCGTCGGAGATCCGTCGTTGAAGGAATGGACCATCGCGGTCACGGCCGGCGCGCTGGCGCTTGAGGCGGCGTTCTGGATCACCGCGGCGGCGCTTGGAATCACGCTATTGCAAAGCCGCAAAGCCGTGTTTCGTTTTCTGGCGAGCCCTTTTCGGCGAAACGGATGAAAGGCGCATGAATCCGCAATTCGAGGATGAATCGAATGAAGCTGCAGCGGCGCGCCGCGCCAGGCGGATGCGCCGCTGGCTGGTCGAGCTCGCCTTGGGGGCCGCCTTTGTCGCGGCGATCTTCGGCGCGGATCGCTTCGGCGCGGCGGACCCGCCGTCGATCGGGTTGGCGCGGTTTTGCGTCGCGCTTGCGGTCGGCGTTCTCGCGGCGTGGTTTTTCGCATATTACGCGACCTATCGCAGTCTCGATGAATTCGAACGCGCGAACGAGCTTCAAGCGGTCGCGCTCGCCGGCGGCGTTGCGGTGCTATTCGCCGCCGCTTGGGGCCTCGCCGAGGCTTTCCTCGGATGGGCGGATTTCCCGCTCGCCTTCATCGCGCCGGTGTTTTCGGCGTCCTACGCGATCATCCGCACGCTGATTTCGCTGCGCTATCGATGAACAACCGCCTCCGGGAGCTCAGGGCCGAAAAAGGGTGGAGCCAGTCGCGCCTCGCCGAACTCGCTGGCGTCTCGCGCCAGACGATCCAGGCGCTCGAATCGGGGAAATATGATCCGAGCCTGCCGCTCGCCTTCACGCTGGCGGCGCTGTTCAAGAAGCGGATTGAGGACATTTTCGAGCCGTGAGCCGCCCCGGCTTGACTCCGCGGTCGGCGCGGATGAGTGTTCATCGTTTGTTCTTTCCTGGAGGCGGATTTGCAGACAAGCGCGGCGATGCCGACGGACATCCTGATCGCAGCCGTCATGGCGGCGCTGATCTTCTTTGCGCTCGCGGCCTTTCTCATCATCCGCGCCGAGCGGGGGCGGGCGAAGGCGGTCGCCGCTTATGCGCGGGCGGAGGAACGCGCGAAAATCGGCGAGGCCGCGGCGGCGGATCTTGCGATTGCGCGCGCCGATCTTGATCGCGCCGGCCGCCAGACGGCGGCTTTGTCGGCGGATGTCGAGAACGCCAAGGCCCGGATCGCGGCGCTTTTCGGCGACGTCGGGCGCAGCGCGGACGAATTGCGCGCGCTCCGCGAGGAGAAGGGCGCCGCCGAACGCCTGCTGGAGCGCGAACGCGCCGAAGCCAAGGGGCTTGAGCGGCAGATCGCCGATCTGAAAGAGGCGAAGGAGCAGATGCGCCAGTCCTTCGGCGAGACCGCGAGCGCGCTCCTCACGCAGCACAGCGAGAATTTTAAGGCGCAGAATTCCGAGCAGATCGGCCATTTGCTGACGCCGCTGAAGAACGACATCGACGCCTTCAAGAAATCGCTCGTCGACGCGCACGGAAAGACGCTTGAACAGCACGGCTCTCTGAAAGAACAGCTCGAACAGCTCGGCAGACAATCCGCCGCGGTTTCGAAGGAGGCCGAGAATCTGACCCGCGCCCTCAAGGGCGACGTCCAGCTGCAGGGGGCCTGGGGCGAGATGATCGTCGACACGATCCTAAAACGCCTTGGCCTTCGCGAGGGGGTTGAATATTCGCGCCAGGAGTCTTTCACCGACGCGGCCGGGCGGGCGCGCACCGACTATATTCTCCGGCTGCCGCAAGGCGATTGCGTCGTCATCGATTCCAAGGTCTCGCTCGTCGATTATGAGAAATACGTGAACGCCGTCGATGACGAGGCGCGCGCCGCGCACCGCGCCGCGCATGCAAGATCGCTCCGCGCGCATGTGAAGGGCCTCTCCTCGAAGGATTATCACGCGAAGGTCGGCACGCGGCTCGACTTTGTCGTCATGTTTGTGCCGATCGAGGCGGCGCTCGGCGCGGCGATCGCCGGCGACGACACGCTGACCCTCGACGCGCTCGATCAGAAAGTCGCGATCGCGACGCCGACCACGCTGACGACGACGATCCAGACGATCGCCGCCATGTGGAAGGTCGAACGCCAGCATCAGCACGCCGAGGCGATCGCCGCGCGCGCCGGGGCGCTTTACGACAAATTCAACGGTTTCGTCGGCGACATGAAAAGGATCGGCGAGCGGCTCGATCAGGCGCAATCAGCCTATGGCGACGCGTTCGGCAAGCTGAAATCGGGCGCCGGCAATCTGGTGCGCCAGACGGAAATCCTGAAAGCGATGGGAGCGAAAACGTCGAAGGGCTTGCCGCAGGATCTGCTTGAAGCCGCCGGCGCGGACGATGCGGAGGCGCTGCTGCAGATCGAGGCGGCGTTGAGCGAGGAGGCAAGTCCTGCCGCAAGGCCGGTCCAATAATCGACCGCGCGGCCGCCGCTTTCCGCCCTACTTCTTCCGGAACGCGTCGAGCTGCAGGACGGCGCCGGACGCGCGCGGCGCGGCGTCCGCTTCCGGCTTTTGGTCAGCGACCGCCGGCTTTGCTTTCGGCGGCTCCGCCGGCGCGTCAAAGCGCAAGCCAAACTGCACGCTCGGATCGGCAAAACTCGTCACCGCCTCGAACGGAATGGTCAATCGCGCCTGCTGGCCCTTGAACCAGAGCGTCACCGAGAAATCATCCTCGCGCACTTCAAGGTCGTCGAACTGGTGCTGCAGGACGATGGTCATGCGCACGGGATAAGTGGTGATCAGATGATCGGGGATCGCGACGCCTTCGGCCTGCGTCTCGAACTCGATGTAGAAATGATGATCGCCCGGCGCCGCGCCGAGCTCTTCGGTCATCTGCAGCACGTCGCGGACGACCCGCTTCAACGCCTGCTGGGTCAGGAAGTCGTAATCGATCTCAACGTCCGTCAAATCAGTCCCCGCTGCGTTGTCCGCTGCAGCATCATCCCCGGCGCAAGGCTCCCCTTGCCGCGCGCATCGCGGCGGAACCTAAATCAAATCGACGCCCGTTGCACTATCGCCGGCAGCGCGACGCGCTTCTGGGGAAAATTCATGGGCGCGATCACTATGCCCCCGGTCGGCGAATCCGATCGGCGATGATCCCGGCGCCGTTTAACGCATAAATAAAGTCCCGGCTTCTGTTGCCAGGCGCCGGGGGGCCCCGCCTGACCTTGGAAAGGGTCAGGACTTAGCATTTGAGCAGCTCAGCCGCTTACGCAGCGAGAGCGAACTCTTCCGAGTAGTTGTCGTTGGCAACTATCAAGGTTGGTCCAATAACGGAGACCATCCGGGAGAAAGCGTCGTCTTTACACGTCCGTCGATCCTGTTTCGGCCCCGCCGAAAGCCCCCGTTAGAGCCTTTGGTGGAGCCGCCGGGCACCGCCCCCGGGTCCGAACCGCTTATTGCACGGGCCGTTTATCGCCATAGCCGGCAAGCCGGCCCGTCAAAGATAGGGGCGAATGATTGACAATTGAAGCCCTATTGACGCGAAACTTTCGTTGATCTGTCAAACCCTTGTTACATGCGCCTCATAACGATGCCGCAATGAGCGCGCTTTCGGGCGCTCGCGAGGGAGGCGGCGGTGGAGGCGGGCGATTTCAGGAAGTGGCGCAAGGCCCTCAAACTTTCGCAGAAAGACGCCGCGCGCTCGCTCGGCCTGAAGCGCCGGATGATCCAATATTACGAAAAAGGCGAGCGCGACGGCTCGAAAGTCGAAATTCCGCGCTCGGTGCGGCTTGCCTGCTTTGCGCTCGCCGAAGGCGTTGAAGATTACAACGGCCCGCATCGAAAGCTGAAACGGCGCGATGAAAAGCTGAAAAAGGAACTGGAAAAGGACAATACGCCGGACGCCGGCGCGGCGGCTTAGGGGCGCGGCGCCGAATCGCCGGCATCCGCCGCATCGCCATCGGGCGCGCCGTCCGGGTTCAGTTCGAGATCCATCGGTCCTTGCGTCGCGCCATCGCTTTCGGAATTGTTGGCGGCCCCGGGCGTTTCCGGAACAGGGTCAGTCAGCGCCGGGTTTTGATACTCCCAGTAGCTGAGCGCCTTTCGCGCGCGCGCGACGCCGACGCGGATTTCGTCAGCCTCCCTGTGCGCCGTCGCGTTTTCGAGGCGGGTCAGCGCCGCTTCGCCGTCCTTGCCGAGCCGGAAGCGCAGATAGCCGTAATCGAATGTCGCGGCGTCGATCCTGCCGGACATCAAGAGCTGCTCCTGGCTCTTCGCGCTCATCGCCCAGGTGTTGAAGAGCGGCGAGGAAAGCCCGACAAGCGTGATCACCCAGATGAACGCCATCACAATGTTGAGCGGCGCGACAAGCGGCATGAAGCGCCGCGCCTTCCAGTTGAATTCGGTCAAAAGGCCCGCGATCAGCACGGCGCTGTAACCGAAGGCGAGGGCGATCATCGCGAGCCCGCCGATGCGCGGCGGCGTCAGCCCATAATCGCCGATGCGCGTCCACAGCGCATAGAAAGCAAGACCCGTGTAGACGGGAAACGTCGCGATCACGACGGCTGTCGCAACGCGCAGCCACGCCGCCGGCGGATCGCCCTCGCCATTCTGGTAGACGCCGTTGAAGATCAGCATGCCGAACAGCGCCAGAAACAAGATGACGCCGCCCGGCCGTCCGAAGAACATTTCAGAATCGAGAATGGCGCCGGGGCCCTTCAGCGTGAGAGCGATCAGGAAGGTGAGCGAGAAAAGCGCCATGATCGGCGTCGCGATCCGCGAAAAAAGCAGCAGCATGAATCGAAGCGCGCCGAGCACGGCCTGCTGGCCCCGGATCATCGCGATCGACAATCCGCCGATGGCGCCGAGGAAGGGGAGGATGAACCAGGGCTCGTCGAAGAGTTCCGAAAAGAAATTGACGTCCATCTGTTTGAGCAGCGCCGCCCAGGCGAAAAGAAGGATCAGCGCGAGACCGGCGAAGAGCTTTGCGCCGCCGGCGACCAGCGGCAAAGTCAGGCCGTGGAAGAACAAGGACGGGTATTTCGGCGGGGCGCCGGTCTCAAGCATCGCCTTGGCTAGCGCCAGCATCAGATAGAAGGCGAGCGGCGCCGACAGGAAAAACCAGAAATACGCCGGGAACGCCGCCAATTCGGGCTGCCTGTCGGCCGCGACCTGCATCATGAACCAGGTCGGGCCGGCGAGGATTGCGGCGATGATCGCCGCCGGAACGATCGGCCGCAGGAAATCGCGCCGCTCCGACAGCAAGAGCCATCCGGCGCTGAAAGCGATGATCGACTGCAGCGTCACCACCGAAAGCGGCGTCGGCGTCGAGGCGTCGATCCAGCGATCGATGATCAGATAGGTGAAACCGCCGGCCGCAAGGCCGACGATGAGGCTCAAGAGGCCAAGCCCCCGCCCGCTTTCCGCCGGCTCCGCCGCCGCTTGTTTTTTCGCCTTGCCAGTCATACCCCGACCCCTCGCCCGGGACCCTATCACAATCCCCGGCGAAGACCGAGCCGCGACAGCGGGCGAGCCAGGCGATAAAATTCCCGGGGCCGGGGACGGGGCCGGAGATGCGAGGCGGGATGAGACAATATCTGGACCTGTTGCAGCGCGTCCTCGACGAGGGCGACGACCGGACCGAACGGACCGGCACGGGCGCCCGCTCGATTTTCGGGCATCAGCTGCGCTTCGACCTCGGCGCCGGCTTTCCGCTGCTGACGACCAAGAAGCTGCATCTGAAATCGATCGTCCACGAATTGCTGTGGTTCATCGCGGGCGACACCAATATCGCCTATCTCAAAAAACACGGCGTCACCATCTGGGACGAATGGGCTGACGAAAACGGCGAGCTTGGACCTGTCTATGGCCGGCAATGGCGGTCCTGGCCGGCGCAGGATGGAAAGACGATCGATCAGCTCGCCTGGATCGTTGGCGAGTTGAAGCGCAATCCGTCGTCGCGCCGCCTGTTGGTGAGCGCGTGGAATCCGGCGGAGATCGCCGATATGGCGCTGCCGCCCTGCCACTGTCTTTTCCAGTTTTTCGTCTCGAAGGGGCGCCTTTCCTGCCAGCTCTATCAACGCTCGGCCGATATTTTTCTCGGCGTGCCGTTCAATATCGCCTCCTACGCCTTGCTGACGCATATGGTCGCGCAGTCAGTCGGGCTTGAGGCGGGCGCGTTCATCCACACGCTCGGCGACGCGCATCTCTATCACAATCATTTCGACCAGGCGCGCGAGCAGCTGACGCGGCGGCCGGGCGCGCTGCCGCGCCTCCATCTCAATCCGGACGTCAAGAGCCTCTTTGATTTCACCTATGACGACATCGAGGTCCGGAATTATGTCGCCCAGCCGTCGATAAAGGCGCCAATCGCCGTATGAGCTTGTCCATTCGCAACGCCGTGCGCGGCGACGGTCCGCTCCTTCTCCAGTTTATCAGGGAGCTTGCGGTCTACGAAAAGCTCGCGGACGCCGCCGTCGCCGGCGTCGCCGATATCGATCGCGCCCTTTTCGGCGCGGCGCCGCGCGTCTTCGCGCTGATCGCGGAATGGGACGGCGCGCCTTGCGGCTTCGCGCTCTATTTCTTCAATTTTTCGACCTTCGTCGGCAAGCATGGCGTCTATCTCGAAGATCTCTTCGTGCGCGAGAGCCATCGGGGGAGGGGGATCGGCAAAGCGCTGCTTGCGCGGCTCGCGCGGATCGCGAAGGAAAATGACTGCGGCCGTTTTGAATGGTCCGTGCTCGATTGGAACGCGCCGTCGATCGCCTTCTATAAAGCGCTCGGCGCCGTTGCGATGGACGAGTGGACGATCTATCGCCTGTCAGGCGGCGCGCTTGACGCGCTCGCAAGCGAGGGATGATGCGCATTTCGCTCGTCGTCGCTGTCGCGAAAGGCGGCGTCATCGGCAAGGGCGGCGGTCTCGCCTGGAAGATTTCCGACGACTTGAAGCGCTTTCGCGCGCTGACGACCGGCCATCCCGTCATCATGGGCCGCAAGACCTTTGACAGCATCGGCAGGCCGTTGCCGGACCGCGTCAACATTGTCGTCAGCCGCTCAATGGCGCCGACGCCCGGCGTCGTCATCGCGGCGAGTGTCGAGGAAGCGCTGCGGCTTGCGGCGGAAGCGGCCGCGCATCTCGACGCTGAAGAGATCTTTGTCATCGGCGGCGCCGAGATCTACGCGGCGACCTTGCCGCTCGCGAGCCGGATCCATCTGACTGAGGTCGACGCATCCGTCGACGGCGACGTCCATTTTCCCGCCCTGTCGGCGGCGGAATGGCAGAAAAAGAGCGTCGGGACCGCGGAGCGATCGTCGCGCAATGAGCACAATTGCGGGTTTTTCATCCTGGACCGCCGGTAAGTCGCTGATTTTCGGGAAGTAAGGCGGTCCGGAGATCGCTAAAAACCGGTTGCCGCTCCTAATCCTCCGTTTACGATGGGCTTGCGAAACTGCGCCGCTCTTTCGCTGACGCCTGAACAAGGCTAAGGCGCGGCCATTCGCATGGAGGGGGCCATGAAGTTCGTTGTCCTGCTGACCGCAGGCGCGTTTGCTGCGACTGACGCCGGCGCCGAGATCGCGCGCGCCGAATCCTGTCGCAAGGGATCTGATCTTCGCGTCATCGAGATCGTCGCGCCGGGCGCCGTCGGGGCCGCCTGCGACGTGCGATATGTCCGCGACGGCGGCGCGAATGTCACGGTTCCCTACAACGCGAACAGCGACAGCAATTTCTGCCGGGCGCGCGCCGCCGAGCTCGCCGCGACGCTGATCGCCGACGGTTTTGAGTGTTCAACCGCGGCGTCGCAGGCGGTCGAGGCTTCGCTCGCCGGCGGAAAGGCCGAGCCCGCCGCCGCGGCGCCGGAAAGTCTGAACGCTCAGTTGGCGGAGCATCAGGATAATGCGCGAGGCGGCGCAGCAGCGCTCGAAACGCTCGCGCAGCCAGAACAGATCGCCGCGGCGCCGGCGCCCGCATCGCCGGAGCCGGCGCCGCTCCCGTCGGCGGAAGCAGCGCCCGTGCATCTTGCGGCCGATGTCCGCCCGAGCAGTTTTCGCGCGCCGCGCCCGTCGAGGACGACGGGCGCCGGACGTCTTGTCGGCGCGCAGCCGTCGATCGAAGACATTATCGACGTCGCCGCGAGTTCATCGCCGCCGCCGCTTCCGACGCACGCCGTTCCGAGCGAAAAACTCGCCGCCGCGACCGCCGCCGGCATCCCCGCGCGCGATCCCGCCGCCATCATTCGCAGCGTCCTCGCGGCGAACGCCGCGGCCTGGAACGAAGGCAATCTCGACGCGTTCATGAGCGGCTACGCCGACGCCAACGATGTCTCGCTCGTCAAGGACGGCGCTGTCGCCAAAGGATGGTCGCAGGTGCGAAAGGCCTATGGCGAAGACATCGCCGCGGGCGGCGAAATGGGGCGATTGTCGTTCGACACGCTCGACATTCAGCTGACCGCCGCGGACGTCGCAACCGCGACAGGGCGCTATGGGCTCGAAAGATCGGCCGGCGCCTCCTCCGGCGTCGTCACTTTGGTCATGAAGCGGATCGACGGCCGCTGGCGGATCGTGCAGGAAACGCGCGTCGCCGACGCTCCGCCTACCGAATAAATCCGCCAGAAATCGTCGCGGCGAGGCGCTCGAACGCCTGCGCTTCCGGCGCGGCCGGATTGCGAATCGCGACGGGGACGCCCTCGTCGCTGGCGACGCGCAGGTCTGGATAAATCGGCAGCGCGCCGAGGAAGGGAACGCCGAGATCCGCCGCCGCGCGCTCGGCGCCGCCTTTGCCGAACAGATAATTGCGACCGCCCTTGCCGTCGTCGAGAAAGGCCATGTTCTCGACGATGCCGATGATCGGCACATTGACCTTCTTGAACAGCTCGACGCCGCGGCGCACGTCCGCGAGCGCCATTTCCTGCGGCGTCGACACGATGACGGCGCCGGTCAGCAATTTCGACTGGACGAGCGTCAGATGCGCGTCGCCGGTGCCGGGCGGCGTGTCGACGATAAGGACGTCGAGCGCGCCCCAGTCGACGTCGCTGATGAGCTGGCGCAAGGCCCCCATCACCAGCGGGCCGCGCCAGGCGAGCGCCTGATCCTCATTGACGAGAAGGCCGATCGACATCATCCGCAGGCCGAATTTTTCGACCGGCGCGATTTTCTCCCCGCGCATTTCCGGGCGGCCGGAGAGCCCGAACAGGGTCGGCAGCGAGGGCCCGTAAATGTCCGCGTCAAGGAGGCCGACTTTCAATCCCCGCCGCGCGAGCGCCACCGCGAGATTCGCTGCAACCGTCGATTTGCCGACGCCGCCCTTGCCGCTTGCGACCGCGATGACGTTCCTGACGTCTTTGAGCTCCTTCGCCGCCGCTTCGATGCGCGATTCCTTTTTGAGGCCGAGCGGATTGTCATGGCCGCCAGCGGCGGGCTTCCTGTGCGCGGTCGCGACCGCGGCGACGCGCGCGACCCCGGGCACCGCGCCCGCCGCGGCGCGCGCTGCGCCAAGGACCGTTTCGGGATCGCCGCCGGCGCGCTCCGCGTTGAGCGTGAAGCGGACGACGCCGTCGCTCGTCGCCGACAGCCCCTCGACGGCGCCCGACGTCACGAGATCGCCGCCCTTCGGCGTCGCGACCGTCTTCAGAGCGGCGCGAACCTTCATCAGCAGGGCGGCGTCGGACATCGCAAGTCCATGACGGGGATTGCTAAAATTCCGGCGTTCGCATTGCGCCCGCCGAAAGCGTTGACATATATACCGCTCAATCCTTTGGCGAGCCCTCGGCGTTTGACATCGCGGGCCGCCCCCCAACCATGATGAAGGACAACGAATGCCCTGGCAGGACAATTCCGGAAAAGGCGGCGGTCGCGGCCCCGTGCGCGGGCCGTGGGGACAGCCCCCCAAGCCCCCGGGCGGCGGCGACAATGGCGGGGCCCCGCGCGGTCCCGGACGGGGCGGCGAGCCGCCCGATCTCGACGAATTGCTGCGGGCGTCAAAGCAGCGGCTGAAGCGCGCTTTCCCGCGCGGCTCCGGCGGCGGCCGCGCGCCGGAAATCAATCGCCAGACGATGATGCTCGGCGCGGCGGGGATCGGCGTCTTGTGGGCGCTCAGCGGCTTTTACCAGGTCGGCGCGCAAGAGCTCGGCGTCGTCACGACTTTCGGCAAATATGAGTCGGTCGCCGGGCCCGGCCTTCACTGGCGCGTGCCGTTTCCGGTCCAGTCCGTCCGTATGGAGAATGTGACGGGCGTTCGCGAGGAGCTGGTGCCGGCGACGAGCGCCGAGCGCGGCCAGTCGGGCGGCCTCATGCTCACCGGCGACAAGAACATCGTCGACATCGGTCTCAAGGTTCAATGGCGGATCAAACAGGAGCTGACGGCCCCGCCCGGCGAATTGCCGGCCGTCGCGAATTTCAAGCTGATGATCCAGGCGCCGGAAACGCTCGTCCGCACGGTCGCGGAAGCCTCGATCCGGGAAGTCGTCGGCAAGAACAAACTCGACTTCGTCCAGACCGACGGGCGCGCCGTCGTCATGGACGAAACGCGCGCCTTGATGCAGCAGACCCTTGACGCGCAAAAGACCGGCATCCTCATCGAATCGGTCAACCTTGAAAAAGCCGATCCGCCGACGGAGGAAGTGAACCAGGCGTTTCTCGACGTCATCGCGGCGGCGCAGGACCGCGAGCAATATATCAACCGCGCGCGCGAATACGCGAACAAGGTCGTTCCCGAAGCGCGTGGTCTCGCCCAGAAGACGCTCGAAGACGCCAGAGCCTATCAGGCGCAGGTGACGGCGGACGCGCGCGGCCAGGCGGCGCGCTTCGATTCGATCTACGGCGAATATCAAAAGGCCCCGGAAGTGACGCGCCAGCGCATGTATCTTGAAACCGCCGAACGCGTTCTGGGGCCGATGAACAAGATCATCATGGAGGAGGGGGCGAGCCGCGGCGTCGTGCCCTATCTTCCGCTCAATGAACTCAACAAGAAGAGCGTGCAATAATGCGCAACACGCCCATTGCAGCTTTCATCGCCGCCGTCGCCATCGGCCTTTTCATATTTCTGAACTCCGTCTTCGTCGTCAGGGAATCGCAATCGGCGATCGTCTTGCGCTTCGGCGATCCGCAGACCCAGCACAGCAGAGCGGGGTTGAAGTTCAAGGCGCCGTTCGTCGAGAACTACATTCTGATCGACAAGCGCAACCGCGAGCTCGATCAGGACGCGATCGAGGTGATCGTCGCCAATCAGGAGCGTCTCCTCGTCGACGCCTTCGCGCGCTACCGCATTGTCGACCCGCTGCAGTTCTACCAGTCGGTCCGCACCGAAGAAGCGGGCGACGACCGGTTGAACACGCAAATGAACCAGACCGTGCGCCGCGTGCTCGGCGAGGCGACCGTCGACGACATCGTTTCAGGACGGCGCGGCGAGTTGATGCAGCGCATCCGCGAGCTGCTTGGGGCGAGCGCGCGCCAACTCGGCATCGAGATCATCGACGTCAAGATCCGCCGCGCCGACCTTCCGCTCCAGAACAGCCAGGCGGTGTTCCAGCGGATGATCACCGAGCGCAGCCAGCTCGCCCAGCAGATCCGCGCGCAAGGCAATGAAGAGGCGCAAAAGATCACCGCCCAGGCCGACCGCGCCGCGACCGAAATCCGCGCCAAAGCGACGGAGGAAAGCGAAAAGCTTCGCGGCACGGCCGACGCCGAGCGAAACGCCGTTTTCGCCGCCGCCTATGGCAAGGACCCGGAATTCTTCGCCTTCTACCGGTCGCTGATCGCCTATGAATCGGCGCTGAAAGCCGGCGATTCGACGATCCTGTTGTCGCCGGACAGCGAATTCCTGCGCTATCTCAACGACGTGCGGGGACGGCGGTAGGTTGGGGATTGGGGATTAGGCCCTAGGGATTAGGCATCACGTCGGCGCTCGGTGGAAATCCCTAAGCCCTAATCCCTAGTCCCAAACCGAAATTTCCGGTAACCTTGCCGGCGTTCAACAAGCGGGGCCCGCCTCTAGAGCGGCGCAAAAGGCGAGGGTATGGCGTTCAAATTCCTGGCGACGGCGGCGGCGGCCGCCGCGATGATGATGACGGTTCCGGCGGCGAACGCGGCGCCGCGCGGCACGCCGGAGAGTTTTGCCGATCTCGCCGAGCGGCTTTCGCCGGCGGTCGTCAATATTTCATCCGCCCAGAAAGTGAACGGCGCAAAGCCCGGCGGCGACAATTCGCAGCTTCAGAAAAAATTCTCACCGCAAGCGGTGTCGCTCGGTTCGGGGTTCATCGTCGATCCCAAGGGCATCGTCGTCACCAACAACCATGTCATCGACAACGCCGATCAGGTGACGGTGACCTTGCATGACGGGCGCGAATTCAAGGCCGCGATCCGCGCGGTTGATCGCGAAACCGATATCGCCATCCTGCAGCTCGAAACGACGCCGGCCAAACTTCCCTTTGTGAATTTCGGCGATTCCAATGTCGCGCGGGTCGGCGACTGGGTGCTGGCGATCGGCAATCCGTTCGGCCTCGGCGGCACGGTGACGGTCGGCATCATTTCAGCGCGCAACCGCGACATCGACGCCGGCAATTTCGACGACTTCATCCAGACGGACGCGGCGATCAACCGCGGCAATTCCGGCGGTCCGCTGTTCGACATGGCGGGCCGGGTGATCGGCATCAACACGGCGATCTATTCGCAGACCGGCGGCTCGGTCGGCGTCGGCTTCGCGGTGCCCGCCGATCTCGCCAGCATCGTCGTCGACCAGCTCTTGACGCATGGCGAAACGCGGCGCGGCTGGCTCGGCGTCTCGATCGACGAGATGACGCCGAAGCTTGCAACCGAACTTGGCTTTGACCGGCCGCGCGGCGCCGTCGTGTCGGTCGTCCGCCCGAACAGCCCGGCGCTGAACGCCGGCGTCCAGCCCAATGACGTCATTCTTGATTTCAACAAGCGTCCCGTGAACACCGTTCGCGATCTGACGCGCGCCGTCGCCGACACGCCGGTCGGCGCGACCGTGCCGATGACGGTGCTGCGCGAGGGAAAGCGCGTCGTTCTCAAAGTGACGGTCGACCGGCGTGAAACCCGCGTCCTGGCGAGCGCTGTCGGCGCCCCGCCGGCGAGCGGCCTAAAAGCGTCCGGCCTCACTTTGGAGCGCCCGACGCGCGACGTCATTGAATCCTTCGGCCTTGCGCCCGATGTCGAAGGCGTCGTCGTCACCGCCGTCGATCCGGACAGCCAGGCGGCGATCGTGCTGCGGCCCGGCGACATCATTCTCGAAATCGGCTGGGAGCGGATGACGCGTCCCGAGGCCGCCGTCACCAAACTCGACAAGCTGCGCAACCTCAATTCCGGGCCGGTGCAGATCTACGTCCAGCGCGGCGAGCTCCTCTTCTACGAGTCGCTCCGCCCGTAGGCGCCCCCGGCGTTTGCGCCGCATACGGAACTTGCATCGCGGCTTTCGACTCGAATGGCGGGGGATTGGGGCTGTTTCAGCCTGATCTCTCCAGCCGTTCCATCACCTCCCCCTGTCATCCCGGACGCGCCGCAACGCGTCCTTCGAGACGCCGCCTGACGGCGGCTCCTCAGGATGAGGGCTGCGGCGCTGATCCGGGATCCCGGGAGTTCGACGGCGCTCCTGCCGGACGGGATCCCGGACGCGTGGCGCCATTCGTCCGTATCAAAACCAATCCCCACCCTGCCCTCCCCTTTTCAAGGGGAGGGAGTCCGCGCGGGCCTCTTTTCTTCACCCCCCTTGGAAAGGGGGGCAGGGGGGATTGGGGCTGTTTCAGCCTGATCTCTCAACCGCCGCCCCTTCGCCTCCCCCT
>CADEDN010000033.1 GCA_902826095.1 uncultured Alphaproteobacteria bacterium | reverse complement strand
GCGCCGCAGCCCTCATCCTGAGGAGCCGCCGTCAGGCGGCGTCTCGAAGGACGCGCTGCAGCGCGTGCTGGATGACAGGGGGAGGGAAAGCCGCTCCGGCGGAAGGGGGCGCTTACGCCGCTTTTTCGAGGGCCGCCGACCACGTTCCGAGTTGGGCGAGGCCGTTCATTTTGGCGCGGTGGAGGAAGGCGCGCTGGCCGGCGGCGACGTTTTCCGCCTTGCCGCTCCACGCCTTCAGGGGCGCGGCCTGCAGCGCGCGGCCGTAGGAGAAGGAGAGCGCCCAGGGCATGATTTTCCGGTAGCCGGCGTTCATCGCGTTCAAATTCTCCGTCGCCTCCTCGTCCGACTGGCCGCCCGACAGGAACACGATGCCCGGTACCGCCGCCGGCACGGCGCGGCGGAAACACTTCACGGTCTTTTCCGCAATTTCGGCCGTCGACGCCTGCTTCGCGGATTTCTTGCCGGCGATCACCATGTTCGGCTTCAAGATTGTGCCTTCCAGCGGCACCCGGGCGAAATAGAGTTCTTCGTATAGAAGGCCGAGCGTCAGCTCGGTGACCTCGAAGCAGCGGTCGATGTCGTGATCGCCGTCCATCAGGACTTCCGGCTCGACGATTGGAACGATCGAGGCTTCCTGGCAGAGCGCGGCATATCGCGCGAGCGCGTGCATGTTCGCGCGAAGGCAGCCATAGGTCGGAATTGCGCGGTCGCCGCCAAGCCCGATATCGATCACAGCGCGCCATTTGGCGAAGCGCGCGCCGAGCTTGTAGTACTCGGCGAGGCGCTCGCGCAGGCCGTCGAGGCCTTCCGTCACCTGCTCGCCTGGAAACGCCGCCATCGCCTTGGCGCCGGCGTCGACCTTGATTCCCGGAATCGATCCCGCCTCAACGATCAGTCTGACGAGCGGCGTTCCGTCC
This sequence comes from uncultured Alphaproteobacteria bacterium, assembly GCA_902826095.1. Taxonomy (GTDB): domain Bacteria; phylum Pseudomonadota; class Alphaproteobacteria; order Caulobacterales; family Parvularculaceae; genus Amphiplicatus. The sequence continues at coordinate 36,697 of CADEDN010000033.1, read as the reverse complement.
TTCGCATTCTGGCGGATGGTTTCGTCATAGAGGATGACGCCGGAGATGCATTTCTCCATCGCTTCTTTCGTGCGGAACAGCATCTCGCGATAGTCGCGCCGATTGTCGGCGGTCGAGTCGACCTTGATCTGGTCGAAGCGCTTCTTGATGGTGCCCGACGATTCGTCGGCGGCGAGAATGCCCTTGCCCGGCGCGACCATGGCCGTAGCGATTTTGTTCAATGCATCGAGATTCATTTGCTCCTCCAAAAACTCTACCGCTTCAACGCCGCAACGCCCGGAAGGTCTTTCCCTTCCAGCCATTCGAGAAACGCGCCGCCGGCCGTCGACACATAAGTGAAATCATCTTCAACGCCGGCATGGCTGAGCGCGGCGACGGTGTCGCCGCCGCCGGCGACGGCGACGAGTTTTCCCGCCTTGACGCGCTTTGCGGCGAACCGCGCCGCTTCGACGGTCGCGGTGTCGAATGGCGTCGTTTCAAACGCGCCGAGCGGTCCGTTCCAGACCAGCGTTTTCGCGCTTTCAATTTTGGCGGCGATCGCATCGACGCTGTCGGGGCCGATGTCGAGGATCATCTCGTCCGCTTTCACCGCGTCCGAAGCGCGGACCTCATGCGCCGCGTTCGCCTTGAATTCCTTCGCGACGACGACGTCGTCCGGAAGGACGATGTCGCAGCCCTTGGCGCGCGCAGTCTCCATGATCTCGCGCGCTGTCGCGGCGAGGTCGGGCTCGCACAGCGATTTCCCGACCGGCGTCCCCTTGGCGAACAGGAATGTGTTGGCCATGCCGCCGCCGACGACCAGCATGTCCGCCTTGCCGACGAGGTTGAGCAGCAATTCGATTTTCGTCGAGACCTTCGCGCCGCCGACGATGCAGATCAGCGGCCGCTGCGGCGCGGCGAGCGCCGCGGCGAGGTAGGCGAGCTCCTTCTCCATCGCGCGGCCGGCCGCGGCGGGGAGGAGATGCGCAAGCCCCTCCGTCGACGCGTGCGCGCGATGCGCCGCCGAAAACGCGTCGTTGACGTAAAGATCGCCATTCGCCGCAAGCGCCTTGACGAAGTCGGGGTCGTTTTTTTCCTCGCCCTTGTGAAACCGCGTGTTTTCGAACATCGCGACGTCGCCGTTCTTCATCGCCTCGGCGATGCTCGCCGCCGCTTCGCCGATGCAGTCGTCGGCGAAAGCGATCTTGCGGCCGAGCAGCGCTTCAAGCTTTTTCGCGACAGGGCGGAGCGATTCCTTTTCGTCGCGTTTTCCGCCGGGACGGCCGAAATGCGACAGCAGAATGATCTTCGCGCCCTTCTTCGACAGCTCCTCGATCGCCGGGAGGGCGCGTTCGATGCGCGTCGCGTCGGTGACGACGCCGTCTTTCGCCGGCACGTTGAAGTCGACGCGGACCAGCACGCGCTTTCCCTCAACCGCAAGATCGTCAATTGTTCTGAAGGCTGACAATCGCCGTCTCCTAGAGGAGCTTTCCCATGACGAGCGCGACGTCCGCCATGCGCGTCGAGAAGCCCCATTCATTGTCGTACCAGGTGAGGATGCGCGCGAGGCCGCCGTCGACGATCTGCGTCTGGGCGAGCGCGAAGGTCGACGAGTGCGGATCGTGCATGAAGTCGGACGAGACGAGCGGCTTGTCGGTGTAGGCGAGGACGCCCTTCATCGGGCCGTCCGCCGCCTCCCTGATCGCCTTGTTGATTTCATCGACCGACGTCGCGCGCTTCGGCGTGAAGACGAGATCGACGACCGAGACGTTCGGCGTCGGCACGCGGATCGACGAGCCGTCGAGCTTGCCTTTGAGTTCGGGAATGACGAGCCCCAGCGCCTTCGCCGCGCCGGTCGAGGTCGGGATCATCGACATCGCCGCCGCGCGGGCGCGGTAAAGATCCTTATGCATGGTGTCGAGCGTCGGCTGGTCGCCCGTATAGGAGTGGATCGTCGTCATGTAGCCGCGCTCGATGCCGATCGCGGCGTGAAGGACCTTGGCGACCGGCGCGAGGCAGTTCGTCGTGCACGACCCGTTCGAGACGACGACGTCCGCTTTCGTCAGCGTCTCATGATTGACCTTGTAGACGATCGTCTTGTCGGAATTGTCGCAGGGCGCGGAGACGAGGACGCGCTTGGCCCCGGCCGCAAGGTGCGCCGACGCCTTCTCCTTCGACGTGAAGATTCCGGTGCATTCGAAGACGATGTCGACGCCGAGATCCCGCCAGGGAAGCTTCGCCGGATCGCGTTCGGCGAAGACCTTGATCGGGCCGGCGCCCGCGTCGATCGTGTCGGCGGTGGTCTTGACGGCGGAGGGGAACCGTCCGTGTACTGAGTCATACTGCAGAAGATGGGCGTTGGTCTCGACCGGGCCAAGATCGTTGATCGCGACGACGTCGATCCCCTTGCGGCCGTTCTCGATCATCGACCGCAGCGTCAGCCGCCCGATCCTTCCAAAACCGTTAATCGCGACTTTCAACGCCATATGCTCACTCCCTCAAGGTCAGGTTCTTCGCCGCCATGACGACGGCGTCGCTGGTCAATCCGAAATGCCTGTAAAGATCGCCGGCCGGCGCCGACGCGCCGAACGACGACATGCCGACGAAGGCGTCCTTGCGGCGCAGGAAAAGGTCCCAGCCCTGGCGGACGCCCGCCTCGATCCCGATCCGCGGCGCCTTGCCGAGCACGGCCTTGCGGTATTGCTCGCTTTGAGCCGCGAACAGCTCGAAGGAAGGCGCGGAGACGACGCGCGCGCGGACCTTGTCGCAGGCGAGTTTCTTCTGCGCGTCGAGCGCGATCTCGACTTCCGAGCCCGTCGCGATGAGGACGATTTCGGGATCAGGCGCGTCCGCGAGGACATAGGCGCCCTTCGCGCAGAGATTTTCGTCCGTGTACTGAAGACGCGCCGGCGCGAGATTATGACGCGTCAGCGACAGGATCGACGGCGTCGTCTTCGCGGCGAGCGCCAGCGCCCAGCATTCCGCCGTCTCGACGGCGTCCGCCGGGCGGAATACGCGAAGATTGGGCATGGCGCGAAGGCTCGCCAGATGCTCGACCGGCTGGTGCGTCGGGCCGTCTTCGCCCAATCCGATCGAATCGTGGGTCATCACGTAAATGACGCGCAGCCCCATCAGCGCCGACAGCCGGATCGACGGCCGACAATAATCCGTAAACACCATGAAGGTGCCGCCATAGGGGATGACGCCGCCATGCAGCGCCATGCCGTTCATCGCCGCCGCCATGGCGTGCTCGCGCACGCCGTAATAGACGTAGCGCCCGGCGTAATACTCAGCCGTCAGCGGCGCCAGGGACTTCGTTTTCGTGTTGTTGGAGCCGGTCAAATCCGCCGAGCCGCCGATCGTCTCGGCGACGGCTTCGTTGACGATTTCGAGCGCCATTTCAGAAGCCTTGCGCGTCGCAACATTCGCGGGCTCGGCGGCGAGCGTTTTCTTGAAGGACCTGATCGCCGCGTCGACGGTCAAGGCGACGTCGCCTTTAAGCGCGGCGTCAAATAGAGCGCGATCCGGCGCGCCGAGGAGCCGCGTATTCCAGAGCGTTCGCTGGTTGCGGCCGCGCGCGCCCGCCTGGCGCCAGGCGCCGAGAACATCGTCCGGAATCTCGAACGGCGCGTGCGGCCAGTCGAGCGCCGCCCGCGCGCCGGCGACTTCCTCGGCGCCAAGCGGGCTTCCATGCGTCGCCGCCGTGCCTTGCTTTTTCGGCGCGCCCATGCCGATGATCGTCTTCACCGCGATCAAGGTCGGCCGATCGGATTTTTGCGCCGCCGCGAGCGCCATAGACACGGCGCGGCGATCATGGCCGTCGACGCGCGTCGCGCGCCAGCCTGACGCTTCGAACCGCTTCAACTGATCGGTCGAATCCGCGAGACTGACCGCGCCGTCGATGGTGATCGAATTGTCATCCCAGAGAACGATCAGCTTACGGAGCTTCAGATGTCCGGCGAGCGAGATCGCTTCCTGCGAAACGCCTTCCATCAGGCAGCCGTCGCCGGCGACCACATAGGTTTTGTGATTGACGAGCCCGTCGCCGAACCGCGCCGCAAGATGCGCCTCCGCGATCGCCATGCCGACGGCGTTCGCAAGGCCCTGTCCGAGCGGGCCGGTGGTCGTCTCGATCCCCGGCGCGTGCCCGAATTCCGGATGGCCCGCCGTCTTCGCGCCGAGCTGGCGAAAGCGCTTTAGATCCTCGATCCCCATCCCCTCATAGCCGAGAAGATAGAGCAGCGAATAAATCAGCATCGAGCCGTGGCCGGCCGAAAGCACAAACCGGTCCCGGTCCGGCCAGGCGGGATCGGCGGCGTCGAATTTCAGGAATTCAGCGAACAGCGTCGTTGCGGCGTCGGCCATTCCCATCGGCATGCCGGGGTGGCCTGATTTCGCCTTTTCGACCGCATCCATCGACAGCGCGCGAATGGCGTTCGCCATCCGGGCGAAGAGACGATCGTCGACGGCGGCCTCCGCGCTGGCGGCGCCAATTCCACCGGCGCCATTCCCCGTCGTCTCCGCCGCCATGTTGATCCTTAGCGCCGACGCGAGGAGAAAAGCGGCGCCGGCATGCGCCCAGCCTGATTTCCGGGCTTCATGCCTTGCAGAGAAGTAAGGGTCAAGGGCGACAAATCCGCGCCGTTTCGGGTGGACAAGGACGGCCGACAACGCTCAGGATTTGCACGCATGGGTGGAACGGCATCCTGATGAGTTCGCTCGAAAAATCGGTGCAAAGGCTGGCTGGCGCGCTCGACGCGCTTGAGTCGCGTCTTGAAGAGCAAAAAAGCGAATCCTCGGCGAGATCCGAATCGATCGAGCAGGCGAAGCTCCGGGCGCGCACGGCGAAAACCCAGGCCGCGGCCGCCGCTGAAGACCTCGCCGACGCCATTCGCGAGTTGAAGGGACTTCTTGCATCCGGAAGGGAGGCTTGAGCGATGGCTGAGATCGACATCGTGGTGAATGACCGCGTCTACAAAGTGACCTGCGATGACGGGCAGGAGCAGCGGCTGCACCGATTGGCCGACCATATTGACCGGCATGTGCGATCGCTTGTCGCCGAACTCGGCCAGATCGGCGACGCCCGCGTGATGCTGCTCGCCGCGCTGACGGTCGCGGACGAACTCTTTGAAGCCAGGGCGAAGCTGATCGAGGTCGAGCGCGGCGCGGAAACGCTTGACGCCGAGACGGTCGGCGGCGCGACCCGCGTCATCGAAGCGGCGGCGGGCCGCATCGAAGGCATGGCCGGGCGGATGGCGGAGGCGTAAGCGCGCCGGGCGCCTTCTCAATAGACCGTCATGATGTCCTTCAGCGCTTTCTTCTTCAGCGCGTGCAGCGGCACCGGCGCGTCGCGCTGCGGGCGGCCGACGACGACGAGCAGATAAGGCTTTTCGGTCGACGAACGATTGAGCGCCTTTGAGAGAAAATTCATCGGATTTGGCGTGTGCGTGAGCGTCGCCAGCCCCGCATGATGCAGGGCGGCGAGCAGGAACCCGCAGGCGATGCCGACGCTTTCGTTGATATAGTAGTTCTTCTTCGAATCGCCCGGTTCAAGGCCGCCGCGCTTTTGGGCGAAGACGGCGATCAGCCATGGCGCGATCTCGAGAAACGGTTTTTCGGGATCGGTGCCAAGCGGGGCGAGCGCTTCGAGCCATTCATCGCCGGCGCGGCCGGCGTAAAACGCGCGTTCTTCCTCTTCCGCCGCGGCGCGGATTTGCGCCTTCAATCGCGGATCGCCGACGACGCAGAAATGCCAGGGCTGATGGTTGGCGCCCGACGGCGCGCGGCCGGCCGCCGCGACGCAATTTTCGATGACGTCGAGCGGCACCGGATCCGGTCGATAATCCCGGATCGTATGCCGCCGCTTGATCTCGTTGAAGAACGCCGCTGATCGCGCGCGCATTTCGTCGAGCGAGCGCTCGTCGAAATCGGCAAGCGCCGAAAGGGTCGTCGCTGGAAAGTCTGTCATTCAGTATCCGGAAAGAGCGGTCCCGGGTCGGCGATGGGTTTGTAGACGCGCTGGATGTCAGGAGTTTGCGACCCGTCCTTGCCGACATAGACGACGTCGACGAGAATTTCATCCGGTCTGAATGTCACATTCGAGCGAACCGAACCGATCGTCGCATGGCCCTCGACCTTTTCCTCGCTGACGAGGCCCCCTTCGACGAGCCGCATCGTCCCTGACGTATGAAATCCGCCGGTCGTGAAATAATGGAAGACGTAGGATTTGGCCCCCTCATCAAAAAAGATGATCGTCCGGCCGCCATAATCCGACCCTTCGAGACGATGCGTCGATTGCAGCGCCCGGCCGTTGAGGATCAGTCGATATTTCGCGATGTCGACAATTCTCTTTCCGTCCGGATCCGTCCATTCGCCGCGGAAAATCTTGCCGGAAAAGGGCGCGAACGCCGCCAGCGGTTCATAGGCAGGGACGATTTGCGCCGCCGCGGGAGGCGCCGATGGCGCGGATGCCGCGGCTGGCTCTTCTGCGGCTTGTGACGCGGCTTCCGGCGGTTTCTCCGCCGGCTTTAAACAGCCCGCGAAGGCCAGCACGCAAGCAAGCGGAATGAACGCCTTTCTCATCGACTTCTCCTGTGGTTTTATGTACCTTATAGGTTACATAAATTTGCGGGTCAATCGGCTATTTCCGCCCGAAGAGCCGTTCGATGTCGGCGAGCTTCAGTTCGACATAGGTCGGCCGTCCGTGGTTGCATTGGCCGGAATGGGGCGTTGCTTCCATCTGGCGAAGGAGCGCGTTCATTTCTTCCGCCGAAAGACGGCGCCCTGCCCGCACCGATCCGCGGCAGGCCATCGAGCCGCAGACGTCTTCGAGTTTTTCCTTGAGCGCCAGCCCGTCGCCGATCTCGGACAAATCATCCGCGAGGCGGCGAATGATCGCGGCGACATCCGCTTGCCCGAGAAGCGCCGGCGTCTCGCGAACGATGATCGCGTCCTCGCCAAAACGCTCAAGGACGAGGCCGAGTTCCGCGAATTCAGAGCGCCGCGCGTCGAGGCGCTCGGCCTCCGCCGCTTCGAGGGCGACGATTTCGGGAATGAGAAGGCCCTGCCGCGCGACGCCGCCGTCTGCAAGCGCCTGCTTCATCCGTTCATAGACGAGGCGTTCATGCGCCGCATGCTGATCGACGATGACGAGACCGTCCGCGGTTTGCGCGACGATATAGGTCTCGTGAAGCTGCGCGCGCGCGGCGCCGAGCGGGTGGTCGGCGACGGGAGCGTGATCGACCGGCTCAAGCCTCGCCGAGGGCGCGGCGTCGACGAGCGGCGGGTCATAATCGCGCGGCCTGTCATGCAGGGCCCCGAACGCCGCCGCATCGGTCCGAAAGGGGTTGGACCGCACAGAGGACGGCATGAAGCCTGATGACTGCATGCGCCCGAGGGCGAACGCGCTTGTCGTCGTCGACGCGCGATGGCCCGCCCCGGCGAGCGCATGCCGCAGCGCGCCGACGATCAGCCCGCGCATATTGGCGGCGTCGCGAAAGCGCACTTCGGTTTTGGCGGGATGCACGTTGACGTCGACAAGCTGCGGCTCGATCTCGACAAAGAGGGCGACGGCGGGATGGCGGTCGCGCGCGAGAAAATCCGCGTAAGCGCCGCGAACGGCGCCGACGATCAGCTTGTCCCTCACCGGCCTTCCGTTGACGAACAGGAACTGCCGGTCCGGCAGGCCGCGATTATAGGTCGGAAGGCCGGCGAAACCTGTAAGCCGCGCGCCGTCGCGCGCGGCGTCGATCGGCGCCGCGTTTTCCTCGAATTCGCGCCCCATGACGGCGCCGAGCCGGCGAAGCCGCCCCGCCTCGCCGGCCGCCTCAGCGGCGCAGGCGAATGTTCTTCGGCTGTCGGACGTCAATGAAAACGCGACGGCCGGATGAGCCATGGCGAGGCGTTTTAGCGCATCGGCGACGGCGTCTTGTTCCGATCGGTCCGACTTCAGGAATTTGAGGCGGGCGGGCGTCGCGTAAAAGAGCTCGGCGACGGCGACGCGCGTTCCCGAACCGCCGAAGGCGTGCGGCGACGGCCCGTCGCTTTTTCCTCCGTGGACGGACAAGCGCGCGCCTGCGGCGTCGCCGGCGCGGCGCGAGACGAGGTCGAGCTTGGCGACGGCGCCGATTGACGGCAGCGCCTCGCCGCGAAAACCGAGCGTCAAGATGTTCAGGAGATCGACGGCGCCGTCCTCGTCCGCCGCGAGTTTCGACGTCGCATGCCGTTCGACCGCGAGAACGAGATCCTCCGGCCCCATGCCGCAGCCGTCATCCTCGACGACGATCTCGGCCTTGCCGCCCTGGCGGATCGCGACCGCGATCTCCCTCGCGCCGGCGTCGATCGCATTCTCGACGAGCTCCTTGACGACGGCGGCCGGCCGCTCGATCACCTCGCCGGCGGCGATGCGGTTGACCGCGTCCGCCGGCAGAAGGCGAATGACGGGTCGCAAGGCGGCCGGCCGCAGCGGCGCGGAATCCTTCATGATTTCATCTCGGGCCACGGCTCCGACCTGCGCCAAAAACGCGATTCAGGGCTGATTCACCAATCGACCCTAGCGTTTCCCGGACGAGGATCAACGGAGCCGCCATGTTCTCTTTCCTGAGGAAGTCATTCGCCGCGACGCGGGTCGAACTTGAAGCCGACCTTCAGGCGGTCGCGGGCGCCGCCGGGCGCGGCGAATTTGACTATGAAATGCTCGGAACCGACGCCCGCAAGGTCGAATTCGAATTGCGCGGCGTCGCCGACGGCGATGCTGAAATCCTTATCAACGGCGCAAGCTGGCGGTCGGTTCGAATATCAGACGGCGCATGCGACATCGGCTTCGACACCGCGCGCGGCGACCAGATTCCGGAATTGCGGCCGGCGGACCGGATCGACGTGCGCCAATCCGGCGCAATCGCGCTTTCCGGCAGGCTTCGCCGCGATTGAGCCCGCCGATTATTTCGGGACGAGCAGCCAGACGCGCTCGGGAACGCGAACGCCCGGCGTCAGATCCATCAGCGAAAACTCGCGCGTTCCCTCCGGAAGCGGCGCTGCCGAACCGTTGACGCGTTCGATCTCGCCGGAAAAGGCGCAGGCCGCATGCGCCGCTTCGCGGGCGGCGGCCCGTAGCGGCAGCGCGTCGCAATCGAGGCGGGTGAGCTTGACGGATTTCGGCTGCAGCGCCGGGTCGCATTTTTTCTCCGCCGTATCGCGGCATTGAAGGTCGTCGACCAGAAGATCGGCGACGACATCGCGCCCCGGCGTCTTGTGGACGGTCGTCATCGAGGCGCAGGCGGAGACAGCCAGCGACAGCACAAACACGCCCGCCGAAACATGAAGCCGCATTGCGGGAACTCCTAGAAAACGCCGGGCAGCTCAAGCGCGTCGTCATTCTCGATCGTAACGGTCGCCTTTTCGCCGGTGACATTTTCAATCGCGCGGACGCGCTCGGCGTGCCACGCCGCCGGATCGTCGACTTTGAGCGGCGCCGCCTTGTCGTCGACTTTGCCGTCGACGAATTTCCAGAACATCAGCTGGTTGGCGAAGCTGCGATCCTTTTCGACCCGCCCGCCATTTTCCGCATCAAGCACCGCGCGGATATTGGGGTCCGCCGTCGTCGCGCCCGCCTGCGCCAGCAATTTCTGTTCGCCGCCGGTCGGCGGGGCGGCGGTGCGGTCGCCGAGGAGGACCTGCTGGGCGCGTTCGGACGGGGTCAGTTCCTGCGGGCGCGTTTCGCCGGGCTTTGGCGGCCGAAGGGCGTAGTCAGGCGGCACCACCAGCGGCGCCTTGGTCGCAATGGCGAACTCATCCGGCGGGTTTTTGCCGCTGCCGAGCGCCTTGCCGATGCCCGCGCAGCCCGTCATCGCAAGGGCGGCGCAAGCAAAGCCTGTCAGAAGGAAAGCCGATTTCATTACGCGACTGCTCCGGTTGATTTGGATTGTATATAGCCGTCGCCGACGGCGAGCGCAAAGCCGCTCACGCCGGCGTTTTTCCATCCTTGTGAAGGACGGCGTCAAGAATAAGGCAGGCGAAACCGACATTGATCGCGGTGTCGGCGACATTGAAGACCCAGGGGAACATCAACCCGGAGAAATCCAGGAAATCGACCACATAGCCGTAGCGGACGCGGTCATGGAGATTGCCGATCGCGCCGCCAATGATCAGCGCCGCGCCTGCCGCCGCGAACCGGCGTTTAAGGCGCCCAAGCCAGACGATCATCACCGTCGCGATCGCGATCGAAATTGTCGACAGCAGCACCCGCGAGCCCATGCCGCCGGCCAGCATGCCGAAGCTCGCGCCGCGATTTTGCACATAAGTGAGGTCGAAAATCGGCGAGATTTCGATCCGGCGATGGATCGGCAGTTCGACGATATTGACGATCCAGTATTTCGTCGCCTGATCGAGCGCGGCGACGGCGGCGGCGCCAAGCAGGCCGAAAAGGAACAGCGGATTGGCGCGCGCCTCGGCGAACCAATCGGCGGCTTTTGACTGAATGGTCCGGACGTTCATTGTCACGCGGCCTTGCCGTCCAGCCTGTCGACCGCGTCCGCGCAGCGCGCGCAGGCGTCCGGATGACCCGCTTTCGCGCCGACATCATCCGTATACCGCCAGCAGCGCTGGCATTTTTTGTGGGCGCTCGCGGCGGCGAGCGCCGCGACGCCGGGGGCTTCAGGAAGCCGAAAGGCCGCCGCCGGCCCTTCGCCTTTTTCAACGCTCACATTCGAGGAAATGAACAGTTCGGCGAGATCGACGCCCTTTACGGCGGCGATGAGCGCGTCGTCCGCAAGATAAAGAACGGGCGAGGCCTCAAGGCTCGCGCCGATGCGCTTTTCGCGGCGTTCGACCTCAAGCGCGCCGGTGACGACGCGGCGGATGTCGCGCAGCGACCGCCAGCGCGTCGCCAGCGCCTCGTCGCGCCAGGCCGGCTGCGGCTCGGGCAGGAGGCGAAGATGAACCGACCCCTTGTCCGTCCCGTGGCGAAAGCCCCACGCCTCCTCCATGGTGAAAACAAGCACCGGCGCGATCCATGCGGTCAGGTGATCGAAGACGGCATCCATCACCGTGCGCGCCGCCCGGCGGCGATCCGCCGACGGATGATCGCAATAGAGGCTGTCCTTCCTTATATCGAGATAGAACGCCGACAGATCGAGCGTCATGAAATCGAAAACCTTGCGCCAGACGCCCTTGAAGTCGAACGCCTCATATCCGGCGCGCACCTCGTCATCGAGCTTTGCGACGAGATGCAGCATGTAGCGCTCAAGCGCCGGCATTTTCGCCGCCGGCAAGCGTTCAGCCTCCGTAAAGCCGTTGAGGGCGCCCAGAAGATATCGGATCGTGTTCCTGACCTTGCGGTAGGCGTCGACCGAGGAGCCCATGATCTCCTTGCCGATCCTCAGATCGTCCGCATAGTCGGAACTCGCGACCCAGATGCGAAGGATATCCGCGCCGTATTCCTTCATGATGTCGGCAGGGTCGACGACATTGCCGAGCGATTTCGACATTTTGCGCCCCTCTTCGTCGAGGACGAAGCCGTGGGTCAAAACGCCGTCATAGGGCGCGCGGCCTCTGGTGCCGCAGCTTTCAAGGAGCGACGAATGAAACCAGCCGCGATGCTGGTCCGAGCCCTCAAGATAAAGATCGGCGGGCCACTTCAGATCCTTGCGGCCTTCAAGCGTGAAGGCGTGGGTCGATCCTGAATCGAACCAGACGTCGAGAATGTCCTCGATCTTTTCATACTCATTGTCGGAGCCGGCCGAGCCAAGGAAGATTTGCGAAGGCGTCTCGAACCAGGCGTCGGCGCCGCGCGCCTTGACGGCGTCGACAATACGCTTGTTGACGGCGGGGTCATTGAGGATTTCGCCGGTCTTCCTGTTGACGAAGATCGCAATCGGCACGCCCCAGGCGCGCTGGCGCGAGACGAGCCAGTCGGGACGGCCCTCGATCATCGACCATAGGCGGTTCTTCCCGGCCGCGGGGGTGAACGTCGTTGCGTCAATCGCCGCGAGCGCGTCCTCGCGCAAGGTGCGCCCGTCCGGTTTCTTCTTGTCGAGGCTGATGAACCATTGCGGCGTATTGCGGAAAATGACCGGCGCTTTCGAGCGCCAGGAATGCGGATAGGAATGCTTGAGGCGCCCGCGCGCAAGCAGCGCATTGTGCTGGATCAGCGCGTCGATCACCGCCTTGTTGGCGTCGCCGTCCTCGCCCGCTTTCTTGCCTTCAAGGACGAGCACCTTCTTGCCTTCGAATCCCGGCGCCTCGTCAGTGAACGCGCCGAACTCATCGACCGTATGCGGAATTTCGGCTCGCGTCCCGAAAGCCGAGACGAAGGCGATGTAGTCTTCCTGTCCGTGGCCGGGCGCGGTGTGGACAAAGCCCGTGCCGTCGTCGTCGGTGACGTGATCGCCGGCGAGAAGCGGCACTTGAAAATGGTAGCCGCCGTGGAAACCTTTGAGCGGGTGATGGCAGGCAAAGCCTGCCGGATCGACGTCGCCAAGGCGCTTGAATTCGGCGACCTTCGACGCCGCCTTGACGCTCTCCCAGAGTTTGTCGGCGACGATCAGTCTTTCCCCGATTTTCGTCCATGGCGTCAGTTCGGCGCCGCTCTTCGGGTCGACGACTTTTTCCATCGCCGTCACTTCGTAAAGGCCGTAGGAAATCTTCGGCCCGAAACAGATCGCGCGGTTGCCGGGGATCGTCCATGGCGTCGTCGTCCAGATGACAATCGACGCGCTTTCCTCCCCCGCTTGCGGGGGAGGCGTCGCCGAAGGCGACGGAGGGGGGGCGCCATGACGGGCTCCCACCCCGGCTGCGTCGGACCTCCCCGGCAAGCGGGGGAGGAAAGCGGCGGCGACCGGAAACTTCACCCACACCGTCGTCGACTGATGATCGTGATATTCGATCTCGGCTTCGGCGAGCGCCGTCTGTTCGACCGGCGACCACATCACCGGTTTCGAGCCGCGATAGACGAGGCCGTTGCCGACGAATTTCAGCAATTCGGCGACGATGGCCGCTTCCGCCTCGAACGCCATCGTCGTATACGGATTGTTCCAGTCGCCGACGACGCCGTAGCGCTTGAACTCTTCGCGCTGGATGGCGACCCAACGCTCGGCATAGGCCCGGCAGGCGGCGCGAAACTCGGCCTTCGGCACGTCGCGCTTGGCGCGGTTGTTGGCGCGGAAGTCTTCCTCGACTTTCCATTCGATCGGCAGGCCGTGGCAGTCCCAGCCTGGCACGTAATTGGAGTCAAACCCCATCATCTGGCGCGAGCGAACGACGAGATCTTTCAGGATCTTGTTGAAAGCGTGCCCCATGTGGAGATGGCCGTTGGCGTAGGGCGGCCCGTCATGGAGGACATATTTCGGGCGTCCCGAGGAAGCCTTCCGCAGCTGACCGTAAATGTCGGCCGCTTCCCACGCTTTCAGAAATTCCGGCTCGGCTTTCGGCAACCCCGCGCGCATCGGGAAGTCCGTCTCGGGGAGGAACAGCGTCGACTTGTAGTCGCGCGCATTCGCGTCGGCTGTCGCGTCTTTTGGCGATGCGCCTTTTGTCGATGCAGTCGGCATCGGTCAGTCTTTCTCGAAATGGGTTGCCGGGAGGAGGAGAAACCCGCAGCCGCGCCGCGCGTCAAGCGTAAAGCTTGCGCTCAATCGCGGCCCGGGCCGGTAATTCGCGGGCCCGCCGTGAAAGCCGGGAAAATGACCTTTTGCGCCATGAAGGCGCTATTAGCAGGCAAAACGGCGCTAGTCGACCTGGAGGAAGCGCACACCCTGATCGTCCGCTTCGCACACAAAGCGCCGGGTCCAGCTTTCGCCCCTCGGGTTTGACGCGCGGAACTGCGCGGTCATTCGGACCGACCCGTCGGCGAGGCGCTCGACCTCGGTCGGCGCGCCCGGCATGGCGACGCTCATCCCGCCGGCGCCGGCGGCGCCCCTGGTTTCAGCGACGCATTCGCGGAAGGCGGCGTCCGCCGGAATGGCGCGCAAGTCAGCGCGGCTGTCGAGGCGCCGGTCATCATCGCCAAGGAGAATATCGTCGATGTCGCGGTCCGATCCGGCAGAGCGATAATCTTCATCCCGGCCGCCTCGCGGTCGATCGTCATAAGGACGATCGTCCCGCTGATAATAATAATCGTCGTCAATGGCGCCGCGGCGATCGCGCCGATCATCGTAGCCGCGATCGTACCGGCCATCATACCGTCGGTCATCGTACCGTCGGTCATCATAGCGACGATCGCCGGAGCGGTTGCCGCTGTCGAGCGCGCGATCGATCAAAATGACCCCGCCAATAATTCCAGCCGCGATCAACGCCCCTTCGCCGGCGCTGATATGGCCGCGTCGACGATGGCGATAGTCGGAATAGCCGCGATGCCGTCCGTAATCATTTCGGTAGCTGTAGTCGTAATGGCGGCCGTAATTGTCGTAATAGCGATCCCTGCCGCCGGCGAACGCCGGTGCCGGCGCCAGCGCCGCTGTTGACATCGCCGCCGCGACAAGCGCGCCGCGCGACAGGACTGACCGCAGTTTCACCGACATGAACACGCTCCAACCGACGCAGGCATGCGCCTTCGGGCGCGGAGTCTCGCCCAATTTTTGGCGAATTTGCGGCGACGGGCGCGGCGGCCCGCGAAAACACGCGATCGTGCGCCAGAACGCGCCGCGCCGGATGGTGATTTCCCGAGGGCGCCGGCGGCTGCTTTCTGGTCGCGCGCCGATCTCCAGATGACATTCTAGTTAATTCCGACCGGCAAGGGAAGAAAACCGCGCGCTGCGCCGTCTTCAGCATGTTAACGATCCGGCGGCGCTGGTCCGTCGGCAAGCAATCGATGGAGACCTGAATGAAATTCGCCGCTCTCGCCGCTCTCGCGGCCATATCCGCGCTCACTGCGATTTCGCCCGCGAATGCGCAGACCGCCTCTCGCCTTCGCCTGCTATGCACGGCGGACGGCGCGACCGATCACAGCATCTCGGCCCGTTTCGAACAGCGCGGCGCGCGCAAGAAGTTCGACGCCTCATTCGAGGCCGCGCCGAATCTTGGTTTTTCGGCCGGTCAGTTCCTGACTGTCCGGGTGGCTGGGGTCAATGTCGGTTCAATGCGCCTCATTCGCGACGCCGCAAGCAGAGACATCATCGGCGATCTCGAATTCGACACGCGCGTCGACGATGGCAATCCGTTCCCGGCGAATTTCCCCGCCGTGCGAAGCGGGACGAATGTCCGTGTCGGTCCGCTCGCCTGCTCGTTGCGTTAAAAGCAGGACGAAAGTCGGCGTCGGCTCTCCCCCCCGACGCCGACGCCCGTTTCGCCCTGGCGTTGAAGCGCGCGCCCTTGTCATGCCTGGCCGATCCGCGCCACACTGCGCCTCGATGCAGACGCGCGCGCGCTTTACCGTCCAGACCGTTCTGTCGCCGCTCATCGCGACGATTGTCAGCGGCTGCGCGAGCGGCATGAACGCGGCCGATTGTTCGACCATGGACTGGGCCGCGCTCGGCGAAGCGGACGGCAGACTTGGCGCATCGGCGAAATCCTTCACCGAGCAAAGCCGGAGCTGCCTGAAACACGGCTACGTCGTCGACGCCGCAGCTTATAGTGCCGGCAAGGCGAAGGGGCTCCAAGCTTACTGCACGCCGGAGGGCGGCTTCAAAGCGGGAGCCGCGGCGGCCGAATATTTCGACGTTTGCCCGCCGGAGACAGAACAGACGTTTCTGGAGCATTACGCGTTCGGCGCAAGACTAGCCGCGCTGAAGCGCGAAAGCGAAAAGGCGGCGGCCGCCTATGAGGCGGCGGTCGCAAGCCTCGACCAGCACCATTATTTGCTGAGTGTTGCGGAAAAACGCTACGCCAAGCCGTCGATCAGCAATGAGGACCGCGAGCATGAGCGGCAGGACATCGAGTTTCGTCGCCGTGAAATCGCGCGCCTTGAGACGAACCTTCCGAAAATGCTCGATGCGGTCGAAGACAGCAGCGCGGCGCTCGCCGCCTTCAGCGCCGAACTCAGCGCCAAGGGGCTTTTATTCTGAGAACGCGAGCAATGCCCGCGCAGCGACGCAATCCGCGGCGATCTGCGCCTTCAGCGCGTCAAGGCTCTCAAATTTCATTTCGTCGCGGATGAAGGCGACGAACTCGACCTCGATTTCCTTGTCGTAGAGGTCCTCGCTGAAATCGAAGAGATGAACTTCGAGCAGCGGCGCCTGTGAACCGACGGTCGGCTTGCGGCCGAAATTGGCGACGGCGTCGATGACGCGTCCGCCGATGTCGGCGCGGACCGCGTAGACGGCGCGGCGCGGTTCGATAAGATCGCCAAGTCTGAGATTAGCGGTTGGAAAACCAAGGGTTCGGCCGAGCCGCCTTCCCGATTCGACGATTCCTGAGACGCTCCACCGGCGCCCCAGCATCGCGGCGACGCGGTCGAACTCGCCGAGCAGGATCGCCTCCCGGATCGCGGTCGAGCCGATCTTGTCCGAGTGCCCGCGCTCCGCGAGCGGCTCAATGACGGCGGCGAAGAGCCCTTGCGACGCGCCGATCGACGCGAGTTCGGCGGCGTCGCCCGAGCGCCCCTTGCCGAAGCGAAAGTCAGCGCCGACGACGACGCCGGCAAGGCCAAGTTTTGCCTTCAGCGTATCGCCAATGAATTGCGCCGGCGTTTGCGACGCCAGCGCGGCGTTGAATGTCAGCGGCCGGACTTCTTCAATCCCGGCCTCGCGCAGCAGCCGGTTGCGGGTCGCCGCGGTGGTGATCAGGAACGGCGGATCGTTCGGCCGGAAGTAGCGGCGCGGATGCGGATCGAAAACCACCGCGCCCGGAAGGCCGCCGCGGTCGCGGGCGATCAGCGCGGTCTTTTCGATCAGGACGCGGTGACCGCGATGGACGCCGTCGAAATTGCCGATCGCGGCGATGATTGGACCATCCGTCACCATAAAAGACCGGTCGATGCGAATTCAGCGTGCACGCCGGCGCGCGAAAGCGCCGCCGCGATCGCCGCCTCGTCCGAGCCGCCTTCATGCACGCCCCCCGCCCCCGCGACAAACAGGGCGTCGAGCCGATTGCGATTGGCGCCGGCGATGTCGGTGTTGACGCCGTCGCCGATAGCAAGAACGCGCCGGCGATCGACGCCGCGCCCGGCGAAGCGGTTGATGCTCGCCAATGCGAGATCGTAGATCGGCGGATGCGGCTTGCCGCCGTAAATCACTTCCCCGCCGAGCCGCTCATAGACCTCCGCGAGGGCCCCGGCGCAATAGATGAGCCGCCCGCCCCAGCGAACGACAATGTCGGGATTGGCGCATATCATCGGCAGGCGTCGCGCCGCGGCGCGGGCGAGCAAATCCTGATAATCGTCGGGCGTTTCGCGGGAATCATCGACGAGACCAGTGCAAACGATGAAATCGGCGGCGTCAAGCGGCGCAAAGCCGACATCAAGCCCCGCATAGAGCGTTTCGTCCTTGTCCGGACCAAGCTTGTAAAGAGCGCCGGGCAGCATGCGCTCGATCGCCGACCGCGTCGCATCGCCTGATGTGACGACGGCGTCATAGGCGTCGCGCGAAAGTCCGATCCGGTCGAGTTGCGGCGGGATGACGACGCTTGGGCGCGGCGCGTTTGTCAGCACGATGATCGGGCCGCGTCCGGCGCGAAACCGGCGCAACGCCTCGTCGACCCCCGGAAAGACGCGCACGCCGTCGTGAATGACGCCCCAGGCGTCGCAAAGCAGCGCGTCATAATGGTCGGCGATGTCCGAAAGCCGGCTGATGAAAGTCGGGGGCGTCATGGCGCGAGGCGTAGGGCGCGCGCCGCGGCCCGGTCAAGCGCCCAGTGTCGCGCCCCGCGCCGCGTCTTGCGTCACGCCGCCGCCCGATCGCCGTTCGGCGCGTGGTCGCCGAGATAGAATTCCGCCGGGCGCGCGGCGCCGAAAAGATTGCCCTGACCGTAGTCGATGCCGAGCGCCAGAATTTCCGGCATGTGGTTTTCAAACTCGATCTTCTCCGCGATCAGATCGACGCCGACGTCGCTGAGCCGCTTCCTGAAAGCGCGCAGCTTGGCGACCGACGCCTCGTCGCCGCGGCCGGCGGCGAGGAGGAGGCTCGACGGCGCTTTCGCGAAGCGGAAATTCTTCGCCTTCAGCCCCTCCCAATCGAGGTCGATCGAATGGACGTGGTCGATCGAGAATTCAAAACCCTTGCGCGCGATCGCGCTCAAATTCTCCTGAACGCGCGGATGCATGGTCTGGATCGCGGGGTAGGTGAATTCGAAGATGAGATTGGGCGCAAGATCCGCGTTCGCCTCGAGATAATCCGTGAACTGGTTGAAGAAATCCGTGTCGTAAATCGTCGCCGGCGAGAGGTTGCAGAAAACCGCGAGGCGCGGCGCGCGCTTGCGCTCCTCTCTGAGCGCCTGGATGCAGCGCATCAAGATCATGTTGTCGATGACGCCGATCTTGTTCGCGCTTTCCGCCGCATCGAGATAATCGATCGGCTTTAGCACTTTGCCTTCAGCGTCGCGCAGACGGGAGAAGGCCTCGAAATAGCGCGGCTTTCGCTGCGGCAGGCTGACGATCGGCTGCAGGTAAAGATCGATCCGCCCGCTTTCGATCGCGTCGCGCACGCGTTGCAGCATGGTCGCCTCTTTCTCGGAGAGCGACGCATTCGCCGGCGCAGTCAGCGCGCTCGCGGCCTCTCTCGCGGCGATCGGCGCCGTTTCGCTTGAGCGGGCGCTCAGCCGCCGCATGATTTCGACTTCAGATTGCAGCCGACCAAGCGCAAATCCCATCCGCGCGTGAAGGATCAAGATGACGAGAAGCGACGCGCCGAGCGCATATTCGAGAAAGGGCGGCATTCCCTGCACCAAGGCGACGATCAGCAAGATGACGCTCGCAGCGCCAGCGGCGAAATGAACCGCGAAACCATAACGGGAACTGCGCTGGCGGGGATTCAAGACGATCTCCATGCGGGCATTCAGGGAAGCTACTAAAGAGCCGTTTCACTTGGCTTAATTGGGGTCTTAATGGGGCGTGAACAAGGACATGAAAAAGCCGCCCGGTTTGGCCGGGCGGCTTGAGGCGCGCCGATTAGAAAAGCGATCAGCCCTGGAACTGGCTCTCGACCGGGTCGATGGTGATTTCGACGCGGCGATTGGCGGTCTGGCCGGCCGCCGTCGCATTGTCGCCGACGGGGCGCGTCTCGCCATAGCCGATCGAATTGAGGCGCGCCGGATCGACGCCGTGCGACGAGAGATAGTTCGACACCGACAGCGCGCGTTTTTGCGACAGGTCCATATTGTAGCTGTCCGATCCGCGCGCATCGGCGTGGCCGGCGACCGTCACGCTCGTCTTGTCGAATTCGTCGAGGACTTCGGCGACCGCGTTCAGCGTCTGGAAGAAACTGTCCTTGACGTCCGACTGCGCCGTATCGAACGTGATGTCCGACGGCATGATGAGGCGGATATTGTCGCCTTCGCGCTGAACCTGAACGCCGGCGTTGACGAGGCGTTCGCGGAGTTTGGCTTGTTGCTGGTCCTGATAGACGCCGATGCCGCCGCCGATGACGGCGCCCGCCGCGGCGCCGATCGCCGCGCCCTTGCCGGCCCCGCCGGTCGCAGCGCCGATGACCGCGCCGGCGGCGGCGCCGGCCGCAGCGCCCGCGGCGCCCGACGTGACGACCCGCCCGGCGCGCTTTTCGCCGGTGTAGGGATTGGTGGTGCAGCCCACGGCGAAAATCGCCACGGCCCCGAGGATGACTGCTTTCCGCATGAATTCTTTCCTTTCAAATGGCGGCCGCGGCCGCCGGAGGGTCTTAAGAGCGGCGGCGTCTGCCGTTGGTTAAAGCGCGACGGAAATATCGCCGTAACGCCGTTCGTCACCCATTAAAAACGAGTAATTGCGCCGGAAATTCCCGCGCCGGGCGGCGAAAATGCGGCGGCGACTTCAATTTGGCGGGAGCGGATCCGGCCGAGACCGCCAAAGGAACCGGCGCGCCGGCCCTTGACGCCGGCGACCGGGCTCCCTAGATGCCTGCTAGCACTCGCCGCTGGTGAGTGCCAAACTGCGCGCACCGCGCTTTAACTCATTGTTTTGAACGAAAAATGGAGACAATCCTGTGAAATTCAGACCGCTTCACGACCGGGTTCTCGTCCGCCGGATCGAAGAGGATTCGAAAGTCGGATCGATCATCATCCCGGACACCGCCAAGGAAAAACCCCAGCAGGGCGAAGTCATCGCGGTCGGCCCCGGCGCCCGCGGCGACGACGGCAAGATTGTCGCGCTCGACGTCAAGAAGGGCGACAAGATCCTCTTCGGCAAATGGTCCGGCAGCGAAGTCAAGATCGACGGTGAGGATCTCCTCATCATGAAAGAGTCAGACATTCTCGGCGTCATCGCTTAGTCCGCATAAAGATTTCAGGAGAAACGAACCATGGCTGCAAAAGAAGTAAAATTCGACGTTGAAGCGCGCGAGAAAATGCTGCGCGGCGTCGACATCCTCGCCAATGCGGTGAAGGTGACCCTCGGGCCCAAAGGCCGCAACGTCGTCATCGAAAAATCGTTCGGCGCCCCGCGCACGACGAAGGACGGCGTCACTGTCGCCAAGGAAATCGAGCTTGAGGACAAGTTCGAGAACATGGGCGCCCAGATGGTGCGCGAAGTCGCGTCGAAGACGAATGACGAAGCCGGCGACGGCACGACGACCGCGACCGTTCTCGCGCAGGCGATCGTCAAGGAAGGCGCGAAGGCCGTCGCCGCCGGGATGAACCCGATGGATCTAAAGCGCGGCATCGACATCGCCGTCGCCAAGGTCGTCGAGGACATCAAGAGCCGCGCGACCAAGATCGCCAAGTCGAACGAAATCGCCCAGGTCGGCTCGATCGCCGCGAACGGCGAAAAGGAAATCGGCGACATGATCGCGAAAGCGATGGAGAAAGTCGGCAATGAAGGCGTCATCACGGTCGAAGAGGCCAAGACCGCCGAGACCGAACTCGACGTCGTCGAGGGCATGCAGTTCGACCGCGGCTATCTCTCGCCCTATTTCATCACCAACGCCGAGAAGATGATCGTCGAACTCGAAGACCCGTATATTCTTCTCCATGAGAAGAAACTGTCGGGCCTGCAGGCGATGCTGCCGCTGCTGGAAGCGGTCGTGCAGTCGGGCAAGCCGCTGCTGATCGTCTCGGAAGACGTCGAGGGCGAAGCGCTCGCGACGCTCGTCGTCAACAAGCTGCGCGGCGGCCTCAAGGTCGCGGCGGTCAAGGCGCCGGGCTTCGGCGATCGCCGCAAGGCGATGCTTGAAGACATCGCGGTGCTGACCGGCGGCCAGGTCATCTCCGAGGACCTCGGCATCAAGCTGGAAAGCGTCACGCTCAACATGCTCGGCAAGGCGAAGAAAGTGTCGATCGACAAGGACGACACGACGATCGTCGACGGCGCGGGCGCCAAGAAGGACATCGAGGCGCGCACCGGCCAGATCAGGAAGCAGATCGACGACACGACGTCGGACTATGACCGTGAAAAGCTGCAGGAGCGTCTCGCGAAACTCGCGGGCGGCGTCGCGGTGATCAAGGTCGGCGGCGCGACCGAGATCGAAGTGAAAGAGCGCAAGGACCGCGTTGACGACGCGCTGAACGCCACGCGTGCGGCGGTTGAAGAAGGCATCGTCCCCGGCGGCGGCGTCGCGCTGCTCTATGCAACGCGCGCGCTCGACGGCCTCAAAGGCGCGAACGCCGACCAGAACGCCGGCGTCGCCATCATCCGGAAAGCGCTCGAATCGCCGATCCGCCAGATCGTCCGCAATTCGGGCGGCGAAGGGTCGATCGTTGTCGGCAAACTGCTCGAACAGAAAGACAACAAGTTCGGCTTCAACGCGCAGACCGACGAATATGTCGACATGATCAAGGCCGGCATCGTCGATCCGGCGAAAGTCGTCCGCACCGCGCTGCAAGACGCGGCGTCGGTCGCGGGCCTGCTCATCACCACAGAAGCGATGATCGCCGAAGCGCCGAAAAAAGAAGCCGGCGGCCACGGCCATGGCGGCGGCATGGGCGGCGGCATGGGCGGCATGGGCGGGATGGACTTCTAGGGAAGTCCTTTCGCCTCAAGAATGTGGAAGCGGCGGCGCGAAAGCGTCGCCGTTTTTTTTCAGTCACAACCTTGCAGTGCAGCGAAATCGGTTCGCGGCGAATCGACATTGGCCGGCGTCGCCCGCTCTGATAGAAACCTCTGCGAAACTCGCCTTCCGTGTTATCCCGTGCGCGCTGCAGCACGCGAGTGCTGCTGCGCAGACACGGGATCCCGCGAAGCTGCTTGAGATCCCGGGTCTGCAGCGCACCGCTTCGCGCTGCACTGCGCCCGGGATGACAATTGCTCGTGTTTCGCAGAGGTTTCTCTGATATCGTGCTGGCGGGGCAAGACTGTCAGCGGGGGCGAAATCATGAAGCGGATCCTTTCGGGCGCGGCTGCGGCCGTCCTCATGTCCATTGGCGCGGCGCTCGCGCAAGGCGAGACGACTGAAGACGCCGTCGCTGAAACGAATGATGACGCCGCGACCGAGGAAAGCGTCGCCGGCGCTTCGGCCGATTATTTCGCGCGCGACAAATTCGCCGTCGAGACAATCGTCTGCCCGTTCAAGGGCGCGGTGAAATACAAGCCTGGCGAGATTTCCTGCGGCCTGCTGACTGTGCCGGAAAACCGGGAGAAGTCGCGGTCGCGCGCGCTCAGGCTTCACTTCGTGAAACTCCACGCGCGAAAGCCGGAAAAATGGGATGAAAAGGAAAAAGGCGAGTGGAAGAAGCGCGAAGATCCGATCATCTATCTGACGGGCGGCCCGGGCGCGCAGGCGGTCGGCTATGTGAAGCGCCTCAAAGACCACGGCGCGCGCGACGTCCGCGATCTTTATATTCTCGAACAGCGCGGCATCGGCTTCTCGGAAGATTTCTGCCCGAAATTCGGCCTCTTTGATCCTTCGGTCGGCAACACCCGCGATTTCGACGCCTATCAGCGCGCCGGTCTCGCCGCGATCGAAAATTGCTTTGCCGCGGCGAAGGCGGCCAAAGTCGACCTCTCCGGATACAACACGATTGAAAACGCCCGCGACGTTGAAGCGCTTCGACGCGCGCTCGGCTTTGAACAGTGGAACGTCTGGGGGATTTCCTACGGATCGATCCTCGGCCAAGCCTATATCAAGCAGGATCCCAAAGGCATCCGCGCGGTCGTTCTCGACGCCATCGTGCCGATTGAACCCGGCCCGCATTTCCAGCGCATCGGCACGCATTATCAGCGCGATCTCGATCTGCTTGAAAAGGCGTGCACGGAAAATAAGACCTGCGCGAAGGCGTTTCCGGATTTCCAGAAACGCCTCAAGGCGGCGATTGCGAACGCGACGGCGACGCCGATCGAAGTCGAGGCAATCGATTCAGAATTGTTTCCCGCCGGCAAGGGCTGGTTCTTCGGCGACCTCGTCGGCGGCCTTCCCTTCGCGTCCCTTTATGAGCAGGACAATTACCCGACGCTTCCCGCCTTCATTGATGCGATTTCAAGGACCGTCGAAAAATCGGACTTCGGCGCCTGGCGCGCTTTGACGGCCGGCGGACCGGGCGGCGGCGGCGCGCAGATCAGCCAGGGCATGTACAACGCCATCGCCTGCAATGACGGCTGGTTCGGACAGCTTCACGACGCGGTCGCAAAGGACAAGATCGACCATCCGGAATTGGCGAGCCTTCTGCCGGACCCGGCGCTGATCGACGAGATCGCGGCGGCCTGCAAGCGCTATGGGATGAAGCCCCGGCCCGAAAGCGATTATGCGGCGGTCGTCACCGACATTCCAAGCGTCATCGCCAACGGCGCCATGGACCCGATCACGCCGCCGCCGCTCGCCAGGGCGATCCTCCCGGGATTCTCCAAAGCGACTTATGTCGAATTCCCTTATTCCGGACACGGACCGACCCGCTCGCAAAAATGCGGCGGAGACTTCCTGACGAAATTCTTCGATGCGCCGGATGCCAAGGTCGACACGTCCTGCGCCGACGAAATCAAGGCGCCGAAATTCGCGGGGCCCCTCTTCCGCACGACGGGACTGCTCAAGCTCGCAGCGCTCGCCGCCGAGGATGAAAAGAAAGTCGCCGGCCCCGCGCTCTGGTTCGCCCTGCCCGCGCTGATCTTGACGATCGGATTGATCATCTATGCGCTGGCGCCCGTCGCCCGCCTCGTGAACCGCGGCGAAACAATGCCGACGCTTGGCGCGCGGCCGCTCGCTTTCCTGACCGCGCTTCTTGGCGTAGCGAGCGTCGGCGGTCTTGGTTACGCCGCCTATGCGACTTTCGAGGCGAACGAGGTTTTGCTGCTCGGCGGGTTGCTCGGCTGGGCGCGCTGGTTCTCGATCGCGGGCGTCCTTTCAGGCGTCCTCGGATTCGGCGTCCTCTTTCTGACGGTCAAAGCGCGCGCGCAGAAGGCGCTGCCGATCGGAACATTGCTCGGCCTAATCCTCACCGGAGCTTCCGCCGCCGCGCTCGCCGGATTTCTGCTGGTTAACGGCTTTGGGCCGATTTGACGGCGGCCGGCGCCTCGTCCGATCGCATCGGGCGAGAACAAATATTGCATCGGCCTTCGGGGATCAGCTAGGCCTGCTCCATGGACGCCCCGACGACCCAATCGCCAGAGCCTGCCCCGCTCAAGGCATCTTCGCGCGTTCCAGCCGGCGCGGGCGGCGCGCCGCCCTTAAAGCTGATCGCGCTCGTCGCGACGCTTCTCATCCTCGCTGTTCTCTTCCGGGACGCAATCGCGAATTTGTGGCTCCGCTGGGGCGCGCAGCAAGAGCTTTCGCACAGCTATTTCATTCCGCTGATTTCGCTCTACCTCGTCTGGATTAACCGTGAGACGGTCAAGAAGAGCGTCGGCGCGCCCTCTTTCCTCGGCGCCGTGATCTTGATCGCCGCGCTCGCCTTGTTGCTGCTCGGCCAGCTCACCAGCATTTTCCTTTTCCAGCATTTGGGTCTCGTCGTCGCCGTCGCCGGCGTCGTCGCCGCGTTCGGCGGCCGTTCGCTGCTGCGCACGACGGCGGCGCCGGTCGCGTTCCTGGTTTTCGCTGTCCCGCCGCCCTATTGGCTGATCACGGTGCTGTCCTGGAAGTTCCAGCAGATGTCGTCCGTGCTCGGCGTCGCGATGATCGAGCTGATGGGCGTTCCGGTGCATCTTTCGGGCAACATCATCGATCTCGGCGACTATAAGCTTCAGGTCGCAGAAGCCTGCAGCGGGCTTCGATATCTCTTTCCGTTCCTCAGCCTCGGCGTCATGGCCGCCTACATGTATCGCGGCAAGCTCTGGCAGCGCCTGGCGATTGTCGCCTCGACGGTTCCGATCACGATCCTCATGAACTCGTTCCGGATCGCGGCGACCGGCGCGATGGTGCAGGCCTATGGCGTCGAGCATGCGGAAGGCGCGCTGCATTTCTTTGAGGGATGGGTCGTTTTCCTGTTTTGTCTCGTCGCGCTGTTCGCCGTCATCGCGATCTTCGCGCGCTGGTCTTCCCCGCGCGTCAATCCGCTCGACGCGCTGACGACGCCGGACCTTCCGACCGTCGCGCCGAGCGCGGCCCGCGCGCCGCAATCGGCGGTCCTCGCCTCGGTCATCGCGGCGGCCGCGCTTGCGATCGGCGGGTCGAAACTGATCACGACGGATTCGCTGATCATCCCCGACCGCAAGGATTTTGACGGGATCCCTTCGGAATTCGCCGGCTGGGAGAAGACAATCCGGCCGATTGATCCGACAGTCGCCGAAGTTCTCGGCGCCGACGATTCGATCGTCGTCGATTTCAAGACGCCCGACGGCGACCAGCTGAATCTGTATATGGCCTATCTCGACGCGCAGCGCGACGGGCGCTCCTGGCACAGCCCCCGCCAGTGCATTCCGGGCGGCGGCTGGAAGATCACGCGCCATGACGTCGTCAAGGCGCGCAGCGGCGACGATCGGGCGTTCAACTACAACCGCATGATCATCGAGAACGGCGATCACCGTCAGCTAGTCTATTACTGGTATGATCAGCGCGGGCGCAAAGTCGCCAACGAGTTCGTCATGAAGTTCTGGCTGATTGTCGACGCCGTCATTCGCAAGCGGTCCGACGGCGCGATGGTCCGCCTCATCACGCCGGTCAGCCGCGATATGCGGATTGAGGAGGCGGACGCGAAACTCCAGGCGATGACGCGCCGCATCGAGACTTTCCTGCCGGCCTATGTGCCGGAGTGACGCGGCGATCGCGACATGAAAATTTCGATCGGCATTCTCGCCCATAATGAAGAGGCGTTCATCGGCGCGACAATCGCTTCGCTGCTCGCGCAATCGATCATCGCCGACCCGGCCTTCGACAAGGAAATCATCGTCGTCGCCAACGGATGCGCCGACCGGACCGTCGACGCCGCCGCGCGAGCGCTTGCGGATATGAAAGGCGCGGCGAATTGCGCGGGCCTTGTCCGCGACGTCAAGGAGCCCGGCAAGGCGAACGCCTGGAACGTTTTCATTCATGAAGCGAGCGCGCCGGATACGGACTATTTCATCCTGCTCGACGCCGACATCGAATTCGCCTCGCCGGACGCGCTTGCAAAGCTGCTCGCCCATCTGCAGCGGCACGATGAAATCGAGATCGCGCCGGACCAGCCCGTGAAAAAATTCAGCGACGCCGGCGGCGCCCTGCGACCCGTCATCCGCGCCCTGCAAAAGACCGGCAATGATGACGATCACGCGCTGTCGGGCCAGCTCTACGCCGCGCGCGCCGCGGCGTTGCGGTCGATTATCATGCCGACCGGCGTCGTCGTTGAAGACGGCTTCCTGCGCGCGATGACGCTGACGCGGAATTTCACCGAGCCTGAGACGCTCGCCCGCATCCGCCGCGCGCCGGGCGTCAGGCATTTTTATGCGCCCTATGAGAGTTTCGCCGCGATCTGCCGCTATGAGCGGCGGCAAGCCGTCGGCACAACGATCAATCGCTTTCTTTATGACGAGTTCCGCCGCTGGCGCGTGCGAGGCGTCGACGTCGCGGACGAAATCAGGAAGAGGAACGCCGCAAACCCGGCATGGCTTGAATCGCTCATCGCCGAGCGCGTCAAATCGAGCGGCGTCATCGCCGTGCCGAAGAATTACGCCCTTCGGCGCCTGCGCCGCCGCGACAACTGGTCCTTGAAAAACATCATCAAAGCGCCGCTGATCCTTGGATCGGTCGCCTTTGATCTCGCCATCGCCTATGACGCGTCGCGCCAATTGCGCGATCGCGCCAAGGAAGGCGCGCGCTGGGATACGATCCGGAAAAATTGACCGCCCAAAAAAAGGAACCGCCCCATCCAGGGAGCGGTTCCATGTCGCTTTTTCGGCGATCAGGAGCGGCGACTATTCCGACTCGGTCTCGTCGGTTTCTTCTTCGGCCGCCGCTTCGTCGTCGGTCTCTTTCAGCTTGACGACGCCGACACGATCGGAAAATTGCGTTTCGTTCGATCCTTCCGGGCGCGCGCCGAAAATGACGCCTCCCATGTCGGAATTCTTCTTGACCTTGATCGACGCGACGGCGTCGCCATTCTTGTCGGCGCGCGCCGTTGTCGATTTTTTCATTTTGCGGGGCTCGTCGCCAGCATAGAACGTCACTTCCTCGTCAGGATTTGCTTTCGCTTTCACCTTGACGCTTTCGCCTTCCTTCACAAATTCGCGGTCAACGACGAGCTTTGCTTCCGGATAGACGCCGGCCGGGTAGGCGTAGGATTTGACCGGTTTCAGCTGATAGGGCGCATGCGATGTCCCGACGGCCGTTCCAGCGGAAGAAGCGCCGAGTCCCGTCCCGCCCGAATAGCCTTCCCAGGCGGGCGCATCGACCGGCGGCGCATAGCGCGGCGCCGAAGCCGCAATCTCGCTTGGCGTCGTCGCGGGACGGCGAATAGCCTGACCTTCCGTCAGATCCGACCAGTAGACGCCGGGATTGAGGTTCTTGATCGACGTCTCGGAAACATTGAGTCGGTAGGCGATCGATTCAAGCGTGTCGCCCGGCTGAACCGTGTAGAGATCGGCGAGCGCGTCCGTCATGGCGAACGCGCCGCGCGGCGACAAGGTCCCGCCCGGGATCTCGATCATCGCGCCGGACGCCGCGTAGCTGACGCTCTTGATGTCGGGATTGAAGTCGACCAGCATTTCAAGCGGGATGTCGCAGAGATTGGCGACGTCGATCAACGACTCGGTCGCGCTCGCCTCGACATAGCGCTCGCACCTTCCGTCGAGCTTTTCCGCCTCTTCGTCCGTATACAATTCATGCGCGCGGCGCGCGCCGTCAATTCCGGCGTAGGAGACGATTTCAAACGGCGTTCCGTTCTTTGACGTTTGCTCGGGCGCATAGAGATAGGCGAAGTGATCGGCGCGGTCTGGCTGCGGCGCGCCGGTATAAAGAGCGGCGGCGTACGGATCGCCGCCGGCCGTTCGGTCGGGCGCGCTCGCACAGCCGGCGGCCAAAAGCGCGACGGCGGAGCCGCAGGCGAACAGCATTGAATGTCTTGTCATTGTTACGCTCCCCTGGAACTGATTCTGGGCGTTGCTTCAGACCATATTAACCATTTTTGCCCCCGCGCACATCCCGCCCACGTCGAGTTTGACCGCCCGGATGGTTACCAAAATGTAATAAATTGCGCCTGTCCAGGCGAGCAGGCTCTGTTACAGATGTAGCATCAAAAGCCTTGGAGGCGATCAATGGGCGTTCTTGTCATTTCCGCAGTTTTTTCGCTTTCCACCGTCGCCGCCGGGGCGATGGACGCCCCGAATTTTGAGTTGATGCTCGACGATCGCAATGGCGAGAAGACTTTCGCCGTCCGGAACGCAGCGACCGGCGCATTCGCCATTGCGGAAGGCGGCGACGATCTTCAATTGCTCTCAGGCGAAGAAGCCAAATCCGCCTTCGCGGTGATCGATGCGCAAAACGATATCGACATCAATCTCGATGGCGACAAGGCCGCGCGCAACGCGAAGGGCAAGCGCAAGATCGTCATTCACAAGATGGACTATGAAGAGGATGAAAACGACATCCGCGCCGACAAGGAGGTGCGAATCGTCACCCGCCGCGAAAACGGGAAAGACGACGATCGGGAGATCATCATCGAAACCGGGGACGATTCGGATCGCGACATGGTCATTCTCAATGGCGACGCCGACGACGGCGAGAAACGCCGCGTCATTCGCATCATGGGCGCGGACCCCGGCGAGGCGGCGAAATTCATCGACGACGAAAACGGCCTCGACGCGGATGAAAAGGCGGCGATGAAGGCGGCGGTCGGACTCTAGCGCTCGGAATCATGATGGGGTGACACACCCCCTCCGTCGGCTTCGCCGCCGCCTCCCCCGCTTCGGGGGCAGAGCGATCGCATTTGGCGCGCCACCCTCTCCCGCAAGCGGGAGAGGGTGGCGCGCCAAATGCGATCGCCCTCTTCGCGGGGGAGGAAATGTTTCGCCGCCTGCCTTTCCTCCCCCGCGCAGCGGGGGAGGAGGCGAGCGCAGCGAGCCGGTGGGGGGCCGTCGTGCAATTGCAAAAGCTGGCGCTAGCAGCCCGCTTCAATCGAACCGGATGGATCAAGGCCCGCATCCTTGAAGAGCCTCGCGAAGCGAGGCGTCACCAAGAACGGACGGGCGAGGAATCATTCCTTTTGAATGATTTGGACCGCTAGAAGCCGCCTTGCGCGGCATCGCCGACCTGCGGCAGGAAGGACGTGATGGATCCGATTTTCCAGACCGCCCTCACCGCGTTCGTGACGCTTTTCATCGTCATTGATCCGATCCTTGTCACGCCGATTTTCGCGTCGCTCACCAAGGACGAAACGCCGCGCGCGCGCCTTCGGATCGCTTTCATGGCGGCGGTCTATTCGATCGTCATTCTTTCCTTGTTCGGTTTCGCCGGAAACGCGGTGCTGCATCATATGGGCGTCACCCTGCCCGCCTTCCGCGCCGCGATGGGAATCATTCTCTTCATCATGGGGTTCCGGATGTTCTTTGATCCAGACAGCGAGGCGCAGGCGAAAACGCCGGGGCCCAAAGCGTCGGCGCGCGAGAACATCGCCTTCTTCCCGCTTGCGATCCCGATGCTTGCGGGACCTGGCGCGATTGCGACCATCATGCTGCTGATGGGACCCGGCGCGAACGCCATGGAGAAAATGTCGGCGCTCGCCGCTTCAGTCGTCGTGCTGGCGATCGGCGTCTTGATGATGACATTCGCCAGCCGCATCGGCGATGCGCTCGGACGAACCGGCATGAACGCCATCACGAGAATTCTCGGGATGCTGCTGATGGCGCTCTCAACCCAATATGTGTTCGACGGCATTCGCGTCGGAATCCTCGAACGGGTCGCCGCGTAGCGGGATCGCTCAGGCCGCTTTCGCGAGATTTTCTTCAACCGACCGATAGGCGGCGACGGCGCGGCTCAAAAGCTCCTCAAAAGCCTCATCCGGCGATCGGACCAGCGTCATGACCGCGCCTTTCGCGGAGCGCGCCTGCACCACATTGGCGGTGATCCAAATTGAATTCGCGCCTTCCGCTTCAAGAAGCGTGCGCAAGGCGAGCCGAGCTGTGGTCAAATTCATCATAACGCCCTCAATGGTTGAACAAAGGCGCCGGGGGTCTCTCCCAGCCTCCTTGCAAACCGCTTTTGGCGGCGGCCCGTTTGAGCGGGCGATGGAGTAAGCGTTGTAATATGGCTCCGAAGCGTTGAATTTCGCCTGTCAGCGCGTGATTCTCCGGGAAAGGCGCAACAATGGCGGCCGCACTAGACATTCGCGTCCTTGGCGAACTCACCGTCAAGCGGAACGGCGCGGTTGAGCCGCTTCCGGCCTCGCGCAAGACCCGCGCGCTGCTTGGCTATCTCGCCCTCAACGCCCGCCCGCAACGGCGCGATTCGCTGTGCGAATTGTTCTGGGACATTCCTGACGACCCGCGCGCCGCGCTGCGCTGGTCGCTGTCGAAACTCCGCCCGATCGTGAATGACGACGTGACGGAAAGGCTTGTCGCCGACCGCGAGCGCGTCGAGTTTTTGCCGGCTGGCGCGACGGTCGATATCATCGAGGCGCGTCGCGCGGTCAAAAATCCGGAGACGTCCCATCAAAATCTCGCCGGCGCGTTCGAAATGCTGAAGTCGCCCCTGCTCGACGGCGCGGACGAACCGGACAATCAGCGATTTCAGTCATGGCTCACGGCGGAGCGCGCTGAAACCGAACGCCTGTTCGCCGCGGCGGCCGCTCGCCTCGCGCAAGATCCGCAAACAGCGCCGGAGCGCGCGGTCGCCTACGCCGAGGCGTGGCTCGAATCCTCGCCCTTCAACGTCGATGCCGCGCGTTGTCTGATCGACGCCCATCGTCGGATCGGCGCCAAGGGCCGCGCCGCCGATGTCGAAGCGGCGCTCAATTCGCGTTTTGCCGAAGCCGGGCTTTCAATCGCGAACGCGGTCGGCGGCGCGCGCGAGGGACAAACCTGGCGCGATCGCAGCTTGCTCGAACGCCAGCGCATTCAATTCTGCCGAGCCAATGACGGCGCGACGATCGCCTATGCGACTGTCGGCGACGGCCCGCCGATCGTGAAGGCCGCGAATTGGCTCAATCATCTCGAACTCGACTGGGATGCGCCGATCTGGTCGCCGCTTTTCCGCGAGCTCGCCCGGGATCGCTGCCTCGTCCGCTATGACGAGCGCGGCAACGGGCTTTCGGACTGGGAGGTCGACGATATTTCGTTCGACGCGTTCGTGACCGATCTTGAGACGGTCGTCGACGCGGCGGGCCTTGATCGCTTTCCGCTGCTCGGCATTTCGCAAGGCGCCGCCGTTTCGATCGAATATGCGGTGCGCCATCCGGCGCGGGTATCGCATCTTGTCATCTTCGGCGGCTATCAGGCGGGCTGGCGCATCGGCGCTGATCAGGCGACGATCGCGGAGCGCGAAGCCGTCATGGTGCTGACGAAAACCGGCTGGGGCCAGGACAACCCCGCCTACCGGCAGATATTTTCCTCAACTTTCATGCCGACAGCGACCCACGCCGAGCTTGACTGGTTCAACGAGTTCCAGCGGCGGACGACGTCGCCGGAGAACGCCGTCCGGTTTCTTTCCGCCTTCGGCGACATCGACGTTCGCGACCGATTGTCAAAGGTGACGGCGCCGACGCTCGTCATCCACGCGCGCGGCGACAAGCGCATTCCCGTCGCGACCGGCCGCTCAATCGCCGCCGCGATCAAGGGCGCCGAGTTCCTGACGCTCGAGAGCGACAATCACCTGCTGCTCGGCCGCGAGCCGGCGTCGGCCGCGTTCGTCGAAGCGGTGAGGAATTTTGTCAGCCGGCGCTAGCGCGGCGCTTTTCGCGGATCGCCGCCCTCCGACCCCCGGCCGATCGAATGATACTGAAAGCCGAGTTCCGCCATGTGAGCCGGGCGGTAGACATTGCGCAAATCGACGAAAATCGGCGCTTTCAGCAGATCTTTCGCGCGGCGGAAGTCGAGCGCGCGGAATTCGTCCCATTCGGTGAGGAGAGCGACCGCGTCGGCGCCGTCCATCGCGTGATACGGGCCGTCGCAATAAAAAACGTCGGTCAGCAACTTCTTTGATTCTTCCATGCCCGCGGGATCGAACGCGCGGACCCTCGCTCCGGCCGCCTGCAGCGCCGGAATGATGTCGAGAGACGGGCTGTCGCGCATGTCGTCCGTATTCGGTTTGAACGTCAGCCCGAGGATGGCGATCGATTTTCCCTTCACAGTGCCGCCGCAGGCCGCGATGATGCGCTCCGCCATCTGGCGCTTGCGGCGGGCGTTGATCTCGACGACCGCCTCGACGATCTTGGAGGGCGCGCCGACATGCTGCGCGGTTCTGACGAGCGCCAGCGTGTCTTTTGGAAAACATGAGCCGCCATAGCCCGGACCCGCGTGCAGGAATTTCGATCCGATCCGGCCGTCTAGGCCGATGCCGCGCGCGACTTCCTGAACATTGGCGCCGACCTTTTCGCAAAGATCCGCCATCTCGTTGATGAAAGTGATCTTCGTCGCGAGGAACGCGTTCGCCGCGTATTTGATCAGCTCCGACGTCGCGCGGTTGGTGAAAACGATCGGCGTTTCGTTGATGAACAGCGGGCGATAAAGCTCGCGCATCACTTCGCGCGCGCCCTCGTCCTCGGCGCCGACGACGATCCGGTCCGGGCGCTTGAAATCCTCGATCGCCGCGCCCTCGCGCAGGAATTCAGGGTTCGACACGACGGAGAATTGCGCGTCCGGCCGGACGTTCTTGATCTTGGCCTCAACCTCGGCGCCGGTGCCGACAGGCACGGTCGATTTGGTGACGACGACCGTATAGCCGTTCATCGCCGCGGCGATTTCCTCGGCCGCCTCGTAAACATAGGTCAAGTCCGCATGACCGTCGCCGCGCCGGGACGGCGTTCCGACCGCGATGAACACCGCGTCGGCGTTTGGAATCGCCGCCTTGAGGTCCGTCGTGAACGCCAGCCGGCCGGCCGCGACGTTCTCCGCGACCAGCGCGTCAAGGCCCGGCTCGAATATCGGGATCTCGCCGCCTTCAAGCCGCTTGATCTTGGCGGCGTCCTTGTCGATGCAAATCACATTGTGCCCGAAATGCGCGAAACACGCCCCCGAGACAAGGCCGACATAGCCGGTTCCGACAATGGCGACGCGCATGGAATTCCCCTCTTGGTTAACCGCAACGTATGACGAATGAGCGGCCGACCGATGCAATCGCCGCGCCGGATTTCGCCCTTTGGTCCGCCTGAGAAACCGCCGCCGCGTCGCGCCGGCTTCTCAAACGGCCCTATAATATCAATAGGCGTTCTTTGGGAAGAGCACCGCGGCGAAAGTCAGCACCATGATTTTGAAATCGAACCACAGCGACCAATTGTCGATATATTCAAGATCGTAGCGGACGCGATCGGCCATCCGCTCTCTTTCGGACGTTTCGCCGCGATAGCCGTTCACCTGCGCCCACCCGGTCATGCCGGGCTTCACCTTGTGGCGTCCCGAGTAATTCTCGATCGTCAGCGCATATTGGTGGTTGTGCGCGAGCGCGTGCGGGCGCGGCCCGACGAGCGACATGTCGCCCCGCAGCACATTGAGGATCTGCGGCAGCTCATCGAGGCTGTAGCGCCGCAAGAACGCGCCGAGCGGCGTCACCCGCGGGTCCTGTTTCCTGGCCTGTTCGACCTCGGCGCCGTCCTCCAGGACCGTCATCGTACGGAATTTGTAGATGCGGAACACCTTGTGGTTGAAGCCGTGGCGCTGCTGGGTGAAGAGGATCGGCCCCTTGCCCTCAAGCTTGATCGCTAGAGCGATCGCCAGCATCAGCGGCGCGAGCAGCAAAAACGCCGGTACGCCGACGAGGTAGTCTTCGACCGTCTTCAAGACGCCGCCCCACCCTTCGAGCGGCCGGCGATACAAGGTCAGCAAGGGCGCGCCGCCGATCCGGATGACGTCGCCGCCGGTGTGGTCGAGCCAATGCGCGTTCGGACAGATGGCGAGGCTGACCGGCAAGGTCGACAGCCGGTTGACCAGCGACGCCATGCCCTCCTTCGTCAGTTTCGGCATGGCGATGACGACATCGTCGATCTCGCCGGCGCGCGCGGCGCGTTCGAGCGCGCGCAGATCGCCGACGGAAGGATAGCCGAACCCGCTTGATGCGTCTTCCGGCCCCGCGGAAAAGACGCCGACAATCGAAATCGCGCGCTCGGGATTTGCCGCATGCTCGGCGAAGCGGCTGCCGATCTCATTGGCGCCGACGATCGCGATCCTGCGTGAAAAGACGCCGCCTTCGCGCACGGCGCGGCGCAAGACGGTCGCCGCGACGATCCGCGCCGTGACGAGCGAGACCGCGACGACCGCGGTCCATGCAAAGAGCCAGAAGCGCGAGAAATGTTCCGAGACCTTCAGCGCATAGCCGAAAGCGATCAGTCCGAGCACGATGAGCGCCCAGCGCGCGATGACCGCGCGCATTGCGCGGCTCGACGACAAGATCGCGTCGAATTCGTAATAACCGTCGCGGCGCAGCAGCGCGGTAAGACCCGTCGCGCCGACGATCCCCGCAGCGCCGAATCGCTGAACGTCGGTCGGGATGACGAGAACGTAATGATGATAGAGATAAGCGACGAGGACCGAGGCGAAGGTCACCATCACGAAGTCGGAGAACTGGACGAGGTCGCCATAGACCGCCCGGGAAAACGGCGTGCGGCGGCTGACTTCCGTGGCCGACAACTCCTCGACGTAACCCGGTGCTTCGCTCACCCCATCACCGGCGCCGGAACGCCGCTCCTCTACTGAACGCACAACTCTGCCGGCACTTGAAGCCCGCGCGGTCTAACACGCGCCGCGCAAACAATCAGTAACTCTAACGGCCTTGCGGCTAATAATTTCGCAATGCAGCACGGTAGGCAAGGCCGTCCCGGTCGTTTATGGCCTCAGGCTTGCTGCGGGCCCTTAAGGAGCGACCGCGCCCGTCGGGCCGGGCGATTGTCCTGTGCGTAGGTGTGCCATGTCGAAACAATACGCCGCCTTTCATGTTTCATGGCGCGACTCGAAAAAGCGCCCGATCCTGTTCGAAGGCGACGAGGCCCTGGGGCGGGCGGCGGCGGACGCGCTTGAGACCAAGCTCAACATTCTCGCGGAAGAAGGCTGGATCATCGACAAGGTGATCCCGGGCTCCGGCTTGACGCCGCGCCAGAGCGCTGCGTTTACCATCATCGCGTTCAAATAACCGATTTGAGGAACGCCATGGCGGCCCGGCCCGACGACGTCACGATGATCGACGCGATGGCGTCGCTCGCCCTCGAGGCTGGGCGCCTCGCGATGGCGATTTATGAAAGCGATTTCGCGGTCGAGGCGAAAGGCGACGCCTCGCCGGTCACCGAGGCCGACCGGCTCGGCGAGGCGATCATTCTCCGCGGCCTTGACCGGCTCGCCCCTCACATCCCCGTACTCGCCGAAGAAGCGGCGTCCGAAGGAAAAATCCCGTCTTTGGGGAATGAGTTTTTTCTGGTCGATCCGCTCGACGGCACCAGGGAGTTCGTGACCAAGACCGGCGAGTTCACGGTCAACATCGCGCTTGTCCGCAATGGCGCGCCCGTCCTCGGCGTCGTCTTCGCGCCGGCGATCGGCAAGCTCTATCGCGGCGTCGTCGGCAAGGGCGCCACTCTGACGAAAATCGCCGAGGGACGGCCTGGCGCGACGGCTCCGATCAATGCGCGTCAAACGCCCACGCGCGGGCTGATCGCCGTCGCCAGCCGCAGCCATCGGGGACCCGAAACCGATGCATTTCTCGAAACGCTCGACGTCGCGGATTTTGCGGCGGCCGGCTCCTCCCTCAAATTCTGCCTGATCGCGGAAGGCCTCGCCGACGTTTATCCGCGGCTCGGCCGAACCATGGAATGGGACACCGGCGCCGGTCAGGCCGTGCTCGAAGCCGCCGGCGGCCGCGTCGTCGTCTTCGGCGGCGAGGAGCCGCTGCGCTACGGCAAATTGCCGCGCGGCTTCGACAATCCGCACTTCATCGCCTGGGGCGCGCGCTAAAGCGCCATGATGGGATTGGGGCTGTTTCCGCCTGATCTCTCAACCGCTGCCCCTTCGCCACACTCTGTCATTCCGGACGCGCTGCAGCGCGTCCTTCGAGACGCCGCCTGACGGCGGCTCCTCAGGATGAGGGCTGCGGCGCTGATCCGGGATCCGGTGAGATTGAAGCGCCGGCCGCACGGGATCCCGTGTCTGCGCGGCAGCGCTTCGTGCTGCAGCGCGCACGGG
>CADEDN010000032.1 GCA_902826095.1 uncultured Alphaproteobacteria bacterium | reverse complement strand
GCGTTATTTGCGTGACGCTCTAGGGACTAGGGATTAGGGATTAGGGAAGAAGGAAATGGAATTCGCGCCGACCACGACAATGCAGGCCCTTCGTGACGCCTTGCGTCGCTGGCGACGCAAGGCTCCTCAGGGCGAGGCGGCGGCGGCCCCAAAAGACCAAGGCCTCATCCTGAGGAGCGATGCGCAGCATCGCGTCGCGAAGGATGCTTGCGGTGAACATCGGCGAGCCTGTCGCCCCGGCGCGGGTGGCGCGGGTGGCGAAACGGCGTATGAAAGAAAGCGCTTCGACCATGCGGCGCCGCACAGGAAACGGACAATGAAATTTCCGGTCTTCAAGGCTTTCAGCGCGACGCTCGCCTATCTCGCCCAGCATGCGATTGATCTCCTGAAGGCGCTGTGGCTGCCGGCGCTGTTGCTCGTCGCGCTGCAATTTTACGCGTTTTCGCCGCTCTTTGGGGGGTTCATCGAATTACTGGAACTCGGCGAGAATCCCGAACCCGCCGCGGCGGCCAGCGCGCTCGGCGCGATCGGCAAGGGGACTTTGGTCTTGATCGCCGGCTCGGCGATCGCGTTCCCGATGATGACGGTCGCGAGCCTTGCGCATCTTGTCCGGGGCGACCGGCGCACCCTGCCGTTCTATCTGCAATATGGCGGCGACGAATTGCGCGTGCTCGCCGGCTTTGCGCTCCTCAGCTTGATGATCTTGTTGATTTCGCTGGTCGGCGCGCTCGCCGGCGCCGTCCTTTCCTTCATCATCGCGCTCCTCGCGCCGGGCGCGCGAAGCGCCTCTGACGGTCTTGGCGAACTGATCGCCAATCTCGCGATATTCTGGTTTCGCTTGCGGCTTTGCGTTCTCTTCCCGGCGGCGATCGCCTCGCGGACGATCGGCTTCGGCCTCGCCTGGAATGCGACCCGCGATCGCGTTTTGGGGCTGCTCGCCTTCTGGATCCTGATCGGCGTCATCGTTGCGATCGTCGCCGCGCTCGCGATGGGGCCGTTCCTCGGCGGGCTTTTTCCGCACTTTGAAAAAATCGGCGAGGCGGCCGCCGATCAGACGGCGATTCGCACGGCGATGATTCCGCTGATGCAGGAGCTTTCAAAACTGTTCAGCCTCTCCAATCCCTCATTCCCGTTTTTCGCTGGCGCGCTTTATCTGTCGACGATCGTCACGACCGCGATCGTCAATGTCGCCGCCGGCACCGCCTGGCGTTGTCTCACCGATCGCGGCGCGCCGGCGGCGAACGCTGGCGAAACGCGACTGGCCGCCTGATGGAGGGGGCGCGGGCAGCGACGGCGGACGGCGTCAGGGCCGCCGCGCAGCGGATTAAAGGCGCCGCAATCGTCACGCCGCTCCTTGAAAACGAGTGGCTCAACGAGCGCGCCGGCGCGCGCGTGCTGATCAAGGCCGAGACCTTGCAGCATGGCGGCTCGTTCAAATTTCGCGGCGCGATGAACCGCCTGTCGATGCTCTCCCCCGAGGAGCGGCGGCGCGGCGTGCTCGCTGTGTCGTCCGGCAATCATGCGCAAGGGGTCGCGCGGGCGGCCCGCCTGTTCGGCGCGCCGGCGACGATCGTCATGCCGAAGGACGCGCCCGCCTTCAAGGTTGCGCAGGTCAGGGCCTATGGCGGCGACATCGTCTTTTATGATCGCTATACGGAAGACCGCGAGGCGATCGGCGCGGCGATCGCGGCCGAGCGCTCTCTGGCGCTGGCGCCGCCCTTTGATCATGTCGACACGATCGAGGGACAAGGGACCTTGGCGCTTGAGGCTGTCGAGCAGGCGCGCGCGATCGGCGCCGCATTCGACGCCTTCATCGTCTGTTGCGGCGGCGGCGGCATGACCGCGGGCTGCGCGACGATCCTCGCTGACATTTCGCCGAACACTGAATTGATGATCGCCGAACCGGCGGGGTTTGACGAAACCTGGGCGTCGATCCGGGCCGGCCGGCGGCTCAAGGCCGATGTCGCGCAAAAGACCTTGTGCGACGCGCTCGCCTCCCCCACCCCGGGGGAAATCACGTTCCCGATCCTTCAGCGCCATGTGCGGGCGGGCTTCACCGTGACGGACGACGAGGTCTCAGAGACGATCGCCTTCGCGGCGAAATATCTAAAGCTCGTCGTCGAGCCTGGCGGCGCCGCGGCGCTCGCCGCCGTTTACACGAGGAAATTCAAGGGAGAAGGAAAAACGATCGGCCTCACCCTCTCCGGCGGGAACATCGACCCGTCTCTTTATGCGACAATTCTGGGGCGGTTCGGCTGAACACAATCGCGAAATCGCCCCGTTTCGATCATTGAAATGTTATATTGTAGCTATACGTCCCAAACTGGGCTAAAAGCTTTCTTACGGGGTTTTCACCGTTTGATAGCCAATCTGTGGCCTGATCGGGAAGGGCGAAGAGTTCTTCTCAAGGGTGGAACGGAGGCGTTGGCCGATGGCCAATTGGAAAGAAGCGAACCGGACGACGGAAAAGCGCGAGAAGCTTCCTGTCAGCGAGCGCGAACTCGCCGAACTTGGCGGCAAGAAGCTTGTCTATGTCCGGACAGTGCTGGCGTCGGACGTCTCCGACGATCTCGTCGACGACGAGACCGGCGCCGTAATCGATATCCCCGGCGATACGACGCTCTATTCAGTTCACTCCGGCGACGGCCAGCGCATTGCGCTCGTCGGCGACCGGGCGCTGGCTTTCGCCGCCGCGCGCCAGCACGAAATGAATCCCGTCAGCGTTCACTGACGGATCCTTGCGCAGGCTTGAAATCAGGCGGCAGCGTTCGACTGCGCCGTTTCGGCCGCAATCGCAAACAAAGCCTCGGTCGTTTCGGCGCCGCGCAGCGCTTCGCGCACGCGCTCGTCCCGCAACAGCCGCGAGACCTTGGCGAGCGCCTTCAGATGCGCCGCGGTCGCGTCGACTGGCGCAAGCAGGACGAAAATGAGATCGACCGGCTGGTCGTCGACCGCCTCGAAATCGACCGGCGTCTCCAGCTTGGCGAGCAGGCCGACGATCTCGCCGAGGCCGGCGATCTTGCCATGGGGAATGGCGACGCCGCGGCCGACCCCGGTCGAGCCGAGCTGTTCGCGCGCCATCAGCGCCTGGGTGATCGCGCCCGCCGGCAGGCCGGTAAGCTTGGCCGCGCGGTCGGCGAGCGCCGCCAGCGCTTCGCGCTTGCAGCTCGCGCCAAGATCAAGAACGACAGCGTCGGGGGAAAGGAATTCTGATAAGCCCATA
Organism: uncultured Alphaproteobacteria bacterium; assembly: GCA_902826095.1. Lineage (GTDB taxonomy): Bacteria > Pseudomonadota > Alphaproteobacteria > Caulobacterales > Parvularculaceae > Amphiplicatus. Next base: position 34,766 of record CADEDN010000032.1, on the reverse strand, counting down.
AAACTGGAGACCGTTCGCGGCGCCGGACGACGCATACAGAGACAGTCGAACCACTCCGTTAATGCCGGGTCGCTCCCGGCGGTCTCAAGGGGCCGGATCGATCCAGCCGATATGCCCGTCCCGCCGACGATAGACGACGTTCAGCCGGCCGTGGGCGGCGTTCTTAAAGACGATCGCCGGGCTTTCGGCAAGGTCTAACTGCATGACGGCCGCCCCGACGGTCATTTCCCGCAGGGAGGTCTGCTTTTCAGCGACCACAACCGGCGTCGGGTCGCCCTCGTGACCGGCGTCGCCGTCGAATTCCTCAGGCAGGGGCGCGAGGGTGTAGTAGGAAGCGGCCTCGGCCGGAAGCGGCTCCTTGCCGTTGACATGGTGCTTCTTGAGGCGCCGCTTGTAGCGGCGGACCCGCTTTTCGAGCTTTTCAAGGGCCGTCTCAAAAGCCGCATAGGCGTCGCCGCCGTCGCCATGCGCGGCGAGGAAGACGCCTGAATAGAGATGAGCGGTCATTTCGCACTCGACGAGATGCCGCTCCTTCGTGAAGGTGACGACGGCGTCCGCTCCGCGGCCGAAATATTTTTCGACGCCTTCGGAGAGCCGGTCCGAGACATGCGCCTGCAGGGCGTCGCCGAGGTCGATGTTCTTGCCGCTGACTTGAATGTCCATGGAGGCCTCCGTGCTGGCCCGGCGCATCGGCGCGGGGCGCGTTGGTTATATCGGGCCTCGTCCGCGGAATTAAAGCCCTCAGATCGCTTCGCGCAATGCCGCGCGCCGGCGCTGGACGGAAGAGGCGATGTTCATGGTCTCACGATATTTCGCGACCGTGCGGCGCGCGATGTCGACGCCCTCGCCGCGCAGAATTTCCACAATCCGGTCGTCGGACAAAACGTCGTCCGGAACTTCATTGCCGATCAGCTCCCGGATGCGGAAGCGGACGGCTTCAGCGGAATGCGCTTCGCCGCCTTCGCTCGATGCGATCGACGCCGTGAAGAAATATTTGAGTTCGAAAATGCCGCGCGGCGTCGCCACATATTTATTGGCGGTGACGCGTGAGACAGTCGATTCGTGCATCGCGATCGCATCGGCGACGGCGCGCAGATTGAGCGGGCGCAAGTGCCGCACGCCGTAGACGAGAAACGAATCCTGCTGGCGCACGATCTCGCTTGCGACTTTCAGAATGGTCCGCGCGCGCTGGTCGAGGCTCTTCACCAGCCAGTTCGCATTGGCGAACTGCTCGCTGACGAAGAGCGTGTCTTCCTCGCGGCACTTCGCCTTCGAGACTTCGGAGAAATAAACGCGATTGACGAGCACTTTCGGCAGCGTTTCGGAATTGAGCTCGACTTTCCAGCCGCCATCCTGCGACTTTCGGACGATAACGTCGGGCGTCACCACCTGCACCGGCTCTGCGCCGTAGGCGTAACCGGGCTTGGGAGTCAGCGCGCGAATTTCGGCGATCATGTCGCGGATGTCTTCTTCGTCCGCGCCCGTCGCCTTGATGAGCGCCTTGAGGTCGCCCTTCGCCATCAGTTCGATATTGTCGATGAAAGTCCGCATCGTCGGATCGAGCCGGTCGCGGTCAGCGAGCTGCAGGCTAAGACACTCCTTGAGATCACGGGCGCCGACGCCTGACGGCTCAAAACTCTGGATGAGCCGCAGCGTTCGTTCGACATCCGCAGGCTCGGCGCCGAGGCGCCGGGCGATGTCCTCGACGCCGTCGCGAAGATACCCCGCCTCGTCAATCAGGTCGATCAGATAGGCGCCGATAAAAACCACATGCGGGTCGCGCGTCGCGACATGGAGCTGTTCGGTCAAATGCTCCCAGAGCGAAATGTCGCGCGTGAGCGTTTCGCCGAATTCGCGATCATCTTCGAATGAGGATCCGCCGCCCGATCCGACATTGGCCCATTCGTTTGATTTGTATTCGGCGTCCTCGCCCGGGGATTGCGGCGAGTCGGATTCCCGCGGCGCGTCGAGCGCTTCTTCAGCGCGCGCGGCCGCGCCGGCGCTTTCGAGATCCAATCCTGAATCGCCCTGCTCGCCGCTGTCGTCGCCGTCGGCGGCGGGCGCGCGCTCGGCCGTCTCGGCGGGTTCCTGTTCGGCGGCGCGCTCAAGGAACGGATTTTCCTCAAGCTGCTGCTCGACGAACTCGGCGAGTTCGAGATTTGAAAGCTGCAGCAGCTTGATCGCCTGCTGCAGCTGCGGCGTCATGACGAGCTGCTGGGACTGTCTGAATTCAAGCCTTGGAGCTAACGCCACAAACGCCCCTTACCCTCCGGTCACATTTGGAACCGGTCGCCGAGATAGACGCGTCTTACGTCCTTATCGCCGACGATGTCCCCCGGCGCGCCTTCGATAAGGACTTCGCCTTCGTGAATGATGTAAGCGCGGTCGATAATGTCGAGCGTCTCGCGCACATTGTGATCGGTGATGAGAACGCCGATGCCGCGGTCCTTCAGATGCAGGACAAGCTCGCGAATATCGGCGATCGCCAAAGGGTCGATGCCCGCGAACGGCTCATCGAGGAGCATGAAGGCGGGGCCGGTCGCCAGCGCGCGCGCGATCTCGACGCGTCGACGCTCGCCGCCCGACAGCGCAAGCGCGGGCGCGTTCCTGATATGGGTTATGTTGAATTCGTTCAGAAGATCGTCGATCAGCGCCTGCTGCTTGTCCTTGCTCTTCTCGACGAGTTCGACAACGGCGCGCAAATTCTGTTCAACCGTTAGGCCCCGGAAGATCGAGGCTTCCTGCGGCAGATAGCCGAGGCCGAGCCGCGCGCGCTGATACATCGGCAGACGCGTGACATCATGGCCGTCGATCGAAATCGACCCGGAATCGACCGGAATGAGGCCGGTGATCATGTAAAAGCAGGTGGTCTTGCCGGCGCCGTTCGGTCCAAGCAGCCCGACGACCTCGCCGCGCTTGACGCTCATCGAGACGCCGCGAACGACGGGTCGGCGCTTGAAGGTCTTGCCGAGATTGCTGGCGAACAGTCCGCCGTCGCCCTCGACCACGGTCGGCCGGAGGGGCGCTCGCGCCGTTTTGTCGGCGTTGGCTGGGGCGGAGTGAACATTCATATTGTCGCTCATTAGCGGCGTCTCTCTTTAAGGTTTGATGAAATCACGACTGCTCATCGCCCTGTTTGGCATAAAAAATGCCCCGGATGCGCCGCCCGCTCGGCGCGGTGAACAAAAGCCGGCCGGTGTCGACCCAATAGACGAGCGTGCCGCCGGTCATCACTTGTTCACCTTGCGTGACGACGACGTCCTCTGAAATGGTGATCGTTCGCTTTTCGGCGTCATAGACGCCGACCTTGCCGGCGATCGCCTCCTTGCCGTTTGAATAACGCACGGTTCCGACAGCGCGGATCCTTTTGAACGCGCCGGCGTCGTCGAGGTCGGCGACGAGCTTTTCCGCCGTGAGGATAGCCTCGCCCTGCACGGCGCGCACATTGCCGACCCAGGTGGCGACGTCGTCGACGACCTCAAGACGATCGCCGGTGATGTCGATCGGCGCGTCGCTGACGGCCGGCGCGAGCTGCGCGCCCGCAGGGGCGGCGAACAGCGCGGCCGCGATGATGTAGGCCCCCGCCTTGATCATTCGATATCTCCATTTTCCGGCTCTTGCGCGGCTTCCGGCGCGTCGGCCGCTTTTTCGACTTCCTTCGGATAAATCCGCATACTGACATTTCCCTCGAAGACGACCGTACCGCTCCGGTTGTCGGCGTTCATCCGGTCCGCCTTGATCGTCGATCCGCCAGGACCTGCGCCGTCGACGCCCTTATCGCTGACGACCGTTTGCTCATCAATCGAGACGGTCGCGGCCGGCGTTTTGAGGACATAATTATCCCGCCCGATCGCGCGCTCGAAGGTGACGCCGTTTTCGAGCTGCAGGCGTTTGTCGTCAGTGTTGAAGACGCCCGCTCTGGCGGCGACGACCGATTCCCGGTCGGCGCCCTTGGTGACGGCGCGCGGGCTTTCGAGTTCGACGATTTCCTTCCGCTCGGCCTTCTGGCTCATGGTTTCGGCGGTGATCTCATAGGGATTGCCGCTTGAATCGACGCCGGAAAATTGCGGCTTGGCCGAGCTTAAATTCCGCGTCGTCGTCTGAACCTCGGCGAAATCGTCGAGAAAGGCGTTGTCGCCCCCGCCCTTGCGCGTACTGAGGAAGAAAGCGGCGATCAAAATGACGGCGAGGACCGGCAGGACGATGCGCATGCGGCGCATGAATTTTGCGCGCTCGGCGGCTTCTTCGCCGGTCGTTCTCCGCCTGATCGTCAAATGCTCAAGGGTTCCGCGATTGGTGCGCGCGGCAGCGACGGGAGCCTCAGTTGGGGCGGCGGTTGCGGTCATTGCCATTCCGACAGGGCGCGGCGAGGCCCCGGTTCTCCCGATCCTTCGGATATAGTTGTCCCCAAGCGAAGTTCACGCAAGGCCTGCGGTTTTTTCGCGACGCATCGTCTCGATGGCGTCACGAATGAGCGAGGATGTCGATCTCGGGCCAGCCGGCGAGGTCGAGCGCGGCTCGCGCCGGAAGGAAGCGGAAACAGGCTTCGGCGAGCCCGGTTCGCCCTTCGCGGGCGAGCATGGCGTCGAGTTTCTCCTTCAGGGCGTGGAGGTAGAGGACATCCGAAGCCGCATAGTCGATCTGCGCCTCGGTCAGCGTTTCGGCGCCCCAGTCCGAGGATTGCTGCTGCTTTGAAAGATCGACGTTGATGAGGTCCCTGGCGAGATCCTTGAGGCCGTGCCGGTCGGTGAAGGTTCGGGTGAGGCGCGAGGCGACCTTGGTGCAGTAGACGGGGGTCGTTTCGACCTTCAGCCAGTACTGGAAGGCGGCGATATCGAAGCGGGCGAAGTGAAAAAGCTTCAGGACCCTCGGGTCGGCGAGGAGGCGCTTCAGATTGGGGGCGTCGTAGGTTTCGGTATTGAGCTGGACGACATGGGCGTTTCCGTCGCCCGACGACAACTGGACGACGCAGAGCCGGTCGCGGTGCGGGTTCAATCCCATGGTTTCGCTGTCGATTGCGACGACGGGGCCGAGGGTGAAGCCGGCGGGGAGGTCGCCCTTGTGGAGATAATTCGTCATGCCGATCCTTTTGGACGTCCTTTTGAACTGCGGGCGAGCCTCTAACACTGGCAGGGATTTCTGAAAACCGCCTGAAATCATCGCGGGGATAAAAGCCCGCTTGACTCTTTTGTTCCTTCTTTGTTCTAATCATCGCCCGACGCTCCAGGACCATCCGGTTTCCGGGGCTGACGGGGTTTCGGCCAGGGGCGACGAGGACGTCGCCCGGGCCCGATAATGGTGGACAGGGATGGACCGGACGATGGTCCGCGCGGGCGTGCTCGCGCGGCTGAGGGATCATATCGCCGATATCGAGCGCGGCGCGCGCGCCGCGCCGCTTCCCCCGCTGGCGGACGAGCCGGCGCGCGCTCGCGCGCTCGCCCTCTGGCCCGGCGTCGCGGCGCAAGGGGGCGTCCTTCATGAGATGCGCAGCCCCGATTATCGCGACGCGCCCGCCGCGCTCGGCTTTGCGCTCGGTCTTGCGGCGCGGCTTTGCGAGAGCGGCGGCGCGCTTGTCTTCATCGAGCGCGCGCATGAGGCGGCGCGGTCGGGCGCGCTTTCCGCGCGCGGGCTCTCGGCCTTCGGGCTCGATCCGGCGCGCGCGTTCTTTATCCGTGCAAGGACGGAAGAGAACGCCCTCTTCGCGGCGGAGGAGGCGGCGCGGACGAAAGGGGTCGCGGCGGCGCTCTTCATCGTATCCGGCGCGGCGCCGCGCCTCACCTTGACGGCGAGCCGCCGGCTTCACCTCGCGGCGGGATATTCCGGCGCGACGCCGATCATTGTGCGATCGCAGCATTCATCCTCCGAAGCGGCGCCGACGGGCGCTTCCATGCGCTGGCGCGTCGAGGCGCGCGCGAGCGGGCCGGCGCCGTTCGACGCGAAGGCGCCGGGTTCGCCGCGCTGGTTCGTGACCCTCGAGAAGGCGGCGAGTTTCTGCCGGCTTTCTCCCGATCAATCCTTTCTTGTGGAGTGGCGTCATGACGAGAAACGATTTGTTCTCCCCGACCGAGGCGCCGCCGCCGCGCCGGAATCAACCCAAGGCTTCCAGCCAGCGCCGGATTTTGGCGCTCGTCTTCCCGCATTTGTCCGCCGATCTTCATCATCGGCGCATGAAGGGGCCGGCCGCGCCGCTCGCGCTCTATGAGAAAACCGAAAACGCGCTGAAGATCGCCGCGCTCGATCGCGCGGCGACGGCGGAAGGTCTTTATGAAGGCCAGCCCCTCGCCGAGGCGCGCGCGCTTCTCCCCGCGCTCAATATCGCGGCGATCGACCGCGCCGCGGACAGGCGGGACTTTCAAAGACTTCTCGCCGCGCTGCTGCGCTATTCCCCGCTTGTCGGCTCGCCGGAGTTCGGCGCGGCCTTCATCGACATTGAGGGGGTCGCGCATCTCTTCGGCGGCGAAGCGCGGCTCGCCGAGGATGCGGCGAACCGGTTGCGCGGGATCGGCGTTGACGCGCGCGCCGCGATCGCCGGAACGCCCGGCTGCGCCTGGGCGACGGCGGCGTTCGGCGCCTTCCCCGTCATTCCGTCCGGCGGCGAACGATCCGCCCTTTCGCCGCTTCCCGTCGCCGCGCTGCGGCTTGAGGCCGACATCGTCGACGATCTCAAAAGCCTCGGCCTTAAAACAGTCGGCGCCGTCATGGCGCGGCCCAGAAAGGAGCTTGGCAAGCGGTTTGGCGAAGCCTTGCTGAAGCGCCTCGATCAGGCGACCGGCGCCCTCTTCGAGCCGATCGCGCCGATCGCGCCGCCGGCGGATTTTTCCGCCAGCGCCGTTCTCGCCGAGCCGCTGATGACGATCGACGCGACGCTGCATCTCGCGGACGATCTCGCGGCGCGTCTTGCGCGAAAGCTCGAGGCCGCGGGACAAGGCGCGCGCCGCTTCGATTTCTCGCTCTTTCGCATGGATATGAGTTTTGAGACCGTGCGCATCGCGCTTGGCGCGCCCTCGCGCGCGCCGGAAACGATCCTGCGGCTGTTGCGGCTTAAGCTTGAAAAGGGCGAGCGCCCCGTCGATCCCGGCTTCGGTTTTGAAAGCTTCCGCCTTAGCGCTTTTGCGACGGCCCGGATCGACGCGGCGAAGGCGCAGGCGCGCGAGACCGGCGCCGGCGAGGAGGTCGACGCCCTGCGCGACCGCCTCGCCAATCATCTGGGGCGCGCCGTCTTTCGGCTGTCGCCGGTCGCCTCGCATATTCCAGAGCGCGCCGAGGCGCGCGCGAGCGCGCTTCTCCCGCCTGTTCCGTGGACGAATGAAAGCGCGATGCGCCCGCTCTCGCTTCTCGATCCGCCCGAGCCGATCCTTGCGACCGCGCTCGCGCCGGACGGGCCGCCCGCCCAGTTTCGCTGGCGGCGCGTCGCCTATCGGACGGCGCGCGCGGCGGGGCCGGAGCGCATTCTCGGCGAGTGGCGGCGCGGCGAGGATTTCTCGCGCGACTATTACCGGATCGAGGATGAAAAGGGCCGCCGCTACTGGGTCTTCCGCGAGGGCCGCCTTGAGGACGGCGCCAAATGGTTCCTGCACGGATTTTTCGCATGACGCCCTCAAGCCGTCTCGGAGGCGATCTTGTCGCGCGCCGCCTGAAGAAGAAACGCCGACCGCGTCAGCCCGCGCCGACGCGCCGCAGCGTCGATCGCGTCGATCTCGAAGCGAGAGCCGGAGATATTGACGCGCACCTGCGCGCCGCCCGTTTCAAGAAGGGGAATTGCCACAAGAAGGCATCCTTCTATATCATCCGTAGGCTGACTGAAAATAGCGTCGATCGACCGCGGCGGCGGAACCGGGTCGCCGTCGTCCCTGAGCGCGGCGACATGACCGCAAAGAGCCTCGAGCGCGTTCCGCATCGCTTCGTCCATGGTGTCGCCCGCCGAAGCAAGGCCGGGGAGATCGGGGAAGAAGACGCCGAAGCCGCCCTGCCCGTCCGGCTCAAGAGCGGCGATGTAACTCCTCATGACGCGACTCCTCCTTTTTCTTCAATCGGCGAGTCCGGCTGCACGCAGGATCGATTTGACGGTCTTCGGCGGCAGATCCTTGCGCGGATGCGGGACCGTAATCTTTCCGGGCCTTTCGGGGTGCTTGAAGTGTTTGTGCGACCCTTTCTGGCTGTGCTCGATCCAGCCGGCGCCAGTGAGCTTTCGGATAATCTCCCGACTGTCCAACCAGCTCCCCCGTTTCGATTTTTGTGTAAATATATACACATACCCTCGGAGCGGGTCAAGCCCTTATGACCCGCTACGCCGAACTCGCCGCTTTTTCGAATTTCTCCTTTCTTCTCGGCGCTTCGCACCCTGAAGAGATGGCGGCGGCGGCGGCCGCGCTCGGCCACGCCGCGATCGCGCTCGCCGACGTCAATTCCTTCGCCGGAATCGTGCGCGCGCATGCGGCCGCGAAGGAGGCGGGCGTCCCCTTCGTCCCGGCCGTCCGCCTGCGCCTTGTCGATCAGGAGGCGGAGCTTCTCGCTTACCCGACGGATCGGGCCGCTTACGGGCGGCTCTGCCGATTGCTGACGCGCGGCAAAAGGCGCGCGCCGAAAGGCGCCTGTCATCTGACGCTCGACGACGCGCTGGAATTCGGCGAGGGACAGCTTTTCGCGGCGGCGCTTATGCGTGAGCGCCCTTCCCCCCCGCGCAGCAGGGGAGAGGTCGGCGAAGCCGACAGCGGGGAGGCGTGTAATTCCGTAGAACGCATCGACACAGCCCCCCTCAGTCTCGTTTCGCTCGACAGCTCCCCCGCCAGCGGGGGAGCAAAGCTTCTCGCCCGGCTTCGCGAAGCCTTTCCCGGAAACGTCTGGCTCGCCGGCGCGCGGGCGTTCGGGCCCGCCGACGCCGCCCGCCTCAATGAACTCGCCTGCCTTGCAAGAGCCGCGCGCGTTCCCCTTCTTGCGGTCAATCACGCGCTCTATCACGCGCCGTCGCGCCGGCGGCTCGCCGACGTGCTGACCTGCATCCGCGAAAAGACGACGATCGACAAAGCCGGGTTTCTTCTTAGCGCCAACGCCGAGCGGCATCTTAAGGCCCCCGCCGAAATGGCGCGGCTTTTCGCCGATCATCCGGGCGCGGTCGAGGAGACCTTGCATCTTTCCGGGCGCTGCCGGTTCTCGCTTGACGAGCTTTGCTATGAATACCCGAAGGAATCGGCTGGCCTTTCCGCGAGCCCGCAGGCCGAGCTTGAAAGGCTCGCCCTTCTCGGCCTTCAGAGCCGCTATCCGAACGGCGCGCCCGAGCGCGTGCGCCAGCAGGTCGTCGCCGAGCTTTCGATCATCGGCGATCTTCAGTACGCGCCCTATTTCCTCACCGTCTACGACATCGTGCGCTATGCGCGCGACGAAGGAATTCTCTGCCAGGGCCGCGGCTCGGCGGCGAATTCGGCGGTCTGCTACGCGCTCGGGATCACCTCGGTCGACCCTGCGCGGATGGACGTCCTCTTTGAGCGGTTCATCTCCGCCGAACGCCGCGAGCCGCCCGACATCGACGTCGATTTCGAGCATGAGCGGCGCGAGGAGGTGATCCAATATATCTACCGCAAATACGGCCGGACGCGCGCCGGCATCGCCGCGACCGTCATCACCTATCGCTCGCGCTCGGCTCTGCGCGAGGTCGGCAAGGCGATGGGATTGTCCGAGGACGCCGTCAGCGCGCTTTCCGGCATGGCCAAGGGGTGGCGCGACGGCGCGATCCGCGACGCCGTCGCCGAGGATACGGGGCTTGATCCGAACGAGCCGACGATCGCGCTGACGCTCGAACTCGCGCGCGAGATCAAAGGGTTTCCGCGCCACCTCTCGCAGCACACCGGCGGCTTTGTGATCACCGAGGGCCCGCTTGATGAGCTGATCCCGATCGGCAATGCGGCGATGGACGATCGCACTTTCGTCGAATGGGACAAGGACGATCTCGACACGCTTGGCATCATCAAGGTCGATGTTCTGGGGCTCGGCATGCTCACCTGCATCGCCAGGGCCTTCGCGATGCTGCGCCGCGCCTACGGGATCGGTCTCGACATCGCGACGGTCCCGGCCGAGGAGCGCGCCGTCTACGACATGATCTGCCGCGCCGACACGCTCGGCGTCTTCCAGATCGAAAGCCGCGCGCAAATGCAGATGCTGCCGCGCCTTCGCCCGCGGAATTTCTACGATCTCGTCATCGAGGTCGCGATCGTCCGCCCCGGGCCCATCCAGGGCGACATGGTGCATCCCTATCTGCGACGCCGGCGCGGCGAAGAGAAAGTCGAATTCCCGTCGAAGGAGCTTGAACAGGTTCTCGGCAAGACGCTCGGCGTGCCGCTCTTTCAGGAGCAGGCGATGAAAATCGCGATCGTCGCCGCCGGCTTCACCCCGTCCGAAGCCGACAAATTGCGGCGCGCCATGGCGACATTCCGCAAGACCGGCGCGATCCATCTGTTCGCCGAGAAGATGATCGAAGGCATGAAGGCGCGCGGCTATGGCGCCGATTTCGCGGCGCGCTGCTTCAAGCAGATCGAGGGCTTTGGCGAATACGGCTTTCCGGAAAGCCACGCCGCCTCGTTCGCGCTTCTCGTCTACGTCTCCTGCTGGCTTAAATGCCGGTATCCGGACGTTTTTTGCGCGGCGATGCTGAACGCGCAGCCTCTGGGGTTTTACGCGCCGGCGCAGCTTGTCCGCGACGCGAAGGAGCATGGCGTCGAGATCCGCGGTCCCGACGTCAATCATTCGGATTTCGACTGCGCGCTCGAAGAGCGCTTCTCGCGCCCGCGCGTCGCCGAACAGCATTGGTCGATGATCGGCGAAATGCGCCACGCGCATGCGGTCCGCCTCGGGCTCCGGCAGATCAAGGGACTGAAGGAGGAAGACGCGCGCCGGATCGCGCGGCGACGCAATGACGACGGCGTCGCCTTCGACAGCGTCAGGGACTTCTGGGCGAGGACCGGCGTGTCGCGCGCCGTCGTCGAACGCCTGGCCGACGCCGACGCTTTCGCCTCGCTCGGCCTGTCGCGGCGCGACGCGCTGTGGGCGGCGAAGGCGCTGGACCACGGGATCGCCGAAGACGCGCCGCCGCTGCTCGCCGCCGCGCGCGCCGCTGAGCAGGAAAGCGAGCGCGCCCTGCCGCGGATGCCGGTCGGCGAGGAAGTGGTCCACGATTACCGGACGCTCCGCCTTTCGCTGCGCGCGCATCCGCTGGCGTTCCTGCGGCGGACGCTCGCCGAAAAATCCTTCCGGCCCTGCGCGGCGCTCGCGCGCGCAGCGAACGGCGCTGGCGTCGCTGTCGCGGGGCTCGTTCTTGTGCGCCAGCGGCCGGGCACGGCGTCGGGCGTCATCTTCGCAACGCTTGAAGACGAAACCGGCACCGCTAACATCATCATCTGGCCGAAAGTGTTCGAAGCGTTCCGACGCGTCGTGCTCGGCGCAAGGCTGATGGGCGTCCGCGGCCATATCCAGCGCGACGGCGAGGTCATTCACCTCATCGCCGCACGGCTTGAGGATTTGACGGCAGGGCTCGCGGCGCTGTCCGAAGAGCACGGCCCGGAGACCGAAATCTACGCGCCGGCCGACGAGTTCCGGCATGGCGGCGAGCGCGCCGATCCGCGCGGCGCGCGCGATCAAAAACGCGCCGAGCAGACGGAGCGCCTGCGCGCGATCTTGCCGAAGTCGCGCGACTTTCACTGAAACACCCGGCTTTTCGCCGGCGCCCCCTTCTGAATTTCTGGCTTTCCATGCCGGTTCCAGCGCGAAAAGCCCTGCTTTTCGTCGCGCCAAAAGCCTGGCGAATTCACTTTGTCGCCCGCCGCCCGCCGTTCCGCGAAGCGCGGCCGGCAAAGTCAGCGTCGATGGGTCAAGAAACACCAAATGATCCTCATGGTCGACCGCCGCCCGAATGGCGCCGGCTCACTTGGCAAACACTCTAAAGCCGCGCGGAAGGTGTGGGATAACATGGGGGATAAAGTGGGGATAAGTTGGACGAATCTCTTTAGTCTATTGTTTTTAAAGAGAAAATTTTTCCACTATTGCGAGAAAAATAAGTCACTGCTCGCGTCGCCGCCGGAAAATGGGGGTCGACCCCACCAACTCCGCGCCCTCGAAACGAGGAACTCAACGAACGATAGTGAGCGCTCACTTGCGACCAGCTCCGTCTTCACCCATATGAGTGAACGCTCACTCATTCGAGTGCGCGGGAGAGGCGAACAGCTTGCGCTTGGCCGCCGACTCTCCATCTTGTAACATGGCGCAATAAGCCGTGCGCGTTCGGGAACGTCGGCTTTGGGGCTGAGGGGAGCCTCGCTTTCAACAGGGGCGATGATCATGGACCAGACCCTCGGCCGCATTGAGCGGCGCGCGCGGAAATCGATTTTCCATGCGCTGCTCGCAGCGTCCCACAAAAAAGGCGCGAACGCCGTCGCACTGACAGACGGCGACGGCCGCGAACTCACTTACAAGGAAATCATCAGAGCGAGCTTTGCGATTGGCGGGCCCCTGGCGCGCGCGACCGCGACGGGCGAAAAAGTCGGCGTCATGCTGCCGACCGGCGCGGGCGCCGTCATCGCGCTCATGGCGGCGTTCAGTCAGGGGCGCACGCCCGCGATGTTCAACTTCACCGCTGGCGCGCGCAATCTGAAGGCGGCGGCGCGCGCGGCGGAGGTGAGGAAAGTCGTCACCGCGCGCAAATTCATCGAGATCGGCAAGCTCGAAGGGCTCGTCGACGACCTCAAGGGCGCGGTCGAGTTTCTCTATCTTGAAGACATGAAAGAGGCGCTGACGCCGGTCGACAAGGCGCGCGCCGTGCTCGGGCCGCTCCTGCCGCGCTTGTTTTCCGCGAGCCCCGATCCCGACAGCCTCGGCATCATTCTCTTCACGTCGGGGACGGAAGGCGATCCCAAGGGCGTCGCCCTCAGCCATTCGAACATTCTCTCGAACATCTACCAGATCGCCGAACACGTCAAAATTCTGCCCTCGGACATTTTCTTCAATCCGTTGCCGACCTTCCATTGCTACGGCCTGACCGCGGGAACGCTCTGGCCGATCCTAAACGGCTATCCGGTCGTGCTGCATCCCTCGCCGCTGCAGACGAAGATCGTCCCGAAACGGATTTTCGACACCGGCGCGACGGTCCTGTTCGCGACCGACACGTTCCTGCAGCAATATATGCGCGCGGCGGAGGAAGGGCAGATGTCGTCGCTGCGGATCGCGGTCTGCGGCGCCGAGCGCGTCAAGGACGAAACGCGCCAGATCGCCGAGCGCCGTTTCGGCTTCGAGGTGCTCGAAGGCTACGGCGTCACCGAGGCGAGCCCCGTCCTCGCCGCGAACCAGCCGGGCGACATTCGCGCGGGAACGGTCGGCCGGCTGCTCCCCGGCGTCGTTGCGCGCCTTGAGCCGGTTGAAGGTCTTTCCGGCGGCCAGCGGCTTTTCGTGCGCGGGCCCAACATCATGCAGGGCTACATCACGCCGGACGCGCCGGGCGCCGTGAAGCCGCCCGAAGGCGACTGGCACGACACCGGCGACATCGTCGCCTTCGACGACGAGGGCTATATGTCGATCCGTGGGCGGATGAAGCGCTTCGCCAAGATCGGCGGGGAAATGGTCTCGCTCGCGGTCGTCGAGAACTGCGCGACAGCGGTCTGGCCCGACAACATGCACGCCGCCGCGATCCTTCCCGACGACCGGAAGGGCGAACAGATCGTGCTTGTGACCGACAAGGCCTCGCCCGACCGCGCGCTGCTTCTCGCCTGGGCGCAAAACCACGGCGTTCCCGAAATCGCAGTCCCGAAAAAGATCGTGTCCGTCGCAGCAGTCCCCGTTCTCGGCACAGGCAAGCTCGACTATATTGCGGTCTCGCGCCTCGCCGCGGACGGCGTCGGCCTTAGCGACGAGCAAAAGCGCGCGCGGGAGGCCCGCCTTTCTGAAATCGACGACCGCCTCGCGGCGCGCCAGTCCGGCGAGGCCGCGGCCCCGGCGCTCAAGCGCGCGGCGGAGTGATCAGGTCGCCCCCGCCATCGCCTGCGCGAGCCGCGGCAGGCCGACGGCGAGACCGATCGAGACGACAAGCCCGAACAGCGCCTTGCCTGCGTCCGTGGCGACGATTTTCATCGTCGCGCCGGGCGATCGGACCTTGTCGATCGTCGCCAGCGCAAGCTCGCGCCCGCCGATGAATCCGAGAAACGCCCATGTCGTCGACATCGGCGTATTCGACACCCAGGCGAAATAGGCGAGGATCGACGCGTAGAAAAAGTCGATGAGGGTTGCCGAGCGGATGTCGGAGACGCTGGTCTTTGAATTGAGGATTCGCTGAACCGGTCCGCCCTTCCACAAGAACGTCACCATCAATAGGAAGGCGATCAGGAGCAGGCTGAGGCTCGCCTCACCCGCCGATAGCGTTCGCGGCAGGAAAATATAGATATTGGCGAAGTCCTGGATGAGCCAGACCGCCCAGAGATAAGACGTCGTCACCCATTGCAGAAAGATCCAGAACGGCTTTTGCGCTTTCTCCGGCGTCCGCATGAAATAACGCTCGACGGTCGGCGCGAGGACGACGTACAGGCCGAGACCGAGGCCGAAGGAGACGATGTAAGCCCAGAGCGATTTCTCGATCATCGATTGCATCCCCGAAACGGATGCGAAAATCGAAAGGATCATGAAGCTAGTCGAAACCGGGATGCCGAAGCGCGTGATGATGAGGAGCGCCGCCGCCGGCATCACATGATACCATTCGACATGGAAGACCGGGTATTTCTTTTCGTTCGCCAGGCGTCCCCAGGAAGGATCGCCGTCGAACTGGATCCAGCCGATGAGAAACACGACCGCGAGCACCGTCGCCGCGAACAGAAAGAGCGCCCACCAGGGGAGCTTCTGGTTCGAACTGATGAAAGTGCCGAGCGTCTGCAGCGCGTCATTGCCGACGACGGCGTAGGCGGCAAAGGCGAAACCGAGGATCGCCCAGATATTATAGTCAAGTTCCACGAAATGCCCCATTGCGGCGCAACGAGTGCGTCGGTCGAGATCCGCGCGGAACCTCGTTTTTTTTCATCTCAGTTTCGTGACGATTTCCTTTCAGCTATGTGACATTCGCAATCGAAAGAGCGGGGCCGGATTGACGGGCGCCGCCAACGGAAGTTTGGCGAAAATGGCCTCAGGCAGTCCGCGCACCGCCCATCCGCCCGCCGGGGCCGCGGAGACTGGCGTCCTCCTCGTCAATCTTGGCACGCCGAATGCGCCGACGGCGCACGCCGTGCGCTGCTATCTCGCGGAGTTCCTTTCCGACGTTCGGGTCGTCGATTATCCGCGCTGGCTCTGGCTGCCTTTGCTCCACGGCGTGATCCTCAATGTGCGTCCCGCGCGATCGGCGCGCGCCTACGCCAGAATTTGGACAGGCCAAGGATCGCCGCTGCGCTTTCATACGAAAAACACGGCGACGGCGCTCGGCGCGCGTCTTGCCGTCCGACGCGTCGACTTCGCGATGCGATATGGCGCGCCGTCCGTCCGTGAGCGGATAATGGCGCTCAAAGAGGCGGGCTGCGCGCGCATTCTGGCAGTTCCGATGTATCCGCAATATTCGCCCTCGACCGTCGGCGGCGTCGAGGACGCGGTCGCGGCGGCGCGCGCCGCGACCGGCGCGCCGGAAATCCGGATCGCCGCGCCATTCTTTGAAGAACCGCTCTATGTCGCCGCGCTGAAACGCGCCGCCGAGCAATGTTTCGCGGCCCAGGGCTGGACGCCCGAGCGCGTCATCTTGTCATTCCATGGCGCGCCAGAGCGCTGGCGAGCGCAAGGCGACCCCTATGCGGCGCATTGCGAAGAAACCGCGCGGCGCATTAGGGCCGCGATGGGCTGGAGCGAGGAATTCGCCCCGCTCGCCTATCAGTCGAAATTCGGCCCCGAGAAATGGCTTTCGCCGGCGACCGACGCGACGATCCGCCATCTCGCCGCGAAGGGCGTCAGGCGCCTCGCGGTCATGACGCCGGGCTTCATGGCGGATTGCCTTGAAACGCTTGAAGAAATCGCGATCGGCGGCGCTGAGGCGTTTCATGAGGCGGGCGGCGAGAAATTCGCCGCTGTTCCGTGCCTCAATGATTCGCCTCATGCGATCGATCTGCTAGAAGCCCTCGTTGCGCGAGTAACCGCCGGCTGGATCTAAGGGAAACGTCTCATGACCGAACTTCTTGCGTCGCCCGAATTCTGGGGCAGCCTTGTCACGCTGACCTTTCTCGAAATCGTTCTCGGCATCGACAATCTGCTTTTTGTGTCGATCGCCGTCGGCAATCTCAAGGGAAAAGCCCAGAAGAACGCGCAGCGCATCGGCGTCTGGGGCGCGATGTTCCTCCGGATCGCGATGCTCGGCGGGATTTTCTGGATCATCGGCCTCGACAAGGAGCCGCTGTTCCATCTGCCTGACTGGCTCGCGAAATTCGTCGCGCATGGCGACGAGCACGCGCAGCACGCTTTCGCCGACGTAACGATGAAGGACCTTATCCTGCTCGCAGGCGGCATGTTCCTGCTCTGGAAGGGAACGCAGGAGATTCACGCCGCGGTCGAAGGCGCCGGCCATGAGAAGGCGAACGCCAAATCGTCCTTCAGCGGCGTCATCCTTCAGCTGTTCGTCATCAACATCGTCTTCTCGCTCGACAGCGTCATCACCGCCGTCGGCATGACCAACTTGCTGCCGGTGATGTTCGCCGCCGTCATCTTGTCGACGATCGTGATGGCGGTTGCGGCGACGCCGCTCGCCCGCTTTATCGAAGATCATCCGACGACGAAGATGCTGGCGCTCGCCTTCATCTTGCTTGTCGGCGTCGCGCTCGTCGCCGACGGCGCCGGATTCCACATCCCGCGCGGCTATCTCTATTTCGCGATCGCCTTCTCGCTCTTCGTCGAACTCTTGAACATCCGCGCAAGGCGCAAGACGGAGCCTTCGCCGGGGCATTGAGCGGCGCGGGAGGAGCAGGAATCAAGTGACGGACCCCGCCTTCATCGCGCGCGCGAAGGCGCATGCCCGCCCCGGCGGCGCGCTCACCGAGCGATACGCGAACCGCGGCGATCACGTCGATTGCTACGCAATTGATTTAGCCGGCGCCGTCGCCATTGACGGCCTTATCGCGGCCTTTTTCAGCGCGCGCGCCTTTCAGCCTGAACGCTGGTTCCTGAAGGCGATCGGCAAGCCTTCGGTCCCCGCTGATTGGCGCGCGCTCGCGTCCGGCGTTCGCGACGACTTCGCCGCGTGGTCCGTCGAGGAGCGCGCCGCCGACCAGATCCTTCTTTGCGACTACCTGAAGGCGACGCGCTGCTGGCTGATGATCGAACCCTTCTCCAGCCTATCGCCGACGCATACGCGTCTTTATTTCGGCTCTGTCGTCACGAGGCGAAAAGCAGCGGGCGACAGCCGTTCGCCGCTTTTTTCGGCGTTGCTGCCGCTGCACGGCGCCTATTCGAAAATCTTGCTGAACAGCGCGGCGGCGCGATTGAGGACTTCAAGCAGCCGCAGCTGAGCGGAGGCGGCGATAAAAAAGGGGCGCAGCGCTGCGCCCCTTTTCTGTCGTTGATAGCCTCGCCGATCAGAAGTCGGCGCGAACGCGGAAGTAGTAGAACCCGCCCTTGTAGCCGCCCGGCGCGACCGCCGGATAGCGCGAACCGACGACCCCTTGGGTGCCTGGATCGAGTTCGTCCGGATAGGAGTCGAAGACGTTCTGCGCGCCCGCCATGATCTCGATGCCTTCGGCGATTTCATAGCCGGCTTCGAGGTCGACGGTGACTTGAGCGCCGCCAAAATGCGGCAGGTCGCAGAAAGTCGGCGGCGCGGCGTTGTTCGTCGCGTCGACATGGCACTCGAAGAATTTGCCGTAGTAGTTGACGCGGGTCAGGCCGCGGAACGGTCCGATGAAGTGATTGAGGGTGAGATTGCCGCGCACCGCCGGCAACGAGTCCTCAATCTGCTTGGCGCGGCCGCCGCCGAGCGGCGCCGCGCCGCCGAGCCCGAAATCGGTGATGTCGGTGTCGGTCCAGTTGAAAGCGAGCGCCGCCGTCGTGCGCCAGCTCGAGCTCATGTCGAACGACGTGTTGGCGACGACGTCGATGCCCTGCGTCCGCGTATCGAACGCGTTCGTGAAGAACGAGAACTGCGACAGGTCCTCAAAGCCCGTGAAGTCTGCGGCGTTCAGCTTGCCGGCTGCACTGAGGAGATTCAGAACCTGGCTCGTGGAAGAACCCGGGGGAATGACGACAGCAGGCGTTTCGGCTGCGAATTCGAGCAGTTCCGCGAGGAAGTCCTGCGTGTCCGACAGCGAAATGCGATTTCTGACGGCGATGTTGAAGTAGTCGACCGTCAGGCCGAAGCCGCCGCCGGTGAAAGCGAAACCGACGGACACGTTTCGCGATTCCTCCGGCCCAAGGGTCGGACGGGCGCCAGTCGACAGGAAGAGCCGGTCGGCGATGAACTGGCCCGCTCCGCTGGAGAGCGGAATCGTGCCGAGATCGACAAGCGTCGCTCCATTGAACTGCGTCGTCGTATTGATGACGTTCGCCTGGCCCGCCGTCGGGGCGTGGAAGCCGGTTGAATAGGTCGCACGCACAAGGAAATTGTCCGTGACGTCGTATTTGAGGCCTGCCTTCCAGTTCGTGGTGCCGCCGAAGGAGTCGTAGAAGTCTTCATAGCGGACGGCCGCCTGCGCGGTCAGGTATTCGGTGATTTCGGTCTCGACTTCGCCATAGACCGCGTAGTTCTTCTGGCTGTCGACGCCGGCGGCTGCGGCCGTAAAGCCCGGGAAGCCGTTCGAACTTGAGGAGAAGCCCTGCCCGGCCGGGAAGGCGACCGAGGCGGCCGCCAATGGTCCGATCAGGTTCGATTCAGGATCGCCCGCGGTGATCGTGAACTCTTCCTTCCGATGCTCGAAACCCAATGCGAAGTTCAGATCCGACGAGAAAATGCTGTTCGGCATCGCATAGGTGAAGTCCGCGTTGAAGTTCGTGTCCTTCTGCTCATAGGCGCCTGGATTGAACGACGTCGGCGTATTCGGCCCGAGGCTCGCGTTGATCGTGTTGTTGATGAAGAATTCGACCTTGCTGTCGCCGCGCGTGAACGAGAAGTCGTAAGTGAAGCGCTCGCCGAGCCCGCCGCGAAGACCGGCGACGACCGAGTAGTCCCTGAGGTCGCCGCCAAAGCGCGGCGTAAACCCGCCCGGGAACATCTCGACAAAGGAGAAGCAGTTCGGATCCGCCACGATCTGGGCCAGCGCGACCGGATCCGGAATGTTGTTGACGATATTGACGACAGGGCAGGCGCCGGTGCCGTTCGGCGTCAGATCGCCGACGAGCAAGGTCGCGCCGCCGTCGTTCGAGAACACGCCGCCGCGCGTGTTCGGGTTGCGATAGAAGAACCCGCCTTCAACCTGCCGCTCCGCATAATTGCCGAGCGCATAGAGTTCAAACGCGTCGGAGAACGGGATCGCGCTGTTGACGAAGACCTTGATGTCGTCATTGACGTTCGGCTGGCCCCAGATCTGAACGTGATCGGCTGTGACGGTGTTGACTGAAATGTCCTGAACGGCGGTGTTGCCGGCGGCGATCAGCGCAGCGGCGTCGCCGCGCTGGACCGAGCGGTCGGTGGCGTCTGTCTCGCCATATTCTGCGGAGATATTGACGAAGCCTTCAGGTCCGATCGGCAGCCCCACATTGCCGGAAACCGACCATTGCTGACCGTCGCCTTCATAGGTCTGGCCCCACTCGGCTTCGAATGACGCGCCTTCGCGATCGTCGCGGAGGACGAAGTTGATGACGCCGGCGATGGCGTCCGAACCATATTGCGAGGACGCGCCGTCGCGCAGCACTTCGACCTGTTTCAGCGAGATCGCCGGGAAGACGTTGATGTCGGCGCCTTGCGAGCCGTCCGAGAGGCCGCCGCCGAGGAACGAAATGACCGCCGCGCGATGACGGCGTTTGCCGTTCACGAGAACGAGGGTCGAGTCAGGCGGCAGGCCGCGAAGATTCGCCGGGCGGACGATCGTCGCCGCGTCGGAAATCGGCTGGGTGTTGACGTTGTAGGAAGGAACCGACGTCCGGAGGAGGTTCTGGATGTCGTTGTCGCCCTGGTTCAGGAGTTCCTTGCCGTCGACGACGTCGATCGGCGCTGGCGAATCCGACGCGGATCGTTCAGACCTGCGCGTGCCGACGGTGATGACGACGTCAGTCGATTCGTCGGCGATTTCGCCTTCGCGCTCTTGCGCGAGCGCCGGCGCGGCCGCAACCATCGCTAGCGTCGCAATGGAGGTGCAGCTCAACAGCGTCCTGAGAGACATGCGCATTTTCATCTTTCGTATCTCCTTCCCTTTGGGTTTGGGGTCCAGGCCCCGCGTCCTTCAAGTAACCTTGACCGAACTGGTTAACAGCTGGGCTGAGGCGACATTAGACAGGTTCCCTGCGCCCGAAAGCGGTAGTCGCCGCTTATGTGAGGGAACTTGCGCGAATGGTGCAATTTCGCCACGATTTTTGGCGGATTTCTCCGTTTTGACTGGAACACATGAAGAACAATTCCCTTTTTATCCGACTGGCGACCGAATCCGACATTCCGGCCATCAAGGACCTGATGTCCGCATCAATCGCCGAGCTGCAAAAGGGCTTCCTGTCCGCAGCCGAAATCGACGCGTCAAAGGAGGTCATGGGGCTCGACACCCAGCTGATCGCCGACCGGACCTATTACGCAGTCGAGGATCAAGGCGCGCTTGTCGGCTGCGGCGGCTGGAGCCGGCGCAAGACGCTTTTCGGCGGCGACCATTCGGCGGGGCGCGACGCCGGCCTGCTCAACCCGGAAACCGACGCCGCCAAAATCCGGGCGATGTACACCCATCCCGACCAGGTTCGCCGCGGAATCGGCCGCCTTGTCCTCGATACGTGCGAACGCGCCGCCGCTGATGAGGGATTCCGTCGGCTTGAAATGGGGGCGACGCTCGCCGGCGTGCCGCTCTACGAGGCTTGCGGTTATCGCAAGGTCTCTCTGATCCGCTCGCCGACCCGGTCAGGCGTCGAGGTGCCGATCTGGCGGATGGAGAAGGACCTCGCGGCCGGTGAGAATCGATCCGGCGGCGGATAATCGCTGATCGGCGCGAACGGAAGGCTCGTTCAAAACCGCTATTGCCGACTTGCCTGCGCGTGCGCGATGAATTCGTCGATTTCTTCCGTCCGCGTCGCCCATGAGCAAAGCAGCCGATAGAGATTGCCGCCGGTCCAGTCGCCAAGCGTCGCCCAGGGGTAGAAGGACGCGCCGGTCGCGAGCAGGCGTTCGGCGAGTGCCCGCTCGAACACCGGAAACACCGCGTTTATGTCGGTCGAATAGCCAATCTCGACCCCGGCTTTTTTCAAGCCCTCCGCCAGCCGCGTCGCCGCCGCGTTCGCATGCGCGGCGAGTTGTAGCCACAGACCGCCTTCGAAATAGGCGTCGAACTGCGCCGCGAGAAACCGCGATTTCGACCACAAATGGCCGGCGCGTTTGCGGCGGTAGTCGAAATCGGCGGCGTCTTCGGGATCGAAGAAGACGACCGCTTCGGCCGCGAGGCACCCGTTCTTTGATCCGCCGAAAGAAAGAACGTCGACGCCGGCCTTCCAGGCAAGCGCGGCCGGCGATTTTCCGCTCGCGGCGACGGCGCTGGCGAAGCGCGCGCCGTCGACATGAACTTTCATGCCGTTTTCATGCGCGAGCGTTGCAAGCGCGCCGATCTCGCCAACCGCATAAAGCGTGCCGCATTCGCTTGCCTGCGAGATTGAAAGAACGCGCGCCGGCGCGCCGTGCGGGCGCCAGCGCGCATAACCGGCCAGCGTCTGTTTGACCGCGTCCGGCGTCAGTTTGCCGTTCGCGCTCTTGATCGGCACGAGCTTGCCGCCGCCCATGAAGAATTCGGGCGCCGCGCATTCGTCCATATGGATATGGCTTTCCTCATGGCAGAGGACGGCGCCGTAGGACGGCGCCATGGTCGCGAGCGCGAGCCCGTTCGCCGCGGTGCCGGTCGCGACGAAATAGACGGCGACGTCGCGCTCGAAAATTTCGCAGAATTTTTTCTCGACGCGTTTCGTGAGATGGTCCGACCCGTAAGATGTGGCGGCGCCCTCATTGGCGCGCGCGATCGCCGCGAGAATTTGCGGATGGACGCCGGCCGTGTTGTCGGATGCGAAATTCATTCCCGGAAGATAGCAAAGGTCGCGCACGAAAAAAGCCCGGCTTGTCGACCGGGCTTTCGTGGCGCGGATGGCGGCCGCGCTATTCTTCCTTGGCGACGATCATGGCCGTGCCCTTGCGCCCGTCGTCTAGCGTGTAAGCGGACGTCTCGCCGACGGCGCCGGTCCCCTCGGTCGGGCCGAACGTCGCGCACAAAGTTTGCGGCGTTTCGCCGGCGAAGGTCGCGCAGAGTTTTCTCGTCGGCTCATCCCAGGTGTAGGTCGCCGTCGCGCCCTCCGGCCCTTCGGCGGTGCCGTCGTCCTTGAATTTCCAGGTTTGCGACGCGCCGTCCTCGCCCGTGAATTCGACGGTCGTCGAAGCAGCAAGCGCGGACGATCCGGCGAAGGCCGCGAGCGCGGCGATGAGAGCGAGTTTTTTCATGTTGATTGCCTCCCGGTCTTGTTGAACGCCGCGACGCTAGGGGGCGCCGCGCGGCCGGTCAATGTCGGCTTGTCGCTGAAAGCGCGGCGCTGAACGCACGATGATCCGCGATGACGCGATCGGCGCCGGTTTCGGCGAGCCGCTCGCCATAGCCGGCGAAACAGTGTCCGCCGCCGACAAAGCCCCAGACCGTCATCCCGGCGGAAAGGCCGGCTTTGACGCCATTGACGCTGTCTTCAAGAACAAGGCAGCGCGCCGGCGCGACGCCGAGCCGGTCCGCCGTATACAGAAAGATGTCGGGCGCCGGCTTTCCGCAGGCGACGAGATCGGCGGAATAAATGTGCGGCGCGGCAAGGTCGAAAAGGCCTGTCCGCTTCAGCTTTCCGTCAAGAAAATGCGCGCGCGACGACGAGGCGACGGCGATCGCGCCGACCAGCGCGCGCGCCGCGGTCAGCGCCGCATCGGCGCCGTCGATGATCGTGAGCGCCGGCATTTCGCGGCGTCGGCCGGCAAGCACCAATTCCTCGAAATCGCCCGGCGCCGCTCTGCCGTGGCAGGCGAGATAGTCCGCTCTCAACTCGTCGAAGAACAGGCCGTCATGAAGGCCGACAAACCGGCGGACATAGTCTTCCGGCGTGAAATGAAGCCCAAGGCCGGCGAGCGCCGATCGTTCGCCGCGGATCGCCAGCACTTCCGAATCGACGAGCACGCCGTCGCAGTCGAAGATGACCGCTTCAAACGCTGCGGGCGGAGAGGAATCGGAGGACATGCGGGGCAGGGTTTAGACGCAATGCGCCGTCGCCGCCAAGGCGCCCGGCCTTGGCCCGCCATGGGGTT
Organism: uncultured Alphaproteobacteria bacterium; assembly: GCA_902826095.1. Taxonomy (GTDB): domain Bacteria; phylum Pseudomonadota; class Alphaproteobacteria; order Caulobacterales; family Parvularculaceae; genus Amphiplicatus. The sequence continues at coordinate 11,338 of CADEDN010000032.1, read as the reverse complement.
GATTGCGCCGGCGCACTCGCGGATGTTGCGCACCAAGGAGGCAGCCAATGTTCCGCACGTTCCTGATCGCCTGCGCGATGGCGCCGAGCGCCCTCGCCGCAGAGGCATCCGCGCCCGTCACCATCGTCATTCACGGCGGCGCCGGCGCGCTCGAAAAAGGGCGCTACACGCCGACTGAAGAGGAAGCTTACAAGGCGACGCTCTCCGAAGCGCTCGACGCCGGCTACGCCGTTCTTGAAGGCGGCGGATCCGCGCTCGACGCGGTCGAAACGGCGATCATTCTGATGGAGGATTCACCCTTGTTCAACGCCGGCAGGGGCGCTGTCTTCACGCATGAGGGCAAGAACGAACTGGACGCGTCGATCATGGACGGCCGAACAAAAGCGGCGGGCGCCGCGGCCGGCCTGACGCATGTCAAGAACCCGATCCGCCTCGCGCGCGCCGTCATGGAGAAGTCGCCGCATGTGATGATGATCGGCGCCGGCGCCGAGGAATTCGCCAGGCGGCAGGGCATGGACTTCGTGAAGCCTTCCTATTTCCGGACTGAACTGCGCTGGCGCCAGTACAAAGACGCATTGAAGAAAGAAAAGGAAGCCGCGGACGAGGAGAAGGAAAGCGACGCGCCGCATGATTTCAAATACGGCACGGTCGGCGCCGCCGCGCTCGACGCTGCGGGAAACCTCGCGGCGGGCACGTCGACAGGCGGCATGACGCTGAAGCGCTACGGCCGCGTCGGTGATGCGCCGATCATTGGCGCCGGGACTTTCGCCGACAACGAATCCTGCGCGGTGTCGGCGACGGGCTGGGGCGAGTATTTCATCCGTCTCACCGTCGCGCGCGACATCTGCGCACAAGTCGAATATGGCGGCAAGTCGATCGCCGCGGCGACGACGGACGTCATCCACAACCGCCTGCAGCAATCCGGCGGCGACGGCGGCGTCATCGTGCTCGCGCCGGACGGCTCCTTCGTCATGGATTTCAATTCCGCCGGCATGTTCCGCGGCGTCAAGCAAGGCGACCGGAAGGAAGTCGCGATCTACCGCGAGTGAAATGAGAGCCAGGATCATTGCCCTGATGGCGATGTCATTCGCCGCCGCTTGCGCCCATGGCGCCGCGCCTGTGATTCCTGCTCTGCCGGCGATCGACGCCGAGACGCGTCGCCTGATGTCGGAAGAAGATGTCAAGGGACTTGCGCTCGCCGTCATTGACGGCGGCGAGGTCGTGCACACGGCCGCGTACGGTTTGAGAAATGTCGAACGCCGGCTGCCGCTGACGCCCGACACCGTGATGTACGGCGCGTCGCTCACCAAACCGATGATCGCTTACCTCGTGCTGCAGCTTGTCGATGAAGGCTCGTTCGACCTTGACAGGCCGCTCGCGGCATATCTGCCGAAACCGCTGCCGGACTACGAGGAATTCGCCGATCTCGCGACGGATGAGCGCTGGCGGCTTTTGACGGCGCGGCATGTGCTCAATCACTCCACCGGATTTGCGAATTTCCGCTGGATCGAGGACGACGGGAAACTCCGATTCCGGGCGAACCCCGGCGCTCGTTACGGCTACTCCGGCGAGGGCTTTTACATACTTCAGCTCGCGCTCGAGGAAGGTCTTGGGCTTGCCCTCGAAGCAGAAGCGCAGCGGCGCATTTTCGGCCCGTTCGGCTTGACAAGGACGAGCCTTCAGTGGCGAGCCGACTTCGCCGACGACCTTGCGGACGGCTACGCGATTGACGGCGCCTTCGAGCCGCATGACGAACGATTGCGCCCAAGTGCGGCGGGGTCGATGGATACGACGATATCCGACCAGTCGAAATTGTGGTCGGCCGTCATTCGCGGCGAAGGCCTGTCGAAAGACGCGCGGGCCGAACTTGTGCGACCGCAGCTCGACATTAGGTCGATGCGACAATTTCCCTCCCATTTGGATTGGACGGACCCGCGCGGACCGGAGATAGGCCTTTCGGCGGGTTTGGGTCTCGTCACCTACCAGGACGACGCCGGGCTCGCATGGTTCAAAGGCGGCCACAATGACTGGACCGGCAACATGGTCGTCTGTCAGGAGCGGCGCTTGCGCTGCATCGTCCTCTTGTCGAACAGCGTGCGGGCGGAAAGGATCTATTCGAGGCTCGTCCGTTTTGTTCTCGGCGAGACAAGAACGCCCTGGTGGTGGGAATACGGCGAGGAGCCGCAATAGCGCTCCCCGCTTTCCCATTCGCCAACTCGCCTTATGCTGGGCGGAACCGGAGGGGCTTCATGGACGTCAATCGCAGAATATTCATCGGCGGCGCGGCGATCGCGGCGGGACTTGCGTCAAGCGCCGGCGCGACAAGTGAGGCGCGCGGCGCAGGCAAGGCCGAAAAGAAAGCGCTGAAGGCGCTTGAAGCCTATGTCGAACAGCACCGCGCCGACTGGGGCGTTCCCGGGATGACGGTCGCCGTCGTCACACGCGACGGGTTTGAAGGTTTCGTGCGCTCAGGCCTCGCCGATGTCGAAAGGAAAATTCCGGTCGGCCCCGATCATCTGTTCCAGATCGGCTCGATCTCGAAAATGTTCACGGCGCTCGCGGCCTATTCGCTGATCGATGAAGGAAAACTCTCTCCGGACGCAAGACTTGAGGACACGCTGAATGGATTGTCCGTATACGGCGGAAAGGCGATCACGCTCCAGCATCTCCTCAACCATACTTCGGGATTGCCGGCGGATTCGGCGATTTTTCCGCAAGGCGGCCTGAGGACGGGCTTTGAGCCCGGCAAGGGCTGGTCCTATTCGAACGCCGGTTACGCGCTCGCCGGCATGATCGCCGCGGCGGCGAGCGGCGAACTCTATGAAGACCTCGTTCGCAAGCGGGTGCTTGAAAAAATCGACATGGCCGAGTCGGTCGCGGCGATGCATGTCGCGGATCGTCATCGCTATGCGCAAGGCTATGAGCCGGCGCTGACCGATCGCTTGAACCCGCGTCCAGGCGCGATGACGCCGACGCCATGGGTCGATTCCGACAGTCCCGCCGGCTGCATCGCTGCGACCGGCGGCGACATGGCGAAGTTCTTGCGCTTTCTTCTCGATCTCGCGGACGGGAAGGGCGCGCCGGTTTTTTCGGATGAAACGGCGAAGCGATTTCTCGCCGATCCGGCGGACGGCTGGGGGCCCGGCGCGAAATACGGCAATGGGATCGCGCGCATCGAGATCGACGGGCGCAAATACCTCCACCACACGGGCGGCATGATTTCGTTCTGCTCGGCGCTGCATGTCGACGCGGCGGCGGGCGTCGCGGCGTTCGCATCGGGGAACATTCATTATTCGCTGAACTACCGGCCCGTGCGCGTCTCGACCTACGCATGCGAGCTCTTGAGGGCCGTCAAGGAGCAGCTTCCGGCGCCGGCGCCGAAATCGACGATGATCGCGCTCGAAAAGCCGGAGCAGCATGTCGGCCGCTTCACCGCGGCGAATGGCGATAGTTTCGAGATCGCCGCCGACGGCGGCAAGCTCCGCCTGCTGAAGGACGGCCGCGACAGCGCGCTCCAGCAGGCCGCAGGGTCATTGTTCGCGACGACTGACCCCGATTTCGCCGTCACCGGCGTCGTTGTCGAAATCGAAAACGAGAAGGCCGCGCGCGCCTGGGTCGGCGAGAGGGAGTATCTCGCCGATCCTTCGATCGGCTATAAGCCGCCGGCGTCCGACGCGCTTCGCGCGCTCGCCGGGCGCTATGATAATGACGACCGCTGGGCGGGCCCGCTTTACGTCTACGCGCGCGACGGCAAGCTCTGGATCGGCAACGCAGAATTGCTGACGGCGATGAAAAACGGGGAGTGGCGGATCGGCGATGAGACATCGCCCGAGCGCGTGAAATTCGAGGGATTCGTGAACGGGCGCTCGCAAGTGATGCTGTTTTCCGGAACGCCCTTTGTCCGGCGCTTCAGCTGAAGCATGGCCTAAGAAGAGCGTTACGCAAGCGCGTTCCGCACTTTCGGCATGATCCGCCGGCTGACCGGCACTTCCGCGCCGTTCGACAAGGCAAGCGCGCCGACGCCGGAGCTTTCCCGCGTCAGCGTTTTCACGAACTTCGTATTGACAATAAAGGACCGGTGAACGCGCAGGAAGGCGGGCGGCAGCTCCGTCTCAAGCTGCGCGAGCGCGCCATTGTGGAGGATATGGCGACCGTCCGCGAGGTGAAGCTCGACATAGTCGCCGGCGCCTTTGCAATGCGTGATGTCGCCGGCCTGAACGACGTTGACGGCGCCCGCGCCGTTGACGCGAATCACCGCCGGCTTGTCGCTCTCGCTGGCGCGTTCAAGCGCTGCTTCGAGTTCATGCGAGCGCGCGCGCTCGAGGGCGCTCTCGCGCCGCTCGCGCTCAAGCGTCATCGCCTGCGCCGCGAAGAGAACGAGCAGCAGCGCCGCGACTTCAAAGAAAAAGACGGCGTCGAGAAAGGCGCCTCGAAACAACACGATCGATGCGGCGAAAACAATAAGCGCCGCCGCGTAGACGGCGCCTTGCTTGTCGCCGCGGAGAGCTGCGCCAGCCGAGAGCGCCGCGCTGGCGATGGTTGAGGCGAGAACGGAAAATCCCGCTTTGGCGTCAAAGCCCTGTGCGAAGACGATCGTGAGGGCTGTGAGCAATGCGACGGCGGCGAGCGCCCGCAATTTCCCTGTGACGACGAATTTCGAAATGACGAACGCGGCGAGAGTCAGTCCGAACCCGGCCGACATGACGACGATCGCGATCAGCCGGAGATCATGGACAGGGTAGGGATAGGCGAAGAGGCTGCGTGAGACCTCGACGACGAGCTGCCCGGCGGCGAAGAGCGACAGGAGCGACAGGAGAATCGGGTCGCGCCGGTCAGCGCCGGTCGCCGCGACGACGGCGAAATAGAGAGCGCCCGACAAGATGACGCCGAGCGCGACGAGCGACGGCCACATGAATTTCAGTCTTTCCGCCGTCGGGTCGACGTAAGGGGCGAGCGCGATCCAGTGCACCGGCCGCCCCAGCTTCAGATAGCCATGGTGTGACGACAGGCGGACGGCGACCTCATTCGGGCCTGCGCGCACGAGGCCGTCCGGCGCCGGGAAAACCGCGTCCATGCGTCCCGGCGACTCAAGGGCCTTGGCGGCGCCAGGCGCCCCATTCGCGCCGAGCCGGACGCCGTTCAAGTAAACCTCGCTCGATGCCTTGGCGGCGATGAAGAGGCCGACGGGGCCATGGTCGGCGAAACCCTTCGGCGCGGTGATGACGCCGCGGATCCAGATGTCGCGTCCCTGCGGATCGACGGCGCCGATCGTCGTCTGATCGCATTCGGCGCCCTCATCGGGCGGCGTTTCGTCCCCTGGACCGCAGACCGCAAGCGCCCCCGCATGCAGCGTCTCCGCCGCCGCAGGACCGAGGAGGTGGATGAAGATCAAGCAGACTGCGCCGAAGAGAAACCGCATGGCGCGACCGGTAGCCGATTTGCCGCCGCCATTCACCGCCGCTCGGCGGAAATCCGGCGCCGCCGGCCGAAATCTGCGTGATTTGCGCCGCACGACGGGCCAGATCGACGGCGTTAGCAACCCGTTGGACGCTCAATGAAAAGCCGATTCCTCGTCGTCGCATTTTCCCTTTGCGCGCTTAGCGCCTGTGCGACGTCGCCCTCGAAAACACCCCCCTCCGAAACAGCCTATGTCTTCGAAGCGCAGAGCGGAGAAAAGGTCGACTCGTTCCGGGGCGTCGTGACGGTCCCGGAGAACCGCACCGATCCCGCGAGCCGTCTGATTGACATCCATTATGTCCGCTTCCCGGCGACCGGCGCCAAACCCGGCGCGCCGATTGTCTACCTTGCCGGCGGTCCGGGCGGCTCCGGCGTCGGCGCCGCAGGAGGCGAGCGCTTTCCCTTGTTCATGGCGATGCGCGAATTCGGCGACGTGATCGCCCTCGACCAGCGCGGGACGGGCTTCTCGGAAGCCGCGCCCGAATGCACATCGGAAATCGTCATTCCCGTCGACCGCAAGGTCGCGAAGGCGGAACTGAAAGCGCTCCTGCGCCAGGCGGCGGAACAGTGCGGCGCCTATTGGCGGGCGCAGGGGTTTGATCCGGCCGGCTATACGACCGTCGAAAGCGCGCGCGACCTCGACGCGCTTCGCGCTCATCTGGGCGCGAGGAAAATCACGCTCTGGGGAATTTCCTATGGCACGCATCTCGCCCTCGCCGCCGTCAGGGAAATGGGACCGCGCATCGACAAAATGGTGCTGACCGGCGCCGAAGGTCTCGACCAGACTGTCAAGCTTCCATCCGAGACCGACGCCTATTTTGACCGCCTTCAGACGGCGATAGACAGGGAGCCGGCGGCGAAGGCGGCCTATCCCGACATCATGGCGCTGATGCGGCGCGTCCATGCCAAGCTCGATGCGGCGCCGGTGATGATGCGCGTGCCGACGCAAAACGGCGCCGCCGACATGCTGCTCACGAAGGAAGTGATGCAGATGGCTGCGAGCGCCTCGATCGCCGATCCGGAGGGCGCGGCACGCCTTCTCATGCTCTATCTAGCGGTCGACGCCGGCATAATCGATCCGGTCGCTGCGCTCATCGGCCGTTTTATCACGCCTGGCGCGCCGGAATCGTTCCGCCTGATGCCGCTCGCTATGGATGTCGCGTCGGGCGTCGGCGCCGAACGCCTCGCCCGCATCGAGAAGGAAGCTGAAACCGCGCTCCTTGCCGATCTCCTGAACTATCCGATGCCGCAGCTTGCAGGCGCGCTCGATCTCGATCTCGGCGATGAATTCCGCAGCGCGCCGAATAGCGCAGTCCCGACCTTGCTGCTGATCGGCACGCTCGACGGGCGCACCTATCCCAAGGAGCAAATGGCGGCGGTCGCGGGCCTGCGCGATCTGACGACGGTGACTGTCGCGAACGCCGGGCACAATCTCTTCATGCTGTCGCCGCAGATCACGGAAACGATCGGCAAATTCATGCGCGGCGAAGAAATTTCTGAAAGAGAAATCATCGTCGACGCGCCGTCCTTCGAGCCGAAATTTTAGGCCTCACGGCGAAGCGTAAAGCCGGTCCACGTCTTCCTTGCTGAAAAGCGACGCGCCGCTGGAAAGGCGCGTCTGGGCGGCGCGCATGCAACGCCGCCTGCCGGAACTCGATTAGGTCGCCGGACGGTCGACATTCGGCCTCACGACGCGCCTCGCTCATCGGTGATCGCGATCACTCGCTTGTCAAAGGCGGTTTATCGGGCCTTCAGGCAAAGTCTTCCTCGCAATGAAGGTTCCGCGCCGCGGAAACGACATCAAGCGCGAGATGAGGACAAAACGATGAAAGCGACAAAGCATAATTTGACGACCGGCGCCGCGATTGCGGCGGTCTTTTTTGCGACCGGCGCATCGGCGGGTCAGCTGATGCAATCGAATTCGAGCCGCGCCGGGCCCTATGTTTCAATATCCGGCGGCGGCGTGTTCGCGGATGACAGCGAATTCACCGGCCCCCTTGGCCAGACTGAATTTGAATACGACACTGGCTATACGATCAGCGGCGCGCTCGGATACCGGTTGCCGACGCGGATATTCGGGTTCATTCAGCCGCGCGTCGAAATCGAGGTCGGCTATATTGACGCGGACATCGACGGGTCGAATCTCGTTTTCACCGGCGGGGGAGAGACAATCGGCGATCAGTCGGCGGTGACACTCTATCTCAACTCCTACGCCGATCTGAGGTTCAGCGATAATCAGCGTCTCGTCCCCTATATCGGCGGCGGCGCCGGCGCCGCATTTCTCGACTTCGACGCCAGCCAGGCTTTTAGCGGCGGCTCGCTGGGCCCGATCGCTTCGGCGGACGAAACCGTATTCGCCGGACATGCAGCGGTCGGCGCGACCTATGAATTGACCGACCGACTCGAATTGTTTGGCGAAGGCCGTTATTTCAGGTTTTCAAATGTCGATGTCGCCTTTTCGGGACCGACGACGACGCGCGATGACGGCCGTATCGACGGCTACACCGCAAGCGCCGGCGTTCGCTGGCGATTCTAAAGCGGAGATTTATGCGGCGCCGGACGCATAAAGGCGTTCGACATCTTCCCTGCTGAAAAGCGACGTGCCGCTGGAAAGGCGCGTGGCGGCGGCGCAGGCGGCGGCGTATCGCAATGCGGCGGCGTCCGCCGACCCGCGCGACAGGGCGACAACCAAGCCCGCGACGAAACTGTCGCCGGCGCCGACCGCGCTATGCGCGCGGACCGGAAACACGGGGGTGAAGATCAGAGCGTCCTTCGTCGCCATCACCGAGCCGTCGCCGCCATGCGTGATGACGACGCGCTCGGCGGCGCCTTTCTTCGCGAGGCCTTGCGCGAAGGCGGCGATCCCGTCCGGCCAGTTGAGAGCGCCGCCCGCGAGCCCCTGATATTCATGTTCATTGTGGCGCAGCAGGAAGGCGCCTTCCTTCAGCGCCGTGTCGAGTCCGCTGATTGAGTCGAGGACAAAGCGCGCGCCATTCGATTTCGCGACCCTGGCGACGTCCGCCCAGAAAGACTCCTGCGCGCCGTCGTCCCGCATCGGCGGCAAGCTTCCCGAGCCGACGACAAAATCGCCCGCGCGCGTTTCATCGCGGACAGCGCCGAGCATCGCCGCGCGCTCCGACGACGCCATCGGCGCGCCCGGCAGATTGAACCGGTACTCGTCATTCGTCGCGACGTCGCGCACATGAAAAGCGAGGCGCGTCTCGCCGGCGACCGCGATCGTCCGCATCGGGACGTGCTCCTCTGCGACGAGACCCTTGAGCGCCGCGCCGTAAAGCCCGCCCGTCGTGAAAATCGCCAGCGTATCGGCGCCCAATCGCGTCGCGGCGCGCGCGACATTCAATCCGCCGCCGCCCGGATGGCTCGCCGGATTGAGGCAACGGAGCTTACGATTGGGTTCGACTTTCGGCGCGTCGACCGCGAAGTCGTAGGTCGGGTTCGGCGTGAGGGTGATGATGCGCGGCATCCGCCGGACATTCGGCGTCGCCGGACCCTGCCGTCAATCACAACGGGGCGACGCCCTCAAAAAAAAACCGGCCGCCAGGTGCGCAGGCGGCCGGAAACAGCAATAGGCGCGCGGGTGGAACGCGCTATTGCCCGATGACGCCGCCGTCGAGCCGCTCAACAATGACAGTCGCGGAGCGCGGCCGCACGGACCCGCCGTCCGGCCAGTGTGAAGAACCAGGCTCATCCTCGCCGGGATGCTGGATGTTGACGAACAAGGTTCGCCGATCAGGCGTCGAAACGACGCCGGTTACTTCCGAATTGGCGACGCCGGTGAAGAACCGCCGGATTTCGCCGGTCTCCGGGACGCAGGCGAGCATCTGGTCATTGCCGAACGCGTTGCCGTCGGTCTGTATCCAGAGAATTCCATTATCGAACCACAAGCCGTCCGGGCTCGAGAATTCGCTCGCCGCATCGAGACCCGGCGCGCCGGGGGCCGCGAAATTCTTCGAGTCGGAACTGGGTCCTGCGAGGACGAAGAGGTCCCAGTCGAACTCAGTCGCATGATAGCGGAGATTGCGCTCGCGCCAGCGAATGATGTGCCCGTAAGGGTTCGGCGCGCGGGGGTTCGGCGAAATTCCCGCCGTGCGGCGGGAATTATTCGTAAACGTCATGTAGACGTCGCGCGTTTCACCGTCGACGGCGCCCCATTCCGGACGATCCATCGGCGTGGCGCCGACGAAATCGGCGGCGAGGCGGGTGTTGACGAGAATGTCGGCCTGGCTGCCGAAGCCGTTTTCCGGCGTGAGGCCGTTGCGGCCGAACGCCAGCGCGACCCATTGGCCGGAGCCGTCGTCGTTGAACTTCGCGACGTAGAGCGTCCCGTCGTCCAGAAGGTTCCGGTTGTCGCCGCCCTTCACGTAGACGCCCTTTGACACGAATTTGTACACATACTCGAACCGGCTGTCGTCGCCCATATAGACGACGATCGGTCGTCCTTTCCGCGCCGGCGCGACCCACGCGCCTTCATGTGCGAATCGGCCGAGCGCCGTCCGCTTTTTCGGCGTCGATGCAGGATCGAAAGGATCGATCTCGACGACCCACCCGAACGTATTGGGCTCGTTGCGATAATCGTCAGTCGCCGAGGCGCCGCGCGTCGATGCGTTGAAGCGCTTATAAGCGTCGACGGAGTCGACCGTGCCCCAGCCGTAGCGGCCAAAGCTTGAGGGTACGCCGTAGCGGGAGTGTTCGCGCGGCTTTACGGCGTCAGCGTTGAAGAAATAGCCAGCCCAGTTTTCCTCACAGGTGAGATAGGTCCCCCAGGGGGTAAAGCCGTGCGCGCAATTGTTGAGTGTGCCGCGGGCTTTCGTTCCATCCGGCGAGTACATCGTTTTCACGAGGTTGGAGCCGGCGACGGGACCTGTCAGCTCCATCGGCGCGCCGCCAGTGATGCGCCGGTTGTACTCGCTCTTGACAACGCGCCAGCCGCCTTCGGATTTCCTGATCTCGATGATCGAAACGCCGTGCGCCGCGATTTCCTTGCGGACTTCATCCTCGACCGAGCGCGCGTTGTTGATGATCGTCGCGCCGTTCGGGTGAAGATACTGTTCCTCGACATATTCGTGATTGACGGCGAGCAGGCCGCGCTGGACGCCGCCCTCAGTGCTCTTGATGGCAAAATAGTGCATGCCGTCATGATGCATCCCGATCTGTTGTTCCTGCTCCGCGCCGGTGTTGAAGCCGCCGTCAAGGTAAGCGGGGTAAGAACCCGTGATGGGCGTCCCCCAGGGAATGAATGGCGTGGCGCTGTAGCCCTGCGGCACGACGATCGTATCGGCTGTTGATTGCGGGATCGCCGCGAAGCCGAGACGGGCGCGCGGGCCGGTCGCGATTTCGGCGCGCGCCGAACCGACAAAACCGAGCGCGAGCGCCGCAACCCCGCCGCGCAGTACGTCTCGCCGCCCGAAACGGCTCTCGCACACGCTCTCGAACGGCCGGTTGCCGGACGCATTGCACTCCGGTTCGAAATTGGGATCGCGATTGAGCGATTGAATCTTGTCGTCGAACATGAAGTTCTCCTCTCGGCTGATCATCAAGCCGATGAGGCGTTAGTCCCGTTTCGTGACATCGCGGTGATGGTCCGATGTCGGTTTTTCAACAGGCGCGATCGCGTTTCGACGCAGCGCAATCAGCACACGATGCACAAGATGCGCTTAAAGCAGCCCCAGACCCTTGAAGCTGGCTTCGCTCCTTTGGCCGATGATCAGGTGATCGTGCACGCGGATGTTCAACGCTTGCGCCGCCTTGACGATCTGGTTCGTCATCTCGATGTCGGCGCGCGACGGCGTCGGATCCCCCGACGGGTGGTTGTGCGCGAGGATGATCGCGGAGGCGGAAAGCTCTAGCGCGCGTTTGACGA
>CADEDN010000031.1 GCA_902826095.1 uncultured Alphaproteobacteria bacterium | reverse complement strand
CCCGTAGCGCCGCTATCAGGACGCAAACTCATCGGTTGTTGGAGGTGTCCAGCTTGCGATGTACCTCTGTCACGTCGTCGGCGACATGTCGTTGCGCGACGTCGCCGACGCCTTTGATCGCGACAGGACGACCGTCAGCCACGCCTGTCACGCGATTGAAGACCGTCGCGAGTGTCCGATTTTCGATCGCCAGATCGAGCATCTTGAGCGCGAGCTTCGCCGAAAGGCGCGCGCGGTTGTCGAAGCCGCGCTCGCTGCGCCGCCGATCGAGAGGAAGCACCTGCGTCTTGTCGGCTGAAGCGCCGGTCGCCGCCGGCTATTGCGCGGTCGGCCGGCGCTTATAGGTTCCGACAAACCAGTCCGTCCATTCGGCCTTGGCGTCATCAAATTGCTGGAAGTGCTGCGTGACCGTGCCGTCCGCGTTCGGCGTCCACGTACCGCGGAATTTGGCGCCGTTGCCGGCTTGCCCGGCGCCGTAGCCGATCGTCCCTTCGAGGGCCATCGCGCCATTGGCGTCAAGACCGCCGGCATAATCGATCGTCGCGCCGGCCGACACCCAGACCTGGCGCCATTTGCCGGTCGCAAGGTCGACGAAATTATAGCTCTGGCCGGTAATACCGCCGGCATTCACCCAGCGCTCGACCAGCAGGCAGCCATATTCCTCCTTCCTGATCGAGTTCGTTCCGGCGAGCTTGCCGTCTGCCTGATAGACATCCCAATCGCCGACCCAGAAGTCGAAATCGTCAAAGGCAGGATCGGTGCAGGGCGGCTTTTGCGCCTGCGGCGCAGCGGGCGCCGCAGACCCCGAATTTTGCGCGACGGCGTCCGGCGCCGTGGCGCAAGCGGCAAGCGACAGCGCCGCAAGGCTTGACAGGATCCGCATGAAGTCCCCTCCGTTAAATCGGCTGCGCGCAAAGGATAAGACAAGGCGCGCGCCGTCAACCTCAAAGCGGCGAAGCGTTATTCCCCCGCCGGCAGTCGCGGCTTGGGGCGTTCTTCATCCGCCAAAAGCGTCTTCGACAGACCGTTCATTGCCGCGCCGTCGAGGCCGAGTTCCTTCATCAGCGCGTCGAGCAGGGGCGCTTGCGTCCGATAGCGCAACGCGGCGTTGACGGCCTGATCCGCGACGCCCGCGGATTGCCCGTCCGGAAAACCGCCGCCGGCGCTGTTCAGACCCTCCACATGCAGGATCTTGATCGCCTCGATCTTCTCCATCGGCTTTACTTGCTGCTCGATGATTCTTGGCAGCGCTTCGATCAACGCCTGCTTGATCTGCATCGCGATCTGCTGGGGCGACAGCGTGTTCGCCGCTTCGTTGACGGCGCGTTTTCCTTCGGCCTCGACGGCATAGACTTTTTCCAGCGCATCGGCGCGAAGTTTCTCCGCGTTCGCGTCGCCTTCGGCGATGAGGCGCTGGCGTTCGGCGGCGGCCGCCGCTTCGATGCGCACCGCCTCCGCGCGGTCGGCGGCGGCTTTCTTTTCCGTCTCCGCCGCGACCTGGATGGCGATCGCCGATTGCTCGGCGCCCTTGCGCGCTTCGATCAGTTCAATCGCCTTTAGCCGTTCGGCGATTTCGGTCTCACGTGTCGTCACGACCTGTTCGGCGGCGCGCGCTGCGATCGCACGCGCTTCATCCGCCGCGGCGTCGGCGACGGATTTCGCTCGGCTCTTCTCCGCGACCGCGATGTCGCTTTCCTGCTGGGCGAGGGCGATCTGCTTCACCTTTTCGACGCGCGCCGCGTCAATCGCCTGTTCCTTGGCGATGTTGCGCTCGGCGACGACGCGGTCCGACGCGATGCCGGCCTCCTTCACTTGTTGCGCGGCGAGAATTTTCGCCTCCTCGGCCTCGCGCTGGCGGGCGGATTGCTGTTGAGCGATGAGAGCGATTTGCTCGGCCTTGCGGATTTCGACTTCGCGCTGTTGTTCAAGCCGCGCATACTCGACGTCGCGCGAGATTTCGAGTCGCTGCCTTTCGGCGTCAAGATTTTTGCGTTCGATTTCGACGCGCGTTTCCTGCTCGATGTCGTTGCGCTTCTTGCGGCGCGCCTCGATCTCCTCCGTGAGCTTCGTCAGGCCTTCCGCGTCGAACGCGTTGTCCGGGTTGAAATATTCCTTCGACGTCTGGTCAAGGCCCGTCAGCGAAACCGATTCCAGTTCAAGCCCGTTCTTCAAAATGTCCTCTGAAACCGCCAATTGCACCTTTTGGACGAAGTCGACCCGCTTTTCATGCAGCTCCTCCATCGCCATCTCCGCGGCGACCGCCCTTAGCGCGTCGACGAATTTTCCTTCGACCAGTTCCTTCAGATGCTGCGGCGTCATTGTGCGGCGGCCGAGCGTTTGCGCGGCGTTGGCGATCGATTCGACTGTCGGCTTCACCCGCACGTAAAATTCCGACTGCACGTCGACCCGCATCCGGTCGCGGGTGATCAGCGCCTGCTCTTGATGCCGGACGACTTCGAGCCGCAACGTGTTCATGTTCACCGGAATCGTCTCGTGCAGGATCGGAAACACGAGTGCGCCGCCGTTCATGATGACGCGCTGCCCGCCAAAGCCCGTGCGGACGAAGGAAATCTCCTTCGACGAGCGCCGGTAAAGCCTGGCGATGACAAGACCGACAATCAAAATAAAGAGTAGGATCGTGCCGGCGGCGAGGCCGGTGCTCATCAGATCGCCTTCAGGCATGGGTCCCTCCAGAATGATGACGCGACAAGGCCGAGTTGGCGTTTAAGACGCCGCGGAAGACGGCGCCGTGTTGTTCTGTAATCAGAATTTCCGCACCGGCGGCGAAGGCGACGCCGCCTTCATCCGGCTCGACAAGGATATAGTGCGTCTGACCATGGCCGTCCGCGAGTTTTGCTTCCGCCGGCGCGCCCATCCGCGCCTCGCCGCGCACAATCTCCGCGATGCGGCCGACAAATGTGTCGGATGAGACCGCGTCGGTCTCCTCGCGCGGCAAAATCAGGGCGATCGCTCCCGCCAATAGGCGCGTCAGCGGCAGCGCTGCAAAAAAGGCGAGGGGCGCCGCGACGAGCGCCGGCAAAGGTGAACCGAAAACGCCGGCGATGACTGACTGCATCGCAAGGCCGGAAAGGCCGAAGCCCGCGAGAAACGCCGCAAAGACGATCAACACCGGAACTTTTCCGACATAGAGCCACGCAAACAGCTTGCCGATTGCGTCGCCGCCGTCGATGTCGGCGTCCATTTCAGGCAATGCGCCGTCGACAAGTCCTGAGAAGGCGACGCCGAACAAGAGGCCGGCGAGTTCGAGCGCCGCGATCAGCGCCATGATGGCGAGGGCTGTCGTGAACGGCGCGACGGCGGGACTGAAAAATTCCATCGGCTATCCTTCGTTGCGCGTTTCATGCGTTTCTATCAGCGCATCGAGCTCGGCAAGCTTTGCCGCAAGACGCGGCGCGACGCCAGCGAGCGCGGCGAGCGAGGTCTCAATGCTTGCCGCTTCCGCATCAAGCGCTTCGATTTCGAGGGCGTTCGCGGCGGCGCGGCGGTTCAACTCGGCTTTCTCCTGCATGGCGGCGCGCGCAAGATCGTCGCGGCCAAGCGCGATGGCGCGCTCGGCTTTCATGGAAAGCGTTCGTTCGTCAAACGCCTGCGCGTCGCGCTCGATTCGCCGCCGCATCGCGAGCGCCGCGCCAAGCCGCGCGCGCAAATCGTCAATACGCTGTTCGGCGTGAGCAAGCGCCGCGGCGTTTCCCGCGCCATCAAGGTCGAGAAAATCCGCAAGACGCCGCCTGATGACTGCTTGCAGCCGGCGTAATGCATTCAAAGTCTCCACCCCAAAATCGCCCATCTTGAACTACATCGGCCCCATGCTCTTCTTTTTCAAGACTGCGCGCGCCGCAAATCGGCGATCGCCGCCGCCCGCCGCATTGACCCCCGCCTCGCGGCGCCTATTGTGCGCCGCGACAAGCGGAGGAAGCGCATGACCGACGTCGCCGTCATCGGCGTCCAGTGGGGCGATGAGGGAAAAGGCAAGATTGTCGACTGGCTGTCGGCGCGGGCCGACGTCGTCGTGCGCTTTCAGGGCGGGCACAATGCCGGCCACACGCTGGTCATTGACGGCAAAGTCTACAAGCTGTCGCTGCTGCCCTCCGGCGTCGTGCGCGAGGGAAGGCTCGGCGTCATCGGTTCCGGCGTCGTCGTCGATCCCTTCGCGCTGCTTGCCGAAATCGCGCGCATCGAGGAACAGGGCGTCCGCGTGACGCCCGCAAACCTTGCGATCGCCGAGAACGCGACGTTGATCCTGCCCGTCCATTCCGAACTCGACGCGATGCGCGAGGGCGCCGCGACGGGAACGAAAATCGGCACGACAAAGCGCGGCATCGGCCCCGCCTATGAGGATCGCGCCGGGCGCCGCGCCATCCGCGCCGTCGATCTTCTTTATGCGGAGACGTTGGCGGCGAAGGTTGAGAACCTGCTCGTCCATCACAACGCGCTGCGGCGCGGGCACGGCGCGCCCGAAATCGATGCGGCGGCGCTCACAGCGAAGCTGAGAGAGGTCGCGCCAAAGATTGCGCCGTTCGTGAGGCCCGTCTGGAAGCTGCTCGACGAAGCGAGAAAGGCGGGAAAGCGCATCCTCTTTGAGGGGGCGCAGGGCGTCCTGCTCGACGTCGATCACGGGACCTATCCTTATGTGACGTCGTCGAACACGGTCGCAGGGCAGGCGGCGACAGGGTCTGGATTGGGCCCGCGCGCGGTCGGCTATGTGCTCGGCATCGTCAAAGCCTACACGACGCGCGTCGGCGAAGGGCCGTTTCCAACGGAACTGACCGACAGGGTCGGCGAGAAAATCGGCGAGCGCGGCCGCGAATTCGGTACGGTGACCGGTCGAAAACGCCGCTGCGGCTGGTTTGACGCCGCGCTCGTCCGTCAGGCGCTGAAGGTCGCCGGCGTCGACGGCATCGCGCTGACAAAGCTCGACGTCCTCGACGGCTTTGACGAACTCAAGGTCTGCGTCGGCTATACGATCGACGGCGCACGATTTGATTATCTCCCCGCCGGCCTCGACGCACAGTCGCGCGTGCGGCCGGTTTACGAAACCATGCAAGGGTGGAAGGGATCGACCGTCGGCGCGCGCTCCTGGAGCGATCTTCCCGCCGAGGCGGTCAAATATGTGAACCGGATCGCAGAGCTCATTGAAACGCCCGTCGCGCTCGTTTCAACAAGCCCGGAGCGCGACGATGTGATCCTCATGAAGGACCCCTTCATGGGCTGATTTTCGCGCGCTTGATCTCGAACGATGCGAGAGGAGCGGACGCGTCGAGCTTCAGCGCGCCCGCGCCGAACGGCGGCGAAAGCCAATTTGGATCGGCCGCAGGGAACGCCCGGGCCTGCCTGCGTTTGGCTCTCGCTCCACGATTGATCGAACAGGTCCGGCTTTCCAGTCATTAAATCCGTACACTGATCTACTTTTGCGTGAGCGCCATGGTTAATCAGCCCAAATTTGATATGAAAATTATCTAGGCGGAACAACGCCTTGACGATTTCGGACGAAGTTATCCCCATTTTATCCCCCACCTTATCCTACACCTTCCATGCGCCGTTAGACTGCTTTCGACATGACGGCGGCGCGGCTCCCGATGAGCGGGGGTTGATCGTCCGCCGCTGAAGAGCAGGCGTTGAAGATGATCCGTCGAGCCGAAGGGAAGGATTCGTGCGCGTCGCTGCAGGCTCGTCCTGCGGGCAGGGGCGCCGCACGGACTTCGCTTGTCGCGCTGATCCGTATTATCCGCGCAAAAACACGACAAACCGCAGCTGGCGCGGAATCGGGAGGGCCAGGCGCCAGCGCGCAATCCGCCTTGTCCGGCGTTTGCGCCAATGACGCCGGGCCGCGGTTCCGCGCAATTCGCCTAAAAATTGACGCGCATTTCAAGCGTCAGGAGCGGCGGCCGCGCCGCCTTGTCGAAGGCGGCGGCGTGCAACCGGTCCTCGCGCGTCCCCTCAACGGAATCGAATCGCCGCGCGCGCGCCTTTCGGCCGTAAGCGTTGACGGAAACGGGCGCGCCGGCGAGATCGAACGCGGCGACTTCCGCGGCGCGGCGGGGCGACGAGCGCGTCACCTCGAATGCGGCGTAGCCCTCGTCCGATTGCTGCGCCGAGGCCTCGCCCGCCGCCAAGCAAAGCGCCGCCCCGATGATCAACCCAATCGCGCGCATCAACCGCACTCCCTGCCCGTGGAGACGAGGATCGCGCTTAACTCTCACGAAAGATTTACGTCGTGTTCGGAGTTTTGTCGAAAACAAGGCGGAGAAATCGCCTCAAATTTTCGACGCTTTATAGCGACGCGCAAGCCAGTCGACGATGAGGGCGTTCAGCGCTTCCGGCTGCTCCCACATCACCCAGTGGCCGCAGGCTTCAATGACCGCTTTTTCAAGATCGGGAATGAAAGCCTCCATGCCGTCGGCGCTCGCCGGCGGCAGGAAAAAGTCGTTCGACGCGCCGATCCAGAGGCTGGGTCGCACGATGACAGGGTCGACCGCGCGCATAATCTCCCAATTGCGATTGACATTGCGATAGAGATTGATCCCGCCGTGAAAGCCGGAGCGCTGATAGGCGTCGATGTAGACGCGAAGATCGGCGTCGCTCAAGATCGCCGAGGCGGAATCGGGCGGCGGGCCGTCGCGGAACCGTCCGACGAGATCGAAGAGGCGAACGCCGAGCCGCTCCATGTCGGCGGCGCGCGCGGGCCGGCGAAACATCAGGCGGAAAAAGCGCTCGATATCGGACGCGAACAGCGCTTCTGGTTCGTTCGCCGTCTGGAACTGGATGAAATAGTGCTTCGGCCCGAAGCGCTTCTCGATGATGGCGAGCGGCGGGGCGGGCGGCGGCGGCCGGTGCGGCGTGCACACGCCGATGATTCCAGCGACGCGATTGGCGTGGAGCTGCGCCATCGGCCAGACGATCGCGCCGCCCCAATCATGCCCGCAAAAGACGGCGCGATCGATCGACAGCGCGTCGAGAAGGCGCGCAAGATCGTCCGTCATGTGACGAATATCGTAGAGCGCCTTGTCCTTGGGCGCGTCGGAGCGGCCAAAGCCCTTCAGATCGAGCGCGATCGCCCGATATCCAGCCTCGGCGAGGGCGCTGATCTGGTTTTTCCAGGAGTAGGCGATTTCCGGCCAGCCATGAACGAGAATGACCGGCGGACCGTCGCCCGCCTGATAGGTCGCGAGGCGGACGCCGCCAGCGTCGACGAAACGCAGTTCCGGAAAATTCCGCATCGCGCGACTATGCGCATGCCGGGGCCGGCGCGCAATCGCCGAGAACAGAGTCGCGCTGCGCGGCAGGCTTTTCGGCGCGCGTCGCCTGCGCTAAAGCGCGCGGATGAGCGCACCAACCGATATGAGCGCGGCGGGCGACCGGTCGAAAGTGCCGCCCGGCTGGTCGTTGTTTTCGACGAAGGACACGTTTTCGGGTCATGCCGGGCCGTTCTGGTTTCGCGACGCCGATGCGAAAACGCCGGGCGTCGGCTTTGTGTCGCGTCCCTTGCACGCAAATTTTCACGGCGTCGTCCATGGCGGCATGATGATGACGCTCGCCGACATGGCGCTCTTCAATATCTGCTTCCATTCGATCGGCCGATTTCACGGCGTCACTTTGTCGACGACCGTCGACTTCGTCGCGGCGGGACCGGTCGGCGAATTCATCGAAGCGACGGGCGAGGCGACGAAGGCGACGGGCTCGGTCCTGTTCGCGCGCGGGCGCATCGCTTGCAAGGGCGTGACGCTGGCGACGTTTTCTGGCTCGCTGAAGCGCCTGAAATAGCCCCGTCAGCTTGCCGGTGCGGCGATCGGCCGGCGGTTGCGCCGAACGGCGTCGATGCTGATCAGCGCAAGCGCCGACCAGATCAGCCCGAAACAGATCGCGTGGGCGAGCGTGAATTTCTCGCCGTAATAAAGGCCGAGCGCGAACTGTCCGGTCGGGCCGATATATTGCAAGAACCCGATCATGGTGAGCGACAGCCGCCGCGCCGCGAGCGAAAACAGCACCAGCGGGACGACCGTGACGGGCCCTGCGAGAAACAGCAGAACATCAAGCGAAAGCCCCTTGTGGCCGAGGGCGAGCGTTCCTTGCGATTGCATCCACATCAGATAAGCGAGTGCGAAGGGCGACAGGATGAGCGTCTCGATAAAGAGCCCGGGCATCGCGCCGACCGGCGTCGTCTTTCGCACATAGCCGTAAAGGGTGAAGGACATGGCGAGCAGAAAGGACGGCCACGGAAAAACGCCGGCGCCGACAGCGAGCACGAGGACGCCGGCCGCCGCCAGCGCAACCGCGACGATCTGCGCGCGGCTGAGCTTCTCCTTGAGGACGACGACGCCCATGGCGACGAAAATGAGCGGATTGATGTAGTAGCCAAGGCTCGCTTGAAGCACACGGTCATTGGCGACCGCCCAAACATAGACGAGCCAGTTGCAGGAGATGAGAGCGGCGGCGAGCGCCAGCAGGGCGATGACGCGCGGCGACTTCAGCGCCGCGTATGTTTCCCGCCATTGTCCGGCAAGGCCGATGATGAAGGCGCCGACCGGCGCCGACCAGAGCACGCGGTGCGCGACGATTTCAGTCGGCGCGGTGTCGCCGAGCGCTTTCAGGTAGATCGGGAAAAGGCCCCAGCACGCATAGGCGATGACGCCGCAGATGAGGCCGAGGCGCAGTTCTTCCGGCTTTGCGGCAGGGGCGGCGGACGTCACCCCTTGACGCCTTCGGCGGATATGCCATCGGCGCGGACGCGATCGACGACTTTTTTCAGCGCCGCTTCCTTGCCCTTCGCGCGGTATTTCGCGGTGATGAGGACGCGGCCTTGAGCGTTTCTCTTCCCGACGATCGATTCATAAACGAAACCCTCGGCGATGAAGGGTTTCGGCGCCTTGTAGAATTTCGGGTTGGCGTTGAGTTTCTTGATTTCCTCGTCGAGGATCGGCCGCAGCACGGTTTCAAGCGGAAGGTATTTCGACATGCCGCTGCGATTGTCGATCGAAAGGTCGGCGATCCGCGCCTGCAGTTTGCCGTTCTCGACATAAGAATCAAGCGTCACGTCGATCGACGCGGCTTCGTACATGAACCGGCCCGGCTCGCCTTTGCCGTCCCATCCGCAATTCCAGATCTCGAGTTCGATGTCGAGCGCGAAGCGGATGGCGCCCGTCGGGAACTCAATGACCGGCTTGCCGGCGCCCCAGCGCTGGCCGCACCGGTCCTGATGCGTCTTCACCCATTTTTCGAGGTCCTTTTCGACGTCGGCGATGAAGGGCGTGACGTCCGTCGTCAGGACCAGTTTAAGATCGCCGGCCGCCGCGGCCTTTCTGTCCGTGTGCAACGCAATATCGGCGGTGACGGGGCGTCCGCCCATGTTCACCCGCGTCGGCGCGTCATAAATCGTTTCATAGCCGGCCGGCGCGGCGGCGAGCGCCGGCGCGCTGGACACAAGAAAGATGGCGGCTGTCAGGAACTCACGCACGCATCACCCTTTGACTGGTTCGAACGGTCTATAGCGCGCCGGCGCCTTGATCGCCATCGTCGCATCCTTCGCGACGCGCGCCCTTCACGCCGCCTTCTTGATGAGCCCGCGATTGATCAAGGTCTCGGCGATCTGCACGGCGTTGAGCGCGGCGCCTTTACGGAGATTGTCGGAAACGCACCAGAAAGCGAGCCCATTGTCGACCGTCGGATCGACGCGGATGCGGCTGACATAGGTCGCGTATTCGCCGACGCATTCGACCGGCGTCGCATAACCGCCGTCTTCGCGTTTGTCGATGACGAGCACGCCCGGGCTCTCGCGCAGGATCTCTCGCGCCTCATCGTCGGAGAGCGGCCGCTCGAACTCGACATTCACCGCTTCGGAATGGCCGACAAAGACCGGCACGCGCACGCAAGTCGCCGTGAGCTTGATCTTCGGATCGAGTATCTTCTTCGTCTCGGCGACCATCTTCCATTCCTCTTTCGTGTACCCGTCCTCCATGAAGACATCGATATGCGGAATGACGTTGAAGGCGATCTGCTTGGTGAAGACGCTCGGCGTCGGCGAATCGTTGACGTAGATGCCTTTCGTCTGCGTGAAAAGCTCATCCATCGCCGCCTTGCCCTTGCCGGATGTCGACTGATAGGTGGCGACGACGACGCGCCTGATCGTCGCCGCGTCATGCAAGGGCTTCAGCGCGACGACGAGCTGCGCGGTCGAGCAGTTCGGGTTGGCGATGATGTTTTTCTTGGCGAAGCCGCGCACCGCTTCCGCGTTGACTTCCGGCACGATCAGCGGAACGTCGGGGTCCATGCGGAAATGCGAGGAATTGTCGATGACAATGCAGCCCGCGCGCGCGGCCTTCGGCGCCCATTCCTTCGAGACGGCGCCGCCAGCCGCGAAAAGCGCGATGTCGGCCTTCGAAAAGTCGAACGTCTCAAGGTCGCGGCATTTGAGCGTCTTGTCGCCGAACGAAACTTCGCGGCCGATCGACTGGCGCGAGGCGATCGCGAAGGCCTCTTTGACCGGGAACTGTCGCTCATCGAGGATGGCGAGCATTTCCTGGCCGACATTGCCGGTGGCCCCGACGACCGCGACATTGAATTCCATAAGAATGCTTTCCGAAAACCAGAGCGCGAGAAGCGCACAACCGCGCGCGCTGTCAAGCAGGCGCAAGACCAGGAAAACTCAATTATCTCTCAATTTCGGCCGAGGCGGCGGGGCCGGCGCGTCGACGCGTTCAACTTTGAAGCCGGCGGCGGCGAGCAGATCCGGGATGGCGTCGGGGCCGACGAGATAGCCGGCGTTCAACGCGACGAAGGCCGTCTCTGGCCGCTCGAGCACGCCGCCGATATCGGCCGCAAGCGCCGATGTCCGGTCGGCGACGAGGCGCTTGTAGGCGGCGGGCGCCCCCTCGCGCATCGGCTGGTTGAGATGGGCGTCGACGCCGGCAAGGTCGCCCTTGCGCCAGGCTTCGTAGGCGGCGGTCGCTTGCGTCTGCTGGCGCACGAAGTCGTCGATCAGGAAGGAGAGAAGCGCGAGCTGTTCTTTCTCCGGCATTTTGGTCAATACGCCGAGCGAACTCTCAATCGACTCGAAATAGCGAAGGCCGCGCCCGCGTCCTTTCGCCTCGTTCATCAGCAAAGCGTCGGCGCTTTCCGCCGGCGGCGCGCCTTCGCTCGCTTGCGTCTGCGCCGACAGCACGACGAACGCCGCCCATGGCTTCAGCCGGTCGAGCTGTTCAATTTGTATACGGAGCGATGCGGCGAGCGCCGCGAGGGCTCCCCGCCGCTCCGGCGCGAGCAGCGCCGACAGCGTGCGCCCGCCTGGCAGCGCGCCCTGCGTCGCGAAAATTCGGTTGGCCGCCTCGGCGGCGCCGGGCTCGCCGACGGGCGCTTCAAACCAGGCGATCTCGGAGGCGTCGATGGCGCGTGCGAGCGCGCGCGACCGCCATGGCGCGCCTTCCGGCGGAACGCTGTGCGTTCCGAAAAGGTAGACCGCGCTGTCCGCATCCGACACGCGCCAGACCGCCGGCGAGGCGGGGGCGGGTCCTTGCGCCGGCTTTTCCTTCGCGAGCGCAAAACCAGCGATCATGGTCAGCGATCCGGCGAACGCCAAAGCGCCAGCAAGCGCCGATTTTCTTCCAGCAGCAAACACAAACGCTCCGTAACAGCCCGGGCCGATGACGCCGTCCGTTTCACCCTATCTTCCCGCAATGCGACGGAAAAGCGGCGGCGCGCCCCGCCAGCTGCGCCGACGCCGAGCCGTTGCCGCGAAGCGCGCATTCCGCTACAGGAGACCGCCAAAGCACCCATAGCTCAGCTGGATAGAGCGTTGCCCTCCGAAGGCAAAGGTCAGAGGTTCGAATCCTCTTGGGTGCGCCAGATTTCAATTGAAAATCAATAAGTTGCCGAGCTTTGCCATAGATCAGTATACAGATCAAAGCAAGGCGCAGGCGCCATAAGAAATCCAACTGCGTCCCATTCAGTTGTTCTGCTGGTTCCATAGGTAGGCGACCCTCCCTAGCCTTGGATTGCTGAAGTCCCCGCGAGAGGTGTAGCTCCGGCGGAGCAAACCGCGTAGCGAGCGCGCCGCCAAAGCGCTGTGCGAGCGAAGCGGGTTGCTCCGCCGGAGCTACACCTCTCGCGGGGACTTCAGCTGTTGAAGAGCTGGGCGCCTTCGCGAAGGGCACTGCTACCGCTTGCGAAGATATCCGGGCGGAGATTAAGAACCGCCTCACCGAGATCGACGTGCAAATCGAAACCCTTCTGGATCGCATCATGGAGGGCAAGAGCGAGACCCTTGTCGCCAGCTATGAGCGGCGCGTCGAAAAGCTGGAACGTGAAAAGCTGCTGCTGAGCGAAAAACTCGGCGCTCGTTCCGAGCTGCGCCATAGATCATCGCAAGAGTTCGAACCCGCGCTGGACTTTCTCAAAAACCCAATGAATCTGTGGCGTTCGGATGATCTCGCCCGCAAGCAAGCGGTCATGAAGATGCTTTTTGCCGCTCGTCCAGGGTACAAAAAGAAAATCGGCGTTCGAACCCCGATTTATGCGTGTCCTATCAACGCACTAGCTGCAATCTCAGACGGGAAACGAAATGGCGCACCCGAAGAGATTCGAACTCCTGACCCCCAGATTCGTAGTCTGGTGCTCTATCCAGCTGAGCTACGGGTGCGCGGCCGCTTTTGAGCGCGGGAACGGGCCTTTAAGCGCATCGTTTGCCCAAATGCAAGCGAGGGGCTTCAGACGCGGGAATTCTGCCTTGCCGCCTCGTATACGCCGCGTGCGACGGCTCGCGCGACGCAATCAGCGGCGACCGACCCAATCCGGGTCAGCCGGATCGGATCTTCACAAGGCGCGCCGCCGACCGCCAGGACAAAAATGACATCGCCATCCGTCGGTCCGTGCACGGGCCGAATCGCCCTTGCAAGGCCGTCCTGCGCCATGATCGCGACGCGCCGGGCCTGCGGCGGCGTTAAGTCGGCGTTGACGGCGACAACGCCGATCGTCGTATTGGCCCGCACGCCCGCGAGCTTGGTGTCTGGCGGAAATCCTGCGGCTGGAATCTCCCTGCCGGACGGTTTCATTCCGCCGAATTCATCGCCAATTTCGAATGGCGCCGCCCAAAAGACCGCTGAGCCCGGCATTCTCACCGATCCAAAGCTGTTTACGGCCGCGAGTGCGCCGACCATAATGTCATTTTCAAGCGCAAAAGACGCGGATCCGACGCCGCCAGCTTCACTGCCAGCTTGCGCGCCGAACCCGGCGCCGGCTCTCCCCAAGTCGACGCCAATTTTTGCGTTCGCGCAGGCCTCCTGGCCAAGACGCGGGTAGGGCGGATGGTCGCCCCAGCCCTTCGCGCCTCCATTTGCGAGATCATAGAGGATCGCTGCGGGGACAATCGGCGAGGGCGGCACGCTTGGCAGATCAGCCAACCTGAAGCCGCGCCCCTGCGCACCGAGCCAGGCGGCGACGCCGTCAGCCGCGCCCAACCCGTAAGACGAGCCGCCGGAAAGGACGATCGCATCCGCGCAGTCGACCAATGTTGAAGGATCGAGCAAATCGGTCTCGCGTGTTCCGGGACCGCCGCCACGCACATCGCCAGCGACAATCGCAGGTCTGTCGGGCAATATTACAGTCACGCCGGTCCGAACCGCCGCATCATGCGCCTGACCGACACGAACGCCCGGCACGTCGGTAATATCATTCAGCGGGCCAGGTCCTGCGCTCATCGATTTCGCCTTCGGGCAACATTGTCCGTGACTTTTATAGCGCCTGCGCCGGCAGGGCAAAGCCCGCACGCGGCGCGCTTTTTTGCCTTCGCGGGCGATCTCTGCAATTGTCGGGCGCGTTCGGCTGACAAGACAGCTTTCATCAAGACGGAGATGACGTCGATGGTTTTGGGGAATCGCGTTTGGGCTTTCGCTGCCGTCGCATTGGCGCTATCGGGAGCCCCAGCGGCCGCCCAATCGCAGGCTGATGCGTCCGGCGCTGCAGCGCTGCTGTCCTATCCGTCCTTATTTCATCCGGTGCGGGCGGAACATGGAATCGTGGCGGCGCAGGACCGTTTGGCGGCGGAAGTCGGTCGAGACATCCTGGCGAAGGGCGGCAATGTCGTTGACGCAGCGGTTGCAACCGGCTTCGCCCTGGCGGTGACGCACCCGCAGGCGGGCAATCTTGGCGGCGGCGGCTTCATGCTGATCAAGCTTGCGGATCGTGACGACGTTGTCGCGATTGATTACCGCGAATCGGCGCCGTCGCGCGCCTCCCGCGACATGTTCCTCGATGAGGACGGCAATGTCGACAATATGCGCGCGCGGTTCAGCCATTTGTCGTCCGGCGTGCCGGGCTCGGTCATGGGCCTTACGACGGCGCTCGAAAAATACGGGACGATGTCGCTGAAGGAAGTGATGGCGCCGGCAATTCATCTCGCCGAAAAGGGATTTCCGGTGACGGTTGCCCTTTCCGATTCTCTTCGGGAATACCGAGAGCGATTTGATCGAGACTCGTCCAGCATGGCCTATTTCCTGAAAGGCGACGGCGCGACTTATGAGGTTGGCGAGCGCTTCGTTCAATCGGATCTTGCAAAGACCCTGAAGGCGATTCGCGCAAGGGGCGCGGCTGGATTTTATGAAGGCGAGGTCGCGGATCTAATTGTCGCCGAAATGAAAAAGAACGGCGGGCTCATCAGCCATGAAGATCTGAAGGCCTACCGCGCCGTCGAACGCAAGGCTGTCAGCGGCGAGTTCCGCGGCTTTGAGGTCATCTCGATGCCGCCGCCCTCGTCCGGAGGGGTCCACCTTATCGAGATGTTGAATATCCTCAAAGGCTATGACCTCGACAGTCTGGGGCACAATTCCGCCGACTATCTGGGCGCGCTCGTCGAATCGATGCGCCGCGCCTATGCGGATCGTTCGGAATATCTTGGCGACCCCGATTATGTTGATGTTCCGGTTGAGCGCCTGATTGACGAGGCGTATGCGGATGGTCTGCGCGCGCAAATCAAGATCGGCCGCGCCAGCAAATCGCAAGACGTCCGGCCGGGGCTTGGGCCGCTTGCCGAGAGCGAAGAGACAACGCACTTTTCCGTCATGGATGACAACGGGAATGCGGTCGCCGTCACGACGACTCTCAATTTCACCTTCGGCAACAGCTATTCTGTCGACGGCGCCGGTTTTCTTTTGAATAACGAAATGGATGATTTTTCCGCAAAGCCCGGATCGCCGAACGGTTTCGGTTTGATCGGCGCCCGCGCCAACGAGATCGAGCCCGGCAAAAGACCTCTGTCATCAATGACCCCGACAATCGTCGTCAAGGACGGCAAAGCCGTATTTGCAACAGGCACGCCGGGCGGTAGCACGATCATCAATGTCGTGTTGCAGAATGTGCTAAACATCATCGAATTCGGCATGAACCCAATGCAGGCGAACGCAGCGCCGAAAATCCATCATCAATGGCAGCCAGACATCATCATCGCTGAACCGGGCGTCTCGATTGACACGATCCGGTTGATGCAGGGCAGGGGGTTCATTTTTTCCGCCGCTCCGGACGGCGAGTTGAACGAGCGCGCGCTTGGGCGGACAAACACCGTCATGCTGCAGGATGGCGTGGTGCTCGGCGCCCCTGATCCGCGCGAACCGGATTCGGCCGCCGCGCCTTATTGATCTTTGCGCGGTCTTTGCTCCGGCAATGACAGCTCGAACGCAGTTCCCGATAAGTCGCTCCGCGCGAGCCGCAGGTCGCCGCCATGCGCCTTTGCGATTTCATGAGCAATCGCGACGCCGAGCCCCGACCCGCCAGGCTTGAACGAACCCTTGAAGGGCTCGAACAGATGACGGCGCGCCTCATCAGGAATGCCGGGACCGTTGTCGACGATTTCGACGATTATCCTCCCCTGGTCGCGACGCGCACTGACAACGACCATGGCGTTCCGCTTTAAATTAACATCGGCGCCGGCGCCGGCGTCGGTCGGCGCCAGCGCCTCGGCGGCGTTTCGAACAATGTTGAAGAGCGCGCGATAGAGCTGCGTCGCGTCGCCGGCAAGCTGCAGCGACTCATCAATATTGTTCACGAATTCGACCGAGCTTGACGCCGTATCGTCAAAGACGTCAGCGACTAGAGATTTCAGACGGACCGTATCGATTTTTAGGGCCGCAGGCTCCATTCTCGCGTAACTCAGCGTGTCGCGAGACAGCGCGATGGCGCGATCAAGCGAAGAGATCAACCGTGGGCTGAGTTTTCGAACGCGCGGATCCTCGCTCTTGGCGAGTCGGTCGGACATCAGCTGTGCGGACGCTAGAATATTCCTGAGATCGTGGCTGATCTTTGAGATCCCGGCGCCGAGCGCCGCGAGCCTTCTTCGTTCCCCGAGAAGAGACTGGGTTCGATGTTCGAGCGCGGCGAGGCTGCGCTCGGCGACGCCAATTTCATCGATCCTGCGGCTGGGAGAAAGCACGTTGCCGCTATCCTCGGGATTTCGCTCAAAAGCCTTCATATTGCGCGTGAGGCGCCCGACCGGGCGCACGATCATGCGATTGAGAGACCAGAAAACGAGGCCCGCCGTCAGGGTCGAAATGACAAGCGAAAGACCGAGCACGTTTGCTGCGAATTCAAGCAGATCGCGGCGGAGCGCCGCTTGCGAGACGAACATGTCGACATCGCCGCCCTCCGCATATTTCGGCTTGCCGACCACTCTGATCGAATGATCGCCGCTCGACAGCATTGTCGCCCATGCGTCGGCGACATGCTGCTGGGGCATGGCGTAGTTTAGATTGACGAACCGCATCACGCGCGCCTGATCTTCCGTCAGTTTTGGCGTCATGATCAACATTCGCGCGCCGTCCCGATCAAGCGTGACGCCGAGAATGTTCGCCGTCGCGAAGAGCTGTTCGGCGGTTTCACTCTCGATCATTTCGCCGCCTGGCGCATCGAGCGCCAGCCCGACAAGATAGGCGGCTTCAAGTCGCGCGTTCAACCAGTTCAGCCGCTGTGTCGAGACTGACGGTATCAGCACGACAATCTCCGCGAGAAAAACGAAGAGAATCGTAAGCGCAAGCAATTTTGACGAAAGCGATCGCCTGAATTGATCGGCGATGATTGAGCTCGTCGGCATGGCTTTGGTCGCTCAGGGTCCTAATCGAATGCAGAGAGCACGCTTATAAGCCTGCGCGACCGCTGCGAGAACAGCGTTGGCGTGAAAAACGAGCCGCCGACGCGTTTTGAGATTTCTCCGCGTGTCGGATAGGGCGCGATATAGTTCGTGAAGTGTTTCAGTTTCAAGCCGTTTGCGACGGCGAATGACCAAATGCCGATTTCATCGCCCGCATTTTCGCCGACCATTGTCGCCCCCATGATCCGGCCGCCTCTCCCGGCGAAAATTTTGACAAATCCTTCGGTCTCACGTTCTGCTTGCGCGCGATCGTTATCTTTGTAGGGCCAGCGCAAAATCGTTGCGCCATTTCGGGCGGCGTCCCCGCCGGCCGTCGAGAGCCCGACGCTTGCGAGTTCCGGCGAGCAATAGGTGACGCGCGGCGCCAGCGCATCGCGGCGGACGGCAGGCAGCTTGAAGAGGATATTGCGAATGACGGTCGACGCATGATCTCCAGCGACATGGGTGAACTGCAAGCCGCCGGCGGCGTCGCCGACCGCGAAGACACGGCGATTCGTCGTTCGCAGGCGCTTGTCGAGCTTTAGTCTTCCGCCATCTGTTTCAATGTTTGCGGCGTCAAGTCCAATGCCATCGAGATTGGCGCGCCTTCCGGCGGCCACAAGCGCGTGTGACCCCTCAAGCTTTTCGCCGGACTGCAGCTCAAAAAGGACGCCCTCGGGCGTAGAAGACGAGCGCGCGACCCTAGAACGCTCCTTCAGGCTAATTCCCTCCGCAATCAACCGCTGGCGGACGACTTCGACCGCTTCCGGATCCTCGCGATTGAGGATCGTATCCGCTTCGATAATCGTAACGGCGGCGCCGAGGCGCTTGTGCGCCTGGGCCAACTCAATTCCGATCGGCCCGCCGCCGATGACGATGAGGTGTCGGGGCAATGTGCGGTTTGCGAAAACCGTTTCGTTTGTAAAGTAGGGAACGTCCGCGATTCCCGGAATTGGCGGAGTGATCGGCGACGATCCCGTTGCGATGACAAAGCGTTGCGCCTCGACTACGGCATCCCCGGCCATCACGGTGCGCGGTCCGGTGAAAGCGCCTTGCGCCCTGATGACGGTGACGCCGAGGCCTTCAAATCGCTCCTGGCTGTCATGGGGCGCGATTGCTGCGATGACCGCCCGGACGTGATCCATCACGGCGCCGAAATCAACGACGGGTTCAACGCTCTTCAAGCCGAATGGCGCAGATGTTCGCATCGTCTGCGCTCGTGCCGCCGCCGCGATCAGCGCCTTTGACGGCACGCATCCGTAATTGAGGCAGTCGCCGCCCATTTCGCCTTTTTCAATCAGAACGACTCTTCGTCCGAGTTGGGCGGCGCCGGCGGCGACGGACAGGCCGCCGGATCCCGCGCCGATGATGCAAATGTCCGCTTTAAGGTGACGTGTCATTCTTGCGGCTCTCTCGCGGTCGCGGCGGGCGATCTGCCGAAAGCTCTCATCGCGATCGGCGCGATCGCCAGCAATGACAATGCGATGATCGGCGTCAGCACCGCGGGCTGCCTGAGCAGTCCGGCAAGATTGAGTTCGCCGCCGCTGTCGAGGACCGCGCCAAGCCCGTTGCCGGCGCTTACAAACGCGAACGCGCCCGGGATAATGCCGATCAATGTCGCAAGAACAAACGTCCGCAGCTTCACGTCAAAGAGCGCTGGAGCGATGTTGACGATGAAAAACGGGAACAACGGCATCAGCCGCAACAGCAAGAGATACGAGAAGGCGTTTCGCCGAAAGCCCTCTTCCATTTTTTGGACGAAAGGGCCTGCTCGTCGTCGAAGCGCATCGCCGAACGCGGTTTTGGCGGCGACAAAGATGATGGCTGCGCCGATCGTCGCGGCGCTGACGACGACGAATGTCCCAAGCATCGGGCCGAACAGAAAGCCGCCGATAACCGACATCAGAGTGGCGCCGGGAAGGGAAAGTGCGGTGACTGCAATATAGGCAAGGGCGAATGCCGCGACCGCTGCCAGAAGTCTGTTTTCGACAAACGCCTCAAGCGAAGTTCGGTGTTCACGCAAGGTCTCAAGCGACAGAAACTGATGGGCCCCGGTGGCGAAAACCGTCGCAGCCGCAATGGCGATCAGTCCGAGCGGCAGATATCTCCACAATCCTGGCTGGCGCTTGGCGTCATGGGTCATGAATTCGTCGCCCCTTCCAAGGGTTTGGCTCGCAATTTTGGCTACCAGAATATTTGGCGGGAGGCCCATGACGATTGGACCGCCAGACCTCACATTTTCAGGATGTGACGGCGGCCGCGGTCCCGAATCCCCAAAACCTTGACGCCTGATTGGCCCTCGTTTAATAGGCCGGCCCTTACGGCGGGCTATGGGCTTGGCCGGACCAGATTCCACGGACGCCACAATGAAACGGACTTATCAACCGAGCAAGCTCGTCCGCAAGCGCCGCCACGGGTTTCGCGCCCGCCTTGCGACAAAAAATGGGCGAAAAGTGCTTGCACGCAGGCGCTCCAAGGGCCGCAAGCGTCTTTCGGCCTAGCCGGCGCACCTGTGGAAAAATCGGGAAGCAGGCAAGGGCAGACACTGCCGCCTCTCGAAATCCTTAAAAATAGAGCGGATTTCGTCGCTGCGCAGTCTGGGGATCGCGCAGGCGCGGTGCCGTTTCTCGTCTTGCGCGGAAAAGCCGCTAACCGGGCGGGATTCGCCCGAATTGGCTTTACCGTCACCAAAAAGGTGGGCTCCTCCGTCACCCGCAATCGCATTCGGCGGCGACTTAAGGAAGCCGCGCGCCGCGTTTTCCTCGACGCGGCGGAGCCTGGTTATGATTATGTGGTGATCGCTCGCCCCCAGGCTGAATCGTGCGAGTTCCAATGCTTGCTTGACGATATGAAGCGCGCCCTTTTAAGGCTGGCGTCCCTTCCCAAATAGGCGTGACGCGCGTTAAGCCGCGCCAACTCCAAGAGCTCCCATGGATCGCAACACCATCCTCTTCATTGTGCTGACCGCGGCCGTCCTGATCGGCTGGGACCTTCTTGTCCTCGCGCCGCAGCGCGAAGCGCTTCGCGAGCAGCAGCGGATTGAACAGGCGGCGCAAGAAGCGGCGGGACCGACCATCGCCGGCGACATCGCCGGGCTTGGCGAATCAAAGACTGTCAGCATCGAAGAAGCGCTCGCCAACTCGCCCGACCGGGTACCGATCGACACGCCTAGCCTCAAGGGCTCGATCAATCTCGCGGGCGGTCGGATCGACGATCTTTCTCTTAAGAATTATCGCGAGACGCTCGAACCCGAAAGTCCGATGATCCGCCTGCTGACGCCGAACGAGGCGGCGCACGGGCACTATATCGAACAAGGATTCGCTGCGTCCTCGGAAGGGCGCACGAAGCTCACGGAAGCGCTGAATTGGACGGCGCCCCCCGCCGCCGTTCTGACTGACAAATCGCCAGTGACGCTGACAGCCCGCATGGGCGCTCTTGTTTTCAGCAAAACCTACTCGGTCGACGAAACCTTCGTGTTTACGGTCAAACAATCGGTGCGCAACGAAGGCGATTTGGAAGCCGCCGTGACCCCCTACGGCCTCGTCGTGCAGCGAGGAATTCCCGACGACGCCGGAAAATTCCAGATCCTGCATGAAGGCCCCCTCGCGGTCGTCGACAAGCAGTTGCTTGAACGCAAGTACAAGAACGCCGTGAAGAAAGTCGACGAGGCGTCGGGGCAGGGCGGTTGGGTCGGAATTACAAATAAGTACTGGCTCGCCGCCGCCGCGCCGCCGCAGAACGAGCCCTTTAAAGCCGTGCTCAAGAATGTCGGAACGCAGACTGCGCCGATCTTCCGCGCGAACTACACGCTTGAGGCCCGCACAATCGCGCCAGGGCAGTCAATCGAGCTAACCTCTCATCTGTTTGGCGGCGCCAAGGACGTCGATATACTTCGAGGATACGAGCAGTCGCCCGAAGCCGGCGGATTAGGCGTCAAGGACCTCGACAAGGCTGTTGATTGGGGAAATTTTTTCTTTCTGACGCGCCCGATCTTCTGGCTGCTCGATTTCTTCGGCGACCATATTGGAAATTGGGGCGTCGCCATCTTGCTGCTGACGCTCGTCGTCAAGGCGTTGATGTTCCCGCTCGCCAACAAGGCGTTTGAGTCGATGTCGGCGATGAAAAAAGTGCAGCCGAAACTTGAAGAACTGAAAACGAAATACGGCGAAGACAAAATGAAGCTCCAGCAGGAAATGATGGAGCTATACAAGCGCGAGAAGATCAACCCGCTCGCCGGCTGTTTGCCGATCCTGATCCAGATGCCGATCTTCTACGCTCTTTATAAGACGCTCTTCGTCACCATCGAACTGCGCCACCAGCCGTTCATGCTCTGGATAAAGGATCTCTCGGCGCCCGATCCGACGTCGATTTTCAATCTCTTCGGACTCTTGCCGTTTGAGCCGACGTCGGTCCCGATGATCGGCGCCTTCCTCGGCATCGGGGTGCTGCCGCTACTCATGGGCGTCGCGATGTGGTTCCAGACGAAATTGAATCCGCCGGCGACCGATCCCGTGCAGCAGCAGGTGTTGGCGATGATGCCGGTCATCTTCGTTTTCCTGTTCGCGTCGTTCTCTTCAGGCCTCGTTCTCTACTGGGTTTGGAGCACTGTGCTGTCCATTCTGCAGCAATGGTTCATCATGAAGCGGAACGGCGTATCGGTCGATTGGGGCGCGCGTCTTCCCTTCATCGGCGCGAAACAAAGCAAGTAGGTGGCTGAAGACCCATATAACCGGGAATTGCTCGAAAAGGGGCGCGTCGTCTTTTGCGGATTGTGCGAGTTCGAGCTCGGCGCCGTTTCGATTGACACCTTGCCGACAGAGGGGCCGCCGGAGATCGCCTTCGCCGGGCGATCAAATGTCGGCAAATCGTCCTTGCTGAACGCGCTCACGGGCCGAAAAA
The DNA here is from genome assembly GCA_902826095.1 of uncultured Alphaproteobacteria bacterium. GTDB lineage: Bacteria > Pseudomonadota > Alphaproteobacteria > Caulobacterales > Parvularculaceae > Amphiplicatus. The sequence goes on along the minus strand of CADEDN010000031.1, from coordinate 16,318 downwards.
ATCTTGCGCGCGCGTCAACGACGCCGGGTAGGACAAGAGAAATCAACTTCTTCAATCTCGCCGACAGGCTGCGGCTCGTCGACCTTCCGGGGTTCGGCTACGCTTGGGCCGCCCGCAAGGAGGCCAAGCGTTGGGCGGGCCTTACGCGCGATTATCTGAAAGGCCGATCATCGCTGAAGCGCGTCTGCCTTCTTGTCGATGCTCGCCATGGGCTTAAGGAAATTGACGGCGAGGTGATGACGCTCCTCGACCAGTCAGCCGTGAATTATCAGATCGTGCTGACGAAGACGGACAAAATGAAGCCGACAGAGGTCGCCAGGCTTGCCGAAGACATCGCCGCGGCGATCAAGCGGCGGCCGGCCGCTCATCCCTTAGTCCTCGCGACGTCATCCGAGACCGGCGAAGGAATTGCGGAGCTGAGGGCGGAGCTGGCGGCGCTCGCCTAAGCCATTCAGCAATTTTTAACCATTGCCGCGCCGAGGTGGCGGACATGGCGAAACGCGAAAACGCAGACGCTTCTAGATGTATTGACGCCTTTGTCGGCGACTACATCCGGCATTTGAGAGCGGAAAGGCGCGCCAGCGCCTATACAATCCGCAATTACGAGGCGACGCTGCGCGGCTTCTACTGCTTTCTAACAACGCACCTTGGAGGAAAACCGAGCGCATCGGCGCTTGAGCGGCTGGAGCTGCTCGACTTCCGGGCGTTTCTTTCAAGTCGCCGCGAAGATGGGCTCGGCCCGGCGTCGCTGAAACTCGAACTTTCCGCGCTCAAGAGCTTTTTCCGATTTCTACAGCGCCGGTTCGATCTGCAAAATGATGCGATCGCCGCGATGCGGGGGCCGAAGCTGAAGGAAAAGCTGCCGAGGCCGGTTGCAGCCGACGCCGCGGCGGAATTGATCGCCGCCGTCGGCGAAAGGAAAGAGCCGTGGGTTGCGTCGCGGGATGTTGCGATATTCACGCTACTTTACGGCGCCGGGCTTCGCATCTCGGAAGCGCTGTCGCTGACGATCGGCGACGCCCCGACCGGCGATACGCTGCGCATCAAAGGGAAAGGCGCAAAGACGCGGGCCGTGCCGATCCTTCCGGCTGCGCGTCTTGCCCTAAACAATTATCTGTGCCTGCGGCCGCCGGCGGAAAATGCAAACGACCCGCTTTTCCTCTCCGTGCGCGGGAAGGCGCTCAATCCCAGAATCGTCCAACGAGAAATGAAAAAACACGCTGTCGCCCTCGGCCTTGACGCCAGTGCGACGCCGCACGCTCTACGGCACGCTTTTGCGACGCACCTGCTCGCGGCGGGCGGCGATCTTCGCTCAATTCAGGAATTGCTCGGGCACGCCTCGATCGCGGCGACGCAGCAGTACACGAAGATCGACGCTGACGAATTGCTCGCCGCCTATCAAGACGCGCACCCCCGCGCGCGCTAGGCGCTGACCACGGAGCGGTGCTTTCGATTATATTCGGCAAGGTCGCGCTTCAACTCCGGCAACAATAGGTAAAGCGCGATGATGTTCGGAATGCACATCCCGAACAGCATCGAGTCGATGAAGTCGATGATCGAAGACAGCGAGATCGCCGCGCCGGTCGAGAGCAGGAGGCAAAGCGCGAGTTTGAACAAGACATCGACGCGCTTCGACGGCCCGAAGATGTACGCCGCTGCCTGCGCGCCGTAGAACGCCCAACTCACCAGAGTTGTGAAGGCGAACAGAATCGAGGCGATCAGCAGAATGATCGGAAACCAGGAGAATGCGCTCGCGAATGCGGCTGAAGTGATCTGGATGCCGCGAACGTCGGGATTGTAAAGGTAAGGCTCGTAAGCGCCGGTAATGATGACAACCAGCGCCGTGATCGTGCAGACGATGATTGTGTCGATGAACGGCTCGAGGGAGGCGACGAAACCTTCTGTCATCGGTTCGCTCGTCTTCACCGCAGAATGCGCAATCGCCGACGAGCCGATGCCCGCTTCATTCGAATAGGTGGCGCGTTTGATCCCATTGATAAGCGCGCCGACAAGTCCGCCGCCGGCGGCGTCAAGGCCGAAAGCGCTGCTGAAGATCACGCCAATGGCCTTTGGAAGCGACTCGATGTTCAGCGCGATGATGACAATGCCTGCTCCAAGATAAAGAACCCCCATCAGCGGAACGAGGATTCCGGAGACGAATCCGATGCGCTTGATGCCGCCGAGAATGACGGCGGCCACGAGCGAACACATGATGACTCCGAAGGCGAGCGGCGCTTCGACGCCCGTCACGGCGGAAAATTGCGCGTAGCTTTGATTGACCTGGAACAGGCTGATCGACCCGCCCATCGCCATGACCGCGAAAAAAATCGCGGCGCCTTTGCCGAGCGTCTTCATGCCCCGGCGCCTGAACACCTCTTCAATGTAGTACATGGGGCCGCCAATGATGCGACCATCCGGCTGTACGCGGCGGTATTTCACGGCGAGCGCGCATTCGGCGAATTTCGATGACATGCCGAGAAAGCCGGCGAGAATCATCCAGAAAACGGCGCCGGGCCCGCCGAGCGCAATCGCGACCGGAACTGAGGCGATATTGCCGAGGCCGACTGTTCCCGAAAGCGCCGACGAAAGCGCCTGGAAATGGGAAATTTCGCCGTCGCCGCCTTTGAGATGGTGGGTTCGCCTGCCGGATACAAGCGCCAGCGCATGGCCAAAGCCGGTAATGTTAATGAAGCGTAGAGACAGGGTGAAAATAGTCGCGGCAGTAATCAGCCACACGACGACAAGCGGAAGGCTGACGCCAAAGAGGTCGACCGAATAAAATATGACGCTGCTGACTGCGTCGCTGATCGGTCTTACCGCGTCATCAATTCGCTGCGCGAATTCCATGTTGTCATTGGCGGTCATGTCGACATCCATCCTGGCGCGCGACTCGCTCTGAAAAATGCAATCGCCGCGTGAGCGCCCGAACTGCTATTGCGGCGCAGGATTCTGAGAATGGGTATTGCGCGACGAGCGAACTCACATATTTTGACGCCCGTCCAATTTTCGCATTCTTGCGAATCTGCTTCGGCCGCACGCAACGGCCCAAGAGTGTCGCCGGCATCTCCCCCGCTGGCGGCAGGGAAGCGGCGCCGGTCTTTGATCGGCGTCGCTTCTTTCCTTCCTGATCAGTCGCCACGCAGGGCCTGTTCAAGATCGTTGCGAAGATCGTCAAAATCTTCGACGCCGACTGACAGCCGAACAAGCGAGTCGTCGACGCCCAGCTCCTTGCGGCGCTCCGCCGGTATCGACGCATGCGTCATGACGCCCGGATGCTCAATCAAACTCTCAACGCCGCCAAGCGACTCAGCAAGCGTGAAGAGTTCCACGCGCTCAAGCATCGACTTCGCGGCGTCGAGGCCGCCCTTCAGATAAATCGTGAGCATGCCGCCAAAAGCGTCCATTTGCTTCTTTGCGACGGGGTGGCCGGGATGGCTCCGCAGACCGGGATATGCGACCCGGTCGATCTTTGGATGCGATTCAAGCCATTCCGCGAGCGCCATCGCGTTCTCACAATGTCGCTGAAGTCGAATGGCCAGCGTCTTCAGGCCGCGAAGCGCTAGGTAGGAGTCAAAGGGTCCCTGGATTGCGCCGACCGAGTTCTGCAAAAATTGGAGCCGCTCGCCGAGTTCCTTGTCGTTGACGACAAGCACGCCGCCGATGACGTCTGAGTGACCGGCGATGTATTTCGTGGCGGAGTGCATGACGATGTCGGCGCCGAAGTCGAGTGGGCGCTGACAATAGGGGGAGGCGAAGGTGTTATCGCAGCCGACGAGGATGCCACGCTGTTTCGCGATCCGGGCGATGGCTTCGATGTCAACAATCTTCAGCATCGGATTGGTCGGCGTTTCAATCCACACAAGACTCGTTTCGGGTCTGACAGCGGCTTCGAAATTTTCCGGTCGAGCGAGATCGACATAAGTCACCCTGAGCGCCGCCGAGGATTTTCTCACCCGTTCGAAAAGCCGATAGGTGCCGCCATAGACGTCGTCCATCGCGATGACGTGCGAACCAGCAGGAAAGAGCTCCAGCGCTGTGGAGATGGCAGCCATGCCTGACGCGAACGCGAATCCGCGAGCGCCATTCTCAAGATCGGCAATGCAACGTTCATAGGCGAATCGGGTCGGGTTATGGCCGCGCGCGTAGACAAAGCCTTTGTGAACGCCTGGACTTTCTTGCGCATAGGTTGAGGTCTGATAGATCGGTTGCATGACCGCGCCGGTCAACGGATCGGGCTCTTGTCCCGCATGAATGACGCGGCTGGAAAAGGCGAGGCGATTCTTGGATGCAGCCATGGCGCGGACTCGCATAAAGAAAGGGTCGCCATGCGGTAGCAGGTTCGACGAACGGGCGAAAGCGCAGGGCGGCGAATGGGACCGCGCCGACTGGTTCGAATCACGCTTTCTTGGTCTCAATCCGACTCGTTCCCGACCGAACCTCAAGCGGCTTCGGGAGCGCGGGTCTCATTCGCCATTCCTGACCGTCGCCTCGATGGCGTCCGGATCGAGGGCGAATGGCAGCGGCATCGACCGGTAAATAGCGCCGCATCTGCGCTCCATAACCCAATCGGCGCTCGGCATTTCCTCTTTGCGCTCAAGCCTCGTCTCGCCGCCAAGGGTGACCGGAACGCAATCACCACGCGACAGCAATATCGAGATCGGCGGCGCCAGTTTTCGTTCAAGTGCGACCAAGCGCCTCTTCAGCGGCGATCGCCCGAATGCGGTTGACCATTGAGGAAAGGCCGTTCGAACGCTGCGGCGTCAGATGAGAGGCGAGATCAAGCGGTGCAAGCGATGCGACGGCGTCGACCGCCAAAATTTCTTCGGGCTGTTTGCCGGAGTAGAGCGCGATCAGCAACGCAACAAGGCCCTTGACGATGTGAGCGTCCGAATCGCCGGCGAATTCGAGCCGGCCGTCGACGGGCGTCGGATCAAGCCAGACTTGACTGGCGCAGCCGCGCACCTTGTGCGTGTCGTCACGTTTCTCCTCAGGATACGGAGGAAGTCGGCGTCCTAGGTCGATCAGGTACTTGTAGCGCTCGTCCCAGTCTTCGAGAAACGCAAAATCAGAGACGATATCGTCAAACTCGGTCATGAGCTGGAAATAGGGGAGGCGGCTAGCGGCGGCAAGACCTGACGGTCTATAAGGTCGCCAGGAGGCCTCTCGATGAGCAACGCGGAACACCTGACCCGCGAACTTTTCGCCGCTCTTGCTCGACGCGACATCGCCGCCGTGAGCGAGATGATCGCTCCGGACGCTGCCTGGCGTTTTCCGGGAAGGAATGGCGCGCTCGCGGGAACACACCAAGGACGCGAAGCGATCTTCGGGTTTCTAATCGAGGTCGCCAGTCTCACCAATGACACCTTCCACGCGGAGCCGATCGAGATTGTCGCGAATGACAAGGTGGCGTTCTATCGCTTTCGCGGGCGGGCCGAACGAGCGGAAATGCGCCTCGACAACGACACGTGCCTGCGGCTTGAGTTCGTGGAGGGGCGGCTTGTCTCGGCGCAGGAATGGGTGTGGGACCTTGATCATGTTGAAAAATTCTGGGGTTAGTGTCGCCTTCATTTTGATGGCGCTCGCGGCCGCGCCGATCGCGTGTGCGCAGGGGCAATCCGCCTATGCAGTCGCGGGTAGCGCAGTCCATGATGTCCGCACGAAAAGCGGCCGCGCCTACAGACTTTATGTAAAAACGCCGCCCGGCTATTCGCAGCCGGAAAACGAGACTAGGCGTTACCCGGCGGTTTTCCTCAATGACGGCGAGTTGTTTTTTCTCGTCGCGGCAGTCGCGCCGCTGCTTTCCTTTTACAACCGGACGCTCGACGAAGTGATCATCGTCGGCGTCTCTTACGCGCTCGGCGAAGAACCGATCGCGAGCCGTCAGCGCGACCTCACTCCAATCGCGGACAAAAGTTTCAAGAACGAAACCGGCGGCGCGGCCGACTACCTTGTATTTATTACGGAAACGGTCGTCCCTCTCATTGAGCGAAGCTACAGGACGGACCCTTCGCGGCGAACGCTGGCCGGACACTCGTTAGGCGGAACATTCGGCGCTTACGCATTGCTGAATGACCCCAGCCATTTTGCGAACTACATCCTCATAAGTCCGGCGTTTTGGTTCGGCGATCATGCGATTGCTGCTGCGGAGGAGAGATACGCGAAGGCAAATCATGCCTTGCCGGCCCGCGTCTATATGGCGGTCGGCGATCTGGAAGGGCCGCGGGGCGGGTTGAAAAGTGTCGACCTTGTCAATGATCAGATCGCCTTCGCGGCCCGGCTGCGATCGCGCAATTATCAGGGTTTTATCTTGCGTGACGAGGTCCTCAGCGCCGATGTCAGCCATTCAACATCGTTTCCGACGGGGTTCTTGCGAGCTCTCGAATGGATGTTTCCTCCGCAATAGCCTTGTCGCCTGCGGTGATCCGCGCGAGCACCGACTCCAGGAGCGGCGTCATCAGATCAAGACGCCGCGCTTTGATGACAAGGTCCCAAAGCGGCTCGAATTTCTTCCATCCCGCCGCATAGAAAAAGTGCTTCGCGCGATGTTTGAGCGTGGCGTGGCTTGAAGCGCCGCGCGCGATATTCTCCCAAGAGTAAAATGCGCGGTAAGCGCGCCAATAGCCGTCTTCAAGCGCATCCGGCGAGAGACGCGCCGGGCGAAACACGGTGTGGCGCGTGTCGTAGAGGTCCCAGTTTTCGTGAAGAATGCGCCCTTCCGCGGCCATGCGCTGGTGAAGGCGCGTGCCGGGATAGGGCGTCTGTATGTGAAACGTCGCCGTCGTAACGCCGTTCTTGACCGCCCAGTCGACTGTCCGCTCAAAGACATTCTCGTCATCATCGTCCATTCCGAATACGAATGAGCCGTTGATCATGACGCCAAGCCCTGAGAGTCGTTCCGCGACGGCGGCGTAATCGCGAGCAAGATTCTGCTTCTTGTTGCTGTCTTTGAGATTCTGGGGGCTGAAGGTCTCGAAGCCGACAAATAAAGAACGAAGGCCCGCCTTCGCCGCACGCTCGGCGAGATCGCCGCGCAATACTGAATCGACAGTCGCCGCGCCCTGAAAAAGGCGCCCCATCCCGCGCATGCCGTCAAACAGCGCCTCGGCGAATCGGCGGTCGCCGAAGAGATGATCGTCGAGGAAATAAAGGTGCCGACCCGGCAGACGCTCGATTTCCGCGAGCGCGGCGTCGACGCGCTGGGTGTAGAAATTTCGCCCGCCCTCAAAGAAAGCGTCCTTGTAGCAGAAGTCGCAATGCTGCGGGCAGCCGCGCGTCACCACAATTGAGTTCGGCACGAGATATCGGTCGCGCTTGATGAGATCGCGACGAATAGCCGGGAGCGCCGCCAGCGTTCGCCCTGAGGTTGAAACGTATCGCGATTTCGGCGCGCCGGTTCGAAGGTCCTGAAGAAACATCGGGAATGTCTGTTCGCCCGGCCCAAGGAATATCGAGTCTGCATGGACCGCCGCTTCCTCGGGCAACGAAGTCACATGCAGGCCGCCGAGAGCCACGTAACTTCCCTTCGCGCGATACCGATCGGCGATCGCATAGGCGCGGTAAGCGTTGGTTATGTAGACCTGGATGACGACGAGATCGGGCTCGTCATCCTCGGTCAATCGCTCGACGTGATCGTCGACGATTTCCGCAATATCGTCGTCGTTCAGAAACGCAGCCAGCGTTGCAAGTCCGAGCGGCGGAAACAGCGAGTATTTGATGGGCCTGAATAGCGGGCTCTTCGCCTCCGTCAGCGCCGGCAAGATGAATTTGACGCGCAATCGTCGCCCCCTTTGATGTTGCGCTTGCGGCTTGCGCCTAATGATTGGCGCTTGCAGGGCGGCTTCGCGACAAAGCTCTGATATTGTGGTGGCGAACGGCGCCCTAATTCAGGTCGACGGCGTGGGCTTTCAGCGCTGCGAGCGGCGCAATCTCAAGCGTTTTGGCGTGCGTCGCCGTGAGCACGACCTTTGGCGCTTTGCCAGAGTCATAGGCCTCTTTCCAGCGCGCCGCGCAAAGGCACCAGCGGTCGCCGGCCTTTAATCCTGGAAAGCCGAATTCCTTGCGCGGCGTCGAAAGATCGTTGCCGACGGCTTTCGAGAAGGCGAGGAATTCGGCTGTCATCACGACGCAGACTGAGTGGACGCCGATATCCTGAGGGCCCCAATGGCAGCATCCGGTGCGATAGAATCCTGTCACCGGATTGTCGCCGCACATGGCGAGCGGTCCTCCAAGGACGTTCTTTTGCTGCCCGCCGCCGCCAGCGCCGTCGTCCCGATAGGCCATCATTGATGACCTTGGTGCGAAACCGCCTCGACTGCGGATTTCGCGGCGGCTTTGGCTTCGATGGTCGATCCGTCCGAAAACTGAAGGATGAGGCGGCCGGCATCATCGGGGTCGATATCGTCGGCGAGATCAAGCAGCATTACGTGCTTGCCGCCAGGTTCGAAGACCGCAAGTTCGCCCGGGGCAAGAGTCAGCGCTCCGATCGGCGCCATCGCGACGACGCCGGCGTCGTCTCGCGTCGTCTCATGAAATTCAGCCCGGCCCGCCAGCCCGGTATTGAGGCCGGTGAGGGTGATCGGCGCCATCGTGCCGTTGCACAGGGAAAAATAGGCCGCGGACGTTCCGCTGCGGTCGCTTTGGGCTCGAACCCAGGCGTTTGTAACCATGATCTTGCCGCCTTCTGTTGCGGCGCAGGACAGGGCCTTGCCTGCGGGCGACGCCCCGCGATCGTCGGAACACGCGGCGACCGCCAGGAGGGCGAACAGGAGGGGCGAAACGCGCATAAACGACCTCATGCTGATCCAGCTCGACTCGATCTTAGACCGTCACGCACAGGCGCGCAAAGCGCCCGCGGGGGGTGGGTTTGCGTTCCGCGCCGATACGGCTATGAGTGTTTCGACAACTGGGGATTGACCCATGGACGCCTTCGAAATCGCGCGCCTCCAAGCCTATTTCAGAACAAAATTCGGCCTCGGCAATCTCTCGGTCAGAGGGCGCCCAAACAAGGCCGACTCGGCGGAAGTATATTTCGGCGACGAGTTCCTGGGCGTCATTTTCCGCGATGAAGAAGACGGCGATCTCTGTTACCAGTTCAACATGGCGATCCTCGACGAGGATCTTCCGGACCATACCCGATAGCATTTGTCCGACTGGGGGACGTCGCGTTGAGTGAGTCTCGATTGGGCCTCATAGGCGGCATCGCCGCCGGACGGCCGGTGCTGGCGAGCGCCGTTCTAGCCTTCGGACTAACGGCTGTCGCGGCGATCGGATTTCAGACTTCACCTCAGTCGTTCAACAACGCGTCGGTCGCAATGCTGGCCGCGCTATTCCTGATGACAGCACTACCGACGGCGATAGCGGTGATCGCGCCCAGGAATTTCTGGCTGCGAGCGCTCTACGCCGGATTGGCTGCTGGCATGTTGCTGGCGCTGCGCAGGATCCTTCTGCAGACGGGATTATCGTTCGCCCCGCTTGATGTCGGCGCTGCGTTGGCCGTCGCGGCGCCCGCAGCGTTTCTGCTTACGTGCGGCGCGCCGCTTTGGCGCGCGGCTCTAGGGTATTCGCTGATTGGATTGGCGACGACTGTGTTGGCCGTCGCCGGCGGGCTTGCGGTGGCGGCGATCGAAACGGCAAATTTCGGTCTCATCCAGACCGCCGGCCCAAGCATCGGCCTTGCGGCAGGTTGCAGCGCGGCGCTTACAGTGCAGATCGCGGCCGGATTCGCGCGGTCTTTTTCGGAGGGCGGCGGCAATCATCTCGCCGCGGCGGAGGCCGCCAAGGAAGCGGCCGCGCCGGCTTTCTTCGCCCTGCTTGTGGGCGTCGTCGCAATCATGTCCGCCGCATCAATTGAAGTCGGGGCGGAAAATGCAATTGCGGGCGCGCGCGTTGCGGCGGCGGCCGTCGCTTTCGCGGTGGCGGCCCCCATATTCATGCAGGCGGGAGCGCTGTCGCTGAGGCCCAACAGCGAACGCACCGCTGTCGTAGAAAACAGACGGCGTGAAACCATTCGCCCCTTTCTGAACGCGGTCAGAGACATTTTGCCGCCAAGCTCCGCCATCGCGGCGAGCGCGATATTCCTGATCGCCGCGATCGTCGCGGCGTTCGAGACAAAAACACCGGTAAGCGACGGCGAAATCTTGACGATCGTCGCCGTTGCGATCACATCGGCGGTGACGTTCGTATCGTTGCGCACGTCCTTGGTTCTGACGATTTTCCTGCTGGCGGCGGGGCGGCTGGCGAGTTGGATCATCGATATCCTCGGCCAAGCCGCGCCGACAGAGCCTGCGCGGATCGTGGCGATGGCGCTTGCCGCCATGTTCACCGCCCAGCTCTTCCTCGCCTGGCGTGATCGCCGCAATCCAAGGCGCAAGACGCGTGAAGTGATGCAGCTTGCGCTCTCCGACAGTCTTTTCGCCGTTGTCGTGTCGACAATTCTTGGCGCGGCGGCGCTCGCGGCGACCGAAGCGGCGGGGCTTTGGAGCGAGGGGTTCGAGGCGGCGCTGCTCGCTGGCGGCTTGTCGCTGATTGGAGTTCTGGCGGGCCCGATCCTGATCAACGCCGCAGGCGCGCTCTTGGGTCGCCGCTAGGATTTTGCCTTCAGCCGCTCCACGAAAGCGCGCACTTCCGCGTCGATCTTGCGCCATTCCGCGAGATAAGGCCGCTTGAATCGGTAGGTCAGCGTGACGTCGGGTCCCAACTCGAGTTCGCGCCAACATTCCGGGCTCATGACGTCGTCGCGTTCCTTCATGCAGAAGATCGCTGCGATTTCTTTTTCGGCGACTTCGCCGAGGTAAAGCTCGGCGCCTGCATACCCGCTTGTCGGCACATTGGCGCGCTGTTCCTTGAATTCATATTTGATCAGCTTGTAAGGCGTTCGGGCGCCGCGGGTGTCGATCGTCTGCGGCATATAAAGAATATCGATCCGCTCGCGTTCGCTGAATGGCGATGTGCGTTCGGCGATCAGAATGTCGATGCGCCGCGTATCCGCGGGATTTTCAATAAAATCCTCCCGGCGCGACGGCGCATAGCCGGAAAGCGTCGGCCACAGCGCATAAAGCCAGACTTCATCGCGCTCGCCTCCGCGGCGGTCGCGCGGAAACACCGTGTAATTCGCAGGGATCGCGAATTTCATGCTGGCGACATCAATCGCGATCGGTTCTTCACTGATCGCGGGGCTTGGCACGTTCCCGCCAAGTTCATCGACGCTTGGGCCGACATAGTAATAGAGGAAAATCGCGCAAAGAATGAGCGTCGCGAGGAAAATGCCCAACGGATAGCGCCAGCTCGATTCCTGCCGGACCTCCTCGCCGCCAATTCCGTAATTCGTCATGAAATAACGCCCGCTATGCTCAACCGCCTGATGGCGGGCGTCTTAGCACGCGCAAATGCTCGCCGCCAATCGGCGTCAGAGGGCGTCGATCATTTCGGCGACCAATGGGTGGCGGACGACATCGGCCCTCGAAAACCGCACCACTGAAACCTGCTCAAGGGGACTGAGCCGAGCGATGACGTCCTCCAGTCCGGAGATTCCCGGCAGCAAGTCAGTCTGGGCCGGATCGCCTGTGACGATCATCGATGAATTCCAGCCGAGGCGCGTCAACAGCATCTTGAGCTGGCCGTACGTGCAGTTCTGCGCCTCGTCGATCACGATATAGGCGTTGTTGAGCGTCCTGCCTCGCATATAGGCGATGGGCGCGATTTCAATTACGCCTTCGGCGATCAGCGCTTTCAGCCGTTTTCCCGAAATTCTGTCGCAAAGCGCATCGTATAGCGGGCGAAGATAGGGTGAGAGTTTTTCCTCCATGTCGCCCGGCAAAAAGCCGAGGCTCTCGCCCGCCTCGACGGCCGGACGCGACAGGACCATCCGGCGCACGCGGCCGGATTCAAGCGCTTCGACGCCCTTGACGACAGCAAGATAGGTCTTGCCGGTCCCTGCGGCGCCCGCCGCGAAAACCAGCGGGTTCTGGTCGATCGCGTCAAGGAGGCGCTGTTGAGCTTCATTCTGTGCACGAATGTTCTTCCGATATTTCTGGTCGCGTTCCGGTTCCGCACCGACCACAGGTCCAAGCGGCGACCACTGAGACTCCTCAAAGAGTCTGCGGACGTTGCCGCCTTCAAATGTCTGCTCATGTGGCGGCTCGGCACGGTGATGTCTGCGCCGCGCCTGCGTTGAGCGTTTCGCCATCAATTATCTCCTCTTGCGGCGGAATATTGGCGCCGACCCGCGCGCCGCGGGCGAGCCGGTGAAGAAAGAGTGACTGGATTGGGCGATGGGCGTCGGCCGGAGCGGCGAACAGGCGTGAGCGTTCGAGTCAAATTTGCGCATCTAGCCGCCGTTAAGGGTGGACGGTGAAGCCGGTGGTCGATTCGAACGCTAAGAGTGTTCGCGGCGGCTTGGCGAGGGGTAAGTTCAAGATTTCGCGGATGTGTCGCAATCAGGACTCAGTGCGTCCGTGCGCCGGCTCTGATGGCCGTGCGCGGCGGAGCCTAGCCAGGCGAATTATCGCTTCGTGTGGACGAAGGCCTGGCTGATCTTGGCGTGCGCCTCCGGGGCGTAATTCTGCCAGGAGGTCCGCCCGTTCGTCGCGTCGACGACAAACAGCGATTCATGCGGCTTCAAGAACGGCGCAATGGCGTTTCGGACCCCGATCGCCGTCAGGGAGCAATTGACCGTCCAGACGTTCTCGGCGAGCCGGAAGGCGGCGCCAAGATTGGAAAGCGCATTCTCGACGCGGCTCGCCGCTGCGTTTACGACGTCAAATATGATGACGAAGTTTGCGGGGCCGACCTGGTCGGATTGTTGCGCGCTCTTTGTCTGCTGTCCGATGACGCGCGCGCGCCGCGGCGTTCGCACGACATTCTCTGCGTCGGCCCTCCCGCCGTCGGCGCTGGTATCCGCGGAGTCAAATTTTCCAAACGTTCGCGGCGCCGGTTCATTCGTTTCGGCCGCGCCGAAAAACGAGGCAAATGTCGGTTCGATGCGCGCTTCCCGCCATTCGCGGCTTCCGGCGGGCGCAATCATGGACCAGGCCGCGAAGCGGCCCTCGTTCGCAAATTTCTTGAGATCCCTAGACGAGTAGGGGCCGTAAATCCGCTCATTCGATTTGATGCACCAGTTGTCTGCGAACATCAGCCCCGCGCTCCACTCGTCCGTCGTTAGACGGACACGCCCTTCTTGCCGAACTGCTGTGCAATTCCCGCGCCGCCAGATTGTGTTTCAATTGGAGACTTCGTGTTTTCGATGACCTCTTCCATTTTGGCGGCGGGGCCGGTGAAGACGACGCCGACGCCTTTTTCATGACGCCGCACGACTTTGGCGCTCATGCGTCCAATCGTGACCAGCGCGCCAAGTTCGGGCTTGGGCTCAATGGCGACCGAGGCGCCCGTCAGGGAAATATCCAGAATCTCGCAAGAAATCGTCTCGCCGCTTTCAAGCGTCAACACCGTCGGTTCGTCGGACCGAATTCGCGGATTGGCCCGCCGGTCGATGCGCATGTGGGGCGTGTTGAGGGCATAGGTCAGGCTGTCCGCCGCCCGCTTGGTCTTGGCCTTGCGGCTTCGATAGTCGACGGCGAAATGATGTTTGGCCGCGCGTATGACCTGGCCCTCATAGCGGCCGACATTGTCGATGTAGACGACCACCCGCTCGCCGGCCTGAGGCGGGTTGACGGCTTTCAGCAAGGCGCCGCCCGCCGAGACGTTAACGACGAGACAGGGCTCTTCTTCGCCGTTGGCTTTCAGGACGCGCGCCTTCAGCGCAAGATCGACGCGACGATGACGGCGACGTTCGTCGTCATTCGCTTCGGGGCCAACCGAAGGCGGCGCGGTCGGCTTCTGGTCGGTGTCTGCGCCCATGGCGTTCGGCTTTTCTTGGTTAAGAAATGCTTGATCAGATGCAATTCTAGGACGGCGAGGTGAATAAAGGTTTGCTTCAGGGGCGCGGCTGTCCCTAGATGAGCGTTTGTGCTGCCATTTTTGCGCGCTGGCGCTCTTGGGCGCGCTTTGAACTGAAGTCGGGCTCTTTTGAGCAGGGGCGGGCGTGACCGGCGGTGAAAACAGCGGCCATGGCGAATCACCTACGGGAAGCGGCCGATCATCGGTCGGCGCCAGCGTTTCGAATAGCGCGCGCGTCGGCGTCTTCGGGCAGATCCCGGCTTCGATTATTTCGATCTCGGCATTTCTCGCGCTGGCATATGTCGCGCTCGAACTTTCGCCGCCGAGGCTGTCTTCAGACATTTACACCTATTTCGGCTATTCCCCTCAAAGGCTGATTTCGAGCATCCGGACGCCTCGCGAAATCCCTGGCGCCGCTGCGTCGCTGGTCACCTATATGTCGCTTCATGCGAGCTTTGCGCATCTCGCGTTCAACCTGCTCTGGTTCCTTGTATTCGGCACGCCGATGGCGCGCCGATTCGCGAGCTTTCGACGATTTTTTGTGTTTTTCGCCTTAAGCGGCGCGGCCGGCGCGTTGTTCTTCACGCTTTTTCATTTTGACGATCCAACCTTGTTGATCGGCGCCTCCGGCGGCGTCACCGGCCTGCTTGGCGGGCTCGTCCGGTTCAGCTTCCATCGGCCGTCGCCGGCGCGTGAAACCGCCAAAGGCGTTCTGCCGATATATGATCGCAGCGTGCTCACCTGGTCGGTCGTCATTATCGCGCTAAACGCGTCGGCCGCATTCTTCGGGGCGCGCTTCGGAGCCGGAGACGCCGACATCGCATGGCAGGCCCATGTCGGCGGCTATCTGTTCGGCCTCATCGCATTCCCGCTGTTTGACCCAAGGCGTCGGTGATTGTGCGGCGCGGCAGAATCGGGATTTCGCCGCACATCGGGGTTCTCAATTGATTTTTTTGCGCAAAGGCGCAGACTTCCCCCGGCAATCAGGAAGGAGGTTCCGGTGAAAGTAGAACACATCCTTCAGTCGAAGGGCGCGGACGTGTTCGCCGTCACGAGTTCAACGAGCGTCAAGGACGCGGTCGATCTTCTCGGTGAGAAAAACATTGGCGCTGTCGTGGTCAAAGATGAAAAAGGCGCGGTCGCCGGCATATTTTCGGAGCGCGATGTGGTTCGCCGCCTGAAAAGCGAGGGGCCGACCGTCCTTGGCCGCAGCGTCGCCGATTGCATGACCGCCGACCCGCTGACCTGCACGCTCGATACGACGCTAGATCAGCTAATGTCCGACATGACAAACCGGCGCGTCAGGCACATGCCCGTCGTCGAAAAAGGCCGGCTGGTCGGCATTGTCTCAATCGGCGACGTCGTGAAGCGGAAGATCGATAACGTCGAGCGCGAGGCGGCGATGCTGAAAGAATACATCGCGTCGTAGCGCCATCCGTATACGGATAAAGTTCGGCTCTCCCTGCTGGCGCGCGGCGGCTGCTCGTTCGGCGGCGCCGGCGTCTGCGAGGGCGGGCTCGGCGGCGGTCCGGTTAACTATTTGTTTACCCAATCATGCGGCGAAAAAGTCCTTGCGCTTCACAACCCTTTTGCGTAATTTCCGCCCCTCAGCGTTCTTGAGTGCTTTTTCGGGCGGGCCCTGTTTTCCCGCCTCCGGTTGTTTTCGCGGCTAAGTCCCCGATTTTCCTGTGGAAATTGGGGGAAATGCGGAAGCAAAAAAAAGTTTTAAAATTGCGTTGACAGGTGGAGTTCGGACGACTAAATCCGCGCCTCCACCGACGCGGCCGGGACGGTCGCCACGATCTCCGCAAGGGGAATTTGGGGCGGTCTCGGGAGTGTCGGTTTTTTGTCGGCTGTTTTTGGGGGTTCCCCGGGGATAGTCGGCGGCTCTTTGACAAGTGAATCTGAGGAAGAGAAACGTGGGCGGCGTGCGTCCTTGCGGAGTCTTTGGTTCGTTCAGAATCAAGGGCTCAGCTTTGGATCTGTCATCCGCTGACGTTTACTCATAAACCAAATTACTTCCGTTCATTCGGGAGTTTGGTTTTGTGACGTCAGTAAGAGATGAGCGTCGGGCTTTCCCGCCCGACAAGGATCCGCAAACTCAACTTGAGAGTTTGATCCTGGCTCAGGACGAACGCTGGCGGCAAGCTTAACACATGCAAGTCGAGCGCCCCGCAAGGGGAGCGGCAGACGGGTGAGTAACGCGTGGGAACGTGCCTTTCGGTTCGGAACAACTGAGGGAAACTTCAGCTAAAACCGGATACGCCCTTCGGGGGAAAGTTTACGCCGAAAGATCGGCCCGCGTTAGATTAGCTAGTTGGTGGGGTAATGGCCTACCAAGGCGACGATCTATAGCTGTTCTGAGAGGAAGATCAGCCACACTGGGACTGAGACACGGCCCAGACTCCTACGGGAGGCAGCAGTG
>CADEDN010000030.1 GCA_902826095.1 uncultured Alphaproteobacteria bacterium | reverse complement strand
ACGCAATCATCAAAAAAACCTCTTGCCCAACCGGGGCCGTCCACACATGACAGGGCGGGGGCGAAGGCTTCGCAGCGTGCTCCGTATACCGCGCATCAGCCGCCGACAGCGGCCGCTTCCTTTGCGAGCGCTTTCGCCGTCTGTTCGACTTCGGCGAGGACGCGCAGCAGATTGCCGCTCCAGAGTTTGGCGATCTGTTCTTCCGCATAGCCGCGCTTCACCAGTTCGCGGGTGACGTTCAAGGTCTCGCTGGCGTCGGTCCAGCCGACGACGCCGCCGCCGCCGTCGAAATCGGAGGCGATGCCGACATGGTCGATCCCGGCGATTTTCACCGCGTGATCGATGTGATCGACGAAATCGGCGACGCTGGCGCGCGGGGCGATGTCCCACATCGCTTCGAGGCGCTTGTTGTAGTCGGCCTCGATTTCAGCGCTCATCGCCGCGCGCGCGGCGGCGGTTTGAAGGCCCATGTCCTTGCGCACTTTTTCCTGCAGCGCTTTTTGCGCGTCGCTCAGCGCCTTCACATAAACGTCGAGCGCGACGATCTGCGCGACGCCGCCGTTTTTCGCGAGCGCGCGCAATTGCTCGTCGTCGAGATTGCGCGGGCTGTCGGCGATCGCCTTGACGCCGGAATGCGAGGCGATGATCGGCGCTTTTGACGCCTCGATCGTCTGCATCATCGTCTTGCGGCCGGAATGCGAGACGTCGACCATGATCCCTGCGCGGTTCAGCATCGCGATGAGATCGCGCCCCGCGGGCGACAGCCCGCCCCATTTTTCCTCCGCGTCGCCGCCTTCAATGTTGGGATTCGACGAATCGCCGAACTGGTTGTGGCCGAAATGCGCGACGCCCGCGTAGCGGACGCCCGCGCGCTGCATCGCGTCGATGTCGCCTTGCGTCGGCGACGGCCCGAGCGGAAACGAATTCTCCATGCCGATGAACGCGGCCTTGCGCCCGGATCTTGCGATCTTGCGCGCGTCGGCCGCGCTTGAAGCGAGCGCGATCTCCTTCGGGTAGGCGCCGATCATGCGATGGATCGCCGAAAGCCGCGTCGACGCGATCTCATGCGCTTTCGCGTAGCCTTCGTCGGTCAGGGGCCCCTGCGGCGTGAAGACGATGAAGAACGCCGCGTCGAGCCCGCCCGCGCGCATCTTCGGCAGGTCGACCTGGCCCTTGGTGAAGCCGCCGGGATCGACGGCGGCCGTCGCGTAATCGAGCGGAATGTCGACATGGGTGTCGAGCGCGATCACCTTGTCATGAACGGCGCGCGCCCTGGCTTCGAGCGCGGCGTCTTCAAGCGGGGCGGCGTTCAACGATGTCGATGTCAGCGCCGCCGCGACGGCCAATTTCAGTTTCATGCTATTCTCGCTTGATTCTGCGCTCTCTAGCGCTGTTTTTCGGCCCTGGCGAGCGCGCGCTTCACTTCATCGACAAGGGCCGCGCGTGCGACCGAAATTTGCGCCTTGCCGCTTTCGCGCCATTCGGCGTTGTCGCCGATTTCTTTCGAGAGCGCCGCGCCGAGACGCATGTCCTTGATCGTGACTTCGCCTCTGGCGCGCTCGTCGCCGCCCACAATGACGACGACAGGCGCCGCCCGCTTGTCGGCGTATTTCATCTGCGCCTTCATGCCGCCAGCACCCAAATATACTTCCGAGCGGATGCCAGCCGCGCGCAACTCCATTGCCATGCGGAAATATACGGCCATTTGATCTGCTTCCAGCGCAAGCAATATTACGGGGCCTAATTCATCGATTGCCCGCTGACCCAGCAACGCTTGCGCAGCAACAAGCCGGCTAACTCCAATTGAAAACCCGGTCGCGGGCACTCGCTCGCCGGTAAACCGCGCGATAAGATCATCATAGCGACCTCCGCCGCCTACGGCACCGAAAGCGACCGCGCGATTATCTTCTACGGTCGTCATCGTTAGTTCGGCCTCGTAAACCGCACCGGTGTAGTACTCCAATCCTCTAACAATCGAAGGGTCAAACCGCGCACGAGAATCATCAACGCCAAGCGCGCCAAGAACGTCGTCTATTCTTTGAAGTTCCTTTAGCCCGGCATGCCCTTCTTCATTTCCCCCAGCTAGCCTCTCCACCCCGGCCAGTACTCCAGCGCGCGAGTTAGTGGGAAGCGTAATGAATTCTATTAGGTGCTGAATGGCTTTAGAATCGAGTTTTGCGCCTTCCGTAAAATCTCCAGAGTCATCCTTGCGTCCTTGACCTAAGAGGGAAGCCACTCCTTCGACGCCCACACGATCCAGCTTGTCCAATGCTCGCATCACAGTAAGGCGTGTGCGCTCGGAGCCCGAAAGCCCTATGCTCTCCATCACGCCGTTGAGAACGCGTCGCGAGTTGATCTTGAAAACATACCCAGATCTCGGCACTCCGACTGCTTCGAGCGCTTCGCTCGCCATCGCCACCATTTCGGCGTCTGCGGCGGGATTGTCAGACCCCACCGTGTCTGCGTCGCATTGAGTAAACTGGCGAAATCGACCAGGGCCGGGTTTCTCATTTCGCCACACGGGTCCGGTTTGCCAGCGGCGATAGGGCTTTGGCAGCGCGATGCGTTCCTCGGCGGCGAACCTTGCGAGCGGGGCGGTAAGATCGTACCGCAACGAGTGCCAGCAATTGTCATCCAGGAATGAAAACACTCCCTCATTCGGCCGATCAAGATCAGGCAGGAACTTGCCCAGTGCCTCTGTAAACTCGATCGCTGACGTTTCAAGTCGCTCGAAGCCCCATTTCTCATAGACACGCCCAACCGTCGAAACGATTGCCTCCTCGGCGGCAGCCTCGGAGCCTCGTCGATCGACAAATCCGCGCGGCTTTTTCGCAGTAATCAACCTTGATTCGATACTCATTTCGTCAATCCCAGACGGCTGTTGTCTATGCGAGTCGGCGTGACCGCAAATCGTGCGAAACGAGCACGCGTCAATCGCGATCGAACTTGTAGCCGCAAGCTCGCGTAATGTCGCCGCCGAGCACCTTTTTGGCTAGCTTTTCGATGTCCAAACTCAGTTCGCGGTCACCGCTAGCATCGGCAGATAAACCAACCTCTTCGGAGGCCGATCGCCAAGGTGGAAATGCTGCGCCGATCTCCTTGAGCGCCTCCGTGAGCTTATCACTGCGCTGAACGGGCTTCTCGCTCAGATTTCCTGCGCGGATGCACTCGGCTTGCGAGGCAAACGCGAGCTCGATTGCGAGTATCTGGCCCAAGCGTTCAGCTGCCTCATACGAACGCATGGCGACATTTGCGGCCATGCTAACATGATCTTCTTGGCCGGAATCAGTTGACAAAGACATCAGATGCGAAGGCATAGTGAGGCCCCAAATATGATTGCACAAGCCGGCAGTCGTATATTCGGCTATCATCAGGCCAGATTCTGTCGGCTCGCGACGATCGCCACGAACCTGTGGCCCGAGCCCCTTGTTGCGCTTTTCGTCGACAATGCGTGCGCAACGAAGATTGGAGAGGCGCGCCATAATGCCAGCCGCCTGAAGCAAACCGAATACATCAATCGCGAGTGGCATGCCGTGAAAATGGCCGCCTGAAGTTATTTTATCTAGGTCATAATTTTGCAAATCTGAATTGAGGTCAATTGGATTATCTGTGACGCTGCGAGCCTCTATCTCCATAGTTTGCTCGGCGCGGCGGATAAGATCAAGGCATGGCCCTAACACTTGCGCGGCGCAACGCAAATTGTAGGGGTCTTGAATTTGCCCGTCGTGTTCAAATTTGACGTCGGTCGAAACATCTCTGAATGAATAACCATCCAACAAATCAAACACCCAACGCGCGAACAAAACGGAACCAGGGTGCGGCCGCAATTCATGTAGATCCGGCCGAAACGGCCTCCCCATACCTCGAAGCGCTTGGAGATGCAGCGCAGTTGAAAGCGCGGAAGTTTCGGCCAATCGGATCATTGCAGCTGTGGCCAATGCACCCCAAGCATTTGCATATTGGCAACCGTTGTTCAGCGCCAAACCTTCCTTCATCTCCAGCTCAATCGGTTTGAATGTGCCTTTACTGGTGGTCGATACGACACCTCCGTCGCCTGCGAGCACGCGCCCGGATCCGATAACGACCGCAGCAATATGCGACAATGGCGCGAGATCGCCACTTGCGGACACGCTGCCGTAACGAGGAACAGCTGGAATTACATTCTCGTTCAGCATCGCAATCAAAGTCTCAACAACCTCGGGCCGCACAACGCTGCGCCCGCGCGAAAGAGAAGCTGCCCGCAACAATATGGTCGCGCGCACTACTGCTGCTGGCGCGTACGGACCGACTCCAACACAGTGCGAGAGAATGAGATTCTTTTGAAGCTGCTTCAGACTTTCCGCACTAACATAATCTTTGTAATTGCTGCCAAAACCCGTATTGACGCCATATACGCGTTTTTCTGGATGGTCTTTGATATGTTGTTCCGCAACGTGGCGAGACGTCCTCAATCGCTCTCGTGTCTTTGGCTCTAACGCCACCTTCGCGTTCGCATGCGCGACCGCTTCAATGTCGTGCAGCTTCAGAGCGCCATCGTGAGTGAGCAAAATGCTTAGAGAATTCGTCATGCATTGCTCCCCTAAAAGTAAATAATTTGCACATTACTATCACAGGCTAGAGGTAGATGCGAGTACTCGCCTTGCTGCCCAATGCGGACCTACGGCGCCGGCGCGCTCTGGTCGATCTTGTCGACGCGCAAGATGGTGACGGTTTCGACCGGGACTTCCTTGTCGAAGGGGCCGCCGGCGCCGGTCGCGATCGCGCCGATCGCGTCCGCGACTTCCATGCCCTCGATCACCCGTCCGAACACGGCATATCCGTAGCGGGGTCCAAGGTCGTTGACGAAATGGTCGAGTCCTTCATTGTCCTTCAGATTGACGTACCATTGCGACGTTGCGCTTTCCGGGTGGCTGCCGCGCGCCATCGCGATCGTCCCGCGATAATTCTTGAGGCCGTTGTCGCCTTCATAGGGGATCGATTTTCCAGTCGGCCGTTCGGCGTAATATTGATTATAGCCGCCGCCCTGGATGACGAATCCCGCGACGACGCGATGAAAAATCAGCCGGTCGTAGAACCCCGCCTCGGCATATTCGAGGAAATTGCCGACGGTGCGCGGCGCCTGTTCCGGGTAAAGCTCGACCAGGATGTCGCCTTTCGAGGTCGCGATCTTGGCGAAGAGCGTCGTCTTCGGCCAGGCGAAATTCTCGCCAAGGCTTGGGCCCGCCGGCGCCGTCGTCGCCGGCGCGGCGGCCGCATCGGCGCCTGATTCTTGCGTCGATGAAGCGGCGGCAGGCGGCTCGCCCGCAGCCGGGGCGTCGGACTTGCCGCCGCACGATGCGAGCGCCGCCAATCCAATCAGCGCCGCAAAGTGGCGCAAACCGTTCCGTCCCATGTCGTCCCCTCTTCGATGCCGACGCGCTCAGCGCCGGTCTTTTTCCCGCATCGCGTTGATCAGGCCGAGGAGCCGATTGGTCGATCCGTCATGGCCCTTTGGCGGCGGCTTTTTCTCCCCCGCCCGCGCGATCTCGGGAAGAATGCGTCCTGCAAGCGTTTTGCCAAGTTCGACCCCCCATTGATCGAACGGGTTGATACCCCAGATCACGCCCTGCGCGAAGACCTTGTGCTCATAGAGCGCGATGAGCGCGCCAAGCGTCGCGGGCGTTAATTTCTCAACCAAAATGGCGTTGGTCGGCCGGTCGCCGGGAAACATTTTGTGCGGCGCAATGCGGTTGATTTCCGCCGCGCTCTTCCCCTCCGACGCGAGTTCGGCGCGCGCTGTCGCTTCATCCTTGCCAAGCATCAGGGCTTCCGGCTGCGCAAGGAAATTCGCGAGCAGTTTCTCGTGATGGTCGGCGACCGGCGCGGCCGAATTCGCCGCCGCGATGAAGTCGGCGGCGACGAGATCCGTCCCCTGATGGATCAGCTGGTAGAAGGCGTGCTGGCCGTTGGTCCCGGGCTCGCCAAAGAGGATCGGCCCGGTCGCGCAAGCGGCGCGCGCGCCGTCAAGCGTCGCCGACTTGCCGTTCGATTCCATGTCGAGCTGCTGGAGAAACGCCGGCAGACGGTGAAGATGCTGATCGTAAGGGAGGATCGCCTGCGCGCCGGCGCCCATGAAATTGCGGTTCCAGACGCCGGCGAGCGCAAGGATCGCCGGCATGTTGCGGTCGAGCGGGCTGGCGCGGAAATGCTCGTCCATCGCATGCGCGCCGGCGAGCATCGCCTCAAACGCTGAAAATCCGCATTGCAGGGCGATTGAAAGGCCGATCGCCGACCACATCGAATAGCGGCCGCCGACGAAATCCCAGAAGACGAACATGTTCTCCGGCGCGACGCCGAAGGCGCGGACGGCCTTGTCATTGGTCGAGAGCGCGACGAAGTGCCTGGCGACATCCGCCGGCTTGCCGCCATGGGCGAGAAACCACGCCTTCGCGCTTTCGGCGTTGGTCATCGTTTCCTGCGTCGTGAACGTCTTCGAGGCGATGATGAACAGCGTGCGGGCGGGATCGACGCGCTCCAGCGTGTCGGAAAGATGCTGGCCGTCGACATTGGAGACGAAGAAGGCGCGCCTGCCGGCGAGCCAATAGGGACGCAGCGCCTCGACCGCCATCAAGGGCCCCAAATCCGAGCCGCCGATGCCGATATTCACAATCGTATCGATCGGCGCGCCGGAAAACCCCTTGAGATCGCCCCGCTGACAGCGATCGGCGAAGACCTTCATCTTCGCGCGTTCCGCCGCGATCTGCGGCGCGACATCGACGCCGTCGACCTTGTAGGCGCGCGCGGAAAAATCGCGCAGCGCGACGTGCAGGACAGCGCGTTCTTCGGTCGCGTTGATCTTCTCGCCGGAAACCATGCGGCGGATCGCGCCTTCAAGACCCGCCTCGCGCGCGAGATCGAAGAGCGCGGCCATCGCCTCGCGCGAGATTTTGTTCTTCGAATAATCGAGATGAAGCCCCGCCGCCGCGATCGAAAAGGCGTCGGCGCGGCCGGGATCGGCCGCGAAGAGATCAATGGTCCGATGCTTGCGCGAGGCTTCAGCAAGCGTCTCAAGTCGGCGCCAGGATTTCGTCGCGGTGATGCTCGCCATTGCCGGATTAACCTTAAGAGATCGGGATTTTAGGAAGGCGCCTCAATGGATCTTAATCGGGACCCCTTAAACGCATCCGCCATGACCGCAAAGAACCGCCGCATCGCCGAACGCCTCGTCCGCAATCTCGTCGTCGCGGTCGCGGTGACCGCGATTTTCGGATTCAAGGCGGCCGAGCATCGCCCGGCGCCGGATCCCGAACTGATGACGCTGGCGGCGCGCTAGTTCCTAGGATTTGTACTTCACCGAACAGCCATAGGGCTTGGATTCCTTCACCGCGACCGGCATTCCGGCGTTGACGCTCCAAAGCGCCGCGAGGAGATAGTTCGTCGCGCCGGTCACCGAGGCGTGATTGGCTGACGGCTTGTCGTCGATCGCGCCCTGATAGCGAAGGACGCCGTCCCTATCGATCAAGGCCATCTGCGGCGTCGTCTTCGCGCCATAGGCCTTGCCGACGGCGCCGTCTTCATCAAGCAGCACGAAATCGGGCTCGGCGCCGCGTTCTTCCGTCAGCAGATTGGCGCGCGTCGCGTCGGCATGGCCCTGTTTTCCCGGGGCCGAGGAAATCACCGTGATCCAGACGACGCCCACTTGATTGGCCGCCTTCTGGGTCTTTTGCATATTGCCGGTCTCGTAGTGCTTCTGGACGAAGGGGCAGCCGTCATTCGTCCATTCGAGGACCACGGTCTGTCCCTTGAACTGGTCGAGCGAGAGGATCGCGCCGTTTGACGCCGTTCCCGTGAAGGCCGGCGCCGGGGCGTCGATCGCGGGCGAAGCGGCGGCGACGTTCGCTGCAAGGGAAATCGCTGCGGCGAGAAGAGCGGTCTTGATCATCATGAGACTCCTATGTTGCGGGGACCAGGATTTCGATCAGGGCGCGTTCGGTGAGCGGCTGCGGGAGGATGATCGCCTCGCCGCCCGGCGGATAATAGACATAGAGTGGGACGCCATTCGCGCCGAACTCGGCCAGCGCCCGTTCGATCGCCGGATCGCGGTTCGTCCAGTCCGCGATGACAAGAGTGACGTTCGCCGCGGCGAAGGCCGCTTTCACCTTCTGCGAGGACAAGACCGTCAGCTTGTTCATCTGGCAAGTGACGCACCACGCCGCGGTGAAATCGATGAAGACCGCCTCGCCCGCCTGCCGGCGCCGCGCGACGTCGGCGGGATCAAACGCGACCTTGCCGGCGGCGACGGAATGCGCCGCCGCCGGCGTCGGCCGCAGCATCGCGACCGGCGCCAGTGCGGCGACAAGCGCGAGAGCGGCGCCGATCCGGCCCCATCCCGCGCCCTTTCCCCATTCCCAAAGGCGCGCGGCGAGCGCGACCAGAATGACGCCGCCGAACGCCAGCGCGAGACCGCGCCCGCCTGTCTGCTGCGCGAGCACCCACAGGAAGAACGCCGCCGCGGCGAATACGGGAAAAGAGAGCGCCTGACGGAACCGCTCCATCCAGGGACCGGGTTTTGGCAGCAGGCGGCGCGCGCCGGGCCAGAAAGAAAGCGCGACATAGGGCGTCGCGAGCCCGAGGCCCATCGCGATGAAAATCGAGAACCCCGCCGCCGGCGCCAGCACCGCCGCCGCGCCGACGGGCGCCGTCAGGAACGGCCCGACGCAAGGCGCCGCGACGACGACCGCGAGGACGCCGGTCAAGAACGCCGTCATATCCCCCGATATTCCGGCGACGGCGTTCGCTCCCAAATTCTGGAGGCTCGATCCGATCGAAAACGCGCCGGCGAGATTGAGGCCGACGGCGAAAAGAACGTAGGCGGACAATGCGACGACGATCGGCGATTGAAGGTGAAAGCCCCAGCCGACCCCCTCGCCCCCGGCGCGCAGCGCAAGCAGCGCTCCGGCGAGCGCGGCGAAACTCGCGACGACGCCCGCCGCATAAAGGAGGCCGTGGCGCCGAAGCGCGCCCTTGTCGCCCGCCGCGGCGTTCGCCATCGACGCCGCCTTGACGAAGAGGATCGGAAAAACGCAGGGCATGAGGTTGAGAAGCGCGCCGCCAAGAAACGCCGCCAGCAGAAAGCCGCCGAGCGCGGCCGCGCCGGACGGCGCGCCGCCCGTCTCCTTGCGCGAGGCGGCGACGGCGTAGCCCTCTTTGACGCCGTCGCGCTCGACGACGAGGACGCCGTCGAGCCTCTCCGACGCCGCCGACAGCGAAGACCCGCCCTTGATCGTCAGGCCGAGACGTCCGGACGACCGGCGAAATTTCTGCTCGGCGGCGGGCTCGGAAACGCCCGCCGCCGACGGAAAGAAATAAGCGCCGTCGGCGTCGCCCGCAAAGGGCGCGTCGAGGGTCAATGTTGATCCGTTGACGGCGTAATAGGCGTCGCCGTCGAGGGGCGACGGCAGGGCGGCGCGCGCGCGTTCAAAGAGCGGGATTTGCGCGGCGTCCGGCTGCGATTTTTCAACGACAGGAATCGACAAGGAAAATGCGCCGGTCTCGGGCACGCAGATATCGGCGCAAATGAGCCATGTCGCCTCAAGGCCGATGTCGAGCGTCGAGCCGACCGCCGCGTCTTTCGGCGCGGCGACGCTGGTCAGGAAGACCGGCTCGCCTTCATGGCCGAAATTGACGAGCGGGCCGATCGCGATCCGCTCCGGCGTTGGATAATCGATAGCGCCGGCGCTCGCCCCGTCCGGCAGCGTCCAGACGAATTCGAGCGGCAGGCCCGAATCGCCCTGATTCTTCCAGTAGACATGCCAGCCGGGATCAAGCGCCTGCGCAAAAGCAAGGACCGCCGTTTCGCCGGGCGCAACCCCGGTCGTTTCGGCAACAAGCCGCGTCTTCGCATGATCGGTGACGACGCTCGTCGACGCGCTCGCGGACGCGAGAATGAGCGCCAGAGCCCCGGAAACAAGCGCCCCCGGCAAATACGTCAGCAGCCGCATCCGGAATTGATTACGCGAGGCCGCGCCCGCCGCCAATATCGGCCGCGCCCGGCCCTGACCGTCTCGCCAAGTCGTGAACCCCGCGCCTGCGGTCAGGACAGTCTTTGGCCCGCAACCGCCTCGATCTCGGTCATGTTGAAGCGCTGCATGCGACGCGAGATGAGGCTCCGCCAGTTCGCGAGCGAAATGAGGTGCGAGTAGAGAACCGGCAGCACGTTCATGCGGCGCAGCTCCAGGAATTGTTCATCCGTGAGCGCATTAAGCCTTTGCTCGTCGACGCCGAAATATTGCGCGAACGGACGCGGCTCGCTGGCGCCCGCCGGCGTATATTGGGCGGTCTGTCCCTGAATGATGTCGAATTTCTTCAAATGCGTCATCACCTGTTCAGTGAGGCGCCGGTCCTGTTCATAGGTCTTGGTGAATTCCATCGCCTGTTTGGCGAACTCGCTCATCTCGCCATTCTCGAACAGCTTGCGGCCTGCGGAGCGCGAGAGCCCCTCATAGGCGGCGTCCATCACAAGCGCCATGCG
The DNA here is from genome assembly GCA_902826095.1 of uncultured Alphaproteobacteria bacterium. Taxonomy (GTDB): domain Bacteria; phylum Pseudomonadota; class Alphaproteobacteria; order Caulobacterales; family Parvularculaceae; genus Amphiplicatus. The sequence goes on along the minus strand of CADEDN010000030.1, from coordinate 31,381 downwards.
CTCGCCGCCGCCGGATTCGCCAGCGAGCGCGAACGGGTAGCGGCGCAAATAGCCGGGGATATAGGCTTGCTGCTCCCAATTGCCGTTGTCGTCGACAAAGAGGTTGAATTCGCTGTTAAGGCCGAGAACGGCGATCGGCAGCGGCTCTTCCTTCGACATGAAGACGACCGGATAATATTTGCTCGCTTCCGGGATTTCAGAAACAGTCAATGGAATGGCGCGAATCTTCGCGCAAAACGCGAACGGCTTGGGCGCGGCGTCAAGGCCGAGATCGCCATGGGCCTGACGGCTCAAGAGCTCTGGCCGCTCGAACAGGAACATCTTGCCGGTGACTTGCGGCGCGATCGGGGTCTGGCTCATAAATTCCTCGAAAATCAACTTTTGAAGCGGCTTCCGTCGCCTGCGGCCGGACCGTCCGGCGAAGTCGCGCGTCGCCTTAGCAAAAAGGGCGGCGCCGTCCAAGGCCGCCCGACAAGAATCATTCGGGCGCCAGAAATCCGGCCGCCGCAGCCGGCGCCTCGAACGGCGCAAGGTGCGATACGCCCTCGATCATGTCGACAACAGCGCCAAGCCGCCGCAATCGCCGGATCGACGCCGCCGCCGTCGTCGACGAGGGATGGCGGGCCGCGAGCACGGCGACGGGCGCCGGCGCCTTCGCGATCGCGCCAAAGAAATCGGCGGGGCGCGCCGCGAAATTGCCGGCCTCCCAGTCCGGCGCGCAGGAAAGCGCGACGCCGCCGCCTTCTTTCTTGAGGCCGTCAGCCAGATAATCCTCGAGAACGCCGCGCGCCCAGCCTGCAAAAAACGGCTTGCCCGCATAGCTCGCAAGGACGTCCGCCCGACTGCTCCACATTCGCCGCCGCCGGCGGGCGCCGGCGACAATCGGAACGCGCTCGGCGACCATCGGCCAAAAGGGCGAGCGCGCCAAAGTCCGCCAGATCGGCGGCGGGGCGACGGGCTCGACAAGGCGGATCGCGGCGACATCGTCCCGGCCGACGGCGGCGAGCGTCGCCGCGACGGCGCCGAGGCTGTGCCCCGAAAGCGTCCATTTCAACCCTCGCCCGACATGCGCGCCGAGCGTCGTCAACAGCCCCGACACATCCGCGCCATGGAGATCAAACCGGCGCGCTTGCGCGCCTTGTGTCGGCAATGTCGTGCGTCCATGCCCGCGCAGATCGACCGCGAAGACGTCGCGGCGCGCGCCGATCTGCTCCAGCATCTGGCGATAGGCCGAAGCGCAAAAGCCGTTGGCGTGCGCGAAGAGAAGCGGCGGCGCCCCTTCCCGCCCAAAGCGAAGCAGCGCGAATTCGCCGTCCTTGCCCGCGACGCGCATCCGCCGCGCCGGCGCCAATCCTTCGCCAATCACGACGCCGCGCCCGTCGCCAGACGATAGACGGCGCCAAGATGCAGCGCATCTTCGGCCGCGCGGTGGCGTCGCGGCGCCAGGCGATCCGCCTGCTGAAGAAGCAAAGCGCGCGCTTCAGGCGTCATGTCCGGCATCAATTGGCCGAACTCCCGCAATCTGATTTGCGGCTTGCGGCCGGCGGCGTCGTAAAGGCGCATCAGCCAGAAGCCGTCCCAGTCCGGCGCATCGGAATAGACGGCGCATTCGCTAAGCGCTGCGCCGATCCGGTCGCAGGCAGCGTCAGCGCTGACGCCAAGATCGCTCAGCATGCGCGGCGTGATGCCGTGAAGGCGTTCGGCCTTGGGGTCCCAATAGTCCATCGACCATTCCGGGGCCGGGCTGATCAGCAGCGATTCGCCGGCGCCGTCCGCGAAGGCCCAGCCGACTTCGATCGGCCACGACCGCGCGCCGAGCCCAGAGGCCTCGAAGTCGAAAAAGGCGAGCCGCCGGCTTGGCTGTCGAGCGTCAGACGTCAGAGCTTGTCTCCAAGGCGCGGCCGGCGCCGCAAAAACGCGCCGCAAGAACTTCCTGCGTCGCTTTCCAAAAAAACCGCTTTATGACCGGCGACGATAGACGCCTGTCGACGGATCGCGCTCGAAATCGAGGACCTCGCCCGATGCCCGGGCGCTTGCGCCGCGCAATTCGTCGATCGCGGTCCGGACCTCGTTCGCCTTGCTGCGCGCAAAGCGCATCAGCGAGACGGCGGCGCCGGCGACAATCAGGCCGACGACAATGCCCGCAGTCGTATTCATGGGTTCAGCGCTCCTTGCCCGCCGATGGCGGCCGGCGGCAACAGCGGCCGGCGCCCCGGACCCCTCAAAGCATAGTGGCCGTTCGCCAAAGCGCAATCGCGGCGCGGCGCGGGACGAGACCGGTCCGGCGCAGCTTTCCGCCAATCGTGATCCTGGCTGGAGGCGACATGGCCAATGACCGTAAATTGAACGTGTTCAACAATATGTGTCGAATAGGCCGCAAGGGCGCGCCTTGACCCGTTTGACCCTGCGGCCCAATCTCGCGACGTTGAGATTTCCGCTCCCGTTGAGAGGTTCATTGGATCTCGCCCTTTCACCCTTGGTTCGCGAAGACGACGGCGAGCGCAGTTTTGCTGCGGCGGTTGCGGGCCTGCGCGATCTTTGCGCTGACGACCTGACGGCGGTCAATCAGACGATCACGCTGTCGATGCGGTCGCAAAGCCCGATGATCGGCGAGATTGCGGGCCATCTCATCAACGCCGGCGGCAAAAGGCTAAGACCCTTGCTGACGCTCGCCTCGGCGCGGCTCTTTGACTATCCGGGCGACGATCACATCAAGCTCGCCGCCGCCGTCGAGCTCATTCACGGCGCGACGCTGCTCCATGACGACGTCGTCGACGCCTCGCGCCTTCGCCGCGGCGAGGCGACCGCCAACGTCATTTGGGGCAACAAGGAAAGCGTCCTTGTCGGCGATTATCTCTTCTCGCAGGCGTTCGAGCAGATGGTTTCGGCGCGCAATCTGAAGGTCCTGCAAATCCTCTCGCGCGCCGCCGGCGTCATCGCCGAGGGCGAAGTGCTGCAGCTTGCGACGCAGAAGAACCTCGAAGCGACGTTCGAGATGTATCTTGCGGTCGTTGAATCAAAGACCGCCGCCCTGTTCGCGGCGGCAGCGCAGGCGGGCGCCGTCATCGCCGGCGCCGATCCAAGGGACGAAGACGCGATGCGAAGCTTCGGCCGCAATCTCGGCGTCGCCTACCAGCTTGTCGACGACGCGCTCGATTACGCCGGCCGCGAAAAAGCGCTCGGCAAGGCCGTCGGCGACGATTTCCGCGAAGGCAAGATGACCTTGCCGGTCGTTTACGCCCTTGATCGCGCCGCGCCGGCCGACCGCGAATTCTGGCGGCGGACGATCGCCGAAGGCCGTCAGAACCCCGAGGATTTCGACCGGGCGCGCCGGCTGATCGTCGCGACGCGCGCGCTTGACGACACTTTCGCCTGCGCAAGGCGCTACGCGGCGAGGGCGCTCGACGATCTTGCGCGCGCGCCGCAAAATCCGTTCGCCGCCGCGCTTGGCGATCTCGCCGCGCTGTCGGCGCAGCGGGTTTCCTGAAATTATATTATTCGGCCGCCGCCGGCAGCGGATGAGAACGCTCGACCGGCGGTTCGCTGATCCTTTTGGCGATCGGCTCGCCGAGCAATCCGGCCGCGCTCGCCCTCTTGTAAATCGCGAAGGCGAGCGGCGCGAACAGGGCGATCAGCAGCGCCACCGCGATGAATTGCAGGCGCGGGTTCATCGCGTTGGCGACGATCGCGACCGTCGTCGAGACGACCGTCAAGGTCAGATAAAGCGTCGTCACCTGCTCATGCGACCGGCCCATACGGACAAGGAGCTGATAAAGATGCTCCTTGTGGGCTTCGAACAAATTTCGCTTGCGGCGGAAGCGGTGGACGAGCGTGAATGTGACGTCGAACAAAAACGGCATGAACGCGACCGGCGTGAAGAGCGGCGTCACCGGCCCGCCGGAGCCGCTCGCGGTCAGGACGGCGAAAGCGGCGATCAGGAATCCGATCGACTGGCTGCCGCCGTCGCCCATGAAAAGCCGGCCGCTCGGAAAATTGAGCGGCAGATAGCCAAACAGCGCGCAGGCGAGAAACACCGCGGGCGGCGCCCACATCGCCCCGCCGCCGCCGGCCGCGGCGACGGCGATCGCCGACAGGACGAACAGCGCGCAGGCGCTCGCGATGCCGTTGATCCCGTCCATGAAATTGAAGGCGTTCATGAACGCGACGATCCAGAACACCGTCAGCGGCGCCGCGGCGAGGCCAAGATCGATGTCGCCGACGAACGGCGCCGGCACGCGCTCGACCGCGCCGAAGACAGCGACAAAGCCGATCGCGATCAGAATCTGCGCCGCGAGCTTGATGCGCGCGCCGAGCGGGCGGGCGTCGTCCGCCGCGCCGAACGCGAAGGCGGCGAGCGCAAAACCGATCAGCGGCGCATAAAGATTGGGGACGTCATTTTGCGCGAAGAACGCCGCATAGAGCACCATCGCCGCGAAGAATCCGCCGAAAATGGCGAAGCCGCCGGCGCGCGGCGTCGGCCGCTTGTGGTTGGAGCGGCCGTTCGGGCGATCGGGGAAAATCTTCCGCCAGGCGACATAGCGCGCGATCGCATGAGAGAAGGCGCCGGCGATCAACGCCGCCGACACGATCATCACAGCCGCCGCCATCGACATCTAAGACACCACTCCCGGCGACCGCGAAGCAGCGCCGAGAATGCGGGCGCTCATCGACCACCAATTCCGTCCCGCCATCGCCAGCGCCGCGCGCGCCGCCGCGCCCGGCGAAGAAAATAGCCCGAAAACTGTCGCCCCGCTGCCCGACATGCGCGCGCCGAGCGCGCCTGGCCGGCGAGATAGCCTCTCAAGGACGACTTCAATCACACAATTGCGGCGAATGGCAATCGGCTGAAGGTCGTTGCGCGAGTTTTCAAGAAGATGTGTGACATCGGCATAACGCGGTCCCTGGACGGGAACCCTCAACGGCGGCTCGGGCGCCGGATTTGCGGCGTCAAAGGCCCTGAAGACGGGACCTGTCGGCATCGGCGCGCGGGGGTTGACAAGGCAGACCCAAAGCGGCGGCAATAAGGGGCCGGGATCAATAAGTTCGCCGGCGCCGCCGACATAGACCGGCTGCGGATCGAGGCAGGCGGGAACATCCGCCCCCAGAGAAAATGCGAGACGTTTGAGGTCCGATAAGGACATGTCGATCCGCCACAGACGGACCAGCGCGCGCAGCGCCGCCGCCGCATCCGCCGAGCCGCCGCCGATCCCGGCGGCGATTGGCAATCGCTTGTCGAGAATGAGGCGCGCGCCGGCGCTGATCCCGGCTGCGTCCCTCAGCATCCGTGCGGCGCGCATCACCAGATTGTTCTCGACCGCCTCCGCAAGGAGCGGCGCCGCGAACGGTCCGACAAGGCGCAGATCGAGATCGCGGGCGGGTTCGGCGGTGAGGATGTCGCCGCGGTCCGCGAACACAAAAAGGCTTTCGAGATCGTGCAACCGATCGCGGCGCAATCCGCCGACGTGAAGATACAAATTGATCTTCGCCGGCGCGATTTCCGAAATCATGATTTCTCGGCGGCCCGCGGCGCTTCGGGCTTGAGGCCCGATTTCAGCTTTTCCTCGACGGTCCGGCGCTGCCGCTCGGTCGGTTCGAGATCGAGCGTCCGCTCCCACTGAAACTTCGCCTCGACGACGCGGCCGACCCGCCAATAGACGTCGCCGAGATGCTCCGTAACCGTCGGATCGCCAGGTTCGAGCGCCGCCGCCTTCTCAAGATGCGGGAGCGCCGCATCGTATTCGCCGCGCTGGTAGTGCGCCCAGCCGAGACTGTCGATGATCGCGCCGGACTGCGGGCGCAAGGCGACGGCTTTCTCGATCAGCGCGAAGGCTTCGTCGAGATTGACGCCGCGTTCGGCCCAGCTGTAGCCGAGATAGTTGAGCGCCACCGGCTCTTCCGGCGCGATCTCAACCGCGCGTTTCAGGTCGATTTCCGCCTTGGCGAATTGATCGAGTTCGATCAGCGACGCAGCGCGGGTGACGAAATAGCGCCATGCGTCGTCGTCGGGCGGCGAGGGCAATCGCGCGATCGCGGCGTCAGCCGCCTTGACGGCTTCTTCATGACGTTCGGCGCCGGCGTAAAGGCCGGCGATCGTCAGCCGCGCCTCGTTCGCGCCGTCGTCGCGGCGGATCGCGGCGCGAAGCGCGGCGATCGCCTCATCCGTCCGCCCTTCCGCGTCGAGACTGCCGGCGATTTCAATCTGCGCCTGTTCATAATGGGGGGACGACGGCGCGATTTTCGCGAAAGCCGCGCGCGCCGCGTCGTAATTGCCGTAGATGTTGAGAATGGACCCGACAAGACGCTGCGCGTCGTCAAGTCCGGGATCGAGATAGACGGCGAGCCGGGCGAGGGCGAGCGGCAGATTATACGGCCGCTCGGCGACCTTGAAGCCGGCGTCAGCCGCGCGGCGCAGTTCGCCGGCCGATTGTTCAAGCACATTGCCGGCGAAGAGATAGAGCGCGAGCGCCGTCCCCTGCGTCGCCGAAACATCCGTATACGCCCTAGTCGGGGCGCCGCGCTTCAGCCGCGCGAAGGCGGCTTCCGCGAGGCGGCGGGCGGGACCCCCTTCCTTGGCGAGCGCCGCGTAAAAGTCCCGCGCGGCCGCCTCATCGCCGCGGCGTTCGAGGAAAGCGCCGAACGCTGCGCGTCCGATCGGGCCGCCGAATGAGCCGACCGATTGCTGATGCGCCTCGCGGGCCGCGTCAATATCGCCTTTTTCTTCAAGCAGGATCGCCCTGAATGTCGGACTGAACCCCGTGAAATATTTGTCGTCGACGACGCTGAACGCGGCGATTCCGGCGTCCGGGCCTTCAAGCTCCGCCGCCGCCCAATTGTCGGCGAGCATGGCGATCGACTTCGTGAACGGGTCGGCGAATTTGGCGCCGAGCAGCGCGCGCGCGCCGGCGAGATCGCCGTGTTTCATCTTGATCGCCGCGAGGGTGAAGGCCGCAAGGCCGTCGGCGTCCGGGCCGGCGCCCAAGATCTCGGCGAAGGGTTTCGCCTCGTCGATTTCGCCCGCCGCGAGATGATAGAGAAACGCGCCGCGAACAATGTCGGGCTCGCCCGGCCGCGCCGCGACCGCCGCGCCGTATTTGTCGGCCGCCGCCTGAATGTCGTTCAGACCGGCGGCGAGGCGTCCAGAAAGATAGTCGCCGGCGACGGTCGACGGCGGCGGCGCGGTCGCGCAGGCGGCGATCGCCAGCGCGGCGCCGACAGCCGCGAGAACTCGACAGGTCAAATTCATGCTCCTCAATACGCGCTACATATTCGGATAGTTCGGGCCGCCGCCGCCCTCGGGCGTCGTCCAGACGATATTCTGCGCCGGATCCTTAATGTCGCATGTTTTGCAGTGAACGCAATTTTGCGCATTGATCTGGAAGCGGGGATTGGCGCCGCCTTCCTCCGTCAGGACCTCATAAACGCCAGCCGGGCAATAACGCTGCGCCGGCTCGTCATAGCGCGGCAGGTTTTGCGCGATCGGGATTGACGGGTCCTTAAGCCGCAAATGCGCCGGCTGGTTTTCCTCGTGGTTGGCCCCCGAAAATGAAACATTGGTCAGGCGGTCAAAAGTCAAGACGCCGTCCGGCCGCGGATAGTCGATCTTCTTGTGCCTTACGGCCGGCTCCGTCGCCGCCGCATCGGTCTTGCCGTGCTTTAGCGTGCCGAAGAAGGAAAATCCCGGGATGAGGGTGTTCGTCCAGAGGTCGAGGCCGGAAAGCCCGATGCCGCCGACGAGCGTGCCCAATTTCGACCAGAGCGGCTTGGCGTTGCGCGCCTTGAAGAGCTCGCGCTTGACCGGCGAGGCCTGATAGGCCGCTTCATAGGCGTCGAGCGCGTCGCCCTCGCGGCCGGCGGCGATCGCGTCGAACGCCGCGTCCGCCGCCATCAGCCCCGTCAGCATGGCGTTGTGATTGCCCTTGATGCGCGGAACGTTGACGAAGCCCGCCGCGCATCCGATCAGCGCGCCGCCCTGGAAGACGAGCTTCGGCACCGACTGAAAGCCGCCTTCGGTGATCGCGCGCGCGCCGTAGGCGATGCGCTTGCCGCCTTCAAGCAGTTCGGCGATCTCGGGATGCGTCTTCAGCTTCTGGAACTCCGCATACGGATGAAGGTGCGGATTCTTGTAGTTGAGATGAACGACGAAGCCGAGCGCGATCGTGTTGTCGTCATAATGATAAAGGAACGAGCCGCCGCCCGCGTCGTTCGCAAGCGGCCAGCCGAACGTGTGCTGGATGTGGCCGGGGCGGGATTTATCGGGGCGGATCTCCCACAGCTCCTTGAGGCCGATGCCGTATTTCTGGGGATCGCGGCCCTCGTCGAGCGCGAAGCGCTCGATGATCCCTTTGGCGAGCGAGCCGCGCGCGCCCTCGGCGATCAGGACATATTTGCCGCAAAGCTCCATCCCCGGCTGATAATGATCCGTCGGCTGACCGTCCTTGCCGATCCCGACTTCGCCGACGACGACGCCCGCAACTGATCCGTCGCCGCGACAGACGAGCTTTGAGGCCGCCATGCCGGGATAGATTTCAACGCCGAGGGCTTCCGCCTCACCGCCCAGCCAACGGCAGAGATTGCCCATCGAAACGATGTAATTGCCGTGGTTCTTCACCATCGGCGGCATCGCGAACACGGGAAGGTCGAGCGCGCCTGAGGGGCCGTAGAGCTTGAAGCTTTCCGACGCGACCTCAACGCTCACCGGCGCGCCCTTTTCGCGCCAATCGGGGATCAGCGCGTCGAGGCCCGACGGGTCGAGCACGGCGCCCGACAAGATATGCGCGCCGATTTCGGAGCCCTTTTCGACGAGCACGACCGAAAGCTCCCGACCCGCCGCCAGCGCGCGCTGTTTCAAGCGGATGGCGGCCGAAAGCCCGGCCGGGCCGGCGCCGACGACGACGACGTCGAAGTCCATGCGTTCGCGTTCGGGCGCGTCGTCAGCCATGCAGAGGTCCTTCCCGTATCGCCCTGCTGTCTCGCAGCGGCGTTTGCTTTTGGCAAAATTCATCGGCAAATGCCAATTCGTCTGTCAGCGTGGGGCCCCTGGATGTCGTCCGCCATGGTGTTTGTCGGGCTGTGCGGCGCGCTTGTCGGCGGCCTGCTCTACGCCGAACGGCGCGAGAGCGTCCGCCTGAAGAGCGTTTTCAAGCCCGCGGCGTCGCTGGCGTTCATCTTGGCGGGAATCGCGGCCGGCGCGCCGGACAGCGCCTTTGGCCGGGCGATCCTGGCGGGTCTCGTCCTTTGCGCCGCCGGCGACGTGCTGCTGATTGCGCGCGCGCCGCGATCTTTCCTCGCCGGCATGGGCGCCTTCGCCGCCGGGCACGCCGCCTATGTCGCCGCGTTCCTGATCGGCGGCGTCGCCGTCACGCCGGCGGCGATCAGCGCCGCCCTCGCCGCCGCGGTCTTCGCCATCGGATTGCTCGCCTGGCTCTGGCGCGACCTCAAGGCCTTTCGCGGGCCGGTCATCTTCTATTCCCTCATCATCAGCGTCATGGTCGCCGCAAGCGTCGGCCACTGGTCGGCGGCGCCCTCACGGGAAAGCGCGCAGTTCGCCCTCGCCGCCGCCGGCTTTGCTGTTTCGGACCTTTCGGTCGCGCGCGACCAGTTCCGCGCGCGCGCGTTTTTCAACCGCCTCTGGGGATTGCCGCTTTATTACGCGTCGCAATGCCTGTTCGCGATCAGCGTTTGACGATCAGCGTTTGACGGCGGGCCGAAGGCGTGATGCAAACGGGCGATGCAGGACAGAACGGACGCAGCGCGCGCGCTGTTGCGATGGTATGTCGACGCCGGCGTCGATGAGGCGGTCGCGCCCGATCCGGTCGACCAGTTCAAGCCGCGCGCCGTCGAGCCGCCGACAAGACCGAAGCTCCAGCCGGCGCCGGTCGCGGTCATCGCGGCGGCGTCCGGCCCGAGCGCCGATGAGGCGGCGGCGCACGCCGCTACGGCCGCCGCCGCCTGCAACAGTTTTGATGAGCTTGCGGCGGCCGTCGCCGCTTTCAACGGCTGCGCGCTGAAGGCCGGCGCGCGCAACACCTGCTTTACGGACGGCGTTCCGGGGTCGTCCCTGCTCGTCATCGGCGAAGCGCCGGGCCGGGACGAGGATGCTGTCGGCAAGCCCTTTGTCGGACGCGCCGGGCAGCTTCTCGACAAGATGCTGGCGGCGATCGGACGCTCTCGAACCAGAGACGCGCTGATCTCCAATGTCGTCTACTGGCGCCCGCCCGGCAACCGCACGCCGACGCGGGAAGAAATCGCGATCTGCAGGCCGTTTGTCGAACGGCTGATCGAACTGACGGCGCCGAAGGCGATCTTGCTTGCGGGCGGCGCGCCGACCGGCGCCCTGCTCGGCGTCGCCGGCATCATGCGCGCGCGCGGCCAATGGCGGGACATCATTCTCCCGTCCGGGATGAAAGTCCCGGCGATCCCCGTCTTCCATCCGGCGTTTTTGTTGCGCCAGCCTTCCCAGAAGCGCCTCGCCTGGGCGGATCTTCAAACACTTGCCGTCCGGTTAAGAGATGCTTAACGCTGGGATCATTACGATCGCGAAAGGCGCGCGCGCCGAACAAGGGACCCCTCCATGTTGCGAATCCTGTTCGTCCTCCTTGCCGCGCTGATCGCCGTCCCGGCGGCGGCGGCCGACGAATCCTTCATGCCGCGGGTCCTCAGCGAGGAAGACCGCGCGCTCTACGAGGACATTTTCGATCTGCAGGAAAGCGGCCGCTGGCGCGAGGCCGACCGCAAGATCGACGCGCTCGGCGACAAATCGCTGATGGGCTATGTGAAAATGGAGCGCTATCTCCATCCGACCGCCTATCGCTCGACCTATGACGAGTTGAAGGAATGGATGGCCTATTACGCCGACCATCCGGACGCGGATAAAATCCATGCGCTCGCAAGGCGCAAGAAGCCCAAGGGCGCTTCGGCGCCGTTGACGCCGCTGTCGCGCAAATGGCGCGACGAGCCGGCGCCCCCGATGCATCCCGACCTTGAACGCGACTATGCGAAGACGAGCCGGCCGTTGCTGACGCAGATCGAGGGGCGCGTCCGCCATCTCACCAAAAAGGAGCAGGCAAGCGCGGCGCTCAATGAAATCGAAAAGCACCTGAAGCGCGGCGCGATCACCGAGCGGCAATTCGACCGCATGCGGTCATGGGTCGCGGCGAGCCTTTATTATCAGGGCTATCAGGCGCGCGCCAAGGAGATCGCCGACGCAATCTCGAAGCAGAACGGCGACAGCGCGGTCCTCGCCTACTGGATCAGCGGCCTCATCCATTTTCGGGAGGGCGACCTCTCGACCGCTCGTGAGCGGTTTTCCGCGATGGCGCGCGTGAAGGAACAAGATCCCGCCCTGCGCTCGGCCGCCGGCTTCTGGGCGGCCCGCACCGCGCTCGCTGACGGCCGCGGCGAGGACGTCGCGCCCCATCTTGAAATCGCCGCCGCCTATCCCTTCACCTTCTATGGACAGCTTGCGCTCGCGCAGCTCGGCCGCCGCTACGACTACCAATGGACGGCGCCGGCGCTGACCGAAGAAAAATTCGCCGCGCTCGCCGCCGCCGAACCCGCCGTCAAGCGCGCTGTCGCGCTCGCGCAGGTCGGACGCGCCAGCGAGGCCGAACTCGAATTCCGCTGGATCAACGGGCGCATCGACGACAGGCGCGCCGTCGACCTTCTCGCGGTCGAATCCGCGCTGAATTTGCCGGCCGCGCAGCTTGATCTCGCGCTGTTCCATCAGGGCCGCGAGTTTGAATCCGGCCTCTTTCCGGTGCCGGGCTACGCGCCGTCGAACGGTTTCACCGCGAACCCGGCGCTCATTTACGCGCTGATGCGCCAGGAATCGAAATTCAAGACCGAAGCGACCAGCCGCGTCGGCGCGCGCGGGCTGATGCAATTGATGCCGCGCACCGCGAGCTACATGGCGAATGACAAGAGCCTGCGCGGCAAAAGCCGCGACAAGCTCTACGATCCGGCGGTCAATCTTTCGATCGGACAGGATTATGTGAACCACCTGATCGAGACGACGGCGGACGGCGATCTCTTCGACATGGCGCTCGCCTATAATGGCGGCCCCGGCAATTTGCGCCGCTGGAAACGCGAAGTCGCAATCGAAGACCCGCTTCTCTTCATTGAAAGCATTCCCAATCCGGAAAGCCGGGACTTCGTCGAAAAAGTGCTGACGAATTTCTGGGTCTACAGCCAGCGCCTCGGCCAGACGCCGACGAGCCGCGACCTCGTCGCCGCCGGCAAGCTGCCGCTCTATGAAGCGATCGAGCAGATCGCCGACGGGGCCGGGAAATAGCGCGGCTCGCCTACGCGTTGTCGTCGAATTCCCATTCATAGAGAATAAAGGCCTGCGCCGGCGCGCCGTCTGGAATTGATCGGTAAAGCGCGTTCGCCGCGCCATTGTCGGTTTCGGTTCCGACCCATACATGATCGCAACCGCGCCTTTTCGCTTCGCTGAACAGCATGTCCATGAGCCGCCGGCCGATCCCGCGCCGGCGATGGGTCTTAGCGACGCCGACTTCCTCGACAAATAGCTGCGGCGCCTTGTCGGGATGGAACATTTCGACGCCGGTCGCGATGCCGACGACGAGCCCCGCATCGACGGCGACGGCAAGGAGGTGACGAGGGTCGCCGAGAAACGCCTCGACGCTTTGGGGAACGATCTCATTGTCGAAGACGTCGGCGGCGACGCGGTCAAGCGCGGCGGCGTCTTCGCGCCCAAGAAAGCGGAATTCGATCGGCATGCGGGCTGTCTCCGGTTCCGGCCGACCGCACTGGCGCGCGATCGCCGCGCAGACTATCGTCGCGGCTCCATGTCGACGCAAAAAACGATTACGTTACCCGCCGACGCCCAAGGCGGCTGCCTTTGCGGCGCCGTTCGTTACATGGTCGCGGCGGGCGACGTGGCGCAATCGGGCTATTGCCATTGCCGAACCTGCCAGCGCCAGTCCGGCGCGCCGGTCGTCGCCTGGTTCGCCGTTTCGCCGGCGCGCGTCTGGTTGACCAAAGGGACGCCGAAAACCTATCGCGCGTCGGCGCGCGCGGGCCGCGAATTCTGCGGGGATTGCGGAACTTATCTCTTCTTTCGCGAGGACGATCCGAAGGAGACGCTCGGCGTCAACACAGCGACGCTTGACGATCCCTCGCTCGCGCCGCCGACGTTCCACATCTGGCGCGAAAGCCGCATCGGCTGGTTCGAGACCGCCGACGACTTTCCGCGGCGCGACGGCGGTCTCGCTTAGACCCTATTCGGTCATGCCCATGACCGACATGATCGCCGGCCCGAGGATGACGGCGAACAAGACCGGAAGGAAGAAGCCGATCATCGGCACGGTCAGCTTCGGCGGCAGCGCCGCGGCTTTGCGCTCGGCTTCCTGCATGCGGTGGTCGCGATTTTCCTGCGCCATGACGCGCAAACTCTGGCCGAGCGGCGTGCCGTATTTTTCGGACTGGATCAGCGCCGTCGTCACGCCCTTGACGCCGTCAAGACCAGTCCGCTCGGCGAGATTTTGATAGGCGGCCTTGCGTTCCTGGAGATAAGAGAGTTCGGCGACCGTCAGCCCAAGCTCTTCAGCGAGCTCCGGCGAGGTGCCCGCGACTTCCTGCCCGACTTTTTGCAGCGCGACTTCGATCGACATGCCGGCTTCGACGCAAATGAGGAGGAGGTCGAGCGCATCCGGCCAGGCGATCTGAATCTTCTGCTGGCGCTTTGAAACGGCGTTCTTGACGTGGATGTTCGGAATGTAGAATCCCGCGAAGAACGACCCGACGATCGCCATCAGCTTGCTGAAGCTGTCAAGCTCGACGCCCTTCATGATGTAGACATAAACCCAGCAGGCGAAGGCGGCGACAAACGGCATGCCGATGCGCGCCGCCATGAAGATGAACACCGGGCGCTGGCCGCGATAGCCGGCCATCATCAGCTGTTTGCGCGCTTCTTCGGCGTCGAACGCCTCAAGGAGCTTCAGGCTTTCGACAAGATTCTTGAGCACGCCCTGCGCGGATGCGGCGCGCAGCGTGCCAGTCTTGCGGGCGAAGGATTCGCGCTGGGCGGCGCGCAGGCGCTCGCGATGCTCGGCGACGGTTTTCATCCGCTCCGCCATCTTGTCCTTCACGAGGAAGGGTTCGATGACCGTGTAGACGGTCGCGATCGCGGCGAGCGCGACGAGGAGCGCGACCTGAAATTGCCGGTCTGTGACTGTGTTGATTATCGCGTCCATTAACGGCGCCCCTAGACCTTGATCTGCATCATCTTCTTCATCACGAAGATGCCCATGCTCATCCACAGGCCGGCGCCCAGCAGGATGAAATTGCCGGTTTTCGTCAAGAACAGCGGATCAAGATAAGCGGGCGACGACAATTTGACCGCGCCCATGACGAGGAACGGCAGGGCGCCGATGATCATCGCCGACGCCTTGGCTTCCGCCGACAGCGCCTTGATCTTGCCTTCCATCAGCTTGCGGCCGCGCAAGACCCCGGCGAGATTCGACAGCGCCTCGGCGAGATTGCCGCCGGTCTTTTGCTGGATCATCAAGACGATGCCGAAGAACGAGACTTCCTGCAGCGGCATGCGCTCATACATCCGCGCCATCCCCTGATCGAGCGTGAGGCCGATCCGGAATCCTTCAACCAGCTGCTCGAATTCCTCGTTGACGGGTTTTGGCGCCTCGGCCGCGATGATCTTGAGACACTCATTGACGGGCAGGCCCGACTTCACGCCGCGCACGATAACGTCGATCGCGTTTGAAAATTCGTTGGTGAATTTCTTCTGACGGCGCGAAATCGCAAATCCGACATACCAGTTCGGCAGGCCAAGGCCGCCGATGAAGAACATCCCGGCCGTCACGATGAGTTTCTGGCCGGAAATCAGCCCGACGACGCCGAGAATGCACGCGGTGACGATCGAGCCGATGTAGAATTCGCGCGGCCCGAAGGCGAGGCCGGCCTGTTCGAGCTTTTGCTCGAGCGTGACGCGCCGTTTCTTCGCCTTCTTGATTTCCTTGGTCTTGCCCTCGACCTTCGACAGCGCTTCGGTGACTTTGCGCCGCCGGTCCTTCGAGGCGGCGTCATTTTGCGCGGCGGCGCTCGCGCGCTTGGCGTTCTTTTTCGCGTCGAGCTGCGTCAGCCTCTTCTTCGTCTTGTCGCTCTGCGTCGGCGCGAGCACGACATAGGCGAGGGCCCCGAAGCCGACGAGGCCGAGGATCGCGGAAAAGAGCAGCTCAGAGTCCATCGGGAGTCCTATTCCGCCGCGCTGTCGAGCGCCTCCGCCAGCGCCTCTTCCATGCCGTAATATTTGGCGCGATCCCAGAAAGCCGGCCGCGCGATGCCGGTCGACCGGTGCCGGCCGTTGAGCTTGCCGTTTTCATCCTCGCCGTTGATTTCGAAAACGAAGAGGTCCTGCGTGATGATCGTGTCGCCTTCGGTGCCGAGCACCTCGGTGACGTGCGTGATGCGGCGCGAGCCGTCGCGAAGACGCGCCGCCTGAATGATGACGTCGATCGAGCCGACGATCATTTCCCGGATCGTCTTGGACGGCAAATTGTAGCCGCCCATCGTGATCATCGATTCAATCCGCTGAAGCGCTTCGCGCGGGCTGTTCGCGTGCAAGGTTCCCATCGATCCGTCATGGCCGGTGTTCATGGCCTGCAAGAGGTCGAAGGCCTCAGGCCCCCGCACCTCGCCGACGATGATCCGTTCGGGACGCATCCGGAGGCAGTTCTTGACGAGATCGCGCATCGTCACTTCGCCCTGGCCTTCAAGATTGGGCGGGCGCGTTTCGAGGCGGACGACGTGGGCCTGCTGGAGCTGGAGTTCGGCGGCGTCTTCGCAGGTGATCACCCGCTCGTCATGCTCGATGAAGCTCGTCATGCAATTGAGCAGCGTCGTCTTGCCGGAGCCGGTGCCGCCGGAGATCAGCGTGTTGATGCGGCAGGCGCCGACGACTTCAAGGACCTTGGCGCCTTCCGGCGAAATCGAGCCGAAGCGCACGAGATCGGCGATGCGAAGCTTGTCCCGCTTGAACTTCCGGATGGTGAGCGCGGCGCCGTCGATCGACAGCGGCGGCGCGATGACGTTGACGCGGCTGCCGTCGGGAAGACGCGCGTCGCAGATCGGCGAGGCTTCGTCGACCCGCCGGCCGACCTGGCTGACGATTCGCTGGCAGATGTTCATCAGCTGCGCATTGTCGCGGAAGCGCACATTGGTCAGCTGAATCTTGCCGCCGACCTCGATGAAGACGCGGTTCGCGCCGTTCACCATGATGTCGGCGATGTCGTCGCGCGCGAGCAGCGGCTCGAGCGGCCCGTAACCCAGAACGTCGTTGCAGATGTCCTGGAGCAGGGCTTCCTGCTCGGCGATCGACATCTGCACGTTCTTGATCGAGATGATCTCGTTGACGATGTCGCGAATCTCTTCGGCCGCCGAGGCCGTGTCGAGCTGCGCGAGCTGCGACAGATCGATCGTGTCGATCAGCGCGTTGAAAATCGTCGTCTTCGTCTGGAAATATTCGTCGGTGCGCCCGCCGATCTCGATCGGCTGCGCTTTCGCCACCGCGTGAACGCGCGGCGGCTGGGCGCCTTGCGCGCCTTTCTTGGCGGCCGACGCGGGTCCGCCGGCGGCGGGCTTTGCGGCGGCGACGGGCTTTGGCGCGGCGACGCTCGCCTTCGGCTTCGCCGCCTGCGGCGAGGCCGGCGGAGGCGCGTCGGCTTCTGCTGTTTTGCGTCCGAACATCGCTTATCCTATTTCTTCTTTTTCAGAAGAGCCTTGAAGTCGAACTTGCTCTTCTTGGCGACCGCTTGCGTGCGGCCGAGAATGAGCGAGGTCAGTTCGCGCAGATGTTGCGCGGTCTTGGTCTTCGCGCCGACCTGGATGATCGGCGCCGCGTTGGTCGCGGCGGTGTGGAAGAGCTGCGGCTCCCAGTTGAAGATCGCCGACGGCTTGAGGCCGACATGCTCGGCGTATTGCTGCGGCTGCACCGACGACACTTTCGGGTCGAACTGATTGATCACGAGGAGCGGCGGCGCGTCGTTCGGCCGGGCGCCCGAGATGATGTCCACAAGGTTCTTGGTGTTGCGGAACGAGGCGAGATCGGCCGTCGCGGTGATGACGATCGTGTCGGCGGACTGCAGCAGCCGCTTCGACCAGCCCGTCCACACATGCGGCACGTCGATGATGATCGTCGGCGCGGCGCCGCGAACGACGTCGATGACGGTCTCAAAGGCCTGATCGTCGATGTCGTAATCGCGATCGAGGAGGTTCGGCGCCGTGAACAGGCTGAGACGCTCGGAATGCTTCTGCAGCAGACGGTCGAGCAGCACGTCGTCGAGGCGTTCCGGCGAGCCGAGAGCCTCGATGAGTCCGGAGGTCGGATCCTGCTCGAAATCGAGGCTCGCCGTCCCGAACGGCAGGTCGAGGTCGAGAATGACGGTGTCGCTCTGCATCTCTTCGGCCGCGCACCATCCGACATTGTGAGCGAGCGTCGACGATCCCGAGCCCCCGCGCGCGCCGACAAAGGCGATGGTGCGGCCGATCGGCGGCGCCGACGGGTCGACATAGAGCGTCGCGATCGACTTGATGATCTGCAGCGGCGATTTCGGCCGGACGATGTAGTCGCTGATCCCCTGCCGCATCAATTCGCGGTAAAGGCCGATGTCGTTGGCGCGGCCGATGAGGATGACCTTGGTCGACGGGTCGCAGACCTCGGCGAGCTCGCCGAGCTGCGCGAACAGCTCCGGCCCGCCGCCAAGCGTTTCGACGATAATGAGATTAGGCGTCGCGGCGGTCTGGAAATGATCGACCGCCTTGGCGAGGCCGCCCATATGGACGGTGAGGTGCGTCTTCGAGAGGCGCCGGTCGACGGCCGCCTTTTCGAGCAGCGACGTCGTGTCCGGCGTTTCGCAAAAGGCGTGAATCGAGATCCGCGGAACCGGGCGGTGATCATCGTCGCTGTCGCCATATTCCGCGACGTCGAAGGACTGATCGTCGGCGATCGTGATCGCCTGGCTCTTCGACGCGGCGATCGCCGTCGTCGGACGCGAGGCCTTCGGGGCCGACAGCGGCGGCTCCTTGGCTTTCGCCGGCGCCGGGGGAAGATCGGCCGTCGTTTCTTTCGGATCAAAACTGAAGTCTTCGCTGTCGTCGACGCCGAGTTCTTCGGCGAGCAGCGTCTCATCGTCGAAGCCTTCCTCGCCGAGCGCGGCGAGTTCTTCATCCGACAATTCATCGTCGAGCCAGGCGTCGTCTTCCGCGACGGCCGCGTCTTTCGCGCGGAGCGCCTGCGCCCCTTTCAGGGGGCCGCCATCCGGCCCGAGCGAGGCGGCGGCGTTGGCGGCGCCTTCCTCGTCGAAACCGATGTCGAATGCTGCTTCTGAGGACTTCCTCATCTCAAACTCCCTCCAGGCGACGCCTGACCCCTAGTCGTCGCTTACTGATCCGCGACCTGTGTATTCAACCCGCTGTTGGCCTTGCTCGATGTGTCTTCGCCTTTGCGGTATTTGGTGACGCCGCGAATGCGCGTTTGCGAATCAGGCGCGGTCATCGCCGCCGGCTCGACGAGATCGTGCGGATCGCCGATCATCGCCGCGAGATTGTTCTGCGTGGCGCAGCCGAAATTCGGCGTGCGCATGTTGCGGTAGATGCGCTCCCGCTCGCCGTCCCAGATGCCGCAGGCGCTCGGCGTCGCGACATAATGCGAATAGGAAAGGATGACGTCGCGCGCGGAGCCCTCGCCGACGCGGTAGGCGGCTTCGGCGATCGACGATTGCGGCACGCCGACGTCGTCAAGAGCGGCGCGGACGGACGCGCCGTCGCCGCCGGACGGGGTCGTGATCGACAGCGACCCGTGCCCGTTGCGCATATAGCTGTCGGCGAAAGCGCGAATACGCGCCTTGTCGAGCGAAGAAAGGCCGCCGGGGGCGCCGTCGAGCGTCATCGTGACCGTCTGCGCATCGACCGAAATCGGATGCTCTTCAGCGATCGTCAGCGCCTGGTCGGGACCGTTGAAATGCGGCGCGCAGGAGGCGGCGAGGATCGCGGTCGTTGCAAGGAGAAGCGTTTTCATGGCGTTCAACATCGGTTGCGTCTCCTAATCGAGAATGAAGCCCATCGGGCCCTGCAGCGTCTTTTCTTCGACGCCCGCGCCGGACAGTCCGTAAGTGGCGGCCAGATCGCCGAGAAGGATCGTCTGCATGTCGCTCGCGGCGACAAAACCCTTCATCGGATCGGATAGTTTCGATTCATGCGTCGGATCGACGAGATAGGGCGTCACGATGATGACGAGCTCGGTTTCCGAATTCGCATAGTCGCGGCTGCGGAAGAGCTGGCCGAGCACGGCGATGTCTTTCAGATACGGAACGCCCTGCACGGTCTGGCGCATGTTCTCCTGAAGGAGGCCCGCCATCACGAGGCTTCCGCCCGAGGGAAGTTCAACCGTCGTCTTGGCGCGGCGAACCGTCAGCGAGGGAATGTTGAGACCGTTTGTCGAGAAGACAGTCGGGGCGCTTGATACGCCGGCGGTCGCCGTCACGTTAAAGACGCCGTCCGGAATGCCGTCGCCGTCGGTGTCGATCGGGATCAGTTCGTCCGGCTCGCCAGGTATCGTCACTGTGGAGCCGCCGACCGCGAAATTGTTGAGCGAGGAGATTTCGCTGACCTCGGTCGACACTTTGATGTTGATGAGGCCTTTGCCGAGCACCAGCGGCGTGAAGCCGAGGCCGACGCCGAACTCCTTGAACTCCAGCGAAATGACGCCGTCCTGCTGGCCGACCGGGATCGGGAATTCGCCGCCAGCGAGGAAGCTCGCGGTTTCGCCCGAGACCGCCGTCAGGGTCGGTTCGGCGAGCGTCTTCACGAGACCGACGCGCTCAAGCGCCTGGAACGAGACGCCGAGATTGGACTGGTCATTGGCGCCGAGAAAGCGCGTGAAGGAGCCGGCAAGACCTGCGGTCGCGCCCGACACGATCGTCGAGGCGGTCGCTTCAAGCGTCGCGTTGGACAAGGTCGCGACGCCCGTCGGGTCGAGGCCGAGCTGCTTGATCAGCGATCGCTGCATTTCGACGACCCGCACCTTAAGCATCACCTGCTCGCGGTCGCGGATCGAAATCATCGAGACGACTTTCTTGGCGTCGCCGATGAAGCGCGCGGCGATGTCGACCGCGTCCGTCGCCTGGACGCCGGACGGCGCCGAGCCTTTGAGGATGACGTTGTCGTTGACCGCCTCGGCCGTGATGCGCGCATCCGGCATCAGCCGCCCGATGAGATCGGTCAGCGCGTCAAGATCGCGCTCCACCTGAATCTCGAGATTGAGTATCTGCCGGCCGTTGGCGTCGAAGAAGAAGGCGTTCGCCTGACCGACCTGAAGGCCGAGCAGGTAAACGCGCTGGGGCGAGCGAATGACCGCGTCGACCATGGTCGGCTGCGACACGAGGACGTCGGCGGCCGGCTGCGGCAGTTCGACGATCGCCGCCTTGTTCAAGGGCAGAACGATGCTCTTGGACGCAGCGCCCTCGCCGCCAAGATTGACGGTCGCGCTCTTTTGCGCCGCGGCGGGAGCGGCCAACCCAAGCGCCGCCGCCGCGAGAACGGCGCTCCCAAGACGGACGCCGGCGGCGATTATTGAAACAGCTCTGACGCGCATTGAAGTCCCCTCAAGGAAATGATTACGAGCGGCCATAACGGATGACCTTGACGCTCTGGTCGCGACGCGGCTTCGCCTGGCCTTCTTCGGGCGCGAAGACGCTTCGCAAGGCGAAGCTCATCTGACCGCGCGAGGCGCGCGTCGTGATGAAAAACTCGGCGTCCGACGGCGACATCTCGACCGTGGCGTTGGCGCCTTCGATGACCGGCGCTTCTGGATTTTCCGAATAGACGGTGTTGATCGCGAGCACGCGCACGTCTTCGAAGATCATGTCCGTCTTGGTGACGTTGTTGTTGTTCGTCTCCGAATAGTAGATGTCGACGCGGTCGCCCGGCAGCACGAAGCCGGAAACGCCGGTCTCGGGCGTGATGCGCATCGTCACCGCGCGCATGCCGGGCGCGAGCACCGCCGCCATCAGCCCCGACGTTCCGACGCGGACGATTTTGGCCTCGATGAGCGGCTCGCCCTTGATGATCGAGGTCCGGGCGACGGCTTTTTCAAGCTCCGCGGGATCGCCGCCGGTCGCCTCGGTGATGTAGGCTTCGGACATCGCCTTCTCCGGCCAGTCGACCCACTTGATCGCTTCAGCCGTCAAACGCTCGCCGCGCTGGAAGTCCTTGTCGGCGACGAGGACGCGCACGGTTTTTTCCTGCACGGCCTGAACCGCCTGGACGGGCGAGTTCTGCTTCCCGTTCATCATCATGAAAAACGCCCCGACGCCTGCGACAAGCGCAACGCCAAGAACCGCTATTCTCGTCACGTTCATTTCAATCCTCGCCCCGTCATCGGCGCCAATCCGCCCTGGATTTCGAGTAATTTCTTGTAAGGTGAAGTCCTCAAAACTCTATTAACCGCTTTCATTAACCGCCGAAGGCCAATTGAAAGAGCGGCGTTTGCGAAAAGCTAAGAAGTCCGCCGGCGCAGATTGCGACCGCATACGGAATATCCTTCGGCCGCTGGTGAAGGCGCATGAGCCAGGGCGCCTGCGCGTAAACCGGCAGCGCCGGCGCCTTGCGAAAGGCGATGAGGATGACGGCGAACGCGCCGCCGGCGATCGCCGTGTTGACGAGAAAAGGCGCGAGCGCCGCCGGCCCGATCCAGGGCGCGATCGCCGCGAGCAGCTTGGCGTCGCCGCCGCCGAGGATGCGCCCGGCGAATAGGCCGAATCCGACGACAAGCGCCGCGCAGGCGAACAAAAACCCTTCAAGGAGCGCGGCGGGAGACGCGCCGAGCCCGAGGCCGGCGACGAAATAGGCGCAGAATAGAACGGCCGAAACCCAGTTCGGAATCTTGAACTCGTAAAGGTCGTTAAGCGCGGCGATGATCAGCGCGGCCGGAAATGCGGACAGGAATATCAATGGTATCATCGTTGCGCCCGCTCGCCTTTCTGCTTGGCGCGAACGCTAAGCGGCGGCGCTTAAAATTGGGTTAGGCGGTCGTTCAATTTGAAACAGAAAAAAGGAGGCCGAAGCCTCCTTTTCCGTCTTCAAGACTTTCGCCGTCGCGCTTACGAAGCGGCGAGTTCGCTCTCAACGCCCGAGAAGGTGTTGGACAGTTCGGTTCCGAGCGCGCGGACCGCGGTGATGATCGCGACCGCGATGAGCGCGGCGATCAGGCCGTATTCGATGGCCGTCGCGCCGTCTTCGTTATTAATGAATTTGGTGACCAAGGCTTTCATGAGTCGACTCCTGCTTGATACGCTTACTCTTGCACCGCTGATTGGGCGTCGCCCCCTCAGACTTCCGCCATATTGACCGCCGCACATTAATATTCGGTGAAAGAGCGGCGCCTCTTCGGCATTTTATTTGTTTACGGATAATTATTGTTAACAGCGCGCTAACGCGCGCTTCTCACTTCGAAAGGCGATTGAGCTGCGCCATATCGTCGATGATGAGCCCTGGATAATTTCGCCGCGCGACGCCCGACTGGATGAGCTTGGCGACCGCGTTCGCGGCGTCCGCTTCATCGACATCGGCGCGGTCGGCGAGCTCCTTGTGCTTGGGCATCCTCGGGATGCGCCATTCGGCGTTGACCGCGTCGCGCTCGATATAGGCCGAGAGCGCCGCGTAAATGCGGCGTTCAGGCGAGGCTTCTTCCGCCGAGGCGCGCGTTTCGCCGGCAAGGCTTCGCGCGAAATAGATCATCAGATTGCGGGTCAGCGACGGCCTTTGGGCGGCGATCTCGCGCATCTCTTCGGCGTCGACGCCGACAATGACGCTGTCGCGCTCGGCCGTGATCGAAATTCCCGCAAGGCGCGCGGGATCGCCCCCGGCGATCGCGCCGGCGAGCCCGTAGACCTCGCCCTGATGCGTTTCGTCGAACAGCATGGCGCCGGATTTCGGATCGGCGTGCGCGATCTTGATGCGGCCCGAAAGGACGATCAGAAATTCGGAGCCGTCGAACTGCCCCATGGCGAAGATCGTCTCGCCGGCGGCGTAGCGGCGAAGGCTTGCGGCCTGCGCCAGCGCCGCGACGACCTGTTCGGGAAGATCGTCGAAGGGCGCGGTCGCGACGATCGCTTCCGCCTCAGCGGTCTGGTTCGATTGAATGTCGCTGAGAGGTTTTGGAAGCATGATCTTCTCCGGTGACGCGACAAGAGCAAGAAGTTTTTAAGGCGCGGTAAAAGGTACAATTGGAAGAATCGCCGTCGGCCTGCGCGCGGCGAAACCCGGGCATTTAAGCCTTTCTTGACACCTGAAAGCTAAATCCTTTCTCAAAGCTGCGAGAAAGCGAAATCGATGCGATTCTTCATGACACCTTTGCTTGCGACATTGGCGGCGTCAGCCGCGCTCGTGACGACGGCGCAGGCGGAACAGGTCTGGCTGACGATGGATCAGGTCACGCCCTACACGTTCAAACAGGAAGTCGACCAGATCGTCATCGGCAATCCGGGCATCGCGGACATCACGGTGCGCGACAAATCGCGGGTATTGATGTTCGGCAAGGCGCCGGGCCTCACCAACATGTTCCTGTTCGACTCGGACGGCAACGAGATCGACAATCTCGTCGTCCGCGTGCGCGCGACGAATTCCGACTTGCTGACGCTGCAGCGCGGCGCGGCGCGATACACCTACAACTGCATGGTCAATTGCGAGCAGACGATCACGGTCGGCGACAGCCCGGACGCCTTCGGCAGCATTTCAGGACAAGTCGCCACAAAATATCAGCAGGCGTCCGGCGGCTCGGCGCCGAGCGAATAACGATAGCGGCGGACGATTTGGAAAAAGGCCCACGATCGAGGGCCTTTTTTTATGGGCCGGCGTCGGCGAAATTATAGATGCGCGGCCGTTCGTGAGGGCGAAGCTTTTGACGGCACCATGTGTCGATCGATCGCGCCGCCGATTCAGCCGGCGGGCCGGACTTCTTCAGTCTTATCGTCGCGACCAGCCTGTCGGCGCCGCCCGAATGACGCGAGACGGTGATCGCGCATTCAGCGATGTCAGGATGCTCGGCGAGTTTTTGCGCGATGCGTTGCGGAAAGACATTCACCGCGCCGATCTGCACGGCGCCGTCGCGCCGCCCGCCCAGCCGAAATCGCCGGTCGCCGTCCCAGACCAGAACATCCATCGGCGCCGTCGCGACCGCCTCGCCGGACGGACGCGTTCGAACGACCGCGTCGCCGACGCGCCGCCATTGCTCGAACAAGGCGAACGGATCGCTCGGCGAATCCCGCCAGCCGATCAGGCCCTGCTCCGTCGAACCGTAGATCTCCCGTTGCGCGCCAAAGCCCGCCTTGCGGATTTCCGCGGCGAGTTCGGTCGTCATCGGCTCCCCGAAAGACACCGCCATGGCGTTATCCGGCGCGAAGACGCCTTGCGCGATGATGTATCGCCACAGGCTCGGCGTTGCGACGAGCGCGTCGCCGAACGCCAGAGACTTCTTCAGTTCGTCCGGCGCCAATTTGCGCGCGTCGATCGCGGGCGATCCGAGCAGGTTCGGCGTCAGCGTCGACAGGACGAACCCGATCAGCCCGTGCGGCGCGACCAGCGACAGGATGCGCCGGCGCCCGTACAAAAGATTCGCCGCCGCCGCCGCGTCGGCGAAAAGCGAATCCGCCGGGTGCTCGATCTCTTGCGCGTCATCGCCGGCCGCCGTGAAGGTGAAGGCGGTCAGCCGCGAGGCGACTTTCAACGCCGCCTCGTCCGCCCAGTCGCCAAAGGTCGCGGCGGTTTTTTGCGGCGGCGGCGAATGGCCGAAGAACCGGAAGAGGCGCGCCCGGCACGCGTCCGCTTCCTCAGGCGAAAACTCCGCCCCGCCCTCAAAAAGCGGCGTTTCTGCCGACCAGGCCGACGCCGTCAGCGCGCTGATATGGCGATCGAATCGGGCGGCGAGTTCGTTCACGGAAAGCGCCGAAGCGATCGCGGCGATCTGGTCCGAGGCGAGGGCGAACGATTTCACTGAAGGTCTCCGCTCAACTGGTCGAAACCAATGCGTCGGCGAGGCGCTGGCGGCAAGCGGCGATGATCTTCGCCGCCGCCGGATCGTCTTCGCGCGCGGGCGCGTCGACAAGCGCGCCCGGCGCGACGCCGATGAGGCTGTTCGTCAACAACAGCGTCGCCGACCGCAGCGCCGCCGGATCGATCGGCTGTTCCCTGACATCGAATCCGAGCGCGCGCGCCTCCGCGAGCAGGACGCCGCGAATGACGCCAGGCATCGGCCCATCGCCCAAGGGCGGCGTCGACACCAGATCGCCGGAAATGACAAAAATATTGGCGGCGCTCGCGCAGGCGACGCGCCCGTGTTCGTTGAGCATGACCGCTTCATCAGCGCGGCCCGCCGCCTCGGTGCGGGCGAGCATGTTGGAGACATAGCCGCCGGCGCATTTGAAGGCGTTCGTCGGCGCCGCCGACCAGCGCGGCGTTTTCGCAATGATGAGGCGGAGCAATGCCGGCGGCGGGTCGATCGGCGTCAGCGTGACGATCGATTGCGATTTCGCGTCCAACGAGGGCGCAAGCCCGCGCGACCCGCCGACGCGCGATATCGTCAGCCGGCAGGCCGCCCGCCCGGCGACGGCATTGCGCTCGGCGAGCCCGGCGATCGCCGCACGCAGGATATCCGGTTCAATCGTCGCTTGATGGTTCATAACCGCGCGGGCGATTTCAAGGCGCTGAAGATGTTCGTCGAGAAACGCGGGAACGCCGTTTTCGACCAGCATGGTTTCAAAGATCGCGTCGCCGATCAGAAAGCCGCGATCCGCCGCGGAGATCGCCGTTTCGCCCGGCGTGAATTCCCCATCGCGCCAGACGATCACGCCGCCGCCCTCCGTCCGATCTCACCAAGGAAATTCGCGATCAGGCGACGGCCGGACGGCGTCAACAGCGACTCCGGATGAAATTGCACGCCGCACCATGGCGCCGTTTCGTGGCGGACCGCCATCAATTCGCCGCCCTCGCTCCAGGCGCAGGCGCGGAGCGGGCCCACTTCCGGAAGCACCGAGATCAGCGAGTGGTATCGCCCGGCCCGCATCGGGTTTTCAACGCCGTCAAAAATCCCCGCCCCGTCATGTCGAATGAGGCTCGCTTCGCCGTGGAGCGGATGCTTCGCCGCCTCGGTGCGCCCGCCGAAGGCTTCGACAAGGCACTGATGGCCGAGGCAAACGCCGAGCAGCGGCGTTGATCGCGGCAGTCGATCGATGACCGACATCGACACGCCCGCCTGCGCCGGCGTTTTCGGCCCCGGCGAAATGATCACGGCCTCGATCGGCGTCTGCAGCAGGTCTTCCGCGCGCCCGGCGTCGTTCCGCACGACGCGCGTCTTGCGGCCTGTTTCGCGGACATAACGCGCGAGGTTGTGCACGAAGGAATCGTAATTGTCGATGATCAGGATCACGACGCCCTGCGCTCCCGCGGCCCTGGCAAGCGGAGCCAATGCGCCGCCTTGTCGAGCGTTTCGTCATACTCCGCTTGCGGATCGCTGCGAAGCGTGATCCCGCCGCCGACGGGGACGATGAATTTCCCGCCCTCGGCGATCGCGAGACGTATCGCGACGGAAAAATCCGCGCCGCCGCGATCGTCCATATAGCCGATTGCGCCGCAATAAGGCCCCCGCCCCGATCGCTCAATGTCGGCGATCACCCGCATCGCCTCGACTTTAGGGGCCCCGGTCACGGAGCCGCAAGGAAACATCGTCGTCAGCGCGTCGACTGCATTGACGTCGTCCCGGAGCCGGCCGCTGATCCTCGAAACAAGATGATGAACGCTCGCATGCGACACCGCCTCGCAGATCGCCTCTTCGCGGATCGAATAGTCATCGCAGATGCGCGAGAGATCATTGCGCGTCAGGTCGGCGATCATGATGTTTTCGGCGCGGTCTTTGGCGTCGCTCGTCAGCGCCGCCAGGAGCCGCGCGTCTTCGGCCGGATCGTCGCTGCGCGGGCGCGTCCCCTTGATCGGCTCGGCGCGGATGATTCGCGCGCCCGATACGCCGGCTTCGACGCGAAAAAAGCGTTCGGGAGAAAGCGACAGGATCGCGGCGTCGCCGAAACTGAGAAAAGCGCCGAACGCCGCGCTGCTGCGCGCGGAGGCGTTGCGGAACAGATCGAACGGATCAACCGGGAATTCCGGCGCCAGCGTCAGCCGCTGCGAAATGTTCGCCTGAAAAAGATCGCCCCTTCGAATTCGCCCGATGATTTCGTCAACCGCGGCGCAATAGTCGTCTTTTGTGAAATTCGAGCCGATCAGCGCCATCGCGCCGTCTGCGGCCGTTCCGCCGGCGCCGTCGTCGCCGATCATCGCGGCGAAGCGCGCGGCCGTTGCTTGCGCACGACCGACGACGAAGGCGCGGCGACGGCGCCGATCAAACGCGGCGACCGCGTCATAGGCGCCGAACCAGAAATCCGGCGTCTCATAGGGCGAGCGCAGCGTCGGCGCGCCGGGCTCGACGAAAGGCGCGCATTCATAGCCGGCGAACCCGATGAGACCCGTCATGAACGGCGCCTCCGGCGGCGGCGCCGACGGGAGGCGGCGGTCGAGATGGGCTCGCCTCAACGCCTCAAACGGCGACAGGTCGGTCAGAACTTCGTCGACACGCGTTTCCCGCTGGCGCCGTTCGATGATCGAGCGCGGCTCCGCCGCGACGAATGACCATGGCGCGTCGCTCGCGCGCTCGCCGCCATGGAGAAGGACGGCGCCGGCGCGACGCGCCAGCGGCGCGAACGCGTCGAGCGGCGAACGCCACGGGATCTCGATCCGATGCATTGTCTCCATGGCGCCGGCCGCGATCTGGCTTCAGCTTGCAAATCAGCCTACCCGGCCGTTTTGTCGGCATTGGAGAGTGAATATGGAGGCGCCCGGCGGGTTGCAAGCGGAACTTCGCCCGGACGTCGCCGTTCGTCTCAAGGGCGCCGCGCGTCTGTTTTACGGCCTCGGGCTTGCGACCTTGTTCGCGATCATCGCCTATTTCGGCCGCTCGATTTTCATTCCGGTCATCATTGCGGGATTCCTGAGCTTTCTGATCTACACCTTGAAGGAAACGATCCGGCGCGGACCGCTTGTCGGCCGGTTCATGCCGAACTGGCTCTGCTATCTTTTCGCCTTCGCGCTCATCATTTCGATATTCGTTCTGTTCATCGAGATCATTCGCGGCAATGTGGAGGCGTTGCTGGAGGCGGCGCCGCAATATGAAGAGCGCTTGCGCAAATTCACGCAGGACGGCGTCCGCTACCTCAACGAATCGGGCTTCCTCCCAGAGAATTTTGTCGGCGGCGTCGATCAGCTCCGCTCGACGGCGCTGTCGCTGATCAATCCGTTTCTCGCGCAGGTCGGATCGGCCCTGCGCGCGATCACCGGCAATTCGGTGACGATTTTCCTTTACACCGTCTTCATGCTGCTCGAGCGCGGGCGGATTTTCAAGAAGATCAATCTTCTCAGCGCCGATCCCGAGCGGCGCCAGGCGGTCAATGAAACGATCGCCGACATCGCGTTCCTGGTGCGCCAGTACATCACGGTGAAGACCGTCACCAATCTCATCACGGCGACCGTCAGCTATTTCATCATGATCTTCGTCGGCATCGACTTCGCCGGGTTTTGGGCGCTGCTGATCTTCGCCCTCAATTTCATCCCGATTGTCGGGGCGATCAGCGCGATTTCGCTGCCGGTCATCTTGTCGCTCGTGCAGCCGGAGGGCGGCGGCGTGAAGACCGCGCTTCTTGGCCTTGCGCTGCTCGTCGGCGCCGAGCAGACCATGAGCTCGGCGATCGAGCCGCGCCTCATCGGCAAGAGCCTCAATCTCAGCCCACTCGTCATCCTCCTCTCCCTCGCGGTGTGGGGCTCGCTTTGGGGTTTTGCCGGCATGCTGCTCGCCGTGCCGATCACGGTCACGATCATGATCATCCTGACGCAGTTCGAATCGACGCGGCCGATCGCCATTTTGCTCTCGGACAGCGGCGAGATCGCCGCGATCAAACATGCGCCGCTCAATCCCGCGCCAGCCCAGCAGACTATAGGCGACGGCTGACGATCAGGCCTTCGCCGACTGGCGCCGGCGCGTTTTAGCGCGATCCGATTGCTTGGCGAGCGCGCCGCGAAAATAATCGGCGAGGAGCGCGCAATCCTCGCGCCGTCCCGATCCCTTGCGCCAGGCGAGCCCGATCATGCGCGCCGGCGCAGGGGCCGCGAGCGGCGCGACGGAAAGCCCGGCGTTTGCCGCGAGGCCCGCATCGACCGCCATTTTCGGAAGCAGTGTCGCGCCGATGCCCGCGCGCACCATCTGCGTCAACGTAAAGAGGCTTGTCGCGCCGAATGAGCCGGCGACGTCGTCAGCACGAAGCCTGCACGCCTCAAGCGCGTGGTCGCGCATGCAGTGTCCGTCCTCAAGGAGCAAGAGGCGCGCCTCTTTCAGGTCCGCGGTTCTCACCGCCTTTCGCTCCGTCAGCGGACTTCCGGCGGGCGCGGCCAGCAAAAACGGGTCTTCGCCGATCTCGATCCAATCGAGCCCTGGAAGATCATAGGGGAATGCAAGAAGCGCCGCGTCGAGAGAGCCGTCGGCGAGCCGCTCGGCGAGCGCCGCCGTCAAATCTTCCCGCAGGTACAATTCGAGTTTCGGAAATTTCCGGGAAAGGCCCGGCGTCGCTTCCGGCAGCAGAAACGGCGCGATCGTCGGAATGACGCCAAGGTGCAAAGGCCCTTCGAGCGGCTTTCGCGCCGATACGGAGCGCGCGAGATCCTCGGTCAGCGCGAGAATGGCGGCGGCGCGTTCGGCGACGTCCTTGCCCGCCGGGGTCAGCGAAAAATGGCGCGTCGACCGGTCGACGAGCAGCCGGCCAAGGCCCGCCTCAAGCTCCTTGATCGCCGAGGACAGGGTCGACTGCGAAACGAGGCAATCGCTCGCCGCTTTGGAGAAAGACTGGCGCCGCACGAGCGCGAGGAAAAACTGCAGCTGGCGCAAGGTGGGGAGCGGGATCATCAGCCTTTGTTCATCGTAAAAATCGATTGGGCTGTTAGATATTATCTATTTGATAAATCCACAAGCCGGCCCTACCTAGCTGTTGCAAGGCGGGGCGGAACGCGCCGCCAAAGGCCAATCGCGTCCATCAATCAGGAGATGCCCATGCTCGGAGTAGGCGACCGTATTCCCGATTTCAAAGTCGTCGGCGTCAAGCCGAAATTCAACAGTCACGAAGAAAACGGTCAGTCCGCTTTCGAAGACATCACACAAAGCAGCTTCCCCGGCAAATGGAAGATCATCTATTTCTATCCGAAAGACTTTACTTTCGTTTGCCCGACCGAAATCGCCGAGTTCGGCCGCCTGGCGAAGGAGTTCGCGGATCGCGACGCCGTCGTCCTCGGCGGAAGCTCGGACAATGAATTCTGCAAGCTCGCCTGGCGGCGCGACCACAAGGACTTGAAAGACCATCCGGCCTGGCAGTTCGCCGACACCACCGGCGCGCTCATCGACGGGCTCGGCGTCAGGGCGCCGCAGGGCGTCGCGCTGCGGGCGACGTTCATCGTCGATCCGCACAACGTCATCCAGCATGTGACCGTCAACAGCCTCAGCGTCGGCCGCAACCCGCAAGACACGCTCCGCGTTCTTGACGCTCTGCAGACGGACGAACTTTGTCCGTGCAACCGCCCGATCGGCGGCGAGACGCTCTAACAGCGACGGAACGGCGGAAAGGGCGCGCCCGCGAAGGCGCAGGCGCGCCCTTTTTGCGCCCCTATCAACCTGAAATGGAGGCCCCTCATGAGCCTTGACGCGCTGCGCGACGCCATCCCCGACCACGCCAAGGACATTCGTCTCAATCTTGGAACGATCGCCGCTGAAACGGTCCTTACCGACCAGCAGAAATACGGCGCCTTCCTCGCTTCGGCTTGCGGCGCGCGCAATGCGGCGGTCACCAGGGCGATCGCTCAGTGGACTGATGACAAATTGTCGCCTGACGCCAAATCCGCCGCGAAGGCCGCCGCCGCCATCATGGCGATGAACAATGTCTACTATCGGGCGACGCATCTGCTGTCGTCGGACGAGTACCGGAAAATGCCGGCGAAACTGCGCATGAACGTCATCGCGAACCCCGGCGTCGACAAGGTCGACTTTGAACTCTGGTCGCTGGCGGTTTCCGCGGTGAACGGCTGCGGCATGTGTCTCGACAGCCATGAAAAAGTCCTGCGCAAGGCCGGGCTTTCCGCCGACCAGGTCCAGGCGGCGCTGCGCATCGCCGCCGTCGTCAGCGCCGCCGCCGCGGTGATGGACGCCGAGGCCGCCTAGAGCCTCGCGCAATTAAACTGCAACATAGTTTTGCGCCTTGAAGAAGTTCCA
>CADEDN010000029.1 GCA_902826095.1 uncultured Alphaproteobacteria bacterium | reverse complement strand
GAGCAGCGCGGCGTCGTCCAGAACGAAAAGCGCCAGGGCGACAACCAGCCCTATGGCCGCATGGAATATCCAACGCTCGCCGGGCTTCTCCCCGCCGGCCATCCTTATGCGCATTCGACCATCGGCTCGATGGAGGATTTGAACGCCGCCGATCTTGAGACGGTGAAGACCTGGTTCAAGGACTATTACGGCGCGGCGAACGCGGTGCTCGTTCTCGCCGGCGACATCGACGCCAAGACCGCGCGCGAGAAGGCCGAGAAATATTTCGGCGACATCGACGCCGGCCCGCCGTTGACGCGCGCCGAAGGAAACGCGCCAAAGCTCGCCTTTTCGAAGCGCGAGATCATGTATGACCGCGTGCCGCAGGTGAAAATCGACCGCAATTGGGTCGCGCCCGGCCGCACCACCAAAGACGCAGTGCTGCTGACGCTCGCGGCCGAAGCGCTCGGCGGCGGCAAGACATCAAGGCTTTACCAGCGCCTCGTTTATGATCTTGAACTGGCGACATCGGCGACGGCGCAGCTTCAAGAGCATGAACTCCTCAGCTTCTATTCGGTGACGCTTGACCCGAAGACCGGCGTCGATCCCGCCAAAGTCGAAGCTGAAATGGAAAAAGTCGTCGCCGAATTTCTCGCCAAGGGTCCGACGCCGGCGGAATTGAAGCGCGCGCAAACTTCGATCGAGGCGGGCGTTCTAAGGGGCCTTGAGAAAGTCGGCGGCTTCGGCGGCAAGGCGGTGACGCTCGCCGAAGGCGCGCTCTATGCGGGCGATCCGGGCTTCATCGTCAAGCAATTGGACTGGCTGAAATCGGCGACGCCGAAGGAAGTGCTGGCCGCCGCGCGCGCGACGATGAACGCCGGCTATTACCAGCTGACCGTTCTTCCCTATGCGGAGCATACGACGAAGGCTTCGACGGTCGATCGCGCCGCCGGCCTGCCGCTCGTGCCGACCTCGCCCGATCTGACCTTCCCGGCGGTCGAGGAAGCAACGCTCGCCAACGGCGTCAGGATCGTCCTTGCCAATCGCCCGACCGTGCCGGTCGTCAACATCGCCATGCAGTTTGACGCGGGCTACGCGTCGGACGCGGTCGGGGCAAAGCTCGGAACGGCGTCCTTCGCCGGCTCGATGCTTGATGAAGGGACCAAGCGCCGCACGGCGCTGAAGATCGCCGAAGAGCTCGAGGGCCTTGGCGCGACGCTTGGCGTCAATTCCAATCTCGACATGACGGGCGTCGCTTTGTCGGCGCTGAAATCGAATCTCGCCCCCTCGCTCGACATCATGGCGGACGTCATCCGCAATCCGGCGTTCGACCAGGGCGAAATGGACAAGCTGCGCGATCGCTGGATCGCCGGCATCGAGCAGGAAAAGGCCAATCCCGTGCAGCTGGCGCTGCGCCTGCTGCCGCCGGTCATGTATGGCGAGGGCCACGCCTATGGCGTTCCTTTCACCGGCTCGGGCACCATCGAATCCGTGAAATCGCTGACGCGCGACGATCTTGCGGCGTTCCATCAAACCTGGCTCCGGCCCGACAACGCGACGATCTTCGTCGCTGGCGATGCGACGATGGCGGAGATGAAGCCGGCGCTTGAGAAGGCGTTCGGCGACTGGAAGGCGCCGTCGGGCGCGGTTCCGAAGAAGAACATCGCCGAGGTGACGCGGCCGGCGAAGGGCCGCGTCATCATCGTCGACAAGCCGAATTCCCCGCAATCGCTCATTCTCGCCGGGCACGTCGCGCCGCCGACCGGGGCGCCGAACAACGTCGCCCTCAATGCGATGAACGACATACTCGGCGGCCAGTTCACCGCGCGCGTCAACATGAACCTTCGCGAGGACAAGGGCTGGGCCTATGGCGCCTACACTTTCTTCCAGGACGCGCGCGGCCAGCGCCCCTATCTCGTCTACGCGCCGGTGCAGACCGACAAGACGAAGGAATCGCTCGCCGAGATTTTGAAAGAGATCAGCGCCTACAAGACGACAAAGCCGGCGACGGCGGAGGAATTGAAGCGGACGATCGACAACAACACGCGCTCGCTGCCGGGATCCTTTGAAACCTCCGGCGACGTGCTTGGAAGCCTCGCGAGTTCGAACCGCTTCGGACGCCCGTGGGATTATCCGACAAGCCTCAAGACGCAATATGAAGCGCTCTCGCTCGCCGACATGAAGGCGGCCGCCGCCGAGGCCGTGCACCCGGAAAGCCTCGTCTTTGTGATCGTCGGCGATCGCGCGAAGATCGAAGCGGGGATCGCCTCGCTCAATCTCGGACCGATCGAAGTCAAGCAGATGAGCGATCTATAGGAGGAACGGCGTCTCACCTTCTCCCGCTTGCGGGGTCGGACCATGCGTCCGACGGCAGGGTGAGCGCGCGTCAGCACGTGGAAATCTCTCGTTACACCAAGTTGCGTTGAAGAAGACTCATGATGTTGCGGTTTCCGGGACCTCTTCAAGAGAGAAAACCGTGTCATCCCGGGCGCGCTGCGGCATGACAATGCCGCGGCGCAGACCCGGGATGACACTTTCAAAAGCTGAAGCTGTCCTCGCCGAATGCGTTGGACCCCGTGCACCTTCGTATAAGCCACGTTTCGGAGGCCTTTTTCATTTTACCGATTGTCGAGCTGCGGCCGCACGACGGCGCGGCCTTCATAGGTGATGCGGTAGGGCGCGCTTTTCGCCGACGCGATGAAGCCGCGCTTCTTGAGCCTGGCGAAGACGCCGAGCGTGCAATCGGCGAGGAACCAGCCCTCGCGCGTCACGCAATTGGCGAAAACAATTTTTCCGCGTTCATCCTTTTCGACGAGGATGGCGCCCCCTTGAGCAAGCGCATGGAGCGTTCTTTGCTCCGCTTTGGAGATGTTCATTGAAATGACCGGATCTGAACGGAAACGGCCCTTCGCGCGAAGCGCGGCGGGCGGCGACGGCGTTCAGATGTTCACAATCCCGGTCATGATTCCCTCATCGAGGCGGACAATTGCTATCGTCGATGACGCCCCTTGTCAAAACCGTGCGCGAAGCGCGGCGATGCGGGCCTTGTCCTTGTCGCGGCGCATCGCTTCGAGAAGCGCGATCTGTTCGGCTACGGACGGCGTAAAGACGCCGCCCATCGCCTCGCGGGTCAGCGGCCAGACGCGCCGCCAGACGCCCCGCACGCGCATCTCGAAGCCGCCCATCGCCTCGATCGCGAGCGGCGTATGCGTGTAGCGCGCGAAGGCGCTTGAGCGAAACTGATCGGTCGGCGCGACCGCCTCTGTCGGCATTTGCGCCCAGCGGGCGATCAGCGCCTGCGCGTCGCGCTCGCTGAGGAGAAGGTCGACGTCGCGCACGTCCGCGATGTCGGCGCCGGCGAGCGCCGCCGCCGCGCTGCCGATGATCCACCACTCGTCGTCGAACGCCGGCGCGGCCGCGGCGATGATTGCGAGCGTTTGCGCAAGGCGCGGCCGCCAGCGCGCATTCGTCATTTGAGATTGAGCGACAGGCCCGGCCGCTCATTGTCCCAGACGATCGACATGATCTTCCACTGGCCGTTTTCACGAATGAAATTGAAGAAATTCACGCCCCGGCCCTCGCGGGCGGTCGGGCCCGATCCGTAGACGGAGCGATAGCAGCTGCGGACGCGCGCGATATTGCCGAAGACCTCGCATTCATGCGCGATTTCCTCCTCAAGGAACGCGATGTCGGCGAGTTTGCGGTCGACATCGGCGTGATGGTCGTCAACACTCATCACCGTCGCAAAGTCCCTGCCCGCCTCATCGACGCCGGTCCGCACCATGCGCGCGGCCGGATGGTAGTGATGCTTGACGCCGTCATAGGGGCGCGGCCCCGGCGGGCCCGACAGCATCGCGTAATCCTCGACGATCATCGCTTGAATGATGGCCCGGTCCGCCTCGCTCATTTGCCGAATTCCTCCAGCACATAGGCGGTGCGCGCCGCGGCCTGACGCGCAAAGCGCAAAATGATCGATTTGCGCCGCGCCGCCGCCAGCGCGCGCTCGACGCTTGGGCGAATAATCGCGCCGCCATAGCCGTCGGCAATGATGAGCCCCTCCGCCGCGGGGAGAAGCGCGCGCGGAAATTCGGCGTTCACCGCGAAATAGAACTCGTCGCAGAACGGAAGATAATCCTCCCACTTTTCATCCGCGATGAAATCCGCCTCGCAAGATTTGATCTCGGCGATGACGAGCCGGCCTTTCGGGCAGAGCCCGGCCATGTCGGCGCGCCGGCCGTTCGGCAAGCGAAACTCCGCCATCGGCGCAAGCCCCAGATCGCGAAAGAGCCGGGAGACGCCGCGCGTCAGCGCGGCGGTGACGCCCGGCCGCGCGCAAGGCGCAAGGTCATGATCGAGTTCACGCCGGACCGGCGGCAGACGAAGAACGTTCTCCATCTGTTCATGGAAGCCTGCGAGCGCGAAAAGGTCAAGAGCGCTATGAGCGCCGGCCGAAAAAGTGGAAACCGGTTTTCGCCAAACGGCGCGACCAAGAAACTGACAAGATCATCGGGTGTGATTCCTAAATCACGCCCGATGATCTTGTCAGCCCTTCAGCACCAATTCGCCGTTTCGCTGCTCGACGCTTTCGAGCTGAGAGAGGAAGCTCATGCCGAGAAGGTTCATGGCGAGCTGTTCGTCGGGAAGGATGAACGCTTTCACATTCTCAACGCGGATGCCGTCGATTTCAATGAGGTCGATATCGATCATCGCCGCCTTGGTGTCGCCG
The DNA here is from genome assembly GCA_902826095.1 of uncultured Alphaproteobacteria bacterium. GTDB lineage: Bacteria > Pseudomonadota > Alphaproteobacteria > Caulobacterales > Parvularculaceae > Amphiplicatus. The sequence goes on along the minus strand of CADEDN010000029.1, from coordinate 38,089 downwards.
TTCGCCGTTCGGACCGGATGCTTATAGTCCGACCATGACACATGGATGTTCGCGGCGCGCGCGTCGGAATCGCGGAGCGCGACAAAGCTTGCGCCGGTGTCGACGAGAAACGACGCCGGCCGCCGATTGACGGCGGCGGTGACGAAATATTGGTGGTTGGAGCCCGCCAGCAAGCGCACTTCGCGCCCATAGTCGCCCGCGTGGTCCGCGCTCTTTTGAACCGGCGCCGCGGCCGCCGGCGTCGCCGCCGCGATCACGCCGCCAGCTTGCGCGCCGCTCTCCGCGACCGCCTTTTGCGCCTCGAAATGTTTGACCGCGACAACCGTCGCGCAGATCATCGCCGCCGCACCCAGAAACTCAGACCGCATCGAAACGCCCCTTTGACGGGACGAGGTTGGCATGTCGAAGGTTAAGTTTTGGAAGGGAAGATTGGTAAACGCCGCCTTATTTTGAAGGCGCAAATCCGAGCACATCCGCCATCGAATAAAGCCCCGGCGGTTTGCCGATCGCCCATTTCGCCGCCGCGACCGCGCCCTTGGCGAATAGCCCGCGATCGATCGCCCGGTGCGACAGGGTGATCGCTTCCCCGGGACCCGCGAACATCACCTCATGATCGCCGACGATCCCGCCGCCGCGAATGACAGCAAAGCCGATCGCGCCTTTCGCCCGTTCGCCAATGACGCCGTCGCGCGCGGCGATCTTGTTGGCGCCAAGATCAATGCCGCGTCCTTGCGCCGCGGCGCGCGCCAGCATCAACGCTGTGCCCGACGGCGCATCGATTTTCGCGCGATGATGCGCCTCGACAATTTCAATGTCGTAATCGGGCCCGAGCTTTCCCGCCGCCTCGCGGACGAGCGCGGCGAGAAGATTGACGCCGAGCGACATGTTCCCCGATTTGACGATCGCCGTTTTCACGGCGAGCGCGGAAATTTCGGCGTCTTCCTCGGGTGAAAATCCGGTGGTGCCGATAATGTGCGGCACGCCGGCGGCGGCGGCGAGGCGGGCGTTTTCAACGCTGGCTTTGGGCGTCGTGAAATCGACAAGCGCGTCGGCGCGGCGGATTGATTTTTCGGCGCCGGGTTCGACGAGAACGCCGAGGCTGTCGAGGCCGGCGAGCGGCCCCAAATCCTTGCCGATCGCCTCATGCCCGGGGCGCTCGAACCCGCCGGCGATCGCGACGCCCGGCGTCGACAGCGCCTCTTTGATCAGCGCCCGGCCCATTTTCCCGGCGGCGCCGGCGACAAGGAGTTTCAAATTCGACATGTGCTCTTTCAACTGACGATGCGCGCCGCGGCGACATCGCGATAAAGCGTTTCGTCCGATGTCTCTTCCGGCGCGGCGACAGGGGCTGTTTCGGCTTGCGCGTCGGCGATGGCGACCGGCGTCGCGGCGGGCCTGATCCAGAACGCCTCATCGGGAAGGCCCGGCGCGGCGCCTTCGATCGGCGCCGGCGCGAGACGGCCCTCGTCTATGTAAAGCCGGATGAGGCGACGCCAGCTGTCGGGCGACATGTCGAAGAAACGCCCGGCGGAAGGCTCGTCGTCGCGCGGCGCCTCGCTCGCCCGCTCGAGCCAGACGCGCGCAGCCTCCTCGCCGCCAAGCGCGCGCTGCGCCGCCGCCATCATCGAAAGCGGCCGCGCCGTCGCCGAGATTTTCAGCGCGTCTTCAAGGAGACGCGCCGCCCCGGCCGCGTCGCCGCCAAGGAGCCTCGCCTTCGCGCGCTGGAGCGAAGCCTCGATCGAGGCGGGATTTCGCGCTGCAAGTTTGTCAATGCGCTCGGACCGCGCCGCCGCCTCATGATCCTTGTAGAGATGATCGAGCGCCTCCGCGGTCGCCCGCGCCGGAACCGCGGCGAAGGCGTCAAGGAGGAGCTTCTCGCTCTTGCGCGTCTCGCCTCTCTCCGCGTGGAGCCGCGCGGCGAGCGCGGCCGCCGGCGGAAACCCCGGCTGGCGCTTCAGGGCCGCTTCCGCCTCCGTCAGCGCGGCCGCCGCCTCGCCGGCGGCGTTCGCCGCAAAGGCCGAGGCGGCAAGGCAGGCGGCGGCGCCGCGGGCCGCCGTCCCGACGTCGAGCGTTCCAGCTTTCAGCGCGCGCTCGATCACCGCGCGGGCGGCGGCGTAATCGTCCCGTATCAATGCTTCGTCGAGCGCCGCGCTGAACGCCCAGCGCGCGCCGGGATGCAGCGAGAAGGCGCGCTCGGCGTGGGCGCGCGCCGCGTCGCGATCATTGTCGCGAACGGCTTTCGCATAAAGCCCGCGCAGCGCCAGAAACTCCGTCTCCGGCGTCGACAACATGCCGGAAAGGGCGCCCGCCGCCGCCGAATCGTCGCCCTTGAGCTGCAGCGCCTGCGCCGCAAGAAGCCTCGCGACCGGCGCCGCGCCGAGCGTTTTCATCGCGACATCGGCTTCTTTCTTGGCGCCCGCGCCGTCGCCCGCCGCCAACGCGTCGAGGCCGCGCGAAAGCGCCATCACGCCTTTTTCGCGGCGGCTGATCTCCTTGCGCGCATGAATGGTCCTTGGCGCCGCGAACGCGTCTTTGAGGAGCGACGTCGCGCCCGCGACGAACGCGCCGAAGAGGAAAAGCGCCGCGATCGCGGCGCCGACGGGAAGGTCAAATCGCCAGCCGAACGCTTCGGCCGAGATTTCGCCCCGGACGGCGGAAAGGAGCGTTAGAACGCCGGCGAAAAACGCGACCCAGAGAATAAAGATCAGGATGCGGATCATCAGTAGGCGCGCTCCGCGCCCGGCGATCCGAGAATCGCGCGGTCGGCCGCGTCGAACGCCGCCCGCGCGTCGAGCATGAGCCGCGCGTCGACGATGAACGGCGCGAACGCCGCGCCCGCCCCGCCCGGCAATGACGACAGCTCCGCAAGGGCGGCCGCAAGATCGCCCTTGTCGATCCGGGCTTCGGCGCGCGACAGCGCCGCGACGGGTCCAGGCCCTTCTCTCGCCGAGGCGGGCCGAAGATTGACAAGGCTCGCAAGGCTCGCGCCCAGTTTCTCGACAGGACCCGCTGCCCCTTCGCGTCGCGCCGACGCCAGCGCCTTGTTGCGAAGCGCCGGAAATTGCGCCGCAAGGCTCGCCGGCGTCGGCAGGCCCTTGTCGGCGCGCGCGGCGATCAAAGGCGGCAGCGCGGTCGAGGGCGACAGGGCGAGGAAGGCGGCCAATTCGCGCCGGTACGGCGCACCGCTAGCCGCGCGATCGGCGAGCGCCCGCGCGGCCGCGGCCGCCCGCGCTTTGGCGAGCATCGGCGACCCCGCGGCGCGAAGCCGATCCAGTTCGGCGTTGAGACGGGCGATTTCGCCGGCCTGTTCGGCCGTGTGCTGACGTTCGGCGTCGAGCGTCGCGGTCAGGGAGGCGACATCCGACTGCAAGGCGCGCTTTAGCCCCGCGACTTCCTCGGCGAGGCGCGCATTGTCGATCGCGGCGGCGACCTTGTCGCCCTCAGCCGGCGACACGAAATCCGCGTTGGCGCCTTTGTCGGGCGTTTGCGCCGCCGCCGCGTCTTCAGGCGCCGAAAGATCAATCGTCGCCGGATCGCCAGGTTTCGGCGCGAAGCGTTTCGCCGCGTCCTTGGCCGCCTCCTGCAGGCCGTGATTGGCGACCCCTTCCGGCGGCGGCGGCAATTCGGAGATTGTTCCGTCCCCTGACGGACCCGCAGCGCCGATCGCCGCCGCGCCGGTCTTGAGCGCGTCATTGGCGGCGTTGAAAATCTTCTCGGGCGGCGGCGCTGCGCCCGTATGCGGCGCGGGCGTCGCCGCCGACGGAAGCTCGATCGTCGTCGCCGCGGGCGCCGGCGTATTCGCCGCGCTCTCCGCGCGCGGGGCTTCTTCGCGGCGCATCTGTTTCTTGGCGAGATAGACGCCCGCCGCGGCGAGAGCGACAATGAGAAAGGCGCCAAGCAGCAGCGGCGCCGCCTTCAGCCCGAAGAGCGATTTCGCATGCGGATCGCCGCCTTCAACGATCAGCCCTTCGAGCGGCAGGGCTTTCGCGACGTCATCGTCCGCCTTCGTCGCGAGCTTCGTCTCAGGCTCCGTCGGCTTGCCCGGATCGACGGGGAGATTTGGCGTATCGCTGCTCATTCCGGCCTCAATGGCTGCGCCTGCCCCCAGGGTTCTTGAGTATAGGCGCCGACGGCGGCGAGAACGAGGCGGGCGCGGGCGAGCCTATGTGCGGCCTATCCGCCCGGCGACGAGGTCAAGGACGTCTTCAGACGTCGGCATTCGCGCGGTTTCGATCGCGCCCCAGTCCGCCGCCGCCGCCGCCCGCGCGACATCCGGCGACAGGCAAAGGGCGGCGACCCGCTGAAGCGTTTCGACGAGGCCGTCAAACGCCGCCTGCTCGATAAAGAGCCGCGCCGACCGGGGGGAGAACAGCGTCACCGCGACGGGATCGTCTTTTTGTCTCAAGGCGTCAGCCGCGGGCGTCGCCAGGCGATCATATTTGTCGGCGTCATAGATCACCGCGCGGCGGGCCTTGACGCCATAATCGCCGAGCATGGCGGCGAGATCGCCGGCGCGGTCGCTGCCGGCTAAGTGGAGGACCTGCTTTGATGGTTTCGCCTGAGCAACGACTTGCGCAAGGCTCATGGCGTCGCCCCGCGCGGTGGTGATCTGGGCAAAGCCCGCTTCGGCCGCCGCATCCGCCGTCGCCGCGCCGACAGCAAAGACCGGCAGCCCTCGCTCGCGCGTCAGCAGCGAAAACGCCCTTACGCCATTCGCCGAGGTGAAGGCGAGCGCGCCGACGCCGGCAAGATCAAGCGCATGCGGGCGCTGGCGTATGACCATGACCGGCGAGAGGATCGGCTCGGCGCCGGCTTTCGCGACTTCCGCCGCGAACGCTTCCGCGTCTGGAGAGGGGCGTGTGACGATGACTTTCATTGGGCGAATAGGGCGCAGGCATTAGGCAGTAGGCAATAGGCAATTGGCAATGGGCAATGGGCGAGCGCCTCGTTGTCGTTCTTTACTGCCTGCCGCCGATTGCCTAATGCCTGTTGCTCGATGGCCGACTCCCTCCTAGTTCTTGGCGTTGAATCAAGCTGCGACGACACGGCCGCCGCGGTCGTCCGCGCGACGGCGGACAGCGGCGGCGCGGAAATTCTGTCAAATGTCACCCTCGCCCAATATGACCGGCATGCGGCCTATGGCGGCGTCGTGCCCGAGATCGCGGCGCGCGCGCATGTCGAGCGGATTGACGGCGTCATCGCGCAAGCGATTGAAATGTCAGGACATACTTACGCCGATCTTGACGCCGTCGCGGCGACGGCGGGACCGGGCCTCATCGGCGGCGTGATGGTCGGTCTGACCGCCGCCAAGGCGGTCGCGCTCGCCCATGGAAAGCTTCTGGCGCCGGTCAACCATCTCGAGGCGCATGCGCTCTCGGTCAGGATGACCGAGGACGCGCGGTTTCCCTATCTGCTCCTCCTCATTTCCGGCGGCCATACTCAGCTCATTGAAGTCTCAGCCGTCGGGCGCTACCGGCGGCTTGGCACGACCATCGACGATGCGGCCGGCGAAGCGTTCGACAAATCGGCAAAACTTCTCGGCCTCGCCCAACCCGGCGGACCAAGCATTGAAGCGGCGGCGACGTCCGGCCGCGCCGACCGGTATGACTTTCCAAGACCGCTCGCGAGGCGCGAGGGCTGCGATTTTTCGCTTTCCGGTTTGAAGACCGCGCTGCGGCTTGAAGCCGAAGCGATCAGCGATCCGACGGATTTGGACATCGCCGATCTTGCGGCAAGTTTTCAGGCGGCGATCGCCTTCCATCTCGCCGACCGGACGGCGCGCGCCATGGATCTCTTTGAGGCGGCAGGACTCGCCAAAACCCTCGTCGTCGCCGGCGGCGTCGCCGCGAACGCCGCGATCGGCAAAAAACTGGACGCGATGACCCAAGCGCGCGGCTGGCGCCTCATCATCCCCCCGGCGAAATACTGCACGGACAACGGCGCGATGATCGCTTGGGCCGGCGTCGAGCGGATCCGCGGAGGCCTTGTTCCTTCTTTCGCGGAAGCGCTCGCCTTCGCGCCGCGCGCCCGCTGGCCCCTCGCCGAACCAATCGCCGGCAGGGAGCATGGCGGCGGGAAGAAGGGGCCGAAGGCGTGAAATTGCTGCGCAGCATTTTTGCAGCATGACCGCAGCAAAACGCGCGACAAGCAGCAGGCGAACGCCGCCGCTACGGGCTCACTTTCGCTCCGCCGACGCCAGCCATTTACCGATCGCCGCGAAATATCCTGGGTCAATCTCCGAGCGCGTTGCGTATTCATCCCTGAAGCCGGTGTCGGCGACGAACATCAGATGATTTGCGCGCGGCAGCACCTCGATTTCGAGCGCCGTTGCCGAGTTCGCCATGCGCGCGAGCGCCGCTGCATTGGCCTTGGCCGGCACGACATGGTCGTTTCCGCCGAATAACGCCAGCGCTGGCGCGCGGTTCATCGCCCAGAATGGGGCCGGATCAAAGTCCGCCATTAACCGGATCATCGTTCGATCGGGCGCGTCCGGCGCCGCTGGCGGCCCGAGCAGCCATTCAGCGCCGGCGGCAGCCGCGTAAGCGTCCTCGATTTCCCGGTAGTCTCTAAGACCCGACGAGACATCCGTATCAAGCGCATAATATGATTTCGCACGGCTAATCTCGTCCTCAGAAAAGCCATAGGAGCGAAGTTCCGCGTCCACTTGCGCAAGGATCTGGTCGCGCGGGCGCATCGCCGACCCTGCATGCATGATGAAGCCGTCAAGGCCGCCCCGCGCGCCAAGCTGCGGCAATATCCACCCTGCCTGACTCGCGCCCCAGGCGAGATGTGGTCGGCGCAGCCTCCGGCGGTCGCTCGCCGCCGCCAGAACGGCCGCAGCGTCCGCCGCCAGAGTCTCAAGCCCCGTTCTGCGCCAATCGCCGGTCGAGCGGCCCGACCCGCGCTTGTCATAGGTCACAACAGCGTAACCTTCGGCGAGGAACCAGAACGACCAGGGATCGAATGCTTCTTTCGGCGCCGGCCCGGAGCCGTAGATCATAAGAACGGCGCCTTTCAGCGACTGTCGTTCGGGCGCTGCAATTTCGGCATCGAGAACTGCGTCGCCAACGTCGACGACGAAGGATTCTCGCTCGATACTGACTGGTTTCAGCGTTCGGCCAGTGAGGCTGATCGTGTGCGCCGAGACGGCGATGTCGGCATAAGGAGCGCCAGCGCCGTCGAGCGTCGAGGAGATTCCGACCGGCTGCCCGGGACCTTCAATGAGGCGGCCGACGCGCATGGCCGCATAGTCAAAGCCGAAAAAGTCGGCGCCGTATTCGGGAAAGGCCCCGACCGCGAATGCGCCGTCGGAGTCCCTCCATAAGCCGCGACCAAGCCGGCTGCTGCGAATGTGGGACGACGCACACCCAAAGAGCCAGAGCGCCGCCCCTGACAGCATAGCGCGCCGGTTCAAGGCTTTAGTCCTTCAAAAAGGAGGCTTGCGCGAGCATTGAATAGCAGGGCGAGAGATTCAGCCTGGCCGCCCTGCATCCACGCCCGTATCGCGCCCGCCCACAGATCCATAAGCGCGGCGGCCGCCATTTTCGCATCAATATCATCGCGCACCTCGCCCGCATGCGCCGCCGCCCGAAAGAGGTCGGCGAACTCCTCCTCGTCTAGGCTGCCAGAATCCTGATCCAAAGCCTGCATCGCCGGATCAGTGCTGATCTCTCGCAGCAGATCAGTCATCAAGCGTCCCTCGCGGCGCAGGATGCGCTCGACATCGGCGGCGTAACGCGCCAGTGACCGGCGCAACGCGACGTGGTCTGCCGCCCGGCGCAAAGCAGCGATTTCGATGTCGATCGCCGCGTAATAGGCTTTGAGCACGTGCGCCTTTGATGGGAAGAAATTGTAGAAAGTGCCCTTGGCGACGTTCGCGGCGGCGACAATCTCATCGACGGACACATTCGAATAACCTCGCTCCGCAAATAGCGAGATCGCCGCGCGGTAAATGGCGTCACGAAGGTCCTGGCGAGGGCGGGTGCGGTTGTTAATGACTGCAGTCATGACTGTAGTCATAACCGATCAATACGATGTGGCAACAAAAAAACGCGGAAGCCGGGAGGGGTGGCTTCCGCGTTCTTGCATCGCCGCCCTGGGGGGAGGGGTGTCCTGGTCGAAGGGGCGTAAGATCAGGACGGGCGGGCGAGTTCAAATTTTCAGCCGGCATTCGCTCCGGCGGGCGGGGCTTTGCCGCTTACGCGACGAAGCCGGGGTTCAGATATCCGATCGCCGTCAGATAGCCCGCGGCAATCACCGCAGACAGGAAAAGGGAGAGGGCGAAGCGGACGCCGAAGCCGCTTTCATTGTTGGTGGTCATGGCTGTTCTCATCGTTTCTGGTTCTTGGCTTCGTCTGGCGGCGCACCCTTCTTGAGGAGGCGTCGCGGAAGCGATGACCCTTATCTAGAGAACAGCCTGTGGAATGTCAATGAACAGTACCGAAAATATTCATTCGTCACTATCAACAATCTGTGAGCATCATCGGCTAGGTTAAGGTCTAATATTTTCAATGAGTTACACTCTTTTCCCGCATCCGGCGGCAGGTAAATCCATCTAGGACCAGATCCATCAGCTCATCAAGTTCGCCCGCTAGCGTGTCGTAATCGCCCTCATAATAGACGGCGGAACTCGTGAACCGGAAGAACGCGTCCTGGAGGATCCGGGCGGTCCTTGTGCGATTGCACACGGCGAATTCGCCGGTCATCTCGCCGCCTTCAAGGACCTCGATCAGCACCCTTGCCTCCGCTGCCTCCCATTCGTCGGCGAAGGCCGGCCGCTCTCTCAGGATCTCTTGCGAAAGCTCATAGGCCTTCGGGCGGCGATGGAAACGCTCATAAACGAGTTTCAGCTTGGTCTTGAAGAACGTCCTGAGCTTTTCCTGCGTCGTGAGACCAGGCTCGGCGACCGCCCTTCGCAGGCGCAATATCTGCTCGCTCCGGAGGTGCCGGACAAAGGCCTCGGCGATGTCGAGCTTTGACGGGAAATAGCGATAGAGGTTCCCTGTCGACATGTTGCAGTCGCTGGCGATCTCCGACATCGTGGTCTTGCCGAATCCATAGTGGAGAAAGCGCTTGCTCGCCGCCTCAAGGATGGCGCGGGCGGTTTCATCAAGGGGCGGAGCCTCGCCGGTTTCCGGCATGCAAAAGCCTCCAGGATCAAAGCGGGCGTGAATGCTGGCCAAAGCGTTCAATCATCATCCTCTCATATGAACGGCCCGTCGTCACCTTTTCATTCCGTGGCGGTGATCGGCGGCGGCGCCTGGGGGACGGCGCTCGCCTCGCTGATCGCCGCGAATGGCGTTGATACGCTGATCTTTGCGCTGGAGCCTGAGACCGCCGCGTCAATCAACGACCGGCGGGTGAACGAGCCCTACCTCCCCGGCGTCAGGCTTGCCGACAGTTTAAGGGCGACGTCGGACCTCGCCAGGGCCGCCGGGCGCGAGGCCTATGTGTTCGTCGTTCCCGCGCAGCATACGCGCGGCATGCTGCAGCAATTGCGCGCGATCGCGCCGGCGCAGGCGCCGCTCGCGCTCTGTTCCAAAGGCATCGAGCGCGCCAGCGGCAAGATGCTGACCGAGGTGCTTGCGGAAGTATGGCCGACCGCCGCGCCGGCCGTCCTGTCCGGGCCGAGCTTTGCCCGCGACGTCGCTGTCGGACTGCCGACTGCGGTGACGCTCGCCGCCGCCGACAAGGCGCAGGGCCGCCGCTGGATGGCGACGTTCAGCGCGCCGCATTTCCGGCCCTACCTCTCTGACGACCTCATCGGCGCCGAGCTTGGCGGCGCGGTCAAGAACGTGCTTGCGATCGCGGCGGGCGCCGTCGAGGGTCGAGGCCTTGGCGACAGCGCGCGCGCCGCCCTCATCGCCCGGGGTTTTGCCGAATTCACCCGGCTCGGCCTCGCCATGGGCGCGAAAGCCGAAACCATGGCCGGTCTGTCGGGCCTCGGCGATCTCATTCTCACCGCGACCTCGCGCCAGTCGCGCAATATGTCGCTCGGGATCGAACTCGGCCGCGGACGGACGATCGGCGAGGCGCTCGCCGAACGCCGCGCCGTCACCGAAGGCGTCGCGACAGCGCCAGCCGTCGTCGCCATGGCCAAACGCGCCGGGATCGACATGCCGATCTGCGCCGCCGTCGCCGATCTTGTGTCGGGCGCGCGCGGACTCGATGAGATCATCGCCGCATTGCTGGCGCGGCCGCTGAAAACGGAGGGACGGTAGGGCGGCTTAAATGCCGCGCAAATAAGCGCTGCAGCTCGCCTGAAACGGTTTTGACGAAATGCGGGCGTTCCAGCCGGCGGTCCAGGCGTCGCCGCCCTGCGCGCCGGCGACGGCGCGGCAGGATTCAAAGCCGGTGCGGTATTGCGACGACATGACGCCGACATCCTCGCCGGCGAGATCGAACGCCTGATCGAAGCACTGACAAAGAACGTCCTCGCCGGAAACGTAGCCGCCGCTGTCCGTTCCGGTCGTCGGCGGCGTGATGACCGGCGGCGTTTGCGACCCGCGCCCGCGGCCCAGGAAATTCGCGTCGCTGATCATGTAAAGCGCCGCGCCAAGCACAACGAGCGCCAGAATGCCGCCGAAGATCGCTTCAATGCCCTTCATGACGCCTCACCCCGATAAAACCGCCCCAGCCTGCCCAGCATAGCGCAAGAAGCGGGCGTTCGGAAAGCGGGCGCTGGAGCGCGTCCGGACAACCGGCGCGGGCGCCGTCGCTTGGGCCCGAGTGCGGGGGCGAAGGCGGGGGCGAAGGCGGGGGCGAGAATAATCCGCCTCGAACATCGGGCGCGATTTCTGAATCGCGTCCGATATTCTAGTCTTTTGTTTTGCGCGCCGTATCGGCGAAAAACCGGCAGCTGCCTTTCGCCCGGCGCGCTAATGCTTGCCGGGGTCGAGTTTCACGCCGCGGCGCTCATGCGTGATGTAGGTCTGGATGGCGAACATCCGGGGGTCGTCGGGGGCGAGTTTTTCGCCTTCGAGCGGATTCTGGATGCACCAGTTGATCATCACCCAGAGCGGCACGACGCCGCCCATCTGTTTCTGGAACTTCGGATAGGTCTCGGGATGGATGTTCGAGCCGTTCGGGTGGCATTGCGCGCAGACGACGCCGTTGGTCCCGAGTTTGGGATCAGTGAAGACGCCCCGCCCCTTGTCGACCGCGGCCATGTATTCCTTTCGCCACAATTCGAGGTCCGCTTTGGTGAACTCATCCGCGCGGGCGGGAGTGAAAGCAGGCGCCGCAAGGGCGACGAGGGCGGCGGCGAGGAAAATTCGCATGATTGCGCTCCTTGTGATCAATAATGCATGTGCGGCGGGATCGTGCGCTCCGAATACTGAAGGTCGCGCGGGCGCTTGAGTTTTTCGTCATAGGCGACGACGCGCGGCGAGTTGTCGGGAAGACTGTAACTCAGCGCGACGTTGCCGGTGTGGACGTCGACGAACTGCCAGCCCGTCGCGTCGCGTTCGTGGAAGGGATCGGCGCGGTTCATCGGCACCGTCATCACCGGAAGAAGGCTTCCTTCCTGCGCGTAAGTTTCCGGATAGGGCCAAGGCCAGGCGGTCGCCATCACCGAATGGAATGAGATGGCGCCGATCTGGTTGTACTGGATCTGGTGGACATGGCCGTAGATCACCGTGACCTTGCTGAAGGGCTTTAAAAGCGCCTGAACCTCCTCCGCGTCGTCGGTCCAGAAATTCCAGTTCTTGAAAATCTTCTGCAGCGGCGAGTGCGAGAAGACGACGACCGGCGTCGACTTTGGAACCTTTGCAAGATCGGCGGCCAGCCATTGGCGCTGCTTTTCGCCGACCATGAAGGGCGAGCCCCTCGGATCGTCGAGGCCCGCCATCACGAGCATCCGCTCCATCGGCGTCGCCCATTTGTTCGTCCACGCCTCGTCGACGATGATCGAGTTGAGGACGATGAAATGCACGCCCTTATGATCCCATGAATAATAGTGTTTGGATATTTTGTCGGCCCAATACTCGCCGAGATCGAGATAATAATCGTGTTCGCCGAGCACGTATTTGACGTCGTAACGAAGCGGCGACAAGAGGTCGAGCCCGTGGTCGAGCTCCTCCTTCTTGCCGAGTTGCGCGAGATCGCCGCCGAACATCACGAAGTCGGGCTTCGGATTGAGGAGATTGGCTTCGGCGACCGCGCGCTTGAGGCCGCGATCCCAGTTCCTGACGAATTTCCCGCCTTCGATCTGCTGGATATGGGAATCGGAAATGTAGGCGAAAGTGAAATCGCCGGCGCCGCTGGGCGCGCCGAAGGCGAGCTTGACGAGCGTCATGTCGAGAACGCCGCCCGCCGCGAGCGCGGATGCGCCTTTTACGAGCGCGCGTCTGGAAAGGGTTTTCACCATGGCGTCGCTCCTCATTTTACCGGTTTGATCTTCGCCTGACCGGCGAGACTGGCCTTCGCGGCCGGTTCATATTCCGGGCTCGTCAGCGTTTCGAGGAACGCGGTGAGATCGTCCTTTTGCGTTTGCGTCAGATTGAGCGGGCGGACGCCGCCCGACTGGAACGGATTGGGGTCCTGCTTTTGATCTTCATGCGGAGAAATCGTCGTGTTGTAGAAGTCGACGACCTCCTTGAGCGTTCGCAGCGAGCCGTCGTGCATGTAAGGGGCGGTCGCCGCGATGTTGCGCAAGGTCGGCGTCTTGAACTGGCCGATGTCCTGCAATTCCCGGCTGACCGCGAACCGCCCGATCTCGGAGATTTTCGCGTCGCCGAGCACCGCCTCGTCGACCGCCTGATCGGTTTTGGCGACGCGCAAAAACTCCCCGACGACTTTTTCGGCGTCGTTGGCGATTTTGGAAAAGCCGATGCCGACATTGTGGAATTTGTTGTCGGTGAAAAGCGCGTGGGTTTCGCCGATCGTGTGACAGGAAACGCAGCGCCCCGCGTTCATGTAGACGTCGAAGCCGCGCCGCGCCTGCTCGGAAATCGCGTCCGCCTCGCCGCCATAGCGCCAGCGGTCGAAGGGCGAATTCCCCGAAATGATCGTCCGCTCGAATGCGGCGATCGCTTTTTTCACATGATCGATCGTAATCGCCGCGGGATCGACGCCGAACGCTTCCGCGAACATCGTCTGATAGCTAGAATCCTCGCGCACGATTTTCACGATCGCGTCGTGCGAGGGGAGATTCATTTCGACCGGGTTGAGGAACGGATCTCCCGACTGCTCTTCGAGCGAGGGCCGGCGGCCGTCCCAGAACTGCGCCGAGTAAAAGGCCGCGTTGACGACGGTCGGCGCATTGCGCGTGCCGGTGAGCTTGTTGATCCCCTCGGAGACCGCAAGCGGCCCGTCGGTGAACGCCTTCGCCGGATCGTGGCAGGTGGCGCAGGAAACCTCGCCGGTTGAAGAAAAGCGCTTGTCGTTGAACAAGATGTTCCCGAGACGGACTTTTTCCGTCGTCGTCGGATTGTCGGCGGGCTCGGCGAGAGCCGGGAGGCCGAGCGGAACCGTTCCGATCGAAACGCCCGCCGCCGCCGGCGCGATATCGGCGGCCGCCGTCTCGACAGCCTCCGCTTTCGGCGCCGCGTTCTTTTTGCCGCAGGCGGGCGCGAGCGCCAGCGCGCCCGCCGCCAGCAGGATTGGGATCGCCCTTTTTGTCATCGCCGCGCTCCGCTGATCGACCGTCGCCGCCCTGTGGGACGTCCCCGGCTACAAACGCAGCCGGCTCCACAAGGCGCCTTCGCATGATGCGCGGCGCCTGGCGCGCTGCGTTTGATCACTATCAATTTGTCCGCGTGCGCCGGCAATGATCGAGACGATAGAAAATACTGATCCGCTCAATCGATATGGCCGATAAATCACCGCATATTCCGGCGCGCGAGGAGCTTTAGCCGGAGCGCGTTCAGCTTGATGAAGCCTTCGGCGTCCTTCTGGTCGTAGACGGCGTCTTCCTCGAATGTCACATGCGCCATCGAATAGAGCGATTTCGGCGAAGAGCGCGCGATGACGTTCGCCGAGCCTTTGTACAGTTTCAAGGTCGCCACTCCCTCGACATGCTCCTGGCTCTTGTCGATCGCCGCCTGCAGCATCTCGCGCTCGGGCGCGAACCAGAAGCCGTTATAGATGAGTTCGGCGTAGCGCGGCATCAATTCGTCCTTGAGGTGTCCCGCGCCGCGATCGAGCGTGATCTGTTCGACGCCGCGATGGGCGGCGAGGAGGATCGCGCCGCCCGGCGTCTCATAGAGCCCTCGCGACTTCATGCCGACGAAGCGGTTCTCGACGAAATCGAGCCGGCCGATCCCGTGCTTCCTGCCGAGGTCGTTCAGCGCCGCGAGCAGCCTCGCGGGCGACATCGCCGCGCCATTGACCGACACCGCGTCGCCGCGCTTGAAGCCGATCTCGACGATCTCCGGCTTGTCGGGCGCGGCTTCCGGATCGACCGTGCGCTGATAGACATAGTCCGGCGCGATCTCCGCCGGATCTTCCAGCACCTTTCCCTCCGAGGAGGTGTGCAGCAGATTGGCGTCGACCGAGAACGGCGCCTCGCCGCGCTTGTCTTTCGGGATTTCGACCTGATGGGCCTCCGCCCAGGCGATGAGCTTGGTGCGCGAAGTCAGATCCCATTCGCGCCAGGGCGCAATCACCCTGATGTCGGGATTGAGCGCGTAGGCGGACAATTCGAACCGCACCTGGTCATTGCCCTTGCCGGTCGCGCCATGGGCGATCGCGTCGGCGCCGGTCTCTCTCGCGATCTCCACAAGGCGCTTGGCGATCAAGGGCCGCGCGATCGAAGTGCCGAGCTGATACTGGCCTTCATAGAGCGCGTTCGCCCGCATCATCGGGAAGACGAAATCGCGGACGAATTCCTCGCGCAAATCCTCGATGTAGATCTCCTTGACGCCGTTCCTCTGCGCCTTGCCGCGCACCGGCTCCAATTCGTCGCCCTGCCCGAGGTCTGCGGTGAAGGTGACGACTTCGCAGCCATATTCAACCTTCAGCCATTTGAGGATCACCGACGTGTCGAGCCCGCCGGAATAGGCCAGCACGACTTTCTTCACGCCCTTCAGTTTGGCCATCGACCGGTCCTTCCGCGCCCGAATTGGCGAGGGCGCATATAGCGGAAAGGAATGTCGGTGCGAAGAGAAAATCCGGCGGCGGCGCGATCACTCCTCTTGTGCGACGCGCGCGCGCCCCTGCTTCACCTCGCTCCGCCGCGCCTTGCCTTCGAGGCGTTTTCGCATTTGCGATTTCGGGGTTTTCGTCGCAATGCGCCTCTTTGGCGGCGTCGCCGCTTTTTCGACAAGCGCGGAAAGGCGCGCGCGGGCGTCGGCGCGGTTCCTCGCCTGATCGCGATGGCGGGAGGCTTCAATGAGAATGACGCCGTCCTTCGTCGCCCGCGCGCCCGCGAGCTTGAGGAGTCGCGCGCGCACCGCATCTGACAAGGCCGCCGAGCGCATCGCGTCGAAGCGGAGCTGCACGGCGGAGGAGACCTTGTTGACGTTCTGACCGCCAGGCCCCGAGGCGCGGATGAACCGCTCCTCGATGTCTCTTTCGTCGATGAGGATGGGGCCTGCGCGCATCGGGCCAGTAGGCAGCAGGCAATAGGCAATAGGCAATAGGCGATAGGGAACGGGCAAGCTACTGCCCACTGCCTACTGCCTTCACCCTTTCGCTCGCCCTTATCTTCACGCTTTCCGACTTCAATTGCCCGCAGGCGGCGAGGATGTCGCGCCCGCGCGGCGTCCTGATCGGCGAGGCGTAGCCGGCCTTGTTGACGATCGCCGCGAAGGCTTCGATCCGCTCCCAGCTTGAACATTCGTAAGGCGCGCCCGGCCAGGGATTGAACGGGATCAGATTGATCTTCGCCGGAATATCCTTCAGCAGGCGGACGAGCGCGCGCGCCTCGGCGTCGGAATCGTTGACGCCTTTCAGCATCACATATTCAAACGTGATCTTGCGGACGTTCGAGACGCCGGGATAGGTCCGGCAGGCGTCGAGAAGCTCATTGATCGGATATTTGCGGTTGATCGGGACCAGTTCGTCGCGGAGCTTGTCATTCGTCGCGTGGAGCGAAATCGCCAGCATCGTTCCCGCGCTCTCGCCAAGCCGCGCGATTTCCGGCACGACGCCCGAGGTCGACACCGTGATGCGCCGGCGCGAAATCGAAATGCCGTCGCCGTCGGCGATGATTTCGATCGCGCGCGCGACATTGTCGAGGTTATAAAGCGGCTCGCCCATGCCCATGAAGACGATGTTCGACAGCCGCCGGTCGTCGCCGCCCGACGGCCATTCCGCGAGATCGTCCTTGACCGCCATCACTTGCGCGACGATCTCGCCGGCGGTGAGGTTCCTGACGAGCGCTTGCGTCCCCGTGTGGCAGAAGGTGCAATTGAGCGTGCAGCCGACCTGGCTCGAGACGCAAAGCGCCCCCGCCTTGCCGACATCGGGGATATAGACGCACTCGATCAGGGCGCCCGGCGCGACTTCGATCAGATATTTCCGCGTGCCGTCGATCGACACCTGCCGGTCGACGACTTTCGGGCGCTCAAGGCTGAACAGCCCCGCAAGCGCGGCGCGCATCTCCTTGCCGATGTCTGTCATCGCCTCGAAATCGGTGACGCCGTAATGATACGCCCAGCGCCAGAGCTGGCTCGCGCGCATCCGCGCTTTCTTCGCGTCGAGGCTGAGCGCTTCGCCGATGACGTCGGCGATTTCGGCGCGCGCGAGGCCGAAAAGCGGGCGCATTCGCGCTTCCGCGTCGGGCTTTGCCGAGGTGAGATCGAGCGCCGTCATGCGCCGGGGATATAGGCGGGAAAGCCGGGCGCCGCAAACATCTGACATTGCCTAAGCGCCGGGCGCGATTCCCATATCGCGCCCGATGTTCCAGCCTCAAGGCTATCAGGATACACAGAAGTCGCGAGGCGCCGATGAGAGAGGCTGATACCCTCAATCATGACGGCGAAATCAATCATGGAGCGAGCGATGGCGAAAAACACGATTTGCCTCTGGTACGACAAGGATGCGCAAGCGGCGGCGACATTCTACGCGGCGACCTTTCCTGAGAGCCGTGTCGGCGCCGTCCACCGCGCGCCCGCTGATTTTCCGGGCGGCAGCAAGGGCGACGTCC
Source organism: uncultured Alphaproteobacteria bacterium (assembly GCA_902826095.1). Classification (GTDB taxonomy): domain Bacteria; phylum Pseudomonadota; class Alphaproteobacteria; order Caulobacterales; family Parvularculaceae; genus Amphiplicatus. The sequence goes on along the minus strand of CADEDN010000029.1, from coordinate 21,000 downwards.
TCACTGTCGAATTCACGGTCGCCGGCGTTTCCTGTGTCGGCCTCAATGGCGGCCCGATCTTTCCCCACAGCGAGGCGTTCTCGTTCCAGATCGCGACCGACGATCAGGCGGAGACCGACCGCTACTGGAACGCCATCGTCGGCAATGGCGGGGCGGAAAGCGCCTGCGGCTGGTGCAAGGACAAATGGGGCCTCAACTGGCAGATCACGCCACGGGTCCTGATCGACGCGATGGCGGCCGGCGGCGACGTCGCGCGGCGCGCCTTCGAGGCGATGATGGAGATGAAGAAAATTGACGTCGCGGCGATCGAGGCGGCGGCGCGCGGCGATGCGGCGTGACGCTAGATGGGGGGCCTTTTATTCATCATGCCGGATCGGCCGGCCGTCATCTTCGAAGAAGAGAATGTCGCCGGGCTGGCAGCCTAGTTCCTTGCAGATCGCTTCAAGGGTTGAAAAGCGGATCGCTTTCGCTTTCCCCGTTTTCAAAATCGACAGATTGGCGATCGTGACGCCGACGCGCTCGGAAAGCTCCGTCAGCGACATGCCGCGGTCGAGAAGAACCCTGTCAAGTTTGACGGAGATCGACATCAGACGGTGAGGTCCTGTTCCTCTTTCATCCGCGCGCCTTCCCGGAAAACTTCCGAGAGCACGAACACGGCGGCGATCGAAACAAAGAGGGTGAAATCGAGATCGGCCTCGACATCGGCGTCGAAGATTTCCGCGAGGATCCAGATGACGATCTTGGAGAACTCGCCGAGGAGGAGCGCCCATCCGACATTGCGGAAACGCGTCGCGTTCTCTTTCACGAAGGGCGAGCCGAAGCGGAGCGTCTTCAGGAGTTCAAGCAGGCGCTCGACGACGTAAAGCGCGACGCCGAACGAGATGAAATAGCGCAGCACCTCGACGAAATCCGCGGGACCGACATCGATGTCGCCGTCGATGGAAGCGCCGTCGATGTGCGAGATCCATTCCGCGACCGCCGGAATGAGCGGGATCGCGACGATCGCCGCCGAGAGGCCCGCAAAGCCGATCCAAACGACGATGCGGACAATGTGAAGGCCGACCGCGAGAATGGAGGCGAGCGATCCTTTGCCGATGGCTTTGAACATGGGTTGGCTCCGTCTCTTCCGCGTGCAATCGCTTTCGCGCGCCCTAGCCTAGAAGAACACGACGCCGCAAATCCGCTCGACGCAGACCTCGACCCTTGTCTTCGCCGGCGCCTCGGTCAGCGCCGCAAGGCTTATCGCGGAGGCGAGTGCGGCGGCGGCGAGCGCCGCCGCCAGGATCAGATTGATCGCCTTGGCCATGGGATATCCCCTTGTTTGACGCGCCGGAGCGCTAGGCGACCAACTGGCCGATGGCCGAGAAATAGGCCGCGCCAATCAGGGCGACCGACACGAGGGCCATAAAGCTGTTGACAATGAAGCCGACAGACCCGATGTTCATAAGAACGTGATTGCGTAACATCTGAATTTCCTTTCGTTGGTGCGCGAACGCGTTTTGGCTGTTTTTCTTGAGCGGCGGGCCTTGGCCTTGCCGCTCTTTTTTTGTTTTGGGCACGTCTGGCTGTTTTCTGAGGTCTTCTTGACTTGCGCCGTTCCCGGCGTCTTGTTGAATATCGATATACACTTATCGAAAAACGATGCAAGGGGTTTTCGTCGAAAAACGATAATTTTTTTCCGAAAACCGATATGGAGGGCGAATTGGCGGCGCGAAAATTGTCGCCGGGCCGGCTGGTGATCGCCAGCCACAATTCCGGAAAAGTCAGAGAAATCAATGAGCTATTGAGGCCGTTCGGGGTCGAAGCGGCATCTGCGGCCGATCTTGGCCTGCCCGTCCCGGACGAACATGAAAAAACGTTCATGGGGAACGCAGGCGTAAAGGCGCTGGCCGCGGCGACCGCTTCCGGCCTTCCCGCGCTCGCTGACGACAGCGGCATGGAGGTCGAAGCGCTTGGCGGCCGGCCGGGCGTTCATACCGCTGACTGGGCGGAAACGCCGTCTGGCCGCGATTTCTACCTGGCGATGGAGCGGGTGCGCCGGGAGCTGGAAGATTCGGGCTCGGTCGACCGTTCGGCGCGGTTTGTTTGCTGCCTTTGCCTTGCCTGGCCGGACGGCCATACGGAGTCGTTTCTCGGCAAGGTCGAGGGCGCGCTCACGTTTCCCCCGCGCGGGACCATGGGCTTCGGCTTTGACCCGATTTTCGTCCCCGATGGCTATGACAAGACCTTCGCTGAACTCGATCCGGAAACGAAACAGGCGATATCTCATAGGGCGGACGCGTTCCAAAAGCTGGTCGAGGCGTGCCTGACGGGTTGAGTTATCGGGAGTTTATCCGAGTTTATGGTCCTGTGATAAACCTGCAAAAAATGCGCTTGTTTGGCGATCGATGGCGGCCATGAAGGCGGGTTTCGCCGTCTATGTTCATTGGCCGTTTTGCGCGCGAATTTGTCCCTATTGCGATTTCAATGTCTATCGCGACCGCGGCGTCGATCCAGCGCGCTGGGCGGCGGCGCTCGCGCGCGATCTTCACTATTGGGCGGAGCGAACGCCCGGCCGGACGCTGACGAGCCTTTATTTCGGCGGCGGCACGCCGGGCCTTGCGCCGCTTCCCGTCATCGCGAGCGTCATCGACGCCTGCGCGCGGCTCTGGGGTTTTGCGGACGCGCCTGAAATCACCATCGAGGCGAACCCGACAGGCGCCGACCGCGCGCGCTTTTCCGCGTTCCGGACGGCGGGCGTCAACCGGTTGTCCCTCGGCGTTCAGTCCTTCGACGACGCCGCGCTGAAATTCCTTGGACGCGATCACGACGCGGCGGCGGCAAGGGCCGCGATCGACGCCGCGCTCGCCGCCTTTCCCCGCGTCAGCGCGGATTTGATCTACGCCCGCCCCGGCCAGACAATTGATCAGTGGGCGAATGAACTCCGCGCCGCCGTCGCGACGGGCCTCAACCATCTCTCGCTCTACCAGCTGACGATCGAGCCGGGGACGGCGTTCGGGCTGCAGGTCGCGAAGCGGCGCTGGTCTCCGGCGGATGAGGATCTCGCCGCCGATCTCTTTGACTTGACGCAGGCGATCGCCGAAGCGGCCGGCCTTCCCGCCTATGAGATTTCCAATCATGCGGCGCCTGGCGAGCAGTCGCGTCACAACATGATCTATTGGCGCCAGGGCGATTATGTCGGCGTCGGCCCCGGCGCGCACGGGCGCTTGACGATCGACGGCGCGCGGCGCGCGATCGAAACCGAGAACAATCCCCGACGCTATCTCGATCTTGTCGAGCGGACAGGCTGCGGCGCGCGCCTTGACGAGTCGCTGTCGGCGGGCGACGTTTTCACCGAGCGCCTCGCCATGGGGCTGAGAACGCTCGAAGGCGTCGCGCTTGACGAAGGGGAATGGGCGCGGATCGCCGCCCGCTGCAATGATCTGTCTGCGGACGGGCTGCTTGAACGGCGCGGCGACCGCCTGATCGCCACGCCGGGCGGCCGGCGGCTGCTCAACACCGTTCTGTCAAAACTTTTGTGAGCGATCGGCTCGCCGCGCCGCCCTATTCGGCCTTCGCGCGCGGCGGCGCGTCGACAGCTTCGAAGTCCGAATAGGCGATGCGTGTTTTCGACGAAAACGATTTGAACATCGCTTTCCCTTCGGCTTCGGATTCCGAGGCGACGAGGAGGACAACCCCGCCCGGGCCGACCGGGGCGTAACGCTGCAATTGGCGCATCTTCTCGATTTTCGCGATCGCCGCCGGCTTGAAGGGCTTTGTCGACCGGACTTCAATCGACGAGACATGATCGCCGGCGCGGTCGAGCCGCGCCGTCGCGACGAGCGCCGCGCGCATGTCCTGCGTCATCTCGGGATCGTCGATCGAGATGCGAAAGAGCGCGTCGCCGCCCGAGAGGCTCAACAGCGCCGCGTCGCCGATCGCCTCGTCAAGATCGTCATAGACGAGCGCTTCGTCGGCGTCGTCGTTTTCGCTCATCTTCTTCAGCGCCTTGCGCTCGTCCTTCGACAGCGCCGATTCCGCGGGCTCGATCGCCTTCCATCGCGCGCCGGGCGCAAGCCGCGGATCAAAGCGGACTTTGAAGGTTTTCCCGCCTTTCGCCGTGAGGTCCTCATAGGCGAGCGTGAACGCCCAGCGCTGGGCGTCGTGTGCGTTCGCCGCGTCAGCGGCCGCCCGAAGCTCGGCGATCGCCGCCGCCTCATCCGCTGGCGGAATATTGTCGGCGGCGAAGGCTGCGCCGCTGGCGACAAGCGCCGCGAAGAAAAGGACCGGACGCAATCTGCTAGCTCCCGGCCATGAAGCTCTTGGGCGCCGGTTCGATGACGCGGATGCCGCCCGGCTGGATTTCAAGGATCGCAAGACCGCGCTCGATCGTGCCGTCGGGACGGAAGCGGAAAAGCCCGTCGGCGCCGAAATAGCCGCTGCGGTTTTCAATCATCGCCTCATCGAAGCGGTCGCGGCGGCGCGGCGCCTGGCCAAGGCGCGCGGCGAGCAATGTCGCATCATAAGAGAGCGAGGCGAGACGCGGCGGCGCTTCGCCGAACGCGGCGCGAAAGCGATCTTCGAACGCTGCGGTGATGCCGGGATCGGGCGCGGCGAACCAGCCGCCGGCGAGCGCCGGCTCACGCGTCAGGCGCGGATTGTTCCACGCCGAAACGCCGAGCAGCTTCACCTGCCTGATGTTGACGTTGTAATAAGGAAGGAGCGGCGCCAGCGCTCGAAGAAGCGTTCCCTGCTCGGGCATCAAAACCGCCTGGAACCCTTGCGAATTGCCGCCGGAAAGGCCGCTCGCCCCGGGCCTTGCCGGATCATAGCCGTGGCGCAGTTCGGGCGGGATCACGTCCTTCGAATAGGCGGCGAGGCGGCGCGCCGGCGCCAGCATCTTGTCGGGATCTTGCTCGTAACGTTCCTCATGAACGAGGATGCCGCCGCGCTCGGCAAGTTCCTGGTTGAAGGCCGTGGCGACGCGCTGGCCATATTCATTGGCCGGCGCGATGAGGCCAAAGCGCTGCTTGCCCTGCCGCATCGCGTAATCGGTGACGCGCGCGACTTCGATTTCCGGCGGAAAGCTCAAGAGATAGATGCCGTCGCCCGCCGACTTCTCGTCGGACGAAAAGACGATCAGCGGCACGTCCGCGGCCCTCGCGACCGGCGCCGCGGCGGCGGCTTCTTCCGAAAAGAGCGGACCGAGAATGATTTCGGCGCCGTCGGCGAGCGCCGCGCGGGCGGCGGCGGCGGCGCCGTCCGGCGTGCCGCGCGTGTCTTTCGGGATCAGCAGGAAGCGGTCATCGCCCGCCTCGAACGCGGCGAGCTGCGCCGCGTCGAACATGGAGGAAGCGACTTTCTGCACCGCCTCGGACGCGCCGGTGAACGGCAACAGCAAGCCGACCCGCACCGGCTCGCCATTTTGCATGTGAAGCGGACGCACGAAGCGGCGGTCATCATAGCGCGAGCGCTCCTCGCCGCCCGGCGGCGGCGATGTCGTTATGTCGACCGGATCGCGCCGGTCCTCGGTGACGACGGGTCCCGTATCAGGCGACGACGAACAGGCGGCGAGGATGAAGGCCGCTGCAGCGACGCACGCTTTCGAGATGGAATTGCCGAGGAAACGCTGACGCATCGATCGCCCCTACCCTTCAGTCGCAAGCTTTGGCTCAGAAATCGGCCGGCACCCTAGCCGGGGCCGCCGGCGCCGTAAACTCGCAGCGACGCGCGGTCATGACAGTTTGGTCATTGACGGCGCCAAGCTTTCGCCAGATCACGACGAGATGACGCTAGAACCCGGCCTTTATGTGGCGGCGACGCCGATCGGCAATCTGAAGGACGTCACGTACCGCGTCATCGAAACGCTGAAGGCGGCTGACCGGATTTACTGCGAGGATACGCGCCAGACCGCAAAGCTCTGCGCCGCTTACGGCATCGAAACGCCGCGCGCCGCTTATCATGAGCATAACGCCGACCGCGTCGAAGCGGAGATCATCGCCGCGCTGAAAGACGGCGCGGCGATTTGTCTTGTCAGCGACGCTGGAACGCCGCTGATCTCGGACCCTGGCTATCGGCTGGTCCGCGCAGCGCGTGCGGCGGGCGTCAAGATCATCCCCCTGCCCGGCCCTTGCGCCGCGATTGCGGCGTTGTCAGCGGCGGGGGCGCCGACCGAGCGGTTCTTTTTCGCGGGATTTCCTCCGCCCAAAGCCGAGGCGCGCGCGACCTTTTTCAAATCCCTCGCCGCGGTCGACGCGACGCTGGTCTTTTACGAAGGGCCTTCGCGACTTGCCGAAAGCCTTGGCGCGATGGCGGCGGCGTTTGGCGCGCGGCGCGCGGTCGTCGCGCGCGAACTGACCAAGATTTTCGAAGAGTTCGACGAAGGGGCGCTCGGCGATCTTGCTGAAAAATACAAGGCCCATCCGCCAAGGGGCGAGATCGTCGTCATCGTCGAGCCGCCGCCGGCGGCGGCGCAAGCGAGCGAGACTGAGATCGATGCATTCCTGCTGGCGGCCCTCGACAAAATGAGCGTTAAAGACGCCGCGGCGGCCGCCGCCGATGCGCTCGGCGTCGCCCGCAAGATCGCCTATGAACGCGCGCTCAGCCTGAAGAAACCCCGATGACGCGCGATCGTCGGCGCGCGGAGCGGTCCGGCCGATTCGCGGAGAGCCTTGTCGGCCTCGCTTATCTGCTGCGCGGCTACCAGATACTCGCGACGCGGTTTCGCGCCCCTGGCGGCGAAATCGACCTCATCGTCCGGCGCGGCCGGCTGATCGCCTTTGTCGAGGTCAAACGCCGGCGCGAGGCTGACGCCGCCATCCTCGCGGTGACGCACAAGAACCGGCGCCGGCTGGAAAGCGCCGCCGGCAGCTATTTGGCGCTTCGCCCTTATTTTGGCGAATTCGCCGTCCGATATGACATCGCGGCCGTCGCCGGCTGGCGCGTCCGCCTGGTCAGGGACGCCTGGCGCGCGAAAGCGTAAGGCGCCGCTTGTCGAAAACGGCCGGCGCACGGCATGAGGCGGCGGTCGGCCATCAGCGGTCAGCAAAGGACCCAATCGATGCGTGCAGCGTTCTTGATCCTCGCTTTCGCCCTCTCCTCCGCCTGCGCATCAAGCCGCAATCTTGACGAAAGCGTCACCGACATCGGCGCCGACGCGCAATTGAAGGCCGTGCTGTTCGCCGACCGGAGCCATGATTACGGCGACGTCGACCTCACCGTCTTTGAAGGGCGGCTGATGCTGACCGGCACGATGAAGTCCGAGGAAGGCCGGCGAAAGCTGATTGAAAACGCCTGGAAGGCTGAAGGCGTCGATCAGGTGATTGACGAGATTATCGTCGGCGACGGCACCTCGCTCGGCGAGGGGCTTGAGGACGCGCGCATCGACACGGCGCTCCGCGCCCGCTTCATCGCCGACGGCGACGTCAAGAGCGGCAATTTCAAGACTTCGGTCTCGGGCGGCGTCATTTACCTCCTCGGCGTCACGCGCAGCGAGGCGCAGCTCAATGAGGCCCTCGAGATCGCCCGCTCGATCGGCGGCGTCGAAAAAGTCGTCAGCCACGTGCTGGTGAAGCCGCTTTAGGCGAGGCGGCTTGATCGGCGCCGCCCGGCGTCCTAACCGCTCGTCCGGAACGAGGGACGCCGCGCCATGAAAATCGCCATCCAGATGGACCCGATCGAAAGGGTCAATGTCAACGCCGATACGACCTTCGACCTCGCGCTGGAAGCCTATGGCCGCGGCCATGAAATCTTTGTCTACGAGCCGTCGCAGCTGGCGATGCGCGACGGCAAGGTCTCGGCGCGCACGCGCAAGGCGGGCGCGCTGAAGCGCGCGCAGGGCGAGCATGTGACGCTGGCGGGGGAAGAAATCCTCGACCTGCACGGCGTCGACATCGTGCTGGTGCGGCAGGACCCGCCTTACAACATGGCCTACATCACCGCCTGCCATATTCTCGAGCGTTTGAAAGACGACGCGCTCGTCGTCAATGATCCGCGCTCGATCCGCGACGCGCCCGAAAAGCTCTTCGTCACGGAATTTCCGGACCTCGCGCCGCCGACTTTGATCACTCGCGATCTCGGCCGCATCCGGGCGTTTCGCGAAGAGCACGGCGACATGATCTTGAAGCCGCTCTACGGCAATGGCGGCGCCGGCGTCTTTCGTCTGTCCTCGGATGATTCAAACTTCAACGCCCTGACCGAGCTTTTCATGCAGGCCTTCGCCGAACCGGTGATCGCGCAACAATACCTCCCCGCCGTCCGCAAGGGCGACAAGCGGATCATCCTCCTCGACGGCGAGGCGGTCGGCGCGCTCAATCGCGTGCCGGCGAGCGGCGAGACGCGATCGAACCTGCATGTCGGCGGCAAGGCCGAGGCGGTTGAAATGACCGAGCGGGACCAGGAAATCTGCGACCGGATCGGGCCCGCTCTGTCGCAAAAAGGGCTCATTCTCGTCGGCATTGACGTGATCGGCGATTATCTGACCGAAATCAACGTGACCTCGCCGACCGGCGTCCAGGAGATCCGGCGCTTCGGCGGCCCGGATATTTCCGCCCTGTTCTGGGATTGGGCGGAAGGGCGCATGGAAGCCTGAATAGAGACGGACAGGTTTTGCCTTGCAGGTTTTTCGTCTATCTGGGACGGCCCCATGAGGAACGCCGCCGCCATAAGTCCCGCGCCGCACGCCAGGCCCGCTAAGGCCGAGCCGCTGCGGGTCGCGTTGTTTTCCGGCAATTACAATTATGTGATGGACGGGCCGGTGCGCGCGCTGAACCGGCTTGTCGCGCATCTCGAGGCCCGCGGCCACGCAGCGCTCGTCTTTGCGCCGACGACGGAAAAGCCGGCTTTCGACCACGAAGGCGAATTGATCTCGGTGCCGTCGATCGCGCTTCCAGGCTCGCGCAGCGAATATCGCCTCGGTCTCGGATTGCCCAAGGCCGCGCGCCGGCGTCTCGAAGAATTTGCGCCGACGATCGTGCATGTCGCGGCGCCCGACTGGCTGTGCCTTGCCGCCATGAATTTCGCCCGCGATCGCGGCGTCCCGGCCGTCGCCTCGTTTCACACGCGCTTCGACACCTATCCGCGCTATTACGGCATGGGCTGGCTCGAAAAACACATCACCTCCTACATGCGCTATTTCTACGGGCGGTGCGCGCGCGTTTACGCGCCGTCCCAATCGATGGTCGACGAGCTAAGGCGCGACCGCATCGGACGCGACATCCGGCTTTGGGCGCGCGGCGTCGATCACGCGCTGTTCAATCCGGGCCGCCGCGACACTGTCTGGCGGCGAAGCCTCGGCCTTTCCGACGAAGACATCGTCGTCGCGTTCGTCGGACGCATCGTTCGCGAAAAGGGCATCGACAAGTTCGCTGAGGCTGTGAACGAAGCCCGCGCCGCCGGCGCCGGCGTCCGCGGGCTTGTCGTCGGCGACGGTCCCTTCCGCGCGCGCTTCGAGTCGATGCTGCCGGACGCCGTCTTCACTGGTTATCTTGAAGGCGAGAATCTTGCGCGGGCCTATGCGAGCGCGGAGATTTTCCTCAATCCAAGCATCACCGAGACTTTCGGCAATGTGACCCTCGAAGCGATGGCGTCGGGACTTCCCTGCGTCTGCGCGGCGGCGTCCGGCAGCCGGTCGCTGATCGACAACGGCAAGACCGGCATTCTCGTAGAGGACGTGCGCAATGCGAAAGGTTTCGCCGACGCGTTGGTGACGCTCGCGCGCGATCCGGCGCTGCGGGCGCAAATAGCGGCGAGGGGCTGCGAAGAAAGCGCCGAGTTTGAATGGGAGGCGATCCTTGACCGCCTGATCGAGGACTATCGGGATATCGTCGCGTCGGCGGCCTGAACCCTTGGCGCGCCGATAGAAAATCGGCCTGTCGCGCCGCCGGTTCGGACCGCCCGCCAATGCTTTCTTGATGGCTCGGAATTCGCTACAGACGGCCGCCGGCCTTGATTCAACCACGACATTAACCAAGCCCCTGAGGGCGCCGTTACGCGATGGGTCTTCTTGACCGCTACATTCTCCGATCGGTCGTCACGCCGCTGACGCTTGCGCTTTGCGTCGCGGCGATGCTGCTGCTCGTCGAGCACATGCTGCGGTTGTTCGATTTTGTGCTGGCCGAACAGGGGCCGGTCGACGTCGTCTGGCGGATGCTCGCCAATCTCGTCCCGCATTATCTGAGCCTTGCTTTGCCGCTCGGCGCTTTTCTCGGCATTCTGCTCGCCTTCCGCAATTTGTCGATGTCGAGCGAACTCGACGCGATGAATTCGAGCGGCGCCTCCATTGGAAGGCTGATCCGGCCGGTTTACGCCCTTCTCATCTTTCTGGCGATTTTCGATTTCGTCCTGGTCGGCTACATCAAGCCCTATGCGCGCTATGAGTATGACAAGATCCGCTTCGACGTGACGAGCGGCGCGTTCGGCATCAAGATCCCGCAAGGCGAATTCGTCGACATCACCGACGACGTCACCATCCGCCTCGGCAAGGTCGACGCCGTCGCCAAGGAGGCGAAGGATGTCTTCCTCGAAATGCGCGAGGAAAAAGGCCGCCGCACCGTCATCACCGCGGAAAAGGGCGGCATTTCGACGACGCCGGACATTTCGCGCCTTCTCTTGAGGCTGTCAAAGGGCCGCCAGCTCTTCATCGACAATAATGGCGAGCGCCTCAGGACGCTCGATTTTGAAACCTTCGATCTTGAAATCGGACTTCCGGCGATCGCGGTCTTTCGCGCGCGCGGCGGCGAAGCGGACGAGGCGACTTTTTCCGAGATCGTCGGTTTGCTCAGCGACCCGAAGGCGAAATCATCGCCGCTTTATCTTCCCTATCGCGCGCAGTTTCACTGGACGTTGATCCATCCGCTGACATTCCTGACGCTGCCGATCCTGGCGGTCGCGATGGGGGTCACCGGCCGGCGCCGCGCGTCGAACGTCAAGCCCGTCATCGGCGTCGCGATCCTCATCGTCTATCATGAACTTCTGGAGGAATGGGGCCTCGTCAACGCCGCGCTCGGCCAGCTTTCTCCCTATATTTCGATGTGGGGCCTGTTCGCCGTCTTCATCGGCCTCAGCGTCTTTCTCTATCGCGGATCGATCGACCAGGCGCGCACCGCCAAGACGCAGGCGAGCCGCGAGGAGGACACTGTCCGCGTCCCTCTGCCGATCGACGGCGCCGATGAGGGATTGCGCCGGGGCGCGGCGCAATGAACGCATTGAACGGCGTTTTCATCCGCTATGTCGGACGGCTGTTCGCCCTGCGCTTCTTCGGGCTGCTCATATTTTTCGTGGTCGTCCTGCAGGCGCTCGACCTTCTCAATCGTTCGGAAGCGATCATGGCGGCCGACGGCGCGACGAGCCAGTCGATCATCCGCTACATATTCCTGAGGGCGCCCCAGATCGCCAGCCAGTTCACGCCTTTTGCGGCGCTGCTGGCGATTGTCGTCACCTTGTCCGCGCTCAATCTGTCGAGCGAGATCGTCATCATGCGCGCCTCCGGTCTGTCGGTTCAGCGCGTCTTGGCGCCGCTCGGCGTCGTCTGCGCGCTGATCGCCGCAGGACACTTTCTTCTTCACGAACTGGTGGTCGTCGGGAACACCGCGCGGCTCGCTTATTGGGAAGCGAATGATTTCGAGGTCGGTCTCGCGCACGACGCGGCGACGCGCACCAATATCCGCGTCACCTATGACGGCGAGATTGTCAGCGCGGCGAGCGCGGCGCGCACGAATGAAGGCGTCAGGCTCTCCGATGTCGTCATTTATGACCTTGACGAGGGCGGGCTCGCCCGGTCGATCATCGAAGCGAAGTCGGCGCTGTTCACCGGCGGCGTCTGGCGGCTGTTCGGCGTTCGCGAGGCCGTGACGGCGACGGCGACGGCGGCGCGGCGGGACGAGCGGGACTGGGCGACATCGCTCAATCCCGAACTCCTGTTCGCGCTGACCTTGAACCCGGACCGGTCCAGCCTGCCGACGATCGTCCGGCAGATCGGACAGCTCAATCGCGACGGCGCCGATTCAAAGCCGGCGACGACATCCCTCCTTAGCCGCTTCTCCAAACCGATGGCGACGCTGGTCATGCCCCTCCTCGGCGCGATCGCCGGCTTCGGCGTCACCCGTCAGGGCAACCAGCTGGTGCGCGCGACGAGCGGCGCGGCGCTGGGCTTTGTCTATTTCGTCGCCGAGAACCTGATGCTGGCGGTCGGCAAGCTCGGCGTCGTGCCGCCGATGCTGGGCGCTTTTTTCCCGTTTGCGCTATTCCTCATCGTCGGCTTTGCGATATTGCTGGCGATGGAGAGCTAACGGGCGACAGGTCGCGCCTGCTTCTTTCTTCCTGCAACCTGCAACCAGCAACCTGACACCTTGAACCCGCAGATCATCTCGCTCGGCTGCCGCCTCAACCTCGCTGAGGGCGAAGCGATGCGCCGTCTCGCCGGGCAGGCGGGACTTGGCGACGCTGTCATCATCAACAGCTGCGCCGTCACCAATGAGGCCGTCCGCCAGACCCGCCAGCAAATAAGGCGCGCCCGCCGGGACAATCCCGGCGCCAAAGTCGTCGTCACCGGCTGCGCCGCGCAGATCGACGCCGACGCCTTTGCGAAGATGACCGAGGTCGACGCCGTCATCGGCAATGCCGAGAAACTCGATCCCGCCGCGTGGACCGCTCTTGCGGCGTCTAGAATGCGGGTCGCCGTCAACGACATCATGATGGTGCGCGAGAACGCCGCGCATCTGATCGACGGCTATGGCGATCGCGCGCGCGCTTTCCTGCAGATCCAGAACGGCTGCGACCACCGCTGCACGTTCTGCATCATTCCCTATGGGCGCGGCCCGTCGCGGTCCGTCCCGATCGCCGACGCGGTCGCCGCCGCGCGCCGCCTCGTCGCCGCGGGACATGCCGAGATCGTTTTGACCGGCGTCGACATGACGTCATGGGGTCAAGATCTTGAGGGGGCGCCGCGGCTTGGCCTGCTCGTCGGCGCCATTCTCGACGGGGCGCCGGACCTCTTCCGGCTGCGCCTGTCGTCAGTCGACTGCGCCGAGATTGATGAGGCGCTGTTCGACCGGCTGACCGGCGACCGACGCGTCGCGCCCTATCTTCATCTCTCGTTGCAGGCAGGCTCCAATCTCATCTTGAAACGCATGAAGCGCCGCCACACGCGCGAGGACGCGATCGCCCTCGCCGCCGCCTTGCGGGCGCGCCGGCCGGAGATTGCGATCGGCGCCGACCTGATCGCCGGCTTTCCGACCGAAACCGACGCGATGTTTGAAGAAAGCCTCGGCCTCATCGCCGAAGCCGGCGTCAATTACCTGCACGTCTTTCCCTATTCGGCGCGGTCGGGAACGCCGGCGGCGCGCATGCCGCAGCTGAACGGCGCCCTCATCGCCGACCGGGCGCGGCGACTGCGTGCGGCAGGCGAAGCGGCGACATCGGCGTTCCTCGACAGTCTTGTCGGACATATCGACGATGCGGTCGTTGAAAGCGGCGGACGCGCGCGGCTCAGCAATTTCGCGCCGGTACGGCTCAGCGCGAACAGCATCGGCGCGCCGGGCGACATCGCCAGGCTGCGCGTCACCGGCCGCGACGGCGAGATCGCGCTCGGGGAACGCCTTGACGCCTGATCGCCCGAACGCCCGCGCAAAGAAAAAGCCGCGTCCGGACTCTTGGTCGACGGACGCGGCTTTAATACGCGAGTCTAAACTCTTAGGCGGCCTTCTTCCGACGCTTCGCCTTGCGCTTCGCCGGCTTGGCGGCTTTCTTCGCCGTCTTCTTCGCTTTGCGCTTCGCCGCCGGTTTGGCGGCCTTTCTCTTGGCCATAGCCATGGTCTTCTCCATGAAAAAGGCTGACAAACTTCAGCCGTGGTGAAACAAGTTGCTGCGCCGCGCTTTCTGGCAAGAAAAAAATGACAAAACCCAAAAACTTTTTTTCGGGACTGTTTGGTAAAAAGCACGCTGACGAGAGAGCGTCGCCCTCGGACGGCGCGCCGGAAACCGCGTCGCCGGCGCTTAAAGGCGCGTCGCCTCCGACGTCGCCGCGAGACGCGAGCGACATCGCGGAAACGCCGGTGAAACAAGGCTTTTTCGCGCGTCTTGCCAGCGGTCTTGCGCGCTCGTCGCAACGGCTTTCCGACAGCGTCATCGCCGTCATCGCCAAGCGCAAACTCGACGCCGAAACGCTCGACGCGCTTGAGGAGGCGCTCATCGCCGCGGACCTCGGGGTCGGCGCCGCCGGACGGCTTCGCGACGCGCTCGCCCGCGACCGCTTCAACAAGGAGATCTCCGAAGACGAGGTGAAATCGGCGCTCGCCGACATCGTCGCGGCGACCCTCGCCGACCATCAAAAACCGCTGACGATCGATCCCGCGCATCGCCCGCATGTGATCTTGACCGTCGGCGTCAACGGCGCCGGCAAGACGACGACGATCGGCAAGCTCGCCGAAAAATGTCGCCGCGACGGGCTGAAGGTCATGCTCGCCGCGGGCGACACGTTTCGCGCCGCGGCGGTCGAGCAATTGAAGATCTGGGGCGAGCGGACGGGCGCCGAGGTCGTCGCGAAAGAAGCCGGCGCGGACGCCGCCGGCCTCGCTTTCGAGGCGCTTGAACGAGCGAGGGCCGAAGGCGTCGATGTCTTGCTGATCGACACCGCCGGGCGGCTGCAGAACAAGCGCGAGTTGATGGACGAGCTCGCCAAGATCGTGCGCGTCCTGAAAAAACTCGACCCCGCGGCCCCGCACGACACGCTGTTGATCCTCGACGCGACCGTCGGACAGAACGCGCTTTCCCAGGCCGACGTTTTCCGGGAGATCGCCGGCGTCACCGGCCTTGTGATGACGAAGCTCGACGGCACCGCGCGCGGCGGCGTCCTCGTCGCCCTCGCCGAGCGCCATCGCCTGCCGATCCATTTCATCGGCGTCGGCGAGACGGTCGACGATTTGCAGCCCTTTGAGGCGAGGAGTTTTGCAAATGCGCTCGCCGGCGTATCGAGGGATTAGGGACTGGGGATTAGGGACTGGGGACTGGGGACTGGGGACTGGGGACTGGGGACTGGGGATTGGGTTTCAGGATTGAAAATTTCGGTGTTAGGAAATCGCTTGCGGCGAACGGCTCGCGTCCAAATCCCCAGTCCCTAATCCCCAATCCCTAATCCCTAATCCCCATGACCCCCGCTCCGCAGAACCAGCGCCGCCTTTCGGGCCGCGCCAAATTTCTTGTCGATTTCGGCCCGCTGCTGATCTTTTTCGTGGCCTATTTTTTCGGGCGACGGCTCGCGCCGGCCTTCGGACACGCGGTCGAGCCGGGCGGCGAGCTGTTCCTGGCGGTCGCGTGCTTCATGCCCGCTTACGCGGCCGCGTTCATCTACAGCGTCTGGAAGGAGCGCCGCATCGCGCCGATGCTTCTGGTCAGCGGCCTCGCCATCGGCGTTCTCGGCGCGCTCACCTTGATCTTCCACAACAAGACCTTCTTCTACATGAAGCCGACGATCGTCTATGCGATGTTCGCGCTGACGCTCGCGGGCGGGCTTGCGACCGGCCGAAATTTCCTGCGGTCGCTGTTTGACGGCGCCTTGCATTTGCCGGACGAAGCGTGGCGGACGCTGACGAAGCGCTATGTCGTCTTCTTCGCGCTGCTGGCGGTCGCCAACGAGATCGCCTGGCGCTTTTTGACGCGCGACTGCGACCTTTCGGCGGCCGCTGTCTGCGCGGGCGAAGCGGACTGGGTCAATCTGAAGATCTGGGGCTTCACGGCGGTCAATGTGCTGTTTGCGATCGGCCAGGCGCCCTTTCTCACAAAGCACGTCATCGAACCGCAAAAGCCGGCTTGACGATCATTGCGCCCCCTCCGGATTGGCGAAGGGCGCAAAGCCGGTCTGGCCGGCCGCTTCCTTCCAGTGGCGGAGCGCCCAGGCGACGGAGGGAAACGCCAGATCCGCCCACGGGATTTCCTTCCAGTCGACGAGCGCGACCTCAAGACTTTCAGGTCCCGCGCCGCAATCGGGGGTCTCAAGCCGCCCGCGGAACATGATCTGCACCTGTGAAAGGCGCGGCACGCTGTAGACGGCGAGGACCTGGTCGAGGATCGGGCGGACGAGCGCTTCCTCATAGGCCTCGCGCCGCGCGCCGGCCTCGACCGTCTCGCCGAGTTCAAGATAGCCGGCGGGGATCGTCCAATAGCCGCGCCGCGGCTCGATGGCGCGCCGGCACAGCAGGATCTTCTCTTCAAACGAGAGGACCGACCCGACCACAATTTTGGGGTTCTGATAGGCGATGAACCCGCAATGACCGCATACGTCCCTTTCGCGGTCTTCACCTTCCGGAATCGCTTTCAGGAAATGCGGGCCGTTTTGGGGTTTTCCGCTCATCATCCGCATCCTTCCCAATTCGTGCGGCGCCGGAAATTCATCCGCGCAAGGCGCATCCGGCGCAGCCATCCAGATTGTGATGCGCGCCGCCGTTGAAAAATCGCCGGTCACGGACGATATTCCTTGACCAGCCGCCTGATCCAGTCAAAACGATGCGCGGCTACGGCGATCGCTTCCGGTATGGGTCCGGTCGCCGCCTTTCAAACCGAATGAGCCGCGCCGCCGGTTTTGAGCGCAGCGCACACATCAAGGGAGAAGCCGATCATGGCAAGCTACGACCTCAGAAAATCGCCGGGCCACCTGCTCCGCCGGGCCCAGCAATACGCGCACGACCTTTACGCCGCCGGCGTCGGCGCCGACGGCCCGACGCCGCGCCAGTTCGAAGTGCTGCATGTCGTCTCGAAAAACGAGGGATTGAGCCAGACCGACCTTGTCCGGGCGACGGGCATCGACCGGTCGACCCTCGCGGACATGATCGCCCGCATGCTGGACAAGGGCCATCTGTCGCGCTCGCGCACCAAGGAAGACGCGCGGGCGAACGCCGTTTCGATCACCGCCGCGGGCCGCCGGGTCCTCAATTCCGCACTGTCAGGCGTCGCGCGCGCCGAGACCGCCGCCCTCAACGTCCTTCCCAAGGCCCAGCAGGGCGCTTTCATGAAGGCCCTCTCCGCCTATGCCGACGCGCTCGACAGGCTTGGAGAGCCGGCGCCGAAAAAGAAGGCCAAGAAGGCGAAAAAAGCTCCAGCGCGGAAAAAGGCAAAGCGCGGCCGTCGGTAATCTGACCATTCGCCCGCCGCGCGATCGCGGGGCGGGCGTTCATTCCGGGCCGCATCCGCCCGTCAGAGCCGTCCCTTCGCGGGCGGCTCTTTTTTTGCGCCGGCGCGGAGCCCGGCGATCGACAGGCCGCGCTCATGGCCGCCAAGGGCCAGCATCCGGTCATACAGGACGATCGCGGCGGCGACCGACAGGTTGACGCAAAAGCGGGTCGGGATCTTTACGATGGCGGCGCAGCGCGCCTTCGCCGCGTCGGAGAGGTCGCCCTTCTCGGGTCCGAGCAGATAGGCGGCGTTGAGCGGGTGTGGAAAAGTCGGCAAGTCGACGGCGCGCTCGTCAAGCTCGACCCCGATCAGCGCGCATTTGCGCGGCAGCGTCATCTCATCGACGCTCGCCCATTCATAGAACGGCACATGCTCGGCGCTTTTCGAGGTGTCGGCGAGCATCGCCTCGCGCGCTTTCAGCCGCGAGCCGATGG
Organism: uncultured Alphaproteobacteria bacterium; assembly: GCA_902826095.1. Classification (GTDB taxonomy): domain Bacteria; phylum Pseudomonadota; class Alphaproteobacteria; order Caulobacterales; family Parvularculaceae; genus Amphiplicatus. The sequence goes on along the minus strand of CADEDN010000029.1, from coordinate 3,424 downwards.
TGAAAATGAAGCTCGCCCCGAACGCATGCGCGGTGCGCATGACGGCGCCCAGATTCATCTGCTTTGAAATCCGTTCCGAGCCGACGCCGAAATAGCCGCGCACGCGTATCGTTCCTCTGCTCGCCCCAGAACGCAGTCTTCTTGCGCGTCGTCGCAAGTTCAAGCCTTAACCGGGCGCGTTTGCTCGCAATCGGCGCAAGAGGACGCCGGCTATCGCCGCGACGGGCGGGTTGGTAGGCTCAGCGCCGATGCGCGCCGATCAGTTCACGAGGCCCCCCGGGCCCTATTTCCTCTCCCACTCCGTCGGCCTTGCGCCGCTTTCGGCCCGCGCCGCGGTCGAAGAGGCCTATTTCGCGCCATGGGCGGCGGGAGACGGGGAGACCTGGTCAAGGTGGCTCCGGACGGTCGACGCCTTTCGTGAAAGCCTCGCGCCGGCGATCGGCGCGCAATCCGCCGACATCTGTCCGCAGACCAATATTTCAAGCGCCCTCACCAAGATCTTGTTCTCGCTGCCGGTCGCGAAGGGACGGACGAAAATCGTCCTTTGCGAGGAGGATTTTCCGACCGTCGGTTTCGTTTTTGACCAGGCGCGACGGCTCGGGCTTGAGCCCGTCTTTCTGACTAGCGGGGCGCATCTCGTCGATCCGGACGCGTGGGCGCCGGCCTTCCGCGACGACGTCCATATGGTTCATGTGACCCATGTGTTCTCCAATCTAGGGCTCAAGACGCCGGTCGCTGAAATCGTCCGCCGCGCGAAAGCGCGCGGCGTCATCGCCGTCGTCGACGCCGCGCAATCGGCCGGCGCGGTCGAGGTCCGCGCGGACGAATGGGGCGCCGATTTCATCACCGGCACTTGCGTCAAATATCTCTGCGGCGGCGCCGGCGCCTGCTGGCTGTGGGTCAGCCCGGACATCGCGCCGCGATGCGCGCCGGTCGATGTCGGATGGTTCAGCCATGAGAACCCGTTTGAGTTCGACATACATCGCTTCGCCTATGCGCCGCGCGCCGCGCGCTTTTGGGGCGGGACGCCCTCCGTCGCGCCTTACGCGATCGCGCGCGCAGGGATCGATCTCATCGCCGGGGCCGGCGTCGGCGCGATCTTTGCGCGCAGCCAGACGCTGCTTGACCGCCTCGTTTCGGCGCTTCCCGAGGCGGCGCTCCTGTCGCATGTGAAGAAAGGCGAGCGCGGCTCATCCTTCATCGTGCGGCCGCGCGATCAAGAAGGCGCCGCCGCGGCGCTTGGCGAGGAGAAAATCGCCCATGACCGCCGCCAGGGAGCCCTGCGCTTTTCAGTTCATCTCTATAATGATGAAAAGGACGTCGACCGTCTCGCCGCCCTCCTTGGACGGTTCCTCTAACCTCACAAATCGAGCGTCAGCGCCGCCGGCGCATGGTCGGACGGGCGCTCCCATCCCCGCGCGTCGTCGCGGACGGTGAAGCCGCTGCGCCCCGCGGACAACGCCGCCTTTTCAAGCGCCGGCGTCACCCAGATATGATCGAGCCGCCGGCCGCGATTGGAGGCGCGCCAATCCGCCGCCCGATAGGACCACCAGGTGTAGATCTTTTCAGGCTCCGGAATGACCGCGCGCGCGACGTCGATCCAGCGCCCAGCCTTGATCGCGGCGTTCAAGAGATCGACCTCGACCGGGGTGTGCGAGACGACGTCGAGCAATTGCTTGTGCGACCACACGTCGTGCTCGCCGGGGGCGACGTTGAGATCGCCGACGAGAATTTCTTTGCGCTTCGCCCCCGCATCCGCGAACGCCTCGGCGAGACCTTTGAGGAAATCGAGCTTGTGCGCGAATTTGTCGTTTTCGTCCGGATCCGGAATATCGCCGCCCGCCGGCACGTAGAAATTATGGATGCGCACGCCCATGATTGTCGCCGCGATATGCCGGCAATCATCCTTGCCGCAGAAATTTTGAACCTCGACATCCTTCAAGGGCGACTTCGAGACGATGGCGACGCCGTGATAGCCCGCCTGTCCCGAGACCGCCTGATGCGCGTAGCCGGCGGCGGCGAGCGCCTTTCCCGGAAACTGGTCGTTCACGCATTTGATTTCCTGAAGGCACAAGACATCCGGCGCCTCCTCCTCCAGAAACCGGAGGACGAGGTCGATGCGCAGGCGGACCGAATTGATGTTCCAGGTGGCGATTTTCATGGGGACTGGGGATTAGGGACTGGGGATTAGGGATTAGGGACTAGGGACTAGGGACTGGGGATCAGGGATCAGGGATCAGGGATCAGGGATCAGGGTCGCCCGAATAGCAACCAGGAGCGCTGTTCGCTATCCTGCAGATCCTGGTCCCTAATCCCCAGTCCCCAGTCCCTAATCCCCCATGATCGCCCTCCTGCCAGACGGACTATCCGCCGCCGCCGCGCTCATCGTGGTGCTGTCGAGTTTCTTCACGTCGGCGCTGACGGCGTCATTCGGCCTCGGCGGAGGTGTTGCTCTCCTTGCGATCATGGGGGCGCTGATGCCGCCCGCCGCGATCATTCCGGTCCATGGCGTCGCGCAGCTCGGCTCGAACGCCAGCCGGCTTTGCCTGCAATGGAAATCCGTCGTCTGGCCGATTGTTCTCTGGTTCGCTTTCGGGTCGTTGCTCGGCACGATCGCCGGCGCGCGGCTTTATGTCGAAATTCCGGAGCGGCTGTTGCAGGCGCTGATCGGCGCCTTTGTGCTGGTCACGCTCTATGGGCCAAAGCCGCGAGGCTTTCGGCCGGGCGCGACCACGTTCTTTGCGACCGGCGCCGCAAGCGCCATGCTGTCGATGTTTGTCGGCGCGACAGGACCGATCGCCGCGGCGATGGTCGGCGTCGCGAAGTTCGACAAGCTGAAGACAGTCGCGACGCATGCCGGCGCGATGACCGCGCAGCACGCGCTGAAATCGATCGCCTTCGGCGTTGTCGGCTTCGCCTACGCTGACTGGGCGTTCGTCATTCTGGCGGTCGTCATCGCCGGATTTCTCGGCGCCGCCGCCGGAACGCGGCTGTTGCGCGACATGCCGGAGGACAAGTTCCGCAAGGGCTTCGCGCTCGTGCTGACGTTTTTTGGGTGTTATTTAATCGGGAAGGCGGTAATCGGCGGGTAGCGCCAGCATGCGCTGATCATGACCCATGCGGCGGCGGGAGGCCGCCCGAGGCTAAACTCCGCGCCGGATGAGGGTTCTGCCGTCGACCATAGGGCGCGACCGCGAGGCCGGAACTCTCACCCGGAATTTGCATTAGCAAATTCCGACCTCTCCCATGGGGAGAGGTGAAGGCGTGCGGGTCGCGAGTCAGTCAAGAACAACGCAAATTGGCATAACCAAGTTGCGTTGAAGAAGACTCATGACGTTCCTGTTTCCGGGACCTCTTCAATAGAGAAGACCGTGTCATGTGTGGACGGCCCCGGTTGGGCAAGAGGTTTTTTTGATGATTGCGT
>CADEDN010000028.1 GCA_902826095.1 uncultured Alphaproteobacteria bacterium | reverse complement strand
CGCCGGATCAGGAGACGCCGGATCAGGAGACGCCGGATCAGGAGACGCCGGATCAGGAGACTGGGCGCCGGCGGGCGCGAGGGCGGCGCCAATCGTCAGACTGCTGACCAAAGCCAGAATTGCCAATCGTTTCATGCGACCCCGCTCCCGCCCCGCGACCGGCGGCCGCGCGCGCGCCACCGTCCCCGCCGATCCTATCCCGCCGCCGCGGCCCCCGCCACCTCGCGCGGCGCCGGCAGACCCGCAGGCCGCCTGATTTCGTGTCGTAGGCGAAATATTCACGGCAGGCTCACGCATTCAAGGTTAACGAAAGGTAAGTCAGCGCGATCGCGCCAGGCTCGGGAGGCGGATTTCTGCGTGCGTCTTCGCGGGGTCCTGGGCTGTTCCAGCGGGGTCTCGCCATCGCCGACTTTTCACCCCACCCTGTCATCCCCGATGCGCTGCAGCGCGTCCTTCGAGACGCCGCCTGACGGCGGCTCCTCAGGATGAGGGCTGCGGCGCTGATCCGGGATCCCGCGCGGCTTGCGGCGCTCTTATCTCACCAGATCCCGGATCGGCGTCGCACCGCTTGCGCGCTGCGGCGCGTCCCTGATAACACGATCAAATCGCCTCCGCGCCCGCCGGCAGACGCTCCGCACACAGAGTACGCTCGATTCCCCTCCCCTGGAAAGGGAGGGGTTAGGGGAGGGCTTGGGGCGCCGCCTTTGCTCCCCCGCGCGAGCGGGGGAGCTGTCACGCGCGCGCGTGACTGAGGGGGCGCGGTCTATCCGCGCGCGCAGTCTCGATGACTGACCCCCTCCGTCGGCTTCGCCGACACCTCCCCCGCTGACGCGGGGGAGGAAAGCGGAGGGCCGTTCGCCGCCGACGTTCTGTATACAGAGTATATGCGCATTCGCTCCTCCCTGCGGCAGGTTGTCGCAGGGGAGCGCGGCGCGAGCGAATTTCCGCGGTTTTCGCGCGATCGCGTCAAGGATCGCGTCGCCCAAGTGATTGATTCAATTGATCCGTATACGGCATTAAGGTTAAGCGTTAACCGCTTTGAAGCCGTCTTTGGCGAAGTTGTCCCACCCCTTGACGGCGCGCCTATATTAGAAGCGCGACCCGCTCGGAAGAGGCTTTTTGGTACCAGGCCTTAAAGTGCGGGAAGCCCCGGCGAGCGGGCAGGAGGGCTGCATCTTGGAGGCCCTCACGAGACCCTGCCGGCTGACCTGAACCGCCGGCAATGGCCCTAGTAGGTAACGAATGGGCTACCCCGGTAAACCGTCCTCAGGTTGGCGCCAGACAACGTCCGGGAGCGCGGGACTGAACTTGAGAAGTCCCACATGACTGAGACACAATGCACGGACTTGTCCCGCGCGCCGCTCTTCCGAAACCTTCGGGGAAATCCTTCCCGCGATGACGAGAACCCGCGTCCCGTAAAAGTTCAACGGGCGCGGGTTTTCGGGTTTTCACCATGCATTGTCATCCGGACAATCGCGCAGCGATTGATCCGGGACCCCGTGAAATTGAGAGCCCCCCCCCGGCCGCGCGGGATCCCGGATAATTCGCTTCGCGAATTTCCGGGATGACAAGGAATTGCAGTTTCCGTTTTTGTTCCTGACGTGTACGGACGATCGCCCCCCATTGTCATCCCGGACAATCGCGCAGCGATTGATCCGGGACCCCGTGATAGGGAGGGCCCCCAGCCGCCCGGGATCCCGGATAATTCGCTTCGCGAATTTCCGGGATGACAGGGGGGTCTTGGGTCGCGCTTCAGCGCCGGCGGGGGCGTTCGATCAGGTCTTCCGCCGAGGGGCCCGGCTGCGATTGCTGTCGCAAATCCTTCGGGTTCCATGGCCCGTAGGAAAAGCTTCGCGCGCCGGCATGCGGCTCGTAGCCGGTGAAGGGCGTTCGCTCCGACAAGGTGGGGCTGGCGCGCATTTCCGGGCGGGGCGCCGGCGGTTTCGGCCTGAAGAGGCCGAAGAGCCCGGCGTTGGCGCCGATATATTTGACGCTGGTGCGCGACAGGCGGTCCGGGAACAGCGCCATCAGTTCGGTGATGTCGGCCGGCATATTGGTCGAGACATTAAGGCCGATCTCGCGCGCTTCGCCCGCTTCGATCGGATAATCATGCGTCCAGCGCCCGCTGGCGAGCTGGTCCGCCGCCCCGACCGCCGCATTGTCGGAGACTGTGCCTTTCAGCAAATCGCGCGCCGCGCGTTTCAGCTGGTCGATCGCCATCTGGCCGACATCGGCGAGAACGTAAGTGTAATCGTCCGTCGCGTCGGGCGATTTCTCCTTGCGCAGCCGCAGCAGCGAAGCGGCCGGCACGCCGCCGATCTGCGGATCGATCGGTCCAAGGACCGCGTGTTTGTTGAGCACGATTTCGTCGGCGGCGAGGGCGATCAAGGTGCCGCCCGACATCGCGTAATGCGGGACGAACACTGTCGTCTTCGCCGGGTGCGCTTTCAGCGCGCGCGCGATCTGCAAGGCGGGAAGGACGAGGCCGCCCGGCGTGTGCAAGACGAGTTCGATCGGCTGGCTCGCCGGCGTCGTGCGGATCGCTTCGAGCACGTCTTCAGCGTCATTGAGATCGATGTAGCGAAGCACCGGAATGCCGAGAAGGCCCATCGGCTCCTGGCGATGCACGATGGCGATGATGCGCGACTTTCGCTTGCGCTGAATTCGCGCAAAGCGCCGCTCAAGCTCGGCGCCGCGCTGCTGGCGGGTGATCGCCGGAATGATGAAAAAGAAAATGATCAGGAAGAGAAATGGCAGCGCGCCGACCAGCTCATCCATACAACGCTCCCCTCAGACTTCCGGACCGGCCCCCGTCGGATCAGCCCGGTTCTTCATGTCGACATTAACGTAATTGACGCCGAAAAGCACGGCGGCGACAATTTCAGACGTGAAATCGGCCTGCGCATAGGTCGCGCGCGCCTTGACGTGCCAGCCATGCGATTTCGCGAGCCAGATCGAGGTCTTATAGGGGACGCCGTTGATCTCGCCGATGTCGAAGGCGCCCGAAAGGGCTGTCGGCAGCGGCTCGGTCGAGACCGTCTTGCTCTTGCTTTCGACCTCAATGACGGTCACCGGCAATTCGCCGCGAACATCGAAGCTCTGCCGGATCGCGGCGACCGCGCCCGCCGCATGCTCGTCGAGCGTCATCGTCGGGTAATAGGAAGCGTAAATCGTCACGGCGGCGTCGCCGTCAATCACATAATTGCAGGAAACGTCCCGGCCGCGACGATCATAGGCGGTGATCGCATCGAGCGCGAGGATGCGCTCCTTCTCCCGGCCTTTCAGCGTAAAGGACGCCGGGCACTCGAGCCCGCTCTCGCGATGAACCAGCTTGTCGCCAGCAAGCGACCAGCCGTCCGGCGCGGTACCCGCGGCGGCTCTTTCAAACTTCGTGTCGCTCGCGCGCGAATCGATAATTCGCCCGCGCGCCTGAAACCGCCGGCCTGTCCACAGCGCCGAGGCTTTGCCCTCATGCGGCGACAGGCCCTCCGCCGGCTTGCCGTCAAGGCGCGAAAAGGCGGTCGAGAATTGCGGCGCGACAAGGCGCGGATCGGCAAGGTCGAGATTGCTGGAGGCGGCCTCCGCGAGCGAAAGATACTCCGTGTCCGACCAATCAGGCTCCGCGACCGCTCCGCCGAACGCGGCTCCGGATGCAAAAAAAAAGGCCCCCGCTGCGATGACGGCGCCGGCGCTCTTGAAATTCACGAATGACCCCACGGACCTTGACGCAATCCTGGTCCGCTCCCCCACAGCCCAGCCGACCGCATCTTGGCTTATCCGGCCCGGCGGCGCGAGTCCCTGATCGCGTTCAGCCTTTAATGGTTTTTCCCCAGTGGCTCAGGAGCAACGCCGCAAGCCGGTCAGGCGCATCGAGTTGAAGCCAATGCCCGGCGTTTTCGATCCGTTCATAGCGCCAGGGCGCATCGACATAGCGGGCGGAATTCACCATTTGCGCTTCGACAAGGTATTTTTCCCTGGAAGACCAGACGCCGATTGTCGGAATCCGGACAATCTCCTCGCCGAACTCGCCTTCCGCAGGCGGGAAGACCATCCGCCGGAAGCTGATATTGGCGCGGTACCAGTTGAGCCCGGCGGTCAATCGCCCGGGACGGGAAAGCAGGCGGATCGTTTCTTCGATTTCGCGATTGCTCTCCCAGATGTTCCGCAGCATCGCCCAGTCGCGCCGGCGGTAAAGCCATTCGCACAGGCCGCGAAGCTGGTGAACAAGAATGTAGAAGCTGCGCCTCTTTTGTTCCGCGCCGGCCTTCAGAAAGGCGCGCGTGTGACCGACCGACAGCGCCGCGAGCGTCATGAATCGCGCCGGATTTTGCGCGGCGAGCATCCAGGCGACCGGCGCGCCGAAATCATGACCGACGAGATGCGCTCGCCCGATCTTCAGGTGATCGAGGATGGCGATGACGTCGATCGCGGCGCCCGTCCTGATGTCGTAATCGCCAAGCGACTTTGGAATGTCCGTCTCGCCGAAGCCGCGAAGGTCCGGCGCGATGACGCGAAAGCTGGCGTCCGTCAGCAGCGGCGTCAGATCATTCCAGACGGCGGACGAATCCGGAAAGCCGTGCAGCAGGATCGCCGCCGGCGCGGTTTCATCGCCCCCATTTCCCGGCGAAGCGTCGCGGACGAAATGCGTGAGGCCGTTGGCGGCGATGCGGTGAGCGACCGCGCGCAAGCGCTACGCCCCCTCGCGCCTTGCGAGAAACGCCAGTCGCTCGAACAAATGCACGTCCTGCTCATTTTTGAGGAGCGCGCCATGAAGCGGCGGGATCGCTTTTCTCGGATCGCGCTCGCGCAGCACGTCTTCCGAAACGTCCTCGGACATCAAGAGTTTCAGCCAGTCGAGCAATTCCGATGTCGACGGCTTTTTTTTGAGGCCGGGAACCTCGCGTATTTCGTAGAATATCTTCAACGCGTCGCCGACAAGGCGCTGTTTGACGCCTGGATAATGCACCTCGACGATCTCCGCCATGGTCTTCGCGTCCGGGAATTTGATGTAGTGAAAAAAGCAGCGGCGCAAAAACGCGTCCGGCAATTCCTTTTCATTGTTTGAGGTGATGACGACGACAGGCCGGCGCGCCGCCTTGATCGTCTCGCCGGTTTCGTAGACGAAGAACTCCATGCGATCGAGTTCCTGCAGCAAGTCGTTCGGAAACTCGATGTCGGCCTTGTCGATTTCGTCGATGAGAAGAACGGGCCGCTCCGGCGCCGTGAACGCCTCCCAGAGCTTGCCGCGCTTGATATAGTTCCTGACGTCGCGCGCGCGCTCTTCGCCGAGCTGTCCGTCGCGCAGCCGCGCCACCGCGTCATATTCGTAAAGCCCCTGATGCGCCTTCGTCGTCGACTTGATGTGCCATTCAAGCAGCGGCGCTTTCAGCGCCTTGGCGATCTCCTGCGCCAGCACCGTCTTGCCGGTGCCAGGCTCGCCCTTGACGAGAAGCGGCCGCTCCAAGGTCACGGCGGCGTTGACCGCGACTTTCAGATCATCGGTCGCGACATAATCCCTGGTGCCGACAAACTTCACTGATGCAGCCCTTTTTCATCCGCGCGCCGGCGGACTATAAGAACCTGCAAAGAGCGCGGCAACGCCGCCTGGCAGAGAAACAAGGGAGGACGCCGCAATGACGACAGTTCATGATTTTTCCGCGAAGCGATTGAACGGCGGGGAGGAAAGTCTCTCGGCCTACAAGGGCAAGACGCTCCTCATCGTCAATGTCGCGTCGAAATGCGGGTTCACGCCGCAATATGAGGGATTGCAGGAACTCTATGAGCAGCACCGGGATCGCGGCGTCGAGGTGCTTGGATTTCCCTGCAACCAGTTCGGCGCGCAAGAGCCCGGCGACGAGAAGGAGATCGCGACCTTCTGCGCGACGACCTACGGCGTCACCTTTCCAATGTTCGCCAAGATCGACGTCAACGGCGAGGACGCGCACCCGCTCTACAAATTCCTGAAGAAGGAAAGGAAAGGGCTCGCCGGGTCGGAAGCGATCAAATGGAATTTCACGAAATTCCTCGTTGACGGCGACGGCGCGGTGGTCGCGCGATTCGGTCCGCAGGATGCGCCCGAGCAGATCAGCCGCAAAATCGAGGCGATGCTCTGATCGCCGGCATTGATCCCGATGGCCGATTCCGCCATCGTCCGCCCCGATTCCCGTCATTGGAAAGGTCGGCGATGAAGCGGCTCGCAATATGTCTGTCTATTTTGTCGGCGAGCGGGTGTTCGGTCGAGACCGGCGATGTCGCTTCTGAAATGCGCGAGCCGCGCGTGTTCGCCGAGCGGGCGAGGCAGGGCCCGCCCTTCTTCAAGATGGAAGTCCGCGACGATGGCGGCGTGCTCGTCACCTTGCCGAAGGCCGACGGCGACGGCGTTTCGCTGCGCGCGATCCATGCGACGGCGCTGACCGCGGGCCTTGGATCCAATCCGGTCGGGCTTGATCGCGGCTATGGCGACGGCGGCAAGATCATCGCCTTCCGCCGCGTCGGCAAGAAAGTCGTCATCGAACAGGAAAACTGGACGTACCGGGCGAGCGCCAAAAGCGATGACGAGCAATTATCCGTGCGCAATTCATTCGCGCGCTCGTTTTTGTGGGCGGGCGCGGTCGCCGACGAAAACCCCGGCGGCGCTTATACGGTCGACATTTCAGGATTTCTGACGAGCGATGTTCTCGATCTCGAAGGCGCGCTCGACCGCGGCGGACAGGGCTCTTATTCGATCGACAAGGACCGCAGCTTCGCCGATGCGAAATCGGCCCTGATGTTTCCGGACAATGTCGAGATCGACGCTTTCGTCACGCTCGTCGCAGACAAGGCCGGCGAGGAAGTCGCGGCGACGGCGGCTGACGGGCGCGTCGCGACGCTTGTTCAGCACCATTCCTTTGTCCGCCTGCCGGATGACGGCTTCAAGCCGAGGCTGTTCGATCCGCGCGCCGGCGCGATCGATGCGCCTTATTATGATTTCAGCGCATCGCTCGAGGCGCCGATCGTCAAGCGCTACGCGCGCCGCTTCCGGCTGGAGCGCAAGGATCCAAACGCGCGCTTCGGCGCCGTCAAAAAGCCGATCGTCTTTTATGTCGACCGCGGCGCGCCGGAACCGGTCCGGCGGGCGCTGATTGAAGGCGCCGCCTGGTGGGACGACGCGTTCCGGGCGGCGGGATTTCAGGACGCTTATAGGGTCGAATTGCTGCCCGAAGGGGCGCATCCGCTCGATGCGCGATACAATGTGATCCAGTGGGTGCACCGGCAGACGCGCGGCTGGTCCTATGGCGGCGGCGTTTACGATCCGCGCACCGGCGAAATGCTGAAGGCGAACGTCATTCTCGGCAGCCAGCGCGTCCGGCAGGACCGAATGATCTTTGAAGGCCTCGCCGGGACCGCGAAGACTGGAACCGGCGCCGCCGATGATCCGATTGTGCTGTCGCTCGCCCGCATCAGGCAGCTTGCCGCCCATGAAGTCGGGCACACGCTCGGCTTTGCGCATAATTTCGCGGCGAGCGCCAATGATCGCGCTTCGGTGATGGATTATCCAGCGCCCTATGTCCGGCCGACGCCGTCGGGCGAGCTTGATTTCAGCCGCGCCTACGCGCCAGGAATCGGCGAATGGGACAAGGTCGCCGCGACATGGCTTTATTCCGAAACGCGATCGGGCGTCGACGAAGCGACGGCGCTCGATGAGATCCTGCGCAACGCGCAGCGCAAGGGGCTGCGTTTTGTCGACGACGCGCAGGCGCGGGGCGTCGACAGCGGGCATCCCTTCGCCGCCGTCTGGGACAATGGCGACGACGCCGTGGCAATGCTCGCCGAAACGATGCGCGTTCGTGAAATCGCGCTGGCGAAATTCGGCGAGAACGCGATCGGGAAGGGCCGTCCGACTTCGGATCTGTCGGCGGTCATCGCGCCAATCTACCTCTATCACCGATACCAGATAGACGCCGCGGCGAAACTCATCGGCGGCTATGATTTCCGCTATGCGGTGAAGGGCGACGGCGACGCTGCGGCCGCGCCGGTCGCGGCCGAACGCCAGCGCGCCGCGCTGTCGGCGCTGATCGCGACGCTCGATCCGGACGTCCTTGATCTGCCCGATGCGACCCTTGATCTGCTGACGCCTGAAATCGAATCGTTCGGCGGACCGGGCGCCGGCGCCGAACGCTTTGGCGGCGACGCGGCCCCGATGTTCGATCTTCTCGCCGCCGCTGACACTGCGGCGACGAAGACGCTGGGCGCCTTGCTGCACCCGTCGCGGAGCGCGCGGCTCATTGAAATGGAGCGTCGCGACGCGAGCGCCTTGACCCATGGCGACGTGCTTGGCGCCCTTGAGCAGAAGCTCATCTGGACGGCGGCGGCCGGGCGGAGCGCTGAAATCGCCCGGCGCCTTCAAACGCGCTACGTGTCGATGCTGATCGAGATCGGCGCCGGCGGCGCCGCCGCGGGAGAATCGCAGGCGGCGACCCTGTTTTTGAATTTCGGCCCCGGCGCCGCGGCCTCGCCCGAGGTCCGCCTGCGGACGAACGCTTATCTCAAGGCGCTCTCAGGCCGCCTCGCCGCCTCGCCGCTCTTAAGCTATGGCGTCGACCGCGCGCATCGCGACGGCCTGCGCGACATGATCGCCGCGCATTTAAGCCGCCCCGCGCCGGCGATCGCGCCGTCGGCCAAAGCGCACCCCGCGCCGCCCGGAAGCCCGATCGGCGAGGATTGCTGGCACTGCGATTAACCCGAAAAGCGATAATCTGGATTCGGAAGCGCAGCCATCCTTCGCGACGCGCGCGTTCCGCGCGCTCCTCAGGATGAGGCCGGTTCTGCTTAGCTTCATCCAGGGAAGCCGCGAAGCGGCGTCACGAAGCATGGCTGCGCGCGCCGGCGCTGATTTTTTGCGTCTTGCGCCGGTGCGCCGACTGGCTCGATCAGGCCGGAATCTTCCGTGAGCGGAAATCCGCGAGGATCGCCTGCGCCGCGTTGTGGCCGGGCGCGCCGGTGACGCCGCCGCCGGGATGCGCGCCGGCGCCGCAAAGATAAAGGCCCTTCACCGGCATGCGATGATCCGCATAGCCGGGCATAGGGCGGGTCGAAAACATCTGATCGAGCGACAGCCGCCCGTGCATGATGTCGCCGGCGACGAGGCCGAATTTGCGTTCGAGGTCGAGCGGCGAATGCAGTTGCGTCGCGATGACGCTCGCCCTGAAATTCGGCGCGTATTTCGTGACCGTGTCGATGATCGTCTGCGCCGCGAGGTCGCGGCAGGAATCCCAGCTGCGGCCGTCCGAGAGCGACGGCGCGAATTGCTGGCAAAAGAGGCTCGCGACATGCTTGCCCTCGGGCGCAAGGCTGTCATCCATCGTCGACGGGATGAGCATTTCAACGATCGGCTCGCGCGACCAGCCATATTGGCGGGCGTCAAGATAGGCCCTGTCGAGATAATCGACGGTCGGTCCGATGACGATGCCGGAGCGATGGTGTTCTTCAGCGCCGGCGGCGGGAAGCGCCGAGAATTGCGGCAGCTGCGACAGCGCGACATTCATCCGGAACGTGCCGGAGCCGCAGGCGTAATTCTCCATGCGGACGCGCGCGTCCCCGTCGATGTCCTGCGCCGCGACGAGCTTTGTCAGCAGCAGTTTCGGGTTGACGTTCGCGGCGACCGCGCGGGCGCGGATGATTTCGCCGTTTTCGAGTTTGACGCCGGCGGCCCGGCCGTTCTCGACAATCAGTTCGGCGACCGGCGATCCGGTCATGATCTCGGCGCCGCGCGCTTCGGCGACGCGCCGCATCGCGCCCGTGATCGCGCCCATGCCGCCGATCGCATGGCCCCAGCGGCCCTTCTTGCCGTTCACTTCGCCGAAGGCGTGGTGAAGGAGGACATAGGCGGTGCCGGCCGAATAGGGCGACGCATAGGCGCCGACGATGCCGTCAAAGGCGAAGGCGCCGATGATCGAGGGGTGTTCGAAATAGCGCTCGAGAAACTCCGCGGCGGATTTCGTGAAGAAGTCGAGGATCAGCGTCTGATCCTTTTGCTTAAGGCGCGCGAGCCGCCCGCCCGTCGTCAGCGCGCGCCAGAGATCGGAAACGCCGCCGCCGAGATTGGGGGGGATCGTCAGGACAAGATCGCGCAGCACGTCGGCGGCGATGTCGATCGCCTCATAATAACGCGGCAGCGCGTCGGCGTCATGCTGCGAAAGGCGGGCGAATTCGCGGCTGTTGCGTTCGGGTTCGAAGGTGAGTTTCAGATACTCGCCTTCCTTGGTTCCCGTCGGCCAGAAATTCGAAATGTCGCGCTCGACGACCTTGAGGCCGTTCGCATAAAGATCGAGATCGGCGATCACCTTCGGATTGAGGAGGCTGACCGTGTAGCTCGCCGTCGAATTCCGGAAGCCGGGATGGAATTCCTCCGTCACCGCGGCGCCGCCGACGATGTCGCGCCGCTCGACGACGCGAACGCTCAACCCCGCCGCCGCGAGATAGGCCGCGCAGACGAGGCCGTTATGGCCGGCGCCGATGATGAGAATATCCGGTATTGCAGCGGTCATTTGAGGCGCTTTCGCATGGTGATCCGCGGGCGGAGCGCAAAGCCCCAAGCCGCTTCTTTTCTTACGACGTCAAGGAGCCCCGGGCGATTCGCATCCGGTTCCAGATCGACAAAGCCTAGTCGCCGGTAGAAGGGGGCGTTCCATGAAACGTCGCGATAAGTCGTCAGCGTCATGCCGTCAAAGTCTTTCGCCGTCGACCATTCCGCGCCATGAGCGATCATCCGGCGGGCGAGACCCTGCCTCTGGTGATCGGGATCGACGTCGATTTCCACGAGATGGACGTCGCCGTCCATCGGTTCGAACATGGCGAAACCGGCAATAGCGGTCGTGGGGGTCGTCACGACATATGTGACGCCCGCCTTCATTACCCTTCGGTGTTCCTCATGCCCGCGATTGGGACCGTCCGCGCAAAAATCATAGCCGATCGTTCGAAAGAGCTGGCCGGCCCTTTGTTCGACCGCCCGCATGGCGTCGATGTCGGCCTCAACCGCCGCCCGGATCTGGTACGCGTCGCTCACGCGAGCCCGATTTCCTTGAGGCGCTGCTTCAAGAACGCATCCGCCGTGATCGGCGGATATTTGGCGCCCGACCCCTTGCAGCTCGGGATGCATTCAAGGACGGCGTCGCGGTGCGGGTGCATGAAGAACGGCATAGAATAGCGCGAGACGTTCGGCCCTTTCGGATTGACGACGCGATGCGTCGTCGCCGGGATGAAATCATTGGTGGCGCGCGCCAGCATGTCGCCGGCGTCGACGATCAAATTGTCGCGCGCGGTCTCGACCGACAGCCAGTTTCCCTCGCGGTCGAGGAGCTCAAGCCCCGCGCCTTCGGCCGCGACAAGGATGGTGATCAAATTGATGTCCTCATGCGCGGCGGCGCGGACGGCGGCGGGGTCGGCGTCCTTCGGCACCGGCGGATAATGCAGCAGGCGAAGGATCGAGTTGCCGTTGGTCGCCATCTTGCGGAAATAATCGTCCGCAACGCCGAGCGAGGGCGCGAGCGCCTCGAGCATCGCAAAGCCCGCGTCCTCGAGCGCCGCGTAAAGCTGCAGAAAGGTTTCGCGAAACCGCGTCGGGCGTTCCGGCCATTTGTTGGTCGGATAGACATTGGCGAGCGGCGAGGCGAAGGCGAATTCGCGCCCGACATGCCAGAACTCCTTGAGGTCCGCGACCGTCGCGTCCTTGGCGTGCTCGCGGCCGAAAGGCGTGTAGCCGCGCTGGCCGTCAGGGCCCGCCGCATAGGCCATCTTCTCCGCGAGCGGCAGGTCGAAGAACGATTTCGACATGTCATAGGCGCGCGCGAGGAGTTCGCCGCTCACCCCATGATCCTTGAGAATGATGAAGCCGAAATATTGAAAGCCCTCGATCAGGGCGTTCATGAAGGCCTGTTTCTCCGACGCGCCGCCAAGGACGTAAGCGTTGAGGCTTAGCTCGGGAACGCGATCGAATTTTCCGGCCATGGCTGTTTTTCCGTTTTTTCGCATGAAGAGCCGCGCCCGCCCCGCCGTCAAGTCCGCCCGAGGGGCCGCGACAGAGGTTTCTTAACCATGTCGGCGTTTAGTCTGTCGCGGGCGGAGATACTTGATGGGCCTTAAACTCACGCTGAAGCCGGGCGAGAAAGTCGCGATCAACGGCGCCGTCATCGTCAATGGCGAGCGCCGCGCGGAATTCGTCCTTGAAAACCGCGCCAGCGTCCTGCGCGAACGCGACATCATGCGCGCGGAAGAGGCGACGACGCCGGCAAGGCGCGTCTATCTTCCGGTGATGATGATGGCGCTCGATCCGGACGCCCGCAAACAGGTCTTTGGCGAGTTCGAGCGGCGGATCACCGAATTCGCCGGCGCCGTCACCGATCCCGCCGGCCTCACCCTTTGCCTGAAGATCTCGGCGGCGGTCGCAAACGGCGCTTATTACAAGGCGCTCGGGCACTGCCGGTCCCTCATCGACTTTGAAAGCGAAAGACTGCCCCATGTCGCATGAAGCCTATCGCAAAGCGCAAAAGACCGCCGATCCGCGCGATTCGGAATACCGCGCCTTTTCGGAGGCGACGCGCCGGCTGATGGCGGCCAAGGAGACGGGCAGGGGCGATCTCAAGCAGCTCATCGAAGCGGTGCACCTCAATCGCACGCTGTGGGGAACGCTCGCATCGGACTGCGCCGATCCGACCAACCAGCTGCCGTCGGAAACACGCGCGCTGATCATCTCGCTGGCGCGCTGGGTCTCGGTCTATTCAAGCGACGTCGTGCAGAAAAAGGACAGCGTCGAGCCTTTGATCGACGTCAACCGCATCATCATGGACGGCCTCGCCGGCAAGAAGCCGGCTGCGTAATTTTTGCCGCCGGGCAATTTCTGCCGGGCGAGATTTTCCGCTTGCAGTCTAAAACTCCGTTTACGAACGGTTAGGATTACCGGCGCAACGGCCGAATTCCGCCGCGCGCGGCGGCTCCGTTAACGGCCGTGAACAATTCCCTGAACGGCAGGTTACTTGCTCGTCATGTCGCGCCGGAGTTGCGCCGCGGGCGCGCGCCGGGGGAGCGAAAAATCGCTCTTGAACCCAGAAAGGGAGACCTTCGATGGTCAACAACGTCACAACCAATCCAGGCGCGCTTGTCGCCCTTCAAAACCTCAACCGGGTTTCGGACCAGCTCGCCGAGGTGCAGCGCCGGGTTTCGACCGGCAAGCAGGTGTCGAGCGCCAAGGACAATCCGGCGATCTACGCCCTCGCGCAACAGCAGCGCGCCGAGCTCGCCTCGATCGAGCCGGTGCAGCAGGGCCTTCGCGTCGGCCAGTCGTCGGTCGATGTCGCGCTCGCCGCCGGCGAGTCGATCTCCGATATTCTCGTCCAGATGAAAGCCGTGGCGAGCCAGGCGGCGGACACCTCGTTGACCGCGCAGACGCGTCTCGTCCTCAGCGAACAATATGCGAGCCTTCGCGACCAGATCACGCGGCTTGTCGACAGCGCCGGCGTCGGCGGCCGCAACCTCATCGCCAATGGCGCTTCCGACCTCACCGTCGTCGCCTCGACCGACGGCACACAGACGATCACTGTCGCGGCGCAGAACCTTTCTGTCGGCGGCGGCATCGTCAATGTCGCGACCGGCGCTGATCCGCTCGCGGATGCGGCCGCGGCGCAAGCCGAAATCGCCGCCGTCACCACCGCGATCGACGCGCTGACCCCGGCGCTCGCCAATCTCGGTTCGGGCAGTAAATCGCTCGCCCTGCAGGAACGGCTGATGACGCGCATTTCCGACGCGCTCGAAATCTCGATCGGCAACCTTACCGACGCCGACCTCGCCAAGGAAAGCTCGCGGCTGCAGGCGCTGCAGGTGCAGCAGCAACTGGCGATCCAGACATTATCGATCGCGAACGCTGCGCCGAACGCGATCCTCGCGCTATTCGCGTAAGGGGCGCTCTGGAAGCCGCCGCGCCAGACAATGACGCGGCGGCGGGCAGGGAAAAATGGAAGTGAACGCCTTGACGCAATCTCAATCCGCCACTCGCACCGATCGCTCGGGCGAGGAGAGAAACCAGGCGCTCGCCGAAAAGCGGCGCGCGCTCAACGCCGAAGTCGCGGCGCGCGCCGAAGAGGCGAAGGCGCGGTCCGCAGACCGGCTCGCCGAAGTGCGTGAAGCGGTCGCCCGCGTCCTCGGCGCCAACACCAGGCTTTCGATTTCGCGATCGGAATCCTCCCCCGATTTCGTCTATCGGGCGATCGACATCGACACCGGCGAGGTCGTCAATGAATGGCCGCAGGATATCTTTGTCGATCTGATCCGCGGCGTCCGGGACGACGTCCGCACGGATGTCGACGCGGGGCTGATGCTCGACCGCGTCGCCTGACCATTCGGCGGCTCCCTTGGGGAACCTCCCACTGCCCGGCGCGCCTTGCGGCCGGGCTTTTTTTCGCCCGCCGTTTCGGCCAATCTCGGGCGGGTGAAGAAGACGATTTTCCTTTACGGCGTCCTGATCGCGCTTGCAGCGCTCGTCCTCGAATGGCTGGAATTCAACTATTTGACCCGGGTCTTCGCGCCCGAGATCTACATCTTCCTGATCGCCGTCGGCTTCACCGTTCTTGGCGTCTTCGCGGGCCGGCGGCTCACGGAGAAGAGCCCGCAAGGCCCCTTCGAAAAGAATGTCGCCGCCCTGTCGACGCTCGGCGTCACCGAGCGCGAATATGAGGTGCTGGCGCTGTTGGCGGAGGGGTGCACCAACAAGGAAATCGCCCGCCGGCTCGACGTTTCCCCCAACACCGTGAAGACTCACGCGGCGCGGCTCTATGAAAAACTCGAGGTCGCGCGGCGGACGCAGGCGGTGCAAAAAGCGCGGGAGCTGGCGCTCATCCCATAAGCTGCTCGGAAATTCGGGTGATTTCCGGCAAAATCACCCGTTTGGGCGATGGCGGACGCCGGACAATCGCCGGAGAGTTCCGGTTCCATTCGGCATCAAAGGGGTTGAAATGAGCAAGACCGCAATTGTCTACGGAGCCATCGCCGGTTCGATCACGGTTGGATCGATCCTCATCGGCTTCCTCTTCGGGGCCGACCACGGCGATCACAGCTTGTGGCTCGGCTACCTCATCATGATCGTCGCGCTCACGCTGATCTTTCTTGGCGTCAAACGCCACCGCGACAAGAATCTCGGCGGGGTCATCAAATTCGGTCCGGCGCTCTTGCTGGGGCTGATGATCGCCGTGATCGCCGGCGTCTTCTATGCCGGCGGGTGGGAGGCCTATCTCGCGGCGACCGATTATTCGTTCATGCCCTCCTATGTCGAGCATGCGATCGAGGCCAAGAAGGCGGCCGGCGTCGCCGGGGAAGCGCTGCAGGCGGAAATCGCCAAGTTGAATGAGATGGCGGCCAATTACGAGAACCCGCTCTTTCGCGTGCCGATGACGTTCCTTGAAATCTTCCCGGTCGGCCTTCTGATCGCGCTGATCTCAGCGGCGATCTTGCGCAACCCGAAGGCGTTTCCGGCGCGCCAGACCGCGGGCTGATGATCGATTGACCGCCAATCGCGGCCCGTCGCATAAGGGCGGCCATGACGAAACAGACCGCCGCCCGCCATCTTGTCGACGCCCTTGTGATGAACGGCGTCACCCATGTTTTTTGCGTGCCCGGCGAGAGTTATCTCGCCGTGCTCGACGCGCTTTACGACGTCCGCGACCGGATCAAACTGATTGTCTGCCGGCATGAAGCGTCGGCGTCGAACATGGCGGAGGCCTATGGCAAGCTGACCGGCAAGCCGGGGATCGTCATGGTGACGCGGGGTCCCGGCGCGACGCAAGGGTCGGTCGGCGTCCACACCGCGTTCCAGGATTCAACGCCGATGATCATGTTCATCGGCCAGGTCGCGCGCGACATGCTTGACCGCGAAGCGTTTCAGGAAATCGACTATCGGCAGATGTTCGGGCCGGTCGCGAAATGGGCGAGCGAGGTCGATGTCGCCGCGAGGGCCGGCGAATATGTGAACCGCGCCTTCGCGACTGCGCAAAACGGGCGTCGCGGCCCGGTCGTGCTGGCGCTCCCCGAAGACATGCTGACCGAGGAGGCGGAGGCCGAGGGTTTGCCGCCGGCCCCGTTGGCGATGGCGGCGCCGGACGAGCGCTCGCTTGAATTGCTGCGCGAGCATCTTGGCGGCGCGGAACGGCCGTTCCTCCTCGTTGGCGGGGGCGGGTGGACGCATGACGCGGTGCGCGATCTAAAGACCTTTGTCGAGGCGACCGGCGTTCCGGTCGGCGCCTCGTTCCGCTCAAAAGATTTGTTCGACAATCTCCACCCGCAATATGCGGGCGACGTCGGCATCGGCCCCAATCCGAAACTTGTCGAACGCCTGAAGCGGTCGGACCTCGTCATCGCTTTCGGCCCGCGCCTCGGCGAGATGACGACCGGCGGCTATGAGCTGTTCAAGGCGCCCTTGGCGGCGCAGCCGCTCATCCATATCCATCCGGGCGCAGAGGAATTGGGGCGCGTCTATGCGCCGATCCTCGCGATCAATGCGGCGCCGGAGACAATGGCGCGCGCGCTCGCGGCCGAACCATGGACGCTCGACGAAAGCTGGCTCCAGCAGGCCTATGAAGCGCATTCGGAGTTCGAAGCGTATTCAAAACCGGTCAAGGTCGGCGAGGGCGTCAATCTCTCCGAGGTTTTCGCCTGGCTCGACAAGGACCTTCCCGCCGACGCCATCATGTGCAACGGCGCCGGCAATTACGCGGCGTGGCTGCATCGCTTTTACCGGCACAAGGCGTTCAAGACGCAGCTCGCGCCGACATCGGGCGCGATGGGCTACGGTTTTCCCGCGGCGATCGCGGCGAAGTCGGTCTACCCGAATCGCGACGTCGTTTGCGCGGCGGGCGACGGCTGCTTCATGATGGCGTCGAACGAACTCGCGACCGCCGTGCAATACAAGCTCAACGTCATCACGCTCGTCTCGAACAATTCGATTTACGGCACGATCCGCATGCATCAAGAGCGCGAATATCCCGCGCGCGTTTCCGGCACGGATTTGAAGAACCCGGATTTCGCCGCCTATGCGCGCTCGTTCGGCGCCTTCGGCGCGACGGTGACGAAGACCGAGGACTTCCCCGCCGCCTTCGCGGAAGCGAAAGCAAGCGGCCTGCCGGCGGTGATCGACCTCAAGACATCGGCGAACGACATCGCGCCCGGCCGGACGATTGAAGGGCTGCGGGGAAAATAGAGTTCCGGCTTCTACGCCGTCGGCCGCCCGATTTTCTCCAGCGTGTCGAATTCGTCGACGAGGCGTCGGCCGGCGGGCGTTGGAAGGCCCTTGCGATCGAGCCAGCGCCGTGAAATCGCCGCTTCAAGCACGCCTTCCTCGGTTTCGGCGCCGTCGAGCTGGCGCACGAATTTCAGAATATTCCTGGTAATCGAGTCGTCCGTCACCGGGCCCTCTCCTTGGACGATATCGCCGGACGCTCAATCCGCCTTGGCGGATTCGGCCAGCTTTCTTCGCCGAATTGGTACGCCTACGATGAAAACGCGACGATCAAACTACACACGCTTGGAGCGAACCTGGCAAGGGACGTATGCTTAACATCGGCTGCGGCGCAGGCGCGCAGCGGGGAAGTTCGCTGGAATTTGCCTCGGAACGTGCTAAGTCGCCGCGAAACCCCGGAATTTCCTGCATTAATCAGGACGCGAACCAATGACCCACGGAAAGAACGAATTCACCACCAACGCCGCGCTGAAGGCCCGCCGCGACGACGCATTGCCGGTCGGTTTGCCTTCAAAATCAGGGGTTTACGTCGCCAGAGCCGAAAACGCCGAACTGTGGGACGTCGAGGGCAAACGTTACATAGATTTCATCGGCGGAATTGGCGTTTTGAATGTCGGCCACCGCCACCCGAAAGTCGTCGCGGCGATCAAGAAACAGGTCGACGCGGTCATCCATACAAGCTTCGGCATCGCCCAGTATGAGGTCTATGTCGAACTCGCCGAGCGCCTCAATAAGCTCGCGCCGGGGACGACGAAGAAGAAGACCGCGCTGTTCAATTCCGGAGCGGAGGCGGTCGAGAATTCGGTCAAATTCGCGCGCCGCATCACCGGGCGCCCGGGCGTCATCGCTTTTGAAGGCGCGTTTCACGGACGGACGCTGCTTGGAACGACGCTCACCGGCAAGGCAAAGCCCTACAAGCAGGGGTTCGGCCCGCTGGTGCCGGCCGTCTATCATTCTCCGTATCCGGATGTTTACCACGGCGTCTCGGTCGCGTCCTGCGTCAAATATCTCGAACAGATTTTCAAGATGTCGATCCCGGCGGAAGAAGTCGCGGCGATCATCGTCGAACCGGTGCAGGGGGAGGGCGGCTTCAACGCGGCGCCGGCCGAATTCCTGCAGCACCTTCGCCGGATCTGCGACCAGCACGGCATCCTCCTCATCGCCGACGAAATTCAATCCGGCATGGGCCGCACCGGCAAGATGTTCGCGTTCGAGCACGCCGGCGTCGAGCCTGATCTCGTCTGCGTCGCCAAATCAATCGCGGCGGGTCTGCCCTTGTCGGCGCTCGTCGGCAAGGCGGAGCTGATGGACAAGATCGCGACGGGCGGCATGGGCTCGACCTATGGCGGCAATCCGGTCGCTTGCGCCGCGGCGCTCGCGGTGCTCGATGTTTTCGAGGAAGAGGGGTTGTTGAAACGCGCCGCCGTCATCGGCGAGAAAGTCGCCGCCAGCTGGCGCGCGCTGCAGAACGGCGCCGCGAAAGGGCATTTCGGCGACGTCCGCCAATTCGGCGCGATGATCGCGGTCGAATGCGTCAAGGACGGCGACCCGATGAAGCCGAACGGCGATCTCGCGGGCAAGATCCAAACGGAAGCGCGCGATCGCGGCCTGATCACGACGACCGCCGGCGCCTACGCCCAATGTTTGCGATGCCTTGTCCCGCTGACGATTTCAGACAAACATCTCGACGAGGGCCTTGCGATCTTCGCCGAGGCGACCAAGGCGGCGGTCGCCGCGTCGTAACAATCAGGGTTCGGCCGGCGGCGGCGCGCCGCGCTCGATCGACACGACCTCGTGGCCGCGGCGGCTGATGATTTTCCGGATAGTCGCATCCGGGATCGCGTCGCCCTGCCGGGCGACAAGCGAGATTGTCTGCGTGCGGAGATTGACGGCGGCGGCGGCGATGTCGCCCCGCGCCTCGAAGGCGTTCTCGATCGCCGCGGCGCAATAGGGGCAATCAAGATCCCTGACCGCGACGGTGACGAGCAAGCCGCCGTCCTTCAGCGCGGCGTCAAGGCGCGCCTCGGCGTCCGCAGCCGGCTCCGCGGCGGCAAGATCAAGACCGGCGTGATCCTTGCGGCATTGGCGACTGTCTTGGCTCGCGTCCGCCGCATGATGGCGGGGGCCGACCAGCGGATCGGTCGACAATCCGCCGGATTGCTGCGCGGCGGCGCCGGCGCAAAGGCCGGCTGACAAAATCGCGGCGAAGATCAAACGCATCAAGACCCCCATACGACACGCAAGTGAGAAGATCGGCCCTGCGCCGCCCAAATACAAGCCGATGCGCCAATTCGTCCGCCTCCTCGATGTCGCGCTCAACCCGCGCTTGCGCTATTCTGCGCGAAAGCAAGGGCCCTTTGTGACAATGCAAACGCTGATCGGCTGGCTTTCGGCTGCGACGCTGCTGCTGGCGAGCGCCCTTGTCGGCTACAGCATCTGGTTTTGCGCCGGCGCGCTCAAGGGCGACGTTGAAGGGTGCTTCATTTCCGCGAGCGGCGCGACGCTTTCCTCGCCGCCGGTGATGATCAGCGTCGTCGCCGCGGTCGCCGGTCTTATCTATTCGGGGATGCGGCCGCGGCGATAGCGTCGCGAATGTCTTCGGTCGGGATCGTCGGCGCGGCGCCGAGCGGATCCTTGCCGGCGAATAATTCCTCGTGACGTTTCTCGATCGCCGGCCACAGCGACGCCGCCTCGGGGAGATCGACGCCGAAATCGATCCTCAGCGTCCGGACATAATCGTCGGCAGAGGCGATCAGCGATTTGCGTTCGCCGCCGGGCGACAGGACGCGCAGGACGCGGCCGCGCAGCGACCAATGTTCATCGTTCCGCCAGCGCTGCACCACGGCGTTCTGGACGAAAGGCGACATCGGGTCGGTCTGCAGAAACCGGCACCGGTCCTCGAGCAAGGTCTCGTCGGTCACCGCCGGGTGGAAATCAAAGCTTGGCCCGCCCGCGCGCGGATCATTGTGGTAGCGCCACCAGCCTCCCGCAATTCGTTCAAGGCGGCAGGCGAGCGGGTTGCCGAAAATCGGCCCTTCTTTCAGCGGAACCGGCTCGATCAGGCCGTCGCCGAATCCGACATCGCCGATCCAGTCGTCGCCATCAAGGCGGACATGCAGCACGAGATGATTGCCGATCATGAAGTCGCCGAGCTCCTCGCGCATCACCGCGCCGGCGAGCCGCGTCACATCGAAGCCGATCTCCTCAAGCGCAAAGGCGAGCAGGCCGTTCATTTCGTAACACCAGCCGCCGCGCCCGCGTCTCACGATCTTGTCGAAACTTGCCGCCGCGTCGCGCGTCACCGGCGCGCCGAGTTGAACGTCGAGGTTTTCATAAGTGAGCGTCAGCGCATGCGCGCGATGGACGCGGCGCAGCGTGTCGAGATCCGGCTTCACAGGTTCGTGAAGACCGATGCGGTCAAGATAGCGTTGCAAGGTCATTGAGGGGCCGGGGCGCGGTTCGACGGCGGCGACGCCTAGCACGGCGGCGACGAAACTGCCATCTTGCAGGCGAACAAAAAGGGAGAGAGTTGATGAACAGGCGTGAGCTTATCGGCGCGGCTGCGGTCCTCACAGGCGCGGCGCTCGCCCCTTCGCGCGCAAGCGCTGCGGATGCGGGCGCGGGCGGCCTTGCCGGCAAATCCGTGCTGATCACGGGAACGAGTTCGGGCTTCGGACGCCTCGCCGCGCTGCACTTTGCAAGGTCCGCTGCGACGGTCATCGCTTCGATGCGCAACCTGAAAGGCGGCAAGCGCGCCGAAGCGCAGGAGCTTCTCGACGTCGCGTCAACCGAAAAACTGAAGCTATCCGTTGTCGACATCGACGTGACGCGCGACGATCAGGTCGCCGCCGGCGTCGCGAAGGCGGAAAAGATCGCCGGCGGCGCGCTCGACGCCGTAATCAACAATGCCGGCATTGGCGTCGGCGGCCCCGCTGAAATGTACGACATGGCCAGTCTGCAGCGCGCCTTCGATGTCAATTTCTTCGGCTATCAGCGCGTCGCGCGCGCCGCGCTGCCGAAAATGCGCGCGCGCCGGGAGGGGCTCATGGTGCAGATATCCTCGCAGCTTGGGCGTCTCGTCCTGCCGAATATCGGCGCCTATTGCGCGACGAAATTCGCCGTCGAGGCGATGTTCGAGGCGATGGCCTATGAGCTTGCGCCTTTCGGTGTCGAGGCGACGATCATCCAGCCGGGAGGGTACCCGACGAAAATCTGGGAGAACGGCGCGCGCTATTTCGAAACGCTGTTGGAAAGCGCCGACGAGGAACGCAAAACCGCCTATGCCGGCCACATCGACATGGCGAGCGGCATGCTCGGCGGCGTCTACGAAACCGATCCAATGGATGTGCCGCGCGCGATCGCTGAAATTATCGCGCTGCCGCCCGGCAAGCGCCCGTTGAGAAAGCCGGTCCATCCGAACATTCAGGCGAGCGGCGCGCTGAACGCCGCGCACAAAGAGGTGCAGGCGGCGGTGTTGGGGCAGGGCGCCTATAAAAGCTGGCACGACGCGGTGACGGATTAACGCGGCGCCGTTCGCGGCTCCAGCCGCTCGGGCTCCGAGGCGAGGATCACCGGCGCTTCGAACCGGTCGGCCTTCGCCATCTGCGGGAAAAGGCGGAACCAGGCGAGCGCCGCCGCAATGGCGACCGATCCGCCAAGAACGACCGCGCCGATGGGGCCGATGAAACGTGCGGCGACGCCAGATTCAAATTCGCCAAGTTCGTTCGACGCGGAGATGAACATGAACGACACCGATGCGACGCGCCCGCGCATCGCGTCGGGCGTTGCGAACTGAATAAGCGCTTGCCGCACATAGACGGAGATCATGTCGGCGGCGCCAGTGATCGCCAGCAATCCCATTGACAGCCAGAATATTTTTGAGAGGCCGAAAGCGAGCGTCGCGAGCCCGTAGATGACGATCGACCACAGCATCCATGGCCCGACCTTGCGTTCAAGCGGGCGGACGGCCAGCGCGAAGGCGACGATCGCGGCGCCGAAGGCGGGGGCCGCGCGAAGGAGACCAAGGCCGTCGGCGCCCGCGTGAAGAATGTCCCGCGCGAAGACAGGCAGCAGAGCGGTCGCGCCGCCGAAGAAAACGACGACAAGATCGATCGAAATGGCGCCAAGCACGATCTTGTTGTCGCGCACGTAACGAAGACCTTCGAGCGCCATCGCAAATCCGCGCGCGTTCGCGACTGGTTCCTGCTTTGGCGTTCTGGCCGTCGCGATGGCGAGAATCGCGCCGACGACCATCAAGGTGCTGAACGCGTAGACGATCTCGCCGCCAAGCGCGTAGAGAAGGCCGCCAATCGCCGGGCCGGCGACGGACGAGACCTGAAAACCAAGCGAGTTCCACGCGATCGCAGGAGCAAGGTCCTCGCGCGGCACAAGCGTCGGATAGAGCGCATTCGACGCCGCCGGCGCGAAGGCGTTGACGGCGCCCATCACGACGGACATCGCGAACACGATCGGCAGCGCCTGCGCCGCCGGCATCGAGACGCTGGCGATGAGCGCAAAGCCGGCGAGGACGCGTCCGATATTGCTGACGACGAGGATCATCTTGCGATCGAAGCGATCAGCCGCCTGACCGCCGACAAGCGACAGCAGCAGGACGGGAAGGAACTGCGCAAGACCGACAAGCCCGAGGACGAACGCCGATTCCTCGACGCCGCGCGTCTGCCGCGCGAGATCGTAGACCTGCCAGCCGATCGCGACCGCCTGCATCTGCCGCGAGGCGGACAAAAGCTGGCGCATCACCCAATAATGGGCGTAGGCGCGATGGCGGAACACGCGAAGGGAGGGGATGAGCATCACAGTCGGGCGGAAATGACGCGCCAGCCTATAGGCGCGCTCGTCGCGCTTGGCTAATCGGCCTCAATCGGCTCCCTTCCTGGAAAGGGGGACAGGGGAGATTGGCGCTGTTTCAGTCTGATCTCTCCGCCGCTTCCCCACCCTGTCATTCCGGATGCGCTGCAACGTGTCCTTCGAGACGCCGCCTGACGGCGGCTCCTCAGGATGAGGGCTGCGTCGCTGATCCGGGATCCCGGGAGTTCAACGGCGCTCTTGCCGCGCAAGATTCCGGACGCGCCGCGCCATTCGTCTGTATCAAAACCAATCCCTTCCTGCCCCTTTCCACTTCAAGGGGTGGGAATCCGCACGAGTCTCTTTCTACCCCTCCTTGGAAAGCGGGACCTTCCTTCACCCCCTTTTGAAGCAGGGCGATCGCATGTTCACGATGAGGTCGCACATGCTGAGCAGCTTCCAGGTCGGCCCGAGCCGATGCTGATCGACGAACTGGACGATCGAGATCAGCTCCTCCAGCTTGTTCTCCAAGGGCGTCCCCGTCAGTACGATCGCATACGGATTATCGATGCGTTTGAGGGCGCGCGCTGCGATGGTGTTCCGGTTCTTCACGCGCTGCGCCTCATCGACGATGACCAGTTCCGGCGCCCAGCCTGCGATCAAATCGAGATTGGGCTCAAGTTTCTCATAATTGGTGATCTTGCAGAAATCGTCGAGGGCGCAGTCCTTTTGACGTTCGGCCCGGCCGCCGGCGATGACGCGCGCCTCGCGCCCCGAGAAGCGGCCGATCTCGCCAGCACGCCATTCTGATCGAAATCGAACAGCTTTTTGGCCGCCTTCACAACTTCCGGCGGGCAATCCGCAGCGGCGCGAAAATGGACGCGCCGCTCCCCGTCCTTGCGCAAAAAGAGTTCGGAATAGGCCGGCTGGGCGCCGCGGGCGAACGCCGCCTTGGCGCCGCGTTTTTTCTCCAACCCGCCCAGCGCAAATTCGATGTGCTTGCAGGTTCCGAGCTCGCCGGTCGCATAGTCAGGGCACGAACAGAAATTCCCGCCCGGCCCGAGGCCCCGGATCGCCACGCGATAGGCGGATTTCGAAACCGGATTGCTGACGCGGAATTCCAAGAAGAACGGTTCGTCGCCGAGGTTTTCGAGCCCGAAATCCTGCTCGCGGCCGAACTGGCGGCGCAGGGCGCGCTGCCAGTCGCGCGGCGAAAGCCCCTCCGGCGCGTGCGCGCGCGAGAGTTTGGGTTCCTTCTTCGGCCTCGGCGCGGGTTTGGGCGCGGCCTTTTGAGCAGGCTTCATCGAGTCGCCTTCGAAAAACGAGACCTCGATCAATATGGATTGAGTCGTGCTCGCGGTGCGACAGATGGCGGCGTCCGCCGGGGGGGGCGCCGGGTCGTGAAGGAGGACGAGCTGCGGCGCGTCCGGGATGATAGGGGGGGGAAGGGGCGGCTTATTTGCCGCTCATCGCCTTGCGGCGCTCCTTCGCATAATCGGGCCAGGCTTCGCGCCAGTCGTAGAATTCCTCAACGCTAAGCGCGCGCGGCGGGATGACGACCCAGGGCTGCTTGGTCGCGGTGAAAATATGAATGTCCGGCGGCAGGAGATCGGGATTGTCGAGCGTCCCGACGCGCACGAATTTCACCTTGTCGCCGGCGCCGGAATAATGACTCCAGAGCGCGAGGCGGCATTTCTGGCAGCGCGCGATCTTCTGGCCGCGCCCCGACGCCGAAGGGGTCTGCACGATTTCGGGCTCGCCCGCGAGCGTCGTCACGCGATCGCTCTCGATCATCGCGTTCAGCGCGAAGGCCGCACCCGTCTCGCGCTGGCACCAGCGGCAATGGCAGCAATGAACGAACAGCGGGCGGTCTTCCATGCGATAGCGCAGGCCGCCGCAATCGCATCCGCCTTCGGCCTTGAATGGCGTCGTCATCGGGGGAGTTCCTTCTCTTCCTGCACGAATTGTCCGGCGCGAAGACCCTTCGCGCCGTCATAATGCGACTTGATGACGGCGAGGTCCGCCGCGTAATCGCCCGAAGGCGTCAGCGCCCCCACGAGGCGGATCGTCTTTGTTCCGTAATCGAGAACGCTCATCACCAGCGGAACGCCCGCCGCGCGCGCGATATGATAAAACCCGGTCTTCCATTCCGTCGTCGCCGCCCGCGTCCCTTCGGGCGGGATCGCGAGCACCATGGCGTCGGCCCTGGCGAAGGCGTCCTTCATCTGGTTGACGAGATCGCTGCCGCCCTTCCGGTCGACGGGAACGCAACCGAGCCATTTGACGATCCCGCCAAGGGGACCCGTCGTCAGCTCCTTCTTGCCCATCCATTTCAGCGGCACGCGGTAGAAGCCCGCGGCCGCGAGCATGTTGATCCCGTCCCAGTTCGAAGTGTGGGGCGCGGCGATCAGCACCATTTTCGGCATGTCGCGCGGCCAGTCGCCCTCGATCTTCCAGCCGGCGAGTTTCAGATAGACTGTACACAGAAGACGCCAGATTTCGGAGAAAGGCCCGCGAAACGCGCCCGGACACGCAGTCGAGGGGTCGAAACGGATTTCTTGACTGTCGCTCATGCCGGCGAAGATCGGGTAATTGGCGAAGGAAGGGAAGCGCGATCAGCAAGGGTCGCGACCCGGCGTAAGTCGGCGGGCGCCAATGAAGCGCCCGCCATTGGAAATAGCCGATAGAAAATGCTCGCTAGGGTTTTGGCTCGATTGGTTGTGTCGTGCCCTTCGGTTGTTGCCCCGGATCGGACAGAAACAAATAGACGCCGCTGGGATTATTGGCGTTGTGATCGCAAAGATAGACGCCGAAATGATAGTCTGGTCCGCGATTATCGCGATCGTTGAAACTGATAGACTTCTGATCCGGCGAAATCTGGAAATTGTAATACTCGCCGGCTTCCGATGGTGGGAGATTTGGAATCGGCCAGGGCGCTAGAGGCTCGATGACCCTGCCCTTGCTGTTGATCTTGCCGAAAACGACGACGAAGTTCGGATTCGGCGCGTTGGGGCCGAGGCACCCATTGCCTTGTTGGTCCGTAAACTTCATCCCCAGATTCTGCGGATCGAAAATGTTGATGATGAAATTAAACGGCCCATTGCCGAGATTTGCCATCGCAAAAGCGTCCTGCGACGGGTCCCAGCAGTTGCCGTTCCACCCGGTATAGTAATTCGTCATGTAGCCGTCGCCCGGCGCTATAAAGGATTGCCGGGTCGCGGAGACCTGAA
This sequence comes from uncultured Alphaproteobacteria bacterium, assembly GCA_902826095.1. Classification (GTDB taxonomy): domain Bacteria; phylum Pseudomonadota; class Alphaproteobacteria; order Caulobacterales; family Parvularculaceae; genus Amphiplicatus. The sequence continues at coordinate 18,361 of CADEDN010000028.1, read as the reverse complement.
GATAGAGTTGCTGCGTACCTGCGGCGCAGGATTGGTTGTTTATCTGCGCCGCGGCTGGTGCGGCGGACAGCGCCGTGAGCGCAAAGACAATGAAGGCGAGGGTCAAATTCGATTGCAGACTTCGCATGATCGTTTCTCCTTTTCTGGTCATTACTTTAGCGCAATGTGTTAGTGCGGCTTCAATGTCATCTTCCTCCTTTTTGTGACGCCAATTCGATTCGCAATTTCATGAAATCCGGATGCCTATAACCGAGCGCGTGCAACTGTTCGGCGAGCGCGCCGGCTTTCTTCGTATCTCCCGATCTAAGTATAAGTTCGACGATCACATGCCGATGGGCGGGAGATGATTTTTCATAGAGCGGGCCAAGTTCTTCTGATGCTGTCTTTGCGAGGGATTTCGATCCCGCGTAATCGCCGGCGTCTTTGAGGATTATCGCCCGGATTAACGCTGTCGCTGCTTCGAATCTTCGCATTGGAGCGGTTTCTTGGAGGGTTATGTTTGAGTGGTCGACTAATGACTGGGCCTCAGCTGCAAAATCCGATGCCGCTAACATATCTCCGTCTGCAATGGCCGCGCGCGCTGCGGTTTGAAGCGCCAAACCGAGATTGGTCAAATTCCAATTCGCTACGCGTGAATCGATCTGAATTAATCGACGTGCAGCAGCGATAGCTTTGTCCGCCGTTTGACGTGACGCAGCAATATCACCCAAAGCAAGGGTCGTGTTCGCGAGATCGATCTTCAACAAGCTCAAAAAATCTTGCCAAGCAGTATTCTCCAAATCATGTGCAATTCTCGCCTCATGCAGCGGCACAAGTCCATTGAGAATTTCCAGCGAACGCCTTGCGTCACCCTGCTCAATGGCGAGTCGGGCCGCCATGCGCCCATTAACCGATTGACGCTGAAGAGCCATGTCGTTTTCAGGGTCCTTCGCGAGCAGAGCGCCGCTGATTGCGGCTTCTGCGGCGAGGGTCTCTTCCGCCTCGGCGAAAGCGCCTGCCTTTTCCTGTGCGGAGGCGAGCCAGATGAGATCGTCGGCATAAGCGATCTGGAGATTGGCGTCGTCAGCGTGCTTCTCCGAAAGGGCTTTTGATACGTCGCGCGCGCGACGGAAGGCCTCGACGGCGTCGCTCGCCTCTCCTTCGGTGTAGGCGAGAACGCCAAGATTGCGGTGGCCATAGCCGAGCTCCGTTCGCCATTCGTCCTTGTCCGGATCGAGCTTGACGAGGCGCGCGCCATAGTCGCGATACTGCGTCCACTGTGCAGCGGTCAGCGCCACATCCCCGCGCTTCCACGCGATGTCGCCGACCCAGTAGACGCTCTGCGCGTGGTCGAAGATGCGTTGTTGGTCGTCAGGAGCGCGGCGCAACAATTCTTCCGTCGTTGCCGCAGCGTCCTTGTAGCGGGCGAGCGCGGCGTCGAGTTTGCCGCGCGTTCCCTCGACTTCGCCGAGCAGCAAGAGCACCCGCGCCCGGCGCCCGAGCGCGTCGGGGTCGAGCGTTGCAAGGTCCTGCTTTTCATAGCTTTCCAGCAGGCGCTTTGCCACGCTGTCGAGAATATCGAGCCGGCCGACCGCGTCGAGCCGCTGGCGCAGATCCGTCAGCATGAATTCGACAAGGCTTTGCGCTTCGTCCGCCTGGAACTTTGCGTCCTTCTCGGCGGCTTCGGCGATCTTCCGCGCCCCAATGGCGGCGTCGCGCTGGTTGACGGCGTAAAGCGTGATCCCTGAGAGCACGGCGACGAGTGCGGCCATGGCGCCCATCGCGGCGCGCCGTCTCTGCGCGCGGCGCCGGTCGTCCCGCCGCGCGAGCGCGTCGTAGCCGACGCCCAGCATTGCGGCGGCGAGTTTGAGTTTCGCGCCGCGCCGGCCGTCGCCGGTCTCGCGCGCGTCAGCGGCAAGCGGGGCGTCCTCGAATTCGTCCGTGGCCGCGAGATCGGCGTCGACTTTGTAGAGAAGCGTCCGCGGGAAACATTCTTCCGCCTCGCGGCCCGGCGTGTCGGAGGCGTGCGGCTCGCCGGCGACGATGAGGGTCAGTATCTTCCGGGCGTCGCGGTGCGTCTTGAACCACGCGACCTCGCGGTTCACCCATTTCGATTTCGCCGAATTCGGGCTGCAGAGGACGACCAGAAATTCGCTCGATCCGAGCGCCGCCTCGATCGCCGAACCGATCGAATGTCCCGCTGCTTCTTCCTCGCGGTCCTTGAAGATCGGGTGCAAGCGCGCGCCGCCAAGCGATTTCGGCGCGCGATAGGTCTCAAGCGCATGGTGGAGCCATTCGCCCCATTGGCGATCGGCCCAGCTATAGCTGATGAAAGCCTTGTATTTGAAATCGCCCGGCATCGTCCCCACCGCGACGGCAGGGTGCGACGATGCGGCTGGAGTTGCAAGCGGCCGAGGGCGGCGTCAGCTGCGGATGACCGCGATCCGGCCTTCGTTCAGATGCTGCAGGAAGGCGTCAAAGGACAGCGTGAAGCGGTTTTGCGTCGCACAAGAGCACAGGCCGACCGAACATCGCCCGGCGGTCGCCTCGATTTTCTCGATCTCATATTCGCCGCGCGGCGCCGTGGCGCGCTCATTGTCCGCGGAGCATTGGACCGCGTCTTTCAATATGGCGCGCTCGCCTTGCCGCTTCAGCGGCGGAACAGAACCCGACATCAATCCCTCACGCAACATCACGGCGCGGGCGCGCCCGTGATCAATCGACAGCCGCGACACTGTCCCGCCGATTGGTTCATAATGTGTTGCGATTGCGGCGCGGGCGCGGCGCGGGCCGCCGCCCAAAGGCGCGTTATTGCGGCGCTGCTGCCCAGCCGGACTTTATTAATGACGCCTCGGCCGAAGGCTCGATAACGCGGTCGGCGCCGAGCGCGCTGATCGCGCTTTCAAAGGCCGCCGATACGGGGCTCGATGCGGTTCCATAGGTCCCGTCCTGGTCGGCCGGGGCCTCGCTCGCGGCGAACGCTATTCGCCATTCCCCGTCCTTGCGGCAGGCGACCGCGCGCGTCGCTTCGCCCTCGCCGGCGAGCGCGAATTCGCGGCAGACACCCTGCGCGCCGCCGTCGAAGCTGAGGATCAGCGTCGCCGTTTCGCCGGCGCCGAGCGTGACGGCGTCGCCGCTCGGCCGCGTTTCAAGCGCGGCGTAGAGCGCGCTTTTCGCGTCAATCGAGCTGGCCAAGACGGACGCCGGCGCGTTGCGTGGAGACGAAATCGCGAGACCAAGGCCGATGCCGGCGGCGAGCGCCAGCGAAGCGGCGAGGGGGAGCGACCAGGCCGGCGTCGTCGGCGCGCGCCGGCGCATCGGAACAACGACGTCTTCCCGATCATCGCCGGGATCGGCGAGAAGCGCAGTGACGGCGGCCGGGATCGGCGCCGCATCGATCGCCGAATAGGCGCCAGCGATCAGCCGGTCCGGCAGCGCCAGCGCTTCGATGCGGCGGCGCAAGGCGGCGTCGGCGTCGATCAGGGCGGCGATGCGCTTTAGCTCAAGCGGCGGCAATTCGCCGTCAAGAAACGCCGAGAGTTGGTCGTCGGTGAGGGTCACGCGCGCGCCCCCGTCTTTGTCGTCAAATCCGGCGCGTGGGCGGCGAAAATTTCAGCGAGCGCCGCGCGCGCGCGGGCGATCCGGCTCATGATGGTGCCGATCGGCACTTCAAGCGTTTCGGCCGCTTCGGCGTAGGAGAGTCCCTCAACCGCCACCAGCGACAGCGCCGCGCGCTGATCGTCCGGCAACGTCGCCATCGCGCGGTTCACTTCCGAAAAGGCGATTGTTCCAAACACGATGCGCTCGCCGTCGATGCGGTCCTCGATCTCGAGGCGTCCTTCACTGACGGCGCTCGAGCGGACGCGGCGGCTGCGGATCTCGTCGATCCAGATGTTCTTGGCCACGCGAAAGCTCCATTTTCCGAGGTCGGCGTCCGCCGGCGCGCCGCGATCAAGAACGCGCTCCACCGTCGACTGCATCAGATCGTCAGCGTCGGCGCGCGACCCGGTCAGCGAATAGGCGAAGCGGCGCAAGCGCGGCAACATTTCGGTCAGTTCCTTCCTGAGCGCCTTGTCGGATTTGCGCATCAATGCCTCACTAACGCCCGATGCGCCTCGTTTATTCCCCGGCCTCCGGGAATATTTTGGCGCACTCTCCGTCATCTAGCTGAGATCGGCCTGCCGATTTTGATCCAAGTCGCTAACGGGTTATCAATTGGTGCAAGGTCCCTTCTTTTGGAATAGGTTGCAAGCCCGCGAAATCGCCACCGCCGGGCAGGAGCGTTAACCATGGTCGTTGCTTCGGATCTGAAAAGGCTTGCGCTGTTCCTGCTTTCGACGGCGGCGATTCTCGGCTCGCCCGCGTCCGCCAAGCATGGATCCGGCAGCGACGGGACGCCCGACGACGACATTGAAGAAAAGATCGAAGAAGAAATCGAAGAGGATATTGAAAAACGACTCGACGGGAAGATCGATGACAAGGTCTCCGATCGCGTTCGCGACAAGGTGGAGGACAAAGCGAAGGACCGATCCGGCAAGGGCCGCGGCAAGGATCGCGCCGATCGCAAGATCGACGACAAGGTCGACGAGCGGATGAAAGAGCGCGGCGGCTCGAAACGAGCTGACGAACCAAGAGCTGCGGATGCTGTCGGCGACGCCGCAATCGACAGGGCGAAAGACAAGGCGAAAGCCGAATTCGAGATCGCCCGCGACGCCGCCGATGCGGGACGGGACGTCGGACGCGCCCAAGCGCGCCGCATCCGCGACGCAGCGCTCGCAAAGCCCGGCGCCGACAAGGACGCGATCGACGCCGCCTACAAGGCGGCGGTGAAGGCCGCCGACCTTCAACGCGACGTCGCGCGGGATGAAGCCGATGCGACCTACCGCGCGGCGCTCAACGAAATCGAAGGCGGCGATTCCGGCCATGGATCGAATGACGACGACGTCGCCGCCGACGCCGGCCGGCGTTTTGAAGCCGCGTTTGACCGAAACGGCGACGAAATCGCGCGCGGCGAATGGCTGGCGTTGGCGACGTCGGCGGAAATCGACGCGCTCTCAAGGCGCGGCCACAAAGTCAAGTCGGTTGAATCGCTTGGCGGCCTCGGCGTTGTCATGGCCCGCATGGAGGCCCCCATAGGCTTCAATTTGCGTGAGACGCAAAAATCCGTTCACGCGGACGCCGCCGGCGCCGAGGTCGACTACAACCACATTTTCTTTTATCCGAGCGGCGGCGCCATCGACGCTCTGGAGGGCGATTCGCCGTCGGACCTGATGCGCATGAATGACCGCGCCGGCGGCGAAGGCCTGAAGATCGGCGTCATCGACACGGCGCTCGACAGCGCGCATTCCGCGCTTCACGGCATGCATGTCGTCGCGCGCGATTTCGTTCCCTACGATATGGCGAAGCCGACCGGTCACGGAACGGCGGTCGTTTCAATTCTTGCAGGCGATGACGGCCGGTACAAAGGGCTCGCGCCAAAAGCGGACGTGCTCGCGGCCTCCGTGTTCTTTCAATCGACAGGCGGGCGGGCGTCGGCGACGACGGAAAGTCTGGTGAGGGCGCTTGACTGGCTCGCTGAGATGAAGACGCCGATCGTCTCGATGAGTCTCGCGGGCCCGCCGAACGCGATCCTTGAGGCGGCGATCAAGCGCGCTGGAGAGCAGGGCGTGACGGTTGTCGCCGCCGCCGGCAATGAAGGGCCGGCTGCGCGGCCGATGTATCCGGCGGCCTATGCGGAAACGGTCGCGGTGACGGCGGTGTCGCGCGACAAGAATGTCTATCGCCTGGCCAATCGCGGCGACTATGTCGATTTCGCCGCGCCGGGCGTTTCCGTCCGGCATGCGCGCGACGGCGGCGGCTATGCGTCGTCGTCCGGCACGTCGATGGCGGCGCCTTTCGTCGCCGCCGCGCTCGCGGAACTGCGCAGCGGCGACGCCCATGACGCCGCTGACGCCTATCGCATCCTTGTCGAGAACGCCGAAGATCTCGGCGCGCCTGGCCGCGATCCGGTGTACGGCGCGGGACTTGTCACGCCGGTCATGGATTAGATTGAATGGCAATCCGCCTTCAATCATCGGCCGGGCTTCAGAAACGAACGCCGAGCCTCAGGCCGGCGAGGTTTTGCTTGAAGTCCGCCGACGGAAGATTTGATTTGTAGTCGCCGTGCTCGACCTCCGCGCGTAGAAACGCCCAATCATTGATCGGCAGCTCAAGCTCGGCCTGGAAGCGGTTTCGCTCATCGTCCCTGACGGCGCCGATCGACGGCGTGACGGAATCATAGTCGCGCCGCTCATGGCGGAAGCCGAGCGACAATTCCGCGTCATTGCCGCCAAGATCGAACCGCTGCGAAAAGCGCACGCGGAAATTGTCGGCGTGATAGTCGAATTCGTCGGAAAGGGCGTTTTCGCGTTCGCGCTCATAGCCGGCGACGAAGTAGGATTTGACGCCGTTGAGGAAAAGATAGACGTCGCCGCCGAACGCGCGGTTCTTGGCGTCGCGCGAGGGAAGGGCGGGCGCCGGAGGGATCGGCGTCTGCTCGGCGAAATTCTTGTCCGAAAACGTGTATCCCGCGCGCACATACAAAAGATCGCCGATGAATTTCGCGATGTAGGGGTTGGCCTGATACATCGTCAGGAACTTGTCGCCGCCGAGCCGCGAATAGGCGACCCTTCCAGCCGCGCCGACTTCGAACAACACGAAATCGTGCGACAGGTCAGCCGTCGCCAGATGCGACTGCAGATCGAAAGCGGTGAAATCCTTGTGCAGCGACTGCGAAAATCCGTAGCCGAGATCAAGTTCGGTCCTGACGCCGAGCGGAACGCCGACATCGAAATCGGCGTCGATCACCGCGGCGAAGTCGTCCTGCCCGGTGTTGACGTCGATCTGACCGACCGAGATGTTGTCGTCATATTCGGCGCCCGCCGCGATCTCGACCTCGAATGACGGGCCGTTCTTCGGCTTGTCGTCATCTTCAATTTTCTGCGCGAAGGCGGCGCCGGCCAGCGCCGAAATGCTGACCGCGGAGACAAGACAGAGTTTGACGCGCATTTGGCTCTCCTGAGGGGCGAGGGGACCTGGCCCCGCCCATATGATCAGACGTCGGACTGTCCAGCAAGACGGCCGGGCGGACGCCTTTATTCCGGAGGCGCGCGGCAATGGGCCTATGCGACGAAAAAGGCGCCGCGTCGGTGCGGCGCCTTACCATTGTTTCATGCGATTTCCGCTGCGATCCAGCGCGGGCGCGCCGGGAAAGAACTCGCGCTATTCGATCGCGTAGATCACCGTAACGCTTGAAGAGGTCGTCGATTCGCCGGGAGAAATCGGAACCGCCTTGGCTTCGGCCATGTCCATGCGCGCCATCACCGGAATCGGCCCCGGCATCGGCGTGTAGCTGTCCGAAATCTGCAGGATCGGGCCGAGCTTGACGCCGGCCGCCTCCGCATAAAGCTGCGCCCGTTCGCGCGCGTCGGCGACGGCGTTCTTGCGCGCTTCGTTCATGATGGGCTTGGGGTCGGCGAAGCTGAACCAGATCGAATCGAGGCGATTGGCGCCGACGCCGACCGCCTTGTCGATGACATTCCCCGCCTTGTCGATGTTGCGAAGCTTCACATTGACAGTGTTCGTCGCCTGATAGCCGATGATGCGCGGCGGGCGGCCTTCCGGCGAATAGTCGTATCTGGCGCCGACCGAAAGGTTCGACGTCTGGATGTCTTTCTTCTCGACGCCGGCATCCGTGAGGCTCTTGATCGTCGCCTCCATCTGCGCCGAATTCTTGCGCAGCGCCTCGGCGGCGGTCGCGCCCTCAGCTTCGACGCCGAGCGTCAGATTGGCCATGTCGGGCGCGCGCACGGCTTCGCCGACGCCGGTGACGGCGATTGTTCTCTTCATCTCGTAATGACCTCCCGCAGCGCCCTCTCCGGCGGCGACTGGAGCGGCGGAGCAGCCGACAGCGGCGGCCGCGGCGAGAGCGGTTGTCGCAAATGCGCGCATATATCCTCCTCTAGGCGAGCGGACGGACAAAAGCCGCGCCGCGCGGCGAAATCAAGGCGGCGCGTCAGGATCGCCGCCGCTTGTCGCTCGACGCGCCTTCAACGGCGAACACAATGCTGTTATAGGCGGCCCCGACGCCCGGCGCCCGCGCCGCCCGGCGGGCCTGTAGCTCAATGGTCAGAGCTGGCGGCTCATAACCGCTAGGTTGGGGGTTCGAGTCCCTCCAGGCCCACCACCCCCCCACCAAGACGCAATTCATTCCAACGAGTTAGGCGCATTGCTAGACAAATTTCCGACCGCGCTAGACAAATTGCGTTCATCACCCGTTCCGAGCCGAGCGATCGCCGCTTCAGCGTTGCGCCTTTGATCCGCGCCTTTGGTGTAGCGCGTCGCTTCGCTTAAGGAGCGATGTCCGAGGACCGCCATGACCTGATGCGCTGTGCAACCGGCGTCTGCGAGGCGGCGGCCTGCAGCCTTCCGCAGGCCGTGGGCTGAATATCCTCTCTCAATGCCGGCGGCTTTGCATTGCTCTCGGAACCAGTTGCCGAATCCCGCGGCTGAGAACGGCCGCCCGTACTCTGTCATCATCAGATAAAGCCCGCTTGGAGAGGCCGCCGCGATGGATTCCGCAAGGCGGGGATGGATTGGAATCCAGAGCGGGGCGCCGGTCTTCACTTGCAGCACGCGAATGGCGCCTTCTCGAATGTTGGCCCGCGCCATCAGCACCACGTCGCTGCGACGCTGCCCCGTATAGAGCAGCAGATCGAGGGCAAGGCGCTGCCGTGTGCCGATCGGCCAGTGCGACTCGAATTGGGCGATCAATCCCTCAGGCCATTCTGCAAATCCGCCCTCCGCGCGCATCGGCTTGACGCCCATCGCCGGATTCACTTTGAGCCATTCCATTTCGACGGCGTAGTTCAGCAATTGCCGAAGGCGTTTCAATAGCTTGTTCGCCTGCGCGGGCGTCGAGGCGAGTTTGGCGATCTCGGCCTTTATGTGGCGGCGCTCCAATTGGGCGAAAGGCTTATTGCCATGCTTTTCGCGAAAGGGTTCGATCGAGGCTCTATAGTTTCGCTTCGTAGAATCCCGCAGAGCAAGGAACTCAGCGCTTCCATAGTAGGACGCGCACAGAGCATTGATGGTGCCTGCCTTCGGCTGCGGTCCGCGGGATCTCGGTCCCACTGATCCGCGCGCTGCCGCGTATTCGGCTTCGAATTGCTCGGAGCCCGGTTCCCCATGCAGATAGATCGCGTAACCCTTTCGCCGGTACCGGTAACGCAGCTTCCCGCGATTGTCCTCGAAGGATGAAACGCCGGGGTAGTCGCGAAGCTTCATGCAGCGGCGTCCTGATCCCATGGGTTAATCCCCGCATCTTCGTCTTTCGGAAGGGCGTCAAAAGCGCTTTCCAATTCGACTCGGCTCCATAGCTTTCTGGCGCCGATCCTGCGCGCCACGGGCATTCGTCCGTCTTTCACCATAACATCGAAAGTCGTCGCCGAAACGCCGATGAACCGCGCCGCTATTTCACGGGAAAGGCCGAGCCCAAAAAAGCGATCTATGTTTGTGTCCACAACCATATGGGTTTCGACCTTCCACAGAATCAGGAATGGCCGAGGCGAGAAATTGCCGCCCGCGGCGCCGACGGTATGCCTGCCGACGCTCGCAAACCCGTCATTTCTCTCCTCTCGACCCTTTGGTCCTCGACCAGACCAAATTCGCCTTTCCCTCTTCCCCATTTTCGAACAGCGCGGCGCTGATGGGCGCGGCGAAACTTGGGTCGTCGAGTTCAACACTGAGATAGGGCTTCCCGCCTTCGGCCTTGCCTTTGGCCCGCCAGGCGGCGCCGAGTTCCTTGCCGTCGACGAGGACCCTGAAGTCCGGCGCCTTGTCATTGCCGTTCTTGTCGTTGAGGACGAAGGCGGCCTTGACGTTGATGGTCATGGTGCGGATGGTTCCTGAATATCCTTCCGCGGTTTTCGAGAAGGCGCCGATGAGAGCCATGGCAGTCACTCCGTTGCTGCTTTGGGTTGACGAAGGGATTTCCGGGCGCGCCGGAAGGCGGCGTCCGATTTGAGGAAGCGCTCGATCATGAGCGCGGCGAGATCGCCGAGCGCGAGCTCCTTGCCGAAGGCTTGCGCATGGATCAGCGCATAGTCGGCGAGCGCATCATGCGTATTGGGCGGCAGTACGACTGCGAGCCTTACAGACGCGCGTTCGACGATGGGGCCGATCTTGAGCGTCACAGCCGCGCCTCCTTCGCCATGATGGGACGCAATACGAGGTCCTTGTGGACGATCACGCGCAGCGGCCAGCCGGGCCTGATCTTGATGGTCGGCTGGATGTCGAGATTGCGCTGGACGATCTTCTGGCCGGCCTGATTGGCGGCGGTCTGCGCGGACTCGCGCAAGGCGGCGACAATGTCGCTTTCGGACTCGCCGAAGGAGAGTTCCGTGCCGACGCCGAGCAGCGTCGAGAGGACGACGCCCTTTAACAGGCGAAACGTGTGGAAGTCGACCTTGTCCGACAGCCCGGCGTAACCCGCGACATCGCTCGCCGGCATGTTGTCGATGACGATGGACGCTCCGTCCGGATAAATGATCCGCGACCAGACGAGAAGCGCGCGGGACTGGCCGAAGGCGATGACGCTGTCATAGCGGCCGATGAGCCGCGCCCCTTGCGGGATCAGCACATACTGCCCGGTCACGGTGTCGTAGACGTTTTGCGTCACTTGCGCGATCACCGTCCCGGGGAGATCCGAGTTGACGCCGGTGATCAGGCTCGCCGGGATAACGGTACCCGCCATCACCTCAAAGGGCGTCACCGGATCCTCGATGCGGTGCGGGTTGTCCGTTTCGCGAGCATCCCGATCGTCCAGAAAGGCGAGCTTCCTGATTTGCCGGTTCGGATCTTCCGCGTGCGCCGCGCCGAAGGGAACTTGCGGCGCGCCATGAACGACATCGAAAGGCCGCGCTGCGACAGCATCCGAACCGACGTTGACGGGAACCCTTGCCGGAGCGCCGGCATTCAACTTCAGCTGAAAGAACACGCCGCCCTCGCGCGCCGCCGCGGCGACCTGCGCTTCTTTTAGCGCCGCCTGCCGCGCGGCGTCGGCTTCCGGCGAATTCCGGAACGGCGTCGGCGACAGCGCCGCAAAATCTTCCTTGTCTAGATAGCCGAGCTGGTCGGTCGCTTCTTCGGCCTGGAGGAAGGCGGCGCCGAGATCGCCGGGCAGCGGCCTGCCGAGCCTCGGTTTCGTCCCGACCTCGGCGTAGGTCCTGGGGAGCGCGTCGAGGCCCTCCGCCTTCGGCTTGGTCTCGGTGTTGTAGAGCTCCTTCGCCTTCTCCTCGCCCATCGCCCGCGGAGGCCTGAGCGCTATGCTCATCGCGCCGAAGATGAGCAGTCCCGCGCCGCCCGCTGCGATCATCAGCGCGGTCCGATTGAGCCGCGTCACCGGCCGGGGCTTGGCGCGCAGGCGCAGCGCTTCGGGCGGCTCTTTGGGGCGCGGGTTTTCGAGGGCGGCGCTCATGTCAGCTGCGCCCCTTGAGATCGGTGCGGACAATACGGACGACAGCCTGGCGTTTCTCGCCGAGGCGAAGCTCGGCCGCCGAGAACAGGCGATCGACGACGTAGTAGCTGCCGCGCATACGGTAGTTGACGAGTTCAGGCTCGCCCTTGGCTGAAAGCACGAACAATGGCGGCGCTTCGCCTTGCGATACCCTGTCCGGGAACTGGATAAAGACCTGCCTTCCATTGTCGAAGGCGCGGACAGGCCGCCAGTGCGGGCGATCGCCCTCGATCACGTACCGGAACTTCAGATCGTCAGGATTGACGCTGGCGGCGATGACGCTGGCGGCCTTCTCAATGATTCGATCATTCTCGCTGCGGCGTTTGGCGAGCTGGTCCTGTGGATAGGTCCAGGAGATCGCCGCCATGTAGGTTTCACGAAAGGAGCGGAGCTCCAAATGATAAGCGCGCCGGTCAGTCGCGATGACCAGATTGGTTTTAAGGCCCGACGCGATCGGCTTGACGAGAATATGGGTGCGCTCGGCGGCGGCGGCGCCGCTTCCGCCGGCGCCGCCGCTTGTAGTGTCGCCAACCACCCAGCGCACGGTGTCGCCGGCCGAAACGGAGTTGAGCCGCTCGCCGGGTTCGAGCGCGATGTCGGTCACCTGTTCTGGCGCGGCGTAGAGCTGATAGAGCGCGCCCTCCATGAACGGATAGACCTGGACGGCGTTGAGGAAGCGTCCGATGTCAGGCTCGATCTTGGCGCGTTCATTCGCAGTCTCGATGCGCTCGAAGGGTTTCAGTTCTGCGGGCGGCGCTTTCTCATCGAGCGGCTTCAGCTGACCCGGCAGCGGGTAAGGCCGCGCCGTTTCGACGATTTCTCGAATAGGCTCTCTGGCCGGCGCCTCGTCGAAGCTCACGACTTTCGCCGGCGACAGCGGTGCGCCCTCATCGAGCGCGATGTCGGGATAGGTTGCGCAGCCGGCGAGCGCGACGAGCGCCACGACGGAAACAGCATTTCTCATGAGCGTTCTCCGGTTGAAAGGTCCTTCGACCAGTTGATGCCGTGGACGTAGAGGCCGAGCGGATTCTTGTGCAGCGCCTCGGCGGTCTTCGGCGGCGAGAGGACCAGCGTCAGATGGGCGGTGAAGCGTTCCAGCTTTTCGAACTGGCCGCTTTGGTAGGTCTTCTCCGACCAGCGGAGCTCGAAGGAATCCTTCGAGGCGCGAACGACGCTGCCGACTTCGACGGTGACGCTACGCTGTCCGACATCCCTGAACGGATCATTGTCGCGCGCGTAGTCATTGAGGGCGATTGCGCCCTTGTCGGTAGCGTGGTCGTAAGCGCGAAGCCAGTTCTCGCGGACGACGACGGGATCGATCGAGACCGAGCGCACGTCGCGGATGAACACGGCGAGCGCATGCGCGACCTGCGCGTCCGACGGCTTGTAGGATAGAATAGCGGGTCCGACCGCGCGGGCCGAACCGGTCTCATCGACCTCGACCACATAGGGCGTGACGATCGAGCGGCTCGACTGCCAGATGAGTCCGCCGACGGAGAGGGAGGCGATCGCCAGCGAGCCGAACGCGGCGAGCCGCCAGTTCGCGGCCTGCGCGCGCGCCGTCCCCATGCGCTCATCCCAGACGGCCTGAGCTTTAAGGTATGGCGTCTCAGGCGGGGGCGTCTCGCCATAGCGGGTCGATGATCGTCGAAACATCAGCTCACTCCTCGTTTCCTGAAAGCTTCGGACCTTCCGCGCTGCCGCCGCGATCGCCCGAGGCGATGACGTGGGTGGCGGTAAGGCTCGCGTCTTTCACCGCCTGGTCGTGGCGCAGGCGGCGCGCCCAGTCGGGAGCGCCGCCCGCTGCTGCGTTCGCGGACGCAGTCGAAGGAGTGACTGATGGCGAGAGCTTGCCGCCGGTCGCCGTGAAGGCGGCGCGCCCGCCGTTGTTGAATGCCTCGCCGGGATCGCCGAATGCTCTCGATGCGGAGGCGCGCATCTTTTGCGCCGCGCCGCTCATTGCAGCTTGTGCAACGCCAGCTGCTCCAGCGGCGGTTCCCCGCGCGCCGGTCTCGCCGCTCGCGGCCTTCGCGAGCGTGAACGCTGTCGACGCCCCGCCTGCCATGGCGGCGCCGGCGCGCACCGAAGCGCGGCCGGCGGAAGCCGCGGTGTTTGCGACGCCGCCGGCGAGCGCGGCAGCGCCGACCATTGCGGCGCCCGTCCCCGCTGCGGTGGCGACCGCGGCGCCCGCGCCAAGTTGCGGCGCGCCGGAGACAAGACCCGTGGCAATGCCGGGCCCGAAGATGCCGAGCGCGAGCAGCGACAGCGCTGCGAGGATGGTTGCGGCGGCGTCTTCGAGGGTGACCGCGCCGGCGGGGAACGCTGCGGTGATTGACCCGAAGATGGTCGAGCCGATGCCGACGATGATGGCGAGCACCATCAGCTTGATCCCCGACGATATGACGTTGCCGAGCACCCGCTCGGCGATGAAGGACGTCTTGTTCCAGAGCGCAAAGGGAACGAGGACGAACCCCGCGAGGGTCGTCAGCTTGAACTCGATGATGGTGACGAAGAGCTGGATCGCGAGGATGAAGAACGCGAAGAGGACGATCACCCAGGCGAGAATGATGATGGCGATGGTCACGAAATTATCGAAGAAGCTCGGAAAGCCAAGCAGCGCGTTCGCCTCGGTGAGCAAGGGATAGGCGGCGGTGTAGCCGGTGTTCGCGACGAAGCCGGGTTTCATGAGGTCTGCGGCGGTCAGCGTCGTTCCCGTCGCAACAAGCCCGAGCCCGGCGAAGCTTGCAAAGATGATGTTGGCGAGCAACGCGAAATTGTTGATGATGAAGGCGAAGGCGCCGACATAGAGCACCTTCTTCACGAACTGGCCGATGACGTTGTCAACGCCGTGCAACGACCAGAAGAGACCGGCGAGCACGATGTCGATGCCGATCAATATCGCAGTCAGGAACCCCACGTCGCCAGCGAGGAGCCCGAACCCGGAGTCGATGTAACTCACGAAGGTCGCGGTGAACTGGTCTATGACGTTGAGATTGTTCAAGTGTGGACTCCCGGAGTCATTGCCTTCCGCTTACGGGTAGATCACGCCGTCGCCGATGAAGCGGGTGCGCTGGATGCGGGCGCGCTCCTCCATCTGCAGCTGGCGGGCTCGATCGAGCGCGTCGGCGCGGGCGTTGACGGCCATCAGCTCGGCCGTGTGCATCGACTGTTTCGTCTGCAGCGCGAGGAGCTGGTTCCCGGCTTGGGCGACTTGCAGACCGCCGATGGCGGTCTCGCTTTCTCGCACAATCTCGTCGAGCGTGCCGAAATCCGCCTCAATGGTCTCGGTGATTTTCGCCTGCATGATGACGGCGTCATGGAAGGCTCTGGAGGCTTCCCGCCAGTGTCGGCGCGCGTCCGCCGCCATCGCGGCGTTCGAGAACGAGGCGTAGTCTTCCGGATAGAGCGCCTTGAACGTCGCGTCGATCGAAGCGACGTCATAGGCGAGGCCCTTCGCCGTCTTTATGAGGGTATCGATGTCGGCGAGGCGCGCCTTCAACGCCGCGCGCGCCGTATAGGGAAGGTTCGTGAGGTCCTTCACCTGGTTGGCGATCATGTGCGCTTCGTTCGTGAGCTGCTTGATCTGATTGTTGATCATCTCGAGCGTCCTGACCGCGGTCAGAAGGTTCTGCGCGTAGTTCGACGGATCGTAGACGATGCCGCCGAAGAACTGGGCGTGCGCCGGCGCCGTCGGCGAGAGGGTCAGCGGCGACAGCATCGCGGCGCTGAGCAACAGTGCTTTCATTCGGCGGCGCATAAGAACTCTCCTTGTCGTGATGAATGAGACGCGATGAGGTCGGCGGCCCAGGCAAGGTTCTTCTCGGCGAGGAAGCGTTCGGCGAAGGCGCTCGGAGATTGCTGGACGAGCCGGTCGATCAGCGCCTGGGTCTCGGGCGATGACGCGCCGCAAAACGCGAGCGCCACGGGACCAAGCGCGAGTTCAAAGAGCCGGTTGCCGATGGCGGATTGGAAGTAATAGTGCCGCTTTGGCGTCGCCGTCGCGATGATCTCGATTTGTCGCGCATTGAGGCCAAAGGCCTCATACGCCGGACGAATGCCCGCTTCCTGCGCGCGGTCGTTCGCGAGAAAGATCCGCGACGGGCAGCTCTCAATGATGGTCGGCGCGATCTTCGACGACTGGATGTCGGAGAGCGACTGTGTCGCGAAGACGACCGAGACGTTTTTCTTGCGGAGCGTTTTGAGCCAGTCCTTGAGACGCGCCGCGAAGAGCGGGCGATCCAAAAACACCCAGGCCTCGTCGATGAGAAGCAGCGTCGGCCTTCCGTCGAAGCGGGCGTCGAGGCGATCGAAGAGATAGGCGAGCGCCGGCGCGACCGCAGCTTCGCGTCGCATCAGGGTTTCCATCTCGAAAGCTTCGATGTCCGAAAGATCGAGCGTCTCCGCCTCGGCGTCGAAGAGCGCGCCATGGGGACCGTCGATGGTAAAGGGCCGGAGCGCGTCGCGGATGTCGGCGCGCTGGATGAGGAGCGTTAGCCCCGTCAAGGTCCGCTCGCGCACCGGCGCCTGGCTGAGAATGCCAAGCGCCCGCCACAGCGCGTCGGAGATCGAGGGATCGATCACAACGCCCTGCTGCGCGAGAATGCCAAGGAGCCAGCTTTGCGCGCGCGAGCGCGCCGCAGCCCCATCAATGTCGCGGAGCGGCTGGAACGCCGGCGCCGCCTCGCCGCCAAGGTCGTGGAACGAACCGCCGAGCGAGAGGATCGCCGCGCGCATCGACTTGCCCTTGTCGAAGGCGAAGACTTGCGCGCCCTTGTAACGATGAAACTGCAGCGCCATCAGCGCGAGCAGCACGGATTTGCCGGCGCCGGTCGGGCCGACAATCAGAGCATGCCCGACATCGCCGATATGGGTTGAAAGGCGGAACGGCGTCGTCTCATGCGTCGTCGCCTGGATGAGCGGCGGGCCATTGAGGTGCTCATTCCATGACGCTCCCGCCCACACCGCCGACCAAGGGGCGAGATGGGCGACATTCAGCGTATGGATGAGCGGCTGGCGGATATTGGCGTAGAGCTGACCGGGGAGCGAGCCGAGCCAGGCGTCGACGGCGTTGACGCTCTCGCGAATGACGACGAAGCCGAGGCCGTTGAGGACGCGCTCGATCTCCTTGGCGCGTAGATCCGCAACGGCCGCGTTCTGGTCGCTGACGACAATGCTGCAGGTCAAATATCCGAACGCGACATCGTCGGCCCCAAGCTCCTGCAGCGCGGCGTCGGCGTCCGCCGCCTTGTTGTCGGCGTCGGCGTCGATGAGGACGCTTTGTTCGTTGAACAAAGTCTCCTTGAGGATGGCCGCGATCGATTTCCGCTTGGCGAACCATTGCCGGCGATATTTGGCGATCTCTTTGGTCGCGACGGATTTGTCGAGCGGGATCAGCCTCGTCGTCCAGCGATAGGGGAAGCCGAGTTCGTTAAGGGCATTGAGGAACCCCGGCTCGCTCGCCGGCGGAAAGCCCTGGACGCTGACGATTCGGAGATGCTCGTTCCCGAGCATCGGTTCGAGGCCGCCGGTGAGCGCTGAGTCCGCGATGAAGGCATCGAGGAACATCGGCGAGGCGGGCACGATTACGTTGTGGCGCTTGGTCGAGATCGTTCCGTGCAGAAACGTCAGCGTCTCGGCGTCGTCGAGCGGCCGGCATTCCGGCAAGAGCGCCGTGAGGAGATCGATCGCGCGTCCTGTCTCCAGCGTGAACTGATCGAGCCGCTCGCGCCAGGAGGGGGCGACCGCGCCCTTCTCACGCGTCAGGAACAGCGCTTCGCCCTTGGTCGTCCGATCGGTCGGCGGGAGATGGACGAAGGTCAGATGATACGCGCTCTCGAAGAGCGCGCCTGCCGCTTCAAACTCAGCGCGGCGTTCCTCATCGACGAGGAACGCCGCGCCGTCTCGCCATTCGGATGGGGGGTAATCCGAGGCGGGGATGCGGGTCGCTTCGAAGTGGAGCGCTGAGCCTGAGCCGAAGCGCTTCAGCACATTGTTGACGCGCGCCGCGAAGCTCACCAGTTCCTCGGCGCTCGCGCTCATCTGGTCGGGGCCCCGATAGCGGATCGTCCGCTGGAAACTGCCGTCCTTGTTGAGGATCACGCCCGGCGCAACGAGCGCCGCCCAGGGGAGATAGTCGGCGAGGCGCTTCGGGCGCTCCTGGTATTCCTTGAGATTCAGCACGAGAGATACCCCTTGTGCTTCAGGTGCCGCGCGCCGACCTCGACGAATCTCGGGTCCTTCTTCGCGGCATAGACCGCTGCGGCGTGCCCGATCACGAAGAGCACAATGCCGGCGGCCCACATCTGCAGGCCGAGACCGACCGCCGCTGCGATGGTGCCGTTGAGGATGGCGATCCCGCGCGGCGCGCCGGCCATCATGATCGGCTCGGTCAAACTCCGGTGGATCGGGATGGAATAGCCGTCGGTCATGGGTGCATCTCCTCAGATCAGCGCGCCGCCGCCGAAGGAGAAGAAGGCGAGGAAGAACGACGTGGCGGCGAAGGCGACGGAGAGGCCGAACACGATCTGGATGAGCCGGCGGAAGCCGCCGGAGGTGTCGCCGAAGGCGAGAGAGAGCCCGGTGATGATAATGATGATGACGGCGACGATGCGCGCGACCGGCCCCTCGATCGAGGCGAGGATTGAGGCCAAGGGCGCCTCCCAGGGCATGCCGGACCCGGCGGCGTGCGCGGGACTTCCGAGAACCAGAAACCCGAGCGCAATGAGCCCGAGCATGATCAAGTGACGTTGGATGTTGTTGACGCAAATCATCGTGGCGCTCCTTCATTGTTGACGATGAGTTCGAGAGGATTGGGTTTGGCGAGGCGGT
>CADEDN010000027.1 GCA_902826095.1 uncultured Alphaproteobacteria bacterium | reverse complement strand
TGTGTTACCTATGTCTCGGGAATAATCTGTAACCCATGTGTCCGGAATGGACCAAGGAAAATTGGCTGGGGCGCTAGGATTCGAACCTAGGAATGGCGGTACCAAAAACCGCTGCCTTACCACTTGGCGACGCCCCAAGAGGCCCGGCCTGATAGCGCTGCCGGGAACGGAAATCAACGCCAAATCCGCGTGTTGCCGCAGCCTGGGCGCTGTCGAAGAAAGCCCCGGAATTGCTTCGTTGCAATGCCCAGGCGCCGCCGCTATAGGGGCGCACCGTCGGAGTGTAGCTCAGCCTGGTAGAGCACTAGCTTCGGGAGCTAGGGGCCGGAGGTTCGAATCCTCTCACTCCGACCAGGACTCGCCCGATCGAACTTCGAACCTCCAAAACTAAAGAGTCGCGCCGAAGGCGCGAAGGGTTCGAATCCTCTCACTCCGACCAGCCTTCGCTCTTCGAGCTTTGGCTCGGCGAGCCGGCAACAGCGAATCACCTGCGGTTTTCATCCCGAAAAGAAACCGCCTCGGCACAGGCTGATTGCGGAAGTCCATTGCGTCGGCATCGCGACATCCGGCGATCTCGGATTTACGACCGGGCCCTATGCGATCGACGAGGATCGGCGCGGGCATTACTTCACGGTCTGGAAAAAACAGCCTGACGGCGCCTGGAAATGGGTGATCGACGCCGGAGTCGGCGCTGACGCCTCAGCCGAAGCGCCTCAAGGATCGCCGGTCGAACATCTGAAACCGGGCGGCCTCGGCTCCGCTTCGCCGGACGCCGCGTTCAACGCCGTCCTTGCCGCGGAGCGATCGCTGGCTAAGATCGCCGCCCGCGATCTTCCCTCCGCTTACGGAGCATATCTCGATCCGGATTCGCGTCTGCATTCGGACGGCCCGCCGCCGGCGAAAACGAAAGCGGATCATGCGCTGGCGCTAGAGGCGAGGCCGCGTCGGATGGCGATGAAACATCTTGGCGGCGGCGCATCGGACGCAGGGGATATTGTGTGGACCTATGGCGAGGGGCGCCCGGTCGACGGGGATGTCGTGCGGGTCGGCCATTACGTCAGAATATGGCGGAAGCGCCCGAACGGTTGGCGCATCATCTTCGACGAATATCTGCCGCCGCCCGCCGTCAAAAGCTGACCGCGCTGGCGAAAGCGCCTCCGGCGCCCTAGACTGCCGTCATGAACATTGACCTGCGCGCCGCTTTGGCGATTTCCGCCCTCTGTCTTGCCGCCTGCGGCAAGCCCGCGACGAAGGACGCCGGAAAGGCCGATCCGGCGATCGCCGCCGACGCAGTCTATTTCGGGGGGCCGATCTATACAGGCGCGGCCGGCGCGCCCGTCGTTGAAGCCGTCGCCGTCAAGGACGGCCGCATCGCGGCGGTCGGCGCTAAAGCCGGCGTCGAAAAATCGATCGGGCCGGACACGGAAATCATTGATCTTGCGGGCGCTGCGCTCTATCCGGGCTTCGTCGATTCGCATGCGCATCTTCTCGGGATCGGCATGCGCGAGCTGACGCTCAATCTCGAAGGCGTCGCGTCGATCGAGGAGATGATTGATATCGTCGCCGCCGCGGCGCAGGAAACCCCCGAGGGCGAAACGATTTACGGTCGCGGCTGGATCGAAACGCATTGGCCCGAGAAACGCTTTCCGACGCGGCAGGACATCGATCAGGCGAGCGTCGCGCATCCGATCGTTCTTGAACGCGCCGACGGGCACGCCCTCGTCGTCAATACCGCGGCGCTCGCAAAAGCAGGCGTGACGCGCGCGACGCCCGATCCCGATGGCGGCCGAATTGAGAAGGACGCCGCCGGCGAGCCGACCGGAATGTTCATCGATCATGCGATGGCGCTCGTCGCCGGGCTTATCGCCGCGCCCTCCGACGCAAAAAAGCGCGAAGCCTACGAGGTCGGCGGCGAAGTCTACGCCGCTTACGGTTGGACCGGCCTTCACAACGTATCGGTCGATCCGGCGGATGTCGGGCTGATGGAGGAAGCTACGGCGACCGGAGACCTCGCCATCCGCGTCTACAACGGGATTGAGAAAAGCGGCTATGGCGATCTCGCAGTGAGCGCGCCGCGCGCTGACAATACGGGACGCATCATCACGAGAGCGGTGAAGCTCTACGCCGACGGCGCGCTTGGAAGCCGCGGCGCGGCGCTGACCGCTCCCTATTCGGACCGGCCCGATACGAGCGGGCTCATGCTGACGTCGCATGAAGAAATGGCGCCGTTCCTCAAACAGGCGCTGCGCGACGGCGTGCAGATCGAGACTCATGCGATCGGCGATCGCGCGAACAAGCTGGTTCTCGACTGGTATGAAGAGGCGTTTAACGCGGTTCCGCCGGAAGAGCGGAAAGTCGCCAATCCGCGCTGGCGCATCGAACACGCCCAAATTCTCCATGTCGAGGACATCGCACGTTTTGCAAAGCTCGGCGTCATCGCCTCGATGGAGCCCTCGCACGCGATCGGCGATTTTTATTTCGCCCCGGCGCGGCTCGGCGATTCGCGTCTTGACGGCGCTTACGCCTGGCGGAGCCTGCTTGACTCGGGCGCCGTCATCGCCGGCGGATCGGACGCGCCGGTCGAGCGCGGCGATCCCCTGATCGAGTTTTACGCCGCCGCCGTGCGCAAGGACCTTGAAGGAAAATCCGGACCCGACTGGCGTGCGGGCGAAAGAGTGACGCGCGCCGAAGCGCTCGCCATGTTCACCTCCGCCGCCGCGTTCGCGTCTTTTCAGGAAGCCGATCTCGGCACGATCGAGGTCGGCAAGAAAGCCGATTTCACCGTCTTTTCGAAAGACATCATGACGGTTCCAGAGGCGGAGATCCTGACCGCCAAACCCGTGATGACGGTCGTCGACGGCGGCATCATCTTCAAGGCGCAAGCGGAAGAAGAAGTCGACTAGTCTTTCGTTTTGCGCGCTGAATTGGCGAAAAACCTGCAGCTGCTTTTTCGCCCGGCGCTCAAGCGTTTCGTGAATTGATGCGCGTCAATGCGCCATGGCTGTTCGAGCTCATCTTGTTTCATTAATTTGAGGAGCGCTTATGATCGAGTCGACTGGAATTAGCGGCGCGGACGAAACTGCGTTCGGCACGATCAGCGCACGCAAGCGGCGGATCGACACCGCCTCCTGGGCGGCATTTTTCATCTGGATCGGGCTGGCGATGTTTGCCAACGTGCCATGGTCCTGGTTCATTATCGGCGTCGGCGCGATTGTGCTCGGCGCCGAGACTGCGGCCTGGATCGGCAAGGCGGAGGTCAGCGGTTTTTGGGTCGTGTGCGGACTGGCGTTTGTGGCGGGCGGCGCAAGCGAGATGTACGAACTGAATTTGCATCTTGGGCCCGCATTGTTGATCGTCGCGGGCGTCATTCTCATGTGGCGCGCTTTTTTTGGGCGGATCCGGCCGGCCCGATGATAAGGAAGGCCCGAACGGCCGCTTCCCGTTATTGTGCGCAATGCAGGCGTGCTGCGGTTGGGGAGCCTGAATCGGCCGGGCGCGTCGCCGTCAGGTCGCGAACAGCTGGCGCATATCCTCGAAGCACTTGAATTCGAGCGCATTGCCCGCGGGGTCGCGGATGAAGAACGTCCCCTGCTCGCCCGGTTCGCCTTTGAAGCGGATGTCAGGCTCGATGATGAAGGCGGCGCCCGCTTTCTCCAGCCTGTCGGCGAGCGCCCGCCAGTCCTTCGGCGCCATCACGACCCCGAAATGGCGCGCCGGCACGTTGTGCCCGTCGACAACATTAGTCCGCGCCGCCGCGCAATCCGCCGGCGAGAGATGCGCGACGAGCTGGTGGCCGAAGAAGTCATAATCGATCCAGAACTCAGACCGTCGGCCATGTGGGCAACCGAGCAGGCCGTGATAGAAGGCGTCCGCCGTCGCAAGGTCGTCGACGGCGATCGCCAGGTGAAAGGGCGGCATCCGGGCGTTTGTCATGGCGTCAAGCCTAGCGCGCCCGGCGGGCCGCCGCCATATTATCAGTTGATTGGACGGGACGCGGGATGACGGAGCGGTTCACATTGCTGGGCGACCGATTCTTTGTGTCGCCGCAGATCGTCATTGATGATGTGGCGGCGGCGAAGGATCTCGGCGTCACCTTGATCATCAACAATCGACCGGACGGCGAGGAATCCGGCCAGCCCGCCGGCGCCGAGATCAAAGCGGCGGCGCGAGCAGTCGGCGTCGACTATGTTTCAATCCCGGTGAGCGGCATGGGCATAGGCCCGGCCCACCTCGACGACTTTGACCGCGCGGTCGCCGGCCGCGAGGGCGCCATTCTCGCCTATTGCCGATCCGGCACGCGCTCGACCGTGCTGCGCGCTTTCGCCCGCGCCCGCGCCGGCGAGGATGTCGATCACATTATCGAGGAGGCGGCGGCGGCCGGCTACAATATCGCCGGTCAGCGGCGGGCGCTCGAATCGCTGCGCGGCCGCTAGTCTTTGATTTTCGCGCCGTCCCTGCGCAAAACCGCGCGCCCTTTTGCGCACGCCGCGCTAGAAATGGATGATGATGCGCGCGCTGGTTGAGGCGGCGGGGATGACAATCGTTTCGGTGAGCGTGACGCCGCATGTCAGCTGGGCGGCGTCGCGGCCGGAGTCGTCGGTCGTCCGGATTTCCTGGCCTTCCCCGCAATCAAGAAAGCTGCCGCGTTCCTTTTCAACGACATAGAGCCAGTTCGGCGGCGCGATCACATAGGCTTGATCCGTGATCCCGCCATGGCTTTCACCAAGGGCGAGGCCGCCCGCCGAGCGCTCGCCCGCCTTCGCGGGAGCAGACATCGCCGCCAAAAGGACCACAACCCCGGCGACCGCGTTAACACTCTGTTTACGACTGGCACACATGGCCCGGCCGTCGCAAAAGCAAGGCCGGGGGTCCCCATCTTGTCGCAGCCGCTCGTCACGCGGACTTTATTTCCTTGTCAGCGCGGAAAAAGCCATGTTGAACAGCGCCAAAGAACCATAACAGGGTAAACGGGGCCAATCGCCAAATGGCTTTCTTTTCCGATTTCGAGTTCACGGGCGGCGGCATCCTCGCCAAGGAGACCGGCGCGCAAATCCGCTGGAGCCCGGCCTTCGCGCGCGACGCGCTGCGGATCGCGTCGTTTATCGGCCTCGTCCAAGGCCTGCGCGCGACCCGCGTCGTCAAGGGGCGCGAACCGCGGGCGAAGATCTCGTTCTTTCCGAAGAAGCCCCATTCCTATTACGCGATCTGGCCGGTCTGCCAGCTGGCCGATGTCAAGATCGTCGACGATCCCGCCGACGCCGACCTCCATTTCTTTTTCGAGGACCGCGAGTTTCGCACCGCGCCCTTGCGCGCGCCCACGAACAAGGCCGCTTTCAATATCGGCTGCCACGACATCCGGAAAAGCGTCGTCAGCCGCGTGTTCGGCGAAGTGTTCGGCTATTCCCTGACCATCGATCCGCATACGCATCGGGGACAGGCGGTTGAAAAATCCGAACTCAACGGCAAGCATGACGGGCGGATCATCGAGTGCCCGGTCGACGCGCCCAGAAGCGACCGCGTATACCAGCGCCTCGTCGACAACACGTTCGACGGACGCGAATTTGTCGACATCCGCACCCCCGTCGTCGGCGGCAAGACGCCGTTCGTCTATTTAAAACGCCGCTCGCGCGATCTTCGTTTCTCGAACGAGAACCACCGGGTCGATCTCGCGCCGGTCGATGCGATGCTGTCAACGGACGAACAGGCGAAAATCGCCGAATTCACGAAGGCGATGGCGCTCGATTTCGGCGGGCTCGACGTGTTGCGCGATCGCGAGGACGGCCGCATTTACATTGTCGATGCGAACAAGACCGACATGGGCCCGCCATCGGCGCTTTCAAACGAAGACAAACTGACGGCGATGCGCGGGCTCGCGGACGCTTTCGCCGAGCTCGTCGATGAGCGGCTGAAGGGCTGATTTTGGCGGCGATCCCTTTCGTCAAGGACATCGAATTCGAATATGGACGGCCGGACAGGCTCTCGCCGCTGATCCGCCGCGTGATCTGTGAAAACCCCGGGCCGTTCACGTTTACGGGCAGCGGAACTTATCTCGTCGGCGCCGATGATGGGCCGCTCGCCGTGATTGATCCGGGTCCGGCGAACGGCGCGCATCTTGGCGCCCTTGTCCGCGCCGTCGGCGGCGCGCGCGTCAGCGACGTCCTCATCACGCACACCCATAGCGACCATTGCGGCGGCGCCCGGAAATTCGCCGAGACGGTCGCCGCGCCGATCCGCGCGATGGGTCCGCACCCCGTCCGCGACAAACGCCATGACGCGCCGGCCCTCGATGAAGGCGCGGACTATTCCTTCGCGCCGGACGCCGTCATCGCGGACGGCGCGATCGTCGCCGGCGCCGGCTGGACGATTGAAGCGGTCGCAACGCCCGGCCACCTTTCCAATCATCTGTGCTTCGCCTTGCGAGAGGAGAATGCGCTTTTTACCGGCGATCACATGATGGGATGGGCGACGACCGTCGTCGCCCCGCCCGACGGCGACATGGGCGCCTATCTTGAAAGCCTCGACAAGCTCCTCGCCCGCGACGACGCGATCTATTACCCGACGCATGGCGCGCCGATCGTCAACCCGAAGCCCTTCGTGCGCGCGGTAAGGACCCATCGCCGCATCCGCGACGGGCAAATACTTGAGCAGCTCCGCAAGGGCCGCACACGGATCAAGGACATCACGCCGGCGATCTACGCCGATATCGACAAGCGCCTCCACGGCGCCGCCGCGCTCAATGTCTATGCGCATCTGATCCGGCTGGTGAAGGTCGGCGCCGTCCGCTGCGACGGCGCGCCGACCATGGGGAGCGAATACGTTCTCGCCTGACGCCTACGAGCCGATCCGGCTTGACAGCTGGTTGTTGGGGCCGGTGAACACGCAGAGCGCGTTCGTCGAATCATAGGCGGCGCAGGCGGTCTCATTGATCGCGGCCGTCGTCGCGATCTGGATCCATCCGGTCCAGCTCGTTCCGTTGAATGTGTTCGAATAGGGACGGCGGCCGACCTGGATGCCGAGCGTCGTGCAGACGATACGGCCGCCAGCGGGGTTCGCGCATTGCACGCGCGTGCTGATCGCGCCGCCAAGATTGACGAAGCCGGACCAAGACCCGAGCGCCCAGGTTCCGCCGTTGTAACGGTTGATGAAAGCCGAGAGATTGCCGCGCACGAGACACAGCGCGCCGCCGACAACGCCGTTCCTGACGCAAGTCGGCGCGTCGCTGGCGACGCCGGTGATGTTAATCGTCGACTGCCAGGCCGTGCCGGTGTAGCGGCTCGCGAGAACGTTCGAGGCGCCGTTCAGCGTGTTGCAGACAACGCCGCCGCCGCCGTCGGTCGCGCAGCTCGGCGGCGAATAAGTCCCGCCCGTGATCGCAAGGTTTGAGACGGCGCTCCACGCCGCGTTCGAGTAGGTTGCATAGGAGAGCCCGCCCGTAGCGGAGCGCCCGACGCAGATCAGCTTCGTGGCCGAAACGCGCGCGCAGCTCGGCGCGGAATGGAATTTGCCCCCGACAACGGCGGGAACGCTCCAGGTCGCGCCGTTGAACCGCGTGAAGACGAGCGCGTTCGCCTCATTGCGCGCGGCGCATACGACTTCGCGCGTCCCACGCTCCGTGCACGAAGAATCAGAGCCGATGAGTCCGGCGAGCTCTGTCCAGCCGGTCCACGCGTTCGAGACATATCGATTGACGGCGAGCCGGCCGTTCTGGTTGCGCACCGCGCACACGACTTCCGTCGCTGCGACTTACGCGCAGCTAGGATTGGATGTCGCCAGCGTCGTCGCGCCGAGCGCCTTGGGCGCGGACCATGCGGCGAGGGCGGCGGGGGACAAAAAGGCGATCGCCGCGGCGACGGCCGCGGTCTTGACGATGTTCATAGTCACTCCCCAGTTTGGCCGCAGAATGCGGCGTCGCTATTCGCGCAGATCGCGCGGTCGATTGCAATGGCGACGATGCGCAGGCCGCAGATCGACGGCGCTACCGCCGTTTCCATCCGTCCATAATCAGCGTGCAGGACTGCGCGACTGCTCGTTTTTCAGCAAGTCTTGGCACAAGCTCGTTCCACCACGCCATCATGTGGTCTGGATTGGTCGCATAGGCGCAGGAGAATTTCTGGTCGGCGGCGGCGATGACTGGGCCTTGCGCCTCAAGCCAGCTCCCAAACGGCGCCCGGTATTTTTCGATCCGCCTTGCAAGATGATGGTTCGGAGTATCCTCAAGATACACATCAATCAGATGAAGCATGCGTCCGTCCGGCCTCAGCAAGCGCCGGCAATCGGTGAAGAACGCATCCAGCTTGTCGACGGGCACATGTTCGACAACGGAAACTGAAAACAACAAATCGAAACTATCGTCGGGATGGTCCAACGGGTCGCCCACAAATCCGATGATCGCCTTGACGTCTGGCATGTTCGGAACGGCGCGAGGGCCCATGCCGGCCGCCGGATCGCCGTCAAAGCGATCAATATTGAAGCACCGGTTCTTCCTGGCGAGAAGCGGCAGCAGCCGTGAATCGCCGCCGCCAATTTCGCCAATCGTTGCGTCGCGCAGTTCAATCAGGCGTTCGATGGCTACGGCGTCCTGGATATTCTTCAAATGCCAATAGAGTTCCGGCTTCAGCCGTGCGCGGGCGGCTTCGGACGTCGCCGACCAGATATCGGATTTGACGACAAAACGAAGCACGCGCCAACCGCTCCTTTCACGCACGGCGCCGGTTCGACGGGCCGCCGTCGTTCGCTCTCGCCGACTTGCTTCACTCCGCCGCCAGCAACACCCGCCGCGCCTCGGCGATGAGGCGGTTCTGGACGTCCGACGCCGGGCCTTCGATTTCAGCGGCTTTCAGCATCATGTCGATCAGCTCGCGGCGTTCCTGCGGCGAACACGATTCTTGCACCGGTTTTAGAATCTTTTTCAGGCTGTTCGCGGCGTCGTTGATCTGTCCTGTCGCGGCGCGCGCGAAAGCAAAGAGCCCTTCGGCGGTTTCGTCGTCCGCGGCAAAGGCGCGCTTCATGTCAGTGACGATGGCCTGTCGTTGACGATCGGTGACCGCGCCGTCATAGGCGGCGATCTGATAGAGCAAGATCGCAGCGGCTTCACGCGGATCGGTCAGCTGTTCGATCAGCCGCTGCCCGACTTTTTTCGACCATTTCGCGCCGCGGAAGGCTCCCCGAACGTCGCGGATGGCGTCCTGCCCTTCGCGCGCAGCGCCGACGAAATGGGTGAACGCCCAAAAGGCGGCCGCAAGCGCGCCGAGAACAGCAATCAGGATGTGCATGTCGCCCCCCTCACCGCAGGCGGGATGATCCTACAATTCCGGTCACGGATAAAGCTTTAACGCTTTCCAGCCCTCGCCCGCCCGCCTGAACTGCAGCCGGTCATGCAGGCGGAAGGGTCGGTTCACCCAGAACTCGATCTCGACGGGGCTTAGCCTGAAACCCGACCAATGCGGCGGGCGCGGCACTTTGCCAAGTCCGAATCGCGCCGCCTGTTTGGCGACTTCTTTCTCGAGGGCGAAGCGTCCCTCCATCGGGCGCGACTGCGTCGACGCCCAGGCGCCGATTTGCGCGTCGCGCGCCCGCGTCGCGAAATAGGCGTCGGCTTCCGCCGCGTCGACCGGTTCGACCGGACCGCGAAACCGCACCTGGCGCCGGATCGACTTCCAGTGGAAACAAAGGGCGGCCTTGGGCCTTACGGCGAGTTCTGAACCCTTGGCGCTCTCAAGGTTTGTGAAAAACGTCAGTCCCCCTGCGTCGATGTCCTTCAGCAGGACCATCCGGACATTTGGCGCGCCGTCAGGATCGACGGTCGCGAGCGCCATCGCATTGGCGTCATTCGGCTCTTTCTTCCTGGCGAGATCGAACCAGTCGAGAAAGAGCGCCAGCGGATCATTTCCCGTGAACACCTCGCCCTGGTCTTCATCGGCGCGATAGGCTTCGGCGGACGGGCTCGGCGGTATGAGGGGTTTCTTGCTCATAACGGCTTTGAGGGTTTCCCAAGACTCGGCGGATCGTTCTATAGGATGCGCCGCGTGATTCATAATGAGACTGGCGGCGACGATGTCGCATAACACTTTCGGACAACTTTTTCGGGTGACGACCTGGGGCGAGAGCCATGGGCCCTCGATCGGCTGCGTCATCGACGGCTGCCCGCCGGGGATCGCGCTGACGCCAGCCGACATTCAGGCGGCGCTCGATTTACGGAAACCCGGAACCTCGAAATTCGTGTCGCAGCGGCGCGAGCCGGACACGGTCAAAATCCTCTCCGGCGTCTTTGAAGACGATCGGACGGGCGGTCCCAAAACGACCGGAACGCCCATCAGCCTCGTCATTGAAAATGTCGATCAGCGCTCGAAAGATTACGCCGACATTCGCGACAAATACCGGCCCGGCCACGCCGACTTCACCTATGATCAGAAATACGGCCTTCGCGATTATCGCGGCGGCGGCCGGTCTTCGGCGCGCGAGACGGCCTGCCGCGTCGCCGCCGGCGCTGTCGCCGGCAAAGTGCTGGCGAGCTTTTACAAAAAAATCGAAATCCGCGGCTGCCTTGTGAAGATGGGCAGGATCGCGGTCGATCGCGCGCGCTTTGATTGGCGGGAAGTCGCCAACAATCCGTTCTGGTGCCCTGACGCGCGCGCCGCCGCCGAATTCGAGAAAGCGCTTGAAAGCGCGCGCAAGTCCGGGTCGTCGCTCGGCGCGGTCATTGAAGTCGTCGCGAGCGGTTTTCCGGCCGGCCTTGGCGCGCCCGTCTATGGAAAGCTCGACGCCGATCTCGCGGCCGCGATGATGTCGATCAACGCCGTCAAAGGGGTGGAGATCGGCGCGGGGATGGCGGCCGCTGAACTCACCGGCGAGGAAAACGCCGATGAAATCAGGATGCGCAAGAAGAAGCCGCATTTCCTGTCGAACAACGCCGGCGGCATCCTTGGCGGCATTTCAACCGGGCAGGACATCGTCGTGCGTTTTGCGGTGAAGCCGACCTCATCAATCTTGTCGCCGCGCAAGACAATCACGGCAGACGGCGAAGAAACCGAAATCGCCACCAAAGGCCGCCATGACCCGTGCGTCGGCGTCAGGGCGGTTCCCGTCGGCGTCGCCATGACGGCCTGCGTCCTTGCGGATCATGCGCTGCGTCATCGCGCGCAGTGCGGATGAAGACGATCGAATGAAAAGCGCCGGATCAGTATGAAAAGAGTTCTCACCATCGCCGCGGCCGCCATTGCGGTTCTCGCTTTCGTATTCGCGATGCTGCGAACGCCGGACACGGATCGCGACGAAATGATCGCCAAATATGGCGGCAAAGACGCGCTCTTTGCGGACGGCGCCGGCGGGATGCGCGTGCACTGGCGCGATGATGGCTGTCGTGACTGCGCGGCGATCATCTTTGTGCACGGCTCGAATGCGAGCCTGCAAACTTGGGCGCCGATGGTCGACGAACTTGGCGGCGAATACCGCATCATCTCTTTCGATCAGCCAGGACACGGCCTTACCGGCCCGCATCCGCGCGACGACTATTCCGCGGCGGGCATGTTCGAGGCGCTGGACGCCGTCGCCAACGCGGCCAGGCTCGATCACTTTTACCTTGCGGGCAATTCGATGGGCGGCTGGGTCGCCTGGCGATACGCGCTGGCGCACCCGGAACGCGTCGACGGTCTGATCCTGATCGATTCGGCCGGCGCGCCGCTTCGCGAGGGCGAAACGCCGCCGCGCCTCAATATCGGCTTCCGGCTGTTGCGCAATCCGCTCGCGCGGCCGCTGGCCGAGCAAATCACGCCGCGCAGCCTCGTCAGGAAGTCGCTCCTTGAAAGCGTCGCTGTCGACACAATCGTCACCGAGGAGATGATCGATCGCTATTGGGAATTATTGCGCTTCCCCGGCAATCGCCGGGCCGCATCAATCCGTTCGACGACGGACCGCGAAGCCGCCTACGCTGGTCGGCTCCATCAGATCGAACAGCCGAGCTTGATCCTCTGGGGGGCGCAAGACCAGCTTGTCTACGCGACGGCGGCGCAGACTTTCAACGAGCGCATGCCGAATGCGGAAGTCGTCATTTTCGAGAATGTCGGCCATTTGCCGATGGAGGAGGCGCCGGAAGCGACCGCCAACGCCATTCGCCGCTTCCTTGAAGCGCAAACGCCCGAAGCCGTCGACACGCTCAATCTCGAACAGCCCCAATAGCGCGCCGGACGCGAAAGCGGAAACCGGTTTCGCGCGCAAAGGCGCGCCAAATCAAAAAGTCCAAAGCGTCAGGAAACGCCGGCGCGGCCGATCGCGAGGAACTTGTCGCGCCGATGGCGGCGAAGCTGATCCGGCGTCAGCCGCTCCATCTCTTCGATCGCGCCCTCAATCGCGTCGGCGAGGCGCTCGGCCGCAAGCGCCGGATCGCGATGCGCGCCGCCGACGGGTTCCGGCACGACGGCGTCAATGACGCCCAGCGCCTTGAGATCGACCGCGGAGATTTTCATCGCTTCCGCAGCATCCGGCGCCTTGCTGTCGCCTTTGCCTTGCGCGTCCTTCCACAGGATCGACGCGCAGCCTTCCGGCGAAATCACTGAATAGACCGCGTGCTCAAGCATCAGCACTTTGTTCGCGGCGGCGAGCGCGACAGCGCCGCCGGAGCCGCCTTCGCCGACGATGACGGCGATCACCGGCGCGCCGAGACCGAGGCATTTCTCCGTACACGTTGCAATCGCCTCGGCCTGCCCGCGCTCTTCGGCGCCGCGCCCCGGATAAGCGCCGGGCGTGTCGACAAGCGTGACGACCGGCAAATTGAAGCGTTCGGCCATGTCCATCAGACGGATCGCCTTGCGATAGCCTTCGGGGTTGGCCATGCCGAAATTGTGTTTGACCCGGCTCGCGGTGTCGGAGCCTTTTTCATGCCCGATCAACATGATCGAGCGGCCGCGCAGGCGCGCGGGACCGCCGACGATCGCATGATCCTCGCCGAACGACCGGTCGCCGGCGAGCGGCGTGAAATCCTCCGCCAGCAAGCGCACATAATCCGAGAAATGCGGGCGTTCCGCGTGGCGGGCGACCAGAGTCTTCTGCCATCGCGTCAGGCTGTGGTAGGTGTCCTTCAACAGATCATGCGCGCGCGTTTCGAGGCGCGATATTTCGTTGGCGACGCCTTCCTTTTCAGCGCCGTGCTTTCTCAGCTCCTCAATGCGGCCTTCAAGGTCGGCGATCGGTTTTTCGAAATCGAGATATTTCTGCATGGGAATGATCTAGGCTTCGCCGCGATAACGATCAAGCGCGCGCGACGCTCAGCCGCCCCGGGACTTCTTGCCCGCCAGCGGATGCTTGGTGAACACCAGCTCCTTGAGGCGATCTTGCGCCACATGGGTGTAAATCTCGGTCGTCGTTATGTCGGCATGGCCGAGCATCGCCTGAACGCTGCGCAGATTGGCGCCGCCCGACAGAAGATGCGTGGCGAAGGCGTGCCGCAGGACATGCGGCGACACCCGCTCGGGCGCAATGCCGGCGGCGACGGCGAGTTCCTTGATCTGCTGCGCGAAGCGCGCCGACGTCATATGCCCGGTTTTGCCGCGCGACGGGAAAAGCCAGGGCGATTCCTTACGGCGCGCGCCCCTGATGAATTCGTCGCGGACAAGAAGATACTCATCAAGCGCGCGCCGGGCGGCGCCGCCGACGGGCGCCAACCGCTCCCGGTCGCCCTTTCCCCTGACGATCATCGTTCCCCCGCGCGCCTTCGCTGCGGCGAGCGGCAGCCCGACGAGTTCCGATACGCGCAGGCCGGACGAATAAAGAAGTTCGACCATCGCGCGAAGCCGAACCGCTTTCGCCCCCTCGCCTGTCGCGGCGCCGACCAGCCTTGCGGCTTCCTCCTCCGTGAGGATTTTCGGAAGCGGCCGGCGCGTCTTTGGCCGGTCGACCGCCGTCGCCGGATTGTCGGCGCGGCGGCTCTCTTCGTAGAGAAAGGCGTAAAATTGCCGGAGCGCTGAACATTTGAGCGCGGCGGTCGACGCGGCGAGGCCCTCGGCCTCGATTGTTTCCAGCCAGGCTGAGATGTCGTCAGCGCCGGCGGTGATCAGCGATTCCTTGCGCGTTGCGACAAAGGCCGAGAATCGTTCGAGGTCGCGGCCGTAGTTTTTCAGCGTGTTGGCCGCCGCCGCGCGGTCGACCGTCATCATGTCGAGGAAGAGCGCGATCAGACGCCCATCCTCCGTTAGGGCGTTCATGACTCGCGCTTGGGCTTCAAGCGTGGAACAACGCCCTGCGGCGCCGATGCCGGCGTCGCTGCCACAGCTGGCGCCGGCGCCGCGGACGCCGGATACATCGCCGCGATCGCCCGTTCGACATGCTGGCGGCGGACGACATCCAAAAGGCCGCCAACCGCAAGCGATTCAATCATCGTCGCATAGGCGATCGCATCGCCTTTGGCCGCCGCCTCGGACGCGGCGATCGCGACGAGCGTCGCCGCGCCAGGAGAGTCCTCTCGCGCCGCGCTGATCGCGAGGCCCACAAGTTGAGCCAGATTCTGCGGCGACGCGCCGGCGGCGGGCGGCAAGACGACCGGCGGCTTTTGCGCCGCCGCATTCGCCGCGCTCGCGACGCGGTCCGCGCCCGCCTTATCGAGAACGCTGAGAACGCCGATCAGATCGATGTGCCGCATCGCCTCTTCGCCGGCCGCGCCCTGTCGCACGCTTGGCGCGGCGGCCGCGAGCCATCGCTCCGCACCGACCGCGTCGCCGACGGCGAGCCGCGCAAGCGCGAAGGCGTTCGCTTCGCCGAGCGGAACGACCGCGCCTTCGAGCGCGCGAATGTCATCCGTATAAAGAAGAGAGGTCGCATTAAGGCCTTCGAAATCGCCGGCCGCGGCGATTTCGGCGGCGACGCGCGTCGCCTTGTCGCGAAGGAATTCCGGGGCGCTCATCGATGAAATCGCCCGGAAAGCGGGCGCAGCTTCCGCCGGCGCCGCGCTGTAGAGCGCTTTCAGCGCCGCGCCGCCCATGACGCCCATGCCGGCGGCTTTTCGAGCAGCGGCAAGTCGCGTCGGCCAATCAACGGCGGCGTCATTCGCCACCGCGACGACGACGCCGGCGTCCGCGCGGTTCAATAGTCCGGCGCTGATTGGCATTTTCATCGCCTTGACGGCCGCCAGATGCAGCGCATCGACCGGCGCGACGGGCGCCTTCGGTTTGCCGCCGGACGCCAGCGGCGCGAGCAGCTCGCGATCTATCTCGCCAAGGCGGCCGGTCTCGCTGAGAATGCCGAGGGCGAGTTCGGCCGCGTCCAGCTCATTCGATGCTGCGTAGCAAATGACCCTGAGCCGCATCCAGAAAGGATTATCGCGCGTCGCTTCGACACGGCGTCCTTTTTCACAAGCCGAGGATTGGTCGCCGGAAAGAAGGTCGGCGATCGCCATCGCTTCGACGCTCGCGGGGTCCGTCTTCGCGCCGGTCGACAGGCCCTCGATCTCGCGAGCCTCGTCAACGAACCCGGCCCTTGCTAGAGCGCGAAGTTTGAGGCCGCCGAGGGGCGCCGCGCCGCCGAAAGGCGATTCGCCTGGCGACAGCAGCACGCGCCGCATGGCGGAACCGAGCGCCGGTGAAGACGGCCGGGTCGGCAGCGCGCCGAGCAGGAAGGTCAGATCCTCCCTCGTTGCGCCGCGCCACAGGCCCGCCGGCAAGGCGCCGCTCTCCCGATCAAGGATGCCGGTCGAAAAGGCGTCGGTCGCGAACGCCGTCTGCTCGATCGGCGCAAGGGGGGCCGTTGTCTGCGCCTGCGCCGTAGCGCACCCCAGCAACAGGGCGGCCGTCAGGGTCCTAAGCATCGGCGGCGCTCACCGCGTCCTGCTCGATGACCCGTGTTTCCGGCTGAATGGTCAGCGAATACGCGTAAAGCCCGACAATCGCGAGCAAGGCGATAACGACGATGGCAATGACAAACCGCACGATAATTGTGCTCCTGGGGCCGCCGAATCAACGCCGGCTTTCTAGCGCAGGTTGGCCGCCAAACGAAACTGCCCTGTCACTGGCGCGGGGCGCCGGCCTTCATTAGAGACTGAGCGCTCTATGGCCTCGACCCGTCGCAAACTTCCTACTTCGCCCCAGATCGACCGCCCGATCGCGCTTGTCGGCATGATGGGCGCGGGCAAGACAACCGTCGGTCGGCGTCTCGCTGCTGCGCTCAATCTGCCTTTCCGCGACGCAGACGCCGAAATCGAGCAGGCGGCCGGAATGAGCGTCGCGGAACTCTTTGAGCGCCATGGCGAGGAGAGCTTTCGACGCGGTGAGGCTCAGATCATCGAACGCCTGCTCTCCGGCGGGCCGATCGTTCTTGCAACCGGCGGCGGCGCTCTGACGACGCCGGCGACCAAGGCGCTGATCAAGAAGAACGCCATTTCAGTCTGGATACGCGCGGAAGTCGAAACGCTGGTCAAACGCGCAACGAAGCGGCCGACGCGGCCGCTGCTGAAATCCGGCGATCCGAAAGAAACGATCGCGCGCCTGCTTGCGGCGCGCACGCCGCTTTACGAGACCGCCGACATCACCGTCGACAGCCGCGCCGGCGGCCACGCGCGAACCGTCAATGCGATCATCGCCGCGCTCGCCGACTATCTCGCCAGGGAGTCCGTTGCATGAGTGTCGACATTTGCCAGGTCAAACTCGGCGCGAAAGCCTACGACATCCACATCGGCGAGCGTTTGCTTGAGCGATGCGGCGCGCTTGTGCGGCCGCTGCTGGCGCGGCCTTTCACGGTGGTCGTCACCGACAGCCATGTCGACTCCGCGCAAGGCGCGAGACTGTACAAGGGCTTGTCCGACGCCGGAATCGACCATCGCAAGATCGTCCTTGCGCCCGGCGAAAGCGCAAAGTCGTTCCGCGGACTTGAGGCGCTCCTCGACGAGCTGATCAGTCTCGGCGTCGAGAGGGACGACATGGTCATCGCCTTCGGCGGCGGCGTCGTCGGCGATTTGACAGGCTTCGCCGCGGCGATCCTTCGTCGGGGCTGCCGCTTCGCGCAGATCCCGACAACCCTTCTCGCGCAGGTCGACAGCGCCGTCGGCGGCAAGACCGCGGTGAATTCAACACACGGCAAGAACCTCATCGGCGC
Organism: uncultured Alphaproteobacteria bacterium; assembly: GCA_902826095.1. Lineage (GTDB taxonomy): Bacteria > Pseudomonadota > Alphaproteobacteria > Caulobacterales > Parvularculaceae > Amphiplicatus. The sequence goes on along the minus strand of CADEDN010000027.1, from coordinate 28,900 downwards.
CTTCCACCAGCCCTCGATCGTCATCGCCGATATCGCGGCGCTGTCGACCTTGCCCGCCCGTGAGTTGAAAGCTGGCTACGCCGAGGTCGTGAAATACGGCGCGCTCGGCGATGAGCCGTTCTTCGCCTGGCTCGAAAACCGCGGCGCGGCGCTGCTCGCCGGCGACGCGTCAGCGCGCCGCGTCGCGGTGAAGCGCTCTTGCGCGACCAAAGCGGAGATCATCACGAGCGACGAAAAAGAAAGAGGCGAGCGGGCGCTGCTCAATCTCGGGCACACTTTCGGGCACGCATTGGAATCTTCGTTCGGCTACTCCGACAAGCTGCTTCATGGCGAAGCGATCGCCGCTGGCATGGCGCTCGCCTTTGATTATTCTGTCGCGAGCGGCCTTTGCCCGCCCGCGGATTCAAAGCGCCTTAAGGCGCATCTTTCCGCGTCCGGGCTGCCGACCGGCCTTCGGGACCTAAAGGACAGCGGGGAACTCTCCGCCGACGCGCTCCTCCGACACATGATGCAGGACAAAAAAGTCGAAGCCGGCGCGCTGACGCTCATTCTGGTGCGCCGGCTTGGGGAAGCCTTCATTGCGAAGTCCGTTGACGCGGGCTCAGTGCTAGATTTCCTGAAATCAGCCGGCGCCCATTGATAATCCCGAGAGGCTCACGCGACCCATGACCGATATCGACCCGGACGTTTTCGCCATTGGCGGCGCAATTATTTTGCTGCTGATGTTGTCCGCATTCTTTTCCGGGTCGGAGACCGCCCTGACAGCGACGTCGCGCGCGCGGTTGCACAAGCTGGAAAGCGACGGCGACCGGCGCGCGGCGCGAGTGAATTTGCTGATCCGCGACCGCGAGCGGCTGATCGGCGCCATTCTTGTCGGCAACAATATCGTCAACACCCTCGCGGCGACCCTCGCATCGGCGCTGTTCCTCAAGATTTTCGACACGACAGGCGCGGCGATCGCCATTGCGACGGTCACAATGACGATTCTGACCGTAATCTTCGGCGAAGTCGCGCCAAAAACGGCGGCGATCGCCCGCCCGGACCAGATCGCGATGCTGGTCGCGCCGCTGATGCGCTGGGTCGTGCTGATATTCACGCCGGTCACGGCGGCGCTCCGATTCCTGATACGCGGCGGGTTGCATTTGGTCGGCCTCAATGTCGAAAAAAACGAAAGCCTGTTCTCCGCCGCCGATGAATTGCGGGGGGCGGTCGACCTTCACCATGAAGAAGGCGCGTTCGACAAGGGCGTGCGCGACATATTCCGCGGCGCTCTCGATCTCGACGACATTCGTGTCGAAGAGGTGATGGTCCACCGCAAGTCGATCGACATGCTCGACATCGACGAGAAACCGGCGACGCTGCTGTCCAAGGCGCTGAAGAGCGGCCACACCCGTTTGCCGCTCTACAAGGACACCACTGAAAACATCGTCGGCGTGCTGCATGCGAAAGACCTTCTCAGCGCGCTTTGGGAAGCCGAAGGCGACGCCAGCAAAGTCAAGATCGCCAATCTCGTTCGCCCGCCCTATTTCACGCCGGAAACGACGACGCTCACCGAGCAGCTCGACAATTTCAAACGCCGCCAGGAGCATTTCGCGCTCGTCGTCGACGAATACGGATCAATCATGGGGCTTGTGACGCTTGAGGACATTATCGAGGAGATCGTCGGCGAAATTGAAGATGAGCATGACAGCCCGGTCCAGGGCGTCCGCCCGCAGTCCGACGGATCGGTCAATGTCGACGGCCAGGTGACGATCCGCGACCTAAACCGGGCGATGGAATGGAATCTGCCCGATGACGAAGCCGTGACCATCGCCGGCCTTGTCATTCACGAATCGCAGTCTATCCCCGACGTCGGTCAGACATTTTCATTTCATGGATTTCGTTTTCGGATCATTCGGCGGCGGCGCAATCAAATCACTGCGATCAAGGTTACGCCCATCGAATTCGCCGCGCGGCCGGAATACAAGGACATTTAGGTCAAGGATATTTTCCCTTCCATGCATCAGGATGCGCCGACGCGCGAGCCGGGCCGAAACGCCCTGTTATTCATTTTCATCACGGTCATGACCAATATGATCGGCTTCGGCATCCTGATGCCGGTGATGCCGAGGCTGATCATGGATGTGACCGGCGAAGGCCTCGCCGAAGCCGCGCGCTGGGGCGGCGTGTTGGCGCTCGCCTATGCGCTGATGCAGTTCATCATGATGCCGGTGATGGGCGCGCTTTCAGATCGTTACGGCCGGCGGCCGGTGCTGCTTGGATCGCTCGTGGCGTTCTCTCTCGACTCGCTGCTTCTCGCGATCGCGCCGACGCTGAGCGTGCTCTTCATCGCGCGCATTCTCGCCGGCGGGCTTTCCGCCACCTATTCGACGGCGAACGCCTATATCGCCGACATCACGCCGCCGGAAAAGCGCGCCGCGAATTTCGGGCTGATGGGCGGCGCATTCGGGCTCGGCTTCATCATCGGGCCGGCGCTCGGCGGCCTCATCGGCGACGAATTCGGCCATCGCGCGCCTTTCTACGCGGTCTCGGCGCTCGCTTTCTGCAATTTCGTCTATGGCTGGATTTTCCTGCCCGAAACGCTGCGGCGAGAAAACCGGCGCGCGTTTTCCATCGCCAGAGCCAACGCTTTCGGCAGCTTCAGGCATTTTCGTCAGTACCCGAGCATTTTGCCGATCGCCTTCTCGATCTTCCTGTTCAATATCGGGCATTGGGCGTTTCCAGCGGTGTGGGCCTATTTCGCGGAAGAGCGCTTTCAGTGGTCGCCGCGGGAGATCGGCTTTTCGCTGATGGCGGTCGGCCTCGCCTCGGTCGTCGTCCAGGGCGGCCTTACCCGCTTGATCGTGCCAAAGTTCGGCGAGCGCCGCGCGGCGCTCGGCGGGTTTGCGATCGCGATCATCGCTTATTTCGGCTATGGCCTGGCGACGCAGGGGTGGATGATCTACGCGCTGATCGCCTTCGGCGCGCTTGGCGGCGTCGCCGGACCCGCCCTGCAAGGCATCATGTCGAGAACCGTTCCCGCGAACGCGCAAGGCGAGTTGCAAGGCGCGATCGGATCGATTTCAGGCGTCGCCATGATCATTGGCCCGCTGATGATGACGCAGATCTTCGCGAAATTCTCCGACGCCGACGCGCCGATTTATTTGCCCGGCGCGCCGTTTCTGGTCGCGTCCGCGCTCACCGCGCTCGCCATTCTCCCGCTGCTTGCGGCGTTCGCTCGCATTCAAAGGCCGAGGACGAGCGAGGCCGCAGCTTAATGTTCCTCGCCGATCCGCAAGCGCGACGCCGATTCGAGCAAGAACGCGGCGGACAGGCCGAATAGGAGCATGCCGTTCGCGGCGAGCGCCCCCGCCAACACGCGCCACTCCACCGGCATCAGGAGATCGCCGAAACCGAGCGTCGTATATGCGACGGAGGCGAAGTAAAGAGACTCTTCGACGGTCGCGAACGCCTCGATGTTGAGGAAAAGGAAGGCCCAGGCGGCGACCTCGACAGCGTGCGCGGCCATCAAGATGAGGCTCTCGATGCTGAGGACGACGGCGTCGCGCACAAAACGCATGGGCCCCCACACGCGGCTTGATGTCGCCCGAAAGCCGGCCGCCAGAGCGGAAATAATGACGGCGTGAAAGAAGACCGTTCCCGCGACCATCGCGGCGGCGATCAATATTTCTTCAAAAAAGGGTATTTCCCCGGCCATGGCGCGCCCCTCGATTCGTCGCCCCATGCTCCGACATGACCGGTAAGGAGACAATACCTGGCCCAAAATGGGACTGGCCGAACGGCGCTCGCGGCCTCAGCGCCTGTCAGCCGCCGCCGGCGCGCTTGATCGCCGAGATAATCAATTTCAATCGTCCATTCGCCCGTTTCATCGCTTCATCGAGCTTGGACAATTGTTCGGTGATCGCCGCGTCCCCTTCATCATTTTGGTCAAGCAGGTTTTTCACAGCCTGGATTTCAGCCTTGATGACGACGATTTCTTTCGGCTCTTCCCCGGGCGACGCAGAAACGATTGCGTCGCGCTCGTCGTCGGCATCATCTCTGTCGTCGCGACGCGCGCCCCAAACGACCCAGCCGAAAGCGACCCCGAACAGGAAGGCCAGCGCCATCGGCCCCCAGGGCGAATCGCCGAACAAAGCCTGAAAATTCTCGCCCATTGAGCCTTCGCCGTCCGCTGGCGCGGTCCGCCCCCGGGTCGTTCCGCATAGCAATCGCCTAGGCAAGAGCAAGCGGCGCGCCACAACCGGCCCCAAAAAAGAATCGGCGCCCCGATCTGGAGCGCCGCAAATTCTTCGTTTGGGCGAAACGCCCGCTGACCTTCTCGTTTTGCGAGAATTATCGCGGCGCCATCACCATCATCATCTGCTTGCCTTCGAGTTTCGGGGTCTGCTCGACCTTGGCGACCTGCTCAAAGTCGACCTTCACTTTTTCCAGAAGCGCCATGCCGCGATCCTGATAGGCCATTTCCCGTCCGCGGAACCGCAAGGTCACCTTGACCTTGTCGCCTTCCTCGAAGAAGCGCCGCATCGCTTTGGCTTTGACCTCATAATCATGGTCGTCGATGTTCGGCCGCATCTTGATCTCTTTGATCTCAACGACCTTTTGCTTCTTCTTGGCTTCAGCCTTCTTTTTCTGCTGCTGGAACTTGTACTTGCCGTAGTCGAGAATCTTGCACACCGGGGGCTGGGTCTGGGGCGAGACTTCGACAAGGTCGAGGCCTTGTTCGACGGCCATCTCGATCGCGCGCGCGGTTGGCACGACGCCGCGCTTTTCGCCAAGATGATCGATTAGCAGGACTTGGGGAACGCCGATTTCTTCATTGATGCGCGGTCCGTCTCCTTTGGGCGCCGCTGGCGCGAATGGTCTGCGGGAAATGGGCTTACTCTCCTTCGGTTGCTTCAGGGGCGAATGCGATATTGAGGGCGGAGGCGCAAATGTCTGTTAACGCCTGCCGACCAACGGTTGCGGTATATAGGGGGAACCCCGCCAAGATCAACGCACCGCCGAGCGCGGATTGGCTGAACCCTTGGGAATGAGACCCATGTTTTCGAGGGCGCGCCAAACGAATTCCGGCTTGGCCTCGCTCATGTCGATCTTGGTCGTCAGCGTAATGATATTGCGCCCCTTGGGCGAGAGATGCTCCTCGCCGGACTTTCGGATTAGGACGCCGGCGCAGCCGACGCTGACGGCGAGATGGACCTCTTCGGCCGCGTCGCTGACAAAGAACGCGGCGGTCTGGGCGAGCGCGACAAGCTGCAAATGATCGGCCTTGCCTGTAAGATCGACCAGTTCCGGCGCGGCCTGCGCGACTTCGTCGGCAAAGGCGTGCAGTTCCTTGGCGCCGACCATCACCGGCATCACGCCCTTCTTGGCCATCATCCGCGCGAGTTCGGCGTAGCGAGCGGCGGGCCAGCGGCGCGTTTCATCAAGGCCCGGCATCAGCAGGCCGTAAACGCCCGAAATTCCGAACCAGCCCGGCTGCATGCTCGCCGATTCCTTGCGGCTCGCGAGCGCCCAGCCGAAATCCGGCAGCCGCGTCGGCGCTTCAAATCCGACAGTTGCCGCGAATTTCCTGGTGTTCGGCAGACCCTCTTCCGGGGTTCCTCGCCTGCGCGCCGACCGCGACGCCGGGGCGACGGACCGCCATTTCGGCCGGAACGGGCCAAGCGCGGCGAACAATTTCTTGGCGTCCTCATTCGCCGCCAGATCGTAGATGTACTGGAACCGCGACGTCTTCACCTGTTTGACGAACGCCTTCTTCGCCTCATTGTCCCGGAAATCGGGCATTGCGGCGACCTGATCGAAATAGGGCGAGGCGCGTGCGACGCGTTGCAGATGATCCTGCGTCAGCAGGCTGATCCGGGCGCCGGGATGGGCGGCGCGGATCGCCTCATACAAAGGCTCGGCCGCGACAAAAGCCGCAAGACCATCCGTCTTGATGACGAGGATATTTTGCGATCGCGCCGTCATCGCGGCGCGCTCATCCCGACGCAAAGGCCCTGATAGGCGTCGAGCGTCGCATCAATCATCGCTTTCGCCGAATATTGCCGAGCAATTCGGGCCCGCGCGCGCGCGCCCATCGCGCGCCGACCGCTTTCGCCAAGCGCGATGATCTTCGCGATCGCCGCCGCAAGCTCTTCCGCCGACCCGGGCGACGCCAGAACGCCGGTTTCGCCGTCTGCGATTGTTTCGCGGGCGCCGCCATGATCGGCGGCGATGACGACTTTGCCCATCGCGCCGGCTTCCACCGCCACTCGGCCGAACGCTTCCGGCCGCGTCGACGGCGAAAGCACGATGTCGCACGCCGCATAGGCCGCCGGCATGTCGTCGCAATGGCCAACAAAGCGAATCATTCGCTGAAGCCCCAACTCATCCACCCGCCGCACGAGGGCGGCAGCATAGCCGCCTTGCCCTTGTGAGTCCCCGGCGAAAATTAACCGCAAATCGGCTGTCGCGCCAGCCTCCGGCGCCCGGCAAAGGCGAGCGATCGCGTCAACGGCGACGCGATGGCCCTTCCAGTCCGTAAGCCGGCCGGGCAGCAGGAGGCGAAGGGCGGCTTCTTTTTCCACAAGGCCCCAGCCTTCAAGAACCCGGCGGACCCGTTCCGGATCAATCGCCTCGGGGTTGAAAATGTCGAGGTCGGCGCCCCTCGGGATGACGCGCAGGCGATCGCCCACATCATAGGATTTGCGAATGGACTCGGCGGTAAACGTCGAATTCGCGATCACGACATCGCCGCGCGCCATCGCGGAATTCAACAATCGCTTGAAGCGCGACCCGGCTTTGTAGGCGCCGTGATAGGTGGTGACAAACGGGATTTTCAGCGCCCGCGCCGCCAGGAGCGCGCTCCACGCCGGCGCGCGTGAGCGCGCATGAATGAGGTCGACCTTTTCTTTACGGACCAGCTTTTTAAGGCGTCCGGCGTTCGCAAGGATCGTCAGCGGATTTTTCGAACCGACCGGCATCAGGGCGACGCGGCCGCCTGACTGTTCGAGTTCCGCACAGAGCCGGCCGCCCGTCGTCGCAATGATCGCCCGGCCGCCCGCCGCGACAATCGCCTTCGTCATTTCAAGGGTCGTACGCTCGGCGCCGCCCGCATCCATCGCGGGAATGACTTGCAGCACAGTCTTTTCAAATCGCATTCGAAGCGGATCGCTTGGCGGCTGGTTCCCGGTCGAGCATATAGGGCCGACCGCGGCGGCGAGATCAAGCAAGGCATGACGGATGAGATCGGATTCCTCGATCGGCCCCAGGGGCGCATCGCCTTTCGGCGCGTCGCGGGCCAAGGCCCGACGGTCGTCTGGCTTGGCGGCTTCAAATCGGACCTCACTGGAACCAAGGCGCAGGCGCTGTCGAATTGGGCCGCGGAGCGCGGCCGCGGCTTCCTCCGGTTTGATTATTCCGGGCACGGCGCTTCGAGCGGGCGATTTGAAGACGGAACGATCTCGCAATGGCGGGACGACGCGCTCGCGGCGATTGATCGGCTTACGGAGGGGCCCCTCGTCCTTGTCGGTTCGTCGATGGGCGGCTGGATCGCCGCGCTCGCCGCGCTTCGACGCAAGGAGCGCGTCGCCGGCATGGTCTTTATCGCGCCGGCGCCGGATTTCACCGAAGTCCTGATCTGGGAGGCGATGACCGGCCCGGAGCGCGACGAGATTTTGCGCAGCGGGCGAGCGGTCGAACACTCGCAATATTCGGAGGAGCCGACCGTCATCACGCGCGCCCTGATTGAAGACGGCCGCAAGCACCTCATTCTCGGCGGCGAGATCGATATAAGCTGCCCCGTGCGGATCATTCAGGGCATGGCTGACAGGGATGTGCCGTGGCGCCACGCCCTGCGCTTTGCGGAATGTCTGGCGACGGAGGATCTCGAATTGACCTTGATCAAGGCCGGCGATCACCGGCTTTCAAAGCCGCATGAAATCGAGCGAATCATTAGGCTCGTCGAGCAGGTTGCCTGATCGGTTCAAGACGGCTTTCGAACGAACATCGCGCCGGCGAGCGTGGCGCTGCGCCAGACGATCTCAGCCGTGCGCGCCGGCTTGTCGAGGTCGATCCTGATGTCGATGAGGTCCGGCAGCAGATCGGCGTTGTCGAGCTTCATCAGGCAGCCGCTCTCGCTGATGTTGCGGACGACGCAACGATAGGTCTTCCCGTCGCTCGCAATGATCTCCGCCGCCTTGAAAGTCGGGCGGCGCACCGAAGCCCGCCGCTCATCTATATTGAGGAGGTCGACAGAATCCGGCTCGGCCCGATCGTCGATGTCGGTAAGGCTTGGTTTGTTCTGGCTGCCCATGGCTTTCTCGCGCTTAGCCGCCCAAAGGGACACATTGCGACCGCGACCTGAAGAACGGGTTAATGATGCCGGCCGCCGGCGTCCCGCCGCCAAGCGCGCTCCTTTTGTCGAAAAATCTCTTGAAAATCTGCGCGCTCGGCCGGGAATGCGCGCCGCCGCCGCGGCGCTTGCGACAACTGTAACATGCTGCTACACTTGTCGCTGCCGACCGAAAACCGAAGGACCGTCCGATGGCCATCGATCCGACCCTGCAGCCGACCAAGCCCGAACTCGCCGTCCTGAAGCTCCTTTGGCGAAAAAAATCGCTGACAGCGCGGGAAATTACCGACGAAGTCGCGCCGGAATTCGATTGGTCCTATTCGACCATGCGCACCGTCATCGAACGGATGTGTGAAAAGGGGCTTTTGCGGAAGAAGAGCGCGGACGGGGTCAATGTCTACGCCGCGGCGATCGGCAAAGTCGCCCTGCTCTCGCGCATGATCCGCGACTTTTCCGACCGCGTTCTTGAACTCGACGCCGCCCCTTCGGCGGTCATGTTCGCGGATTCAAAACTCCTCACCGAAGAGGAAATCGGCGAGCTTGAGAAAATCCTGCGCGCGGAGGATCGAAAATGAGCGGCCTCATCGCATTTTCCGAATATCAGGCTGAAGCGCTGCTGATCTGTCTTGGCGCGTCCGTCATCTGGGCCGGCGCGCTGTTTCTCGGCGCGCGAGGGCTCGAACGGTCGGGCGCGATGTCATCCGCCGAACGGCTGTGGACGGCGGCGCTGCTTTTCGCCGTGCTTCCCTCGCTTGCGGCGCCGACGCTCGCAGCGTTCGGCGTTTCGCTGCGCAAGGCGGATCAGCCAATCATCGTCGACACGATCGCCGCGCCCTACATGACCGCCGAATTGGACCTGGGAAGCGCTGAGCCCGTCCCGGCGCTTCAGCCGGTGGATTTCGACCAGGTCGTCGGCGCAGCCGCGATCATCTATGTCTATGGCGTCATACTCACTCTCTTCCTCTGGGCCGCGCGCAATCTCGGTCTTTATTATGCGATCTGGCGCGCCGAGCGCATCGACGACGCGCGCCTTCTGGCGCGAATTGACGAATGGGCCGAACTGCTTCGCGTCACGCGCCCGGTGATCAGGCGCTCGCGTCATGTGTCGAGCGTCTGCATTTTCGGCGTGATGAAGCAGACAATCCTTGTTCCCGACGGCATCGAAGCGCGCGTTTCCGCGGACGATCTGGTTTTGATGTGCGCTCATGAGCTGGCGCATGTCCGCCGCGGCGACACCCGACTGTTCACAGCGACGCAGCTTGCGCGCGTCATTTTCTGGTTCAACCCAATCGTCGGCCGCATCGCAGCCCACGCCGAACTTGCAGCGGAGGAAAGCGCCGACGCCCTCGTCCTGGCGCGCGGGGTCGACCGTCGCCGCTACGCCGCATGTTTTGTCGAGGGATTGAAATTCGCCGCGTCAAAGCTGAACGCGCAGCCGGCGCTCGCGCCGTCCTTCACGCCGGCCGACCGCCACGGCCGTCGGCGTCGCCTGAACTCGATCCTTGCGCCTGAAACGCAACAAAGAACGCCGCTCGCGACCAGGCTGATGCTGTCGGCGGCGGCGTCAACGATCGCGCTCGTCGCTGTCGGCCAGGCCGCGCTCGCCGTCGACCCGGAAAGCGCCAAGGAGCGCCGTCGCGCCCTGGCGAGCATGCCGCTCATCGGCGACATCACGCAGGGATTTGGCGAAAGACGGCCGGCCGACAATGGCGAGGAAGGCCTCGCGCATCGCGGCCTCGACATCAAAGCGCCGAAGGGAGCGAAAGTCTTCGCTCCCGGCGACGGCATTGTCGTCGAAGCGACCGATCATTTTGATGAGTCGCCGGCGTCCGGCAAAGTCGTCATCATCGATCACGGCCGCGGTCTTGTGACCCGATATACGCATCTTGATTCCTACCGTGTGAAAAAGGGCGATCGCATCAGGACCGGCGATGTGATTGCAACCGTCGGCGCCACCGGCAAAGTGACCGGCCCGCATCTGCATTTTGAGACGCTGAAGAGCGGCGAAGCGGTCGATCCCGTCGCGGTCATCGAGGCGGAAGTCGCCGAACCTGTCGAAACGCCGGAGGCGGCGCCGACACCCGCCGAAGCGCCAATGCCGGTTGACGCGCCGACGCCGATGCCGGCGGCCGATCCAGCGCCCGCCGCTGCGCCGGCGCACATCAGAGGATTTTCGTTCAGAATGGCGCCTTCGCCGACGGGATTTCCTGATTTCAAGATCATCAATCCGGTCGTGACCGCACGCGCGCCGATCTTCGCTGAAGGCGCGTTTCACTTCACGGAGCCGACAGAATTCGCCTTCGCCGACGGGTCGGCCGCCGCCGACCTGATGGCGGACGACATCGAGGACCGCCTCCTTGGCGCGATCGATGGCGAAAACGGCGCGGTTTATGATCTGACGCTTCGCACCGGCGACAAGGTCTACCGCTTCACGAGCGACGAGCCGATGACTACGGAGAAGCGCGCCGAACTTCGCCAGGCGCTCGCGGACATGAAACGCGAGCGCGATCGCGCGCTGCGGGAATCGCGCCGCGCCGAAACTGAATGGCGCCGAGAAGCGGAGCGCGCCCGCCGCGACGCGATGCGTATCGCTGATGAGTCGGGCGCCTATGCGTTCGCCTGGAACGGCGAGGAGGACGCGCAAGCGCGCAACGAATTGATCATTGAACGGCGCGAGGCGCTTGAAGCCGAACTGGAAGCTGTCATCGACGCGCAAGGGGACATCGACGAGGACGTTGAAGACAGCGTCGCCGACGCGCTCGCCGATCTCGACGAGGCGGAAGCCGAACTCGACGAACAGGAAATGGCGAACAAGGATATTGAACAGGCTCGGCGATCGATTGAAGAAGCGCGACGCCAGCTGCGGCGCGACGCCGATCATCACAAACGCGCGATTGATGGCGCCCGGAGAAATCTCGAAGCGCAGCAATCACACATCGAACGCGAGATTGCGGAACTCGAAGAGAAACTGTCGCAGCAGGACCACCAGCGCTGAGCGGATCGTCGACGCGGTTCTCACTTCGTCGCTTTCATCGGGCCGTTGGTCGAAAGACGACCGACGGCCTCTTGTTATTAAGGGTTTTCCGGGAGTTTATGCGACGTTGCGACATTTGTCGCTCACGTCATTTCCGCGGAGCCGCGCATGGGTCTGACCAAGCTCTGTTTGAAAAATCCCGCAGCCGTCGGCGTCGTCCTGGCGCTGATCGCGCTGCTCGGCGTCGTCTCGATCACGCGCTTGCCGATCCAGCTTCTTCCCAACATCGAACGGCCGGAACTCGGCATCTGGACCGGTTGGCGCGCCGCCAGCCCGCGCGAGGTCGAAAGCGAAATCATCGAGCCCATCGAACGCGAATTGCGCGGGATACCGGGCCTTAAAACCATGCAGTCCTTCTCGAATTCCGGCGGCGGTTTCGTGCGTCTTGAATTCGCGCTCGGGACCGACATGGACAAGATTCTGACCGAAGTCACGAGCCGACTGCAACGCGTGCGCGGTCTGCCGGCCGAGGCGGACCGGCCCTCGATCGGCGATTTCGGCGGCGGCTCGGCCGGCGACACGCTGATATTCCTTTTCATGCAGCGCCTCCCGGGACATGACAATGCGTCCGGCAAGATGACGGAGTTCGCGCAGACGCGCGTGGCGCCCGAACTCGAAGCGATCGACGGCGTCGCGGGCGTCGATGTCAATTCGGATGACGGCGAGGAAATCATCCGGATTTCATTCGACCCGTTCCGACTGTCGCAGCTCGGCGTGACCATCGATCAGGTCGCGCAAACCGTGAACCGGTCGACGGACGTCACCGGCGGATCGGTTGAAGTCGGCCGGCGCAATTACACGATGCGCTTTGAAGGCCGCTATACCGCCGAACAGCTCGGCGACACGATCCTCGCCTGGCGCAACGGCTCGCCGATTCGGCTGAATGACGTCGCCAAAGTCGAAGTCGCCAATGATCGCCGCGGCGGCGTCGTCTATCAAAACGGCAATCCGGCGATCGGCATGCGCGTCATGCGCGAGCCTGGCGCGAACACGCTCGCGGCGATCGACGCCATTACGGACAAGATCGATGAGCTGAACGAAGGCCAGCTCGCGGAGATGGGCTACGCCATCCACAAGAGCTTCGATCCGTCGCTCTTCATCAAGAACGCCTTGTCGATGCTGACGGGGAACTTGCTGCTCGGCGTCCTGCTCGCGACAGGCATCTTGTGGGCGTTCCTGCGGCGCACGGTCGCGACCCTGCTCATCGCTTCAGCGATCCCGATCTGCCTTGTCGCGACCATCGTCTTTCTCAACATGACAGGCCGCTCGATCAATGTGATTTCGCTTGCGGGCCTTGCGTTCGCGACCGGCATGGTGCTCGACGCGGCGATTGTCGTTCTTGAGAATTTCGTCCGAATGCGCGACGAAGGGCGCGAGCCGAAGGAGGCCGCCTATCTGGCGGTCAAGCAGGTGTTCGGCGCGCTTTTCGCGTCGACGGTGACGACCGTCGCCGTGTTCATTCCGATCATGTTTTTTGAAGACGTCGAAGGCCAGCTTTTCGCCGATCTGGCGCTGACGATCGCCGCCGCGGTCTGTTTTAGTCTCGTCGTGGCGGCGACGGTTCTGCCGCTTGGCGCGGCGTTGTTCATGAAGAAAAAGGAGCAGCCGAGATTGGCGGCGACGAAGCCGTCATTCTTCGAACAGCTTCCGGACATCGTCATGGGCCTGACGCGGACGCCGAAGCGGCGCATCGCCTGGATCGCCGGATTGACCGTTGCTCCGGTCGCCCTAGCGGTCATGCTTTTCCCTTCCCTGAATTACCTGCCGCCGGTCAAACGCGCGGCGATTGACGGCTTCATATCCTTCCCGTCGGGAGCGAGCGCCGACATGATCCGCAAGGAATTCGCCGAGGTCGTCGTGAAACGACTCGACCCGTACATGAAGGGCGAGCAAGAGCCGGCGCTGCTCAACTATTATCTCTATTCCGGCGAATGGGGCGGCAATATCGGCGTCCGCCCTAAAATCCAGTCGAAAATGGGCGAGCTCGAAAAGATCGTCAATGAGGAGATCCTTGCGGGATTTCCCGACACGCGAGTTTTCGCGCAACAGGGCGAACTCTTCGGCGATTTCGGCGGCGGCGGCGGCATCCGGGTCGACCTCCAGTCCGCCGATTATAACGCGCTCCTCGATGCGACACCGGCGGCGATCGACATCATCAACGCCGCCCTCCCCGGCGCGTCGGTGTGGCCCAATCCTGATCCGCAGATCGTCAATCCTGAAATCACGCTGATTCCGAATGACCGCCGCATCGCCGAGGTCGGCATGACGCGCGACAGCGTCGCGAGCGCCGTGCGCGCGCTCGGCGACGGTCTGTGGCTCGGCGAATTCTTCCATGAAGATTCGCGCGTCGACATCATCCTTGAGGCGAATGAATGGGGCGAGCCTGAATATCTGGCGACGGCGCCGATGGCGACGCCGAACGGTTCAATCGTCCCGCTCGGAGAACTCGCGAGATTTGAGCGAACCGTCGGGCCGCAACAAATCATCCGCTATGACGGGCGTCGCACGATTTCGCTCGGCGTCAACCCGCCGGAAGGAATGGCGCTTGGCGACGTCATCGCCAAACTCAAGGAAAGCGCGGAGAAGGACATATATGCGGCGCTGCCAGAAGGATCGTCGCTCGCCTATGCCGGCGAGGCGGACAGCCTGAACCGCGCCATCAGCAATCTCGGCGGCAATTTCCTGCTCGCTGTCGCAATCCTTTTCCTGATCATGGCGGCGCTTTTCAAATCGCTGCGCGACGCCGCAATCGTCATCGTCGCGCTGCCGATGGCGGCCGTCGGCGGCGTCATCGCGATCCGAATCCTCAACCTCGTCAATCCGACGCCGCTCGACCTGCTCGGAATGATTGGATTCATTATTCTGCTCGGCATCGTCGTCAACAACGCGATCCTTCTTGTCGAACAGACGCGGCAATCGGAAGCGGAAGGCAAGTCGCGCGCGGAATCCGTGCGCGAAGCGTTGCGCCTCAGGACCCGGCCGATTTTCGCAACGACCGCGACGACCTTGATGGGCATGCTGCCGCTGATCGTCGCGCCGGGGGAAGGCGCGCAAATTTATCGCGGCTTGGCAACCGTCATTTTCGGCGGGATTGCGGTGTCGACCATTTTCACGCTGGTCCTGATGCCGGCCATGTTGCAGCTCGGCTCCGCAAAGTCCGCCGCGCGGAGCCGCGACTTGATCCTTCAGCCGGCCGAATGAGGATGAACGCCATGCCCAAACTGAATCTCCGACGACCGGGCCCGCTCCTCGCCGGCGCTGTTGCGCTCGTCGCGCTTGCAGGCTCCGGCGCCTATTTCGCCGGCGCGTTCAATGACAAGGCGAAGGCTTCGGCGGAGGCCGGCCCGCCCGCGCCGCCGCCGGCGAATGTCCGCGTCGCGGAAGCGGTCGCGACAAGCCTTGCGCCGCATGCGGATGCGCCAGGATCGGTCGTCAGCGTCAATGACAGCCTTATCGCCGCGGCGACGCCAGGCCAGGTGCTCTGGGTCGCCGAAATCGGATCCGAAGTGAAGGCCGGCGAAATCATCGCCCGGATCGATCCGGCGGACGCCAGCCAGCAGCGAGACGAAGCGCGCACGGACATCAAGCGCCTGTCCTCGAGGGCCGGGTATCTCGCCCGGCTGGTCGGCCGTCATGAGGGGCTCGGCGAAGATGGCGGCGAATCCGAGGCGGCGGTCGATCAGATGCGCGCCGATCGCGATGAATCCCAGCAAAACCTCGAACGCGCGCGCGTCGCGCTGCGCCGCGCTGAAACGGCGCTTGAAAGAACCGAGGTCAAGGCGCCGTTCAACGGCCGCATCGCCGCGCGGGAGATTGAAGTCGGCGAGTTCGCCAATCCGGGCGCGCCGATTGCGCGTCTCGTCAATATCGATGAGCTTGAAGTGACCGCGCAAGCGACGGACACGCTTCTTGCGGCGGTGCACGCCGGCGACAATGTCAGGATTTCAAATGGCGTCGAAACGATCAGCGCAAAAGTGCGCGCGGTCGTTCCTGTCGGCGATACGGTCAGCCGCACATTGGAATTGCGACTCATTCTGCCGGAGACGGACTGGCATATCGGCTCCGCCGTTCAGGTCAGCCTGCCGCGCAGCGCGCCGAAAAAAGTTGTCGCCGCGCATCGCGACGCGATCATCTTGCGGGCCGATCGCGTCAGCCTCTTCGTCGTCGGCGCGGACGATGTCGCCAAGCAAGTCGACGTCGAACTCGGCGCGGCCGACGGCGACCTCATCGAAATCATTGGCGAAGTCAAAGCGGGCGACCGCGTCGTGATCCGGGGCGGCGAACGCCTGCGCGACGGTCAAAAGGTCGTCATTCAATCGAACGCCGGCGGCGGCGCGACGAGCTGACGCTACTCCCCCTCGCCGAATTTGTCGGCGATCAGCCTCGCCAGCGCGTCGACCGCTTCGCTCGCCTGCGGCCCTGTCGCCGACAGCGTCACCGGCGAGCCGACGCCCGCGCCAAGCATCAACAGGCCCATGATCGATCGGCCTCCGACCGTCAGATCGTCCTTCGTCACCCGGATCGTCGCGTCAAAAGCGCCGGCGACGGCGCAGAATTTCGCCGACGCGCGCGCATGCAGGCCGCGCCGATTGACGATCAAGGCGGTTTTGACGATCGGCGTTTGTGCTGATGATGGCTCGCCGTGCAATGAACGCTCGTTCTGATAGCCGGATCGTTCAGCCGCCTTCGCCGGCGAGGACCCAGGACGCGACGTTGATATATTTGCGACCCGCGTCATGCGCTGCGGCGACCGCGTCCTTCAAGGGCTTGTCGGCGCGGATCGATGCGAGCTTGATCAACATTGGAAGATTGACGCCGGCGATGACTTCGGCGTTCGCCTTTTCCATGATCGAGATTGCGAGGTTCGACGGCGTTCCGCCGAACATGTCGGTCAGAATGATGACGCCGCTTCCGTCATCAACCCTTTCCGCGGCGGCGACGATATCCGCCCGGCGCCGCTCCATATCGTCGTCAGCTTCGATCGACACGGTTTCGATCCGCTCCTGCGGGCCGACGACATGGACCGTCGCCTCGAGGAAGTGCTCGGCGAGCCGCCCATGAGTGACGATGACAAGACCGATCATGAAGCGCCGTTCTGTAAATACTGGCCGCTATCCTGCTGGCGTTCACGGCTTTGTCCACTGGAAATCGCGCAAACCATCCGCCGGAGACGCGCGGCGGCGGTCGCTTCGGCGCCTTTCCACAGGAAGGGATAGGCCGGAATCGAGGGCCCGCCCTTGATCGGCGCAAAGAGGGAGGGCTCCGGGACGCGCTCAGCCGCGCCGGAAAGGTCGACCGCGAGAAGGAGCGGCAGGGCGTCGATATGGCGGATTGGCGCGGGTCCGTAGCCCCTGACCTCAATCAGGCCGCGAAGGGCCGCGGGCGCGCTCGCGACCAAGCCTCGCCCGGCGATCTCGACCTTGACGACATCGTCGGCGATGAGAGCGGTGCGCTGGCTAATGCAGCCGTCGACCAGCAGGAGCGCAAGCGACGATTTGCCAGCGCCCTCGCCGCCGAGAATGAGGACGCCAAGAAGCGGGCCGGCTGCGTCCTGCGCAACGCCGACCGCGGCGCCATGGAGGAGATGGGCGGCCACGCTCAAGCGACCGGCAATTCGACGACGAACCGGGCGCCCTTCGTCGCGCCGTTCTCATCCGCCCTATTCTCCGCCCAGATGACGCCGCCATGACTGACGACGATCTGGCGCGAGATCGCAAGGCCGAGACCGGAATTATTGCCGAAGGCGGAGCCTTGCGGCCGTTTCGTATAAAATCGCGAAAACACTTTTTCGAGCGCGTCCGGCGGTATGCCTGGACCGTCATCGTCGACGATCACTTGCGCGCTGCGATGGCGATCCGTCGGCGGCGCGAGAAAAACCCGCACTTCGCCGTCCATCGGCGAGAATGAGCGCGCATTGTCGATTAGATTGCGGAACACCTGTCCCAGCGCCGTCGCGTTGCCGAAGAGGTAGATCGGCGCGCCCGATGGATCATACGCGACGCGCGCCTCTTTCTCCTTCGCGGTCATCCGGTAGAGCTCGGCGATGTCGCTGAGAAGCTTCCTGATGTCGACCGCCTCTCTCGCCTCCCGCGCAAGCTCGGCGTCAAGGCGGGACGCATTTGAAATATCGGTAATCAGGCGGTCCATGCGCGCGACGTCTTTCTTGATCACGCCCATCAGCTTTTCGCGCGCTTCCGGCTTTGTCGCGATTTCAAGCGTCTCAGTCGCGCTCCTTATCGATGTCAGCGGGTTCTTGAGCTCATGAGAGACGTCCGCCGCAAAACTCTCGATCGCTTCTATTCGCGCGTAGATCGCCTGCGTCATCGCGCGCAATGACGAGGAGAGTTCGCCGATTTCGTCCCTTCGATGCGAGAAGTCGGGGATGCGCGCGCGGCCCGCCGCCGCAATCCCTTCGCGGACCTTGTCGGCGGCGACCGCGAGCTGCCGGATCGGCTGAGCGATCGCCGCTGTCAACAGCAATGACGACAGGATGGCCGCCGCGCAGGCGAGACCGAAGAACGGCAGGATCGCGAGCCTTGCGTCCGCAACAACTTCTTCGATGCCGCCGATTTCGGCTGTAACGATCCCGTAAATCGCCTGGACGCGGCGGATCGGAACGGAAACCGACGCGACGAGTTCGCCGTCTTCATTGAAACGCACCGACGTCGCGCCGCGATCCGCCGCAAATGGCGATGACGCGAGCGCCTCATTGAGTTCGGCTTCGACCGTCCGTCGCGCCGCCTGTCGCCGGAATGCGCCGGTCATGAAGCGCTTAAGTATGCCTTCAGCTCCCCGGCCGATCCGCCAGAACGCATTGTCGGCGCTGGCGTCATCGACAGGCGCCAGCGGTTCGACGACGATCGCGTCTTCGCGCAACATGACGTCGTCAATCAGCAAGGCGCCGGCGTCCTTTACCGGCGGCGTTTCGCCCGATTGCGGCGCATTGAAAATGCGCACGCGTCCTTCAAAGCTGTCCCAGACGCGATTGAAGACTTCATTGACGTCGCGCCTGGACAAGGAATGCCCGCAGATCATCGTTTCGGCGCGATTCTCGTCGCTGAGCGCCGGCTGGCACCCCGATTCATCGACGGCGGCCTGCGCCAGAACATCGGCGAAGAGTTGGGCCTGCGCGCGCACGCCCTGGAGCTTGGCCTGCACGAGACCGTCGCGATACTGGGTGACGCCGAGCGACCCGACCAGAAGAATGACAAGGCCGATGAAATTGGCGAGCACGATCGTCAGCGTCAGCCGCGATACGGCGACGCCGGCTCCCCCGCCTCTTGCCGACGGGCCGCCAGCGGATTGGCGCGGTCGCTTGGCCGCCCCCACTTTCATCCGCGCGATCAAATCTCCTTGTACTTGTAGCCGACGCCGTAAAGCGTCTCGATTGAGTCGAACTCGGGATCGACGACGCGAAACTTCTTCCGAATCCGCTTGATGTGGCTGTCGATGGTGCGGTCATCGACATAGACCTGATCGTCATAGGCCGCATCCATCAACGCGTCGCGGCTTTTCACGAATCCGGGTCGCTGCGCAAGCGATTCAAGGATCAGGAACTCCGTCACCGTCAGCGTCACCGCCTGACCTTTCCAGACGCAGGCGTGGCGCATCGGGTCAAGCGTCAGGCTCGTCCGTCGGATGATCTGTTTTTCTTCTTCCTTCGTCGGCGACGGCCCCGCATTGCGGCGGCGAAGCACGGCCTTGACGCGCTCGAGAAGGAGGCGCTGCGAGAACGGCTTTTTCACATAATCGTCGGCGCCCATGGTGAGGCCGAGCACTTCGTCGATTTCTTCATCCTTCGAAGTCAGGAAAATCAACGGCAGATCGGACGCCTGCCGGATTCGCCGAAGCAGCTCCATGCCGTCCATCGTCGGCATCTTGATGTCGGATATGATGAGATCCGGCGGCGTCGCCGAGATGTCGGCGAGCGCCGCGGCGCCGTCTTCAAAGGTCTTCACCTGGTGACCTTCCGCTTCCAGCGCCATTGAGACCGAAGTCAGGATGTTCGCGTCGTCATCGACAAGGGCGATTGTAGCCATTTTCTGTCTTCCCCGAAAAATCGTCAGGGCGGACCCTAACGGGGTTTGGCGGGCGCCACAAAGGCGCCGGCGCGGCTTTATTGTGACGTAAGCCTTTGGGCGGCCGCGTCAATCGCCCTGGCGAGCGCGAAATCCCGGGCCGTCAGCCCGCCGGCGTCATGGGTCGTCAGCACAATCTCCACAAGGTTATAAACATTCGACCATTCGGGGTGATGATCGGCCTTCTCCGCCGCGAGCGCGACCCGGGTCATGAAGCCGAACGCCTCGCTGAAATCGGCGAATTTAAATGATCGGCGGATGGAATGACCGCCCGCGCCGAGCTCCCAGCCGGGGAATTCCGCAAGGAGCGCATCGCGCTCGGATCCTGTCAATATTGCGGTCATGCGACCGCATTCCTACACGCGCCGACGCCTTGCTTCAAACAGCGAAACCAGCCGACAAGGTCGACAGTCCAAGAGCGGAGGGGCGGATGAGCGACCTATTCCGGCGCAAGCCGATCGACACTCTGATCGATCACACGGCGCCAGACCGTCTTCGGCGGTCGTTATCCGCGTGGCATCTTGTGCTGCTTGGCGTCGGGGCGATCGTCGGGACCGGGATTTATACGCTGATCGGCGTCGGCGCCGAGCGCGCGGGCCCCGCGGTGATGATCGCTTTCGTCGTCGCCGGTCTTGTGTGCGCTTTTGCGGCGCTCGCTTACGCCGAACTCGCCACCATGATGCCGGCATCAGGGAGCGCCTACACCTACGCGTACGCTTCGATGGGCGAGCTTCCGGCCTGGATCATCGGCTGGGCGCTCATCCTCGAATACACTGTCGTTGGGTCGGCGGTCGCGGTCGGCTGGTCCGGCTACGCGGTCGGATTTCTGCAAAGCGTCGGCGTCGATTTGCCGACGGCGCTAGCGGTCGGACCGCAGCAAGGCGGGCTCGTCAACCTGCCGGCGATCGCCATCATCGGCGTCGTCGCCGGGCTGTTGATGATCGGCACCCGCGAGAGCGCCACTGTCAACGGGTGGCTCGTTCTCATCAAGCTGACAGCGCTTGCGGCGTTTATCGTGATCGCCCTCCTCCACTTCAACATCGTCAATTTCGATCCGTTCATGCCATATGGCTTTCCGGCGACGACGACGATCATCGACGGCGAGGCGGTTCCGCGCGGCGTGATGTCGGCGGCGGCGATCACTTTCTTCGCGTTTTACGGATTTGATGCGGTGTCGACCGCGGCCGAGGAAACCAAGGACCCAGGCAAGAATCTGTCGATCGGCATCATCGGATCGATGCTGATCTGCACGCTCATCTATCTCGCCGTCTGCGCTGCCGCCGTCGGCGCCATGCCGTTCACGGAATTCGCGGGCTCCGGCGAGCCGCTCGCTCACATCCTGCGCGGCATCGGCTACGAAGGCGTCGCCTCGGCGCTCGGCCTCGCGGTGATCATCGGCATCCCGACCGTCATTCTCGCCTTCATGTTCGGCCAGAGCCGCATCTTCTTCGTGATGGCGCGCGACGGATTGCTGCCGCGCCAGCTTGCGGCGATCGACAAGAAGAGCGGCGCGCCGGTCGCGATGACGGTCGTCACCGCCGTCGTATGCGCGATCATCGCAGGGCTCGTGCCGCTTGAAGACATCGCCGCGCTTGCGAATGCGGGAACGCTCGCGGCCTTCATCGCGACCGCCGCCGCCGTTCTCATCTTGCGTCGGACCGAGCCCAACCGCGAACGGCCCTTCCGAACGCCGCTCGCCTTCATTGTTTGTCCGCTGGCCATACTCGGCTGCCTCTATCTTTTTGCGAGCCTTGAAGCGCGAACGCAGCAATTCTTCTTCATCTGGATGGCCGCGGGACTCGTCGTCTATTTCGTCTTCAGCAGAGGCGGCAGCGTTCTCTCCAAACAAAAAAAAGGCGCCTGACGGCGCCTTTTCAGACAGGGTTTTCCCGCGCCAAGCGTCAGTCGACGACCTTGAGAAGCTCAACGTCGAAGATCAGCGCTTCATTCGGGCCGATCGGGCCGCCGGGCGTTCCTTGTTCGCCGTAGGCGAGCGCGGGCGGAATGTAGAACCGGAACTTGTCGCCTTCGCTCATCAGCTGCACGCCTTCGGTCCAGCCGGCGATGACGCCGCCGAGCGGAAATTCGATCGGCTCGCCGCGATCATAGGATGAATCAAAGACTGAGCCGTCGAGCAGACGTCCTTCGTAATGCACGCTCACCTTGTTGGCGTCGGTCGGCGATCGGCCGCCGGCGGCGCCTTCGGCGAGCACTTCATATTGCAGGCCGGATTTTGTCGATTTGACGCCGGCCTTCTTGCCGTTCGCCTCAAGAAACTTTTGCGCAGCGGCGAGATTTCGTACAGGTCCTGACACGCGGATCAACTCCACATCAAAGATCAGCGCCTCATTGGGGCCGATGGCGCCAGGCGCGCCTTTTTCGCCATAAGCGAGTTCCGGCGGGATGAAAAAGCGGAACTTGTCGCCTTCGCTCATCAGCTGCACGCCTTCGGTCCAGCCGGGAATGACCTGATTGAGCGGGAACTTCGCGGCTGCGCCGCGGCGCACGGACGAATCGAATTCCGTTCCGTCCGTCAGCGTGCCGACGTAATGAACGACGACGACATCTTCCGCTTTGGGCGCTGCGCCGTCCGCCGGCCCTTCCGAAAGCACCCTATATTGGAGGCCTGACGGCGTCGCCTTGACGCCCTCGCGCGACGCATTGTCGGCGAGGAATTTTTCAGACTTCGCTGCGTTGTCGACCGCTAGCTTCGCCGGATCGACCTTGGGCTTAGCCGGCGCCGGCGCGGCCTCGCCCGCCTTGGCCGCTTCTGCGGCGATCGCCGCGTCGACCTTTGCAGCGTCCGTCTTCTCCGCCGCCTTCTTCGCGCAGGCGGGCGCCGCGAGCAGCGCCGCGCCAAGCGCCGCCGTCAGCATCAGTTTCACATTCATTGATTTTTCCTCCATGGGCGTCAGTCCCCGAAAATTCGGGCGCGAGCCTAGCCGAGGCCGCTCGAAAAGCAAATCAGAACGGCCAGAAAACGGGGATAAGAAGAACGGCGGTGACCGCGCACAACGTATTGAGCGGCGTCCCGAGCCTTAGATAATCGGTGAATTTGTATCCGCCGACGGAATAGACCAGCGTATTGGTCTGATAGCCGATCGGCGTCATGAAGCTGGCGCTGGCGGCGAACATGACAGCGACGACAAAGGGGCGCGGATCGACGCCGAGCGACTGCGCAAGGCCGATCGCCACCGGCGTCACGACGATCGCGACCGCGTTGTTCGTGACGATTTCAGTCAATGTCATGGCGAGAATGTAAACGAGCGCCAGCGCGATGATCGGCGGCGCGCCGGCGAGCAGCGGCGTCGCGGTCGAAACGGCGAGTTCGACAAGCCCCGTGTTTTCGAGCGCCTCGCCGACGCCGAGCATCGCGAGGATGAGCGCGAGGATGCGCCAGTCGACCGCTTCGAACGCCTCATCCGCCTCGACGCACCGCGTCACCAGCACGACGCCGGCGCCGATGGCGGCGAGGCCGGCGATCGGCATGACCCCGATCGTCGCGAGGATGATGACGCCGGCGATTGTCGCGATGGCGATCGGCGCGTGGCTCTTCTTGACGGCCCTTTCCCTCGGCATCGCGATATTGACGAGATCATTGTCATCGCAAAGGCGTTTCAGATCGTCCGGCGCGCCTTCGATGAGAATTGTGTCGCCGACTTCGAGCGGCGCATATTCAAACCGGTCAGCGAGATTGGCGCTGCGCCGGTGAAGCGCGACGGGATAGACGCCGTAACGCCGGCGCAGGCGCAAATGCCGGAGCGTTTTACCGATAAAGGCCGCGCCGGGCGCGAGCAGTATTTCGACGAGAATCGAAGAACGCGCGCTGAGAGGCTGCAATCCGCCGTCGGGCGTTTGCATGCCCGGCGACTGCTTGAAGCCGAGAATGTCCCTGACGGGCGAGCGCAGCACGACGATGTCGCCTTCCGCAAGAACGACGTCCTGCATCTCCCGGCGGAGCGACGCGTCGCCCCTGATGACGTCGACCAGGCGGCTGTCGGCGTCGTTGAACGACTTCACGTCCAGCGCGCGCTGGCCGATATAGGGGCTTTCATGCTCAATCGCGATTTCGAGCATGTAGCGCGGCGATTCGTTGCGCGACAGCAGTGACGCCATCGCGGTGCGCTCGGGCAGGAACCTCCGAAACGCCAGGATGAAGAGAACGCCGAGAAACGCGTTCAATATTCCAAGCGGCGCGATTTCGAAGATGTGAAAGGGCTCAAGGCCTTCATTGCGCGCGACGCCGTCGACCAGAATGTTCGTCGACGTTCCGACCAACGTGATCGTGCCGCCAAGGATTGCGGCGTAGGAAAGCGGAATCATGTGCCGCGAGGGCGATTCTTTCACTTGCTCCGACAGCGCGAGCGCGACCGGAATCATCAGCATCACGAGCGGCGTATTGTTCATGAAGGCCGACAGCGCCGCGACGATTGTCAAAAAGCCGAGGATGGCGAGATTTGGACGCTTTCCGACGCGCCGAATAAGAGCGCGCGCGAGTTCGTCGAGAACGCCGGTGCGAACGAGCGCCGCCGACATGATGAACATCGAGCCGATGGTCAGCGGCGCCGGATTGGCGAGCACGCCGACGAAATCGTCGCTCGAGAGGATTCCAAGCGCCAGAAACACGCCGACCGCCGCCAGCGCGCAGACTTCGGGCGGGCGCCATTCTTTCGCGAAAGCGACGAACAGAACGACAAGCACAAGCGCGGCGACATAAGGCGCGAATGCGTCAAGGCCGAAAATCAAGTCAAATCTCCAGTCTCCGCCGGGCGCGGCGCACATTGGGCGCCGTCCATCGAACGGTCAATGCCGCATTGGTTAATCCGACCTCGCGGCGCTCATTCGCATGCGAATTGATCGCGCCCCGCGGGACGCATCCCACTTTACGCGGTCGTCGAAAGCGCTGTCGGAAACGGA
Source organism: uncultured Alphaproteobacteria bacterium (assembly GCA_902826095.1). Taxonomy (GTDB): domain Bacteria; phylum Pseudomonadota; class Alphaproteobacteria; order Caulobacterales; family Parvularculaceae; genus Amphiplicatus. The sequence continues at coordinate 4,539 of CADEDN010000027.1, read as the reverse complement.
ACGATCCTGTTGTCGGCGTCATGACCGATATCAGCCTCGCCGAGAAAGGGGATGTCGGCGCGCGCGCACCAATATTCGACGATCTCGCGGTCCGTCTTCTGGAATGGCGGGTCGTTTTCCGGAATCTTGCTGAAGCGCCCGAGGCGAACGCCGGCGCAGCGGCGCACATTCTCGCTCGACGTCACATGAAACATCGCGCGGTCGATCCGGTAGTGATGTTCGTCGATATCCTCGATCATCAGCGTCGCGTCGGCGAAACTCGGTTCGGCGCGCGTCCCGAGGAGATCGCTCAGCACCTTCAAATTGAACGCAAAGGCGCGCGCGTCGGCGCGCCAGTGCGCTTCGAGCGCGGTCGCGTCGCGGTCGACGAGCCATGAGAGAGCCCGCAGGACCGACGCCTCGCCGCCGTCGCGGGCGACGTCCGACGGCATTGGTCCGTGTACTGATCGACCAACGCCCTCGCGAGCGAGCCGCCCGAGGAGAAATCCCATGTCGCTGTAGCCGAGATAGTCTTTAAGATGAGCCGCCCGGTTGAGCTTGCCGAACATGTCGTCGCCGAGCCGGCAGGAGCCGTAACCGCCCCTTGCAAACCAGACGGCGTGATAGGCGGGATCATTCGCCGCGTCGAGGAACGCCTTCGTGCGATCTTCGTCGGTTCCGGCGAAATGCCCGCTGGCGAGAAAGCATTGCGGGTGAAAATCGAGCCGCAGGCGATCGCCATAGGCTTCGCGCGCGATCGCCGCGACTTTTTCCGCCGCTTCCGGCGCAAGCCGGTTCGCCGGCGCGACGACGACGATCGATCTGGCGGCTCTCGCCATGTTGTTGACGCGCCTCGCGAATAAGAGGTTGTTCAAGAAACCTGATTTATGGTCGTTCGAACATGGGTGAAAAGCGTCAATATTTTCTGTGCGGGATCGGGGGCAGCGGCATGCTGCCGCTCGCCCTGATCCTCAAGGCCGGAGGACATGCGGTCGCGGGGTCCGACCGGGCGCTCGATCAGGGGCGGACAGCGCCGAAATTCGACTATCTGCGCTCGCTCGGGATCGGCCTTTATCCGCAGGACGGCTCAGGGGTCGCCAGCCCCGGCCAGCTGCTCATCGCCTCGGCCGCCATCGAAGAGACAGTTCCAGACGTCCAGTCGGCGATCCGCCTCGGCGCGAAACGGATGGGGAGAGCCGAGCTCCTCGCCGAGCTGTTCAATGCCGCGCAAACGCCAATCGGCGTCGCCGGGACGTCCGGAAAATCAACGACGACCGCGATGATCGCCTGGATTCTCCATGCGGCGGGAATGGATCCGACCGTCATGAACGGCGCTGTCATGAAGAATTTCGCCAGCGACAAGGCGCTCTTCGCCAGCGCGCTCGTCGGCAAGGGCGGAGCCTTTGTCAGCGAGCTTGATGAAAGCGACGGCACGATCGCGCTTTACCGTCCGATGATCGCCGTGCTCAACAATATCTCCCTCGATCACAAATCGATGGACGACCTGCGGACGCTGTTCGGCGATTTCATCGCCAAGGCGCACACCGCAGTGCTCAATATCGACAATGAAGAGACGATGCGCCTCGCCCCGCGCGCCGCGCGCGCGATCACCTACTCAATCGACACCGCCGACGGCGATTTCGGCGCTTATGATATCAGGCCGGAGCCGTTCGGCGTCTCCTTCATGGCGATCGATTATCGCGGCGATGAGCAAATCGCCGTCGCGTTGAAAATGCCGGGCCGCCACAATGTGTCGAACGCGCTCGCGGCGATCGGCGCGGCGACCGCCGCGGGCGTTCCTTTCGTCAGGGCGGCGCGGGCGCTTTCCTCCTTTGAAGGGGTCAAGCGCCGGTTTGAACTCGTCGGCGAGGCGAAAGGCGTCACCGTCATCGACGATTTCGGGCACAATCCCGACAAGATCGCCGCTACCTTGACGACGCTGCAGGAGTTTCCAGGGCGTCTCCTCGTCATGTTCCAGCCGCAAGGCTTTGGACCCTTGAAGAAGATGAAGGCGGAATTCATCGACTGTTTCGCGCGCAACCTCTCTCCCGGAGATGTCCTCGTCATGCCGGAGCCAGTCTATTTCGGCGGCACGGTCGACCGCAGCGTCGGCAGCGAAGACATCGCCGCCGGCGTCCGGATGCGGGGCCGAAAGGCGGAAGCGCTGGCGACGCGCGAGGCCTGCGGCGAACGGCTGCTCTCGCTTGCGGGTCGCGGCGACCGCATTATCGTCATGGGCGCGAGGGACGACACGTTGTCGGTTTTCGCTGCGGCGCTTGTCGATCGGCTGAAAGCGCGCTGACCGGGATATCGTCGCGTGAGCGCCGACTTGTCCGCAATTTGCGGATTGTCCCCCGCTCCCTTCCTTGTTTAAGTCCAGATTCCTTGCGGGTCGCAGCGCTTTTGTCTGTATTTTCCGCATTTCCGGGATACGCGCAATGCGGGCGGGCCGGCGACGCGCGAGCATGGCGTCGACATCGCAATAGCAGTCGCCAGCGGTAGAACCGCCGGAACGCTGCAATACCATATTGTCAAAGAGCTGCGGGCGCTGTCGCGCTCGCTGTGTCGAGAATGGACGTGGCCCGTCCGCCCGCGAATTCAAGCGAGCGAAAAGATGTATTTGCGTCGACGTTTTCGCGCGGGAGGCGAAGCTTGGCCGCCCGTCAGCGGCCGCGCCCTACTGCAAACTGAGCAGCGTCCCGACCCGCATCTCGGCGGCGGAAATGAGTTCCTTGCCGGTGACGCGCACGGAGTGGAGCCGCCCCTCGATCTCGCGCGTCCAGAAATCAAGAAAGCGGTTGAGGACCGGATAGCGCGGCGCGATGTCGTAGTCCTGCCAGACATAGGTCTGGAGAAGCTTTGGGTGGTCTGGAAGGTGGTAGAGAATCTCGGCCGTGGCGAGACGATAGCCCTTGAGCTGGAGGGCAAGCGGCGACTCGTTACTCATACAACGCCCCTTTGATGGTCGGCGCCGGCGCGCAATCCCGCCGGCGCCAGACTACGCTAGCCGGCAAATCTTGCCTCGACGCTGCCGGCGGCGCAACAAGGGAATCGAAGATTTTATCGTTAAATCAATGAGTTAGCAGCATCCGCAAGCGGGTGCTGATAAGCGCGCGACATAGACGCCGCGCGCCGCCCAAATTCTCGCTGGCCGGCGTCGGCGTCACCGCTGCGTCGATTACGCGGCGGAAATTTCTTTCAGCAAATCTTTACAAGTCGGCGGAACATTCATATGTGCGCGTTTCGTCAATCCCATGGGACCTCTCCGCAAGATTGGCGTCTTGGTTGTGGTTGAATAGCGAGGTTCCATGAAATGGACAGACACCAGTCTGCGCTTGCGCTGGTCCTAGCGGACCAGCCGGAATTGCCCGTTCATTGCTTGCGCCCGGAGGCCGCCAAAAAGGCGGCTGATTTCTTTGTGCGCAGTTTTCCGGGCGACGTGCTCTACGCGGTGAAGGCGAACCCTCACCCTCTCATCATCGACGCGGTCTATGCGGCGGGCGTGCGCGCCTTCGACGTCGCTTCCCTGCCGGAAGTCGAACTCGTCGCCTCGCGCTGCCCGGAGGCCAAGCTCGCCTTCATGCACCCGGTCAAGTCCCGCGCCGCGATCCGCAAGGCGTATTTCGATTACGGCGTGCGCGTCTTCTCGCTCGACAGCCTCGATGAACTCGACAAGATCATCAAGGAGACGAACGGCGCGAAGGACCTGCACCTCGTCGTGCGCGTCGCGGTGTCGTCGGACTACGCCCAGCACAAGCTTAACGGCAAATTCGGCGCGTCGGGCCCCGAGGCGGTGTTGCTGCTGCGTCAAGCGCGCGCGTCATGCGAGGAGCTTGGCGTTTCATTCCATGTCGGCTCGCAATGCATGCGGCCCGAGGCCTATCGCGCGGCGATGGAGATCATCTCCGACCTCATTCGCCAGGCGCAAGTGACCGTCGACATCGTCGATGTCGGCGGCGGCTTTCCGGTCGCCTACCCGCAATTGTCGCCGCCTCCCCTCAAGACCTATATTGAGGAAATCGCCGCGGCGTTCGAATCGATGCCGGTGCTTGAAAATGCCGATCTGTGGTGCGAGCCCGGCCGCGCGATCTGCGCCGAAGCCGGCAGCCACATCGTCCGCGTCGAACTCCGCAAGGGCGATTCGCTCTACCTGAACGACGGCGCCTACGGCGCCTTGTTCGACGCCGCGCATGACGGCCTCGTCTATCCGACGCGGCTCCTGCGCGCCAAGAAGGGACCGCGCCGCGTCCTGAAGCCGTTCAAGCTGTACGGGCCGACCTGCGATTCGATCGACACGCTGAAGGGCCCGTTCATGCTGCCGTCGGACGTGCACGAAGGCGATTATATCGAATTCGGCCAGACGGGCGCCTATGGCGCGGCGCTCGCGACGCGTTTCAACGGCTTTGGCGAATATGGCGAAGCGATCGTCGACGACGCGCCATTGGTGTCGATGTATGGCGAGGCGGAAGAACCCGAAAACGTCGTCGCGCTGAAAGCGGCCAAGGGCTAGAGCATCGGGCGATTAATCTGCGACATAGTTTTGGGCTTTGAAGAAGTTCC
>CADEDN010000026.1 GCA_902826095.1 uncultured Alphaproteobacteria bacterium | reverse complement strand
TGTACACGGACGACCCATAAGGTCAGCAACACCTTGCATTTATGACGCAGTAAGATTAGAGCCTGATCCAAAAAGAGTTGTGTGATTTCAGCGGCTTATGATTCTCTGCGTTTGCTTAGGACACGGAGGATCAAGATGGCTTGGACTGAAATCACACGCCCGCGATATGATCGGGATTTCGCGCGGTACGCAAGCGACCTGACGGATGATGAGTGGGCGTTGATTGAGCGGTTGACGCCGTCGGCGAAGCGGCTCGGCCGGCCGCGCAAGACGAGCCTTCGGGAAGTCGTGAACGCCTTGCTGTATCTTGCTTCCGCGGGCTGCGCGTGGCGGCTTTTGCCGAGGGAGTTTCCGCCTTTCTCGACCGTACAGAAGTATTTTTACCGCTGGCGCGACGAAGGGCTTCTCGAAATCATCAGCCACCACCTCGTTGCACTCGCGCGCGAAAAGCTCGGCCGCGACGCGCAGCCGACGGCGGGCGTCATCGACAGCCAGTCGGTGAAAACCACGGAAAGCGGCGGGATTTGCGGTTATGACGGCGGCAAGAAGATCAAGGGGAGGAAGCGCCACATCCGCACAGACACGCAAGGGTTCATCCTCGCCGCCATCGTCCACGCCGCCGACATTCAGGATCGCGACGGCGCGACCGCCGTTCTCGCCGCGGCGCGTTATCGCTTCCCTTTCATGCGACACATCTTCGCCGACGGCGGCTACGCCGGCGAAAAATTGCGCAAGGCGCTGACCAAAATCGGCGATTGGAAACTCGACATCATCAAGCGCACCGATCACACCAAAGGCTTTCACGTTCTGCCGCGCCGATGGGTCGTCGAACGCAACTTCGCTCGGCTCGGAAGATCGCGCCGCCTCGCCAAGGATTGGGAGCGCACCATTGAAAGCGCTCTCGCCTGGCTCTTCATCGCGCAGATCAGAACTCTCACACGAAGGCTTGCAAGACCTTGATCGGGCGTGCTCCTTTATGATTCATCGTGTAATTTGCGGCTGCTTCCCGTGGGTCGGCGAACCGGCGCACGCTTCTGGCTTGCTGAAGCTGAAGAAAGGAAGCAGCCATGAAGCATTATGCCGGTCTCGATCTGTCGATGGAAGAGACGCACGTGTGCGTCGTCGGTGAAGCGGGCAAATTGGTCTTTCAAGCGAAGGTTCCGAGCGATCCGCAAGCAATCGCTGCCGCGCTGAACAAGGCCGGCGGCGTCGAGCGTGCTGTCATCGAGAGCGGCCGGATGACGCCGGCGATCTGCCGGGGCCTGAAGCGTCTCGGCGTCAACGTCGTGTGCATCCATGCGCACCAGGCGCATCTCAGCCTCAAGGCGATGAAGGCGAACAAGACCGACCCGCATGATGCGGCAGGGCTGGCGCAGCTCGCCCGCACCGGGTTCTACAAGGAAGTGCATGTGAAGTCGGCCGCCGCGCATGGCGTCAAATCGGTGATCGCGGCGCGCGCGCTCCTGGTTGGTTCTCGCGTCCGGCTCGACAACACGATCCGCGGCCTGTGCGCCGCGTTCGGGATCAAGGCCGGGCCGGGTCAGGGCAAGGAGTTTGTCGGCCGAGCCAGACAGGCTGCGCGAACGCCGGGGCTTGGCGAGGCCGTCGCCTCGCTCCTGAGCGTGCGCGATCGTCTGATGGCGGAGATTGGCGCGCTCGATGCGCTATTAAACGAGATCGCCCGGACTTCCGTCGCTTGCCAGATACTGACAAGCATACCGGGCGTCGGCGTGCAGACGGCTGCCGCTTTCGCCGCCGCCGTAGACGACGCCGACCGGTTCAAACGCTCGCGCGCCGCCGGCGCCTATTTCGGCCTTGTTCCAAGACGCCATCAGTCCGGAGAAGCCGACTGGGTCGGCCGGATCACCAAACAGGGCGACGCCACCGTGCGCAAGCTTCTCTATGAAGCGGCCAATTCGATCCTGACCCGCACGCGCAAAACCTTCGCCCTCAAGAGCTGGGCGATGAAAATCGCGCGGCGGCGCGGGCTGAAGAAAGCGCGGGTCGCCCTTGCAAGACGCCTCGCCGTGATCATGCACGCCATGCTGCGCGACGGAACTTTGTTTGAGATGTGAAAAGGAGTAGAATCAAATCGCCAGAGGTGACGCCTAAAAGCTGACCCTATGGCGGCGATCCCGAGAGGGAACGCGAGGACGGATGATCCGCGAAGGAGTCTGATGGGCGTTTCGAGCCCGCTTCTGAGTCACTGCGACATCCGGCCTTGTGAAACCCGATAGAGCACCTTCGCGGCGTATCCAGTAACGTGAATGAGTGCGGACAGATCTATGAAACCCTCGACGGATAACCGCCAAGGCAGAGCAAATTACAGATCAGACTCTTAGCAAAAATTGAACCCAATTGAAGCAACCACCGGAAGAATGTTGAACCTGCTTCATCGCGAACATCTTCCCAATCGTTGTTTCTTCCCGCCCTCATCGCCATCTCACATCACCGACCCCGGTCAGTCGGCTTTTTTCGCGGCGATGTAATCATCGACGAGGCCTTCAAGAATTGGCAATGGAACTGCGCCGTTCTTCAGAACGACATCGTGGAAATCGCGGATGTCGAACTCGCCCTTGAGCTCCTTCTTCGCCTTTTCGCGCAAGTCGAGAATTTTCATCATGCCGACCTTGTACGAAAGTGCCTGCCCGGGATTGTCGATGTAGCGCTCGACCTCCTTGATCGCGTCTTCTTCCGTCATTGGGTTGTTGTCGAGCATATAGTCGATCATCTGCTGGCGCGACCATTTCTTCGCATGAGAGCCTGTATCGACGACGAGACGGCAGGCGCGCAGCATTTCATTTTGCAACCGGCCGAAATCCTGCATCGGGTCGGTGAAACGCCCTTGCTCCTTGGCGAGACGCTCTGCGTAAAGACCCCAGCCCTCGATATAGGCGCCGAAGAACGCGAAATTCTGAAAGGTCGGAACGCCTTCGAGCTCTTGCTGGATCGCGATCTGGAAATGATGGCCGGGCGCCCCCTCGTGATAGGCGACCGTCTCCATTTCGTGCTTCTGCTTCGTCGTCATGTCTTTGAGATTGACGTAATAAATGCCGGGGCGAGAGCCGTCTGGCGTCGGTTGATTGTAGAAGGCGATCGGCGCGGTCTCTTCGCGCCACGCTTCGACTTTTCGGACTTCGAGCGGCGCCTTGGGGAGAAGATTGAAATATTTTCCGACATCCGCGTAAATCGCGTCAATGTAGCTCTTGGATTGCGCAAGATAGGCGTCGCGGCCTTCATCCGTATTTGGAAAGAAATTGTTCGGGTCGGTCCGCAGATGCGCGAAAAAGGCCTTGAGATCGCCTTTGAAGCCGGCCTGCTTCATGATTTTTTTCATCTCGCCGCGAATGCGCTTGACCTCGGCGAGACCAGTCTTGTGAATTTCGTCGGCGGTGAGCGACTTGTCGCTCGTCCAGAAATCGATCTGCATCCGGTAATATTGGTCGCCCTCCGGGAGCGCCCAGACGCCGTTTTCGCCGACGGATTTCCCCCGCAATGACTCGACTTTGGCGACAAAGGAATCAACGCCCGATTTGAACGGCCCCGTCAGCGCCGCCTTGGCGTCGACGACTAGGCGCGTCTTTTCCTTTTGCGCGATGTCGAGTTTGTCGACCTTTCCCTTGAAATCGGCGAAGATCGCCGAGTCCGCGCCGCTCTCGTCAAACGGCGCGCCCTTGAGGACGTTCTTCGCGTCAGTGATCACGGGGTCGAACGAATAGGAAGTCGGCACAATTCCTTTCGCCGCGGCGATGTCGATCCCCTCCATGAATTGCGCGATCGCCGTTTCAAATCCCTTGATGCGCGAGATATAGGCCTCGGCGTCCGATGCGTCGTCAACCCGATGGATGTTCTGGAGGAATGTCGCGGGGAATGTCGCCGGGTTTTGCTGGGTTGAAAATCCGTAACCATGGAAGCGCCACGGGAAGTTACGGATCGAGCGTTCGGCGAGATATTCGAAGATCCGATAACTGACCTTCATCCGGTCTGAAAGATTCTCGTAATCGAACTCAGCGCGGAGACGTTCGAGATCCTTCTTGCTGTCCTCGATCTGGCGGGTCTGTTCGGCGTCGGAGAAATCATCCCATTTGCCATAGTCCGGCCCCTTCAAGCCGAGCTGCGACTGGAATAGGGGGCTCGCCTTCAGGTTTCTCTGGAAGACCTCCTCAAAAAACGCAGAGATCCTTTGGTCCTCGGTCTGTTCCGCCGGCGGCTTCGCCGCTGCTTGCGAGGTCGTCTCCATTGCAGCAGCGGGCGCCATCGACGCTGACCACATCGCTGCGGCGAGCGCTGCGGACGCGAGCAGAATAGACTTTTTGCGCGATTTCATGGGGACTCCTGTGACTTGGCGGTTTGCCGAATTCCGACTTTCAGCGCCTCCCATAGAGCAAAGCGAGCGATCTTGCGTCGGCGTTCGCCGCATCGTTAGGGCGCCTTGCCGCAAATGTTGTTTAGCCGATTGCAGCTTTCGCGGCGGCAAAAAGCGCGCGGGCCTTGTTCTGGCATTCCTGATGCTCGGCTTCCGGATCGCTGTCGGCGACGATTCCGGCTCCCGCCTGCACATGCATTACGCCGTCCTTGATCATTGCGGTTCGAAGCGCGATGCACGTGTCGACATCGCCGCCGGCGGAGAAATAGCCGATGGCGCCGCCATAGGGACCGCGCCCATCGCGTTCGAGGCTGTCGATAATCTCCATGGCGCGGATCTTCGGCGCGCCGGTGACCGTGCCTGCCGGAAATCCCGCCGCGACGGCGTCAAACGGATGAAGACCATCGCGGAGGCGCCCAACAACGTTTGAAACGATGTGCATGACGTGGCTGTAGCGCTCGATTGTGAATTGTTCGGTGACGCGGACCGTGCCGGTTTCGGCCGATCGTCCGACGTCGTTGCGCCCAAGGTCAAGCAGCATCAAATGCTCTGCGCGCTCTTTGGGATCGGCGAGGAGCTCGGCGGCGAGGGCGACGTCCTGTTCTTGCGTGTCGCCTCGCGGTCTCGTCCCCGCGATCGGCCGGATCGTCACTTCGCCAGCCCGGACCCGGACGAGAATTTCCGGGCTCGATCCCACCAGCGAAAACGCGTCAAAATCGAGAAAGAACAGGAACGGCGAGGGATTCAAGCGGCGCAGCGCCCTGTAGAGATCGAAGCCGCGCATCGGAAAAGGCGCCTGAAAGCGCTGGCTGAGGACGATCTGGAAGATGTCGCCGGCGGCGATGCGCTCCTTTGCGCGCGCGACCATCGCCAGATAATCCGCCTTCGGCGTATTCGACTGCGGGACGGCGATCGTGTCTGGGTCGATGTCGCGCGCGCCTTCCCGCGCAATTGCAAGCGGCGCGGCCAGATCGCTCACCGCCTCGGCGATGCGTTCGGCGGCGCGGTCATAGGCGGCGCGCGCCGAGAGGCCTGCCTCCGGCCTTGCTGTCGCGACGAGCAGGATCTCCTGGCGCAGATTATCGAACACCGCGATCAGGGTCGGCCGGATGAAGACGGCGTCCGGCGTCGTGAAGGCTTGATGCGGCCGATCGGGAAGGCGCTCCATCTGTCGCGCCATATCGTAAGAGAGATAGCCGAATACGCCCGCGGCCATCGGCGGCGCGCCTGCCGGCAGTTTGATGCTGGACGCGTCAATGAACGCCTTCAGGCTTGCAAGCGGCGGACGACGATCGCGCACAAAGTCGTTGGCGTCCGCCGCCGCACGCGAATTCAGCTCCGCGTGCGAACCGAAAGCGCGCCATACCGCATCGGGCCGGACGCCGATGACCGAATAACGGCCGAGCTTTTCGCCGCCTTCGACTGACTCCAGCAAAAAAGCGTTTTTCCGACGTCCGGCCAGCTTAAGGTAGGCGGAGACGGGCGTTTCGAGATCGCTCTCAAGGCGGCGCATGACCACTTGCGGCGCGCCGGCCTCGTAGAGGAGACAGAAGTCTTCGAACTCCGGCGTCAAATTCATTGGCCGTCGGAAAAGAGCGCGTCGATCTGCGGCTTGTTGATCCTCACGCCAATGTCTTGCCGGACTGCGGCAGTATAAGACTCAACTAGTTCCTGATTGATCTGGTTGCCGATATATTGGGAGAAGACGGCGACGTCGTCGGGACTGACCTTGGCGACGTCGTAGGCGACAGCGTCGATCGAAATCACAAGTTCGGCGTCGCCGGTCGGCGACGGGCCGGAAATCGCCTCGCCTTTCGCCGCAGAGAAAATCTGTTCAATCAACGGCTCCGTGAGGTTTTGGCCCGGGTTGCGACGGCTCACTGTTTCGACGAACGGAGCGCGATTGAACTTCGCCGCTGCGTCCTTTAGAGACTTCCCTTTCGACACTTCGTCGCGCAGCGACTTGACGGCCGCCGCGATGCGCGCCGCTCGGTCGCCGACGCGCCATTTTGTTTCCACTTCGGCGGCGACCTTTTCATAAGGCATGACGGCCGGCGGCGCGACTTCGTTGACGGCGACAAGGAAATAGCCGGACTTGTCGGCGAATTCGATCGCATCGGATTCTTCGCCTTCCTCAAGCTTGAAGGCCTCCTTCAATATCTCGCCGGGAATGTCGGCGACGATCTCGCCGCCTGTTCCAAAGCTGTAAGAGTCGACGGGGCCGTATTCGACAGCGACGGCGCCGGTCTTTTTGGCGGCGTCCGCCAGCCCGGCGCCCGTATCGCGTTCGCTTTCGACGGCTTCGATCGCTTCAAACAACCGCTTCTTTGTGTCGGCAGAAAGTAGTTCCTCCTCGATTTCGGCGCGGACCTCCTCAAACGGCTTCAGTGCGGCCGGCGTGACTGCTGCGATCTGCGCCAGAGTCCATCCGAACACGCCCTTGATGGGGCCGACGACCGCGCCAGCCTCGGCGGCGGCGAATGCGGCGTCCGCCACTTTGGGGTCAACGAGGTCGCGTTTGGTGATGTCCGTGAAGGTGACGTCGGCGAGCGTCTGGCCATTCGCGACTGCGAGGCTTTCAAACGGCTTGCCGCCTTTCACAGCTTCGGCCGCCGCCTTCGCTTTGGCTTCATCTTGATAGGTGATTTGATAGAGGGTGCGTTTTTCAGGCGTCTCGTAAGCCGATTTTTTGCCGTCGTAGGTTTTGCGCAGCGCCGCATCGTCGACTTTCGATCTGTCGACGTAGTCGCTCGATTTCAACGCCACCGCGGTGAAGCGCCGAAATTCCGGCGCCATAAATTGCGCCGAGTTTTTCTCATAGTAGGTCTTCAAAACCTCGGGCGTCGCGTCAGCGCCGGGCCCGGCCATGTCCTGCGTAATCGTCAAATAGCTGATTGTCCGATTCTCGGTCTCGCGAAGCACGAGCGCGTCGACAATCGCCTTGGGCGCCGCGCCGCCGGCGGAGACCGCCGACATCAGCTGGTTGCGCAACAGATCGGACTGCAGCCGGTCTTCAAATTCGCGAGCGGAATAATTGTATTCGCGCAAAATCCCCATCAGCGCGTCATTGTCGAACTTGCCAGTGCTCGGGTTCTTGAATTGATCATTTGTTTGAAGGAACTCCCGAACCTTTTCCCTGGTCATCACGAGGCCCAGCCTTCCCGCCTCCTGCCGGAGCGCCGATTGCGCCGCCAGCGACTGCACGATCTGATCGGGCACGCCGGCGGCGATTGCCGCCTCACGATCAAAATCGCCTTCATTCGCCAGGCGTCGGTTGGTCATGAAGCGATCGAACTCCTTTTGCACCTCGAGGGCGGAAATCCCTTCGCCGCCGACGCGAACGGCATGGTTCTGGGTGAATTGCCTGATCTCCGGAACGCCCCAGGCGGCAAACGCCAAAATGAGCAGAGCGATGATGAAAAAGGCAAAAATGCTCTTCATCGTTCCGCGAATTTGCTTCAGCATGGGTCCATTCCGGTGTGTTGGAAGCTGCGGATCGCCGCGCCGCCGGGTGAAATTTCGGCGTCAACCTAATTGCGCCGCCCGGAGAGAACAAGGCGTCGCCAAAACCCCGTCTTTTCTGGACAATATGCGCCGGTTCGCCTACCCGGACAGGCTCGCCGTCGTTGGAGAAGTCGCATGAAACCGCTCATCGCCGGGAACTGGAAAATGAACGGGCTCTCTTCCTCGGTTCAGGAGGTTGAGAAACTTGTGGGGCTTCTTTCCGGATCGGCGCCGGACGATCGCGACATCCTTATTTGTCCGCCGGCGACTTTGATCGGCCTTTTTGCGACAGAGTTCGGCGACGAAGGATTAGCAATCGGCGGCCAAGACTGCCACGCAATGCCGAGCGGCGCGCATACAGGCGACATCAGCGCCGAAATGCTTGCTGATGCCGGCGCCGCGTTCGTCATCGTCGGGCATTCTGAGCGACGGGCCGATCATGGCGAGAGCGACGCGCTCGTGCGCGCGAAAGCGCAAGCAGCGCAGCGCGCCGGCTTAACTCCCATCATTTGCGTCGGCGAGACGCAAGCGCAGCGCAAGGCAGGTCGCGAGAAGGAAATCGTCGGGGCGCAACTCGAGGGATCGATCCCCGCAGGCGAGGGCGATTATGTCGTCGCCTATGAGCCGGTATGGGCGATCGGCACCGGGTTGACGCCGACTGCGAAAGATATCGCCGATATGCATTCCTTCATCCGGTCGAAAATCCGCGAGGGCGTTCGCATTCTCTACGGCGGGTCAGTGAAGCCGTCGAACGCCAAGGAAATCCTCGCGATCGCCCATGTGCACGGCGCGCTCGTCGGCGGCGCCAGCCTCAAAGCGGAAGATTTCGCTGCGATCATTCAGGCGGCGCAGTAGAAATGCGCATGACGACGTGGCTCGCCTCGATTGTCATCATAGCAGCGCTGGCGGCGCTTGGCGGCTGCGCGTCATGGCGGGCCGAGAAGCGATCGCCGCCGATCGGCGAATTCGTCGATGTCCAGGGCGAGCGCATTCACCTGCTTGTCTTGGGCCAGAAAGGGTCGACGCAGACGCCTGTCGTTCTCATCCATGGCGCGAGTGTCAATCTGCGCGACATGAAACTTGCGCTTGGCGATGAACTTGCGAAAACCCGAAGGGTCGTCATCGTCGATCGTCCGGGGAGGGGGTATTCGACAAGGCCGAATGACGGCTGGCGCCTCGACCGCCAGGCGGCGCTCATTCATCAGGCGGTGAAAGAAGCTGGCGTCGAAAAGCCGATTGTCGTCGGCCAAAGTTTCGGCGGCGCTGTGGCTCTGAGTTATGCGCTCCATCATCCGGAGGACATGTCAGGTCTCGTCCTTCTCGCCGCCGTGAGTCACGAATGGCCGGGCGGCGTCTCCTGGTACAACAAGGCGTCCGGCTGGCCGATTGTCGGAACGCTCCTCCGGAGAATTGTCATCCCGGTGTACGCCCCGATCGCCGCAAAGAGCGGCGTCATCAAGTCGTTTCGCCCCGACCCGGCGCCGGAATCCTACTATGAGAAGTCCGGACTGACGCTGCTCTTTCGCGCGAAGGACTTTAGGAATAACGCCGCCGATCTGCGCCATCTAAAGCCGCAGATTGTCGAAATGGCCGGCCGCTACGCGGCCATCAAGGTCCCGACGGCGATTTTGACCGGCGCCGACGACCCGACAGTCAGTCCCAGGCTTCACTCCGCAGCGCTCTCGCGCGAATTGCCCGACGCCTATTATGAGGTGATCCCCGATACCGGCCACGCGCTCCACCACTCGGAAAAGGCGAAAGTAATCGCTGCAATCGATCTTGTGGCGGAAAGAGCGCGGGCGGAAAAAATGCGCCAAAACGCCGCTGAATGACGGCGGGGGGAGGTGCCGCCACGCATCGGGATCGATATCATCGCTTACAGGAAAAGTCGCGAAAAGGTCTGCTCGTGCGCATTGTCATGAAAGTTCTCGGCGGCTTGCTGGCGCTCGTCGCGTTGGCGATCGCCGGGGCCTCGGTGTGGTTCTGGTTTTACCCCGTCACTGTCAATAACGCGGTCAACAAGTTCACGGCGGAATTCGCGATGGAGACGCCGGAGCTTTTGACCGGCCTCGGCATGATCGACAACACGCCGCTCGATTTTCATAGCGGCAAGCTGTCGGACTACACGAAGGCGCAGGACGACAAGAACAAGGCGCGCCTGAAAAAAGCGCGCGCGATGATGGGCCGCTTCAATCCGGAGAAACTCAAAGGACAAGAAAAGCTCAGCTGGGAGATTTCGACCTGGTTTCTCGATGACATTCTGGCGCAGGCGGCGTTCGATTACAGCGGCTATCGCGTCAATCAGATTTCGGGGCCGACGGTCGACCTGCCGCAATTCCTCACTGACACCCACGTCATCAAGAACGAGAAGAGCGTCAAGCGCTACATTTCGCGCCTCAACGAATTCGGCCGCGTGCTCGGCGAAACGAAGGCGCGCGTCGAGGACGATCGCGCGCACGGCGTCACCCCGCCGGATTTCATCATCGCCAAGGCGATCAACGTCATGAAGGCTTTTATCGACGGCGGCGCGGAGAAAAACCCGCTGGTGACGACGCTTGGGCCGAAACTCGACAAGATCGAGGGCCTCTCGGCTGAGAAAAAGGCGGCTTACGTCGCGGAGGCGACAAAGGCGGTGAACGACAAGATCATTCCCGGCTATGCGGCGATGATCGCGCTGTTTGAGGACATGGCGAAGACCGCGACGCATGACGCCGGCATCTGGCGGATTCCGAATGGCGACAAGATTTACGCCGCGGCGCTTCATTCGAACACGACGACCGATATGACCGCGGACGAGATCCACGAGATCGGCATCTCGGAAGTCGCGCGCATCGAACACGAAATGGACGCGATTCTCGTTTCGCAGGGGTTGATGGACGGTTCGGTGTCGGCGCGCGTCAAGCAATTGATGGCGGACCCGGCTTATATCTTTCCGAATACGGATGAGGGCCGCAAGGAGATGCTCGCCTATCTTGTCACCCTCAATGACGACGTGATGAAGAAGGCGGAAGGCTTTTTCATCACCCTGCCGCCGCAAAAGCTCGAAATTGTCCGCATTCCGGAGTATTCTGAAGATTCATCGCCAGGCGGCTATTATAATCCGCCGGCGCTCGACGGTTCGCGGCCTGGACGTTTCTACATCAATCAGAAGAACACGGCGGACAACCCTCGCTGGACCTTGCCGACGCTGCTCTATCATGAAGCGGCGCCAGGCCATCACTTCCAGCTTTCCGCCTCCCAGCTGATCAAGGACGTGCCGCTGCTTCGCAAAGTGTCGCCGTTCAGCGCCTATTCCGAAGGCTGGGCGCTCTATTCGGAACGGATCGCAAAGACGGACATGAACATGTATGCGACGGACCCGCTCGGCGATCTCGGTCGATTGCAGGCGGAAATGTTTCGCGCGGTGCGGCTAGTCGTCGACACCGGCATGCACGCCAAGCGCTGGTCGCGCGAACGGGCGATCGCCTACATGCTCGACAAGACCGGCAACACCGAAGACGAAGTGACGCGCGAGATCGAGCGTTACGTCGTCTGGCCGGGACAAGCGACCGCCTACAAGACTGGCCAGCTCGCAATCCTCAGGATGCGCGCAAGGGCTGAAGCGACGCTCGGCGACAAGTTTGTGCTGAAGGAGTTCCACGAACTCGTGCTTGGCAACGGCGCGATGCCGCTCGGCATTCTCGACGCGACGGTCGATGCATGGATTACGGAGAAGAAGGCGGGGTAGCGCCCTGATTTGACCTCGTTCCGGTCTCAGCGTAGAGAGCCCCCCTTTAATTCAGCCGGTCGGGTCGCCATTTCCCGCAAGGCCATTCCGGATTTCGCCCATGCACGCCGTCCTTTTGACCGTTCACACGCTCATCGTTCTTTCGATTATCGTCGTTGTTCTCCTGCAGCGATCGGACGGCGGCGCGCTAGGCATGGGCGGCGGGGGCGGCGGCTTTATGACAAGCCGCGGGGCGGCTAACGTCCTCACGCGCACAACTTCAATCCTGGCGGCTCTGTTTTTCGCGACCTCGCTGACGCTTGCGATCACGGCGGGCGGCGCTGAAAAGGACACGGACATCATTCAGGATCTGACTGGCGAAAAGGCTCAAGACCCGAACGCGCCAGTGACGACGGAAGACCTTCTCAATACGCTGGGGTCAGGCGCGGCTGAGACGCCGCCCGCTGCCGCCGAGACCGCGCCGCCAATCCTTGAGGCGGCGCCGGAACCGGCCGTCGATCCGGCGGCGACTGATTCGCCGCCTTCGAGCGCCGAGCCTGCCCCCGAGACGACCGATCCCCAGCCCTGACGCGGCCTCCTTGAGCTGACTAAGCCATTGGTCTCCTGCGGCCTTTCCGCCCGGACCCGCGCCTCTGGCCGCGAATTCTCGGGCGGCGGCGGAAAGCTGTTTGCCCTTTCGATCAGGAGCGCTAAGACGGGCTTCCATGGCGCGGTACATTTTCATCACCGGCGGCGTGGTTTCCTCGCTCGGCAAAGGCGTTGCGGCGGCGGCCCTCGGGGCCCTTCTCCAGGCGCGTGGGCTCAAGGTCCGCCTCCGCAAGCTCGACCCTTATCTCAATGTCGATCCAGGCACGATGTCGCCCTATCAGCACGGCGAGGTCTTCGTCACCGACGACGGAGCAGAGACTGATCTCGACCTTGGGCACTATGAGCGCTTCACCGGCGTTTCCGCCTCCAAGGGCGACAACATCACGACGGGAAAGATCTATCAGGGGATCATCGAGCGCGAACGCCGGGGCGACTATCTCGGTGCGACGGTGCAGGTCATTCCGCATGTCACCGACGCGATTAAGAGCTTCGTAACGGCGCCCGCGGGCGACGCCGATTTTGTTATCTGCGAAATCGGCGGCACGGTCGGCGACATTGAGGGCCTGCCGTTCTTCGAGGCCATCCGCCAGCTCGGCAACGAATTGCCGCGCGGCGACGCCGTCTACGTGCACCTCACCTTGATGCCGTATATACCCTCGGCGGGCGAACTAAAGACAAAGCCGACGCAGCACTCCGTCCGCGACCTTCGCGAAATCGGCATCCAGCCACATGTGCTGCTCGTTCGCGCCGACCGCCCGATCCCCGAGGGCGAGCGGCGCAAAATCGCGCTCTTTTGCAATGTCAGGCCCTCCGCGGTCATTCAGGCGCTCGATTGCCGGACAATCTACGAAGTGCCGATCGCCTATCACGAAGAGCGCTTTGATGATGAAGTGCTTGCGGCGTTCGGGATCAAGGAGCCGCCGCCGCTCGACCTTTCTCGCTGGAAGGATGTCGTCCAGCGCATCACCAAGCCGGACGGCGACACCCGGATCGCCGTCGTTGGAAAGTACACCGGCCTCAAGGACGCCTATAAGTCGCTGATCGAGGCGATCAATCACGGCGGCATCGCGAATAATGTCCGTGTCGAGATCAAATGGGTCGACGCCGGCGTCTTCGACAAGGAGGACACCGCGATCTCGGAACTCGAAGACGTCCATGGCATCCTGGCGCCTGGCGGCTTCGGCGAACGCGGCGCCGAAGGAAAGATCAAGGCGGCGGGCTTTGCGCGCGAACGCGGCATTCCCTATTTCGGCATCTGCTTCGGCATGCAGATGGCGGTCATCGAAGCCGCTCGCTCGCTACTCGGCGAAAAGGAAGCGACGTCGTCTGAATTCGGGCCGAACGGAAAACCGGTCGTCGGGTTGATGACTGAATGGGTGAGGGGAAACGAAACCGAGCGGCGGAGCGTCCGCAGCGATCTTGGCGGCACGATGCGCCTCGGCGCCTATGCGGCGGTTCTCAAGCCGGGCAGCCGCGTCGCTGAAGCCTATGGCGCGACGGAAATTTCGGAACGCCATCGTCACCGCTACGAGGTCGATATGGCGTGGGCGGACCGGTTCAAGAAGGTCGGGGTCGAATTTTCGGGCGTCTCCCCGGACGGGAGCCTGCCGGAAATCATGGAGATCCCGGATCACCCCTGGTTTATCGGCGTCCAGTATCATCCCGAACTCAAGTCCCGCCCGTTCGATCCCCACCCGCTCTTTGCATCGTTTATCAAAGCGAGCGTCGCCCGCTCGCGTCTCATTTAGCGCATAGAACGTCCGATCGGCGACCGGCCGAAACGTTTCGGCGCAATTGCAATTGCCGCGGCCGTCGGCCTGCCCCAGATTCGCCACGCGGGCGAGACAACCGACATTCAAAGGCCAGACGGCAAACGCCTGCAAACGCCGTCGGCGATCGAAACAGTCAAAGGACGCACAAATGAAAACGCGCTCACTTCCTTCCGGCGGTTTTGCCGCTGTCAGCCGCCTCGCGCTCGCCGCCGCCGCTGTTTGCGGCATGGCGCTCGCGACTCCCGCGCTCGCGGGCGACAACCGAGACGTTGTCATCAATATCGGCAAGGACGGCGATTTGCTTGAGCAGCTTATTGAACTCGACCAGGCCGGCATTGATGAAATGCGCGCCGAGATCGCCGAAGCGCGCGCGGAGGTCGCCGAGGCGATTGGAGAAATCGAAGAGGCGCGCGAAGAAGCAAAAGGCGTGCCCGGCGCCCGCGTTATCTTGAATATCGCGTTCGCCGCGGCGCGCGCCGGCGCTTCAACGGCGGTTGATGAGGCGCTTGGCGAGGCGCGCATCGAAATCGACAAGGCGGAGCGCGAACTCACTGTCACTGAGGTCAGCGCGGCGGAACGGGCGGAGACGCAAGGCGCGATCGACGCGTTGCGGGAAGAACTCGATGCGCTGGAGGTCGTTCTCAGCGATCTCCTTGACGCGCTCCGCGCGTAAGACACTCGCTCTTTCCGCTCCCCTGCTGCTTCAATCGGGGAGCGGAGACAAATGCGGTCAAGCGCCTCGCCTCACATAATCGAGAGCCCTGCTGCGTGTTCCGGCGAGTTAATCTTGTCGCCGCACAATCGCCAAATTTCGGACGGTACGATCTAACGTCGGCGCAGTCGCCGCTGACGGGCGCGAATTGGGCTTGGGGCCGGACAGCCGACGACGTGTCGGCGGAAAGGGTTTGCAGCCAATGGTCACCGCCAGCTATGGGCAGCCTGTATTTTATTACGCGACGCCGTCAAAGCCCGCGGCGCTCTACGATCGGGGCTTCGGATCGTTCGGCGCGGTCGCAAAATTTCTGCAAGGCGCCGGCACAGCGCTTCTCGCCTATACTGGCGCCGGCAACCTGACCGGAGCATCCGGCGCCGGCGTTCCCGGCGTCACCGATTTCACGACAATCGACGGCTTCACGCAGGCGATGCTCGAAGGGCGCCTGACCGGCCCTGCGCAACTGATCGCTGGCGCGTTCCTGTTTATCGCTGCCGGCCGCTGCAACGCGCGCATGCTGGGCCTTTTCGCCGGGCTTGCGCTCGTGTTTCTCTACTCGCAGGGCGTGACGCTTGCTGAAATGATCCAAATCGGCGGCGACCTTGTCGGCAAACTGGTTGCGGCGGCGGCCGCGTTCGGCAAGGAGGCGATCGCTCTGAGGTGAGGCGAGGACGTTCCAGCGTCGTCAATGCGACTTGAGTTTGGCGGCCAGAAGTCCGACCCACCCGACCATCGCAATTGTCCCGCCGATCGGCACGAACGCGATGATCGGCGGGCGCTCGCCCGTAACGATGATGAAATAGAGCATTGCTGAGGAGACAGCGGTTCCGGCGGCGATCAGCAGTGAAGCGACGCGCGCGCGCGTCGCAGAAGCTGCGACCATCAGCACAAGCCCCTGAGCCGCCTGCCACACGCCGCCGACTTTGGCGAGGTCAAGCGCGTGCGGATCGAGAGCGTCGCGCAAGGGGTGCAGGGTCAGGAAAAGGACGGCCGTGCCGATAAGGCCGTGCACAACGCCGACAATCCATATTATCCGCATGATTCCCTCCCGCATGGAGAAAATATCGGGCTCGGCCGCGTCTTCGCAAGCCCGGCAGATTCCCTTTAGGAAATTCGTGCTTTATGAGGATTGACCGATAGGCGGGCGGGGCGGCGGATGCCGAGCGACGGCGAAATGACTGCGGCCATGAAGATCGTGCGGATCGAGCTTGATGGGCGCAGCCTGGCGCGCGCGACCGCCGACATCGAGCACGAGCGTAAGGTTGCGATCTACGATCTGCTTGAGGAGAATTTTTTCGAGCCGATCGGCGCCGGCGAGGGGCCGTTCGAATTGTACCTCTCCAATATCGAAAACAGGCTCGTCCTCGACGTCCGCAGACATGTCGGCCAGGGGACGGGCGGACAGGCGCTCGGCCAAGTGCATCTGTCGATGTCGCCGTTCCGCAAGATCATCAAAGACTATTTCATGCTGTGCGAAAGCTATTACGACGCCATTCGCACCGCGGCGCCTGCGCAGATTGAAACAATCGACATGGCGCGGCGCTCGCTCCACAATGAGGGATCGGAAATTCTCCGCGAACGCCTTCACGAGAAAATCAATCTCGATCTCAATACGGCGCGACGGCTGTTCACCTTGATTTGCTCCTTTCATATGAGATGACGCCTTGATGTCGAAATCCATCCTGTTCGTCTGCAATATGAATTCGGTTCGCTCGCCAATGGCGGCTGCGATATTGGCGAGTGAATCCGCCGGGACGCTGATCGTCGATTCCGCGGGCGTCTATGAGGGCAGCCTTGATCCGTTCGTTGAGGGCGTGCTCGGCGAGATAGGCATGTCGCTCGGCGGTTATGAGCCCAAGTCCGTGAGCGACGTTCGCCTTGAGAATTTCGACCTTGTCATCGCGCTGACACCCGAAGCGGCGGCGGAAGCGCGCCGCACGCTGCCGCGAGATCGGATCGAGTTCTGGCCGATCGACAATCCAAGTGAGACTGTCGGCGGTCGCGAGGCGCTTCTTGAGGCCTATCGGGCCGTTCGCGACGACCTTCGATCCCGCATTCGGGTTCGTTTTCCGACCCTCTATCAAAAGCCTTGATTTCGGCGCGCGGCGCGACCATTTTCGCGCCGACTTCAAGATCCGCTTCAGCCCGCTGTCCGGGCGCCCCCGAAGGAGGGGGGGGATCGCCCCAACCGAGGACTACATGGCTAAAGAAGAACTTCTGGAATTTGAGGGGACCGTTGAGGAACTCCTTCCGAACGCGACGTTTCGCGTGAAACTCGATCAGGGACATGAAATTATCGCCCACACCGCCGGTAAGATGCGCAAGAATCGCATCCGCGTGCTGGCCGGCGACAAGGTCCTTGTTGAAATGACGCCTTATGATCTGACCAAGGGCCGGATCACTTTCCGATTCAAATAGCGGCGGGCGCTCGCATTGGCGCGCCCCGCTCTTTATCTTGCAAGCGCGTCGCCTCGCCGGCGCGATCTGCTCGCGCAGATCGGCGTCATTCCTGACGGCGTTGTCCCATCGAATGTGGACGAGACCCCGTTGTCGCGGGAAACGCCCTCGGAACACGCAGTGCGTCTTGGCGCAGCGAAGGCGCGCGCTGGTCTCGACGCCATCGGCGCGCAGGTCGGGCCTGTCCTCGCGCTCGGGGCCGACACGGTCGTCGGCGTCGGCCGGCGGATTCTGCCGAAAGCGGAGGACGAAGAAGCGGCCCGTTATTGCCTCGCGTTGATTTCGGGAAGAAGCCATCGGGTGTTCACCGGCGTCGCCTTGATCGCCCGCACTGGCGCAGACAGTCAGCGCACGGAACGGCTGGTCGAGACGCGTGTCAAGGTTCGTCGTTTCTCGCCGGAGGATATTGAGGAGTATGTGCATTCAGGCGAGTGGCGCGGCAAGGCGGGCGGGTACGCCATCCAGGGCCTCTTTGCAAAACATGTGATTTCGATCATCGGTTCTTATTCCAATGTGGTCGGGCTTCCTTTGTACGAGACAGCGAATTTGCTCATCGGCGCCGGCTGGCGGGCGTCGTGACGCGGCGGCTCTTTATTGAGTGCGGCGCCGCTGAAACCCGAGCGGCGCTCGTCGATGGCGATGAGGCCGTCAAATTCTGGTTCGCCCCGGCGCGCGGCGACGAAGCGGCGGCGATCGCCGTCGAAGAAGGCGATATTCGCCTCGCCCGCGTCAGGTCCTGTTCAACGCCGCTCGGCGGCGCATTCGTCGACATCGGCGAGGAAGCGGACGCCTTTCTCCCAACCGCGAAAAATCAGTCGCCGCCGGTCGAGGGCGCCAAGACGATAGTTCGCGTGAAGAGGTCGGCGCTCGGGCGCAAGGGCGCCGTCGTCGACCTAGACTGGCGACGCGGCCTGTCGCCCGGGGCGCAGCAAGCGGCGGAGGCATGTGCGGCGAACGCGTCAACGCCCTGCGCACTCCTGCCGCCCGCCGATCCCGCGATGAAGCTCGCCCGCATCGGCGCGGCGTTCAAGCCTGCTGAAATCGTCGCAGACGATTCTGTCGCGCTCACCGCCCTGGGAAATCTCACTCCGGTCGTGGTTGACGAAACCGCCGTCATAGAGGCGGATATTCAAGGCGCCATTGAGGAATCATTGTCGCGCCATGTCGGTTTTTCCGGCGGCGGGCGCTTGACGATCGACGAAACCGAAGCGTTGGTCGCTGTAGACGTCGATCTTGCCGGGCGCGCCGACGCCTCGCAACGCCATGCCAATGACTTGGCGAACAAGGCCGCGGTAGCACGGCTCTTCCGCGAATTGTCAAAACGCGGAATCGGCGGTCGGATCGTCGTCGATTTCCCGCCGCCGACTTCGCCGGCGGCTCGGCGTGATCTTCTCGAGGGATTGACGGCGCTCGATGCGGACATTTTTCCGCGCCGCATCGGCAAACTCGCGCCGGACGGTTTGCTTGACCTGACCGCGCCGCGCCGTGAAAAATCGCTGCTCGAGCGTGCGACGGAGCCTGCCGGGGAGGGGTGGGCGCGCGCGGGACGCCGGTTGACGATTGACTGGCAGGCGAAAGCCGCGATCGGCGCGCTCGAACGCGCGCTTCGTCGTTCGCGTGCAAGGCGGCTGACTTTGCTTGCATCGGAGGATCTTGCGGCATACCTCACCGGTCGCGAGACTTGGCTTGGCCGGCTGCGAGAACGCTATGGCGCGCGATTCACAATTGAAACGCGTCCGCAAATGAAGGAGCGAAGCTTTGACGTCGCCGGTTAAGCCAGCCGTCAACGACAACGGTCCCGCAGGAAAGTGCCCCGTCTGCAAAGCGGCGGCCGCCGACGCCTATCGCCCATTCTGTTCGAAACGGTGTGCGGACGTCGACCTTCATCGTTGGTTGACGGGCGGCTACGCGATACCCGCGGTCGAAAGCGATGATGACCGCGACGTGTCGCTCACGGAAAAATAGGCCCGCCTCCGGGACGCGAGGCGGGCCCACGCCGACTTATTTGCAACAAGCCGGCGCATTCGAATTGAGCAGGCTCCGCGGAGATTTGCCGCAGAGCCTGCTCGGGAATGCCGCAACGGGGCGGTTGCGGCGGGGGAGGCTCCCTTATTGGACAGGCGCGGCAGCCGGCTCCGACCTTACCATCGTCAAAGCGGCGAATTTTTTCTGCTCGGCGGCGTCAAGCGATTTGTCCCGATTGCCGTCGGCGGCCTCAAAGCTCTTCGTGCGCGCGTCAATCATTTCCTGTTTCGTGATTTTGCCGTCGCCTTTCGCAATGGCGGCGAAGGCCTGATCGGCCGAAGGAGCGTCGACGACCATGTCGCCGGAGGTCTTGTCCGCGCCCAATTTGGCGGCGTCTGTCGAAAACGCGGCGAACTCGACGCCGTCGACGAAGCCGTCGACATTGACGTCAGCGGCGAGAAATTGCGTTTCGCCGAGCTTTTGCGCGTCTTCGCGGGTCGTCACTTTTGATTGAGCCTCGCTGGTTGACGTGGTTTGCGTCGTATATTGGGGAACGGCTTTGTCGACGCTCGCTTGTTCGGCGAGCGCGGCCGTCGTCGCAAGCCCGATCGCCGTCGCGCATGTCAGGATTGATTTCAACATCGTGGTCTCCTTTTACAGGGCGTCTTTTCGACGCCGTCGCCTCAATGCTCAAGGCGCTGACCATGATCTGGAGTTTGTCCGCGTTCATTTCCAGTTAAGCATGCGTCATGACGCAATTGTCATGGCGTAATGAAATTTTCGAAAGGAGTCACTCGCCGTCGAACATCGCGCGAATGTCGACGGAGGAGCGCTCGCCGACCGCGTCAAAGTGTTCGACTAGCCATGAATTGGCGATCTTCCGCCCACGGTCTTTTAGCGCTGAGAGAAATCCCCAGTCGACGCTGAACTTGCTGGCGACGGTCAGATCGGCGAGCGACTTGTCGCTGCGGATCGAGTGGACATGGATCTTCCGAAGGCGGTCATGGTGTTCGTCTTTCAGCCACTTTTCATCGAGCAGCTTGTGAACGAAGGCGATGGCGCGAAGCTCCCTCAAGAGCGACGAATTAAAGCTGATTTCATTGATCCGGTTGAGGATTTCCGGCGTCGTCAGCGGCACGTCGTCGCGCTCGATCGGATTGACGTGCACGATGACGATGTCATGGGAGCGCGCGCCGTAGAAAAACGGATAAAGCGGCGGATTTCCCATATAGCCGCCGTCCCAATAATGCTCGCCACCGATTTCTACCGCCTTGAACAGGAAGGGAAGGCAGGTTGAGGCGAGGACCGTGTCGATTGTCACATCCTTCGTTTCAAACAAGTGAACCTTGCCGGTGCGGACATTCGTCGCTGAAAGATAAAGACTGGCGACCGTGCATCTCTTGAGCTCGTCAAAATCGACGCACTTTGAAAGCACGTCGCGCAGCGGGTTTATGTTGAATGGATTGAATTGATAGGGCGAAAATAGTCGCGTGAAGACGTCGAAGGCGTAATAGGAAAGCGATTCGTCGAGGTTGAAAGTGTTCGAGGCGATCTCGAACGGCGTCCGCCGCACCGGACTGTAAAGGGCGCCGACATCGCTGATCGTCGTCCAGAGTTCGTCAAGCTTTGCGCGCGCGCCCTTGGCGCCGCCAAGATGCAGGCCGTAGGCGAGGGCGGCGGCGTTGACGGCGCCGGCGCTCGCGCCTGAGATGCCCTCGATGTCGAGTCTGTCGTCTTCAAGCAGGCGGTCAAGGACGCCCCATGTGACGGCGCCGTGCGATCCGCCGCCTTGCAGTGCGAGATTGATTTTCTTGCGCCGGCGGCTGGCCATTATTTCGCGACCCAGCCGCCGTCGATCTGATAGGCGGCGCCGGTGAGCGAGGCGGAATTTGGACCCGCCAGAAAGACCGCTAACGCCGCGACATCCTTGACCGTCACGAATTTCTTGGTCGGCTGCGCTTCAAGGATGACCTTTTGGATCACTTCCTCCTCGGTCATGCCGCGCGCCTTCGCCGTGTCGGGGATCTGCTTCTCGACGAGCGGCGTTTTCACGTATCCGGGACAGATCGCGTTGCAGGTGACGCCGAACTCGGCGCCTTCAAGCGCAATTGCCTTGGTGAAGCCGAGGGCGCCGTGTTTGGCGGCCACATAAGCGGACTTGAAGGGTGAAGCGACCAGCGCATGTGCTGAGGCGATGTTGATGATGCGCCCGAAGCGCCTTTCCTTCATGCCCTTGAACACGGCTTTGGTTGCGTGGAAAGTCGACGAGAGATTGATCGCGATAATCGCGTCCCACTTGTCGTCCGGGAAATCTTCAATGGGAGAGACATACTGGATGCCGGCGTTGTTGACGAGGATGTCGACCTTCCCGAACGCCGCCGTCGCTTCGCTGATCATCGCGCGGATTTGGTCGGGTTTCGTCATGTCTGCGCCGCTGTAGAGCGCACGAACGCCGAATTCCGCCGCCAGCGTCGCCCGCTTCTTTTCAATCGCGGCGGGATCGCCAAAGCCGTTGAGCATGATGTCCGCGCCCGCCTGCGCAAACGCTGAGGCGACGCCAAGGCCGATTCCGCTGGTAGATCCGGTGACGACGGCGGCGCGTGATTTCAGCATGGCGAGCTTCCTTCCAAAAGCGCCGCGACCCTATTCGCTGAGGCGTTCGACCTCAACACGAAACTGGCCAAAGATCGACGAGGGGCGTAGATTGTCGGCGCGTTACGTCAAGCCTGCGGAGGCCTCAATGAGGATTCGGTTAATCTTGCTGACGGCCGCTGCGCTCTCGCCATTCGGCGCGTCAGCTCAAATGTCGGTGACGACGTTCGGCGCTACCGAAGCGCAGCAATGCTACGAATCCGCGCGCGACGATTTCTCGAGGAATTCGGACTCTTGCGATGAGGCCCTGAAGTCGCAAGCGATGACCGCGCGCGACCGCATTGCGACCTATGTGAACCGCGGCGTCGTTCTCAATCGCGCGGGAGACCTGGAGCATGCCTTAGCTGACTTTGATCGGGCGATCGCAGCGGATGGGGAACTCGCTGAGGCCTATCTCAACCGAGGCAATACTTACTATTTAATGCGTCGTTATGACGATGCGATCGCTGACTATGAGGCCGCGTTGAGGTACGACCTGACGAAATCGCATGTCGCCTGGTACAATATTGGGCTGGCGCAGGAGGCGAAAAAAGATGCGGTCAAGGCCCGGGAAGCCTATCGGATGGCGCTTGAGATCAATCCTGATTTTGGCCCCGCTCAGAAAAAGCTCGGCGTTTCGGCGGACAGCGAATAAAGTCGGATCGTCAGCGTATTGAATAATGCCGGCTGCTTTGGTATTGGCTTGGCAGGGGAGAGGATTGTTCAATCCTCTTGTGATGGGGGCTTGCTTGAAAAAAAAGCACTCTACGCTGACCGCTCTTGCGGCCGCGCTCGCCTGCGCCGCATGCGCGACTTCGGCAAAGGTTGACCCAAAGGCGCTGAAAGCTGCGTCGGAATCGGTGAAGACCGCCAATCTCGCGACGATGGAATGCCCTGAGCTCAGAGAAAAACGCGCTGGTCTTGCTGAGAAGACCGCGAGCGCCGTCGTCAAACCGAAAACCGTCGACTTCACCAGCCCGACGGGCCTCGCCAAAGCCAAGGACCTCTCGCCGCCGGGCGCTGCCGCTTCGGTCGCGCTGACGACGGTGAAGTCGACCATTCCCGGCGCCGGATTCCTGCCGCTGATTACCGGCTCGGCGCGGCGCGAGGCCAAGCGCGCCGATGCGATCAACGACGCGAAGGTGACGCTGGCCAAGCTCGAAGGCGTCATGCTCGCGAAGGGCTGTCCGCTCGATGCCGGCGAGGCGGCGGCGGCGGCGGAAGACGCGGCGGTCGAACCGGCTTCAGCGACCGTCGCGGCTGAACCGGCGGCGATTGAGGGCGAACCGGCGACGTCGGCGGATGGCGCCGAAGAAGCGCCGAAGGCTGAAGCGCCGGCGATCATCGAGAAATAGAAGCGCTCCGGATGCATGGCGGCGGCGGCGATGCGCGCCGCCGCAAGGCGTTGGACCTCCGCGGGGGCGGCTTCCTGCTTTTGTCGCCGTCGGTCGCGGCGTAGTCTCCTTGCGCTGGCAGAGAAAAACGCGGGGGATGCCGATGAGATTTTTCGCAGGCCTTGCTGTCGGCAGCGTCGCGGCGCTGCACATGGCGTTCCTCGTCCTTGAGATGGTCTTCTGGGACCATCCGATTGGCCGCGGGATATTTGCAATGACCGAAGATCAATCGGCGGCGACGGCGACGCTCGCCGCCAATCAGGGCCTCTACAACGGATTTCTCGCTGCGGGCCTTTTGTGGGGACTTGCTGCGCGAAAGCGGGACGTGCAGATTTTCTTTCTCCTATGCGTGATCATTGCGGGCGCGTTTGGCGCGGCGACCGCGAAGCCGACGATCCTTCTGACGCAGGCCTTGCCCGGCGCCATTGCGCTCATTCTTGTGCTGCAGGCGAAACGATAGCGCGCTCTCATGAACCGATCATTC
Source organism: uncultured Alphaproteobacteria bacterium (assembly GCA_902826095.1). Taxonomy (GTDB): domain Bacteria; phylum Pseudomonadota; class Alphaproteobacteria; order Caulobacterales; family Parvularculaceae; genus Amphiplicatus. The sequence goes on along the minus strand of CADEDN010000026.1, from coordinate 22,839 downwards.
GTTTCCCATCTTGAATGCTCTCTCACCGGCAAGCGCTACAAGGCTGGCCGCATACACGGTCTGTCGGAGGCCGGCCGGCCGCTACTCGTCCGGTATGATCTCGACGCCATCGCCGCGTCGATCGACAAAAAGACGCTGGCGGCGCGCATGGAAGGCTTCTGGCGCTATCGCGAATTCCTCCCCGTCGCGCGCGCCGAACACCGCGTATCGCTCGGCGAGGTCGTGACGCCGTTGATCAGGACGCCGCGCATCGAAGGGCGGCTCGGCGGCGGCGAGATATTCGTGAAGGATGAAGGACGCCTGCCGACCGGATCGTTCAAAGCGCGAGGATTGGCGCTTGCCGTCGCGATGGCGAAGGAGTTTGGCTTGAAGCAACTCGCCATGCCGACAAACGGCAATGCCGGCGCGGCGCTCGCTGCCTACGCCTCGCGCGCGGGGATGCGATCGACCGTGTTTTGCCCCGACGACACGCCGCCGGTGAATGTCGAGGAAATCGCATTGCAGGGCGGCGAGGTTTTTCGCGTCAACGGCCTCATCAATGATTGCGGCAAGATCGTCGGCGAAGGGAAGGAGAAAGTCGGCTGGTTCGACGTCTCGACCCTGAAAGAGCCTTATCGCATCGAAGGCAAGAAAACGATGGGATTGGAACTTGCCGAACAGCTCGGTTGGGAATTGCCGGATGTCATCTTTTACCCGACCGGCGGCGGCACCGGCCTTATCGGCATGTGGAAGGCGTTCGACGAACTCGAAACGATCGGCTGGATCGGCGCAAAGCGCCCGCGTATGGTCGCCGTGCAGGCGTCCGGCTGCGCGCCAATCGTACGCGCCTGGGAGCGCGGCGAGGAGCATGCGCCGCTCTGGGAGAACGCTTCGACGCTCGCCGCCGGCATTCGCGTGCCGATCGCGGTCGGCGATTTCCTGATCATCCGCGCGGTGCGATTGTCAGACGGCTTTGCGATCGCCGTCGACGACGACGACATCATCGACGCCCAGAAAGAAATGGCGCGCGAGGAAGGCCTGCTCCTCTGCCCCGAAGGCGCGGCGACCTATGCGGCCTATCGTCGATCGCTCATAGACGAGCGTGTGTCGCGCAAGGATCGCGTCATTTTGTTCAACTGCGCGACGGGACTGAAATATCCGATGCCGAACACGGAGAAATTCATAGATCGGACGATGCCGATTGATTGGAGCAAATTTGCTCAATCAACCGAAGCACTCCGCCAAGAATAATTTCATTGACTCCCAACTTCGATCCGCCGCACGTTCGTTGTAGACTGTGCCGAAACCAGGATCGTTCGCTTGCGGATTAGTGAAGGCGTGCATGACGCCGCCATAGGCGTGGATCTGCCAGTCGGCGCCGGCCTCCGTGAGTTCCGCGCCGAGCGCCTCGACGTCGTCCGGCTTGACCATCGGATCGTCCCAGCCGTGGAAGGCGATCACCTTCGCCCTGATCTTCCGTCCCTTCGTGTTTCCAGGCGTCGAAAAAAGCCCGTGGAACGACGCGACGCCTTTGACGTCGGCGCCCGTGCGCGCGACGTCGAGCGAGCAAAGCCCGCCGAAACAAAAGCCCATGACGGCGATCTTCGAGGGGTCGACTTCTGGAAGCTTCTTCACCGCTTCAACGGCGTTGAGTAGAAGCTCCTGCAAATGCGGGCGATCCTGCGCGAGCGGCGACATCAGCGCCTGGCATTCGGCCGTCGTCTTGCCGAAGACACCCTTGCCGTAGAGATCGAGCGCAAAACCCGCATAGCCAAGCTCGGCGAGGCGCATGGCGTAGCTTTCCTCCACCGGACCGCGACCCGCCCACGCATGCGAAATGAGCACCGCGGGGCGCTTTCCGAAGATTGCGCCGTCGATCACCAGCAATCCTTCGAATGCCTTTCCCGCGTAGGCGTATTCGACCAAGCGTGCGGAGATCGCCATGACTTGCCTCCTATGGATGCGCTTTGGCGACGATCCGCCGTCCGACGCCCACAATCAATCCCCGTTCGATCGCGGACAACTCCTCGCCGAACGCTGCTTTGACGGGCGATTCGTCCGCGCCGGCGGAAATCAGGTGCCGATAGAGATAGGCCGCATCCTCGCGCGAGACGATTCTCGCGACCGCGCCAAGCGCCTCGTCGATGGCGCCGATCGAGTGATGTTCATGATCGTGATCGTGCGTCCACGTTGCAAACGGATCGCGTGCGGCCAAAATCACTGCGGCGAAGGAGTGAGCGGTGAGGGTATTTGAAGCGGCCGTGCGGCGCGCCTGCGCGACAAACCAGCGTATGGTCGCCTCGTTGGCGGAAGGAAAGTCGAAATCTTCAACAAGAATGACGCCTCCCGCATTCAATCGGGCTCGGGCAGCTTCGAGCGCCGCTGAAAGGCCCTCGATGTGGTGCAGCGAGCGCGTGAACAAGACTGCATCGACCGACAGCGACGGGAATTGAGGCCAGACCGCCTGGTGCGCGGCGATTCCTTTCGCCTGCGCGGCGGCGACTGCTTCCGGCGCGGCGTCGATCATCGTGACGGCGTACCCGTCGCGCGACAGCGCCGCCGCGAGATCGCCGCGCCCGCCGCCAATTTCAAGGATCGAGGCGCCTGGCGGCGCCCACTGTCTGACGAAGTCGATCGTATGCGCGGTTGCGATATCGACGGCGGCCAAGCGCTCATTCTCCCGACGCGCCGATGCGGCTGATTTTCAGCGTATTGGTTTTGCCGGGCCGGCCGAACGGATAGCCGGCGAGGATGATGATGCGGTCGCCGTCCTTTGCGCCGCTCTTCAGACAGAGCGCTTCCGCCTTGTCGAGCATTTCATGGAAATGCGAAATGTCTTCCGTTGTCACCGGCGTCACGCCCCAAAAGAGCGACAGCCGCCGCGCGACATCGCCGCCCGGCGTTGCCGCGAGAATGGCGCAATGCGGCCGATCGCGCGACAGGCGCTTGGCCGTCGATCCGGTCTTCGTGTAGGCGACCGCGAATTTGCAATCGAGCACCTCGGCGATGCGGCGGGCCGAGAGGGTGATGGCGTCCGCGGTCGTATGCTCGGCGGACGGATCGTCATGAGACGAGAATGACGCACATTCCGGATCCTGCTCCGTCGCCGCGATGATCCGGTCCATGATCGCGACCGCGGTCGGCGGGTGGCGGCCGACCGCGGTTTCCGCCGAAAGCATGACCGCATCGGCGCCCTGAAAAACTGCGGTCGACACGTCAGAGGCTTCGGCTCTTGTCGGTGCGATCTGTTCGATCATCGATTCCAGCATGTGCGTCGCGACAATCACCGGTTTGCCGGCGCTGCGGCAGGCGCGGACGATGCGGCGCTGAATGTTCGGGACGTCTTCCGGCGGCAACTCGACGCCAAGATCGCCGCGCGCCACCATCAAAGCGTCGGAGAGCGCGATGATTTCGTCAAGATGATCGACGGCCGACGGCTTTTCGATTTTCGAGATGATTCCCGCTCTGTCGCCGATGATCGCGCGCGCTTCGGCGACGTCCTCCGGGCGCTGGACAAAGGAAAGGGCGACATAATCGACGCCGATCTTCAGCGCATGCAGAAGGTCCGCGCGGTCTTTCTCGGTGAGCGCTGAAATCGGCAATTGGCGGCCCGGCAGATTGACGCCCTTGCGATTGGTCAGACGCCCCGGCGTGTCGGCGCGCGCGATAACGACGCCGCTCTTGGTTTCCTCGACCGTCAGCTGCAACTTGCCGTCGTCGAGTTTCAAGATGTCGCCGGCCTTCAGCGTGTCGATGATTTCCTTGTGCGGAATCGGGATGACGTCGCTGTCCTGGGTGTCGGCGGCGAGGACGAGGCGATAGCGCTCGCGGAATTTGAGATCGAGCCCATCGCCTTTTAGAACGCCAGTGCGGATTTTCGGGCCCTGCAAATCCGCGAAGACGCCGATCGGCGTTCCGGTCTCGCGGCTGGTCTCGCGGATCGCCTCAACGACTTTTGTCATCTTGTCCGGTTCGCCGTGAGAACAATTGAGGCGGAAGACGTCGACGCCGGCCTGATGAAGAAGACGTAACATGGACGGCGAGGCGCTCGCCGGCCCGACGGTTGCGACGATCTTGCATTGGCGTTTTCGCATGGAAATCCTCTTTCGAAGCGAAGGGTGTCGGCATCCCTAGACGCGCCCGCCCAGCGGCGACAGCGCCCTTCTGTTAACTTGCAATGGGAGGGATCATCCGGCAATTTGAAGCAGGATTCGAGTGCGGCAGGGGCCATCCATGCGTATATTGTTCGCCGCTTTCGCCGTCATGGCGGGGGCTTCGCTATGCGCCGCGCAGGATGTCGCAGCGCAGGAAAATGTCCGGGTTCTTGCCGGCTTTGAAAAGGTCCATCGCGACCTCAAGAAGAAAGAGGCGGCGGCGATGAAGGAGATCGCCCGCGCGAACGCTGAAACCGACGCTTCCGAAACGCTGCGGCTTGCGGGGGAACGGCAGGTCGCGGACAGCGACGCGGTCATCGAAACGCAGAAGACTGCCTACAAACTAATGCGCGAACGGATCGGCTTTGCGACGACCTCGCGCGAGGCGGCGTCCGAAGCGCGCGCGCTGGCCGATATTGCGAATATCTGGGCCGATGCCGAAGTAAGCCGGACGAAGGGGCAAAAAATGGTGCGCCAATCCGAAGCGGATGCGGCCAAGGCCGTCCAGCGCCGGCTGAAAGGCGAAACGAAGCTCGCCGAGACTCGCAACAGCCTTTCGCGCACCATTGATGATTCGCCAGCGCCGATCGCCGCCAGCGTTCAATCCTATGAGGAAGTGACGCCGATTGAGGCGACATCCGCGCCGACTGATGAACAGGCGGAGATTGCGCCGGCGTCAATTGCGGTTGACGACCTTCCCGATGCGCCCGCCTCTGAATCGCCGGCGCCGCCGGAAGGACTAGACGGCGAACTTCTTGGCGGCCCGGACTCTTCCGCGCCGCTAAAAGGTCAAAATTAAGTTAGCGCTAACGGCACAATCGCTGTCGAGCGGCGGCGTATTCGACAGCCAGCTGGTCAATATAGGCGCCGACAGGGCCGCGCTTCTTGATCGCGCCGATCCCCTGACCGCAACCCCAGATATCTTTCCATGCTTTCGCTTCTGTGTTGCCGCCGGAGCCGAAATTCATTTTTGAGGGGTCGCTTACCGGCAGATTGTCGGGATCGAGCCCCGCGGCGACGATGGAGGGCTTTAGATAATTGCCGTGCACGCCAGTGAAAAGATTTGTGTAGACGATGTCGTCGGCGCCGTATTTGACAATCGCATCCTTGTAGGCGTCGCTGGCGTTCGCTTCGTCCGTCGCCACGAAAGGCGAGCCGATATAGCCGAAATCGGCGCCCATCGCTTCGGCGGCCAATACCGCCCCGCCGGTTGCAATTGATCCGGAAAGCGCGATCGGCCCCGAAAACCATTCACGGATTTCCTGGACCAGCGCGAAGGGCGAAATGACGCCCGCATGACCGCCGGCGCCGGCGGCGACGAGGATGAGGCCGTCCGCGCCCTTCTCGATCGCCTTCTTGGCGAAGGTGTTGTTGATGACATCGTGCAGGACGAGACCGCCATAGGAATGGATCGCCTGATAGACGTCCTCGCGCGCGCCAAGCGAGCAGATGACCACGGGAACCTTGTGCCGGACGCATGATTCCATGTCCTTCATCAGCCGGTCGTTCGAGCGGTGAACGATCTGGTTAACGGCGTAGGGCGCCGACGGACGGCCCGGATGCGCCGCGTCGTGCGCCGCGAGCGCCTCCTTGATCTCGATGATCCACTCGTCGAGCCGCTCCTGCGGGCGCGCGTTGAGCGACGGGAAGGAGCCGATGATACCGGCCTTGCACTGCTCGATGACGAGCTTTGGATTGGAGACGATGAACAATGGCGCCCCGATGGCGGGGATGCGCATTTTCCCTTTGATGTCGGCGAATGTGGTCATGTCGAGTTTTCCTATGAGCATCCGTCAGTCGCGATAATCGAGCGCGGGTTTCCTGTCGCCGAGCAGCGGCCTGTATTTGACCCCCTTTCGCTTTTCTTCAAATTCCGCGCGCGCGGCGGCGCGAAGCTCGGGGTTCTGATAAAGGTCGATCGCTGCAAGCGTCAATGTCTTCGCGGCGTTCGTCGCCCCCTTGTGGCCGATCGACATGCCGCTCGCGGCGACCGCTTGCCAGGAATGGGCGGGCGTCCCTGGAATCCAGGTGGCGGTGTTGAGGCCGACCGTCGGCGCCGCCCAGGACACGTCGCCGACATCGGTCGACCCGTAGCTCAAGGAGGTCTTGTACGGCTGGACTTTCGTTTCGTCCCCGAGCCCGCGATCGGGACTTTCAAGCGTTGCATAAATCTTCTTCGCGTAGGCCGCCTCTTCCTTTGAATAGGCGACGCCGCCGACCATGGTCAGCTTCTCGTGCATCATCTTGGCGAGCGTTTCGTTGACGAGGAGCGGATAGGAGCCGTGAATGACCTCCCATTCGACCGATGTGCCGGTGCCGAGCGCCGCGCCGCGCGCGGCGTCCTCGACCCGCGCCCAGATGTCTTCAACACCCTGCGGCTTTGGATGTCGGACATAATAGAAAACCTCGGCCGAGTCCGGCACGACATTCGGCGCCGCGCCGCCCTTGGTGATGACGTAATGGATGCGCGCGTCCTGCGGCACGTGCTCGCGCATCATATTGACCATCATGTTGAGCGCTTCGACGCCGTCGAGCGCGGATCGGCCGCGCTCCGGCGCGCCGGCGGCGTGCGCCGACATCCCCTTGAAGCGGAATTTCGCCGAGCGATTGGCGAGGCTCGTTTCCGCTTCCGCCGAATTTTCATCATCCGCATGCCAATGAAGGACGACGTCGACGTCCTTGAAGAGGCCGTCGCGCACCAGATAGACCTTGCCGGAGCCGCCTTCTTCGGCGGGCGTGCCGTAGAGACGAATGACGCCGGGCGTCTTTGATTCGGCGAGCCAGTTCTTGATCGCAATCGCCGCGCCGACTGATCCCGCCCCGAACAGATTGTGGCCGCAGGCGTGTCCCGCGCTCTTGCCGTCGATCGGCGTGCGTTCCGCGCTTGCATCCTGGTTGATGCCGGGCAGGGCGTCGAATTCCGCAAGGACGCCGATAATTGGCCCGCCGCCGCCCCACTCGGCGACGAAGGCCGTCGGGATGCCGGCGACGCCGCGTTTCACGGCGAATCCTTCCGCTTCAAGCGTGTCGGCGAGGAGCTTTGAGGATTGCGTTTCCTTGTAGCCGACTTCGGCGTAGCCCCAGATTCTGGAGGCGAGGCCTGAAATCTGTCCGTGCCGCGCATCGATATCGGCGATGATTCTCGCAGCCTCCGGCGTCAGCGCCGGCGGATCCGCCGCAAGGACGGGCGAAAGACTGAAGGCGAGGGCGGTCGCGGCGGCGGCGAGGCGCATTATTCACTCCTATTGAAAGGCGCAAGGCGGCGACCTTACATTGATTTCAGCGACGCCTCACCAAAAAGACGCAGCAGGCGCATTGCGACCCGCCCATCGCGCCTTATCGTGGCGCGGTTCGACAAGGATGCGCGCCACAATCAGCCTCGGGCGCAGCGTCGGGAAGCAGGTCGCAATCCTCGGGACAATGTCCGCTGCTAGATTGCATGAAAGGAGCTTGGTGATGTCCAACAATACGATCCGTCTTCACCGCGTGTTGCGCGCGCCGTCGGAGCGCATCTACCGCGCGTTTCTTGACCCCAGCGCGATCGAGAAATGGCTTCCGCCAAATGGATTCACCGGCAAGGTCCATCTTATGGACGCACAGGTCGGCGGCGCTTACAAGATGAGTTTCGCCAATTTTTCGACCGGCAAGTCGCATTCGTTCGGCGGCCAATATCTGGAGCTCAAGCCCTACGAACGCATTCTTTATACGGATGTGTTTGACGACCCAAACCTTTCGGGAGAAATGAGGACGGCGGTAAATCTCAAGGCGGTTCCGCTCGGGACGGACCTCAATATCGAGCAGTCCGGCGTTCCCGCCGCCATACCGGCGGAGGCGTGCTATCTCGGATGGCAGCAATCGCTGGCGCTCCTCGCCAAGCTCGTCGAAGCCGAAATAACCGAATGAGGCGTAAGATTGCGAAGAGGGAATGGAGATGCCTGTTACGCGGCGGATTTCGACGTGTCTTTGGTATGACGACAACGGCGAGGAAGCAGCGAATTTCTATGTTTCTCTGTTCCCGAATTCCCGCATCATCGGCGTTACGCGCTATCCTGAAGGCGGCATGATGCCGAAAGGGACCGCGATGCTGACGCGCTTTGAACTTGACGGCGTCGAGTTCGCGGCGTTGAATGGCGGTAGGCGCTTCAGACTGTCGGAGGCGGCCTCGCTTGTCGCTCTCTGCGAGACGCAAGACGAGATTGATCGGCTTTGGACGGAGCTGACGGCCAATGGCGGCGCCGAGAGCCGGTGCGGCTGGTTGAAGGACCGCTTCGGCCTCTCCTGGCAAATCATTCCGGATGGGATCGACAAGATGTTGGCCGATCCCGAGAAGGGCGCGCGAGTGTGGGCTGCGATCATGCCGATGACGAAGATCAATATCGCGAGGATTCGGGAAGCATATGAGAGATAGGAGTTTGACATGACTTATGTTGACGGATTTGTCGCCGCGGCGCCGACAGCGAGCAAGGCGGATTACATCAAGCACATCAAGCTCGCGGGCGTCGTCTTCAAGGAACACGGCGCGCTTCGCGTCGTCGATTGCTGGGGCGATGACGTGCCGGACGGCAAGCTCACCTCATTCCCGTTAGCGGTGAAAAAGGAGGCCAGCGAGACAGTCGTTTTCGGCTGGATCGAATGGCCTTCGCGAGCGGCGCGCGACGCCGGCTTTGAAAAAGCGATGGCGGATCCGCGCCTGACGGGCATGGCGATGCCATTCGACGGAAGAAGAATGATCTTCGGCGGCTTTGAAGTGCTGGCGGAGACCTGATCGCCGCTTGCGGGCCTCTATCGACGGTTATTCGCTTTGTAATTCTGACGTCGCTGGCGTCAGGACTATGATGCGCCCGATGTTTTCCGGAGCGAGCGCATGATCGTGCAAGGGCGACCAGTGCGGTTCGTCGGCGCTCTTGTGTGGTCCGCGGCGCTGTCGGTCGTCAGTGCGTTGGTCGCCAGTCAGCCCGTCCGCGCTCAATCTGAGCGCACCAGTTTTCGAGTGTCGGCGGAATTCTACGGCCCCATCGGCTATTCAAACCCCGACGCCGCCAGCGTCGTCGGGACCGGCATGGCCAACATGGTCGCGTTCTGGCCGCCAGCCGACGCCGGCATGGCTGACTTCATCGGCAGCCGGGCGATTCCGCTCAACTTTCATATGCAAGGCGCCTCGCACGTCAATGGCGATACGGCGGCGCAAATCGAATTCCAACGCGTTGCTGCCGGGCGAATCTGCGCAGCTTCGCCTGTCGGCGGCATCTGGAGTTTGATGCTTGAATGGGATCAGAGCGGCGGCGCATGGGTTCCTGCCGGCCGGCCGAGCTATGCCGGACTTTCGCGCGCTGCGGCGCATGCCCGCTTCCTGGACTACTATCTTACGCAGTCGCCGCCGCTCGGCGCGCATTTGAACAGGCCCGTGTCGGAGCGTCCTTGCCGGCTCGCGGCAGTGACGGATTATTCTCCGAACGCTTTTGACGCGTTTCGCATGGGCGTCGATGTCGGCCTTCTTGAGCGCGGGATCGATGAGCTTGGCGATATTGCGACGGGCGTCGCCTTCATACGCGGCGCCGGCCGCCAGTTTGATCGTCCGTGGGGGATCGATATTTCTACCTGGAGGACCGCCGCCGATTCTGCGACAACTTTTGACGCTCAAGGCAGGCAGACGGGCGGCTGGTCGGTCAGCTATCTGCGGCGGCATTTCTACGCCGCCTACCTAGCCGGCGCGCACATCCTTCAGATCGAACCGACGCTCTATTTTGACCCTAGCGGAACGACGTTCAATCCCTTTGGACGCATGGTTAAGAGCTTCGCCAGTTTTTCCCTGCGTCGGCATCCGGACATCGGGGCGCCGGTCGTCCCGTTGGCGCTGATGATCAGCCGGCACAGCGGCTTTGACACCAAACACGGGCCGTACAATCAGCAAGATGCGGTTTGGTACCAGGATATCCCGTATTCTTCCGGCGACTACATGATCGATAATTTGCTGAGGCTCGCTTTTCCCGGCCATTCGCTCCATGGGACGATTCCTGGCGCGCCATTTTCGACGCCGCAGGGTTATCAGCAGTTTCTGGCCAGTGGCGGCGATCCAAGGCCCTTTGAGCCGATGCCGACAACCCGTTGGGGGGACGTGATCGACATCGTGCAGGACAGCGCTTCGCCCGCGGCCTTTGCACGCTATAAAATCATCGTGCTCGCGGGTGGAGTGGTCATCGACGCCAGGCTGCGCAGCGCGCTCGAAGCATGGGTCAGACGCGGCGGGACGCTCGTGGTCAATGCAAGGCAGGCGAGCGTCGCCGATGAGGCATTGCTCGGGGTCCGATTAGTCGCTGCCTATCAAACGGATAGCGCCTCAAGATGGCTGGCTGACAATAAAGCGTATTTGGAAAAGCCCTTTCGCTACCGTCGAGTCGCGCTCGTGTCGGCGAAGGCCTTGGCTGCGACCGCCGGGGGCGACACGCTGATCGCCGCGAATGCGGTCGGCGCCGGACGCGTCATCCTGACAACGCCAGACTACCTGCAAACAAGCGCGAGAGACGAGCTTTTGAAGGTGGGCGTGCGCCTTCTAGATTCGCTGGCATTTCAAGTAGCACCCGCGCGGGTCGCCGGCCCGCCGGCCCAGATCTTATTCAATACGGCGCAAGGAAGGCTCGTCACGACGATCATCAACAATTCCGGTGCGACCTGGAATGGAACCGTCACCGCCGAAATTGGCGGGAAAGTCGATGCGGTGCGCGAGTATTTGACCGACCAGCCGCTTGCCTGTTCGCGCGCGGGAAAGAAAGTGTCGGTCGCCGGCCGCGTCCCGCCTTACGACCTTAGAGTGTATGCGATTGAATATTCTCCGGGCGCGCCTGCGCACGGAGCGGCGTGTTAGCCAATCGCCTATCGCCGCCGGATATCGTGGCGGACGACCGCGCGGCCGATCGGCCAGAGCGCAAAGCTCGCAAGCTTCAGATGCGCCCAGGCGAAGGGGAGGCCGATGATCGTGATGGCGCAGCCGACCGCGACGACAACATGCCATATCGCGAGCCATAGGCCGGCGAGAAAGAACCAGACGATATTGCCGAGAAATCCGAATGCGCCCGTGCCGATGTCCTCGCCATAGAGTCTGTCACGGGCGATCGACCTGACGCCGAATGGCCAGAGCGTGTAGACGCCGATGTCAAAGGCCGCGCGCGCAAAAGGGATGCCGACAATTGAAACGATCATGATGATCGACGCGAAAAACCAGCCGAACGCGGCGATCGCCCCGCCAGCGACAAGCCAGATGACGTTCAGGATGAACGACACGGGGTCAAGCGCGTCATTTTCAGCGATCGGATGGTCACGGAACATTTTCAGCCTCCTTGCCCAAAGGATATAGGCGTTTTTTCGGCGATTTCACGCGGTTCGCCGCAGGACGGCGCCGGTTCGTCGCCCGCGGACGGTCCAAATCCCGCCACATCGCTGCGTCAATCTCGCCAACCATGAGAAACGCCCTTGGGTTCGCGCTTTTTGCGGCGATTGCCGCGGCGCCCGTTTGCGCCGAGACCGGCGACTTTGGCGGCAGGCTGTCGGCCGCCGCGATTGAACGGACGGGAGCGCGCGTCGTCTACGATCCCTCCTACCAGCGGATCGCCTATCCGATGGGCGATGTCGCCGCCGACCGTGGCGTTTGCGCCGACGAAGTCGTCCGGGCGCTGCGCGCGCTTGGCGTCGATTTGCAGGTCCTCGTGCACGAAGACATGAATTCCGCCTTCGCCGCCTATCCGCAGTTCTGGGGTCTCAGGGCGCCGGATCCGAATATCGATCATCGCCGTGTTCCCAATCTCGAAATATTTATGACTCGGCGGGGCTGGCGTTTGTCGCCTAGTCTCGATCCGAACTCTTATCGACCGGGCGACATCGTCGCCTGGAATCTGCGCGGCGACGCCGGCTTCCTGCCTCATATCGGGATCGTCACCGATCGCGTCGGGGCCTCCGGCTGGCCGATGGTGGTCCACAATATCGGGGCGGGGCCAAAGCTCGAAGACGTGCTTTTCTCCTGGCCGATGACGGGACGCTATCGAATGTCTCAGCCCGAGCGCGCTGCGCCTTAGCCTCGCTTCGTTGCGACGCCGCTGATAGGTAATGAAACTCAGCCTTTGAGGAGTTCCCGATGAAGAAAGCGGCGCTAGGCAAGTCCGGACTTTCCGTTTCGCGGCTCGGCTTCGGCTGCATGGGCCTTGCCGAATTCTATGGCGAGGCGCTGTCCAACGCCGAAGCGGAGAAGGTGCTCGACGCAGCGCTCGATCGCGGCGTGAATTTCTTCGATACGGCCGACATGTACGGAACGGGCAGGAACGAAGAGCAGCTGTCTGGCTTTCTGTCGCGCCGGCGCAAGGATGTGGTCATCGCCACCAAATTCGCCCTGCGCCGCGCCGCCGACGGCTCCTTTGTCGGATTGTCGAACGATCCCGCCTATATCAGGCAGGCGTGTGATGCCTCCCTGAAGCGGCTGAAGATCGACCGCATCGATCTTTACTACATGCACCGGCGCGACCCGTCGGTGCCGGTTGAAGAGTCTGTCGGCGCGATGGCTGACCTCATCAGGGCCGGAAAAGTGCGGGCGTTAGGGCTCTCGGAAGTGAGCGCCGCGACCCTTGAGAAAGCGATGAAAGTTCACCCGATCTCAACGCTGCAGTCGGAATATTCGATATTCACGCGCGATATGGAGAAAGAAATGATTCCCGCCTGCCGCAGGCTCGGCGTCTCCTTTGTCGCCTATTCTCCGCTCGGGCGCGGCCTGCTGACGGGCGCCTATCGCCGCGAGAGCGATTTCGGCGCGGCCGATTACCGATTGACCAGCAATCCTCGGTTCGCGGATGGCGCGCTCGCAAAGAATCTGCCGCTCGTCGACAAGATTGCGGCGATCGCCAAAACCAAGGGAGCGACGCCCGCGCAGATCGCGCTCGCCTGGCTGATGGCGAAGGGAGACGACATCATTCCGATCCCAGGCACCAAGAAAATCTCGCGCCTTGAAGAGAATGTCGGGTCGGCGGCGATCGCATTATCGCCGGGCGACATTGCCGCGATCGAACGCGCCGCCCCGCCCGAAGCGGTCGCCGGCGCGCGCTACAACGAAATGGCGTCGGCGACGCTCAATCGATAAAACCAAGGCGCCCCCGCACTTCGTCAGCGCCGACGCCGCTCTTGCGCAGGGCGCGCAAAGTCGCCGCCCGATCACGCTTGGCGAGCCGTTTGCCGCTGTCGTCGGTGATCAGCCCGTGGTGCCGGTAGATCGGCGTCGGAAGGTCGAGCAGGGCCTGCAACAGCCGATGGAGATGCGCCGCGGCTCGCAGATCCTCGCCGCGAATGACATGGCTGACACCCTGAAATGCGTCATCATGGACGGACGCCAGATGATAGCTCGTTCCCGAATCCTTGCGCGCGATCACCACATCGCCGAACAAAGCCGGCGCCGCGCGCACGCGCGTTCGCGTCGCGCCGTCGACGCTCTGTTCGACGAAGAACAACGCGTCGATTGCGCCTGCCAGCGCCTCGCGCGCGGCCGCCATCGACAATCGCCACGCGTAAGGCGCTCCTTGCGCCAAGAGCGAGCGCTCCTCGGCGGGAGCAAGCGGCGCGCCGACGAAAGCGGGCCCTTCCGGTCCGTCAGCTGACAAATGCGGCGCACGGCCGATCTCGTCGAGAACTTCCTTGCGAGTCCTGAAACACCGATAGACGAGGCTCTTGTCGATCAGCCGCCGGAGCGCGCGATCATATTCGTCGAAATGATCCGACTGTCGACGAACGGACATTTCCCATTCAAGGCCGAGCCAGGCGAGATCCTCGAAAATCGCGCGCTCAAATTCCGGTTTGCATCGACCCCGATCGATATCCTCGATGCGAAGGATGAAGCGACCGCCGGCGCGCCGTGCGGCGTTGAAAGCCGTCAGCGCGGAAAAAGCATGACCGAGGTGCAAGAGCCCGGTCGGCGACGGCGCGAAACGGGTGACAAAAGGCGGCATGGCGTCAGCGTCCCTCTATCACGGCGCGCAACGCCGTTCCAATTGGCGTCATTCGCGGCGCGGCGCTATACTGAAAAAAAGAGGGAAAGGGACTGAGGGGCGATGAGCGACATACCGGATATCGATCCTGGCGACGCGGGCGGCGATGCGGGCGGCGACATCGGCATTTCGCCGGCGGTCGGCGCCGCGGCCGTGCTCTGCCTCTCATGCAGCGCTGCGATCGTCGGCGCCTATTGCGCCAATTGCGGCCAGAAGAATGACGACATGCGCCGCAGTTCTTTCGTGCTGCTCAAAGACTTTATCAAGGACACCTTCGCGTTTGACGGGCGCATGTGGCGGACGCTCGGCCTGATGGCGGTCATGCCTGGAACCGTGCCGACCAATTACAGCCATGGAAAGCGTTCGAGATACACACCGCCCGTTCGCCTGTTTCTGGTTGTGAGCTTTCTGTTTTTCCTCGTGCTCGGCGTGACGCAAACGATGTTCGTCGCTTTCGACGTCGAGGCGAAATCGGCTGAAGAGATCGCGGCGGACCGCAAATCGCGGGAGGCTGCGGCCAAGGAAGTCGATAAAGCGCTCGCCGATGCGCGCGCCGATCTTGCCGACGATGGCGCGGTCTTGATCGACGGCCAGACAGTCGACTGCGACATCAAGGCGAAGGTCCGTTTCTTCGTGCGGCCGGCGGACATCAATGTCGACGAAGCGAAATGGCGCGCCTGCGCCGACAGCATCGCCCGCGCTGCGACAGCCGAAATCAAGGACGAAAAAGAGGAATTCGCCGCCGCCGACTCCAAAGGCGACATTGGCAATAGTGACGTTCTGCGCGGATTTCAGCGCGTCCTCGACGGCGTCAACATGATGGTCGCCGATCCGCCCGCGTTCAACAGCCATATCAATACCTGGCTGCCGCGCGTCATGTTCTTCATGGCGCCGGTCCTTGCGCTCATCCTCGCTTTGTTCATCAGGGGCCGCAATGCGCTCTTGTTCGATCACCTGGTGTTGTCGCTTTACAGCCACGCCGCCGCTTTCGCGATCATCGGCGTCGCGATCCTTCTCGGCCAGTTCGGCGTTCCTTATGTCTTCCCGGCGGCGATTGCGGCGCTCGGCGTGTATTTCGTCGCCGCGCTGAGAAGGGCGTACAGACGCGGTTGGGTGAAGACTGTCTATTCCGCGGCGTTCACCGGTTTGATCTATCTTGTCATTCTGGTTTCAGTCGTGAGCGCGATCATCGTCAGACAAATTTGGAGCGCCGCCGCCTGATCAGCCGACCCGCATCAGCGCGACGCCGGCGAGGATCGTCAGCGCGGACGCAACTCGCCAATGCGATGCGCGCTCGCGAAGAAAAACGACGGAAATCGCCAAGGCAAAAAGAATGCTCGATTCGCGAAGCGCCGCGACGGCGCCGATCGGGGCCTTCGTCATCGCCCAGATGATCAGCCAGTAGGCGCCGAGCGACATCAGCGCGGCCGCGATCCCGAACGGCAATTCGCGGGCGACGGCCTTGATCTTTCCGCGACGAACAACGGCGTAGACGATTGCGATCGTCAGTCCGTCGAACGCGAACATCCAGGCGATATAGCTGGACGGCGAGGCGGCGCCGCGAGCGCCGATCGCGTCGACAATCGTATAGCCCGATATGAACAGCGACGTCGCCAGCGCCCAAAAGACCGCTTTGCCGCCGAGCCGGCCGAGATCGCCCCCGCCCTTGATCGACATCAATCCAATGCCGACGCAAAGAACGACGATGCCGCCCCACAAGAAGGGCCCGAGCGTTTCGTGAAGGACAAAGAGCGCAATGAGAGAGGAAAGAAGCGGCGCCGCCCCCCGCGCCAACGGATATACCTGCCCGAGGTCGCCGGCAGTGTATGCGCGGATGAGGAACAGCTTGTATCCGGTGTGCAACGCGGCCGACGCGAGAATCCACCCCCATGTTTCGCCCGCCGGAATTTCGACGAAGGGAATGATGGCCAGCGCGACCAACCCTTGCGCGACCCCCAACAGGGAAATCGAAAAAAAACGGTCCGCGCGCTCTTTGATGAGCGCGTTCCAACCGGCATGCATCGCAGCCGACAGGAGAACAACAAGGAAGATCGGCGTGGACAAGGGGCGCGGTCGGAAATGGTGCTGGCGCATCGCAATGCCGCGGTCCGGCGCGAAAGTCGATCCGAACAGGCGGGATTCTGGAGGAATTTCGAAAGTTCTTAACCATTTCTAGACGCTGGTCCGGCATTTTTGCGAAACGTTCGGGAATTCAATGGGTGGCCGGAATGCCCTGTATCAGCGTCACGAAAATCGCCGCCGTCGCGGCCGTCTTGTCGGCGATGGTCGCACCCGCCTACGCCTATATCGACCCCGGCATGGGAAGCCTCGCTCTTCAGGCGCTCATCGGCGCCGTCGCCGGCGGCGTCTTCGCCGCCAGGATGTGGTGGGCGCGGATCGTATCCTTTTTGCCGGGCGCGAGAAAAAAGCCGTCGACCGACGCTGACGCGGCTTCAGACAAAACGCCCTCCTGACGCATGGCCGCCGATCCGGCTTCGTTTCGCGACCCCGCCGGCCGCGTCTATGACGTTGGCGGAAGAATCGTGCGCGCTGTCGCAAGAAGCGCGACCGCGGATTTTGAATGCGCATGGAACAACCCGGCGCTGAAAGAGCTGGTCTCTGCGGGCTATGTCATCGACACCGTCGACGCCAGCGACGCTGCGGTCGATGCGCCTGAAGGCGCCAGGCTCGTCGAGCACCCCCGGCTTCCCTTCATCTCCTATCCCTATGAGTGGTCGTTCTCGCTGCTGAAACGGGCGGCGTTGCATCACCTCGATCTGCAAATTTCCCTGCTGGAAGGCGGCGTCGCCCTCAGCGACGCGACTGCCTACAATGTGCAATTCGTCGGCGTCCGGCCGGTTTTCATCGATGCGCTGTCCTTCAAGCCCTATGTCGAGGGCGAGTATTGGAACGGGCATCGCCAGTTCTGCGAGCAGTTTCTCAACCCGTTGCTCATGCAGGCGCTGCTCGGCGCGCCTCACAATGAATGGTTCCGCGGGTCGCTTGAGGGCGTTCCGACGCCGATGCTCGCGCGCCTCATTCCGCCCGCGAAGCGCTTCTCATTCAATCTCTGGGCGCATGTGCTGGCCCCAGCTAAAGCGCAGTCGTCCGGCGTCGTCGAAAAAGCGAAAAGAGCGATCGCCCGCCCGCTGCCGAAATCGTCCTATCTTGGTCTGCTGCGCCAGTTGCGCGCGTGGATTGCGACGCTTGCGCCGCTCGGCGTCGACAAGACCGTGTGGCGCGATTACGCTGACAACAACAGCTACGCGAGCGATGAAGCCAAAGCCAAGGAACGGATCATCGCCGATTTCACGCGCCGCGTGTCGCCGAAGCAGCTTTGGGATTTGGGATGCAATACAGGCCATTACGCCGAGACCGCGCTTGCGAACGGCGCGCGGTCTGTCATCGGTTTTGACGCGGACCTTGGCGCTCTTGAGCGCGCTTTCGCGCGGGCGGATGAGCGAAAGCTGGATTTCCTGCCGCTCTACCAGGACGCCGCCAATCCAAGCCCAAGCCAGGGATGGGGCGGCGTTGAGCGAAAGAGCCTCGCCGATCGCAGCAACAGCGCCGAAGCCGCGATCGCGCTCGCTTTCGTTCATCACATCGCGATCGGCCGCAATGTTCCTCTTGATCGCTTTGTCGACTGGCTGGTCGCGCTTGCGCCGACGGGCGTTGTCGAATTCGTTCCCAAGAACGATGCGATGGTCCAGCGTCTCCTCGCGTTGCGCCAGGACATCTTTGCGGACTACGCGCTTGAAACCTTCAAGGCGCTGATTGGCCGGCATGCGCGCGTCATTTCGAGCGAAACGGTGACGGCGAGCGGGCGCGCCCTCGTCATATACGACCGGCGATGACAATGACAGTCCGCGCGTCCGCTCGGTGGGACGGAGCAGCGTTTCTGACGCTCGGCTCGTCGCTCGCCGTCACGATCATGGCGGTGACCGGGGTCGCGATCGATAACGTCGGCGAGGTGACGTTTGCGGAGATTGTGCGATCGCTGGCGGCCGGCGCTGCGATCGCGTTGTTGCCGCCTGTGGCGATGTTCGCGCTCGGCGGACCATTCCGTATTGCCGCGCTCGCCTTTCCGGTCGGGCTGTTCGCCTTCTACAAATTCTCCGGCGTCAGCGGGGTCGCGGAATATTTAGGACTTGTTCAAACGCAGGGATTCGTTGCGTCCCTCGCCGGTCTCCTGTTGATTTACGTCGCCGCCGCGGACTCCTTCCGGCGCCGTCCTCCGAAGGCGTTGGCGACCTTCCTGTTCGTGATCACCGCCTGCATCGCGGCGGGATCAGCCGCGACAGTGGGCGCTTCCTTCTTGCGTGCGAATGCGCGCAGTTTGGCGGTCGCCGAAAAAATCGCCGCTGAAGCGCCGCGCCCGTCGCTCGCAAACGCCGATTTGCCGGACATTATCTATATTGTCCCGGATCGATATGGTTCGACGGAAACTCTGAAGGAGGGGTTCGGGCACGACAATGGCGCGTTCATCAGCGCGCTCGAGGCGCGCGGCTTTTACTTTTCGCAGGGCGCAAGGTCGAACTTCGCCAAGACGGTCGCCTCGCTCGCCTCTTCCATGAACATGACCGACCTTGGCGACCTTCGAAAAGCCATTCCCGCCGACTCGGACGATCGCGCGCCGCTTCACCATCTCATTCGTGAAAACGCGGTTCAGCGCCAGTTGCGCAAGGCCGGCTATATCTACGAACACCTAGGGAACTGGTGGGGGCCGACGAAGCGCAATGACAGCGCCGACATCAATTTCTACGGCGCCGACAGCTTGTGGTCGCTGACGACCGAATTTGAGCAGGCGCTCATTAGGCTGACGCCGGTCGCCTGGCTGGTCACTGACGGCGCCGCTGTCGAGCGCGGCGAATGCGAGCGGTTGAAAAACCAGCTGCGCCATCTTGAGACCGTGCGCGGCCGCGGCGAAAGGCCGGTCTTCGCCTTCGCGCATCTGACGATGCCGCACGTCCCGATTACGATGGACAAGGACGGGAGGTGCATTCCGCATGTCTATTATCCAGGCTACGGGACGAGTTGGACTGATTATCAGGCCGCCTATTCGGGATATGTCACGTTTCTCAACAGGCGCCTCATTGAGATTTTCGACGCGAACCGCGCCGTCAAAAACGGACGCGGCCTCATTTTCGTCATTCAGTCGGATGAAGGCCCTTATCCGCGTCGCCTTCATGAAGACACCGAAATGAGCTTGCAGGATTTCACCGACGCCGAAATCCGCGAAAAATTCGGCATCATCAACACGATCTACTGGGACGCGGAGACTTACGGACGGCCGTATCTGACCAGGACGCCGGTCAACAATTGGCGGATCATCCTGTCAAAAATCGCCGGAGAGGAAATTCCCTTGATCAGAGGCGAACGCTCGCTGCTGATGCGCAACGACCGGCTCGTCTATGACAACAAGGACGTGACCGATGTCTTGACGGGCGCCGGCGCGGAACTTCAAGCGCGCGTCGATTAAGCGCTGGCGCCGCCGACCGTCAGACGATCGACCTTGATTGTCGGCTGGCCGACGCCGACCGGCACGCCCTGTCCAGACTTGCCGCAGACGCCGATGCCGGGGTCTAGCGCGAAATCGTCGCCGATCATTGAAACGCGGGTCAGAACGGTCGGGCCGTCGCCGATCAGCGCGGCGTTCTTCAGCGGCGCGCCGATTTTTCCATTCTTGATGCGATAGGCCTCGGTGCAGTTGAAAACGAATTTGCCCGACGTAATGTCGACCTGCCCGCCGGAGAAGTTGACCGCGTAGACGCCGTCTTTCACGCTACGGATGATTTCTTCCGGCTGGTGCGTTCCAGCGAGCATGAAGGTGTTGGTCATGCGCGGCATCGGCTGGCAGGCGAAATTTTCGCGCCGACCGTTGCCGGTGACGGGAACCCCCATCAGCCGCGCGTTAAGGCGATCTTGCATGTAGCCCTTGAGGACGCCGTCCTCGATCAGAACGGTCCTTGACGTCGGCGTCCCTTCGTCATCGACCGAAAGCGAGCCGCGCCGTCCGGCGAGCGTCCCGTCGTCGATAACGGTGACGCCGGGCGCGGCGACGCGTTCGCCAAGCCGGCCGGCGAAGGCGGATGTCCTTTTGCGGTTGAAGTCGCCTTCCAGCCCGTGCCCGACCGCCTCGTGCAGTAGAACGCCGGTCCAGCCAGAGCCGAGCACGACTTCCATATCTCCGGCGGGCGCCGGTTCGGCTTTCAGATTGACGATGGCCTGGCGCAAGGCCTCATCGACATAGGAGCGCCACGCGTCTGGCGAAACATATCGCGCATAGGCCTCACGGCCCCCGGCGCCGTAGCTTCCGGATTCCTGCCTGTCGCCTTCGCCCGCGGTGACGGAAACGTTGAGGCGGACGAGCGGGCGGATGTCGCGCACGATCTCGCCGCCCGGGCGCACGATTTCGATCGCGGACCATTCGCCGGTCAGCGACGCCGACACCTGCCGGACGCGAGAATCTTTCGACCGCGCATACTCGTTGATGTCCGCCAGCAATTTCGACTTCGCCTCAAAGGGAAGGGCGTCTAACGGGTTATCGTCCGGATAAAGCTTGACATTTGTCCTTGACGGGCCGGCCGCGAGGACGCCGCCCCGACCCGATTTCACCGCCTGCACGGCGCTCGCCGCGCGCTTCAGCGCATCCTCCGACAATTCGGAAGCGTGTGCGTAGCCGGTTGATTCGCCGCAGACGGCCCTTAGCCCAAATCCCTGTTCGATATTGTAGCTCGCCGTTTTGAGCCGGTTATCGTCGAAGACGAACGCCTCGGACTGGGAGTATTCGAGGTAGAGTTCGCCATCGTCAGCGCCCTTGAGCGCCTCATCGACAATTGACTGCGTGCGGGCTTTATCGAGCCCTGTCTTCTCGAAAAAAAGCGAATGGGTCATGGCGAAGAGGTAAGCGGCGTCAGGCGCACAGGCAATGCCAGCGGCGGGTTCGTCTGCGACCTTTTTTCCCTTTGCCTCGCGGGTGACGCGCGCGGGCGGAAGGGCCTATAAGCCCATTCCATCCATTGACCTTTCCCCTCGCCTGAGCCAATCCGGCCCCGGGAGAGAGGGCGCTTCGACGCGGATTCCAGAGGGCTTCATGAACAAGATATATGCGGGAATGGCGGCGGTGTCGGCGTCGACAGGCGTGGCGCTCGCCCAAACAGCCAACACCCCTGTTGACGGCGGTTACGGCATGTTGCCCGCAGCCTCGAAACTCGCCGAGGAAGTGCATTTTTTCCACAACGGCATTTTGATGCCGATCATCACCGTGATCAGCCTTTTCGTGCTGGCGCTGCTTCTATTCGTGATGGTGCGTTTTAATGCGAAGGCCAATCCGGTTCCCCGCAAATTCAGCCACAACATGATGATCGAGGTCATTTGGACCTTCGTGCCGATTGTCATCCTGCTCGGGATCGCGCTGCCCTCCTTTGAACTCCTCTTCAAGGAAGACGTCATTCCCGACGGCAAGCAGATGGTCAGCGAAGCGGACGGCGCGTCGAACGTCTTCGCCTTCGACAATGACTTTCCCGCAAGCCGGATGGCGGCCGCGGGCCGGCATGTTCAGGTTTTCCATGGATCGGCGGCGGGCGTCGTCGGCCTGACGCCCGGAAAGGACTACACGCTGGAGGGGCTCGGCACGCCGAAAATCTCTGTTGCCCTCAAAGCGAATCCGGCGGCAGGCGACAAGATCGTCGTTCGGATGGGGCGGAGTCTTGTGGGCCGGAAAAACAAGGAAATTGCGCTCGCGCCATCCATGACCTTGAAAGCCATCGGCTATCAATGGGGGTGGACCTACGCCTATCCCGACTTCGGCGATTTCGAATTCTCGTCAAACATGGCGCCGGCAGAGGCGACGACGCCTGAACTTTACCGGTTTGAAGTCGACAACCGCGTCGTCGTGCCGGTCGGCGAGACGATCCGCGTCATTACGACCGCCCGCGACGTCATCCACGCCTGGGCCCTCCCGAATATGGCGATCAAGGTCGACGCCGTCCCCGGCCGCATCAACGAGACCTGGTTCAAGGCCGACAGGGAAGGCGTCTATTACGGCCAGTGTTCGGAAATCTGCGGCGTTCGCCATTCAGCGATGCCGATCGCTGTCGAAGTTGTCTCCCGCCCGGCGTTCGAAGCCTGGGTTAATCAAAAGCGCGTTGAGGCGGACATGGAGCCGATGTTCTCGGCGGTCGCTTCGATTGCCGAGCCGTCGCGGCTTGCTGACGCCGCCGCCGCGGCGAATGCGCAATAATCAGGGCAAGGACGAAGGTTAGACCCATGGCTCATGAACACTCACACGCCGGTCATGCCGCCGATCACGGGCATTCTCACGACCACGCCCATGACCACGCGCCGAAAGGCCTTGGCCGATGGCTGTTTTCAACCAACCACAAGGACATCGGCACGCTCTATCTGATTTTCGCGATCATCGCCGGGATCCTTGGCGGCGCGATGTCGGGGCTGATGCGTTGGGAGCTCGCGGAGCCGGGCATCCAGATTCTTACAAACTTCGTGCCCTCGGGCGGCGAGGCTGAGGCCGAGCATTTCTACAACGTGCTCATCACCTATCACGGACTCATCATGATCTTCTTCATGGTGATGCCGGCGTTGATCGGCGGTTTCGGCAACTGGTTCGTGCCGATCATGATCGGCGCGCCGGACATGGCCTTTCCGCGGATGAACAACATCTCGTTCTGGCT
>CADEDN010000025.1 GCA_902826095.1 uncultured Alphaproteobacteria bacterium | reverse complement strand
GGCGCTCCTTCATTGTTGACGATGAGTTCGAGAGG
This sequence comes from uncultured Alphaproteobacteria bacterium, assembly GCA_902826095.1. Lineage (GTDB taxonomy): Bacteria > Pseudomonadota > Alphaproteobacteria > Caulobacterales > Parvularculaceae > Amphiplicatus. The sequence continues at coordinate 47,354 of CADEDN010000025.1, read as the reverse complement.
ATTGGGTTTGGCGAGGCGGTAGCCTTCGTGATCGAGGCCTTCGACACGAATGATCTCCTTGACGCGTCGCCCCTCGGCGGTTCGCGCGATGAAGACGACGAGATCGACGGCGTCGGCGATGAGCTGGCAGGGGATGTGCGTCGTCCGTTCGCCGATCAATTGTTCGAGGCGCGTCAGCGCCGAGGCGGCGGAGTTCGCATGTACCGTGGCGATGCCTCCTAGATGGCCGGTGTTCCACGCTTTGAGGAGATCCAAGGCCTCGCCGCCGCGCACCTCGCCGACGATGATGCGGTCGGGCCGGAGGCGCATGGTCGAGCGCACGAGGGTCTCGAGGCTGACGCCGGGCGATGTACGCAGCGCCACCACATCGCGCGCGCCGCAATGAAGTTCGCGCGTGTCTTCTAGGATGAGGATGCGGTCATCAAGCGCGGCGATCTCGGCGAGGAGCGCATTCGCCAGCGTCGTTTTCCCCGAAGAGGCACCGCCAGCGATCAGGATGTTCTGCTTCTTGAGCGTTGCGGTTTTCAGCGTCAGCGCATCGGCGCCGCTCATGATCCCGGCGTCGACATAGGCCGAGAGCGCAATCACCCGCCCAGACGGCTTGCGGATGGCGAAGGCCGGCGCGATGGCGACCGGCGGCAGCACGCCCTCGAAGCGTTCGCCCGTTCCCGGGAGCTCGGCCGAGACGATCGGATGCGCCTTGTCGCAATCAAAGCCGATATGGCTCGCGACGAGGCGGATGATGCGTTCGGCGTCAGCGGGGCGAATGACCTGATCCTGCCGGACGCGCCCCACCGCATGCCGCTCGATCCAGAGCGCGCCGTCGGGATTGGCCATGATCTCGATGACGCTGTCGTCTTCGAGCGCCGCGCCGATGACGGGGCCGAACGCCGTCTTTAGCATGGCGGCGCGGCGGCTTGCGGTGTCGTCAATTGGGGCGCGATGGATCATGCCGCGCGCTCCCGCGGCTGCGGCTCTTCGGTTTTCTCGGTGCGAATGAGATCGATGCTGGCGAGGAGCGCATCGGAGTACCGCTCCTTGCCGGCAAGGCGTTTTCCGACCTCTCGCACAAAGTGATCGAACCGCTCCCGTCCGACGGCTTCCGCCGCGGCGCGCGCCGCCCTTGGCAAAGGCGGCGTGATGCAGAGATAATAGAGGACGAAGAGCGCCAGGGTCTCGCTCTGCGCGATGCCCTCGTCCGCCAGTTTCTCCATTGCGCGGGTCAGCCGGTCGAGACGCTGCGCGATTTTGGTGAGCGCCGAGTCTTTCCGCTTCGGATCGAGCAGCTCTTTCAGCGCCGCGTCGACGATCGCGCCCTTGTTCGCCGCGCCACCCGCCACGGCGGAATTGAGGAGCGCGTCCGCTTCCGCCGAGATGTGAATATTGATGCGCGTGTTGGTCATGTCAGATCTCAATTCAGATTCCCGGCAACAGGCCTTGCCCCTTGAGGCTCTGGTCGAGGCCCATGGCGCGGCGTGCGACATCGGATAGGCCTTTGAGGCGCCGCGCCGCGGCGAGATCGTCGGCGTCTTCTTCCGGTCCAAGGTCCGTGTGCGCCGTATCGACAATTGGCGCCTTGATGGGATCCAGTTCGGGCTTCTGCTGCAGTCCGCCTTCGTCGGAAGAGCCGCCCGTGATGAGGTCGAACCAGGGTTTCACGGGACCGGCGGGCGCCGCTATCATTCCTGCCCAGTCGTTGACGCGCGCCGGCGGCGCGTCGGGATAGCTGCAAGCGGCGCGCTTCTTCACATCGACCGGCGGACGCATTCGCCCGAGGAAATTCGCGTCGAGATAATAGCGGAGCTTTTTCGCGCGGATCGGGGCGAGCCCTGAGACCATCGCGATCGCCTCGCTTTTCGGGAGTTGCATCACCTCGCCGGGCGTTAAGAGCGGGCGCGCGGTTTCCTGGCGCGAGACCATGACATGGGCGAGCCAGGGCGCGAGGCGGTGGCCGGCGTAGTTCCTCTGCGCCCGGAGTTCCGTCGCCGTGCCGAGCGCGTCCGAAATGCGTTTCGCTGTCCTCTCGTCATTGGCGGCGAAGGCGACGCGAACATGACAATTATCGAGGATCGAATTGTTGTGGCCGTAGGCCTTCTCGATCTGATTGAGCGACTGCGCGATGAGATAGGCGCGGACGCCATAGCCGGCCATGAAGGCGAGCGCCGATTCGAAGAAGTCGAGCCGCCCCAGGGCCGGGAACTCGTCGAGCATCATCAGCACCTTATGGCGCTTCTCTTCGAGGTCCTCGGTCAGGCGCCTGCCGATCTGGTTGAGGATGAGGCGAATGAGGGGTTTCGTCCGCGAGATGTCGGACGGCGGGACCACGAGATAGAGCGAGGAAGGATTGTCGCCGTCGACGAGATCGGCGACCCGCCAGTCGCAGGCGCCGGTGACGCGGGCGATGATCGGATCGCGATAAAGCGTCAAATAGCTGATCGTGGTCGAGACGACGCCGGAGCGTTCGTTATCCTTCATGTTGAGCACGTCGCGCGCGGCTTCGGCGACGACCGGATGGGCTCGCGGCGCGTCTTTCGTGCCGAGATGATTGGCGGCGATCATGATCGAGAGCGAGCGCTCGATGCTGCGCGAGGGGTCCGACAGGAAGGAGGCGGCGCGGGCGAGCGTCTTCTCCTTCTCGGCATAAAGGACATGGAGGATGACGCCGGTCAGAAGCGCGTGCGCTGTCTTCTGCCAATGATTGCGCAGTTCAAGCGAGCCTTCGGGATCGACGAGGATGTCGGCGATGTTCTGGACGTCGCGGACTTCGTGGTCGCCCTTCCTCACTTCCAGGAGCGGATTGTAGCGCGCCGAGTTCGGATTGGTCGGATCGAAAAGAAGGCAGTGCGAGAAGCGCGAGCGCCAGCCCGAAGTCAGCCGCCAGTTCTCGCCCTTGATGTCGTGAATGACGGCGCTCCCTGTCCAGGAAAGGAGCGTCGGCAGTACCAAGCCGACGCCTTTGCCGGAGCGCGTCGGCGCGAACGCCATCACATGTTCGGGGCCGTCATGGCGGAGATAGTCGCCCTTCCAGCGCCCGAGAAAGACGCCGCTCTGCCCGAAGAGCCCGGCTTCCTCGATGTCCTTCCTCTCGGCCCAGCGCGCAGAGCCGTAGGTCGTGACGTTGCGCTGCTGACGCGCGCGCCAGAGTGAGCCGGCGATCGCCGCCGCCGCGCCGAGCATCCCGCCCGATGCGGCGATGGCGCCGCCGCGCATGAAGACATCGGGGGCGTACGCCTCATAGGCGAACCACCACTCGAACAACCGCCACGGGTAATAGACAGGCCAGTCGCCGGCGATGAACCACGGCCGCCCGAGCCCCCGGTCGAAGTTGAACGAGATCGCCACGAACTGCGTCGCCGCAACAAGCGCAAGGCCGATGATCAGGAAGACGACAAGCGCTTGGCCGATGAGGATCTTCGTTGGCGTCATGAGTCTCGCATCCAAGCGGAGCAAGGCTTGCTCCGTCGGACGCGATCATCGGCCTACAGATCGATCCCCGTCACCCCGAAAAATTTGTATAAAATTTGCTGCTCCCGGCGCTCGCGGGCGTCCGGATGCACGAGGATGCGTTCGGATGCATCAGAACGCGTTCCGTTGCGCTCGGATGCGTGCATATGCGTCCGGATGCGCGAATCTTCGGGTTGGGCGAAGTGTCTCGGCGCGACGAGGGGATTCCGGACTTTCGGATCGACCCTTGCGGACACTCGAACCTAGAAACTGCCGCAAACCGTCATGATCAGCGATTATCCGTACGTGTGAGGGCCTTCAGTTCTGTTACCGCAGGCGTGCGACCGCATACTGGCATTTGAATGCCCCACGGATATTTTGTTGAGAGCCCTTTTTCGTATTGATAGACGCAAATCGCAGGGAGGTTTCGCTTGTCGTAGAGGCGTCCAAGGCGAAATACGAAGCTGCTCGGCGCAGCCAGAACGAGATGGATTTCGTTGACGCCCGCGTCTGCGAGGCGCATCGCGACATTCAGGAACTGCCGGGCCAACGCCTCTTGTTTCTTTCCGGACCAGTGACTTTCCGTTCCTCGCGTAGGTAGGCGCATCTCCACTATTGGAATGCCCGCGAATTCTTCGCGGATAGCGCTTATGTCAGCGGCGTACGACATGCTGACCGCCAGACACACCGACGGTACGTTTGGAGAAACGCCCTCAACTTGATCGATTTCGAAGCGAACGCCGTCGTCCCGCTCCAAAAGAGGTCGCCACTGCTTGGCGTGGCGATCCCAATCAACGACCTCGCATTGACCTTCGTCGTCGATGAGCACGCCGGCGAGAAATGTCAGCGGGACGGGCGCCAAACCTCCAAACACGAACGTAATGTCTGTTCGATCGACGCCATCCGTTGCATTTTTCAATGAGTTCGGCAATTCAAGAAGTCGTCGCAAGGCGACGTGCGGATCGGTTACGACGCCATCCTCAACACGTTGACGTGTATCAACGAGAATTTGCTCGCGCCGGCCAAGAATGTTGTTTGGGATTGCCCCAAACAGTGGCGTCCCTTGAATGTCACGTAATCCTCGCAGCTCAATGGCTAGCACGCGCTTGCGGTCAGTCGCCCGATCCTCCGTTCGCCGTGCGATGAACGACCAAATAAATAGGGTTATAGATACCGGCACCCCGAATGCCCAAACGGGCGCTATGGCATTACCCGTTCCAAGCGATAGCGGGCCCATGGAGGTTGGAATAGTCAGATTGAACGCAGTCCCGCCAACTGTGGCGATACCGACTACAACGGCGCTTTTTAAGAGCAGCGCAGCAAAACTCTTTCTGCGGAAAATCCATTCGATGAACGCGCTCAGAAATTCATCGACATGGCGAGTTAGGTCGCGGCTCATGCAATTTCCACCACAAAAGGGCCGCTTTGCGCCGCCAGGAATTCATTCTTTATAATGAAGCATTCAATCGTGTGCTGACCTTTGTAAAGCGTGTCCTCGCGCTTTGTGAGGGGCCCCTGATTGATGACGCCCTCGTCAAAGCCGCCTCGAAGACCCCCAGCGCGTTCGGCCTCCTCGCCCGTGTTCACAACCTGCCAATAAACTTTGTATGGCTTTGGAATGTTGGTTTCCGCTTCGAAAGTCAGCTTAGCGTGCTTTGGAAGCGGCTGCGATCCGCTTACGAATTCTTGCGCGCGAAAGCCGCCTCGTTCGATGATGGCGCGCCGAATGGCAACCCGGCCAGCATTCGAAGGCCTCCACGGGGGCGCCTGTTTGTGGCGAGGGACAATCATATTGCGAAACGCTTCGACCAGAGTTCCGCGCGACTTCCTGACGTCGTCCGCGACGATCTCTCCGACGAACTCCCGCAGTCTTTGGTACGCAGCCGCCTCATTTGCGGCATTGAGGATCGCTTCGAAATCAAACCGCGCTTGGCGTAACCAGTGGTAAAACGCCGCCTTTCTTGCAGAATGAGCTTTCCACCGATCAGCGAAATTTTCAGCGGGGTCCGTCGGATTTTGAATCCAGGCGACCCCGTTCCGATCTTCGATATGCCGGTCCATCCCCTGCAAAATTGCCTCGATTGCGTCGACAATCGTTTCTTGCTGGCCATAGGCATGGGCGGCGAGTGTCGTGAGAATGATGGAAATCGGTTTGTCGTCCGGAGTGCCGGCGAAAATGCGGTCTCGATGGTGCTTCAAAATCCTGATGGCGCCCTGCAGGGGCGCATCCACTTGATAAAGCGGAATATCTTCAACGCTCACCCTCGCTTCGAGGGCGAGTTTTTTACGTTTCGCTTCAAAGAACGGTCCAAGGCGGCTGATGAACCACGCGGCATATCCCTTAGGGTTGCTGTGGGGCCAAGTGGTTGAGTGGCGATGATAGTCGGGATGTTTGCGGTCTGTGATCGCGATCGCCGTATCGGCGTACACAGATGAAAGGCCGGAGGACTCCAGTAGACGACGCTTGAGGAGTCCGTCCGGAATTGCGGGGAGCGTATCGAGATGAAATCGCGCGCCGTCGGCATAATCCAAGGTCCAGCAACGGTCCCCTTCCGACGGCGGCTGCATGCCATGGGCGCGAGCGTATGCTCTTAATTCGGCACCAAGGCGTTCCTTGAGGTCCGCCTGAGATAGCAGGGTTTTGTCGAGCTGAAGTTCGGAAACGAGATCAATGTCATAGTCTTCGTCGCGGTCGAACGGAGGAATGGCCGTTCCCAATCGAAAGGACCCTTGGACGTAAATTTCGGGATTGGCGGCGGCGAGTGTCGACTCCGACCGGCAGAGCCATTCTCCAACAGACTTGTAGGATTTTTCCGCCCGCTCATAACGCGAGCGCGGGATGGAGAGCCGCTTGGCAAGTTGTTGAAATATCTGCTCAATTTCTCTTCGATTCATATCTCTCGCCTTTCACCATGGTTGACCGTCCGGTTTACAAAAATCAGCGCCTCAACGATCGAAACCTAATTTTGGTGACGGTGTTACGCATTTTCAAGGGGTTTGCGGTTTACAAAACGACGAACGCTGCATATCTATGGAAACTATTGGGAGTCCCAGATGATCGGAAGCAAACTGAAAATCGCCCGGTCAGCCGCCGGGCTTTCCTTGCGCGCCCTGTCGGATGCGATGGGCGGCGTCGTTTCCGCGCAAGCCATCGGCAAATACGAAAGAAATGAGGACCTGCCGGGTTCGAAAGCCCTCATTGCGTTGGCGCGCGCTCTCGATGTCAGCGAGGAATATCTGCTCAACGAAGATGATCTGACGCTTGAAGGCGTGGATTTCCGGAAGAAACCCGGGAATTCGTCAAAAGAGGAAGCGACGCTCGAGGCGCGGACGATCCAGCTGCTTGAACGTTACCTCTTGGTCGAAGATCTGTTGAAGCTGAAAAGCGTCGATTGGGATGCGCCGCGCTGGCCTCATCCGGTGACGGATCTTCGCGACGCGGAGGACGCCGCGCGTTCCGTGCGTGAGGAATGGGGCCTTGGCAATGATCCGATCCCTCAATTGTCAGAGCTGCTCGAAGAGCGAGGCGTGAAAGTCGTCTCGCTTGACCTTGATGATGTCGACGGACTCGCCGCCAAAGTGCGAAGAAAAGACAAGGAAGCGGCGCGGGTGATCGTCATCAAGAAAAGCACGTGGTCCGAGCGCAAGCGATTTAACCTCGCTCACGAGCTCGGACATATGGTGATGACGCCCGCCGAAGTCGTTGACGGCGAAAAAGCCGCCCATCGATTCGCTGGCGCCTTCCTGGCGCCTGCCGACGCGCTGCGCGCCGAGGTTGGCGTCAAGCGAACGTCCATTAGCGTCGGTGAACTAACGGCGCTTAAGCGCCGGTTTGGGATGAGCATTCAGGCATTGACGTATCGCTGCATGGACCTCGGCATTATCAATCGGGCGGCGTTTAAGCGCATGTTCGATCTTTATGCGGAGCGTGGCTGGCGGGCGCCGCCGTATGAGGAGCCTGAAACGCTCGACCCGTCGGTTGAAGAACCCAAGCGCTTTGAGCGCCTGTGTTATCGTGCATTGACGGAGAATGTCATCGGCGAGGCCCGCGCAGCGGAGCTGCTTGGACTCACGATTCGTGAGCTTGACGCGCGTCTGGATCAGATGGCGGCGTGAGGCGTGGGTGTCCTCGTCTCCGACACGTCGGTCTTGATCGACCTGGAGCGAGGCGGCATTCTCGAAGTGATCTTCCGGCTTCCGGTGGATTTCGCCGTTCCAGATCTCCTCTTTGAGCGCGAACTCAAGGGAGAACTGGGCGATAAGCTTGCTACGCTTGGTCTTCGCGTCGAAGCGCTGACATCCATCGAGGTTGGACGGGCGATCGAAGTTCGACGCAGCGATGGGGCCCTTTCAACGCCAGACGCGTTTGCATTTGCGATTGCGGAAACGCGCAAGTGGACCCTGCTCACTGGCGACGCCAGGTTGCGAAAACTGGCACAGGATTGTCAGGTCGAGACGCACGGCGTATTGTGGATATTCGATGCGCTCTGCGAGGCCGAAGTTGTGCTCAATGCCGAACTCCATCGAGCATTGACAGCGGTGACGGCTCATCCGCGATGTCGCCTTCCCGCGGCCGAGGTTCGAAAACGTCTCATGCGATTTGGGACCTGAGTCAGCATACAAAATGTATGGGTTAGTCGTCGCCATCGATGAAATCGCCGACGTGCAGCAAGTTGGAGCGCACCCCATTCTCTCGCCGCACATGTCGAATCAGTCCCTCGCCACGACCGTATCGTAAAGCCCATAGTGGGTGAGCCCTTCGTGGCTTTCGATGCCGGTGTAGCGAAGGGACGCGTCCTCGTAGCGTCGGAACGCGAACACGGCCTGGTTCATCTGCTCGGTGTTGAACACTTTCAGGCTGACAAGCAGGTGGAAGTCTTTGACCGTCAGGCCGGTGACAGCCTGGAATAAGTCTGGCTCCAGCTTGGTGATGACGTCCTGAAGCGTGTTTTCGCGGAAATCCGTCAGGTACATGAACGCGGGAATGCGCGTCGCGAATTTGATCAGCTTCTCTTGAACGAGCTTGCGCTTGGATTTGTATTCCTTCTCCTCCTCGGAGAGCTGCTTCTTCTGCTTCTCCGTCAGCTCACGCTCCTTCGCCTTGTTCTTGAGCTCTTTGACCTTCTCGCTTTTGTTGATGATCGTTTCTATGATGTTGTCGCCGAGCGCGCGCCAGCCTTCGATCCGCTCCACCGCCGCCATGGCATCGGAATTGTCCATGATCCGGCGCAAGGTGTCGTTGTCTACATTCACGAGGAGTGGGCTGTCCCATTTGCGCGCCAGCAGCGTCGCTGAGGTCCCCGCCATAGCGTAATCAAGAATGCCGCCGGCGTCGATCTGAGTCATGTTCGCCCCATCGAAGGCGAGCACGGGCAGAAACGACACGAGGTCTTTCACCGCATTTTCCGGGTTCGGCTCGTTCGGAGAGAGGCCGATCGCGTAATCGGATAGCTGGCGCAGCGCGCGCGTCGGCGCGAAGTCGAACACGAAACAGGCTGGCTTTAAGACCTCCTCCTCGTTCGGATTGTCGCCGTTCGGGTTCTTGATCGACCATGGCGACTGAACGCGAAACGCGGCCTGAAAGTACGTCTCCGGACTTTTCAGATTGCGCAGCATCAGGATCGACGACCACTGCGGCACAGTCACGCCGGTAGTCAGCTTCCCGCACGACAGCGTGATGGTCTTGGTGTCGAAGCCGCTGCCGATGGCCATACGCACGGGCGGAAGAGCCTCGAGTCCGATGCCGGCTGACGCGCCGGCCGCGACAATGACATCGTAGTCACGCCAGAAAGTGTTGTGTTTCTCGGCCAAGAGGTTCGCCATCGCATGACAGGCCGCGACATTGGGCAGAAACCAGAAGGAGTGCTTCAAATACGGGAGCAGGCGAACATCCGAATAGGGAAAAGGCGGCCGCGTGCCGGTCTTGAGACTCTCGACAGCCCTCGGAGCGTACTGGCCGCGGATGATGTCGAGCCACTTCTGCACATCGCTTTTGTGCTGGAGCCGCGCCGCGTCGCCGCTGCCCGTCGCCGCGAAAAACTCGTTGAGATCGAACTCGTCGAACTCTCCACCGCTCGCGATCGCCGTCAGCTCATCCGGCATCTGGTAGGTGAGGAGACGCATCTGCGGCAGCGCGCCGTATGGGTTCCACGCGCCGGGGTTTTTGGCTTCGAACTCCTCCTTGGCGCGCTGCTCGTCGGTGTAGGTCCAGTTGAATATCTGCTCCTCGATGAACTCGCCGGTGGCGAGCGCTTTGAACGGCGTTCCGGAGAGGTAGAGGTAGGCCCGGGTCGTGATGGGCAGAAACTCCTTTGAGAGTCCCGTCAGGTCATCGTTCACGTTCTCCAGACCGGCAGCGTATTCGAGCTTGGCTTCCTTCTTGGCGACCCCCTCTTCCTCGCCCTCGAACAATTCCTTCGCCGTCTCGCGCCAGGCGCCGAAATGGTACTCGTCGAACATGACGAGGTCCCAGTTGATTGCGTGAATCCACTCGTTCTTGGGCTTGATGTTGCCGGCATCGTCGCGCCCCAGAAGATCCTGAAACGATCCGAAATAAACGAGCGGCGTGTTGCGAGACACGCTCCGCGGGTCGTCGATTTCCGAGTTGCGCGAGCCGTACTGCCAGCCGTCGAAGTCCACATGGCTTTCAAGGTCAGTCTGCCACGCGTCCTCAACCGCGGGCTTGAAGGTGACCACGAGCACGCGCTTGGCGCCGAGCTTCTTGGCGAGCTGGTAGGCGGCGAAAGTCTTGCCGAAACGCATTTTCGCGTTCCACAGGAAGCGCGGCACGGCGCGCATGTCTTCCGCCCAGCGCGACAGGAAGTAGGCGTGCGTCGCCTTGACGGCTTCGGCCTGCTCCCGGCGCATGGGGAAGTCCAAATGATGCGTGCCGGTAAGCTTCAGCCCCTTCTGCAATTCGGCGATGGCGGTTTTGACGTCGGAGGGCGAGCATCGCATCCATTCGCGCGAGGACGCGATCAGCGGGTTTTCGAAACCCTTGTCGATGAGGCGCTGGCGCACGTCGCCATCGCGGAACACCGTCCCGTCTTCGCGCTCGGCCACAACATCGATATGCAGAGTGTAAGCCTGCTGCATCTGTCCTTGGGACTGGCGAATGCGCGCGTTCACATCCTCCTGCATCGTCTGGCCGATCTTTATCAGGCCGACATAGGCCGCAGGCGGATCATTCGGCGTCCACGCATAGATGCGAAGCCGCGCCGCGGGCTTGGGCGCGAGGATTTCGTCGATAGTTTTAGACATCACCCTCGGCCATCGGACGAATCATCGAATCGATGAATGCAATTTCATCTTTCACCAGTTTGTATTTGTTGAACAGCAACTCGTCTGTCCATCGTCGGTCCATCGGGAGGTTAGGAACAAAGGCGAATCTCTCACTGTACAAGTGCTGGGTATTCGTTCGCAGCGAGACCAAAAAGCGCACAAACTTGGTACGTAGGTATGCGCTGCGGTTCTTAGCTTCCTCCTCAGTCCCGAAGTGACCCGCAACGAGATAGGTCTCGGTACAGGCCGTCCCAGGATTGCCAACGAGAATCCGCGAGAAAACGCGTCGGGTACCGCTCTTATCGGTCTGACCGCCATGCTCGCTGGCGGTTGCGGATAGGAACACCTTCCATTGGTCAACCCATTCTACGTTGCGCGGAATTGCATCACGTTCAATGAAGCCAGTGCCTCCATTCTGGTAAAGAAGTACGGGGCTCTTCATTCCATCGCTATTTGCGGCCCCTCGAAAGTTGGTGCGGATGCTGAACGGTTGGATCGGGGAGATCTGGCCGGCAATGCTGTCGAAGCCACCGCCTCCTGACGGGCCAACCACCTTCTCTAGGATAGGAACCGCCTCGTTGTATCGAACAAGGATATCGTAACTATCCAGATAGCGACTCAGAGTTGGTCCAGCTTTGCCGCCAACCGTCGTCGTAACCGCGCACCTATCCTTCCAAGTTGAGTCCCATAAGAAGTACGAAATGCCGCCGGCGATATCGACACCGGCGAAGACTTCCCGAGAATCTGGATAATCGAATAGAAAGCGTAGGCGTCGATCAGTAAGCATCTCTGTACGAAACTCATCCAAGCCTCGACCGCCAGCAAACCATCTCGATGGCGTCACCATGATGAGGTAGCGGGGTTCGAGGCCTTTGGCGGCGTCGATGAACTTCTGATAGATCGGCATGGCGAAGCTGCCGATAGCGTCGCCGCCGCTTTGCCCAAGCTGATACGGCGGATTACCGATAACCACGTCGAACTGCATATTGTCTCCAAACAACCTTGCCACCAGTCTTTTGATTTTGTCGTCATGAATGAGCGCGTAGGCATGCGTTTCGCGGCCCTCCCCACGATCGTAGTCTCGCTGGTTCGCCCCACAGTATCTGCATTTCCCTTCCACCCAGCTATGTTCCAGCCGCTCGAACCAGATATTGCCTGTCTCTCGGGCGAAGCTCTTCGCGATCGAATGCTTGCCGTTGGCGTGCTTCGAGCAGTAGAGGCTTCGCCGCGCCAGCAGGCTCGTGAGCTGCGTGATCGCGATGCCGAACACTTGTTTCGTCAGAATGTGATCGACGCGCGCCTGAAGATCCGGAATCTCCGCCGCTAATCCGTCATTCAGACGCTTCGTAATCTCGCGCAGAAATACGCCAGACTTCGTGCAGGGGTCCAGGAACCGGACAGACTTGTCCGCCCACAGATTGGCGCCCTTGTTGTCGGCCGCCCACGCCTCTGTCAGCGAATCCAGCATGCGGTTCGCGAAGGCCGGCGGCGTGAACACCTCGTCGTTCGAGAGGTTGGCGATGCACGTCAGCACATCCGGGTTGCGCCCGCGCAGCGCGAAGCTCGCTTGCGTTTCGCTCACGCCGCCGCCTCCGGCGCAGAATCCAGAGCGGCGAGGTCGCGCATGGTCATCGGCGGATAGGTTTCAACCGGCGTAAAAATTTCGTGTTTCCCGAGATGGGCGAAGAGCGAGCCCTCTTCCGCAAAGCCCGACATGCCGGTCAGGACGTCAAGGCGGAAATCGCGGCGCTGGAATTTGCCCTTGCCGAGATAGCCCCACTCGGCGAACACGATAGGCCGCGCGTCGCTCGTGCGCATGGTGAGGGCGTCGCCATGGATGATGTTCTGCGAAATCACATAGGACGCCGTTTGACGGAAATACTCCGGCGCTTTGACATTGAGGTAATCGCCAAGGACCTCCAGCAAATTGGCGCGGCACTCCGCGATGTTGTCCGCCAGAAGCTCGATCCCGTAGATGCACATCAGCGCAAGCAGCGCGTAGTGGTGCTTCTCAAAATCGCCGGCCTTGCCATATCTTAGTTCGACGGCGGCGAGCTTGCGCTTGAGGATCGGCACAAGAAAGTTACCGCTGCCGCATGCCGGCTCCAGAAAACGGGAATCGATGCGCTCGGTCTCTCCCTTGACGAGATCGAGCATCGCCTCGACGAGCCATGGCGGGGTGAACACCTCCCCATGGTCGGCAACACGCTTCTTTGACTTAATCAAGCTCATGGTGAATATAGTCGGACCACAGCTCGCTGCTAACGCGCAACCCAAAAAGCTGCCCTTGCCGCAATTAGCACTCTATTCCGCACCGTAGGTGTAATTGCACAGTCGAGCCCGGGCGAAAGGTTACCTTCCAGGACCTGCTCGGCTCCTCCCGATTTCCCAGCTCACGCCGCTTCCAAGAACTATCCCTGCGACCTCCAAACCCCGCCTTTGTTCGAGAACCTCCCGCCACGGCACCAGCGTGAATTCCTTCGCCCGCTCGATTAGCGCGAATCGCCCCGCCGGCAAGTCAATTGGCCCACGGTAGACACCCTCGATTCTATCCCCGAGCGCGAGCGGCGCGTGGCGCTTTCCGAGGTCCTGCGACAGGCGGTTCGCTGCGTCGTCGATCGCCCGATGAGCAAGATCCCGCAAGCGGTCGCGATCGATGAGGAAGCCTTCTTCTCCTTCCCGGCCTATTCCATGTGCAAGGAGCCACCGGCGCCTGACCGCGACGGCCTCCGCGACCTCGGCGCCGAAGCCATGACGGAGATCGATCGTGGACCGGTTTTCGAGCGCGTCATCGAGAAAGGTGATGGCCGCCGCGCCCGGCAATTGGTCGAGCGCTGCCCAGGAGAGGACGCGGACGCGCGCGGCGGAGCTTTCGCCCTCATACGCCGCCGCGCGGTCGAGAAAATTCTCTGGCACGCGCCAGCTTCTGTCGGGATTTCGATCGACGATGCCGACGCGTCGCAACGCCTCCAGCCGACGCTTGTGCGCCAGGCGGTAGGCAGCGCTGCTTGATGGGTCTGCGGCGGCGTGAGCTTTATCGGAATAAAATCCGGCATGACGGTCGGCGATCGCGGCGATGGTGAGATCGACTTTTCGGGGACCCTGCGGCGCGCGTGTCGCCTCGATGATAGCGCCCTTCGGCGGCGCCGCGCCGGGCGCCATATCGACCGGCACACGCCATTGATGGCCGTCAACGCTTTCGAGGGCGAGGAAACGCCGATCGTGATCGTCGTCGATCGCGCCGGCGCCGGCGACGCGACCGACGATACGGGTCGCCGATTTGTCGGCCTCGAAATCCCTGACGTTCGCCGGCGCGAGCCTGTCGCCGAGCTCGGCGCCCATTGACCTGATGATGTCGCCGCGACGCCCTATCTCTCGCAGCGTTTGCTCGACGTCGGGCTGAAGTCGCCAGCCGTCCTTCTCGCGTCGCGCAAGCTGCATTTTTTCGAGTGTCTTGAGACGGGCGGCGAGCAGCTTTGACTCAAAGCGCTCGTAAGGAGTCCGCGGACGATCAAACCGGATCGGTCCAGCGGCGGCGCGGCGGCCGAGTTCGCGGTCAAGTCCAGTGAAAGCCTCGCGGTCGATTTCGGCATAGCGGGTGCGGGCGATCTCGAGGTCGCTGCGGGGACCGAGGATAGCCGTCGCGAGTTCCTCCGCGCGGCCCCGAAATCCATGGGTGATGTAGCTCCTGGCGATGACGAGGTCCTGGCCGTCATCCGCCTTGCCGCGCAGGACGATGTGGACATGGGGATGATCGGTGTCGAAATGATTGACGGCAACCCAGTCGAGACGCGTTCCAAGATCCTTTTCAACGGCCGCCATTACGTCGCGCGTGAACCCGTCGAGGCTGCCCAGATCGCCGGCGTCTTCCGGCGACAGGATGATGCGGAACTGATGGCGGTCACGCTTCCCCTCTTCGAGGAAAGCGGCGCCATCGGCCGCGTCCGCGCCGGGACCGTAGAGCTTGCCCGGCGCGCCATCCCGGTCAGCGCCGTCGCGCTGGATGTAGCGCAGGTGCGCCCGCGCCTTGGCGAGACTCGAGCCGCCCAAACGAACCGATCGGATTTTGACGGCGACCCGCCGCGTGCGGAGTTTCGCGAAGGGATGCATTCTCGCCGCAAAGGCGGCGCCGAGCCCAGAGCCGCGCCCGATGCGACTGCCGGTGAAGCGCGAGCCGGAGCGTTTGGCGAAGGCGCCGGGCGAGGCTTTCTCGATCGCGGCGTAGAGCTTCCCGATATAGCGCTTCGACGCGGCGCCCTTGGCGCTGCGAATGCGCCCAAGGCGCGGGCGGAACTCGTCTTCGGCGCGCGTCATAAGGCGCTGCACCGTTCTGCACCGGGAAAATCCGACCTGGTGCAGAAGAAACGACGTGCAGACTGGGATCGGGGCCTCTTGCGCACCGGCCCTTTGATCTTGCTATTCTTCCGCCTTCCCTCAATCACCTCGGCTTCTCCCAAACGAGCACGGGGATTGCGACGCCAATGACGCTGCTCATTCTGGTCGCGCCGAAATATCGTCCGTCGAGCGAGTTTTCCGGGGCGTTCAGGAGAAAAATCTCGCCGGATTTCAGCGTGACGCAGGCGCTCCAGACGGGCATTTCTCGGCCAGACGAGTCGGTCAAGAGCGCGTCGGCGACGTGGATGTTCGCGACGAAAATCGCCCGGTCGTGACGGCAGATTTCATCGCCGGAAAACGCCGCGACCCGCTTGATGAGCGGGATTTTGGGCGGGAGATAGCCGCGCTCTGTGATGAATGTCTCAAAAGCAGGATCGGGTTCTACGAGTACGAAATCGCCGATCCGCGCGTGTGCGCCGGCCTTGATCCTGTAGAGTCCAATCGGCGCGCTCGCCGAAGCATTCCAGACGATTTTCGGGGAGAATTCGTGGGCGGTCACGAGCCCTAGCGCGCCGATCGAAATCGCGCCGGCCGTCAGCGGAATGAAGCGGCGTTCTCTCATTCGTCTTCCCGCAAGGCCGGGCCGCGATAGCGCCTCTTTCCGGACCAGCGATCGAGATCGTCGCGATGATAGACGACGCGCGCGCCATGCTTCCGGTAGGCCGGCCCCTCGCCATTGATGCGATAGGATTGAAGAGCGCGGCGGCTGATCCGCAGATAATTCGCCGCCTCGATCGCGCTGAGATAGGGGGAGTCGCCTTCAGAGGGCGGACGATTTGATTCTCGCATATGCGGCCTCCTCAGAACACCGGGGCGCGTGGACTGCGTCGCTGACAAGTTTTTCCTGCGCCGAACCGACAAACCGATGAAGCAAGTCTATGACAGCCGGTCTCGTCTTTTGAAGACGCCGGCTATTCTATCTCGGGGGTCGGTTATTCAAATTTTGTGGGTACGTTATTCATAATGTGTGGCGCGTTATTCTGCTGGCTAATAAAAGCGGCGGCGCGCCAGGGTTAACCATGATCTTCGCCTTTTTGGTGTATTGAGATCACCGAAGACGCTCTTGCCGGCGAATGCCATCTGTCGCAGAATTCCTCCGTGCTGAGAGCGAAAAAGACAGTACTGGAATTCGGCTCGCTGCTTCGGGTTTATCGGAGTCATCTCGGCGTCAGCCAGAACGATATGGCCATCCTTCTGGGCGTCAGCCAGCCGGTCTATTCGCGCATCGAAAACGGCAAACGCTCGATTGAATTTCGTAATTTGCAACGTCTCGCCGACGAGCGCGGCGTCACGATTGAACGCGTGATCCTGGCGCATCTTTTGCTTGACGAAAATCTCGACGTTCTGGCGAAAATGCCTGATGACGCGCTGCGTCGGTCGTTGCTGGAATTGGCGGAGGGTTTTCGGCGCCAATATCCGGCGCATCTGAAAAACGCCGGCGCGCTCGGCCTTTTGTTCGGGAGCCTCGCTGCTTGGAACGGGCCGAAGAACGAACTTGGCGAAAGCACGACATGACGAATGGACGCATGAGTTTTCCGGGATGTGGATCGCTGCCCGATAACGAGAAAGCCCCGATGAAGTTTGATCTTTTCAAGGACGCTGAGTGGCGAAAGAAGATTTCGGCGCCGGCGAGCGACGGAACGGTTGAGGTTCAATTGTCGAGCGGCAGGATCGTCACCGTGGATTCGCAATTGCTCGCCCTCCTGCGCGTCCTCATGGACGAACTCGCCGAGGAAGAAGAGACTGGCCATTGAAGCGAAGGGCGTGGGATTCGCGCGCGTTCAAGGTGAATTCAGGTAAAGGGCCGGCCCAAGTTCCCGGCGGCCGTCGCTCCAAAAAAGCGAATGCGCCGTTCGAATTCAGGAAGCCGCCGCCGCTTCGAAGAAGTGTTTCCGGCGTCCATGCGCGCACTCATGGCCTTGCGCCTCGCTGTGCAGCAGGCGCAGGCGGAGCAGCGAGCCGCCGATGATGTAGAGCAGCGTGATCTCGAAGATGCGATTGAGCCAGAATGAGGTCCAGTAGACGTCGATGGCGACCGCCATCGCGGCGAGGAGGAAGGCGATTTCTCCGATCAGGATCAGGCAGAGGCCCGCCGGGAATACAGTGCGCTGCGCCATGCGCCAGAAGCAGCAAGCGAGCAATGCATCGAGTGCGAGAGTGAGCGCAAAGTAGGCGGCTGCGTGATCCAGATAATAATAGGCGAGGATCGTGACGAGCCACGAGCCGCCGATGAGGAAAGCGCAATCCTGGATGGTTTTCGATTTCGATCGCAAGGCGCAGGCGATCATGGCGAGGACTGCCGTTCCGTAGAAGCCGGTAATCAGGATGTCGGTCGTTATCTGCGCATGGCAATGGTTCAAAATGCAGTCCATGCCGGTTCCCACGAGCCGCCCCGATCCGGGATCGTGCAGGTTCCGTGCCGACAAAAAATGGAGTGCGCGGGGGACGCGCGGTCCCAGCCGATAACTCAACAAAGCGAAGAGAAGCGCCCCGCCTCGGCGGGGCGCTTCGAAGGATCGTCAGTCGCCATTGCGCCGGCGATTGGGGCGAGACCAGATGAGGTCATATTCGCCGTTCTCCATTTCGCAGAGATTGGCGAGGATGGGCGCCGGGAGCGAAGGATCGTCGAGCCGAACGGAAAGATAGCTGCGGTTTTCGGCGGATTTTTTGGACCAGGCGGCGCCGATCTCCGCGCCGCCGCTGACGAGGCGGTAGTCGGGCGCTTTCTCGCTGGTCTTCTCCGCCGGTTTGATCTGCACCGTGGCGTCGAGGGTCAAGGTCGTCACGCCGCCGGTGAAGCCTTCGCCTGACTTGGTGAATTTGCCGATGGTCGCCATTGTCTGTCTCCGTCATTTTACTCGGACCGCCCCATGCGGTCGCGATGGCGAACGAATGGCGGAGGCGAGCGCCGGCGCAGTCGAAAGACCCGCAGCGAAGCGGAGGACGGCGGCGACGAACTTTTTTGATCTTGGGCGCGAGGAATGGCGGCCTCTTTCTTTGGCCGCCAGGGGAAAAAAGTTCGGCGTCGCCGTTGCGTCACAGGCGATCGAGGCGTCAGCCGGCCTTCGCCACGATCCGCCAAATCGAGAATGCCTGGGAGCGGAACGAACATGACGGCACCAATGATGGCGATGGAAAATTCACCCTGTCGGAGATACGGCGGGACAGGCTTGCAGCGCCCCGTTCGTCGACATGCGGCAGAGATCGGTCAGCGGAGGATAATGCCGGAAAGCGCTCGTGACCCCGGATCCCGAGAGGTATCGGACGCGACGGTGGTGCAAAGTACATCGATCGAAGCCGCGCAATGAATCGATTGATGCGAATATCTCGCGTGGGAGCTCCCGTCCCGCGGTCCAGAGGGTACCGATTTACGGGCGCCTTCGTCTGGATTGCGGGCACGAGCCGACGAAATCGTGCCCGGCCTTCGCGGCGAAAGCTGACGTCAGAATTCCGGGGTCAGATGTCAGATCTGGGGCTTCTGGCACAGCAAGTTTGACAGCATCACAGTGCGGTATCTCAGCGTTGAAGTGGAGGATGCGCCCGTTCTATCCGAAGGCGTCGATATCTGAGTCTGTGACTGGATCAGTCGGCCTGTAGCGACCGTGGGTTCAGCGAGGCGCGCGAGGCCTCGTCCGTCGCGAGCTTTTGCCACAAGATCAACAGCGGCGCGCCGATTTCCATCACCATGAGGATCAATTGAACGTCGTGACCGGACCCGTAGCGCATCAGCGAGACGAGCCGGCCTAACCCCCCGCACATCATCGCCGCGCTGATAATCCTAATCGGCATCTTGTGCCGCTCGACATTGGGGATGATCCACCAAAGGAGGAAGGCGAAAACGAGATAGACGCCTGATGAATAGCGGGCCTGATTGTCGAGAATCGGCGGCGGATCGCCTTCGAAATTTGGCGCTACGCCGACGACAAGTCCGAGCGCGCCGAAATACAGCGCGATGAGCGACATCAGGCCCAGCGCAATCTGCAAGCCAAGTTTTACGGGACGAATTGCGCTGAGAGGACGAACCATTGTGCGACTCGATTAGCATTCCGTCGCTTCAACGAGAAGATGCCAGGCGGAATGCTGGGTGTTTTCTGCGGCGCAGGCGGGCGCAATTTGCAGGTCGCTGAGACCGACGGCTAAGATCAGGCTTCAGGATCCGATCATGACGGCAAATTTGGCACACGAGGCGGTTTCGGCGCGGAGCGACGAGCATTGGCTCGCCGCGCGCCGGCTCGCAATCGGCATTTTGATCGCCGCCGCAATCCTCGCTGCTCTCTTGTCTGGCGCGCCGTCGCTCGGGCCCGTCAGTCAGTATGCAATGACGCTGGAGCCGGCGTCATCGTCTGGCGATTTGCGCGCCCACCTTGCGCCAGATCGGCCAATTGAACGTTCGACGATCTACATGCCGGCGGCTGGACTCCAGACTGAGCTATTCATTGATGGTGATGGGATCGCGCCGGCGCTTTCCGAGGCAAGCGGGTTTGGCTTTGCGAGCCGCTCTTTCCTGTTCGCGTCGCTCGCACCCCAGGTTCTGAGCAACGCGACAGTTATCAGTATCAAGATTAAGCAGGATCACGGGCGCATCGGCGCAAGCCGCCTCTTCCTTGCGCCGAACGTCGCGGCGCGAGAGGCGGCGCTTCGGCAGATTGAATGGGCGCGGCGCAATCAGGTTTTGAGCATTGGCGTCGCCGCAGCGGCGGCGTTCATCTTCATGATGCGCCTCGGGCGGTCGGCCACAGGTTTCGCCACCGGACCGCTTGCGGTCCTTTCCTATATCGTGATCGCGCAAGCGCTCGCACGACACTCCGATGTCGCAGACTATTTCGGGCGTTTCATCGACGGCGCCGAGTATTTGCTCGCCATCGGGGCGGCTTTTGCGGTGGCGAGCCTCGCCCGGTCCGTTGCAGACGCCGGGCCGGCACGCCGCTGGGCGCATGCGCTCCTTCTGCTTGCATGCCTCTTTGTGCTCGCCTCCGACGAGAGCCGTGGCGTTTGGCTTCCGGCGGCGCTGACCGCCCCGCTGGTTTGTTTGGCCATCTTCCGGGTCGGGCGCCGGCTGCTGGCCACGCCCGTCTATTCCGCGATCAGCCTTGCCACGATGCTGATCGCAATCGCCTGGGCCGCGTTCACGCTCATGCGCGCCGCGGAGCCCAGTCGTTTCAATGAGTCGTTTGCGTTTGCGACGTTCCATAGCCTCGGCGCCCTTCCGCTGCTCTTTGTCGGGGCGGTCGGCGCCGTGCGGGAATCGTCGGACGAACGCCGCGAAAGCATGGCGCGCCTCAAGAAGGATTACGCAGCGCAGTCCGCCGAGCTTGGCAGACTGAATGTCGTCCTGCAGGAGGAAGCCAAGCGCCGCATGCTGCTCGAAGAGCGCAGCCGCATCACGCGGGACATGCATGACGGCATTGGCGGCCGGCTCCTCTCGCTTCTGGTGCGCGTCAGAACGGGAAGGCTTGATATCAAAGAAGTCGAACGCGAGGTGCAGGAGAGCCTCAACGATTTGAGACTGATCGTCGATTCGCTGGACAACGCCGGAGACAGCCTTGACGCCGCCCTGTCGTCGTTTCGCGGTCGCGCCGAGCATCAGCTCACCGCGGCAAGTATCCGCCTCGACTGGATGGAAGAGGAACACGCGCTCCAGGGCGTCAATCTTGATCCGCATGCGACGCTCAATATCTTCCGGATTTTGCAGGAGGCTCTGGCGAATATCGTTTGCCACGCCGGCGCCAAGGCCGTCACGATCTCCATCGCGCGCGACGGAGTCGGGAAGGAGTTGCGGATCGTCGTCAGCGATGACGGTCGAGGCCTCTTCGAACCCCGGGCGCGCAACGGCGGCAAGGGGCTGAAGCACATGGCCGCCCGCGCCGAAGCGCTCGGCGCGAGGCTGACGATCGAGGGAGAGCGCGGCTGCCGTGTGTCATTGGAGATTCCGCTCAACGCCGCCGCTCAGGCGTCAGGATCATCAAGCCAACCTGATTGACCGGCCTCGAAGATCGCCCGGCTCCGCGAATTGACATCGAGCTTGGCGTAGATGGATTTGACATGGGCGCCGATTGTGTTGGCGGAGACGCCAAGCGCCGCCGCGGCCTCCTTGTAGGAGCGTCCCTGCGCGAACAGACGCAGGATCTCGCCTTCGCGATCCGTCAGGGGCGAGGCGAGCTTAGACGCGGAACCGCTCGGCGTTGTCCGCTTGAATGATTGAAGGAGATACGCAGCGGCGCGCGGGCTGATCGGCGCCGCCCCCTCGAAAGCGCTTCTGATGTCGCGGCAAATCTGATCGGGCGGCGTGTCTTTCAACAAATAGCCGTCGGCGCCAACATGGAGCGCCTGCAAAACGCTCTGACGATCGCCGAGCACCGTGAGGATGAGCGCCTTGGCGTCCGAGGTCGCCTTCAAATGCGCGGCGAAATCGAGCCCGTTTCCGTCCGGGAGCTGAATATCGATGAGGCAGACATCCGCCGGATGCGCGCGCGCCATCTCTTCGGCGTCCCTGATCGAGCCGGCGGCGAAGGCCAGCTTCAGTCCGCTCGCCTCTGCGATGATCGCCGACAAGTAGCCCCGCAGTTCGTCATCGTCCTCGACGATTCCGACCAATATCGGGCGCCCTGTGCGTTGCGGTTTGTCAATCACATCAACTCGCTCAATCCAAACAGCCAAAGGCTCTTGTTGCGGTGCAACAATTGTGGACGCTGGGCGCTCAGTAAAGTTCGCATGGCCTCAGCATAGGCGCGAAAAATATTCTTCGCCCTCACATATTCATGTGATGGCGCGATCCTGGCAAACCACTAAAGTCGGACGATCGGCTCGCGAGGAATGAGGCGTGATTTCTGCGCACGTTCCTAGGCGGGGCGGTGCGTTGCGAGTAGCATCGGAGTGGGGAAGGGCCGAAGTCAGCAGAAAGACGCGTCTGCTTGGGTCCGCGGCGCGCCAAGAAGGCTGTGGGACTACGGTTCCTGATTCAGTTGCGTATCGAGTCAACGGAAACGACTTCTGCCGGGGGGCTGGATGCACAAAGGCTACGAGTGGCTGTTGGTATTTGCGGCGTCGATCGGCTTCGCTGAAGTCGCAGCGGCTGCCTCAATGCCTTCGCCGTCGACGGACGGTCCGTCCGTCGCGATGGACCAATTGGCCGGCGGCCGGATTGGCGGCGTGAGCCTCGCGCCGCTTGCGAGCGGCGACGCTATTGTCGCCTGGGATGTCTCCATTCCGGGCGGCGCAATGGGCCTCCGAGGCGGCATCCTTGATGCGGATGATACGGAATTTCTTGGGCATGAATTCGCACCCCCGTCGCCGGCGCCGAAATACGATGTCGACGTCGTTGAAGCCGACGGTGGGTTTCTGGCCGTTTGGACGGGGCACGACGCGCCGGGCGCTCCTCCCAAAATCATGGCCCAGCGATTTCGACTGAACGGCGCGCCCTTGGGCATGGCGCCGGGAACGGCGGCGCGACAGATCGATCAAGGCTCAGCGCCCTACGTATTCTCGCCCGCGGTTTCCGCCTTTGGCCCGCCGGGTGCGCAGCGGACGATGATATTCTGGTCGAGCTTTGATCCAGTCAAAGCAGTTTCGCCATCAGTCCTCGGGCAGCGCCTATTCAAGGACGGCCGCCGATATGAATCGGTTTTCTCCGTTGCAACGAACGGCGGTTTTCCGGACGCAACGCGTCTGCTGAACAAAAAGTCAGTAGTCGTCTGGACGGGCGCTTCCGGCGTCTCGGGGCGCATCGTCGGCGCGCCAGGAGATGATGGAAGCCCGTTCTCGGTCGCATCGACGGGCGATGAGGCGTCAGTGATCGCGCTTGGCGACGGCGGGTTCGTCGTTCTTTGGAAAGACTATTTATGCGGCGATTGCCAGCCCGCAGGGACGGCCGCCATCCGCGGACGGCGTTTCGATGCGAACGGCGCAGCGGCCGGGCCGGCGTTCAAGGTCACCGAGAAATTTCCGGCTCAGAAGCCGGAGCCGCTGCAAAATACGCTGACGCCGTCTGAAGACGACAAGCCGCGCGGGGCGCCCCTGGCCAAAGGCGGCTTTCTGGCTGTGTGGGAAGCGGAGGGGGCGAATGGGCCGATCATCGCCGGCCGCCTCATCGGCGCCGACGGCGCGCTTAAGGGAGGCGATTTTGCGCTGTCCGACACCGACGGCGCCCATGCGCGCCCGGATGCGGCGCCCATCAGCGGCGAGCGGATCGCGCTCGGCTGGGTCGCCGCGTCGAAAAGCGGCGACGGCGAACTCCGCCTACGGATTGTCAGCGAGGCGAAACTCGAGGCGATGGCCGCCGAGGCAGCCTGCATTGCGCCGCCGCCTGGCTTGGTCTTCCATGCGCCCTACGATGCGAGCATGGCGGATGTCGTCGCCGGCATCGCGCCGGCAGCTTCTGGCGCGACGCTCGACTCATCTGTTCCGCAGGGGAGGTCCGACCGCTCGCTGAAATTGTCTGCAGGCGGAGGTCTCACCTACGGAGTAGGCGCCGGCGGAAAGACGCCGTTCCGTTTTGCGACTGGCGACTTCAGTCTGGAGGCTTGGGTGAAGCTTCCGCCGTACCACCCAAACGCGCCCATTCTTTCAACCATCGCGACCTCGTTTTCTGGACCGTTTGGATCCGGTCCGCAGGCGGCGGGAGTCGCGCTCGCTGCTGCGAACGGGCGGCTCGCATTCACGATGTCAGACGGCCAGCAGGCCTCACAATGGGTTGCGCCGCCTTATGTCGCCGACGATCGCTGGCGCCATCTCGCAGTGAGCGTCGATCGCGATCAGCCGAATGGCGGCGCGATCTACGTCGACGGAGCGCCCATTTTCTCATTCGATCCGCGGCCGCATCAGGCGCCCATCGAAAGCGGCGCGCTGCTGATCGTCGGCAATGATCCGGCGAATAATCAGGGCGCTGCGCTCGGGCTCGACGAATTGGCGATCTATCATCGGGCGCTGACGGCAAGCGAGGTCAAAATCACCGCAGCGAAGACGTTGTGCAAGGGAACAAAATGATGAGGAGTGCTCAACAATGAGACGCATTTGGATCTCGGTGGCCGCCGCGCTCGGCCTCTTTGGCGGAACCACGTTTGTTTTGGTAGCGCAAGCGATGGCAAACACGCAAAAGCCTCAAAAAACAATAACGGTGCTTACCCCCGTCGCGGGCGCGAAGGTAGAACATGGGCAGACTGTCAGCGTCACCTGGACAGGCGGTTATTCGGACGAGACTCTTCAAATTAACTTGATCGATGTTGCGAGGAATGCAGCGGTATCGGCGGGGACACTCGGCAATCGCACAAACGACGGGCATGAAGATTTCATTGTTCCTGCCGCTGTTCCGCCCGGCATTTATCAATTCTACGTCGGTCAAACTGGCTCTACGGGTGTTCATTGGGGTTTTGGCCCGCATTTCGAAATCGTTGCGAAGCCGACGCCGATCCAGCCGGAGCCGGGCGCTTCATCGACCGGCGCAAGCGGCGGTGCACCAAGTCTTGCCCGGATCAACGCTGACCGCGCTGCGCTGCTGACCCAGTCCAATTCGAATGTCGAGTTGCGGATGGTCACGCTGCCGGGTGTGCTCGGGCCTGCGAGCGCGCTCGCGCCTGCAGGTTATTGCTGCGAGCACGTCGATATTGCGCCGAGGACAGACGGATTCTGGGCGACGTGGACGGATACGCAATCGAAGACCATCCGCATACAACAGTTTGACAAGACCGGACAGCCCGTCGCCCGTTTCAATGGCGAAGCCGCCTACTCGGTCAACACGCCCGAAGGATCTTACAATCATTCGCCGGCGATCAGCGCGTTTGGGCCCGTCGCCGCCAACCGCAGCCTCGTCGTTTGGCAAGCCGGAATAGGCGGCGACGATGTTCAGATCAGGGGCCGACGCATTTTCCATGATGGCCGGTATTACGGCGACACGTTCAAGATATCCGGGGATGCGGCCGTAAATACGTCCCCGGACGTCGCGCGACTCTCGAAGGGACGGGCCGTGGTCGTGTGGGAAAGCGGCGCTGGCATTGGAACATCGCAGCCGGCGGACATTTACGCGCGCATCATTGCGCCCCCGACCGAGCCGCAACCGCCGATCATCCAGGTGACGTCGAGCGCCGGCGCGGAGCGGGATGCTTCTGTTTTTGCTGTTGGGGACGGTTTCGCCGTCCTGTGGCGCGAGGGCGATGCGCAAACGGGCGCGCTCAAGACGCAACGCTATGATGCGGCCGGCGCACCCGTGGGTGCGATCATCGCCGTCACGCCCAACGGTTCATTCGCCTACGGCCATGAACGTGGCGACGCGGCCGGCGTTGAGTTGGCTGATGGAACTTTCGTCATCCTTTGGCCCAGCGCTGATAACTCGATTTATGGGCGCAGGTTCAAGGCGGACGGAACGGCGATGGGCGACGCCGTTCCGCTCAGCACGAGCAACAATGTCGTCAATCGCTGGCCGGCGATCGAACGCACGGCGGCGCAGTCCGTCCTCGTTGCCTGGGAGGCGAATGGCGAAGTCTTCGTCCGCATGGTCCGCGCGCCATAACCTAGATGTCGCCGCGAGAGCTCCATCAGAAGGAAAAACCATTGTGATGCGGAAGATCATTCTCGCGTGCACCGCGCTTGCTGCGGCGCTCGGCGCCTGCGGTGGCCCGAAGAACCTACCGCCGCAATTTTCGCCTGCGCCGCCTGCGTCGACGAACCCTCAACAAAACGGCGACACCTTTGACATTCCAATTAGCGTGACGGATCCAAACGGCGACGTGGTGACCGTGACGGTGACGGGGCTGCCGCCCGGCATTCTTCTTGAGCAGACTTGGCAGGTGAGCACCGTCGCCGGCGTCGGGCCGATTGGTCACACCAAGGGCGGCTACGCCGACGGACCCGGACTTTCTACAGCCCAATTCCGACATCCCGGCGACATCGCAATTGACGCAAGCGGCAACCTTTTCGTCACAGACATCGACAATCACCGCATCAGGAAAATCACCGCCAATGGCGACGTATCAACATTTGCCGGCGACGGTTCGCCGGGCTACGCCGACGGCGCGGGGAGTGTCGCGCGGTTCAACCAGCCCAATGGCATCGCGATAGACAGCGCCGGCAATCTTTTCGTCGCTGACGATGGCAACGCCCGGATTAGACAGATCGATCCCTCCGGCAACGTAACCACCGTTGCGGGGATGAGCTTTAACGCCGCAGCCGCCGCGGGGTTTCCTGATGGCAACGGAACTGCCGCCGGTTTCGCACACCCGACGGGGATTGCTGTCCACCCGTCTGGCGACATCTATGTTGCAGACTGTTCTTCAAGCTCCGCTATCCGGCGTATCGACGCGGCGCGCAACGTAACGACCGTCTCCAAAGCAAATCCCGGCTTTCAGGATGGTCCGCTCGGCGTCGCGAAATTCCTTTGCCCTTACGCAGTCGCGATCGATGGCGCGGGTGATGTCCTGATTGCTGACTCGCAAAACCACCGCATCAGGAAAATTTCATCGAACGGAATCGTCACGTCGATTGCGGGTTCCGGCAATCAGTACGACGTAAGCGTGCCGAGCGGGATCGACGTCGATTCGAAGGGCGTAATTTTCTTCAGCGAAGCGGGCAACTATCGCATCCAGCGTTTGGTCGAAGGCTCGGCGCCGACCATCATCGCGGGCGACATCATGTCCCTGAACGGATATTTAGACGGGCCCGGCGACATCGCGAGATTCAACGACCCGCAAGGTCTGGCGATCGACAAGCTCGGCATCATTTATGTCGCCGATACAAGCAACAACAAGATCAGGAAACTGTCGCCTATCGGATATCGTCTTGCCGGCAAATACGAAGGAGACCCGTGTGGCGGCGAATTCGACGTCGTTCTCGAAGCCGACGACGGCAAGGGCGGCAAGACCAAGACGACGGTCACATTGTTCGTCCCCGCGACTCCTCAATGCCCAACGTTCGACCGCAGCACGCCTCAATCTCCCTACAACGTCGGGATCGTCAAATCGTACCCTGCGGCGGCCTTTGCCGGCGGCAATGCGAACTTTGCGCTGACACTGACGAACAACGGGAGTGCGCCGATCGAGGCCGCGCTCGGGATAAGAGTGCAGGATCCTGCGCCCGGTCTATTTCCCTCCATTTCGGGAAATGCCCCCAATGGCTGGAACTGTGCAACCTACATCAGCACGCCAAACTTCATGCGTTGCGATTATAACGGGCCGCCGGTTATGCCCGGACAAAGTTTCCCTCAAATCATGGTGACTGCCCCGGCGCCTAACGTCGGCGTTTTCCGAAACTGCGCGACGGTTTCGTTCCTGTCAGCGGCGGACGCCGACGTTTCTGACAATGAATCTTGCGTTGATGGGGATGTCATTCCTGCGCCGCCGCCCGACGCCGCTATCGTCAAGACCTTGGCGGAACCCTCTGTCGCCGGCGGCCCCACCGTCTTCACCATCGTCGTCAGCAATCCGGGCCTCGTACAACACTCAGGGCAGATGTATGTCGAGGACAAGCTTCCGGCGAACCTCGCAAATCCAAAAAACGTCTCTGACCCGGCGGCAAAGTGGAAATGCATTTTCAATGGCCCTGACATGTATTGCTTCATCTTCGGCACCATCGCCTCTCCCGTCGTCGGGGCGGCGCCGGGCGCCAGTTATCCTCCGCTTGTCATCGAGGCCGATCAGGTTGTTCCCGGCGAATACGAAAACTGCGCGACGATAGTGCAGGAAGGGGACGTAAACCCCGCCAATGACACGTCCTGCGTAAAAAAGACCGTTCCCGCCAATACGGCGCCGGCGACGACCGGCGGCGGAACGACAGCGGGCGCAACCGGATCCAGCGGTTCGAATAATACCACGCCGCCGCCGCCGACCTTCGACGTGAGCGCCCGGAAGGCGTTGCAGACGTTCCAGTATCCAAACGGTCTGGCGACGATTTTCGCAATCACAGTCCGAAATGAAGGCCCGGCGCCGATCGATGCTTCGACCGGGATCGTTGTCGCCGATACGCTCCCTTCGAATTTTGCGCCGCCCGCAACTATCAGGGGCGGCCCAAAAAATCTTGAGTGGGATTGCTCCGTATCGGGATTGGCAATTTCCTGCGCATACATTGGCGGGCCGAGGACGGCTGGGGAGGATCTGCCGACAATCGTGATTGAGGCGTTCGGCAAGACGCCGGGCAAGTACGAGAATTGCGCGACCGCCACGCTTCAGGCTGTCGTTGACGCGGTTCCCGCCAACAACACCGGCTGCGCCGCGGGTGAGATCGGCCCGGCTCCATCCCCGACCGGCCTTCTCGAAATCATGAAGGTCGTCGTCGATAGCACCGGCGGAACAGCGCTGCCGGCCGGCTACAAGTTTCCGATCTTTCTTTCGTGCTCGAACAATCCGGGAATCTGGGTTCCCGTGCCGCTTGGCGCAAATACCAGTACGACATCGCCGCCTTCGCCCGCCGGCATTACCTGTTCGGCCGCCGAGAACTGGGGCGCCGCGGGACCCGGAGTTCCCGCCGCCAAATGCCCAAGCGGCAGGGCGACGTGGACGCCGTCCTATGCGCCAGACAGCGGGCAGGGCGCCGCGACCGTGAAGATTCCCGCAGGCGGCACGGCGAGGATCGTCATCACCAACACGCTGACATGCGACAACACGGCGCCGCCGCCGCCGCCGGCGGCGACGGCGCAGCTCATCATCGAGAAGCTAGTCGAGGAACTCGGCAAAGGGATGTCTTGGAAGAAACCGCTGCCGACCGGCCCCAACGCCGCGTTCACAATCGAGGTGACGTGCCCGAGCCTCAATGGCGGCAAGCCGGTGTCATTGGAGCTCGAACATCAGAAGAGCCAGACGATCAGCGTTGCCGTCGGCGAGACCTGCACGGTCGTCGAGCCTTCGCAGGCAACTCCCTCGGCGCTGCCGTGCGCCTGGGAACTCGCGGGGACGAGTTATCTCGACGTCGCGGCGAACAAGACCACGACGAGCGGCGCGAGCGTCACTCTCGGCGCGGCGAAAACCTACACGGTGCGTGTGACGAACACGGCGCATTGCCCGGGTCTTTTCTAACAATGAAGTGGGAACAATTTTGACACGGACCATCATCCCCACGCGCCAGGCCGCGGCGGTTGGCGCCGCGCTAGCCGCCTTCACATCTTCGATTGAAGCGATGGCGCAGACCGCAGTCGATGTTGCGCTTTCGCACACCTACAAAGCATATACCCATGGACAGTCTTTTTGGGGCTATTCCGTCCGAAATGCCGGGTCCGGCGCTATCGCCGCCAACCGTCGATACACGATAAAGATCGCCGTGCCTGGGCCACACAAGGTGTACTATATCGACACTGTCAATTCACTTGCGAAGTGGACCTGTGAACCGCCCTACGATACGAACCCGGTAGGCGGGTCTTTGAGGCGATCTGGTCCGGCCACCGTTGTTTGCCACTTCGATTCGGTTTCCGAACTTGGGCCAGGCGGCCCTGGGCCAGGCGGCATGCTGCCTACTCTGCTCGCCTACACGACCGGCGGCGATCCTGCCCGCTTATGCGCCGTCGTCGGCGTTCTCGAGAGCAACGCCGCCGGCGCCCCGGAAATCGTCGATGCGGCGCCTGCGAACAACGAATCGTGCCGCGGCGATCAGCCGTCGGATTACGATCTGTGGGTCGGCGTCATCGCGAGCGGTCCGACCGTGCAGGGCGGCGCTACTTATCATGTTTTCAAGCCAAGCGTCGAAAACAAGGGGCCGGGAGCCGTACCGCCATTCTCGACACTCGAGTTTCCGGAGGGTTCTGCCGGGCTGGCCTACAAGGCCCGAATTCCGGCGGGAACGATCATTCATTCTCTTGAAATCTATCAAGGCTGGCGATGCAAGGTTCCAGGCGTCGCTCCCAACTTCATGGAAGATTTTAGCGTGCCGTTGAACGGCCCTGCATTGATCAAGAATGCGGGCGACGGCACGCTCCCTTCTATAAAACTTGCCGCTGACGCGACCATCACCTGCGAATACCGTACACCTTACCCTCTTGGCCAAGATTATCTGAGCTACTACGGCACCAGCTATTCCGGCTCTATCGTCTATACGACGAGGAACTGGCCAGCGAGCGATCCCATTCACTGTGCGAGCGTTTCGAGCCTTAACCCGAAGATCGCGGAGAACTCGACCAAAGGCGCCAACAACACCGCCTGTTGGAATACCGTGACCAGCCAAAGCGTCGCGCCGCCGCAATAAATTGTCACACCGCTGAGAATTCGATGCGATGACGGAAGCGGAATGCCTAGCGCTCGCGGGGCAGCAGTAGCAGGAGCGCGAAAGGCCGGACCTCAACATGGGCAAACCATCATGACACGGAAGATCGTTTTCGCGGGTCAGAACGCGGGAAAATCATGCATGCTAGGTTTAGCGCTAGGCAGCGCAATGATCGTCAATCCAGCGTCGGCCAAGCTCACAGTTGCTGACGTCAAAACTCACATAAGGGTCGTTGTGCAGCCGCCAGCATCGCCTGCAGGATGTAAAGGACAGTTCCGCTTTACCTTTTGGATATCGACTGATGACAATGTGAATGACTACGAGATTGGATTTGTCGATGCGCTTGGCCACTTGGTGAGCAGTACTTGGGGAGAGAAAATATATAAGTATAAGGCGGACGGAAGCTACTGGTATATCGTGGAAAAAGTCTTGCCGTTGTCAGCGAACGCTGAAGCAAAGCGTCCATTCAAATTCCAAGTATACTATAAACCATTTGGAAGTTCGCTGGCTTACGAGAAATCGTTTGATCCTGCCGAGGTGGGCGTCAAACCCGACGGTAGGGATCTGGATGCCTGTGTAACTCTCGACATGCTTGGCAAGAATGACAGTCCGTTCGCGTTTGATGACGCGGCGAGCGTCGCTGAGGATGCGCCTACAACCATTGATATTCTCGTCAATGATTTCGATCCTGATGGCGACCCGTTGGACATCACGACAACGGCGCCAAAGCTGGGCGTCGTGCTCGTTGACGGAGCCACGGTCACTTACACGCCGAACGCCAACGTGCACGGCGCCGACAGTTTCAACTACACGATCACCGACCCTTCCGGGCTCAGCTCAGCAGCCAAGGTCGATATCACGGTCACGCCCGTCAACGATGCGCCCGTCGCGGCTGACGACGTGACGACAGTCGATGAGGATAGCGAAATCACGATCAACGTGCTCGCGAACGATTCCGATGCCGAAGGCGACGCTCTGGTCGTCGAGGCGATCAGCACGCCGGCGAACGGCGCGAGGAAAAATCAGGGCAACACCGTCTGGTATAAACCAAAGAAGGATTTCAACGGCGTCGACACTTTCCGTTACCGCGTCGTGGATGGAAATGGAGGCGCAGCGCCCGGAAACGTCACCGTTACGGTGAATCCCGTTAACGACGCGCCGAAAGCGGGGGATGACGCCGCTGCAACGACCGTGGGCGTTGCGGTGACGGTCAATGCGCTTGCGAACGATTCCGATATCGACGGCGACCAACTCGTTATCGAGGCGGTGAACAAGCCGGCGAACGGCAGCGCGCGCCACGACGGAACGGCTGTCACCTACACGCCAAGGGCAGGCTTCGCGGGAACCGATACTCTCCGCTACCGCATCAGCGACGGCAAAGGCGGCAAGAACCATGGCGACGTCACGGTGACAGTCTCCCCGCAATAAGCGAGCAGACGGGGTTAACGGGTCACGGGTCCCATGGAGCCTGCTTGGTCTGCTTACGGCTGCGCCACCAAAGGGCCGCCGCTTCGGCCGCAATGGGGAGTCTTGAGACGAAGCGCTGTGTCCTCGATCACCCTCGGTGATCGAGAAGCGGGATGCCGAGGCGCTTGGCTTTGTCGGCGAGATTGTCGGTGACGCCGGAGCCAGGGAAGACGACGAGGCCAATCGGGAGCGCATCGAGGAGCGCGTCATTGCGCTTGAACGGGGCGGCTTTACCGTGACGTGTCCAGTCGGGCTTGAAGATGATCTGCGCGATGTTGCGCTTGTAAGCCCAGGCGCTGGCGATTTTCTCGGCGCCGCGCGGCGTGCCGCCGTGCAGGAGGACCATGTCGACGTGCTTGGCATGCACGCGGTCGAGCGCGTCCCATATGCGCGCCGTGTCGTTGCAGTTGACGCCGCCGGCGAAGGCGATTTTCGTTCCCGCCGGCGTCAGCGGTTCTATGTCGGCGCGGCGCTTGGCGGCCAGAAAATCGCGGCTGTCGATGACGGCGCTGGTCAGCGCTTGATGGCTGGTGCGTGAGCCGTTCCGCGGGCGCCAGCCTTCGCCGAGATGGCGTTCGAACAGCGTGACTGCTGCATCGCGCATCAGTTCGTGGGCGTTGCGCCGTTCGACGAGCGTCAGGCCCTCGGCGAGCAGGCGTTCGAGTTCGACCGAGCGGATTTCCGAACCGTCCTGGTCGCGCTGGCTTCGGCGCTGCTCGGTCTCGTTGCGATCGAGCGCACGATCGACCCTGCCGAGGCTGAGATGAAAG
This sequence comes from uncultured Alphaproteobacteria bacterium, assembly GCA_902826095.1. Taxonomy (GTDB): domain Bacteria; phylum Pseudomonadota; class Alphaproteobacteria; order Caulobacterales; family Parvularculaceae; genus Amphiplicatus. The sequence goes on along the minus strand of CADEDN010000025.1, from coordinate 14,826 downwards.
ACGTTCGTGATCGACCAGAGGAGTTGCGAAAGGTCGGCCTCCATCCGCGTGTCTGTGAGCGTTACGACGAGCGCGTCGAACATATCGACGACGGCGCCTTGGAGCGGTCCTGCTTCCGGCAATGGCCGAGGATCTGGTTCATCGGCGCCTGGCCGATAGCCATAGAGCTGGAGTTCCTCGAGAACCTGCGCCGTTGTCGAGCGTTCGGCGGCTTCGATGTCGATGGCGAATTCGTCCGTCATGGGAGGGTCTCCTTGTCCGTCCCCGCGCGGGAGCGCTCGGGGCTCTTGCGAGCGAGACCCAAGGCCGGATCCGGCGCGGGGCCTGCACGCTCTTGGGCCGCAGCAACGCGGAGGACGCCGGGACGGGGATTTGTTGCTTCGCGAGGAATGGCGGTTCCAACACATAGCAGCGCGCAGCGCGTTCGAAGCATCGCCGCCAGGGGAAGAAATCCTCGGCCCGGCGTTGCGGGACCCGCGGCGCGTCCGGCACTCTCGCGCACGATGATCCCCCCGAGCGCTCCCGCGCGGGTCGGAGATGCGAGGCCGCACTGACGAATTCGCCTGATCGTCATGTTGACGCTTTGCGATCGGCGGTCTCGAGGAACTGTTTGCGATCATCGGCATGGAGCTGATCGGCGATTTGCGCATGGAGCATGGCGGCGCCGTCGGCGATGAGATCGTCGTTGAAGTCCTTGCGGTGCGGCTGGAGTTGAAGCGCCTCGACGCCCACGGCGTTCAGGCGGTCGCCCAATCGGGTGGCAGCGTGACGGCCGGCGTCATCACGATCGATGGCGATGTATAAGCGCCGCAATCGTGAGTGTGGAATCCAGGTGCCGAGATGTCCTGCCGACAATGCGGCGACCATCGGCATGCGCGGCATCGCCATGCGCAATGAGAGCATCGTTTCTACGCCTTCGCCGATGGCCATCACGTCGGCGTGCGGACCGATGCGCACGCAGTTTCCGGCGAGCTGGCCAAGCGCTCGGCGCGGCGTGTCGATCGGCGCTTTCTGCGATCCGTCGGCGGACAGATAGGTCCGCAAAACGCCTGTGATTCGCCCGGCATTGTCAGTCACGGCGGAGAGTAGCGCTGGCCATTCCTCGCGTGCGCCACTCGGTCGTCGATAATAGCAACGCGGATGGAAGCGCAGCGTATCGCCCGGCGCGACGTCAACAATGCCGCGGGACTGAAGGTATCGGTCCGCGAGCGTCCCGGTGATCGGCGCGCCTGCCGCAAAGAGTCGCTGTGCAGCTTCGATCGATGAGCGGGCGCACGGTTGAGCAGCGACGCGCTCGCACGAATTGCCGAGGAAGCGCTGGGCTTCGGCGAGCACTTCTAAATGTTGATCCGAGCGTATGGCTGTGGCGATGATGTCGAGCAGGTCACCATACTCAGCGGTCGCACTGTCGGTCCACTTGCCGGCTGTTTCGTCGCCGTTCGACTTCAAGCGAACGAACAGGCTCCGACCTTTGGCGTTGTGGCGATCACCGACGATCCAATAGCCGCCGACTTTGCGCCCGTTCGACAGATAGTGGCGACAGACTTCCTCGGCGCGCTCGGCGAGTTGCCGAACGATGTATTGCGTTCGCTCGCGCATGTGCGGGACCTGAACAGAAAATGAAACGCGCCGCTCGTCGGGGCGCGCTTCAGGAGTCGACTGGCCGGATTATTCGGCAGCGATGGCTGGGTTTGACGGCACGTCTACGGAATATCCGTGCCTTTCGCTGTCGGCAGAGCCGATGGCGTCCGATGCGCGGAGCGCCGGGTCCCCCGGCGTGCGGAGCGCCTCCGGCGACCAGGCGGAGTCTTTGAGCAGCTCCTCCGCGGCGGCGGCCATGTCCGGCTTTTTCAGGTTGGCGATGCGCTCGGCGGCGTCATCGCCTTTTGCCTCGCGAACGGCCTCCAGAATTTGCGCCTTGGTGATGCGGCTGAAATAGCCAGCGGCGGTCGGCGTCCAGCCGGCGGCGCGCATGCCGAGCGCGACGGAACTCGCGAGGGCGTTTGCGTGCGTAAGGGCTTCCGGCCGTCTGTCATAAGGCTTGTGGACGGCGTCTACGGTGAGGGCGACGCAATGAGCGAACAGGCTGCCGCGCTGCGTGTCGTCCATCGCGGCCAGCGCGTCCCAAAGCGCCTCCGGCCGTCCGGGCAATTGCTGAGCCAACGCTAGGTGACGCGCATCGATCGAGGCTGCCGCGGCGCAATCGGCCAGTCCGGCCGCGCCGCTGCGAAGTGGCGCCTGCTTCGCGGCGATCCCGACGCAGCGTGCGGCGCCCGGTGAGTAGAAGACGTCAAGACAGAGCGCGTGCAGGGCCGCGAGGAACGCGATGTCCGGCCGCTTCGCGAGCGCATCGCGCAAGGCCAGGGTGCGCCACTCGGTGAGTTCGATGAGGAGGCGATCGGGGATTGGGCGATCGGGTTCCTCGTCACCGTCATCGGCGTGGTCAGAACTACCGTCTTGCTCCGATGAATGCGCCGCAATTCCATTGGCATCGGTAGTTTCATTGAAAGCATCGCCGTTCGAAGTTTCGGGCGATTCGATCGGGGCTTCGTCCTCGGGCTTTACGAAGCCGCGCTCGATGCGGAGTTGGCCTGACGGATCGATGCTGACGAAAACCCCGGCGCGAGCGATATCGTCCGGCTCGTAGCGGAACGGGCGAAGGTCATAGGTCTCGATTCCAGCTTCAAGTTCGCCGAGGCGGTGATCGACTTCCTCGGGGAGTTCGTCGGCACCGTCATGCTGTTCCTGCAAGGCGTCGTATTCGGCCTTGAGGGCGTCGTAGGCGCGTTGCTCTTCCTCCGTCAGCGCCGCTCGCTCGCCGGTAAGGCGTCGGAGACCGAAAGTGTGGCCATAGGGAAAATCGATAGCCGTCTCGATCCATTTCCACCCCTCGCTGCGCATCTCGCCGACGCTTGCTTCCAGCTTCTCGGCAACCAGGCGATTGAGCAGCGCGGCGTCCTGCAGCCAGCCGTCATCGGCATCCGCGAAGAGGTCGCGCAGCACGACGCCGCCAGCGCCTTCGTAGGCGTCAATGCCGACGAAGCGGGCGCGCTTGTCGCCGGCGCGGACGGCGCCTTCCGTCAACAGTCGACGAATGTGATAGGCGTCGAGCGCATAGCCGTTCTTCACCGCCTCCCAGACTTCGATCTGGCGCTGATGGTCGGGGTTCACCGTGAACGCCATCAGCTGGTCGAGGGTTAGTTCGTCCTCCGCGTAAAGATCGAGCAGCGCCGGCGCGACGGCGGCGAGTTTCAGGCGCTGGCGGATAACCGTCAGCGAGACGAAGAAGGCGGCAGCGATCTCCTCCTCGCTTTTGCCTTTCTCGCGCAATGTCTTGAAGGCTCGGAACTGGTCGAGCGGGTGAAGCGGCGCACGCTGGATGTTCTCGGCGAGGCTGTCTTCCTCGGCGAGGCCCTCGGTGCGGATGACGCAAGGGATCGGCACGTCCGCCGCGAGGCGCTTCTGCTTCACCAGCAATTGCAGCGCGCGGAAGCGCCGGCCGCCGGCCGGGACTTCGTAAATGCCGGTCTCGGCGCCGGTCTCATCGAGAACCGTGCGGACGGTGAGGCTCTGAAGGAGCGTCCGCCGCGCGATGTCCTCGGCGAGTTCCTCGATCGAGACGCCCGCCTTCACCTGGCGGACATTCGCCTGAGAGAGGACAAGCTTGTTGAGAGGGATATCGCGCGAGGCGCTTAACGACAGCGTGCGTGTAGATTTCGACTTGGCCATGGAAAGTCTCCGCGACGGGCCGGCCGAAAGCCTTTCTCTCGACCTCCAAACCCGTCATGGAAAATCGACTTCCCTCTCCCTCTCGATCGGCCGAAGTTGACCAGCGTCCGGCCGAACGAACGTGGAAGCAGCTGTCACGCGAAAGCGCGGTTGCACCGCACGGTTCCGGTAGCCAGCGATGGGATCGCTCGCGCTTCTATGCGGTCAGGCTTTTCTTCTCATGGTCACTGGCGCGAGCATTGAAGAATCGCCATCGATCGTGACCAACTGCCTTGGGCGAACACGGTTCTTGCAGAGGCGCATCAGCGCATCGTCACAACGGGATGCGAAAAGGAACCGATCAGCATTCGCCGCGCGCATCTTGTTGAAAGCCATCACCTGCCGTCGTTGAAGGGTCGATTGGCCAGGGAGGTATTCTCGCCGATGCCCGACCCAAAGACGGGAGGGTGTCAGCGGCAATGTCGCCTGCGCATTGGCATCGCCGATTCCTCGAGTCGGATCCGCCAAAACGAGGGGCGAGTCGCTGAGTATGAAATCTTCTCCGTTTGCTTCCAAGATCGACCACCGCATGCTTGCGATCGATTCAGCCAAAGCTGGGAGGGCCGAGAACACGGACAGAGTTGCTTCGCGGCTCACCTCAACACGATAGTCCCGCCAGTCCGCCATTTCTTTGCTGAGCGTGATTTTTTCGTCGTCGGTGAACTGACGTTCCATTGCGTCGCCAACTTCGTTGAGCGCCGCATCGAACCTATTGGGATTTTCAGCCAGTTTCTCGACAAGCCGCTGCATGGCCAATCCAAAACCCTCGGCGTATGATCGGCGTTGGCGCTTTGATCTCAAGTAGGCAAGCGCGAAGAAGCCCGCCATGATGGATCGGTCGTCTCTGCTGAGATTTTCACCAGCTGCTAGTCGCTGATGGACGGGCGCGGCCGCAGACTCCCAATTCGAAATTTCATTTTCAATTGTTAAATCGTGTTCGCCATCCTCAGCGTATGCGGCGTAAAAATCGCGTTCGTATCCGGTTCGATCAGGTGTCGTAGGTCCAGACCTGACGGTCGGCATCAGCAAATTGAGCGAGGCAAAACGCTGGAACAAAGTGGTGACGGCGCGGCTGATGATTCTTTGTCCTGGCCGAAGGATTTGTGATGGTCTCGTAATTTTCCGCAGGAACGTCGTCCGCATCAGGAGTCATTTTTGCTTGGGAACGCTGTCATTTCTTCCATTGATGTTCGGCTTTGGGTCCTCCGGATTCGTCCACCAAGGCGATCGCCGCGGCAACTACAGGTTTCAAGGGATTGGACTCGCAGTACTGGTCGATAAATGCCGTAATGCCTGCATCGTCAATCGGACGCGCTTGAGCGCCGAGTGAGCCGTAATTCGTACCGCTGAGAAATCCGTGGAGCCATTGTAGAAACTGGATTCGACCATCTGCGTCGGCCTTGGTTCCCAGCCAAGTCCCACAGGACATCGCTCCCGCTCCGCCAGACACATAGAATTGGCGAGCGTTCGCGTCTGTAACATACAGGAACCCGAGGATAATCATGGGTAGCATCGCTCGCTTGCATGCGGATCGGCTTGCAAGCTCAGTGTTTTCTTGTTTGCCGAGAACCGCGTACATTTTTCTCTCCGTAAGCAAGACACAAGCATAACCCGTTAGGGATTTGCGGTTCGTTAATAGACGTGCGCGAGGCGGTCGCGGAGTCCTAGCTTACACTGCCAGCTCGACCAGCTTTTTGGCTCTACTTTCAAACTCCAGCCGCGCGTCCTGATGCGCCTTGCCGCGGGCAACCGCAGTGATGCCCTGCACAAAGTCGAAGACACTTGAGGCGGGTCGCCCGCCATCGGCGAGCACGGTGTCGATGATCGCCGCGGTCTCCGATTTCGAGAAGCCACGCTTACGGAGGAATTCCGTGCGCTCATAATCAGTGCGGGCGACGATCGCAGCGCGGGCGGACCTAATGCTGTTGATGAAGGGCTGCGGCGAGGAGTCGGCGAAGCGGGTTAGCGCCGGCGCGGCTTCGCGCGCGAAGCGATCCGAGGCGTATTTGCTGTGGCGGATGACGATTTCCTGAAAGTCTTCGACGCCCCAGAGATTGCGGTTCTGGCAGACGGCGCGGAGATAGAAGGAGGCGAGCCCCAGCGTCTTCGCGCCGACCTCGGAGTTCCAGCAGTAAAAGCCGCGGAAGAACAAATCCGGCGAGCCGTCGGGGAGGCGCCCCGCCTCGATCGGGTTCAGGTCATCGACGAGAAACAAAAACACGTCGCGATCTGAAGCATAAAGCGTCGTCGTCTCCTTGCTGACATCGACGCGCGGATTGTAGACGCCGCTCGACCAATCGAGGACGCCCGGCACCTTCCAGCGCGTGTCCCCGACTCCGTCGCCCGCAATTCTCTGCACGGCGGCGACAAGTTCATGATCATAGATGCGGCCGTAATCGGGACCGGTGACCGCGCGAAGCTCCGTACGCCCATCATGGGTTTCGAGCGTCTTCACCTGTTCGGCGCGGTGCGACGTGAGCCCATATTGCAGATTGATCGCCGCAAGCGGCGCCGGCAGCTGGCGCAAATAGGCGGCCGGGGCGCCGACGAGACTCGCGAGCTGACCGAACGACCAGTGCGTCGGGGCGACGGTCTCGTCGCTCTCCGGCATCCGCAGCGTCAAGCGTTCCGCGTCGTCGCGCGAGGCCTCGACGCGGATCGCGGCGCTCTCGACCGTCCGCGTGCGGCTGCGCTCGGATCGGAGCTTCACCGAAGCATGGAGATCGGTGAGCGACAGAAACCGCTCGTCGTCGGGACGCGAGAACCACTCGGACGAGACGCGCCCGACCCGCGACCCGCGCGAGACATTGACCTTGTAGCCGCCCGACGCATCGGGACGGGCATCCAGAACCTGAAAGGACATAGGAATTCTCCGCGACGGGCGGCGGAAAGACCTCCTCTCCGCCTCAAATTCCCGTCACGGACCAACCGCCCACGCTCTCACTCGGTGAGGGTGACAGGCTGAATGCTCCGGAATTTCGTGACGCCCACTACTTCCGGGAAGATGGCCTATCGACAATCGTCAGTGTCGAAAAAGCGCGCAATCGGGATTCCGCATGTTCGGCGACAGCCGGAAGATCTTTTCGGAGTGTCGCGCTCGTCGAAACGGAGAAGCGCTATTCCTTCAGCAGAGACAGAAACGCCGGGTTGATAAAGAGCTTTTCGCGGCCGTCCTTCCGCTCCTCAAGCACGCCGACATCGACCAGCGCCTTCAAATAGGCGGAAGCGGTCTGACGTTGTGCAAGGCCGGCATCCACGAGATTTCCGATGCGGCAATAGGGCTGCGTGAAAATGAGTTCGGCGAGTTCGCGCGAGTACACGCCGGGCGCTTCGGTCTTTATTCTCCGCGCTGTCTCGTCAATCAGTTTTCGAACGGATTCGATCTTTTCGGTTGTCGATTTCGAGGTCGCAGCGACGGCGTTCAGCATGAAGACGATCCACGGCTCCCAGGCGGCCTTCTTCGTCACGTTGAGAAGGAGATCGTAATAGTCCCTTTTGTTGGCGATGATGTGCCGGCTGAGATAGAGGATCGGCGTCGTCAGAAGGCCCTGCTCGATCAGGAGGAGCAGATTCAGGATGCGTCCGGTCCGGCCATTCCCGTCCGTAAACGGATGGATGGCTTCAAACTGATAGTGTGACACGGCCATCCGAATGAGCGGATCGATATCCGTTTCCGCGTGAATGTAGCGCTCCCAATTTGCGAGTAGCCCCCGCAAGAGCGCTTCGCCTTCCGGCGGCGTGTAGACTATTTTGCCGGCCGCCTCATTGAGGAGCGCCGTGCCGGGCGTCACGCGAACGTCCATTTCGACGCCCTTGATCGTCGAGCAAACCTCGACGGCGGTCTTCGTCGACAGTGGGCGGCGCTTCAGCGACTCTACGCCTTGAAAGAGGGCCGTCCGGTAGCGGAGAGCCTCCTTCGTCGCCGGGTCGGCATTCCCTTGTTTGTCGGCGGCGAACTGGAAAAGGCGATCGGTCGTCGTGACGATGTTCTCAATTTCCGAGCTTGCCTGCGCTTCGAGAAGCGGGATCGAATTGATCAGCACCGTCTGGTTCGGGATGAGGTCGCCAGCGACCTTGAGTTCCGCCAGCGCCGCCCGCGCCTCGATGCATGCTTTCAGAACGCGCTTCGTTTCGATGTTTGGGGTCGGCGGCAAGGGCGGCAGATCGGCATAGGGGCGGTCGGCCGCGAACTTTGATGCGTCGAAGTTTTTTGGTTTGATCGACATATCAGGGGCTTATGTCGATGCCGTCGACAGGTCAAGATTATGTGTACAAAAATGGCAGAAAAATCGACATGTGGTGAATAGGAAAGCCCCCGCGCCAATTTCTCGGTGAGATATTCAGGCGGAAAGGCATACCTTAGGTATGACTTTCTGCGGAGAAGGCTCAGGCGGGCCCGACCTCGGATTGTGCGATTACGCTCAGCCGCAGCCCCAATCACCGCCTGTGTTCCGACACTCCGAGTTCATCCCATAGCCAGGTGAAGTCGTAGCTCGCGATGGGATCGTCGGGATCCTGCCGTCCGGAGCTGTTTTCCAGCATCTTCAGCCAGTCGACCACCATCTCTCGGCCTTTGGCTGTCTTGGCGGCCCGGCGCGGCGAGCGGTTGCCGAGCGCGGGGATCGGCTCATCCATTGTGCGTCGGTAGTGGTCCGTCAAACGTTGGTGCACGACGCGCTTCATCTCGTCGGGCGGCAAAGGCGACGGCTCGGCGTTCCTCGCCGCCCGCCGCGGCGGCGCCGACATCATCTGCTCGACCGTCTGCCTTTCGACCAGAGGCGCCCGAACGAGGCCCGCGAGGGCTGGCTCAAGCATCGCCCGGCCGCGATCGGCGCGGCCTGCTGAGTTGACCGAGAGGGTCACAGCCTTGGCGCTGATCTCCACATTGCCGAGAACGATCGCGCCGTCGTCCATGGTGGTGGTGAACGTCTGCGCGGTCGCGGCGTTTCGCGCCGACGCCTTGCTGGCTTCCTTCCCCGTATCCAGCCAGTTCCAAAAGCTGTCGTTTTCCCTCCGCAGAGCCGGCAGCGCGTCGAGCGCCGATCGGATTGCGGGCAACTTCGCCTTCGACTGAAGCGGAAAATGCAGCGTGATAAATTCCAGCGGTTCCCGGTCGGAATTCTGCATCTCCGGCAACGAGGGATTAAGGGCGCGGCGAAGCACGTCATCAAGCCAAAGGCTGCTGAAGAGGGAGGCCGCTCCAGCTAGCACCTCATCTGGGGTGGTCATGGACGCTAGCGCGTCCCGATCGGCAGGCTCGCCGAGCGAGCGCGCACGCTTGACGGGTTCCGCCCGCGCCTTCTTGCGAAGCCGTTCGATCGACGCCAACGCCTCGTCCGCAAGGCGATGATCGAACGCCAGCACCGCCCCGGTGATCTGAGTTTTGCCGAGGACAGTTAGGATCCGCGCCGCGATCCGGTCCCATTGTTTCAGGCTGCGCGTCGCCGAGCGCTCGAACACGCGAACCGGGTCACCACCGCGGATCAAGTCGCGGGCCAGAAAGCTCTCGCCGACGACGATGCCGCTCACTTCATAAAGGCTCATCGTCGAACGCCGCAGCGCATCGACATAGGCGCGCGTTCCAGCGCTTTCCTTCCAGCCGCGACGTTTCAGGTAGTCGTCGGCGACGTTTGGCTCGTCGGGAGCGGACGACACCAGGTCCTCGAACGCGCAGCCCCAGAGATTCGAGACGCCGTGATCGCCGATGATATCGGCCAAGTCATCGAGTTCGACGCCGACGCTGCGGCAGACCTCGCCGACATGGCGCTGGAAGGCAGCTTCAAACGCGACCGCCCACTCCTCGCGGCGCGCCCATTTGATTAGCCCCTCGATCGAATGAACTGCCGCCATCGGGGCCTCACTCCGCCCATTTCTTGTGAAGCTACAGACCGGCAGTTGCGCGGGAAATCACCGGCGGCGTTTGCCTTCTCAATGCTCCGGCCTCCGATAGCACGGAAATGTTGACGGCGCTTGCCCGCGCTCCAAGGCGCGACCCGATGCACGCGTTCACGTCGTGTCATCCCGCTGAAGGTCAATCCGGTTTGGCAAGTACGCTCCTGCATGATCGGCGAATGAGGGCGGCCAGTCTGCGCTCGGCGACTTCAAGCCTGACTGCCGACCGATCTCGCATGCCGATGCTGCACTGGAAGACGCAGAACGTGAGGAATGCGAAGAGCGGGGTCACGCGCTAGCCAACCGAACCTGTAAGCCTCTGATTCTTATAGGGCGGAACTTGGCGGCTAGACAACGCAAGCGTCTGTTTTTCAGTCTTAATCACTTTCCCTCCAGGCCCACCAATTACTGGATTGCGATCAAGTCGGGGATCGCAGTTCCGGGACTGGGCGTTAAAGCGAACGGCGAAACCGGGAGGGCCGCGGCCTATCCTTTCTTTTCGCTCTTTCCCCAGATTTTCTCCCACCATTTTTCCTTGGGCGCCGGCGTAAAGGGCTGGCCGCTTGATTTCATTTTGGTCCTGATGTCGTCGATGTCCCAGCCGGTCAGCGACGACAGGGTCTGGGCCTCCTGTTCAAAGCGCTTCGGCAGGCCCGCTTTGTAGTCGCGCGCGGCCTCGCATTTCGCGTCGCCCTTGTAGGGATGGCGGAGCACATAGCGGCCCTGGAAATTCTCGCGTTCGCCGGTTTCCTTGAACATCAAATCTTCCGGGAAATGCGCGGCGTCGTAGCTGACATGAAGGCGGGTGACGAAAACGTCGCTGCCCTGCATCGGCGCCGGCATCGATCGCTGAGGCTGATCGCCATATTGCGGCTCGCCGACCCAATAGACGCCGAGCTCGGAGAGTTCTTCGTTCGTCAGCGGATCGGCCGCGCAAGGATCGCACCAGTTCATGTCCCAGGCGTATTCGAGGAAGACCGCGCGCTCCGCCTCGCGGTCGACCTGCTCTTCGAACATCGCTTTGTAAAAGTCGCCGAACTCGTTCTTCACATAGACGGGGATGTCCATGCCGGTCGGCAGCTTCACCGTCCGGTAATTCGTCGTTTCGACGCGGCCTGTGCGCGTCAGGGCGAATACGAACAGCTCCTGCTTGCCGTCGGCGTTCAGCGTGCCGAGCCGGATCGGCAGCATGAATTTCGGCGACTCAAACGCCATCTGCAAGGGCCTGAGATATTTAAGCCCGGTCTTTGACTGCTCCTTCAGGTTGACCTTGGCGACGAAAAACTTCGTACCCTGACGGATATAGCTGCCGAGCGTTTCCGCCGCGCCGCCGGGAAGCTTGTAGCCGTTCTGCTTCAGCCATTGGGCAAGGCCGCCGGACTCCTTCGCCGACAGGATCTGGATGTCATATTCGCCGACCGTATACTCCGCTTCGACCGTGACGCCGAGCGCGTCGTCGCCTCTGCGTTTTTCGGCTGCGTCCGCTGTCGGAGCGGCGGACTGCGCCATTCTGCCGAATTCATACTGCGGCTGGCATGGGTCTTCATCGAAATATTCGACCAGCCGCGGCGCGGTGTAGGCGTCGAGGTGGTCGACGATCGCGTTGTCGGTGACGTGGATTTGCCCTTCCTCAAGGACGACGGGCACCGGCACCACCATGGCGAATTCCTTCAAGTCGCCCTGATAGTCGTTCGACATGGTGAGGACGGTGCGGTCGCCGTCGCGCATGATCGCGACTTTCGACGCCTTGTTGAACAATTTGGTGTCGGCTTTGGCGACGTAGAAGCCGCAAAAGGCGACGGCGCCGCCGGTCATCGCGATCGCGGCGAGGCCTGAGGCCGCGGCGATCAGGGTCTTCTTCATTGAGCGTCTCATTTTTCTCTCCATCGTTTGTTCATTCCGCCGGCGCGGGTTCGGGCCTTGAAGGCGAAAGACGCGGCGGATCGCTCCACCGATAGGCGCGCGCGCCGTCGAAGCGTTCGATCAGCGGGCGGGCGAGGCAGGCGAGCGCCAGCGCGTAAAACACGCCGTCAGCCCTGTAGAAATGATAGACAAAGACATAGGCGAGAAGCGCCGTCGCGGCTGCAAAGAGCGCGCGCGGCCAAAAACCGTCGGGCGTCGTCTTCGGATCAGAGACCATGAAGAACGCGAAGAGGATGAGCGCGCCGTTCTGCAGGCGCAAAAGCGGGATCGCCAATGGGTCGCCAAGCCACAGCGCGCGGGCGATGATGAGCGCGGCGTAGGTTCCGAGAAATATCAGCGGCACGTCAAGGCGCGACGCGCGATAGGTGACGATGAATCCGGCGCCGGCGATCGCCGCGGCGAGCCAGACGGCCGTTCCCCATTGACCCGGCGTCGTCCACGCCGCGTTCGAAAGAAGCGTCACCGCGACGATGCCGATATTGGCGGGGTTGAAGAGGTGCTTGCCGTTCACGCGCAGCATGAATTTCGAGGCGATCGCGACGAAGGCCGCCGCCATCAGCGGCAGCGGCGTATTGGCGCGCAAGAGCAGGGTCAGGGAAAGCGCGGTGATGATCGCGCTCTTTGCTTCAAAGCGCACGGCGAAAATCACCGACATCGTCCACTGCGTCGCAAGCGCGGCGGCGAAAGTCGCCGCGATTTCCGCGTAAGCGATGTCGAACGCGCGCACGGTGAGACCGAAAACGAGCAGCGATCCGAGCGCGGCGATCTGGAAGACGCGCGGATCGGGTCGCGCGGCCCTAAGCCTGGCGAGAATTCGATGAATCTGCAACGTGTCGGCGAGCAAGGATCATTCCCCCGCAACGAGCGCCACCCTAGCCTCGCGCGCAATGAAGCGGTAGATAGCGGCGGAACAAGGGCGGCGATTGGCGGCAATTGCGGCGCCGACCTGCCCGCCCAAGCGAGTGGGTGATCATTGCGCGGCCATGTTGCTCTTCCGCTGCGGGCCGGCCAGGGTCTTTTGATCCTGCGCATTGCGCTCTGCGCGCTCGTGTTCGTTCACGGGCTCTGGCGCGCGACGCAAGGCGGCGTCGCGCCGTTCGGCGACTGGCTCGCGTCCAGGGGATTTCCGCTCGGTCATGAAATCGCTTGGGCGATTACGATTTACGAGCTTGCCGCGGCGCCGGCGCTCGCCTTCGGCTTTCTACGGCCTATCCTCGCGACAGGGTTCGCAGCGATCTATGCGGCCGGCTTGGTCCTCGTCCACCTGCCGTTCGGCTGGTTTGTCGTCGGCGCGGGCCGAAACGGCATGGAATACAGCGCACTCCTCATCGTCAGCTTTCTGATCATCGGCTGGACGCGGACGAAAACGGACTGAGGCTTACGCCGTGCCGTAAATCCGGTCGCCGGCGTCGCCAAGACCCGGCAGGATGTAGCCTTGTTCGTTCAGCTGCCTGTCGACGGCGGCGGTGAAGATCGGAACGTCCGGGTGCGCCTTTTCGAAGGCGCTGACGCCCTCCGGCGCGGCGAGGAGGCACATGAATTTGAGACGACGGGCGCCCGCCTTCTTCAGCATCGTCAGCGCCGCCGCCGAGGAATTGCCGGTCGCCAGCATCGGGTCGACGACGATCACGTCGCGTTCGCCGATCGCCTCGGGCAGCTTCAGATAATATTGCACCGGCTGCAGCGTCGCGTGGTCGCGATAAAGACCGATATGGCCGACGCGCGCGTCCGGGACGAGATCGAGCATGCCTTCGAGCAATCCGTTGCCGGCGCGCAGGATCGACACGAAACAGATGCGCCGGCCTTCGAGCCAGGGAAATGTTCCGCGCTCCAACGGCGTCTCGATCTCGCGGGTCCCGAGGTCGAGGTCCTTCGTCACCTCATAGGCGAGCAGGAACGAGATCTCGCGCAGCGTTTCCCGGAAAAGCGCATTGTCGGTCGACTTCTCGCGCATCAAGGTCAGCTTGTGCTGGACGAGCGGGTGGGAGACGATGGTGATCATGAGGTTGCAGGTTGCAGGTTGCAGGTTGTAGTTTGCCGCGGCGATTTGCTTACAACCTGCAACCTGCGACCTGCAACCTATGCTGACCGACTGGGACCGCCGTTTCGCCGAACTCGTCTTCATGGAAGCGAAAAAGAGCGCCGATAATGGCGGCTTGCCGATCGGCTCGGCGCTGGCGCAAGGCGATCGGCTGATCGCCTCCGGCCATAATCAGCGCGTTCAGCAGGGCGATCCGATCGCGCATGGCGAGATGGATTGCCTGCGCAAGGCCGGGCGCCAGAAGAGCTATAAGGGGATGACGCTCTACACCTCGCTCTCGCCCTGCATGATGTGCGCAGGGACGATCGTGCAGTTCAAGATCCCGCGCGTCGTCATTAACGATACGGAGAATTTCGGCGGCAACGCGGCCTGGCTTCGCTCGCGCGGCGTCGAGGTGATCGACATTCAGCACCCGGACTCAATCGCCCAGATGGCCCGGTTCATCGCCGAAAATCCCGCCCTATGGAACGAGGATATTGGCGAGTAGGGCGCTTGCTGTCATCCCTCCCGACGCCCCGGCGGTCGCCGGGGCTCCTCAGGATCAGAATTTCACGTGTCCGGTCCTCATCCTTGAGGATCCGCGAAGCGGCGTCGCGAAGGATGCGCTGCGACGCTGATCCGGGATCCCGGGAGTTCAGCGGCGCGCTCGCCGCACAAGATCCCGGACGCGTCGCGCCATTCGTCTGTATCAAAACCAATCCCCACCGTTCGACGCTTCGCGTCTCACCCCATCCCCTTTCCAAGGGGAGGGAAAGCAGAGCGCGCGCCTCCTTTCTTCACCCCCCTTGGAAAGGGGGGCAGGGGGGATTGGAGCTGTTTCAGCCTGATCTCTCAACCGCTGCCCTGTTATCAGGGATTGGCGCGGAGTCTCGCCATTCGTCTGTATCAAAACCAATCCCCTTCCTGACCCTCCCCTTTTCAAGGGGAGGGAAAGCAGAGCGCACCCCCCTTCCTTCACCCCCTTGGAAAGGCAGGGCGATCGCATTTGGTGCGCCACCCTCTCCCGCTTCGCGGGAGAGGGGAGGGTGAGGGGGCGTGAGACAGGGACGGAACTCTCCGTTGACGCCCCCTCGCCCCCAGCCCGTCGGACGCATGGTCCGACCCCGCAAGCGGGAGAGGGGAGAAGGGCGCCCCGCCCGGTTGACGCTCCGCATACGGAATGCCTGATCAAGGGGGAATTCTTGGCCGATTCCGCTAGCGCG
>CADEDN010000024.1 GCA_902826095.1 uncultured Alphaproteobacteria bacterium | reverse complement strand
GCCTCGATCGTGATCGCCTGCGCCGGGCAGATCGCCTCGCAGAGCTTGCAGGCGATGCAGCGTTCCTCGCCGTTCGGATAGCGGCGCAGCGCATGCTCTCCGCGAAACCGCGGCGACAGCGGCCCCTTCTCGAACGGGTAATTGATCGTCGCCTTCGGGCGGAAATAATACTTCATCGCGAGGAAGAACGCGCCGACGAAGTCCTTCAGCATGAGGCCGTTCAACGCCTGCACGATGCGCGACATCTCTATAACCTCCAGCTCTGGAAATAGGCGGCAAGGTCAGGGAAGGCAAGCATGACGCCGGCGACAAGCAACACCCAGACGAGCGACAGCGGCAGGAAAATCTTCCAGCCGATCCGCATCAGCTGGTCATAGCGATAGCGCGGCACGATCGCCTTCACCATCGCGAACATGAAGAAGAAGAAGAACGTCTTCAGCATGAACCAGAAAACCGGAATTGTTTCGAGCGGCGCCCACGGGATCGGCGAATGCCAGCCGCCGAAGAAGAGCAAGGTCAGCATCGCGCACATGAGGACGATGTTCGCGAGTTCGCCGATCATGAACATCAGGAAGAGGGTCGAGGAATATTCGACCTGATAGCCGGCGACGAGTTCGCTTTCGGCTTCCGGCAAGTCGAAAGGCGGCCGGTTCGTCTCGGCGAGCGCCGAGATGAAGAAGACGACGAACATCGGGAAGAGCGGGATGAAGTTCCAGTTCCAAAAGCCGCCCCCGGCCCGCGCCTGGCTGTTGACGATGTCGGAAAGATTGAGCGACCCGACGAGCAGCAACACCGTGATGATGACGAAGCCGATCGAGACTTCGTAGGAGACCATCTGCGCCGCCGAGCGAAGCGATCCCAAAAACGGATATTTCGAGTTCGACGCCCAGCCGCCGATGATGATGCCGTAAACGCCCAGCGATGAAATCGCGAAGAGATAGAGAATGCCGACATTGATGTCGGCGCCGACCATGCCCGGCCCGACCGGAATGACCGCCCATCCGACCAGCGCCAGAACGAAGGTGATAATCGGCGCCAGCAGGAAGAGCGCCTTGTTCGCCCCCGCCGGGATGACGATTTCTTTGAAGACGAATTTGAAAAGGTCGGCGAAAGACTGCAGCAATCCGAACGGGCCGACGACGTTCGGCCCCTTTCTCATCTGCACCGCCGCCCAGACCTTGCGGTCGAAATACATCAGGAACGCCTGCGCGAGGAGCAGCGCCACAATGAGGGCGAGCGCCTGAAGTGTCGTCGGCACGAGCCACCAGAGCCAACCCTGATCGGTCGGCCGCGAAGTCAAGAAGGTCCAGAACTGTTCCATGGGGCCCGCGTCTTAATGCGGTTGCGGGCGCGAGGGAAGGCGTGGGAGATCGCCCGCAAGGCCAAATCGCCGGCGGTCAGGAGCCGCCAGCCGCCTTCGCGGACATCGCCGTCAGATAGGCGATGATTTCTGCGCGTTGTTGCGCGTCGCTGAGACGGAACCCCATCCGCGTCCCTTTGACCATCGCCATCGGATTTTGCAGCCAGAGATCGAGCGTCTTCTCATCCCAGGCGATGTCGGCCGCTTTCAGCGCCGGCGAATAGGCGTAATTGGGCGCCGAGCCCGCCTTGCGGCCGACGACCCCGCGATGGGCGGGGCCGACGCGGTTCATGTCGAGCGAATGGCATCCGCCGCATTTCGTCTGGTAGAGCTTTTCGCCCCCCGCGGCGTCGCCCGTCGCGGGCGATTGCGCGAGGGCGGCGGACCCGAGCGCCGCCAGGGCCGCCGCCGAACAAAGCGTTCCGCCGAGTATTTTCCGCATCCGGATCAACCAAAGCTGAGCGCGTTTTGCGGCAAAGCCTCGCCGACGGCGCCCTTTAGCGCGGCCCAATGCATCGCCTCGTCTGCGGCGAGCCGCGCGAACAGGTGGTGATAATCCGGATCCATCAGTCCGGGCAGCACGCCGAGATAGGCGTTCGCCGCGCCCAATTCGAGGCGGATCGCGAGTTGCAGGATGTCCGCCTGATTCTTGAGATTGCCGGCTTCAATTTGCTCGGCGTAGGCGGCCTGCGAGTCGGCTTCGACGGGCGTCCCGCCAAGCGTCGTCACGATCCGGGCGAGCTCGTCGCGATGCGCCTTGTGATGGCTTTGAAAGAGAACCCCGACCTCCAGAACCGCCGGCTCAAGAAGGCCGCTTTCCGCCGCGATCTGGTAGGCGGCGATCCCTTCATGCTCAAGCGAGATCGCCGTATTGATGAGCGCCGCGTCGGCTTCCGGGTCGCCCTTTGTTTTCTTGTTCTTTCCCCCGAACAGGCCCGCCGACGCCGATCCGGCGAGAACAGATATTCCTGCTACGGACAAAACGCCGCCGGCGGCGAGCGCCTTGCGACGGCTGAGCGCGCGGTCGGCGGGCGATTGGTGAAAGGTCATCTTCTTATTTCCCTTGATCTGGTTGAAATCGCGAATCGCGACTCTCGACGATACGACAATGGCTTGCTGTCAGATCATTTGTCTCGAATCTGGCGGCCTTCCGGACGCGCGGCTAACAATTCCGGCGATCAGGACAGGATTACTCGCAATCGCGGTCGTCGGGCTCGACGGCGGATTTGTGGAACTTGCCCGGCCCGACGCCGAAATGCCGTTTGAACGCCCGATTGAACGACGCATCCGAATTGTAGCCGGATCGTTTGGCGATCTCGGCGATCGGCAGCGCCGATTCCGACAGCAGCCGCAATGCGCATTCCATGCGCCACTCGGTCAGATATTGCATCGGCGCGACGCCGACGAGATCGCGCATCCGCTCGGCGAACACCGTCCGAGAAAGTCCCGCTTCGCGCGCAAGGTCGTCAACGGTCCATTCCCGCTCCGGCTCGCGGTGGATCGCCCCGATCGCCCTTCCGACATGTCCGTCGCGAACGCCGGCAAGAACGCCAGACCCTTGCGTCGCCGCCACATGACGGATCGTCTGGATGAAAAGAATCTCGGCGAGCCGGTTCACGATGGCCGCGCCGCCAAGAGCGCCTTCCGCCGTCTCGGCGGCGATGAATTTCATTCCCTCCTCAAGCAGAGCGTCGCCGAAGGCGCCGCTGCGCCGCACATGGATGATTCGCGGCAGCGCGCTCAGCAGCATCCGCCCGCCATGCTCCGCGAAAGCGAAATGACCGCAGACGAGCCGCGTCGGCGCGGACCGGTTTTCGCCGCCGTAAACGAGCGCGCCAACGCCTTTGAACCCTGAGCGGCTCACTACTTCGTCGACGACGACCGGCTCGCGACCGAGCGCGTCGGCGAGAACATGCGCTCTCCCGCCGGGAATGACCACGAGGTCGCCGACATCCAGCCGAATCGGGCTCGCCTCGCCCTCAACTTCGACAAAGCAGGCGCCGCGCACGACCAAATGAAATCGCGCGACGTTCGAGAATTGGGGAACCTTCACCGCCCATGGCGGCGTGAATTCCGTGCGGAAATAGAGCGTCCCTTTAAGCCGGACGGCGTCGAGAATGTCGCTGAGAACGTCCAATTCGCCCTCCTTCGCGGGCGGCGACAAATTGGCTGACTCGAAAAATAGCGCCAATGGCCTTGGACGTTCAATCAATAGTTTCGGCGTTTCGGTCAGGCGCGCGCCGATTGGAGCCGATGCGGGCGCGTCTTCTCGCCCTGAAATCGATCTTCACTTACTGGCCGGACGGCCTATTGTTTCGCCATGCCCATCCGATTGAAGCGCGTCTATGAACCGCCGGCGAAATCCGACGGCCTTCGCATTCTTGTCGAGCGGCTTTGGCCGCGCGGCCTGACCAAGGAAGCGGCCGTCATCGACCAATGGATGAAGGCGGTCGCGCCCTCCGCGGCGCTTCGGCAGTGGTACGCGCATGATCCGGACAAATGGCCCGAATTCCAGCGCCGCTACCGCGCCGAACTTGAGGCCAATGGCGAGGCGGTCGCCGCGCTGAAGTCCAAGAGCGCCGGCAAGATTGTCACTTTCGTCTACGCCGCGAAGGACGAAGAGAAAAACAGCGCGACCGTTCTCAAAGCGTTTCTCGATCGCGCCATTCGTTGAAGCGTCAGGCGGCGTAATATTTTTCTGAAACGATTTTGCCGTTGTCCCAATTGCGGACCAGCACTTCGTTCCAGACGATCGGCTTGCCCTCGCCGCTCGTCATCTTGAAGGTCCACTCGCTCATCGAGACTTTATCGCCGACGCTCTGGGCGTGAAGCGTCGCGCCGTCGAAGCTTTTCAGCGTCGAGAAAAATTTGGTGAGGTGATCGCGCTCGGCCTTGCGGGAATTGCGTTTCGTCCCGTCAGGCTCTTCAAAGACGCAATCGTCGGCGAAATAGGCGTCGATCGACTCAATCATCTTTCCTTCGCGCGTGAGCTTGTTGACCTGCATCTCGAGGTTCTTGATGTCCATCGCTGTGTCGTCTTTCATTATGTTTTCCTTTCAACATTGCTGGGGCGGGCGTCTGGCGATTCTCATCGCCGGATCGTAGGGGCGAACGGCGCGCGGCGCTCCGGCGGACCGCTCGCCGTCAAATTTGGCGGGCGGACGTCCGCTAAGGGCTCCAATTCCGGCCCGTGACCGGCGCGCCGATCGGCAAAGCGGATTGCGCTCGCCTGCGCGACGGGTGCGGCGGGCGCAGGCGCGCTAGCGACGCGTCGGCGCGTCCTTGCTGAGCTTCGTTTCGTCCGGCCGATCGACGATCGCCGGGCGCAGGCCGAGAATGATCTCGAACAACTCGCCCTGCTCGCGTTCCGGCACTTTGAATTCGTTCAAGACGTCCTTGAGGTGTCCGGCGACAACATCAAAATCCGCCGCGGTGATGCCGAGGCCGTCATGAGCGTCATTGGCGCTGCGGCTGATGATCTTGCACGGGCCGCCGGTGACGTTGCACACAAGGTTCTTGTTCTTCTGCTTGAACGACGCGCGCGTGTCGTCGCCCATGCCGATGAAGAACTGACTGATCCGCTTGTCATGGAAAAGCCGGTCAGCGAATTCATCGACAACCGCGGAAACGCCTTCATAGCCGCCGAGGCGCTCATACAGCGATTTTTCCGCGACGGCCTCAGCTTCAGCAGCCGCGGCTGCGGGAGGAACGGCGATCGCAAGGGCTAAAACGGCGATGAGAAGCGATAAACGCGCGTCCGACAGTTTCATCTTCATGATATTATCTCTCCGCTCGAACGACTGCGGTGAGTGCGTAGCACGCCATTGCCGCGCAGCGCGGCTTCAGTCCGATTTGCGGACGCGAGGACAACAATTCCGACCGGGGAGCCAAGGCCGAGCCGACGAACGATTCTATTGGAGGATATGTTCCTCGATGTCGCGCGTTCAGCAATTTTCAAAAACTTTGGAAAGAGGTCGAAATGACGAATTCAAGCCCAAAGCTGGCCGTCCGTTTCGCGGCGATATGCGCGTGCTCGATCGCGGCGGCGCTGATCGCGTCCTGCGGCGGAAAAAATTCGGCGCCGACCGCGGATGGCGCCGTCAGCGCCGCCGCAGCCGGCGCGCACGACGATTGGAAGCCGAAATATTCGAAAGAGGGCGAGCTTTTGTTGCCGGAAGGTTTTGAGCGCTGGGTCTATCTCGGTTCGCCGTTGACGCCGCAGGGGCTCAACAACGAACAGGCGCCGTTTCCTGAGTTTCACAACGTCTACATCCAGCCCGAGGCCTACGACGCCTTCTTGAGCGCCGGCGCGTTCCCGGAAGGGACGATCCTGTTCAAGGAGCTGCAATTGACGCTTGAACGGCAGTTTCCGGACGGCTCGCGCGTCGAATCATCCGGACGCGGATATTTCCCCGGCGAACGACACGGCGTCGACGTTTCAGTCAAAGACAGCGCGCGCTGCGCCGAAACCAACAATTGGTGCTATTACAATTTCGGCCATCATGCGCCGCCTTACGAAGAAAGCGCCGCCGCGATGCCGGCCGAGGCCTGCGCCGCATGCCATCAGGCGAACGCCGCGACCGACATGGTGTTCACGCAGTTTTACGCAAGGCTGAAGCGCTGATGCGCAGCGGGCCTCTTCGGCGACCGAAAAAAGAAAAGCCTCCCGGATCGCTCCGGGAGGCTAATGCGCCGCCGTCGGGGAGAGAGACGACTAAGCATTTCCTAAAAGGCCGAGGATACGCCCTAGCCCAATGGATTTCGTTTGATCAGCCTAAAGCAATTGCGGCAGAGTCAGTGTCGGCGCGACGACAATCCGTCAAAAAGTCTTGGTCAGTCAGCGGCAAGGGATCACAAGCGTCCTGGCAATCGCTCTGTCTCGGCGGCGAAATCCCTTAGTTTTTCCAGCGACTTGACGGCGATCGTCCCATAACGCGCCTCGATCGCCCCGAAAGTTTCAAGATCGCCGAGCACTTTGTTGATCGACTGCCGCGACGCCCCGACCATCAGCGCAAGATCGGCCTGCGCGACCGGAATCTCGACCGGAAGGCCTTTTTCCGCCGCCGCACCGGCCGCCAGCCAATGAATGCGCAAGGCGACCCGGCCCGGCAATTCGTGGATGGTCAACTCCTCAATGAATTGCAACGTCTGACGCAAGGAAAAGGCGAGATAAGCGACCAGCACCGGCTCGATTTCCGGGTAGGTGCGGCGGAGATTGAGGAACTTGTCGCGGGGCAGAAAGTCAAACACGCACGGCGTGATCGTTTCGGAAAATAGCGTTCTGGGCTTGCCGTCGATCATCGCGAGATCGCCGATCGTCTCCGTCGGCTCTGAAATCTTGACGATGCGCTCGCGCCCGGCGGGGCTCAAGAAGAACATCCGCGCTCGGCCCGATGTCAGACGGTAGGTCCCGTTCGGCGTGGCGTCGCGTTGATAGAGCATGGCGCCGGCGGGCAATTCGACCCTGACGCAGCCGGCGAGCACAGCGTCGCGGGCTTTCTCCGGCAATGCGCCAATCCAGTCATAATCCTGCGGGCGCGTCATGGATCACACTACAATGTCGCGGCTGCGACAGTAGCAGGTGCGGGCATGTTTACAATCGCCGCGTGTCCGGCGGCGCCGGCCCTTCCCATTTGCGCAGGAGCCGAAGGCCCCTATTTCACGCTGATCCGTCCGAACGGCGTCGCGGACTTTGTGACCTTCGCGGGCGAGCCGGCGATCTCGATCTTGCCGACGCCCGCGATGTCGGCGTCGACGCTTTCGCTGGCGTAGACGCTCGCCTCGCCGACGCCGGAGACGTCGATCTTCACGGTGCGGCATTTGAGATCCTCAGCGTCAAGTTCGCCGACGCCCGAGACGTCCGCGTCGAGCGCGCCGCAGGTTCCGGCGATGTCAAGTTCGCCGACGCCGGAAATGTCCGCTTCGAAGTTTTCGGCGTTGACGCCGACAATCTTTCCTTCAACGACGCCCGACGCGTCGACGCCGACGAGCGCGGGCGCTGAAATTGTCGCGGTCACGCCATGCTTCACCAGACGCCGCCTGCCGTCGCGGTCGCGTTCATTCGTGTCGAGAAGGAGCGCGCCGTTCAGGACGCTCGCCGTCGTCCGCGCGAGATCGTCTTCCTTGCCGGAGAGAGTGAGCGCGTAAGCGTCGCCGCCGACGGTCACGTCGAGCTCAAAAACGCCGGCCGCCTTGATGCGGTCGAAATCGGCGATCTCCACCGTCTTCGTCACATCCTCGCCGCGATCGCGCTCGCCGATGTCCGACAGATCGCCCCAGGCGACTTTCAGCGCTGTCGCCGCGATCGCCGCAGCGAGAACCAGCCCGATGACGAATCCCAAAAACAGTCTCATGGCCGCCCTCCGTCATTATGATTGATCATTGCTAGTGAACCGTTATTTCCGCGAAAAATCCGCCGCGCTTGTCGACTTTCTTCGGCGATCCGTAGACGTTGATTTCGCCCATGCCGGAGACTTCCGCGCTCGCCGCCTCGCGCGCGTAGATGCTAGCCTCACCCATGCCGGAAAGCGATACGTCGGCGACCGCGCAGCGAAGATCTTCGGCGTTAAGTTCGCCGACGCCGGAAACGCGCGCTTCCAGATTGCCGCAGCGCCCGGCGATCGTCACCTCGCCGACGCCCGACAGATGGACCTCGAACAAACCGGCGTCGACGCCGCGAATATCCGCATCCGTCACGCCGGAGACCGACAGGCGGTCGAGCGTCGGCATTGTCACGACCGCGCGCAATCCATCGCGATCGCCATGATGCTTGATTCCGCGCAGGCGTTTTTTCGCGCCGAGCAACAGCGCGCCATTTTCAACGCTCGCTTCAGCGCGGGCCATGTCCTCCGCGGGTCCCGAAAGCCGGATCGAATAATCGCCGCCGACCTCGACATCGAGATCATAGGCGCCGCTGATTTCAATCGCCGTGAAATCCTTGAGCCCGATCGTGCGCTCCTCGGGAGCGCCAGCCCAAGCAACGCCTGAAATCGCCAAGAGAAACACGCCGATAGTTGCAATCCGCATCGAAAACTCCAGCTCGCGTCGCAAACAACGGCGCCGCTGTTTGAAGCTAGGGCTGCGGCGACCAACCTTCCATCCGCCCCGGCGCGCGCCGGCGTCGGATCGGCGATTAGGGCGCCGCCAAAGCGCCGCAGCTCTGTAATTGATAATCACTTGCAATATGGGCGACGGCTTGTTAGGGGTCGCCGACAGTTAAGAATGACTCGCAAGTGGAAGAACAAATTCCATGATGGCGTCCCGCGCAATCCCCCCGATCCGCAAATCGCTGCTTCTTGCCGGCTTGGCGCTCGCAAGTGTCGCCCCTGCCGGAGCCGATGAGACGGATGCGGCGCGTTACGCGATGATCGCCGATCAGATGGTCGTCACTGGAGAGCGCGTCGATTACGCGAAGGAGCATACGGCGACGGCGACGAAGACCGACACCGCGCTCATCGACATCCCGCAATCGCTGTCGCTGATCACGCGCGATCTCATCGACGACCAGATGATGCGCTCGATGGCGGATGTCGTTCGCTATGTGCCAGGCGTCTCAATGGCGCAGGGCGAAGGCCATCGCGACGCGCCGGTGCTGCGCGGCAACGCCTCGACCGCGGATTTCTATGTCGACGGTGTCCGCGACGACGTTCAATATTTCCGCGATCTGTATAACGCCGAGCGCATCGAAATCCTCAAAGGCCCGAATGCGATGATCTTCGGGCGCGGCGGCGCGGGCGGCGTCATCAACCGCGTGACGAAGACCGCCGGATTTGAGCCCGAACGCGCGCTGACCTTGCAGGGCGGCTCATTCGGCTTCGCGCGCGGCGCGGTCGATCTCGGCGCCGCGTTTTCCGAAACAGCCGCGGGGCGGCTCAACGCGTTTTACGAAAATTCGGACAGCTATCGCGATTTCACCGGCATTGAGCGCTTCGGCGTCAATCCGACCCTGCGCTTTGCGCGCGGCGACGCGACGACGATCGACGTCGCCTATGAATTTCTCGACGACGAGCGCACCGTCGACCGCGGCGTCCCTTCCGAGAACGGCCTTCCCTATTCCGGCGACCGCCGCGCGTTCTTCGGCAATCCGGACGCTTCGTTCAGCGACGTCGTCGTGCACGCCGGCGATTTCGCCTTCGCGCACGAATTCAGCGACGCTTTCGCCTTGCGCAATCATCTGCGCCTGGCCGATTACGACAAATACTACCAGAATGTTCATGCGAACGGCGCCGTCGGCGCGAATGGCGAGGTTCCGCTGCAGGCTTATTTCAGCGCGACGGATCGCCGGAACTTCTTCAACCAGACGGATCTGATCTGGAAGGCGAAAACGGCCGGGATCGCCCATGAGATTCTGTTCGGCGGAGAATTCGGCGTTCAGGATACGGATAATCTTCGATCGACCAACAATGACGGCGCGGGATTCGTCACGATCGCCAGCCCGACGACGAGCGCGCCGCCGGTTTTCCTCGGCCTGCTGACGGACAACCATGTCGACCTGACGACCGCCTCCGTCTATCTGCAGGACCAGATCGAGCTTGCGCCGTTTCTCCAGCTGATCGCCGGCGTCCGCTTTGACCGCTTCAACATCGACGTCGCCAATTCGCTCACCGGCGCGAAAGTCGGCCGGACGGATGATGAATGGAGCCCGCGCGGCGGCGTCATCGTCAAGCCGATCAAAACCGCGACGATCTATGCGAGCTATTCGAAGTCGTTCCTGCCGCAATCGGGCGATCAGTTCGGATCGCTGACGCCGTCGACGGCGGCGCTGGAGCCTGAGACTTTCGAGAACATCGAGGCCGGCGTCAAATGGGAGCCGCGCGCGGGCCTGTCGCTTTCAGCGGCGCTCTACCGGCTCGACCGCGAAAATTCGGCGGCGCCGGGACCGACGGCGGGCTCTATCATTCTCACCGGCGCCTCGCGCAGCAAAGGCTTTGAACTCTCGCTCGCGGGTTCGGTGACGGATCGCTGGGAGATTCTCGCGGGCTATACGCTGCAGGACGCGGAGGTCACAAAGGCGACGACGGCCGCCGTGACAGGCGCGCAAATCCCGCTTGTGCCCAAACATGCGTTCGCCGTCTGGAATGCCTACCGATTTTCCGACCATTGGCGCGCGAGCGTCGGCGTCATTCACCAAACCGATCAGTTCGCGGCGCTGTCCAACAGCGTCACGCTCCCCGACTTCACGCGCGTCGATGCGGCGCTCTATTACACGCTGAATGAGCGGATCGAGGCGCAGGCGAATGTCGAAAACCTCTTCGACAAGACCTATTTCCCGACTGCCCACAATAACAACAACATCACGCCGGGAAGCCCCCGCGCCATCCGCGTGTCATTGTCGGCGAAGCTTTGAGCGCGGGCGCGGCTGGCCGCAAACGCCAAATATGGGTCAACTTCAGGATTCGCCGCCGGTCGCCGCCGCAAAGAATCCGAGATGAGTCGCGACCGGCCGTTCGCGTCCTGGAATCTTGGTGTGAATGACCGCGTTCAGGACTTGCGGGCCGGATGCGCCGGCGGCGACAAGGGTTGACGATCCGCCGCCGTCAAGTTCCAACGCCTTGTCGGCGCCAAGGCGGAACAGCAAGTCCGCGCCGTCGCGCAGGAACATGCCCTCACTGAAAAACGGCTGCTTCCCGTCAACAACGAGCAGGAAAAGTCTTGCCCCTGCCGCGTCGACGCCGGCCAGAGTCATCGGGTATCTCTTCGCGAAACGGGTCTTTCGCGCGCTAACATCACCGCTCCTGACGATTGTTCGTCCGGCGATTGCGCTATGCGTCCCTTTCGGACACCCGCCTCGTTCAATTATTGACGCATGATTGCCGACAAAACACAAAGACGGAAAAGCGTCGCGCGGCGGCGACGCTTCAACGCCTTCGCTGATGACGACGCCGAGGGGATTGACGGCCTCGTCCGCCCTCGGGCGGAAATTCAAAAATGATTTCTCCGAAAACGGATAGAAGAAATTCGCATTGACGGCGATTTGCACGCCGGTTGCGCGCATGAACGCGCTTGCGGTCATTGCGCAAAACCGCGGGGGCGTCTCGTCGCAGGGGCGCGTCACGATCGGCCGAACGCCCGCGGCTTTGAGGTCGATGGTCACAATGTGATATGTCGCAGGCGTCGGATCGACAATTCGTCCGCGTTGATAGGCAATGCCGTGAAACAGCGCCTTTTCTGGCGCCGCGCTGATGTCCGGCCTGTTCGAGCTTTTGCGCCCATATAGGGCGATCGGACCAAGGAGCAAAAGCCCCAGCCCGATCCGGCCCAAAAGCGTCAAAACAGTCGATCGCACGCAAATTCCGTCGTAAGCAATAGCGGCGACCATAGCATGGGTGACGGATTGGCGCACAACGTAGGGTCGAATCCTCTGTCGCGAATTCGCATGGCGCCCATTGCGTTCGCGGTTACGGCGCTATTTGCGTGCCTCCAGATAACAGCCGCCTCGATCGCGCTGTTTCATCTCCTCGATTGGACATGGTCATCTTCTGACAGATGGGCTGGCGCGGCGACATTTTGCGTCCTCTTCATCTCCAGCATTTTTGAATGGCTGAGCGCGCATCCCCGTTCGGCGCGATCAGGTCGGCTATTGTCGCGCATCAGCTTGATGGCCTCCGGATTCTTCGTCGGCGGCGCGCTTTCAGCCTACGCGTCGCCGGCGCCCGGCGTCTCAGGAATTATCGGCGGCGTCATTGGCGCCGCGATGTGGCTTTCGATTCAATTTTTCCCGTCAAGGGGCGCCGACCAGCCGGCGATTTGGACAAGTCGGCTTGCGGCGACAGCGGCTACGATTTCCAGCGCGTGTCTCGCATTTTGGTTCGGCGCCATGGCGATTAACGCCTTTCAGGGCGGCGCGCCAGGCGCGGCCATGGCGCTTGGCGCCGGATATGGGCTGGCTGCCTTCCTCGCGTGGCGCCAGGCGGAGCGAGGTTTCCGCCTTCGGCGCTCGTCCATTTGAGCGCCAGAATTCCGCAGCCAGTTGTGCGATGGGCTGGCTGGCCCTTCCATCATCATCAACTAACTTATTGATAGTATGTTATATTTTCACCCCAATCCGGGTTTGGTCATGCTCTTGAAAATAACTGACTGGTCAGTTATATATTGAGCATGCGCCCAGCACTTGGACCAAAATTTCGCCGGCGCGCCGGGGCGCGGCCTGACGAGATTCTCGACGCCGCGCTCGCCGTTTTCACCGACAAGGGATTTGAGGTTGCGCGGGTCGAGGACATCGCGGCGGCGGCGAAGCTCTCCAAGGGCGCCGTCTATCTCTATTTCGACAGCAAGGAAGAATTGCTCCGTGGACTGATCGAACGCGAGATCGCGCCGATCGCGTCGCGTCTCGCCGCGCTCGCGAATGCGGGAACCGCCGACCCGAAGGCGGCCGTGCGACTGATCATTTCGACGGCGACGCAGCTGCTCGACAATCCGCGGATCTTTGCAACGCCAAGACTGGTTCTTTCCGTCGCGCCGCGTTTCAAGGAGATCGCCGCGTTCTATCGCCGGCGCGTCGTCGATGAGGCGATCGGCGCGATCTCGGTGCTGCACCGCGCCGGCGTCGCCGGCGGCGTCTTTCGCGACATCGATTCCGAAGCGGTCGCGCGCATGATCATGGGCCCGCTCTTCATCCAGGCGATGCGCAAGCATGTGCTCGGCGCGGAGGAGACCGCATCGCCCGAGCGCCGCATCGATGCGCATATCGACATTTTGTTTGAAGGACTTGTCGTGCGATGAGAATTCTGATCTCCGGCCTCTTCATTCTGCTCGCTGCCTGCGCCGAGAAGTCGCCGGCGACGCTCGCCGGCTATGTCGAGGCGGAGCTTGTCTACCTCGCGCCGCAGGACGGCGGAATCGTCAAGACGCTGAATGTGCGCGAAGGCGACCGCGTGAAGGCGGGCGACATCATCTTCACGCTCGACCCGACCCGCCTGTCGCTCGCCGCCGAGCAGGCGACCGCCGCCGCGCAAGGCATGGCGGCGCGCGCGCAAGATGACGGCGCGCTCGCCAAACAAGTCGCCGAGGCCGAGGCGGCGCTCGTTCTCGCCGAGCAGACCTTCCGCCGCTCGCGCGATCTTGTGAAAGATGGCGCGGTGGCGCGCGAGAAATACGACGCGGACGCATCCGGCCTCGCCGCCGCGAAAGCGCGCCTTGACCGCGCCAAGGCCGAACGCGCCGCAATGCTGCGCGACTGGGATTCCATGAACGCCGCGACGCGGCTCGCCGAACGACGCCTCGCCGATCTTGAAACGGCGTCGCCTGCGGGCGGATCGATCGAGCGCATCTACCGCCGGCCGGGCGAAGTCGTCGCCGTCGGCGATCCTGTCGTCGCGCTCCTGCCGCCGGAGAATTTAAAATTGCGTTTCTTCGCGCCCGAGGGGCTACTCGCCAAAATGCAGATCGGATCTTCGCTGGCGTTTTCATGCGACGGCTGTCCATCGCCCCAGAGCGCGCGGATATCCTACGTCGCCAGTGAGCCGCAATTTACGCCGCCCGTCATCTATTCGCTCGACGAACGCGAGAAGCTGGTCTTCCTCGTCGAGGCGCGGCCGGACGATTCTTCCGGCCTTCGGCCTGGCCTGCCGGTGACGATCGCTCTGCCATGAACGGCGACCTTGTCATCGACGTCAAAGGCCTGACGAAGAAATTCGGCGACAAGACGGTCGTCGATCGCTTCGACATCTCGGTGCCGAAAGGCGCAATTTACGGATTTCTCGGGCCGAACGGCTCCGGCAAGACGACGACCATCCGCATGGTTTGCGGCCTTTTGAAGCCCGACGGCGGTTCCGGCGCCGTGCTCGGCCTCGATGTTTTGAAACAGAGCGACAAGATCAAGGAGCGCGTCGGCTACATGACGCAGCGCTTCTCGCTCTATGGAGATTTGTCGATCCGCGAAAATCTCGAATTTGTCGGGCGCCTCTACAGTCTCGACCATCTCAAGGACCGCGTCGACGCGTCGCTGAAATCGCTCGGACTCGCGGATCGCGCCAGGCAGCTCGCTGGAACGCTATCGGGCGGATGGAAACAGCGCCTCGCCCTCGCCGCCTGCATGATCCACGAACCGGAATTGTTGCTGCTGGACGAGCCGACCGCCGGCGTCGACCCGAAGGCGCGGCGCGATTTCTGGGACGCCATTCGCGACTATTCGGCGCAAGGCGTGACGACCCTGGTCTCGACGCATTACATGGACGAGGCGGTGCAGTGCGACCGCATCGCCTTCATCGCCTACGGCAAAAAACTCATTGACGCGCCGACCGCCGACATTCCGCGCAAAGTCGGCCTTTTTGCACGGCGCATTGAGACTTCGGCGCTTGACGAGGCGACGCGGCGGCTGAAGGCGGCGGGCGGTTTCGACGTGCTCGCGCGGTTCGGCGCCGCGATCCATGTCGCGGGCCGAGATCCCGAGGCGATCATCGCCGCTGCGCGATCGCTGGAAGACCTACCCGACATCAAGATCGAGTCGATCGACGCGGGGCTCGAAGAAGCGTTCATCTATCTGATGACCGGCGCGCAGGACAATTTCGCGAACGGCCTCGAAGCGCGGGTCGGCCAATGATCTCGCTCGCGCGCATCCGGGCGGTGTTCCTCAAGGAACTGGTGCAGATGCGGCGCGATCGGCCGACCTTCGCCATCATGATCATGGTGCCGATCATGCAATTGACGCTGTTCGGATTCGCCATCGACACCGACCCGCGCAACATGCCGACCGCCGTCGAACTGCGCGACGACGGACCGCTGACGCGCAGCTTTCTCGCCTCGCTTGTGCAATCCGAGTATTTCCGCATCGTGAAACGCGTTCATTCGCTGGACGAAGGCGAGAGCCTGCTGCAGGCGGGCGAAGTCTCCTATCTCATCGTCATCCCGGAACATTTCGAACGCGACTTCGTGCGCGGCGAGCGCCCTCAAATCCTGTTCGCCGCCGACGCCTCAGATCCTGTCGCCGCGTCCGGCCCGATCGCCGCGGCGAACGAAATCGCGCGCCGCGCCTTCGCGCCGGAACTCGAGCGATTGCCGCGGAGGCTGCGCGGCGGACTGCCGCCCTATGAGGCGGTCATTCATCGCCAGTATAACCCGGCGGGCGAGACCTCGATGAACATCGTGCCGGGCCTCCTTGGCGTCATCCTCACCATGACCATGATCATGATCACGGCGATCGCGCTGACCCGCGAAGTCGAGCGCGGCACGATCGAGGCGCTTCTGTCGACTCCGGTGCGCGCCAGTGAAATCATGATCGGCAAGACAACGCCCTATATCCTGGTCGGCGTCATCCAGGCGACGATCGTGCTCGTCGCCGGCCGGCTGATCTTTCACATTCCGTTCGCCGGCGAGGCGTGGCCGTTTCTTCTTGCGATGGTCCTCTTCATTTTCACCAATCTGATGCTCGGCTATCTCATCTCGACTGTCGCCAAGACGCAGATGCAAGCGATGCAGATGACATTCTTCATCTTCCTGCCGTCGATCCTGCTCTCTGGCTTCATGTTTCCGTTCGCGGCGATGCCAGGCTGGGCGAAGGCGATCGGCGAGGCGCTGCCGATCACGCATTTCCTGAGAATCGTCCGCGAAGTGATGCTGAAAGGCGCAGGATTCGCGGAAATCCGCGGCGACATCTGGCCGATCGCGGTCATATTGACCATGCTCGCCCTCGCCTCGCTCGCAAGGTTCAGACGGACGCTTGATTAGCGCCCCGGGGCGCGAAAGTGGAAACCGGTTTCGCGCGCAAAAGCGCGCCAAATCAACTCTGACGAATTTCATCGCCGTCGACCGCAAGCGCCGGCGATCAGCCGACCCGAATGATCAGATCAAGATAGTAGCGCATGAATCCTTCGTGCCGCTTCAACCCCGCCGCCTGCATGAATGACGCAAGCGCCGCCTCCTCCGGCGTTGGCGGACGCAGCGTGAGCAGGTTGGGATGCGTGCCGCAGGATAATATCCGCGAGTCGACGTCGTTGAAGGTCAGATCAAACTCATGAAAGCTGACGCTTTGACCCCATCTTGATAAAAGCTCGCGCATCCGTCGCGGTTTGGCGCCTTTTTTGACGAACCGCTCGACATTGTCTCGAAAATCGAAACGCGGAGAGTCTTTGGCGACTTTCATCTGAAGCTCGATCGGCAACATGTGAAAGAACGGCAGTTGCGAGGTGTGATGATCGACATAGGTAAGCCTGTTCGGCGTCTCGCAAATGACGATAACGCCGCCTGGCCTTACGATCTCTTGCGACAGCCGCAGCGTCTCAAGACGCTCTTCAAGCGTTTGATGCTCAAGCAATGCGAAGAGAAGAACGATATCGCACTGCCCGCCGTCATGATCGGCCCGGATCGTCGGCCAAAGCGCCTCCGGCTCGACGCAGGTGACAGTCGCCTTTTTCGACAAGCCGTGCGCGTCAAGGCGCGAGCGCGCGCCATTGATGGAATTTTGCGAAATGTCGTAACCGCGAATCTGCCCGGTGAACTCTGCGAAAGCCGCAGTGCTTGAGCCCGTGCCGCATCCGATTTCGACGACAGACTTTCCGGCGAGCGGAACAGACTGATTGACCCACGGCACGATGTACTCAATCGTATGATCATGTCGCCCGAAGGCGTGCTGATCGATCGCTTTGGCGTAGCGGGCCTCGCCGCCATCAGACCATCCGCTCAGCTTGGAGAACCGGTGCTCGACGACGGACCGGCGAACACGCTGAACCAGTTCTGGATTGTCGCGGATGCGGTGAGAAGAATAGAGCTCCAGCCTGGGAGCCGGCTCTTGGTCCGGCGCTTGTCTTCCGACGAGTCGCGACAGCACATCCTTCAGAACGCCGCTTCGAGCCTCGCTCGGGCGCCCGGCCGCCTTCGACGGGTCGCCGTCGCCCCCTACGCCCACCGTCTCACCTTCGCCTTGTACGCCGCATATTCCGCGCCGAAGCGGCGTTCGAGGTACGCTTCCTCGGGCAGGATCACCATGAAGTGGAATAACAACCCGGCGATCGCCGTCGTGATGATGATCCAGACATTCGACGTCGCGACGCCGAACCCCGCGCCGAACAGCATCATCGCGAGATAGATCGGGTTGCGCGTGAACTTGTAGGGGCCTTTGAGGAAAAGCTCTTTCGCAGGGGTTGCGGGTTTCAGCGCCTGTCCTCCTTGCGCGAAAATCGAGATCGCGGAAATCGCAAGGCCGAGGGCGACGATGATGAGGAGGCCGCCGATGCCCTCCGCGAAGGCGCGCGGCAGCGGCAATCGTCCGCCGACGAATAATCTGATCACATAGCCGGCGACGAGGGCGGCAAAAAGCGTCGTCGGCGGATGCAGCGTCACGGACGGCCGGTCGCCCTCGTCCCTGGCCGCCGTCGGGTCCGGCGCGAATTCTTCGACCATGTCAGCCTCTCTCGCGAAGCAGTCGGCCCTTTTGCCGCTGCCAGTCGCGCTGCTTTTCGGTGTCGCGCTTGTCGGGCGCTTTCTTTCCGAGCGCCAATCCTATTTCGAGTTTCGCGATGCCGCGATCGTTAAAATAGAGCTTCAAGGGCGCGATCGTATACCCCTTGCGCTCGACCGCCTGCGCGAGTTTTACGATCTGGCGCGCGTGAAGGAGCAGCTTCCTCGGGCGCTTGGGCTCGTGATTCTCGCGATTGCCGGCGGAATATTCCGGAATGTTGGCGTTGATCAGCCAGATCGCACCTTTTTCGGGCGTCGCGTAAGCTTCCTTGATCGTCGCCCGCCCCTCGCGCAGCGCCTTCACCTCGGTGCCGGTCAGCATGATGCCGGCCTCGATCACGTCCTCGATGAAATAGTCGTAACGCGCGCGCTTGTTGTCGGCGATGAGCTTGTAGGCGCCCTCTTTCTTTTCCGCCATCAGGATATCAATCCCATGGCGAGCAACACCGCGCGAACGCGCGCCTTCGTCTCGTCAGTCGGAGCAACGAGCGGCAGGCGCACCTCCTCGCTCATCAGCCCCATCAGCGACAGCGCATATTTGACGGGCCCGGGATTGGTCTCAGCGAAGAGGACGTCATGCAGCGGCGCAAGACGGTCCTGGATTGCAAGCGCCGTCACATAATCGTCGGCAAGGCAGGCGTTCTGCATGTCGGCGCAAAGCGCGGGCGCAACATTCGCTGTGACGCTGATGCAGCCGCTGCCGCCCATCGCATTGAAGCCGACCGCCGTCATGTCTTCGCCGGAAAGCTGGACGAAGTCCTTGTCGCAGGCGAGCCGCTGCAGCGCGACGCGCGCGAGATCACCTGTCGCGTCCTTGACGCCGATGATGCGCGGCAATCGCGACAGGGTTGCGATCGTCTCGATCGACAAATCGACGACCGTTCGCGCCGGCACGTTATAAAGAATGATCGGCAACCCTGTCGCGTCGTGCAGGGCGGTGAAATGCGCGATGAGGCCTCGCTGCGTCGGCTTGTTGTAATAGCCGCAAAGCGCGAGGACGCCGTCGGCGCCGGCTTTCTCGGCGAAACACGCAATTTCAATCGCCCGCGACGTGACGTTTGACCCCGCCCCGCCGAACACCGGAACACGGCCCCCCGCCGCCTCGACGGCAAGCTCGACCACGCGAAAATGTTCATCATAGCCGAGGGTCGCCGATTCCCCGGTCGATCCCGCGGGGATGATCCCTTTCGTTCCCGCCTTGATCTGACGGTCGATGAGGCGCTGATAAGCGTCCGCGTCGACGGCCCCATTCCTGAACGGCGTCACCAGGGCCGTAAGCGAGCCTTGTGGAATTTTCATGGGTTTCGGGGGTCCTTTGCTGGCCGTTCCGATACAGCTAGCCGTAAAAACCGGCAAGTTTTCGGTCTTTTAAGGTGAAAGACATGCAATTGGCCTGAAATCGGCTACCATGAACGAGGGCCAAGGGGGCAAGGAAAGATTGAAGCTGAACGACCGGACCATGAGGGGCATTTTTCATCGCCTAATCCTTGCGGCGGCGCTCGCCATGGCGACGCCGGCGCATTCGACGCAAGCGCCAAGCGCCAAACCGGCGGCGCCCGGCCCCCAATATCTTGCGCAAACGGACCTTGAACGGCTGAGGACCGTTAAGGACCTTATTTCGCGGCGCCAATATTCAGCCGCGCGCGCCGCATCGGCCGATGTTGAAGACCCGACGGCGAAGAGCCTCGCCGACTGGTACTATTTCGACGCCGAGGACCCTCTGGTCTCCGTCACCGAAGCTGACGCATTCCTCGACGCCCACCCCGAATGGCCCTCCGCCGGGAAAATCCAGAGCCATGCCGAAAAACGCATGCTTTGGACGACATCGCCCGCCGTCATTCTCGATTTCTTCAAGTCACGCGATCCGCTCACCGGCGAAGGCAAGCTGCAGCTCGCCCGCGCGCAGTTTGCAACCGGCGCGCCGGACGCCGCCGCCCTTCATGTCAAGGACGCCTGGGCGAAGAACAATTTTGTGCTCGCCGACGAACAGCGCCTGCTCGCCAATTACGGCGGACATCTCTCGGCGGACGATCATGCGGCGCGGGTCGATCGCCTGCTCTGGTCGCGCGAAGTGTCGACGGCCAAGCGCGTCTTCTCGCGCCTTCGCGCCGATGATCGCCGGCGGGCGGAGGCGCGCGCGGCGCTGCTTCTCGGCGGCGCCGACGGGCCGAAACTCTATGACCGCCTCAGCGCCGACGACCGCGCCGATCCCGGCGTCATGCTCGCCGCGGTCCGCTATTTCCGCCGCGCCGAGGAAGAGCCGCGCGCCATCTCGATCGTGCGCGGCGCGCCGACCGATCCCGCCGCGCTGCGCGACCCCTCGCGCTGGTGGGATGAACAGCAATTGCTGATGCGATGGGCGCTGAAAAATCGCCAATACGCCGACGCCTATGCGATGGCGGCCCATCACGGCGTCGAAACCGGCAGCGCCGATTTCGCCGAAGCCGAGTTCAACGCCGGCTGGATCGCCTTGCGTTTTCTCAACGATCCGGCGCGCGCTGAAGTGCATTTCGCAGCGCTGATCGCCAATGTCTCCGCGCCGATCTCCGTGTCGCGCGGCTGGTACTGGCTCGCCCGCGCGGCGGAGGCGAAACAGGAAGCCGACATCGCCAAGGTCCGCTACGAAAAAGCCGCCGAACAGATTTACACGTTCTATGGCCAGCTCGCGGCGGAGAAGGTCGGCGGCGCGGCGCTCAACCGGACGTTCGAAACGGGCGCGCCGGCGACCCCCGAGGAGAAGGCGCGCTTCGGATCGCGCCCCGGCGTCGCGGCGATGCGCATGCTGACGGATTTGCGCGATGACCGCGCTTTTCTGGTCTTTGCTTACCATATCGACGATCATCTGCAGTCGCGCGGCGAATTCCGGGAGCTTGCCGATTACGCCATCCGCATGAACGCGCCCCATGTCGCGGTGCGCGCCGGCAAAGTCGCCGTCAGGACCGGCGCGCTCGCGGCGGATATCGCCTATCCCGAGATCGTCGTGCCGAACGCCGCGACGAAATTCGCGCCGGCCGAGGTCATTCTCGGCCTCTCGCGCCAGGAAAGCGAATTCAATCCCCGCGCCTACAGCCGGGCGGGCGCGCGCGGCATGATGCAGCTCATCCCGTCAACCGCGCAGGCGACCGCGCGAAAAGAGCGGATCGCCTACCGGCAATCGGCGTTGCTCGACGATCCACATTACAACATGACGCTCGGCTCCGCGCATCTGTCGCATCTCATCGATCGTTACGGCGGATCATGGATCATGACGTTCGCTGCCTATAATGCGGGCGTCAATCGCGTGACGCAGTGGGTCGAGTCTTACGGCGATCCGCGAGGGCCCGGCGTCGATCCGCTCGACTGGATCGAGCAGATTCCCTTCGAGGAAACACGCAATTACGTGCAGCGCGTCCTTGAGAACAGCCAGATCTACCGCAGCCGCCTCAATCAGACAGCAATCGCAGGAAAGCTCGCCGCCGACATCGAGCGCGGCGGCGCGTCAAACCGCGTTGCGTCAATCGCCGCGATCAGCGCGCCGGGATTGATTCCAGACGTAGAAACGCGCATCGCCGCCATCGCCGACCCGATCCTCAACCCGTTGGTCGCCAATCCCGGAGCGCTCTCGCATCTCCGCGTGAAGCCGCGACCGAAAACGGCGGCGCAGGCCGAAGCCGCCTCGCCCCCCGCGAAGACGCCGACCCGCAGCTTCCGGCGCCCGAGCTTTCGGCCCAAGAAATCTGCGCCGCCGCCGGAAGGCAGCCATGACGAACCAGCGCCGGTCGACCCGCCGCCTGCCACGGCGACGCCCGCCTCGCCGATCGCCGAAAGCGCCCCGGCGCTCGCGCCGCTGACGATGGAGCCTGTCGACGGCGCCGCCGCAGCGAGCGCGGAATCCGAGGCCGCCTATGCAAGCGAAGCGCTGATCGCGCCCGCCGACGCGCCGCTCGGCGAGACAGCGATCGTCGCGGACCCCGGCTTGACCGACGCGGCGGAAGAAGACTGCGTCACCTACAGCGATTTCATCGCCGAAACCGGCAAGGAAGAAGCCTCCGCCGACGATCTCAACGCTGGCGCGCTCGCCGAACTCAAGGGCGGCGGCGCGGCCTGTCAGGTTGAGTGACGAGGCGCAAAGCCAAGCGCTGCGATTTTTCCAGAAGCGCAAGCCTTTTGCCTTGCATGGGCAGCGGAATGCGGACATTTTCCGCCCCTCCGGAGAGGTGGCCGAGCTGGTCGAAGGCGCGCCCCTGCTAAGGGCGTATACCCGTTAAACGGTATCGAGGGTTCGAATCCCTTCCTCTCCGCCATTTTTTCCAACGACGTTTCCGTGCGACAATTCCGTCATCGCCCGCGAAAGCCCGGTTTTTTCGCTTCATGCTTCAGGAAAGGCGGGGATCAAGATAGGGATAGCGATGCCCTATCCGACCCGCATCGTCTGCCTCACCGAAGAAACCGTCGAAACGCTTTATCTTCTAGGCGAAGGCGATCGGATCGTCGGCGTGTCGGGATTCGTCGTTCGCCCGCCGCAGGCGCGTCGAAAGCCGAAGGTTTCGACTTTTACGGATGCGAAGATCGACGAAATTCTCGCCCTGAAGCCTGATCTCGTTTTCACTTTTTCCGACATTCAGGCGGATATCACGGCCAATCTGATGCGCGCGGGGCTTGAGGTGCACGCGTTCAATCACCGGACCGTCGCCGGCATTTTCTCGATGATCCGCACGGTCGGCGCCCTCATCGGCGAACCGGCGAAGGCCGAAGCGCTTGTGGCGGACTTGCAAGCCGGAATCGACCGCGTGCGCGAGAATTCGGCGGCGCTGAAAAACCGCCCGCGCGTCTATTTCGAGGAATGGGACGAGCCGATGATTTCCGCCATCGGCTGGGTCTCGGAACTGATCGAGATCGCCGGCGGGGAGAACGTCTTCGCCGACCGCGCCATGGGTCAGGCGGCGAAAGATCGATTCGTCACGGCGGCTGAAGTGATCAACGCCGCGCCCGATATCATCATCGGCTCCTGGTGCGGGAAGGGATTCAAAAAGGGAGCGGTGACCGCGCGTTCTGGCTTCGACGCCATTCCTGCGGTGAAGAACGGCCGGCTCTACGAAATCAAATCCTCGATCATCCTGCAGCCGGGCCCGGCGGCGCTGACGGAAGGGTTGGAGGAATTGCGGGCAATCGTCGCAAGCGCTCGATGATCAGCGAGAATCGCCCCTGAAACTTCGCATATGAAATTTCGCTTGCTCAGGCGAATAGCGATGCGCCGCGCCGACGGGGCAGGCGCGGCGCGACAAGCAGCCTGACATGCATGTAGCGCCCTCGGCGCGCAGGATATGGGCGCTGCAAGTGCGGGCGTCGAAGGCGCCCGTTCCGTCGAAGGCGCTGACGGGGCAGGCGGCAAGGCAGGGTTTTTCGGCGCAGGCGTCGCAAGGGCTCGGCCGCTCGTCTCTCGGCGGCGGGTCGAGCCTGTCGCGAAAGGCGAGCGCGCCGCGCCATGCGTGCCAGAGGCCGTATTCGGGATGGATCAGCATGCCGATCGCCGATCGGTGAACCGGCTCCGCCTTCCGCGCCCAGCGAATGAACGGCATGAAGGGCGGGCCGACGAACGGGAACAGCGGCGCCGCGCCAAGATCGCGGGCGAGCGCGCCAATGACCCGCAAGGACCAGCGGTCAAGCGGGTGCGCGCGCCCGTCGTTATACTCCGGCGACGCGGCGAAACCGTTCCATTGCGCCGCGCCGATGAAGCCGAGCATGACGATCGTCCCGGCGGAATGGCCCGCAGGCAAATCCTCCGCCTCCGGATGAAAGGCGCCGCGAAAGGCGAGGCCGGCGTCCTGCGCCGCCGCCTTGACGCGCCCCAGCATCACATATTCCGCCGGTACTTGCCGCCGACTTCAAACAGCGTGTCGGAGATCTGGCCGAGAGAACAATATCGGACGGCGTCCATCAGCACGGCGAAGACATTCTCGTCGCGGACGACGGCGTCCTTGAGGCGCTGGCGCGCTTCATTCGACATTTCGGGATTTCGCTTCTGAAATTCGCGAAGACGGGCGATCTGGCTGTCTTTTTCCTTTGTCGTCGAGCGCTGAAGCGGCGGCGTCGGCGGCTCCTTGGCGGCGGGGTTGACGAAAGTGTTGACGCCGATAATCGGCAACGACCCGTCATGCTTCTTGTGCTCGTAATAGAGGCTTTCTTCCTGAATTTTTCCGCGCTGATAGCCGGTCTCCATCGCGCCGAGGACGCCGCCGCGCTCGGCGATGCGCTCGAACTCCTTCAACACCGCCTCTTCGACGAGATCAGTCAGCTCGTCGATGATGAAGGCGCCCTGGTTCGGGTTTTCGTTCTGCGCAAGGCCCCACTCGCGGTTGATGATCATCTGGATCGCCATCGCGCGACGCACCGAATGCTCCGTCGGCGTCGTGTAGGCCTCGTCATAGGCGTTGGTGTGCAGCGAGTTGCAATTGTCATAGATCGCGATCAGCGCCTGCAACGTCGTTCGGATGTCGTTGAAATCCATTTCTTGCGCGTGGAGCGAGCGCCCGGACGTCTGGACGTGGTATTTGAGCTTTTGCGAGCGTTCGTTGGCGCCGTAATTCTCCCGCATGGCGATCGCCCAGATTCGGCGCGCGACGCGGCCGAGCACGGAATATTCCGGGTCCATGCCGTTCGAGAAGAAATAGGAGAGGTTCGGCGCGAAATCGTCGATCTTCATCCCGCGCGCAAGATAGGATTCGACGAAGGTGAAGCCGTTCGACAAGGTGAAGGCGAGCTGAGAAATCGGGTTCGCGCCCGCTTCAGCGATGTGATAGCCGGAAATCGACACCGAGTAGAAATTCCTGACGCGGTTTTCGACGAAATATTCCTGGATGTCGCCCATCACCTTCAGCGAGAACTCAGTCGAAAAAATGCAGGTGTTCTGGCCCTGATCTTCTTTGAGGATGTCCGCCTGCACTGTGCCGCGGACGGTTTCGAGCGCCCAGCAGCGGATCTTGTTCGCTTCATCTTCGGTCGGATGGCGCTTGTTCTCCCGCTCGAATTTCGCGAGCTGCTGGTCAATCGCGGTGTTCAAGAACATGGCGAGGATCGTCGGCGCCGGCCCATTGATCGTCATCGAAACGGAAGTCGCCGGCGAGCAAAGATCAAACCCGTCAAAAAGCGCCTTCATGTCGTCGAGCGTGGCGACCGAAACGCCGGAATTTCCGATCTTGCCGTAGATGTCGGGGCGCTCATTCGGATCGAAGCCGTAGAGCGTCACCGAGTCGAAAGCGGTTGAGAGACGCTTGGCGTCCGAATCCTTCGACAAAAACTTGAAGCGCGCATTGGTGCGGAACGGATCGCCCTCGCCTGCGAACATCCGCGTCGGGTCCTCACCCTCGCGTTTGAAGGCGAAAACGCCCGCCGTATAGGGGAATGAGCCGGGCAGATTTTCGAGCAGCATCCATTTCAAAAGCTCGCCGTGATCTTCATAGCGCGGCAGCACGACCTTTCGGATCTTGGTGCCGGACATTGTCGTGCGCACGAGGCTCGTTCGAACTTCCCGGTCGCGGATTTTGACGACGTACTCATCGCCAGAATAGCTCTGCTTCACCTCCGGCCAGTTTTCGATGAGATGGCGCGCGCGCCAATCCTGACGATCCTCGCGCTCCTTGATGAGCGGCGCCAGCGTCTTGCCGTCGCCGCCGGCCTTCTCGAGCATCTCCTTCGAGCGCTTCAATTGCTGGATTTCGCGCGCAAGCACGGACTGCTTTCGCGTTTTTTCATGATAGCCGCGAACGTCCGAGGCGATTTCGGCGAGGTAGCGCTGGCGCGCAGGCGGCACGATCGCGTCGCGGGGACTCGGCATGCGCATTGGGTTCGGCGCGAAACGGGTCTTTGGAACCGTGAAATTCTTTTTCGCGATCGCCTCGCGAAGGCCGATATAGAGCCCGGTGACGCCGTCATCCTGATAGCGCGCGGCGATCGCGCCATAGACCGGCATTTCTTCCGGCGGCTTTGTAAACTCCTGACGGTTCCGCTGAACCTGCTTGCGGACGTCCCGAAGCGCGTCCTCGGCGCCCTTGCGGTCGAATTTGTTAATCGCGACGACGTCGGCGAAATCGAGCATGTCGATCTTTTCAAGCTGCGATGAGGCGCCGAATTCCGGCGTCATCACATAGAGCGATATGTCCGCGATATCGGCGATAGCGGCGTTGCCCTGTCCGATCCCCGGCGTCTCGACGATGACGAGGTTGAAACCGGCGGCGCGGCAGGCGTCTACCGCCTGATGCACGAAAGCAGGCACTTCCTTGGCGCTCTCGCGCGTCGCGATCGAGCGGAAATAGATTTGCGGCGCGTTGATCGAATTCATCCGGATGCGGTCGCCGAGAAGCGCGCCGCCGCTCTTTCTCCTCGACGGATCGATCGCGAGAACGGCGATCTTGAAGTCGGCGCTATCCATCTTGAAGCGCGTGATGATTTCGTCCGAGAGCGACGATTTTCCCGATCCGCCCGTGCCGGTGACGCCAAGCACCGGCGCCTTCGCCTGGCCGGCGGCCGCCTTCTTCAGCGCCGCGAGCGTTTTCGCATCGGCCTCGCCTTGTTCGAGCTCGGTCAGGAAACGCGAAAGCGCGCCCCAGCCGGCCTCGCCAAGACGCGCGATGTCGGACCGGCCTTTCGACAGCGGGTTGAAGTCGGCCCGCGCGATCATGTCATCGATCATTCCCTGAAGGCCCATCTTCTGGCCGTCCTCCGGGGCGTAAATGCGCTCGACGCCGTAACCGTGCAGTTCCTTGATCTCCTCGCGCGAGATAACGCCGCCGCCGCCGCCGAACACCTTGATATGGCCGGCGCCGCGCTCCTTCAGGAGATCGACCATGTATTTGAAATATTCGATGTGCCCGCCCTGATAGGAGCTGATCGCGACGCCCTGCACGTCCTCCTCGATCGCGGCGCTGACGATCTCGGCGACCGATCTGTTATGGCCGAGATGAATGACCTCCGCGCCCGACGACTGAAGGATCCGGCGCATGATGTTGATCGCCGCGTCGTGGCCGTCGAAAAGGCTTGTCGCGGTGACGAAGCGGACCTTGTTGTTGCGAGGCCCGGACGCCGCCGCGCCGGACGAGGGCTTTTCCATCACTTTGACGTCGTCAGGCATCTTGGTTCTCCCTGGACGAATTTCTGACTGGCGAAAATCACATCGCGGCGTCGGCGATCGCCATCAGACTGCTGGCGCCCGCCGACGCTTCGGCTTCATAGGACGCGGCGCGCGGCAGGATGCGTTCGCCGTAAAATCTGGCGGTCGCGAGTTTGTTTCGCAAAAATTGCGCGTCGCCGGCGCGGCCCGCAAGATCGGACTCCGCCGCCAGCGCCGCCCGCGCCATCATGAAGCCGCCAAGCGTCACGCCCCAGAGCCGCAGATACGGCATCGCGCCGGCCGCCGCGTCGCGAATGTCGCTCCGGTATTTTTCCAGCATCCAGTCCGTCGCGCGGTCAAGCGAGGCGACCGACTTCGCCAGCGCCTGGCGAAGGCCGGAAAACGCCTCGCCGGCGTCGGCGAG
The DNA here is from genome assembly GCA_902826095.1 of uncultured Alphaproteobacteria bacterium. Classification (GTDB taxonomy): domain Bacteria; phylum Pseudomonadota; class Alphaproteobacteria; order Caulobacterales; family Parvularculaceae; genus Amphiplicatus. Next base: position 20,223 of record CADEDN010000024.1, on the reverse strand, counting down.
CGCGCCGTCGAGTTCGCGCATCGCGGCGATTATCTTTTTCGCCTCCGCGCCGCCGTCGCGAGCGAGTTTTCGCCCGATAAGATCGTTCGCCTGAATGCCGTTCGCGCCTTCGTAGATTTCGGCGATCTTGGCGTCGCGCATGAACTGCGCGGCGCCCGTCTCCTCGACATAGCCCATGCCGCCATGGATCTGAACGCCGTTCCATGCGGCTTCAGACCCGTTTTCGGTGCACCAGCCCTTAACGATCGGGATCAGAAAATCGACGCGCGACTGCGCCGCCGAACGCGCCGCCGGATTGGGATGCCGATGCGCGAGATCGAGCTTTCCCGCCGCGTAATAGGCGAGCGCGCGTCCGGCTTCCGCCAGCGCCCGCATCGTCATCAGCATGCGGCGAACGTCAGGATGACGGATGATCGCGACGCTGTCTGGATGATCGCCAATGATGTCGCGGCTCTGGATGCGCTCGCGCGCGAAAGATGCGGCCTTCTGATAGGCGCGTTCGCAAATCGCAACGCCTTCAAGACCGACGGAGAGGCGCGCATTGTTCATCATCGTGAACATGTAGGCGAGGCCTTTGGTCTCCTCGCCAATCAGATAGCCGACGGCGCCCCTGTCTTCGCCATATTGCATAATCGCGGTCGGGCTCGCGTGGATGCCCATCTTTTCTTCGATCGACACGCAGCGCACATCGTTACGATCGCCGGCCGTCCCGTCCGGCTTCACCATGAATTTCGGCACGATGAAGAGCGAAATTCCCTTGACGCCTTCCGGCGCGTCCGCCGTGCGCGCCAGCACCATATGGATGATGTTTTCCGTGAGATCGTGGTCGCCATAGGTGATGAAAATCTTCTGGCCGAAGATGCGGTAATGGTCGCCGTCCCTCACCGCCCGGGTGCGGACGCGGGCAAGATCGGACCCCGCCTGCGGCTCCGTCAACTGCATCGTGCCGGTCCATTCGCCCGACACCATTTTCGAAAGATAGGTCCGCTTCTGTTCCAGCGTTCCGTAACGCGAGACCGCCTCGACCGCCGCCTGCGTCAGCATCGGGCAGAGCGCAAACGCCATGTTCGAAGCGTGCCACATGTCGAACAGCGCGGTCGCAATCAGAAAGGGCAATCCCTGACCGCCGAAATCCGGATCGAACGGAACCGCGTTCCATCCGCCGTCGACGAATTGCCGATAGGCGCTGCGCCAGCCGTCAGGCGTTTTCACGGCCCCGTTGACAAGTTTCGAGCCTTGCCGGTCGCCGACGCGATTGAGCGGGGCGAGCACCCCGCCGGCGAATTTTCCGCCTTCTTCGAAAATCGACCGCAGCAGGTCCTCGTTGAGATCGTCGCCGCCCGCAAGCACTGCGATTTCGCCAAAGCCCGCCAGTTTTGTCGCTGCAAAGCGCATGTCGGCGATCGGGGCGGCGTAGTCGCTCATTTCGTCGTCTTTCCTTCGAGGCTTCGGCCGCGGCGGAGGGGCGCGCCATTTCGGGCTGGCGCCCCCCAAAGCGCAATCGCCCGGCCGACAAATTTTCGCAAGACGCACGGACACGGCGCCGGGAGAAGGCCGCCGCGCCGCCGCACCTTTCTCAGCTCGACAAAGCCATTTGTCAAATGCATACTATGTGCAAGATATGCATCTATTGCATGGCTCAATGAACGCAATCAAGCTGAAACATGTCATTGCGGTCGACCGTTGCGGATCGATCAGCGCGGCAGCGCGCGCGCTCAATCTCACCCAATCGTCCGTGAGCCGCAGCCTCGCCGATATCGAGCGCGAGACCGGCTACGCGATCTTTGAACGGCGCGCGCGCGACGTGGTCGCCACCGAGCGCGGCCGGACATTTCTGACGCGCGCGACACGGATCATTTCCGACCTTGAACAATTGTCAGAGGATTCCCGTCTCTATCGCTTCGCCGAAGAAACGCTGATCCGCGTCGGCGTCTGTCCGGCGTCGATGCAGGGTCTCGTCAATAAAGCGATCAAGCAGCTCGTTCTGCGCCGCCCCGAGTTGCGCGTGCATCTCGAAGCGACGTCAGTCGGCGGCGGCGTGCGCGCGCTGCTGCGCGGCGATGTCGACATCCTCGTCGGCCCGCAGGACGCCATGGGCGGCGAAGGCGATTTCGTCTTCGAGGCGCTTGGCGAGCTGAAGACGCATTTGTTCGCGCGAAAAGCGCACCCGCTCGCGCGCAAGAAGAACATCAGGACCTCTGAAATCGTCGCTTACCCTGTCGTCGCGCCCGATCGCATGAGCTGGCACGCCGATCAGCTGCGAACGCTGTTCGCCTCATTGGGGGGCGATGCGGCGCGGCGCATGCATGTCATCGAGTATTTCCCGCTGATCGCCGACATTGTCGCGGCGAGCGACGCGATCGGCGTCGTCAGCGCTGAATATGCGGAGTCGAAAACATTCATGCGGCGCTTCGCGCTGCTTGACGTCGATTTTTTCGAGAACCTGCCGGTCGGCTACGCTGTCCGCAAGCGCTTCATGCCGACCGCGGCGATGCGCGCCTTGCAGACGGCGCTGAAAGAATTTCCGCCGGCCGCCTGAATCCGGCATAAGGGCTGGCCGGCGACGATTGGAGGAACTGATGGGCGCGGTGAAAATCTACACGAAGGGCGGCGACGCCGGCGAGACTTCCATGCTGTCGGGCGAGCGGGTCAGCAAGGCCGATCCGCATATCGCCGCGGTCGGCGATCTTGACGAACTCTCTGTCGCCATCGGCTTTGCGCGGCTCGCTCATCCAAAGCGCGTGGACGCGCTCAAGGACATCCAGCAAAAGCTCTACCAGTTGAGCGCGATGATCAGTTTCGCCGGCGACAAGCCGCATGAACGCTTTCAACTGGAAGCCGGCGCCGTCGACGCGCTCGAAACGTTGATCGACGACATCGAGGCCCGCCTGCCCCCGCTCAAGGAATTCATCTATCCCGGCAAAACGGAATCTGGATGCAGGCTTCACCAGGCGCGGGTCGTCGCGCGCCGGACTGAACGCGGGCTTGCGCTGCTTCCCGACGAAAAGCGCAACGCCGCCATTCCGTTCATCAACCGGCTGAGCGACCTCCTCTTCGTCATCGCGCGCGAGGCGGACCTTGAGGCGGGAGGCCGCGAGGAGGCATATCGCGGCTGAAACTCAAGCGTCGATTTTCAGCGCCTTGATGAAGGCTTCCTGCGGGATTTCGACCCGGCCGAACTGGCGCATCTTTTTCTTCCCCTCTTTCTGCTTGTCGAGGAGCTTGCGTTTGCGGCTTGCGTCGCCGCCATAGCATTTCGCGGTGACGTCTTTTCTGAGCGCCGAAATCGTCTCGCGCGCGATGACGCGCCCGCCGATCGCGGCCTGGATCGGTATCTTGAACTGGTGGCGGGGGATCAAGTCTTTCAGCTTCTCGCACATCGCGCGCCCGCGCATTTCCGCTTTCTCGCGGTGAACGATGATCGAGAGCGCGTCAACCGGCTCGTCATTGACGAGGATTTGCATCTTCACAAGGTCGCTGACGCGATAATCGATGATCGCATAGTCAAAGCTCGCATAGCCCTTCGAGATCGACTTCAGGCGGTCGTAAAAATCGAAGACAACCTCGTTCAACGGCAGCTCGTATACCAGCATCGCCCGGCTGCCGGCGTAGGTGAGCTCCTTCTGGATTCCGCGACGCTCTTCGCAGAGTTTCAAAATTCCGCCGAGATAGTCGTCCGGCGTCATGATCGTCGCGCGGATCCATGGCTCTTCCATGCGATCGATTCTGGCGACATCGGGAAGGTCGGCGGGATTGTGCAGCTCCCGCATCGACGCGTCCGTCATGAAGATGCGGTAATTGACGCTCGGCGCTGTCGTGATGAGGTCGATGTTGAATTCGCGCTCAAGCCGCTCGCGGATGATCTCAAGATGCAGGAGCCCCAGAAAGCCGCATCGGAAGCCGAAGCCAAGCGCGGCTGACGTCTCCATTTCGTAATGGAAACTCGCATCATTGAGGCGAAGTTTGCCCATCGCCTCGCGCAGATCCTCAAACTCCGCGGCGTCGACCGGGAACATCCCGCAGAAGACGACCGGCTGCGACGGCTTGAATCCGGGAAGCATGTGCGCCGTCGGAGCCCGGTCGTCTGTAATGGTGTCGCCGACACGGGTGTCCGCGACCTCCTTGATCGAGGCGGTGATGTAGCCGATTTCGCCGGGTCCGAGTTCGGCGACAGGAATCTTTTTCGGCGTCTGCACGCCGACCATTTCGACGCTGTAGGTCGCGCCCGTGCCCATCAGGCGAATGCGCATTCCTTTTTTCAGCACGCCGTCGAAGACGCGCACGAGTACGACGACGCCGAGATAGCTGTCATACCAGCTGTCGACGAGAAGCGCTTTCAGGGACGCCGCCGCATCGCCCTTCGGCGCGGGAAGCCGCGTCACGATCGCTTCGAGCACGTCGTCAATGCCGATGCCGGTCTTTGCTGAAATTTCGAGCGCGTTCGACGCGTCGATGCCGATCACATCCTCGATTTGCGCGCGCACGCGATCCGGCTCGGCTGCGGGAAGATCGATCTTGTTGAGGATCGGCACGATCTCGAGATTGACGTCGATCGCCTGATAAACATTTGCGAGCGTTTGCGCCTCGACGCCCTGCGACGCGTCAACGACAAGGAGGGCGCCTTCGCAGGCTGACAGCGAGCGGCTGACTTCATAACCGAAATCGACATGGCCTGGCGTATCGATGAGATTGAGCACATAGGGCTCGCCGTCCTTCGCCTTGTAGTCGAGGCGAACGGTCTGCGCCTTGATGGTGATGCCGCGCTCACGCTCCAGCTCCATCGAGTCGAGGACCTGCTCTTTCATCTCGCGCGCGGCGAGCCCGCCTGTCTTTTGAATGAGGCGGTCGGCGAGCGTCGACTTCCCATGGTCGATATGGGCGACGATCGAGAAATTGCGGATGTTCTTCAGCGGAATCATGGTCGCGGGGCTATAGGGGCGATTGCGGGTGGGGACAAGCTGCGGACAGGCGTCCTCCCGCGCACGCCTTCACCCCCCTTGGAAAGGGGGGCGGGGGGATTGGCGCCGCGAGAGCCGTCGGCGCCAAAGCGATGGGCCTTCCAGAATAGGCGCAAGCCCCCGCCCCGCCCCTCCCCTTCCACGGAGAGGGACTCCTGGTTTCGCCTCTTGCTCCCTACACGAACCATCCGCCAAGCAGTCCGGCGCGGCCATATGATCGGTTCACGCCTCCGACAACTGCCGCAGCGCCGCGTCGAGCTTTTCGCGGCGCTCGACAAACGCGATCCGCCGCTCGCGGTTCTCCTCGACGATTTCCGCCGGCGCCTTTTCGACGAAATTCGAATTCGACATCTTCTTGTCGATCCCCTCGATCTCTTTGACGCATTTGTCGATTTCCTTGGCGAGCCGCGCTTTCTCCGCCGCGATGTCGATGATCCCGGCGAGGGGCAGCGCGTAGACACCGCCATCATGCACGACCTGCACGGCGCCTTTGGGCGCCGCAGAAGCGACGCTGATTTTCTCAAGACGCGCGAGGCGCGCAATCAGTTCGCGATAAAGATCAATCCGCAGCGAGACTGCCGGCCCCGGCGCGACCGCAAGCATCGGAACCTTCGCGCCCGCGGGCACGTTCATCTCGGCGCGCGCCGAACGGATCGCGGTGATGAGGCCGATCATCCAATTGATTTCGTCGGCGGCTTTTTCGTTCGCGGGAAACTCGCCCGGCTTGGGCCAGGCCGAGACGATGAGCGCGCCGTCGCGTTTCGCGGTCCCGGACCAGAGTTCTTCGGTGACGAACGGCATGAACGGATGAAGCAGCTTGAGCGCTTCTGAGAGAACCCACGCCGTCGCCTTTTGTGTTTCCGTCTTCGCGGCGTTGTCCGGCCCCATCAGGATCGGCTTGGTCAGTTCAAGGTGCCAGTCGCAAAAGACGTTCCACAGGAATTTGTAAAGCGCGCCGGCGGCGTCATTGAAGCGGTAGGTCTCGAGCGCCGCCGTCGCCTCGGCCGCGGCAAGGCCTGCTTCGTGGATGATCCACTGATTCAGGGTTTCCTTCGCCGAAGTCGGATCGAAGGCGGGATCGAAGACGCAACCGTTCATTTCGCAAAATCGCGCGGCGTTCCACAGTTTCGTGCCGAAATTCCGGTAGCCTTCGACGCGCGCTTCAGAGAGGCGGATGTTGCGCCCCTGCGCGGCCTGCGCCGCGAGCGTGAAGCGCAAGGCGTCGGCGCCGTATTTGTCGATCAGGATCAGGGGATCGATGACGTTCCCCTTTGACTTCGACATCTTCTGCCCCTTCTCGTCGAGAACGAGGGCGTGGATGTAAACGTCCCTGAACGGAACTTCCTTCATGAAGTGGCAACCCATCATCATCATCCGCGCGACCCAGAAAAAGATGATGTCATGCGCGGTGACGAGGACGTTGGTCGGGTAGTGCGTGCGAAGCATCGAGCGGCGCTCGCGATCATCCTTCGCGACGCCGCTTCGCGGCTCCTCAGGATGAGGCTCGGTTCTTGTCACGGCCTCATCCTGAGGAGCGGCCGAAGGCCGCGTCGCGAAGGATGCGTCGCGCGGACCGCCCTCGCTTTCCGGCCAGCCCAATGTCGAGAACGGCCACAGGGCCGACGAGAACCATGTGTCGAGCACATCTTCGTCGCGCACGAGGAGCGGCCCCTCACCGCCTTCGTGACGGCGCATGTTGTTGATGTCCTCAAGCGAATAGCCTTCGGCGGTCAGCCGCGCGATCGCTTCTTTTGTCGCTTCTTCTTCGGTTTCGGCGACGTAGACATGGCCGTCCGGCCCGTACCACGCCGGGATCTGATGGCCCCACCAGAGCTGGCGCGACACGCACCACGGCTCAATGTTGCGCATCCACTGGTAATAGGTCTTCGTCCAGTTTTCAGGAACGAACTTCGTCTCGCCCGCCTCGACCGCCCTGATCGCTTTGACTGAGAGCGTCGCCGCGTCGACATACCATTGGTCGGTCAGCATCGGCTCGATGACGACGCCGGAGCGGTCGCCGAAGGGCTGCATGATCTTCTTGTCTTCGACTTTGATCAAAAGCCCGCGCGCGTCGATGTCGGCGACGATTTCCTTGCGCGCCTCGAAGCGATCAAGCCCGCGATATTTTTCCGGGATATAGTCCGCGTCGAGCATCCGCGCCTGTTCGTCCATCAGGACATAAAGCTTAATGTCGTTCCGAATCGCGACCTTGTAATCATTGAAGTCGTGCGCGCCGGTGATCTTCACCGCGCCCGAACCGAAATCGGGATCGGGATATTCGTCGGTGATGATCGGAATATAGCGATCCGCGAGCGGCAACAGGCATTTCTTGCCGACGATCGGCGCGTATCTCTTGTCGGAAGGGTGAACCGCGACGGCGCCGTCGCCGAGCATTGTTTCCGGCCTTGTCGTCGCGATCGAAATATAATCGCGCGTTTCCCACTCGGTCGGATTTCCGATTTCGTCATGCGCGATCGGGAACTGATAGGTCTCGCCGCCTTCAAGCGGATATTTGAAGTGCCAGAAATGCCCCGCGACTTCGGTGTTCTCGACTTCGAGATCGGAAATCGCGGTCCGCAATTTCGGGTCCCAGTTCACAAGGCGCTTGTCGCGATAGATGAGCCCCTCGCGATAGAGCTGCACGAAGACCTTTTTCACGGCTTCTGACAGCCCCTCGTCCATCGTGAAGCGCTCGCGGCTCCAGTCGCAGGAGGCGCCGAGGCGCTTTAGCTGCGATATGATCGCGCCGCCGCTTTCGGCTTTCCACGCCCAGACCTTTTCGAGAAACTTCTCGCGCCCGATTTCAGTGCGGCGCGGCTCCTGGCGTTTCGCCATCTCGCGCTCAACGACCATTTGCGTCGCGATGCCGGCATGGTCCGTTCCCGGCTGCCAGAGGACGGCGCGCCCACGCATCCGCTCGAACCGGCAAAGGATGTCCTGAAGCGTATTATTGAGCGCATGCCCCATATGGAGCGAACCGGTGACATTTGGCGGCGGAATGACGATCGTAAACGGCTCGCCCTTTCCGGACGGCTGGAACGCGCCGGATTTTTCCCAGGCGGCGTATAGCCGGGGTTCGGCGGAGGCTGGGTCGAAGGCTTTGTCGAGCATGGTCTGGCCGTTCTCGTTCGAATGGTCGGCGTTTCTAGCGTGAACTTTCCGCAGTGCAAAAGAACCGTGCGCGGGCAACAAAAAAGCCGGCGTTTCCGCCGGCTTCTGGAATTCCCTTAAGGGAGCGCTTACCGTCGGCGGCGGGCGACACGCTGGACTTCCTCTTCTACTTTTTCCTCGACGATCTGCGCGAGATTGGTGTCGAGCCAATCCTTGATCATCGGGCGGAGCATCTCGACGACGAGGTCCTCGAGCGTGCGGCCTTGCCCATCCGTCACTTGCACGGTCTGCGACAGGCTCATGAACGCTTTTGACGCCGCCGCCGCGGTCGTCGCTTCGATGATTCCGTCATCTTCGTCCGCAAACGCCTCGCTTACGTTTTTCCTAATCATTTCAACATCTTCCGTTGCAAACTTCTGTTCGGGTTCGATCGGCGCCGGCGCGGGCTGCGGCGGGCGGATGGCGCCGGCGGGGCGCGGCGGCGGTTCAGCGGGGCGAATCTCGGCGACGCGGGCCATTGCTGGCTTTTGGGCCGGTTCTTCTTCGTCTTCGGAAATGATGCGCCGGATCGAGGCGAGGATTTCCTCCATGCTCGGTTCTGGCTGTGCGTTGCTCATGGAAATGGAGCCCTTGCTTTGTGCGGCGAGCCGCAGATCGGCGACTCTTCTCCGCCGGTTCGCGCAAAGGTGCAACCCTGAGGTTGCCTGAAGGTTAACGGGATTCTTCATCAGGCGAGTCCGGCCCGAGGACCCCCATCGCCGCCAGCAAGAGGAAGGTCGCCGTTCGCGCGTCGCGCTCGGCGTTGGCGAGAGCGACCTGGGCGTTGAGATATTCCTGTTCGGCGTCGAGAACATCGAGCGTCGTCCGGACTCCAAGCTGCGCCTCGCGGCGGACGCCGTTCAGCGCGAGTTCGTTCGCCTGAACCTGCGAAATCGCCGACACAATGTTGGCGCGCGCGGCCGACAGCTGCTCCCACGCCTGCGTAACCGCCGCCGTCGAACGACGCGTTGCTTCATCGATGCGCCGGCGGTCGGCTTCGTTCAGCGCCTGCGCCTCGCGCGCGCGGCTGATATTGAGCCCGCCAAGGAAGATCGGCATCGATGCGCGTACGCCGTAGGCGAATTGTTCGTCCCTGACGATAAAGCTCGACGGCTCATCGGAGTATTGATAGCTGGCGGTCGCGGAAACTGTTGGCGCGAATGCGCCCTTTGCGACGGCAAAGTCGCGGCGCGAAGCCTCTTCCGCCATCCTGGCGCGAACGATCGTCGGCGCGGCCGTCGCGGCGATGGTCAGCGCGTCGTCAAGTGAAACCGGGGTCGGCGGCAATGCCGGATTTTCTTCGAGTGATTCCGGCGCCGAACCGATGATCTCGGCGAAAGACGCGCGACTGACCGCAAGTCGCGCCTGCGCCGTCGTCAATTGCGCGCGCGATTGCGCCAGGCGAGCGTCGGCCTGCGCGACATCGGTCCTCGTGACTTCGCCGACTTCAAAACGCAATTCAGCCTCGCGCTTCTGCCGCACCAATACGTCGACGTTGTTCTTGGTCGCACCGTAAACTTCCATGTCGCGGACGACATCGAAATAGGATTGCGCGGCGCGTTGCAGGACGTCCTGTTCGACGAGAGCCAATTGTGCATTGCCGGCCTTCACCCGCGCCTTGGCCGCTCGAATGGCGTTGAAATTGCGAAGGCCGGTGAACAGCGGCTGTTCGGCAGTTGCGCCATAAGATTTCGAATTTAGCTTGAAATTTCGTTCTTCGACAATCGTCTGGCCAAACAGCGTCTGATTGACCGTCTGGTCATCATCGATTTTCGAGTACGACGCATTCGCCTGCACTTGCGGCAGCGCCTGCGAGATCGCCTGATATTTCTGCTGTTTGGTCGCATCCTGACGCGCGCGCTCGGCGGCGATCGTTGGATTGCTCTCATAGGCGGTCGTCAGCGCCTGTTCGAGTGTCTGGGCGGACGCGGCCCCGGCGAACGTCGCTGCGCCAACCAACAATATGCCAATACGCCGCATCGCTCACCTTTAAGGCCCGGGACGGCGCCGGCGCCGCTCCCATCCCTAGAACACAAACGCTTTCGGCCGCGTAAAGCCCGGCAGCACTGTTTTCGCCGCCGCGTCGAAAATCTCGTGCGAGGCGATCGCCGCGCCGGAACGGCGCCAGATCGTCGCCTTGGCGAGGGCGCCGCGCCTGACGATCGCGCCAAGCCGGCCGCCGTCCTTCAACTGTTTAAGAAGGTCTGTCGGCTCGACTTCGATCGCGCCGGCGATGACGATGACGTCGAAGGGCCCCTGTTTGGCCGCCCCCGCCGCCGGATCAGCCGCGACGATCGCCGCATTGACGACGCCGGCGGCCGCCCAGTTCTCCTGCGCTTTCGCCGCAAGAACAGGGTCAGGCTCGATTGCGACGATCATCTCCCCGAGCTGCGCCAGGATGGCGCTTGAATAGCCGGCGCCGCATCCAACATCGAGGATCAGATCCGACGCTTTGATATCGAGCGCATCGAGAAGTTTGGCGAAATCGCGCGCCGTGATCAGCGAGCGGCCCGGCGCGTAGACGAGTTCGCGGTCGACATAGGCCTGGGCGCGAACTTCTGCGGGCAGGAATCTTTCGCGCTCGACGGCCTCGAACGCCCGCTGGATGCGCAGGTCCGTCACGTCACTCGTCCGGATCTGGCTGTCGACCAGATGTTTGCGCGCGGCTTCAAAATCCATTGGCGGTTCTCGGGTTTTTCCGTCGAAAGCCGGGATTACAGGGCGCCGCGCCGCGCTGCAACATCCCTTTTGACCGCTTCGAAGCGCCGGGCTATGAGGTCGCCTCCCTCGCAAAGGGGCGTCAGGACGGCCACGTGGCGGAGTGGTGACGCAGAGGTCTGCAAAACCTCGTACCCCGGTTCAATTCCGGGCGTGGCCTCCATGCGCTTCCTTTGCCGAGCCTTCGCCAGACAACGATTGCGGTGATCGGCGACGAGTGGCATCCTCGGGGCCGTTTCTCTTTTCACTCAAACGGGGGGTTCCCATGACGTTGAAGGCCTTGCTTGTCTTGAGCGCAGCAGCGCTTGCGCTTTCCGCTCCCGCCTTCGCCAAGAAAAAAGGCACGGACGAAGGCGTCGACAATGAGCGCGGTTCGACCAAGAACGCAGAAATACCGGTTTGCACCAAGAATCTCGGCTCCGTGGCGCTCGTCGACGGCGAAGGCCAGGGCTGGACATATTACAACCTCGGCGCGCCGTCAGTGCTGCTGAAGGCTTTCGTCAGCAAGTCGAAATGCTTCACGCTTGTCGATCGCGGCGCCGGCATGTCGGCGCTCGAGCGCGAGCGCGCGCTCGCGGGCGGCGGCCAGCTGCAGAAAGGCTCGAACATGGGCGCGGGCCAGGTCAAGGCCGCTGACTATGTTCTTGTCGCCGACATCGCCAACACGGATTCAAACGCCGGCGGCAGCGCGGTCGGCGGCGCCGCGGGCGCAATCATCGGCGGCCGCGTCGGCGGGCTTATCGGCGGCATCAAGTCGAAGCGCGTCGAAGCGCAGACCGTCCTTACCCTGATGAATGTCCGGACGTCGGAGATCCAGGCGACGGCGGAAGGCTCCGCTTCGAAGAAAGACATCGGCTTCCTCGCCGGCGGCGGTTATGGCTGGGGCGGCGCGGTCGGCGGCGGTTATGACGACACCGAAGTCGGAAAGGTCGTCACCTTCGCCTTCCTTGACGCTTATCGGCAGATTGTCGGCGAACTCGGCGGCCTTCCTGCGAGCGCCGCAGCGGAAGCGCCGAGGGAAGCTTTCAAGGTCGCCGTCAGCAAGGTCGATTTGAAGCGGTCGCCGTCCGCCTCGTCGAGCGCGGTTCGCTCGCTCCAGAAAGGCGACATGGTCTATCCGACCGGCGCCAAGGAAGACATGTGGTGGGAAGTTGAGGATGAAAACGGCAATGTCGGCTGGATCGAGAACCCGAACCTGAAGCCGATCGAATAAACCGCTCGTTTCCGGCGGTCGAGGATTGTATTCCCTGTGCGGCCCGCCCCCCGGCGGGCCGTATTTCCGTGACCGCAAGCCCACACCCCCCGCACTTTCGCGGCGCGGGGACTTTGGGGGAGCGAAAAAGGTTAACCATCCGAATATATGAGGAAAGCGTCGACGGCGGACCGGGCGACCGGCTGGTCGCAAGGTCGCCTCTTTCTGCCGCTCGAGCCTTGAGATCGGCGTTGGAAACGCGTCTTTCCCGAGGGAACGGCGCCAACGCGCGACAGTGATTGGAGGACTACATGTTGAGATGCAGCGTTTCGCTGCTCGCTTTGTTCGCGGCCTCCTGCGCCAGCGTCGACGAGGAGCTTCTCAACACGCAGCTTCCCGAGCCGCCAGCCAAATGGGCGGCGGCGGAAGCGGAAGAACTCGTCGATCCGCCGGTCGGCGACTGGCTCGCGCCGTTTGGCGATCAGGCGCTGTACGGCCTTGTCAATGAGGCGATGCTTCATAACAACAGCCTGCTGGCGGCGGCGGCCAATCTCGATGCGGCGCGCGCGACGGCGAAGATCGCCCGCGCCAACCTCTTGCCGACTCTCAACGCACAAGGCGGCGCCAGCCGAAACGCGATCGTCTCGGATCCCTCGCTCGCCGCGCAGGCGGGCGGTTCGTCCGCTGCCAGCGGCCTCAGCGCGAAAGACCTTGAGCGCCAGTTCGGCGTCGACGCGGACAATGACGGCAAGCTCGACGGGCTCGATCTATTTATCGGCGCCGTCGGCGGCACGCCCGGCCAGGACGGCATCGCGGAAAGTCCGCTCCCCAACCGTCGCGTGTACATCAATAACTATTCGCTGGGGGCGCAATTCACCTGGGAAATCGACCTTTGGGGCCGCATCACCGATGAAACGCGCGCGGCCTACAAGGACGCTGGCGCGAGCCTCGCCGAATTCGAAGGCGCGCGGCTTTCGATTGCGGGCGCGGTGACGCAGTCCTGGTTCGGACTGATTGAAGCGCGCCAGCAGCGCGAACTCGCCGAGCGGGACGTCACCGCGCGCGAGAGCAATCTGCGCGTCACGGAACGGCGCTATGAGCGCGGCGTCGCGTCGAGCCTTGATGTCCGACTTTCAAGGTCGGCGCTCGGCTCAAGCCAGGCCAATCTCGCACTCCGCCAGCGGGCGGAAAAGGAATCGGCGCGACGCCTCGAAATCCTTCTTGGCCGTTACCCGGCCGCGGAACTTGAAGCCGCGGCGAAATTGCCGGAGCTTCCCGGCCTCGCCGGCGCCGGCGCGCCAGGCGACATCCTTGCCCGTCGCCCGGATCTCATCGCCGCCGAAGCGCGTATGGAAGCGAACGGACTTCGCGCCAGAGCGGCGCGAAAGGCGCTCCTCCCGCGCCTCACATTGTCGTCACAGATCGGAACCAGCGGGCCGGATCTCTCCGATATTCTCGATCCCGAACGCCTCGCCGGCAACATCGCGGCTGGGCTTTTCCAGCCGCTCTTCCAGGGCGGGCGGGTGCGCGCGAACGCCAAGCGCCAGCGCGCGATCGCGGAGGCTTCGCTGCTTTCCTACGCGCAAACGGCCCTGCAGGCTTACGAGGAGGCGGAAAACGCGATCGCGGCCGAGACCTATCTCGCGGCAGGCGAAACCGCGCTGAAATTCGCTTATGAGGAAGCCGCCGCCGCCGAGGAGCTGACCGAACGGCGATACGCCAGCGGCACCGCGACAATTTTCGACCTGCTCAATGCGCAGACCCGTCGCATTTCCGCTGAAAGCGCCTACATCCAAACGCAGCGCCAGCGCGTAGCCAATCGCGTGGCGCTTTATCTCGCCATTGGCGGGGACTTCATCACAGAGGCGACGACGGTTGCGGCGGCGTCGAACGAGTAACGAGGGCACAAGCGCGATGTTGCGCAAGATTGTAACGATTGTTGGGACGGTCGGGATTGTCGCGGGCGGCGTGGCGCTGATCAGCGTCATGGGCGCGATGCGCCCGAAAATCACGCCAAAGGAAGTCGCGCTCGCGCCGCCGGCGGTCTTCTTCACCGTCGCCGAGCCGCGCGCCGTTACGCTTGACGTGACGGCGCAAGGCGAGGTTAGGCCGCGCACCGACATCAATCTTACGGCGGAAGTCGCGGGAAGAATTATCAGGACCTCCGACGAATTCGTCGTTGGCGGCGCCTTCAACGAGGGCGATCTTCTCGTCAAAATCGAGGACGCCGATTATCGCGTCGCTGTCACCGGCGCGAAGGCGCGGGTCGCGCAGGCCGAAGAACAGCTTCGGCGCGAGGAAGCCGAGTCCGACCTCGCCCGCAAGGACTACGAGGCGCTCGGCCGTAATGAAGATCCAAGCGCCCTCACCTTGCGCATGCCCCAGCTCGCGCAGGCGCGCGCCGCTTTCGATGCGGCGAAAGCGGACCTGAGTTCGGCGCAGCTCGATCTTGGCCGCACGGAAATCAAGGCGCCTTTCGAGGGCCGAGTCCGCGAAAGAAGCGCCGGCGTCGGTCAGTTCATTTCGCCGGGCGCGCCGATCGGACGCATCTTCTCGACGGACGTCGCTGAAATCCGGCTGCCGATGACCGACGCCGACCTCGCCAAGCTCGGGCTCTCGATCGCGTTTAACGAAACGCCGGAGACGCCGGGACCGCCAGTGACGCTCTCCGCGACGATCGCCGGGCAATATCACGAATGGAACGCGCGCCTTGCGCGCACGGACGGCGCCATCGACCCTTCGACCCGCCAGCTCTCCGCTATCGCGGTCGTTGAAGATCCCTATGGCGCCGGCGCCAAAGACGGCGCGCCGCTCGCGATCGGGCTGTTTGTCGATGCGCGGATACAGGGGAAACCGCTCGATAACGCTGTCGTCCTGCCGCGCGCCGCCCTTTACGGCCGCGATATTGTCTACGTGATCGCCGATGACGACACGCTGGTCGAACGAAACGTTTCGGTTGTCTCCGCCGACAAGGATGCGATTACGCTAGCGGGCGGCGTCGAAGCCGGCGAGCGCATCGTGACGTCGCCGCTGCGCGGCGCCAAGGCTGGCGACAAGGTCTCACCGACCGAAACGACCGCCATCCCCGGCGCGACGCGCGACAGCGACAATGAAGGCGCGGCCGTCGCCGAGGCCGTCCGTGAGGGAGCCGTTCAGTGAACGGCTCGATCGCCTGGTGGGCGCGAAATCCGATCGCCGCCAATCTCTTGTTGCTGGCGATCATTATCGCCGGCGCCATGGCGTATTTCCAGATTGAGCGGGAAGTCTTTCCATCAGCGGACTTTAACGGCGCAACGGTTTCGGTCGCATGGCCTGGCGCATCGCCGCAGGAGATCGAGGAACAGATCATCCTTCGCATCGAAGAAGCGATCTCCGGCATCGACGGCATCAAGCATATTGAGTCGACTGCTCAGGAAAACAGCGCCTCGATCAATATCGAAGGGCTTGATGAGGGCGATGCGACGAAACTTCTCAATGACGTCAAAAACCGCGTCGACGGCATCTCGACCTTGCCGCGCGACTCGTTTCCGCCCGTCGTCTCGCAGTGGCGCAATCAGAACGGCGCCGTCTTCATGGCGCTTTACGGCGACATGGAAGAGCGCGAGCTCACAAGGCTCGCCCGCGACATAAAGGACGAACTGGCCCAATTGCCGAACGGTTCGCCGCTCGTCGATTTGTGGGGCGCACGCCAGGAAGAAGTCTCGGTGGAGATTTCGGAAGAGGCGCTTCGCCGGTACGGCCTCACCTTTGACGATGTGGCGCGCGCCATTCGCGGTTCCTCGCTTAACCTGGCGGCCGGCCAGGTCAAGACCGACACCGGCAACATTCAGGTCGCAGCGCGCGCGCTCGCCGACAGCGAAGAAGAATTCAGCGAGATCATCGTTCGCCAGCTCGCCGACGGCTCGGTCATCCGGGTTCGCGACGTCGCGACCGTGGTCGATGGCTTTGAGGATCGCAAACAAAAGCGCGAGTTCAACGGCAAACCCAGCATCTCGATTGCGGTGCAAGCGCCCGAAACGCTCAACATTGTCGAGCTTTCAAAGGCGGTGACCGAGTGGGTTGAAAAGAAAAACACCGAACTCGCCGGCAAAGCCGAAATCTACATCTGGTTCAATACGGCGGACATTTATTTCGGCCGCATGGACCTTGTCGGCGGGAATGCGATTTCCGGCCTCGTGCTAGTGCTGATCATTCTCGTCTTGTTCCTCCGGCCCGCTGTCGCGTTCTGGGCGACGATCGGCATCCCGGTCGCGCTCGCCGGCGCGTTCATCTTCATGCCGGCTTCGGGCGTTTCGCTGAACATCCTCTCCCTATTCGGTTTTCTCCTCGTCGTCGGCATCGTTGTCGACGATGCGATCGTCGTCGGCGAAAGCATCCATTCCCAAGCCGAGGAAGGGCGCGGCGGGATCGACGGCGCGATTCTCGGAACGCAGCTCGTCGCAAAGCCTGTCCTCTACGCGGTGTTGACGACGATCATCGCCTTTCTGCCCTGGCTCTTCGTCGGCGGCGGAGCCTCGCAATTCACCAAGCACATTTCATTCACCGTCATCTTCGCGCTGGCGTTCTCGCTGGTTGAGGCGTTTTTCATCCTGCCGTCGCACCTCGCGCACCTGAAAGAGGAAGACAAGTCAGGCCATCTGCACCGGATGCAGAGCTTTTTCGCCGACGGCCTGTTGAGCTTCGCCCAGTCGACCGTGAAGCCGCTGATCGGTCTCGCGCTGCGACTTCGTTATTTCACGGCGGCGATCTTCATCGTCGCTTTCATGTTCTCATTCGCCTTGCTCCAGCAGGGCTGGGTTGCGTTCAAGTTCGAGCCCGAAGTGCAAGGAACATTCGTGTCCTTGAACGTTCGCCTGCCGGAAGGGGCCCCCTATTCCCGAAGCCTCGAAATTTTCGACGACGTGACGCGCGCCGGCGATGCGCTGAAAAAGGAACTCGGCAAAGTCGATGGCGAGGACTTTGTGCGATCGCTTTACGTCAGCGCCAGCGAAAGCGGCGTCATCTCCTACATGACGATCATCGACGGCGAAAAGCGCAAACAGTCGACGAAGGACATCGCGGAACTCTTCCGCGAACGGCTCGGCGACATTCCAGACGCCGAGGAAGTTAATGTCGGCTACACGATCAATGACGGCGGGCCGGACTTTTCCTTTGGAATCGAATCAAACGACCTTGACGATCTAAGGCTCTCGACCGTCGACATGCAGAATTATCTGCGAAGCCTGCCGGGCGTCTATGACGTCCGCAACAGCCTTCAGTCGGAAACGCCCGAACTGCGGATATCTCTAAAACCCGGCGCCGAGCGTTTCGGCCTGACGCTCGGCGAAGTGACGCGCCAGGTCCGCCAGGCGTTCTATGGCGAGGAAGCGCAGCGCCTGCCGCGAGACGGCGAAGACGTAAGAGTGATGGTTCGCTATCCTGAAGAGGCGCGGCGGACCCTCGTTACGATCGACACAATGCGCGTGCGGACGGCGGACGGGCGAGAAGTGCCGCTGACCGCCGTCGCCGATGCGACCTTCGCGCCGAGTTTTAAACGTATCGATCGCCGCGACCGCAAGCGATCGGCGCAGGTCTCAGCCGAATTGCGCGATGGCGTCGATCGCGCCGCCATCCAGAAGGCGTTTCAGGAAGAATTTGTACCGGAATGGCGCAACCGCCATCCGGGAGCCGATCTTGCCGCGCGCGGCGACGCCGAATTCCAGGCGGAGTTCGTGAAGGATATCTCCTTGCTGTTCCTTTCGGCGATGATCGCGATGTATATGCTGATCGCGATCGCCTTCGGCTCCTACTGGCAGCCGCTGCTGATCATGTCGGCGATACCGTTCGGCTTCATGGGCGCGATGTTCGGGCATTTCCTGCTCGGCCTTGATTTCGGGATCTTCTCTTTCTTCGGGGTCGGCACGGCGGCGGGCGTCGTCATCAACGACAATCTCGTCCTCATCGACTACGTCAACCGGTTGCGGGCCGAGGGCATGGGAGCCGTTTCCGCGCTCACAAAAGCCAGCACCGAGCGATTTCGTCCGATCCTTCTGACATCCGTCACGACCTTTTTCGGTCTTGCGCCGATCATGCTTGAGCACTCGACGGATGCGCAGTTTTTGATGCCGACCGTCGTCGCGCTCGCCTGGGGCGTTTTCTTCGCCCTTTTTGTCACGCTGTTCTTCGTCCCGGCGATGTATTGCGTCGGCGCCGACATCGCCCGCTTCTATCGATGGGCGTGGACAGGCGTGAAACAGCCGCCTGTCGGTTTCGGCAAATCGGCCGAGCAGGACTTTGCCGCATCGGCGACTGGACCGCGAAAGGGCCCGCCGCCGGTCCTTCGTCCCGCCGAATAGAGCCGAGAATTTTCTTTAGCCTGTTAACCTTACGTTAATATCTGCAGCGCATTCTCAGCCTTGTCTTCTCCCGAGAAGATACCCCACCATACCCCACGATAGTGAGTACCGGCCCCGTTCCCCCCAAGGCGGGGCCGTCTCGCTTTCGGGGCGAAATTTCGGGTGGATTCGGCGCCAGCGCTGCGCTATAGGGCGGGCCGCTCAGGCTATTCCCCGATAGCTCAGTTGGTAGAGCATTCGACTGTTAATCGAATGGTCGCTGGTTCGAGTCCAGCTCGGGGAGCCATTTGTCAAAACGCCCTGATTCGCCTGTTTGGGAAGCTTTGGCCCGGTCAGCGAGCATCGCAGTTTCAGCAAGAGAATCAAATGGTTGCTTGAAATCTGCGTTCAGTTGGCCATTGGCCCATATGCAGTTCGAAAGTAAGAAATTGAGCATCCGCGATTTCTCTTTCGCCGGCTGTTTTTCGAAAAGCCGGTGTGCGTCTTTGGCCAATTTTAGCAGTTCAATGCCCTCATCCATGTAGGAATCGTCGGCCATTTCGTGCCGCTCGATGTCCCTAGCGCACCGTGCCTGTTCACCTCGCCACTGGGCTCTCATCCGGTCGTAGAATTCTTCGGAAACCCGACCGTCGAGCTTGTCGATGTACATCGTATCGATCCGCTGCTGGAGCCGGGTCCGCTCCATCTCAAGCCTTGCGATCGCCTCAGCGTGCTCGCGCTTTTCGGCCGCGCAGCTGTCCTTGAGGGCGCGGCTCACCCAATCGAAGACTTCATCATCGAACCGCAGCTTGCGCAGAAACGAGGCAAACTGATCTTCCAGCAGTTCCTCACGGGTATAGGGCTCGTTACATTTCCCCTTGTAGCCCGTGCAGTGGTAGTAGACGTATTTCTGCTTCTTGAGCTCGCCGACCATGGCGCATCCGCAATGGCCGCATGCCACAAGTCCCGTAAACGCGAAGTCATGCGCAGATGATCCGCGCAGCTTGGACGTGAACCGAGCATCCAAAACGCCCTGGACGCGCGCCCATAGCTCTGTGGTTACGAGCGGCTCATGGCTCCCAAGATATCGCTTCCCCTTCCAGTCGAACTCGCCGGTGTAAATGCGGTTTCGCAATATCTTGTGAATTGTGCTGTTGGTGACCGGTTGGCCGCTTTTTCGGAACGCCAGCCCTTCAGCGCGGGCCTATACGCCAATCTCTCTCAATGAATATCGGCCCGTCGCGTACCACTCGAACAATTTGACAATCAGCGGTCCCGAAACCGGATCGACCTCGATGATCCTCTTGCCGCTCGGCCCTTCAACATTCTCGTACCCAAGAGGCGCGCAGGACGGCCATATTCCCTGCTCCGCCTTCTCAAGCATTCCCTTTCGTGTCTCCTCCGAGAGGTTGTCGATGTAATTTTTCGCCATCAATACCTTGATGCCGTGCATGAACTTCTCTGAGGAGCGAGACTCGGTAGAAAGAACGGTCCCTTCCTTGACGAAATGAATTTCGACGCCGAGATCGTCGATCGTCACCCAGTCTTTGAGATTGCGATATAGGCGGTCCGTCTTTTCGACGAGCAGCGCCTTGATCGTCGAATGACGTCGCAAATGCGCAATCATCTTGTTGAAATTCGTACGCCCACTTCTCTTCGCCGTTTCGACATCGACGAATTTTTCTGCGACGCGGATTCCGTTGCTGGCTGCATATTCATTGAGAAGCTTTAGCTGAGCGGGGATCGAAAATCCTTCCTTCTCTTGCTCCTTGGACGACACCCGCGCATAGATGACGGCGCTCGGTATCGCTGGTTTCGACCTTGATTTCTTTGAGCTAGTCTTACTGAGTCAGAAAGTCGCGAGTCAAATTTGGCGAAGCGGCTGAAGGTG
>CADEDN010000023.1 GCA_902826095.1 uncultured Alphaproteobacteria bacterium | reverse complement strand
CCGCGCAGGATCCCGGATAATTCGCTTCGCGAATTTCCGGGATGACAAGGAGTTGTGTCCCCATCAAGGAAAATTGGTCCAAAGGGACCAAACCTCGCCCGCCGCTAATTACCGTCCACGGATCATAGCCGCCGCCGATCACCGCCAGAAACGCCGTCAAAATCTAGGCGCACGGGTGCGTCCGGAAGAAGTCCCCTACCCCCCATAGCCTCCCCGCGGCCGCAGGCGTTTCATCAGCACACGGTAGACGCCGAGAAAAAGAACGGTCAGCGCCGCCTTGACGGCGATGTCGGTCGCCATCCAGTTCAGCCATGGCGCGACGGAGGTCCAGTAGGCGACCGGGAAGTAGATGAAGGATTGCACAAGATAAGCCCCGAGCGCGGCGAAGAACGGCGCGCGCCACCACGCCTCGCGCCCGCGCGTGATGTCGTAGATCGCCGCGGCCGCAAAATGCGAGAGTATCGAGGAGCTGACAAACGCGACGGAATAGGCGACGCTCGGCAGATCGCCGTCTTCAAGCTCCGGCGACAAATAGGAAAAACCGGCGAACGCCGCGAAGGCCGCGATCGCCCACGACGCGGTGACGACGCGCGAAGCCTCTTCCCCGCCAAAGCGCCTTGCGATCAAGATGACGATCGGCGGGCCGGCGGCCATCAGGACATAACCGAGATAGAGCCACCGGCTCGGCTTGAGGACAGCTTCGCTGAACAAATAGTCGAGGCCGAACAGGCGGACGTCGACCGTCAGGAAGGAAAACAGGAGGACCGGCGTCAGCAGCGCCGACAGCAGCGCGACGCGCGTCAGCGACGCGAAAAAATTGCGGGTTTCGCGTGCGAGCTTTTCGAGAGGCGTTTCTTTGATCGGCCGTCTTTGTTCGACGGCTGCCGCGATTTCCAAACGAATCCCCGCAACTGGCGGAGCGCCAAGGCTCCTTACGATGCCTTCGTCAGTTCGCGCTTGATTTTCAAGGCCCCGGTTGAGAGCTTCTTGTCGTCGGCCTTGGCGAGGAACGCGTCGAGCCCGCCCGTGTGGTCGACCGAGCGCAGCGCCGCCGCCGTCACGCGCATCTTGTAGCCGCGCCCGAGCTTGTCGGAGTGAAGCGTCACATCGCACAGATTCGGCAAAAATCGCCGCTTCGTCTTGTTATTGGCGTGCGATACGTTGTGTCCGACCATCGGGCCGACGCCTGTCAGTTCACACCGGCGAGCCATGCTGTTAACCCTGCTTTTGCGCGTTCGGGCGCCTCAAAAAGGCGCGAATTTCCAGGAGGACGGGCGTCTAGTCGAGCCCCGGCCGGGTGTCAAGGCGAAGCCGACAGCCTCTTTAAATCCCGGCCAAACCGCCTAAATCTGATCCGGCCGGGGCAAGGACTCCCAGCTCTACGTCCCTCAGGCCATGACCCGCCGCAAACTCAGACCCCATGAAATCAACCTCGACGCCGAACCGTCGCGGACGAGCCTTGTCGGGCTGCTCGGGCCGACCAATACCGGCAAGACCCATCACGCTATTGATCGGATGCTCGCCCACCGGACTGGCATGATCGGCCTGCCGCTGCGCCTCCTTGCGCGCGAGGTCTATGACCGGCTTCTCGCTAAAAAGCCTGCCGGCGAGATCGCGCTGGTGACGGGCGAGGAAAAGATCGTCCCGCCCTCGCCGTCCTACTGGGTGTCGACGGTCGAGGCGATGCCCCTCAATGAGCGCGTCGAATTTCTCGCCGTCGACGAAGCGCAGCTCGCCGCCGATCCCGAGCGCGGGCGCATTTTCACTTCCCGCCTGCTTCACGCGCGCGGAACGAAAGAGACGATGTTTCTCGGGTCGGAAACGATGCGGCCGATTCTGCGCCGGCTGTTTTCCGACATCACCTTTCAGACGAAAGAGCGCTTCTCGTCGCTGACCTACGCCGGAAGCAAGAAAGTGACGCGCCTGCCGCGCCGCACGGCGATCGTCGGCTTTTCCGCCGATACGGTCTACGCGATCGCCGAACTCGTCAGGCGCCAGCGTGGCGGCGCCGCTGTCGTCCTCGGGGCGCTCAGCCCTCGCACCCGCAACGCGCAGGCGGAACTCTACCAATCCGGCGAAGTCGATTATCTCGTTGCAACCGACGCGATCGGCATGGGCCTTAACATGGACATCGACCATGTCGCCTTCGCCGCCGCGCGCAAATTCGACGGGCGCGGCTTTCGCGATCTGAAGCCGCAGGAACTCGCGCAAATCGCAGGCCGCGCTGGACGCCACGTCCGCGACGGCGCGTTTGGTATAACGGGCGACTGCCCGCCGCTTGACGATGCGACAATCGCCGCGATCGAAAATCACCAGTTCGATCCGGTCGAAGCGCTGCAATGGCGGTCGGACGCGCTCGATTTTTCCTCGATCGCCAGCCTGCGCCGGTCGCTCGAAAAATCATCGACGCGGCCGGAACTCGTCCGCGCGCGCCCCGACGATGATGAGGAGGCGCTGATCAAACTTTCCGCCGACGCCGACATCAGGGACAGGACGCTTGGCGCCGCGGCGACGGAACTCCTCTGGCAGGTCTGCCAGGTGCCGGATTTCCGCAAGGTTTCCTTTGATCAGCATATGCGCCTGCTTGCCGAACTCCATGAACAGATCGAAGGCGGCGGGCGTATCGGCGACGCATGGCTCGCCGCGCGCGTCGAGCGCCTCGCCGACAGGGAAGGCGAAATCGATACGATTTCGAGCCGCATCGCCCATGTGCGGACCTGGACCTATCTCTCCAATCGCTCGCAGTGGGTCGAAAACGCCAGCTATTGGCAAGGCCGGACGCGGGAGATAGAAGACAGCCTGTCCGACGCTTTGCACGAGAAACTCACGCAAAGATTTGTCGATCGACGCACCTCGGCTCTCTTGAAGAAGCTGCGTGATGAAACGCCGATCCTCGCCGGGGTCACGGAAGACGGAGACGTTATTGTGGAAGGCCAGTTTGTCGGCCGGCTGTTGGGTTTTGAGTTCGCGGTCGATCCCCGCGCCCGGGGGCTGGACGCAAAGCGCATGCGCGGGGCGGCCGAGCGCGCGCTCGCGCCGGTGCTCGCCGCGCGCGCGGCGGCGCTCGCGAACGCGGCCGAGAACGAGCTGCAACTGAAGGAAGACGGCTCCATCTGGTGGCGCTCATCGGCTGTCGCGCAGCTGCGCAAAGGGCCGACGATGCTGCGCCCGGATGTCGTCATCCGCGGCCTTGACGCGATCTCGCCGAATTTGCGCGGGCGCGTCGCTGACCGGCTGACGGCGTATCTTGCGGCGAAAGTCGAAGTGCTGCTTTCCGAGCTCCTTGCGCTGAAGCGCGCAACCGACGCGACCGACGCGGACGGACTGCCCGGCCAGGCGCGCGGCATCGCGTTCCGCCTCGTCGAGAATTTCGGCGCGATGTCGCGCTCGCAGTTCGGCGACGAACTAAAACAGCTCGGCCAGGACGAGCGCGCCAAACTCAGAAGCCTCGGCGTCCGCTTTGGCGAATACACGCTGCACATGCCCTCGCTGCTGAAGCCGGCGGCGGCGCGGCTGATGACCTTGCTGTGGGCGCTCTGGGCCGAGAAGGATCCAGAGCAGCTGCAATTGCCCAAACCCGGCCTTGTGTCATTCCTGACTACTCCGGATCTTCCGCATGCCTATTATTACGCCCTCGGCTACCGGCCTTCCGGCGACCGCGCCGTCAGGATCGACATGCTGGAGCGCCTCGCCCAGCAGATCCGCACGGCGCGGAACGGCCCTGACGCCAAAGACGGGTTTGTCGCGACGTCGCAGATGATGTCGCTGGTCGGCTGCTCGGGCGAGGAATTTGAGAGCATTCTGCGTTCGCTCGGCTATCGCAAGCACACGATGAAGCGCGCGCAGCCTGCGCCGGCGCCCGCTGCGGCGCCTTCGGACGCGCCATCGATAGAGCCTGCGGCGGCGGTCGACGCACCGATCGATGACGCGCCAATTGTTGAAACGACGCCTGTCGAGGCGCCGGTCATAGACGCACCGATTGTCGAAGCGGCTGTCGAAGCCCCGCTCGCCGCCGTCGCGCCGGATGCAGCGCCAGGCGCACCGGAAATCGTCGTCGCCAATGAAGTCGAAATCACCGTCTGGCGTATGGCGCCGCGCCGTCCGCCGCAGACGGCCAAGCGGCCGACCAAGCGCCCGGATCGCCCCGAAAATGCGCCGGCGCAGCAAGGGCCAAGAGAGGCGCGCGACAACCGTCCGCCGCGCCGCGGAAAGCCCGACGGGAAGAAGCCCTTTCGCAAGGAGGCCCGCGATACGGCGCCGCGGCAGTTTTCGAGCGCGCCGCGACGCGAACGCGGGCCGGATCCGAACTCGCCTTTTGCCGTGCTCGCCGCCTTGAAAGCCAACATGGCAGGCGGCGATCCCAAGCCTGAGTGAGCGAGGCGGAGTCTTCCGCGCGCCGCATCGACAAATGGCTTTGGTGCGCGCGACGGTTCAAGACCCGCAGCATCGCCGCGCGCTTTGTCAGCGAGGCGAGCGTGCGCGTGACACGTGACGGCGCCACGCAGCGCGTCGATCGCCCGAGCTTTGGCCTTCGAGAGGGCGACGAGGTCTCCTACCTGTTCGGCGACAGGCTCGTTGTTCTGACCGTCCTTGGTTTCGCGTTGCGCCGGGGACCGCCGCAATCGGCGGCCGCGATCTGCCGCGACAAGAGCGCGCCGACGCTTGCAAGGCCCCGCGATGACGCTAAGAAAGACCCGCGAGGGGCTAAGGAGCGCTGACCCATGACCTATGTCGTCACGGACGCCTGTATCAAATGCAAATATACCGATTGCGTTGAAGTGTGTCCGGTCGATTGCTTTTACGAAGGCGAGAACATGCTCGTCATCAACCCTGACGAGTGCATCGACTGCGGCGTCTGCGAGCCGGAATGTCCGGTTGAGGCGATCGTGCCGGACACCGATGACGCCGACGGGAAGTGGACAGAGCTGAACGGAAAATATTCGGCTGAATGGCCAAACATCACCGAAAAGCTGGATCCGGCCCCCGACGCGGATAATTTCGCCAAGGAAAAGGGAAAGCTGGAAAAATATTTCACCCCCAATCCAGGCAAGGGCAGCTGAGACGTTCGTCACGCGCTGTCGTGGAGTGCAATCGCGGCCATGGCGTCGGGCGGTATTTTGTGCTATGCAAATAGCCGAAAAGATCAACGACGCCGGCCATTGACAGACCTCCTTCACGCAGAAAGTCAGCATTTCAGCAAATCCCATTGTTAATATTGGGATTTGCTTGGCTTCCTGAACCAATGCCGACTGAAGCGGCGCGCTGCGAGTTGGTGTCGACCTGCGAGTTACGAACCGGGAATCCCGCGGTTGCGCGAATCACTCGTGTCGGATGGGCGCCAGGTTGGTCTGGAGTGAGATCGGCGATCGCGTATCGGTTCGCCCATGAGCGCAAGTGGATGACATGACCTCGAAGAAGTCCCAATCGAAACCGGCGGCAAAACCAGCGGCGAAAGCCGCAGCAAAGCCGGCGAAGGCCGCGAAGACGTCAAAATCGGCCGCCAAGAAGCCTGTCGCGAAGCCCGCCGCCGCGTCCCCCAAACCGGCGGCCAAGCCCGCCGCCAAAGCAGCGCCGAAACCGGCTAAAACGACGGCGACAGCAAAAGCCGCTCCCGCCGCGAAAGCGGCGCCGAAACCCGCCGTCAAGCCGGGGTCAAAGCCCGCCGAAAAACCGGCTGCGACCGGCAAAGGCAAAGTCGCGCCGGCGAAAGAAGCCCCGAGAAAGAAGCTCAATGTCGGGCAAAAGCCGAGATCGGCGCCGACGGACATGCCGCTGAAGCCGCCAACTTTCGCCATGCCGCCGCGTGAAGGCGAAAACGTCGCCGCAAAGCCGACGCCGGCTTCAAAGGAGGCCAAGCAGACCTTCAGGGTGAATGACAATGTCGTTTATCCCGCGCACGGAGTCGGGCGCATTGTCGGCATCGAAAGACAGATTATCGCCGGCATCACCAATGAGCTGTTTGTGCTCGACTTCGAACAAGAAAAACTGAAGCTGAAAGTGCCGACCGCGAAGGCGATTTCGAGCGGCATGCGGGCGCTTTCCGATGAGGCTCATGTCAAGAAAGCGGTCGAACTCCTGAAGGGACGCGCCCGCATCAAGCGCACGATGTGGAGCCGGCGCGCGCAGGAATATGAAGCCAAGATCAACTCCGGCGACATCCTGGCCGTCGCAGAGGTCGTCCGCGATCTTTATCGCGCGACGGACCAGCCGGAACAAAGCTATTCCGAACGCCAATTGTTTGAAGCCGCCCTCGACCGGCTCGCGCGCGAAGTCGCCGCGGTGCGCAAATCCGACCTCGCCAAGGCGATCTCGGAAATTGAAGCCTCGCTGCTGCAAAAGAAGGCGGCCGCGTAGTCCGTCAAAGCCGTCGAAGCTGCAGCTCGTGCTTCAATTCGATCGACGGGCCGTTGATCCGTTCGACAGGTCCGCGAATCTCGACCTTTGCGCCGGCGAAGGATGCGGCGTCCGGTTTGCCGCGCCAGCGCCGGAATGACGATCGCGCCGCACTCGCCGTGAAGTCGGTGCGAAAATCGTCGCCGAAATTGAAGAAGACGCGGGCGCCGCGTTCAGCCGTCGTTCGAATGGTCCCCGCATAGACCTGATAGCCGCGCGCGGCTTGCGCTACCCCGGCGTCGCGGATGCGATAGGCCTTATGCGACCAAAGGCCGAGCGCGGCGGCGCGCGCGGCGCTCTCGGCGCGGTAGCACCGCTCGATAAAGTCAAAATCATCCGACTGCGGCGCAACCCGCGCGGCCCCCTGCGCGAGTAGGACTTCCTGGAGCGTCGTCTCCCGCCCGTTGATGCGCCACAGGACGGCGCCCGCCCGCCTTTCCCAGCGATCAAGCGTCGCGGGAGCGCCGGCGAGCGCGCCGCGGCTCAGCGCCTCGCGCAGAACCGCCGCGGCGAAATCCGCCATCGGCTCTGCCGCGCCGGAGAGCGGCGACGTCGAGGGCGCTGCAATATCCGTCAGGAGGAATTCGGCGCCGCCGATCAAGATCGTTTGCCCGTCGGCGAATGGCGCGACTGACGGCGAGATCGCAAGCGCGCCGGCGCCGAGAACAAAGGCGCGGCGATCCCATCGGTTGATCATTCAATCGCGGCGACGCGCACTTTCGCGGTCGTTGAGGCGCCACGCGCGTCGACGACCGCGATGTCGTAAAAGCCGAGCGCGGCGGGGCGCCAGACCGGCCGGCTCTCCAAAGGGCCTGATCTGATTTCGGCGCCGTCGACATACCAGCGATATTCGCCCGATCCGCCGCTCGCCGCGAGCACGACGCCGTCGCCGCCAAAGGAGCCTGCATAAACTTCAGAGTCTGGCGCCGGATAGAGAATAATCGGCGGCGCCGCATCAACGGGCGGCGCCAGCCTCACAAGGCCGGGCGCCGCGCCCTCCTCGTCAATCGGATCAACCGGACGGGCGGCCCTGCCATCCGACAACGCATCGAACAGCGCAAAGAGAAGCGGCGCCGCCGCCTTGCGGCCGGTTTCACCGGGTCTTGGCGCGCCGTCCGCGCGACCGACCCAGACGACAATCGTCAGTCCGCCCGCATGGCCGGCCGCCCAGGCGTCGCGATAGCCGTAGGAAGTGCCGGTCTTGTAGGCGATGATCGGCGCCGTCGCGGAAAGCGCCGCCGGCGCGCGTCCCGCAAGCGACGGCGAGCCCCTTAGGATCGCGTTGATCCGCGCCGCCGTATCCGCCGCGACAATCTGCACGCCGTCATTTGCCGGCTCATCACGCCGCCAGACGATCGGCTTCACCCGCCCCCCATTGGCGAGCCCTTCATAAAGCGTCGCGACGTCGCGCATTGAGACGCCGGCGCCGCCAAGCGCCAGCGCGAGGCTCGGCCGGCTGTCCGCGCGTTTGCGTCGCATGACCTTCGCGCCCGCATCGGCGAGCATGGCGCTGAAGCGCTCAACGCCGACTTTTTCAAGCGCCGCGACCGCGGGTAGATTCAAGGAATGCTGCAGCGCGTCCCTAACCCGCACCTCGCCGCGGAATGTGTGATCGAAATTCTCCGGACGGTAGCCGCCAAATCCGCGCGGCATGTCGTCGATGACGGTGTTGGGTCCGAGCACGCCGTCTTCGAAGGCGAGCGCATAAATGAAAGGCTTCAGGAGCGAGCCGGGCGAGCGGATCGCATCGGTGAGATCGATCCAGCCGCCGTCGACGTCGAGCCCCGAAGAGCCGACGCTGGCGACGACTTCGCCGCTCGCATTGTCAATGACGATCGCCGCCGCCGTGCCGCCGTCGCGGATCGCAGCGACATGATCGGCGACAAGGCGCTCCGCCGTCCGCTGTTTCGAAATGTCGAGCGTCGACAAGATCGCCGAACCGCCGCCGTCGCGCGCGCGCGCCAGTTCAGCGGCGGCGTGGTAGGCGAAGCGCGGGAAAATCTTGCGGGCGCCGATGACCGGCGCATCCTTTGCCTCACCCGCTATTGTCGGATCGAGAATCCCGTCCGCCGCC
The DNA here is from genome assembly GCA_902826095.1 of uncultured Alphaproteobacteria bacterium. Classification (GTDB taxonomy): domain Bacteria; phylum Pseudomonadota; class Alphaproteobacteria; order Caulobacterales; family Parvularculaceae; genus Amphiplicatus. Next base: position 41,669 of record CADEDN010000023.1, on the reverse strand, counting down.
AACCGCTCCAGCACCATGGAGCGCGCCGCGGCGGCGGCTTTCGCGCGCCGGTCCGGCCGCCGCGCCTCGGGCGCTTGCGGAAGGGCGATCAGCATCGCGCGCTCGGCCGGCGTCAGCCGTTCTGGTTCGCGGCCGTAATAGATGAGGCTCGCGGCCCTGACGCCCTCAAGATTGCCGCCATAGGGCGCTAGCGTCAGATAAAGTTCGAGAATCTCCCGCTTGGAGAGGCGCCGCTCCAGCTGGAAAGCGCGCAGCATTTCGATGAGTTTCGACCCGAGATTGCGATTGCGCGGCTCCAGAAGCCGCGCCGTCTGCATGGTGATGGTCGAAGCGCCGGAGACGATGCGGCCGGACTGGAAGGCGCTCCGGCCGGCGCGCGCGACCGCGAGCGGATCGACGCCCCAATGGGTCCAGAAGCGTTTATCCTCAATGGCGATCAGCTCGCTGACGAATTGCGGATCAATCGCGTCGAGATCGGCGGAGAATCGCCAGCGGCCTTCCTGCGTCGTGAAAGCGTGCAGCCAATAGCCGTTGCGATCGGTGACGATCGCGCTCACCGCGCCGGCGCGCTCGATCGGCGGCGGCAAAAGAACGTCAGCAGCGATGATTACGGCAAGGGCGCCGACGATCGCAACCAGCGGACGCCGCGCGCGCTCACCGTCCTTCGCAAGCCTCCTCAGGATGGGGGTCTTGCTTGCGGCGCCGAGGATGGGCCGCATCTTGAGGAGCGGCCGCAAGGCCGCGTCCTGAACGATGCGGCCGAAGCTCACTGCGCGGCCGCAATCTTGATCTTCGACGTCGCCGTCCGGGCGAAAACGCCGGGGCGGTACATGTCCTCGATCACGGCGCCCGGGAACACATATTCTCCCGGCGTCACCGCGCGCACGAGATAGGCGAGCGTGTATGCGTCCTTGTTGCTGTAGATGTCGACGGCGGCGACAAAGCGATCATCGCGCGCCTCCTGCACCTTCGTCCACGAGATTGGTCCGATCCATTTGTAGGGGCCGGATGTTCCTTCCTGCGCGCCGTCTTGCGGCGTCAAGATCGCCTCGATCTCGAAACCGGCCGGCAAGAGGTCGGCGATCACGGCGGGATGCAGGCGATCCGCCGTTGCGCCCGCCGATATCACGACGACAAGCCGGTCATTTTGCCGGATCGTCGCCGGATCGACCGGACGCCCGTCGCGGGTCACAAGCCGCTTCGTCAGCGTAAAGCCTTGCGCAGCGGCGGGCGGCGGCGTCGTCGGCGCGCCATAGACGGAGACGGAGGCGAAGAGCGGCCCCTTGCCGGCGTTGCCGAAGGTCGCGCCTTTCTCAAGGTCGGCCTTCGTGAGGCTGAAGCGCGGCGCAGGATTCTTTTCGGCGATCGCCTTGCCGTCGCGCGTCAGGTCCACCGGACCCGCGGCGCGCAGGAGCGCTTGAGACGCCAGGAGAACAAATGCTTTCTCCTGCGTCTGCATCGCTTCGGGCTCCTTCATCAGTTGCACGAAGCGCTCCGCGAGCTGATTGACGCCCGGCGCGTTCTGCACTTCCGCAAGGAGAGCAAGCACGCCCGCCGCATCGCGCAGCGCGGTCTGATAATAGTCGCCGGTGTTCTGATAGCCGATCGCGCTCATCGCCTTGCCGAAGGCGCTTAGCGAGCGCGCCCGGTCTCCAAGGAGCGCGAGCGCCGCGCCGACATGCGCCTTGGCGAGCGGGCTGTCGGTCTGGTCGAGCAGCGCGTCGTGGAAATAACGCAGATCCGAGAGGTCGGCCCTGCCGGCGCGGGCGAGGATGTAGAGTGCGTAGGCCGCCGCCCGACGGCGCAGCTGGTCCGTCGTATCGTTCGACCACGGACCTTCATAAGCTTCCATCTGGTAGCCGATATAGACCCAGCGATCGACGCGGGAGACCTGGGCCAGCGCGTCATACGCTTTTGTCAGCGCCTCATCCGGCACGCCATATCCTTCCGCCTTGGCGCGGTAGAGGAAGTCAGTGACATAGGCGCCGAGCCATGGCGTCGAGGAGGAATCGCCCTCGTGCCATAAACCGAAAGCGCCGTCCGGACCCTGACGATTGAGAAGCTGGTTCACCGCCTCCTGAATGCGCGGACGAACCGCGAATTGAGGTCCCCGTCCCGCTTCACCGCCAAGCTCGTTGATGTAGAGGAGCGGCATCGCCGTCGAGGTCAGCTGTTCCGAACAGCCATAGGGATAGCGATAGAGCGAATCGACGAGCGGCGCCGGATCGACGCCCCTGAGGCGCGAGAACGACAGGTTGACCGCCGTCGAGCCCGGAACATAGTTCGCGATCAATGACCGGTCGAGCGCAACGGATTCGCCCGGCAGAACCTGCCGCGTCGTAACCTGCGTCACCGGGAAATAGGGCGTCCTCACCTCTATCGGGTAATTGCGCGACACCTTGAAGCCGCCAGGTCCCGAGACACTGAGATCGACGCCGCCGACGCCGACGGCGCCCGCCGTCACCGGGAAGAGCGCTGTCGCCTGCGCCGCTTTCGCGAGCGTTCGCTTGTCGGTGGTCGTCGCGGTCACGGGCCCTTTGCCGGCGAGCGCGATTGAGTATTCGCCCGCCGCGCCGTCGACATTGTCGATCAGCAAGGTCGCTTGCGCCTTGTCTTCCGGTCCAAGGAAGCGCGGCAGCGACAACAGCGCCGGCACCGGATCGCGCACGGTCATCGGTCTTGACGCCGCGCCAAGCTTGTCAGCGCTCCACGCGACCGCCATCATCCGCAGTTCGCCGTTGAAGTCGGGCACATCGAGCGGCACGTTGGCGACGCCGTCGGCGCCGACCTTGACCGGCCCGTTGAACAACGCAACCGATTTCACCGGCACGACCGTCAATCCTTCGCCGCCGAGCTGGTCGCCGCCAAAGCGCGCGGCCGCTCCGAGATTGGCGTCAAGGATGCGACCGTAATCGTCGCGGACGTCGACGCCGAGCCGTTTCTTGCCGTAATAATAGGCGGCGGGATCGGGCGAGACGAATTTCGTCAGCCGCAAGATGCCTTCGTCAACGGCGGCGATCGTCAACATCACCTCTTCGCCGCGCGCGGCGCCGGCGATCTTCACGGGCGCCGTGATTTTCTGACGCGGCCGCAAGATTTCCGGCGTGTCGACGGAGACGGCGAATTTGCGCGCGCTCATGTCGAATTCGACATAGGCGACGCCCATCGCGCGGCGGGGAATCGGCCGTTTGACGACGTCGCGCGGCGTCACGATCGTCGCCATCACGTAAAAGCCGGATCCCCAGGACGGGTCGGTGTCGACGACAATTTCCTTACCCTTGTCGTCAAGCTTGATCCGCTGGACGGAATGCACTTTGTCGGTCGCGATCGCGACGATCGCCTCGCCGGCATAGGGCGGATCGAGGAAGAGTTTGGCCTTCCCACCGGCGACAAGTTTTTCGCTCGTCACCGTCAACGTCGCCTGGTCTGGCGTTTCGGCGCCCGATTCATAAGAGCGCCAGCCGACATAGAACCGGATGTCGGTCTTGGCGCCCGATGCCGGATCCGTCGCCGTCAAACGATAAGAGCCGGCGTCGAGCGTCTGCGTGATCCGCGCGGCGCCAGTCGCTTTCGCGTCGACGCGACCTTCCGCGACGAGCACGTCTTTGTACGACCGGCGCCACCGCCACTCGCCACTCTCGCGATACCAGTCGAACCAGTAGTCTTCTTCGACGAGACGCCATTCAAGCGTTCCCGCCGCCTGTTTTCCGGTCCAGTCGACAAGCACGGCGTCGATTTCCGCCGGCGCGTCCTCGCCGAAACCCCAGGCGTCATTCGCCAGCTTGAGCCCGAGATAGCGATCGTCCGGCCGCACCGGAATTCGCGCGCTCTCGCGAACGACGCGTCCGCCCGGCTCGACGACGCCGATGACGAGATCGGCGCGCAGCGGCGCGCCGTAATTCTCGGGCGCGCCTTCAATCGCGAGATCGACGCTCGCCTTGCCGTTCTGATCCGTCATCGCGTTGGCGAGCGTCAGATAGCGTTCATCGAAACGCCCGTCCGCCGGTCCGTAGCGATAGCCTTCAAGGGCCGGGAAGGGATTGGGATCAAGGCGTAGGCGCGCTTCCGACTCGACGCCGAGGCTTCCAGCCGGCGCGCCGTAGAGATAGCGCGCGTCGACCGCAACGCTGCGTGTTTCATTGGCGCGCATCGGCTTCTTTTCGTCGACATTGAGCTTCACTTCGAGGCGCTGCGGCACGAAATCTTCAACCGAGAAGGTCTCGCCGCCGACGCGCCCGACTCCGTCAGCCTCAATGTCGATGCGCCAGAGCCCGCGCGCCGCCGATTTCGGTATTTCGTAAGAGAGCGCAAAACCGCCGACCTGAAGTTTTTCGACACGCTCTTTGAGCGCCTCGGTCGAATTCGGACGGAAAATCTTCAGGGTCAGCGGGCGATCGGCGGCAAGGCCGGCGCTGTCGCGCAACAGGCCCGTGATGTGAGCGGTCTCGCCCGGACGATAGATGCCGCGGTCAAGATACACATAGGCGTCAAGCACCGAAGGCGCCGCGCGGCCGTCGACATTGCGATCAGAGAGGTCAAGCGGCGCGCGCGACAAATCAAGCGCGGCGAAATCGTTGTCGCGACCATAGGCCATGATCATGCGCGGCGTCAGCGGATAGTCGCCGTTGACCGCGCCTTTTTCAAAGCGCGCGCGTCCATCCGCGCCGGACGTCGCCCGCGCGAGAATGTCGTTGTTCGTGGCGACAAGCTCCATTTTCACGCCGGAGACCGGTTTGCCGTCGGCGATCGAACGGACGAACACGTCGATCCCCTCGCCGCTCGAATAGCTCGCGAGTGCAAGATCGGTGAACATGATCCAGCGCCAGGCCGACGCCTTGCGATATTCGTCGCCGCCGGGCGTCGCATCCTTTAGGCGCACGAAATAGGCGCCGGGCTTTAAGGACGGCAGCGCCGCGCCGAGCGCGAAGACCGTCGTCACGGTTTCGTTTTCGACTTTCTTGATGGCGATGTCCTTGTCGAAGATTTTGACGCCCTTGTCTTCGCCGTTTTCCTGATCATAGGCGTAATAATAGTCCTGCTCGCTGAAGGACTCGCCGCGCGCGATCGATTTTGTCGCGAGCGAGCGATCCGACACGCGATAGACGGCGACGTTGATTTTCTCGACATTGACGGTTTCGAAGCCGACGCCGTCCGCTTCAAGGCGCGGCAGCACGACGCCGTCGCCGACAAAGCCGACATAAGCGGGCTTGTCGCCGAACGCGATCGTCACTTCGACCGGGCGCTTCAGTTTTTCGCCAGATTTGGCCGGCGCGCCGGCTCTGACGCGCGCTTTATATTCCTTGTCGAAATCAAGCCCGGCGATGCAAAGGCTTGAACCATTGATCGAGACCGCAGGCTTGGTCGACGGCGTCAGGCGGACATAATCCGCGTAATTGGTTTTGCCGGACGCATCGAGATCGCGGGTGAATTGCAGGCAGGCGCGCGGCGTCTCGCCATTGGTTTCAAGAATGAGGCGGCTGAAAGTGAAATCCTTCGATGCGGCGATTTCCGCGCGCGGCGCGTCTTCGCCGCGAAATTCCTGGAAGGGCCGGCGCGGCCCCGCATCCTCGTCGAGGGCGGTCGCCGAAAAAGACCGGTCCCCGCCGCGCCGTCCGTCGATCCAGCTGTGACCGAGGGTTCCGGCGAGGAGGCCGCCGCCGAATGCGGCGACAAGGCCGCCAGCGATCATCAGTGTCAGCTTTCTGTCCATGCCCCATCTCCGTCTGTGCGCCGTCTGCAAATTCTTTGAGCCGCGCACTGTCGCCCAAGCTTATGGCGTTTCAAGGTCCAAATGAAACAGATTTCGCGGCAAGCCTCCGGCGACCGGCCGCATTCGCAAGGCGCCTAAAGCCGCCTTTTCGAGCTTGCGACGCGGAAACTAAATTCCGCAACAAGATCAAGGCCAAAGGCGGATCCGTCACGGCTCGGGCCCTGATCGCCCGGCAAGCGCGCGGCCGGCGACCGCGTCAAGCCTGGCGATGAGTTCGGGATCGCGCGCTTCAAAGGGCGTAATGATCGCGAAATCCAGCGTGCGCTCGACGCCGAGCGGCGACATCGTCCGTACAGGACCAAGTCGTCCGACAACGTCCGCGATCAGCCGGCGGGCGGCTTCTGTGTTGCGTCGCATCACCTCGAGGATGCCCGCGACCTCGACATGACCGCTTTCCTCGCGCCAGCAATCATAATCCGTCACCATCGCGACCGAGGCATAAGGAAGCTCCGCCTCGCGCGCGAGTTTGGCTTCGGGCATGTTCGTCATTCCGATGACGGAAGCGCCCCAACTCTTATACAGAAGCGACTCCGCAAGCGAGGAGAACTGCGGGCCGTCAATACAAAGATAGGTTCCGCCGCGGCGATGCGGGATCGCCAGCGCGCTCAGCGACGCTTCGATTGCGTCGCTGAGCGCGGGGCAGACGGGCCTGGCCATCGACACATGCGCGACGCAGCCCGTTCCAAAAAAGCTATTCGCGCGCCCGGAGGTCCGATCAATGAACTGGTCGACAATGACAAAAGTTCCCGGCGCCAGCTCTTCCCTGAACGAGCCGCAGGCCGATGCCGAAATGATATCCGTCGCCCCAAGACGCTTGAGCGCATCGATATTGGCGCGATAATTGACTTCGCCCGGCGGAATGCGATGCTCTTCGCCGTGGCGCGCCAGAAAGACAACGTCGACGCCGTTGAGAACGCCCGTCGTCAGCGGCCCTGAAGGCTCTCCCCATGGCGTCTCGACATGGCGTTTTTGCGCGTGCTGAAGCGCGTCCATGGCGTAGACGCCGGAGCCGCCGATGACGCCGACAATGCGCTTCGACATGTTCAAAGATCGTCAGGCTCGACGCCGAGCGCGCGGGCGATGCGCACAAGCACGAGATCTTCCTGCGGCTTCAAGAGCTGGTCGGCGATGACCGCCTGCCTTGCCGCGACCTTGACGGCTTCGACGGCGCCCTTGTCGCGTTTCACCGCTCCGACCGCGCCGAGAATTTCAGCTTCCGCCGCGTCATAGTCAGCGCCCAACGCCGCAAGAAGGCGCGTGTATTCGTCGGCGAGTTCTGTCGATGAAAACGGCTTGAACGCCGGATAATTGACGACCCCGCCAAGGAATCGCGCCTCTTCAATGTTCGCGACGCGCGCGTCAGCGAACGCGACAAGCAGATACGCGCCGCACGCCGCGGTGACTTCAATCGCAGCCGGCGGCGAGACTGGTTTGGGCGTTTCCTTCATGGGCGATGTCCGGGGTGAGCTTGGCCGGAGCATAGACCGATCGCCTCTCGGAAAGCGATAGCGGCGGCGCTCCAGACGCGCGCGCGTCCGGAATTTCCAGACAACTTGAACAGAATTTTAGTGTTCGACCTTCGACCAGATCGTCCGATAGGAGAAGAAAAGAATGAGCGTCAGGATGAGGAGATACCCCATCGTCACGACGCCGAGGCTCTTTCGCTGCTCCATCTTCGGCTCCGACGCCCAGGTCAGGAACTCGACGACGTCCTTCGCATATTGGTCGACCGTCTCCGGGACAAGCTCGTCCGCATAATCGACAACGCCGTCGCTGAGCGGCGGCGCCATGGCGAGCACGCCGCCCGGCGGGACTTCGACGCCCTCGATCGGGTGGCCCTCTTCGTTCAGAAATTCCGGCTTCATGAGCGTCGTCATGTCGCCGGCGAAATAGGGATTGTAGTGCTGCGTCGGCCCCATGACGACCGTTTCCGGCGCCGCTTCATATCCGGTCAGCAGGCTATAGACATAGTCGGGCCCGTGATGGCGCGCCTTCATGATCAGCGCGAGGTTCGGCGGATACGCGCCGCCATTGGCGGCGCGCGCCTGCTGTTCATTCGCGTAGGGTCCTGGAATCCTGTCTGACGGAAGACCCTTTCGCTTGAACATGTCGCCGCTGTCGTCTGGTCCGTCCGTCACTTCATATTCAGCGGCGATCGCTTTCACGACGGGATTGTCGCTCGGCTTCGTGCAATCGGTTCCCTCAGCGACCCCGGCCGGACATTCGGCGAGATGGAACGGCCCGCCGACATCGCCGAGATTTCGGAAAGAGAGCTGTTCGACCGCGTGGCAGCTGGCGCAAACCGTCCGATAGACCTGGAAGCCGCGCTGGAGCGCCTCCTCGTCATAGGCGCCGAACGGGCCGCTGAAATGCCAGTGATTGTGCTTGTATTCGAGCGTCTTGCCGCCAGCGGCGACGGCGGCGCCGGTCGCCATTGCGATCGCGGCCGGGACGGCGATCAGCGTGCGGAGTGATGTCTTCGACTTCATGGTCGCCTGCTCCCGCATTTCTACTCGGCCGCCTGGGCGACCATGCCGCCCGACGCCTTGGTGTTGGTGAGGACAGAGTCGGCGATCGACTTCGGCAGCGGTTTCGTTTTCTCGAAAACGCCAAGGAGCGGCAGGATCACGAGGAAAAACAGGAAATAATAGGCGGTCGCGATCTGCGCCCAGACCACGAAAACGCCTTCCGCGGGCTGGCCGCCAAGATAGCCGAGGCCGCAGCAGGCGATGACGAAAAGAACGAACCACAGCTGCGCGACCGGACGGTAGCGCATCGAGCGCACTTTCGACGTGTCGAGCCAGGGCAGGACGAACAACACCATGATCGAGCCGAACATCGCGATGACCCCGCCAAGCTTCGATGAAATCGGGCCGATGTCGAAAGTGATGGCGCGCAAGATCGCGTAGAACGGCAGGAAATACCATTCCGGAACGATATGCGGCGGCGTCACCAGGGGATTGGCCGGAATGTAATTGTCCGGGTGGCCCATGCCGTTCGGATTGAAGAACACGAAGGCGGCGAAAAGCAGCATGAAGACCGCGATCGCGAAGCCGTCCTTCACCGTATAATAGGGATGGAACGGCACCGTATCCTTTTTCACGTCTTTGACTTCAACGCCAGTCGGGTTGTTGTTGCCGGAGGTGTGGAACGCCCAGATATGGAGCGCGACGACGCCGAAGATCGCGAACGGCAGCAGATAATGCAGCGAATAGAAGCGGTTCAAGGTCGCGTTGTCCACGGCCGGGCCGCCGAGCAGCAAGGTCTTGATCGGTTCGCCGATGATCGGGAACGCCGTGAAGAAATTGGTGATAACGGTCGCGGCCCAAAATGACATCTGGCCCCACGGAAGGACATATCCCATGAACGCCGTCGCCATCATCAGGAGGAAGATGACGACGCCCAGAATCCACACCATCTCGCGCGGCTCTTTGTAGGATCCGTAATAAAGCCCCCGGAACATGTGGATGTAGACGGCCAGAAAGAATATCGCCGCGCCGTTCGCATGCGTATAGCGGATGATGTCGCCGTAATTTACGTCGCGCATGATGTGTTCGATGCTCGAGAACGCGTAATCCTCGTGCGGCGTGTAATGCATCGCGAGAACGACGCCCGTGATGATCTGAATGACGAGGCAGACCGCGAGGATCGCGCCGAAGGTCCACCAGTAATTGAGGTTCTTCGGCGTCGGGAAATTCATGAAATCGTCCGAGAACCGGATGATCGGCAAGCGCTTGTCCAGCCAGCGTTCGATCGCGGTCCCGGGTCGGTAGGTCGAGGAATGGCTCACCGGTCGTTTCTCCTAGCCGATGCGGATCGTGGTGTCGGCGACGAACTGGTACTTCGGAACCTGAAGGTTCTCGGGCGCCGGGCCTTTGCGGATTCGGCCGGCGTTGTCGTAGTGCGAGCCATGGCACGGGCAGAACCAGCCGCCGAAATCGCCGCGGACTTCGCCCTGCGAGGTGCCGAGCGGAACGCAGCCGAGGTGGGTGCAGACGCCGACCACCACAATATAATCAGGCTTGATGACACGGTTCTTGTCCTCGGCGTCATCATTGGCGGCGACATTGGCGTTGCGCGCCTTGCCGTCCTTCAACGCGCTGACGGGCGTTTCTTCGACGCTCTTGATCTCTTCGGCGGTGCGGCGGCGGATGAACACCGGCTTGCCCTGCCACATCACCTTGATCGCCTGACCAACCTCAAGCGCCGACAGGTCGACCTCTTTGGTCGAAAGCGCCAGCACCGACGCGTCGGGGTTCATCTGATGGATCAGCGGCACTGCCACCCCGGCCGCGCCGACGACGGCCGTCGTGCCCGCGAGGATATGGATGAAGTCACGGCGGGTCGGTTCCGCCTCATGCATGTCTTTGGTCGCGCCCATCGCCCTCTTGGTCCTTAACGCTCTGCGCTGCCTGAATAGCTTAACGACCGCGAACGCGGCCGAAACGGCGGGATTTTGGGGCCTCCGTCTGGCATGAGTTACTAGGCGAAGTCTAGCCGCTATGCGGGCGGCGATCCTTGCGCGAATGGTCGCGCCGCGAAGGGTTATGGGGCTGTTTGCGCGATTGCCGGGCGCCGAACCGATCGGGCGGCGCGGACTGCGGCCTAGCGTCGCGAGATCGCCGCGGTCACTATGGCAGCGCAGACCGACTCCCGGTCAGAAAAGGTTAGCGCCTCGCTTGCGTCTCGTTCTCTTCCAACCCGAAATCGCCCAGAACGCCGGCGCCGCGATCAGGGCCGCCGCCTGTTTCGGCGCCGCGGTCGACATGATCGAACCTTGCGGCTTTCCGGCGGACGCAAAGGGCCTCAAGCGGACGGCGATGGATTACGGCGCCCTCGCCGCGCCGGTACTGCATCCGTCATGGCGCGCGTTTGAAGGGAGCCCGGAGCGAAAGTCCGGCCGGCTCATCCTACTGTCAACCAGGGCGGACGAATCTCTCTGGGGCTTTCATTTCACCTCGACAGACCTTGTGATGGTCGGGCGGGAAAGCGCCGGGGTCTCGCAGGAAGTTCGGGACGCCTGCGACGCCGCCTTGCGCATTCCGATCGCCGCAGGCGCCCGTTCGCTGAACGCCGCGGCGACGGGCGCCATTGCGCTTGCCGAGATGCGACGGCAGGTCGGCTGGTGAAAGGGGACGGACGCAATGGCCGAACTTGACGAGCGCAAGCAAACCGCATCGCAATGGTTCGCGGTGCTTCAAGCACTGCTCATCAGCGCTTTTGAACGTCTCGAAGCGGAAGCCGGCCCGCTTTACGCGGGCGTTTCGCCCGGGCGGTTCGAGAAAAAACCCTGGCGGCGCGGCGATGGCGTCAAGGACGAAGGCGGCGGCGTCATGGCGATGATGCGCGGGCGCATCTTTGAAAAAGTCGGCGTTCATTTTTCGGAAGTCCAAGGCGAGTTCTCCGAAGAGTTCCGCAAGCAGATTCCGGGCGCTGAAGACGACCCGCGTTTCTGGGCGTGCGGCGTGTCGCTCATCGCGCATACGCGAAACCCGCACGCGCCGGCCGCCCATATGAACACGCGGATGATCGTCACAACGAAGCTCTGGTTCGGCGGCGGCGGCGACCTCAATCCGATGCTGGGCCGCTATCGCGCCACCGATCACGAGGACACGCAGGATTTTCATGCCGCAATGAAACGGGCGTGCGACGCCCACGATCCTGATTGGCACGCCAGATACAAGAAATGGTGCGACGAGTATTTTTATCTCCCGCACCGGCAGGAGCCGCGCGGCGTCGGCGGCGTCTTCTACGACCGCCACAATTCCAGCGACTTCGCGAAGGACTTCGCCTTCACGCAGGATGTCGGCAAGGCGTTCCTCGACATCTATCCGCGTCTGGTCGAGCGCCGGATGAACACGCCGTGGACGGACGAAGACCGTGAAGAACAGTCATTCCGGCGCGGCCGCTACGCTGAATATAATCTCCTTTACGACCGCGGCACGACATTCGGGCTGAAGACCGGCGGGAACGTCGAAGCTATATTGTCGTCGCTGCCGCCAATGGCGACGTGGAAGTAACGTCACTCGCCGGCGTGGCCAGCAATATTGTCCTCGACCTAACGCTCGCTATTCGTTTGCGGGCGCGGCGTGAGTGCGATACGATTTCCCGGATAATCCAGCGTCATCGTGAATTCCTTGAGGAATTCCCGCCCGATCACTCCCGCCAGCTCGCTCGCTGTTTCCTCACGCTGTATTCTGAAACTCACGCGCGGATTGTCGAAACGGCGACCGCCGAAAGTGAAATACGATATCGTTGCGACGCGCTCCTCGACATCACCCTCGATCCGGCGATTGAGCGCGAATTCGGTCTTGACGCCCTTGTCGAGACCGTTGGCCGCTACAAACGCCGCCGTCAGGCTCGCCGTGAAAGTCTTGCCGGTATCGAGCTTGAACAGCCCGGATGCACCCGCGACTTCCGCTTCAATCGTCGGCGATCGGTCCACCAGGCGCGTCGTGATCCAGCTGTCGCCGGCCGGCAGCTCGTAGCCAGCAGGTTGGTGCAGGAACACCCGGTCTGTCTCCACGCCATACTCAATACGCACAATTGCGCTCTGCAGCAGCGAGTAACCGATAATCCCCGCCACCGGATGCTCGCTGTCAAAGCCCGAGCCCGGCGCGGCGGCCAGGGCGTCGATGTCGAGCGTCACAAACATCGGCGCGTTGATCGTGATGCGCCCGACACTAACGGAATCGGCTTGCATGAGCTCAGCGGGTTGGCCGTTCACGTTCACATTGCGAGTCGAGGTCAGCCCGAGACCGCGGGCGAAGTCATCGTCCATCAGCGCAAACCCAGCCCCGGTGTCGAGGACGAACCAACCACCGGCGCCGCCCGGGAATTCAAGCCAGATCATGTTGGTGGCGCTCCCATCCGCATGGATGATCCGCACCGAGGGCGCTTCAGCCGGCCGGCTGAGATCGAAGCCCACGTCCGTCCACGGTTGCGGGGCTGCGCAGGCCGCCGGAATCAAAGCAGACCCGACAACTAAAAAAGCGGCTTGAAACATTGCGCTCAGATTCATCTCTCAGCATCTCCGATCAGCACGACTTGCGTCTATATCAAAGGCGAGGCAAAATGGAAAGTGACTTTCGTATTGAAGCCAAGTAGATCGATCGACGCCGCCCGCTGGGACAATGTCGGCAGGCTGTTGATGCTCGGCCATGGCGCCTTTGCGGCGCGTGCCGAAGCAAAAGTGCGCGCCCGTGGATTCGCCGACTTCGACGGCGTTGCGCCTACCTTGGTGCGAGCCATGCGCGCCGGCGGCGCGTCCCGCATCGCCATCCTCGCCGAACGCGCGCGCATCACGCCGCAGGGCATGGGACAAATTGTGACTGAGATGGAGAAGCGCGGCTACGTGGAGACGGCGCCTGATCCTGACGATCGCCGCGCGCGGCTCGTCACCTATACGCCAAAGGGGCGCCGCCTGGCCGAAGCCGCCGTACAAGCGATCGAGGAGGTGCAAGCGGAGTTCAAAGCGTTGGTCGGCGCCAGGAAATTCGCCGCGCTCAAGTCTCTGCTCGGCGAACTGGTCGACGGCCTACCCGAGACTAAAGCCTATGCGGGCAACTTCTTTGCCGATTGAGCGAACAAGTCGGTCGCACTCTCCTGCGCGCAAGGCGTTCCTCGACAACTATTCGCGTTTGGTCGCGCGGCGGATGAATGCGCAATGGACCGAGGAAGACCGCGAAGAGCAGCTGTTCCGTCGCGGCCGGTACGCCGAATACAATCTGCTCTATGACCGCGGCACGACCTTCGGTCTGAAAACCGGCGGCAATGTCGAGGCGATCCTGTCGTCGCTGCCGCCGCTGGCGACGTGGAAATAGGCTGGCGGCGTCCGCAACGATGTCGTATGAACGAAGGGCCTATAAAGGGGGATCAAATGAAACAACGTTTCGCGCTGGCCGCGTGCGCTGCATTGCTTGGCGGCTGCCTTCCCGAGAAAGAACAGCAGATGATCGTCGTCGACGGCGAAGGCGTTGTGATGGCGACGCCGGACACGTTCGAAATTCGTGCGACGTTATACGCAAGCGGCAAAGACCCCGCGGAGGCGACCGCGTCGATTGGGCGTCAGATTTCGAACGTATCCGGCAAATTGCCGACGCTTGAGGGACTTTCGGCGATCGAGATCGGCAGCGCGAATGTCTCTCTTGCGCCGATCTACGATGTTCAATGCCTGAAAACCTCGGAGTATTCACAGCGCAATGCTTGTCCGGTTGTCGGGCGCTCGGGAAATGTAAGACTCAGCATTTCCGGAAAGCCCGCTGAAATCGCGGGCAACGCCGCATCCCTGCTGAGCGAGCTTGGCGCTGCTGAGGTCGAGATCCAGGGCTTCACGTTGTCTGACCTCAGTACCAAAAGAAGCGACGCGACGGCCGCCGCTCTGGCCGACGCCCAATCCAAGGCGAAGCGCCTGGCGCAAGCTATGGGGGTGGGGCTCGGCGAACCGCTACGCGTGCAGTACGGCGAAGGCTTGCGGGACAACTTCCGGTACGACGAGGAAAGCAGATCATATGCGCTCGCCGCCCCAGCGCCCGCGCTTTCAGCCGATCGCATAGCGCCGGAAGTCGCATTGACAGTCAGCGTGCAGCCGTTCGAGGTGCGTGAAAAAGTTACGGCCGCGTTCGCGATCGAAACCGCTAAACCCTGAACCCAGGCGTCGACTCCGCCAGCGCCCGCTCCTCCGCGTCCATCTCCGCCTCGATCCCGGCGAAGAGCGGCGTTGAGAGATAGCGCTCGCCGGTGTCGGGGAGCATCGCGAGAATGGTCGCGCCTTTGTCCGCCGTCTTCGCGACCTCAAGCGCCGTCGCGAATGTCGCGCCGGAGGAAATGCCGACGAAAATCCCCTCTTTCCGGGCGAGATCCTGCGCGCATTTGATGGCGTCGGCGCCGGAGACTTTCATCACCTTGTGAATGGCGCCCTTGTCAATCGCCTCTTCGGCGACGAGCGGAATGAAGTCCGGCGTCCAGCCCTGGATCGGGTGCGGCGTCCATGCTCTGTGGCTGCCGTCCGCCGAACCGTCGCTCTGGCGTTTTTGCCGTTCGCCGTCGGAGAAGAGCGCGGCGACATCGGGTTCGCTGACGATGATCTTCGTTTCAGGTCGCTCGCGCCTCAACACGCGCGCAACGCCCGTCAGCGTGCCGCCGGTGCCATAGCCCGTCACCCAGTAATCGAGGCGCTCGCCCCTGAAGTCGTCGATGATCTCGCGCGCCGTCGTCTTCTCATGGATGTCGGGGTTCGCCGGATTTTCGAACTGGCGCGTCATGAACCAGCCGTTCTTCTCAGCAAGCTCCTTTGCTTTTGCGACCATGCCGGTGCCGCGATCCTTCGCCGGCGTCAGCACCACCTTCGCGCCGAGGAAGCGCATCAGCTTGCGACGCTCGATCGAGAAGCTTTCCGCCATGGTGATGACGAGCGGGTAGCCGCGCGCGGCGCAAACCATCGCAAGGCCGATCCCTGTATTGCCACTCGTCGCTTCAACGATTGTCTGGCCTGGATTTAGCGAACCGTCGCGCTCGGCCGCCTCGATGACGCCGAGAGCGAGGCGGTCTTTCACCGATCCGAGCGGATTGAACGCCTCAATCTTGACGAAGAGATTGACGTCCCGCGGCGCGAGCTTATTGACGCGCACGACCGGCGTTCGTCCGACCGTTTCGAGAATATTTGCGTATTTTGTCATCGTGCTCTCCCATTGACGGCGCCAAGGTGAGCCGCCCGACACTCAGGCGCAAATCAATTTAACGAATGGCCGGCCGTTTTAACAGGGCGCGCAATCCTCTAGAACCGGCGCGACACGGAGCCCTTCCCATGACCTATTCGACCCACGCCTATGAGCCTGATCCGCGCAATGAGGCGATGCTCATCGACGTCAATGGAACGCTGTTCCCGCGTCATGAGGCGAAGGTTTCCGTTTTCGATTCCGGCTTTGTCCTTGGCGACGGCGTCTGGGAGGGATTGCGCGTTCACCCCGGCCCTGACGGCAAGGGCGTCATCGCGTTTCTCGATCGGCATTTGAAGCGCTTATGGGATGGGGCGAAGACGCTGGACTTTGACATGAGCCTATCGAAAGAGGCGCTGAAGAAACGCCTTTACGCCTGTCTCGACGCGAATAATGCGCATGAGGGCGTTCATATCCGCCTGATGGTCTCGCGCGGGGTCAAGTCGACGCCCTATCAGGATCCGCGCGCGACGATCGGCGGGCCGACCATCGTCATCGTGCCGGAGTTCAAGCGGCCGGTCGCCGAAACCGCCTCAAAGGGCAAGCGCCTCTTCACCGTGCATGTGCGGCGCGGCTATCCCGACGTGCAGGATCAAAAGCTCAACTCGCATTCGAAGCTCAACTGCATCATGGCCTGCATCCAGGCGACGAAGGCGGGCGCCGACGAAGCCTTGATGCTCGACCCGCACGGCTTCGTCGCGACCTGCAATTCGACGCATTTCTTCATCGTCAAGGACGGCGAGATCTGGACCTCGTCGGGCGACTATTGCCTTGGCGGGATCACGCGCGGGATCGTTCTCGAGCTTGCGCGCGCCAACGGGATCGTCGCGCGTGAGAGGAATTTCTCATTGCATGACGTGTACGGATCGGAAGAAGCCTTCGTCACCGGCACCTTCGCCGGCGTGACGCCGGTCAGCGAAATCGACGGCCGCATGATCTCGAGCGGCCGCGGCCCGATGGTCGAGCGGCTGCAGCAGCTCTACAAGGCGCGCGTCGCCGAAGTAGCGTCGAAAGGGCGGCAATGACAGGGAAAAAACAGCCGCCGTCGAATTCCGCCCAGATGGCGTCGCCGTCATACCGCGTCGCGGCGCTTGACCAGGATTTCCTGCTCGGCGACGCAAGGCGGGGCCTGCGGTTTCACCTGGAATATGAGAAAGCCGAAGAGACGCTGCGCGCCTGGGGCGTCGTCTCGACGATCGTCGTCTTCGGGTCGGCGCGCATCGGCGAAAACGGCAAGGGCGAACATGCGCGCTGGTACTCGGCCGCGCGCGACTTCGCGCGCATCGCGTCAGAACGCGGCGGCGCCAAAGACACAAATCACGACGGCGAGCGCGACAATGTCATCGCGACCGGAGGCGGCGGCGGGATCATGGAAGCGGCGAATCGCGGCGCGCATGACGCCGGCGCGCCGTCGATCGGCTTCAACATCCGCCTGCCGATGGAGCAGGAGCCGAACGCCTATTCGACGCCGGAGCTGACATTTCAGTTCCACTATTTCGCCATGCGCAAGATGCACTTCGCAATGCGGGCCAAGGCGCTCGCGATCTTTCCGGGCGGCTTCGGCACGTTTGACGAGCTCTTTGAACTCTTGACGCTCGCGCAGACCGGCAAGGGCGAGAAAATCCCAGTCGTTCTTTATGACGAGGCGTATTGGAGGAAAGCGGTCAACTTTAAACATCTGGTCGATCACGGCATGATCGAACAGGGCGATCTGTCGCTCTTCCAATTCGCGACGACGCCCGAAGACGCATGGTCGAAGCTTTTGTCGGCTGGCCTTGAATGCGGCAACGGCCGCAAGGCCGGCGCGAAATGACGGCGAAACGCTCATCCGCAAAAAAGAGGAAAGCGGCGAAAACGCTGACCTATGAAGACATTCGCAAGCTTGCTTTGTCGCTCGAACTTCCGGGCGTGACAGAAGCGGTGTCGTGGGGCCAGCCCTGCCTCAAGGCGCATGGAAAGCTCTGGTTTTTCTGGAGCCCCCAGGAAGACGCCCCGGCGTTCAAGGCTTCATTCGACGAGCGCGACATGCTTGTCGCCGCCGACCCCGACACTTTCTATTTTACGGCGCACTTCAAGAGCCATGAATGGGTACTCGCGCGCCCGGATCGCATCGATAGGGAATGGATCAAAGCCAACCTCATTCGCGTCTGGCGGGCGCAGGCCCCGAAGAAAGTGTTGAAGGCGTTTGACGCGGAAAACGGCGCATGACGACAATTGTCGCCATGTGGTCTGGTCCGCGCAACATCTCGACGACGATGATGCGCGCCTTCGGCAATCGCGGCGATACGCGCGCGATCGACGAACCGTTCTTCGCCGATTATCTTGCAAGGAGCGGCGCTGATCATCCGTACAGGAAGGAAACGCTCGCCGCCTATCCGACGACCTTCGCGGGCGCGATCGCCTGGATCGACCGGGCGTCGCGCGAAAAGCCGATGCTGTTTCTCAAACACATCGCCTATCATCTGGAGGAAGCGTTCGACCCGGAATTTCTCTTTGGCTGGCGAAATTTCCTCCTCATCCGCGATCCGCGCGCGATGGTCGCGTCTTTTTCGAACAAATTCGAGGAGGTAACGCCGATCGCGCAAAGCTATGCGGTCGAGCGCAGGATATTCGAGCGCGCGTCGAAGCGCGGCCTGCCCTGCCCGATCGTTGACGCCGCGGACATCCAGCGCGCGCCGGAGGCGATGATGCGCGCGCTCTGCATGGCGCTCGATATTTCTTACGATCCGGCAATGCTCGCTTGGCCGGCCGGGCCGCGGCCCGAGGATGGCCCCTGGGCGCCGCACTGGTATGACTCAGTCAGGGCCTCGACGGGATTTCGGCCCTATGTGGAAAAAAAGCTCGAGCTTGCTGAAAATCTTGAGAAAATCGCCGAGCGCGCGATGCCGGACTATCAGTTTTTGTCGGCGCGGCGGCTCCTTGCCTGACCGCCGCGATGCGCGGCAGCCACAGCTCGCCAGAAACATCGCCAAAAGCGCCCGCCGCGCTTTAAGCGAGGCCGAAGCCCTCTAAATTGCGGCCCGACTTTCAGGCGGCGGGGCGCTTGCCTGCCAGGGCGATGAAACAATTCAAGGGAAGATCAAACAATGGCTCAAGACCAGAACCTTATCCGTTTTTCCTGCCGGCTCGGCGCGACGATGTCAGGCGTCTCCGCGCTGGCGCTGATGGCGTCGACGCCGGTCTTTGCGCAGGAGACCGCGGCGCGCGAGGGACTAGACGAGATCACCGTCACCGCGCAGCGCCGCGAAGAGAACCAGCAGGAAGTGCCGATCTCGGTGACGACCATGCCGGAAGATCGCCTCGCGGCGATTCTGGCCGGCGCTGAAGACATCCGTGCGCTCGCAACGCGCGTGCCGGGCCTATACGCTGAATCCTCGAACGGGCGCATCGCGCCGCGCTTTTATATCCGCGGTCTCGGCAACACCGATTTCGACCTTGCGGCGTCGCAGCCCGTCTCGATCATCATGGACGAAGTCGTGATGGAGAACGTCACGCTGAAGTCGTTCCCGCTGTTCGACCTCGCCGCCGTCGAAGTGTTGCGCGGGCCGCAGGGAACGTTGTTCGGCCGCAACACGCCGGCCGGCATCGTCAAATTCGACACCGCGAAGCCGAGCGATGAAACGAACGGCTATCTCTCGGGGACCTACGGCACATACAACACCGCGAAAGTCGAAGGCGCGATCGGCGGCCCCCTGACCGACAGCCTCGCCTATCGCGCCTCGATGCTTTACCAGCGGCGCAGCGCCTGGGTCGACAATGGCGGCGTCGTCCAGAACGGCAATGACGCCCGCGAAGACGTTTATGGCGATTTTGAAGACATCGCCGGGCGCTTCCAGCTTGAATTCGCGCCGGGCGAGGTTTTCTCGACCTTGCTGAATGTCCATGGTCGTTCGCTCGACGCGACATCCGAACTCTTCCGCGCCAATATCTTCTCGCCGGGCAGCAACGACCTCAATTCGAATTTCGATCGCAACACCGTCTGGTATGATGGCGGCGCCGGCAATCGCCAGCACTACAACATTTACGGCGGCTCGGCGAAAATCGGCATCGACATGGGCGGCGTCGCCTTGACGTCGATCACCGCCTTCGAGACCGCGAACGGTTCAGGACGCGGCGACATTGACGGCGGCTCGGGCGCTCTTTTCCTCCCGACAGGTTCATTCCCGGGACCAATCCCGTTCCCGTCAGACACTCTCGATTCGGTCGATAATCTTGATCAGTTCACGCAGGAAGTGCGCCTCGCCAGCGACTATGAAGGCGCCTTCAACTGGCAGGCCGGGTTCTTCTATTTCGACAGCGATCTGACGATTACGACTAATCCGTTCTTCGTCGCCGCCTCGACGGTTCGCCATGACAACCAGAGCTGGGCCGTCTTCGCGCAAGGCAGCGTCGATCTTTCGGATCGCGTCACCTTCACCGGCGGCGTCCGCTACACCGAAGACGACAAGGACTTCACGGCCATCGCCTCGCCGCTTCCTGTCGCCGACGTCAGCGTCAGCGATGAGAAGATCAGCTGGGACGCCGCGCTCACGCTCGCGGCCAGCGACTCGGTGAATTTCTACGCCCGCGTCGCGCGCGGATTCCGGGCGCCGACGATTCAGGGACGTGACGTCGCCTTCTTCGGCCAGCCGACGACCGCGACATCAGAGACCATCCAGTCCTTCGAAGCGGGCATCAAATCCGAACTCTTCGACAACCGCATGCGCTTCAATGCGACCGGCTTCTACTACGACGCCAACGACCTTCAGTTCTCGGCGATCGGCGGTCTTGGAAACTTCAACCAGCTCGTGAACGCCGACGGCGAAGCCTGGGGCTTTGAAGCGGACATGGAATGGCTGCTCAGCGAGAATTTCCTTCTTACCGGCGGCGTCAGCTACAACGACACCGAGATCACCGAACCGAACCTTCTCGTCGCGCCCTGCGGCGGCGGTTGCACCGTGACGGATCCGCTGGTGACGGTCGGAGCGACGCAGCGGGCGCTGATCACCGGGAACCCCTTCCCGCAGGCGCCGAAGTGGACGTGGAACGTTACCGCGCGCGCATCGATTCCGGTCGGCGGCGACTCAGAACTTTACGCCTTCACGGATTGGGCCGGTCAGGGGAAGACCAACCTCTTCCTCTATGAGTCCGCCGAATTCTTCACCAGCGGCAATGTCGAGGGCGGCCTTCGCCTCGGCTATCTCTGCAAGGACGGCAAGCTCGATCTCGCCGTCTTCGCGCGCAACATCCTCGACGCGGAAAACGTCAAGGGTGCGATCGACTTCAACAATCTGACGGGCTTCGTCAACGAGCCGCGCATTTTCGGCGTCTCGGCGACGCTGAACTTTTAAGGCCTGGTTAACGCCTTTGCCGCCCGCGAATGCCATCCCGGACGCCGCATTGCGGCGATCCGGGATCTGGCGACACTGATTTGTTTCAATTTCACAAAATCCCGGACAATCGCGTCTTCATTTCAAGGGGGGCGGGGATCGTCGCGCCGCGCTTAACCGAAAAGGAAATCTTCACGCTGAAGGTCCCTTGGCGGGCGGCTGTTCATGGGGCCCGCGCGGGCTCCCATGGTCTTTAGCGCCTATCCTTTTCTGCTTTTGTTCCAGCCGCTGACGCTCGTCGGCTATTACGGCTTGCGCGCCGCCGGCTGGCGACGCGCGTCCGTCGACTTCCTGCTGCTCGCCTCCTTCGCCTTTTACGCTTTCTGGAGCCTTCCTCACCTCGCGCTGCTGATCGCCTCGATCGTCGGCAATTATTATTGCGGTCGCTATGCCGCCTCGGCGGCGCCGGATCGCTTGCGGCGCGCGGCGATGATCGCCGGCGTTCTCGGCAATCTCTCGCTGATTTTCGGGTTCAAATATCTCGATTTCGCGGGATCAAATCTCTCGGCGGTCATCGGCGCCGACTGGACCTTTCGCAACATCATCCTGCCGCTCGGCATTTCCTTCTACACCTTCCAGCAGATCGCCTATCTCGTCGACTGTTTCAAAGCGAAAGACGGTGAGAAGAGCTTTCGCGACTATGCGCTGTTCGTGACGTTCTTCCCGCAGCTGATCGCCGGCCCGATCGTCCATCACCGCTACACGCGCCCGCAATTCTCCGGTCTCGCCGGGACGCAAGTCAACGCCGACTATATTCCCTACGGCGTTATGATCTTCGCCATGGGCCTTGCCAAGAAGACGCTGATCGCCGATCCGATCGCCAGGGCCATCGACCCGCTATTCGCGGCGGCGGCGGCGGGCGATCCCGTCGGCGCTGTCGCGGCGTGGACCGCGATGGTCGGCTATACGCTGCAGATCTATTTCGATTTTTCCGGTTATTGCGACATGGCGATCGGGCTCGGGTTGATGCTCGGAGTCCGCCTTCCCGTCAATTTCAACTCCCCTTACCGCGCGAAGTCGATCATCGACTTCTGGCGGCGCTGGCACATGACCTTGTCGGCGTTCCTGCGCGATTATGTCTACATTCCGCTCGGCGGCAACAAAGGCGGCGAACTCTTCCGGCTTCGGAACATTTTCCTCACCATGCTGATCGGCGGCCTCTGGCACGGCGCCGCCTGGACATTCATCATCTGGGGCGCGATCCATGCGAGCCTCATCACCGCCAACCACGCGGCGCGAATTTGGCTCCCGCAGCTCGATCGATGGCGGGGGCCCGTCGCCGGCGCCGTCAAGCAGTCGGCGCTCCTCGCCGCAATCATGGTCGCCTGGATCTATTTCCGCGCCGACGGCGTCAGCGCCGCGCATGCGGTGATCGGCGGGCTCTTCGGCGGCGCCGGCGATTACGCGCCCGATCCCTTCATCCTCGCGCTGATCGCGTTCGGCGCCGCCCTCGCGCTCTTCGCGCCGAACAGCCTCGAGGTCGCCTTCTATGTTGAAGCGCTCGACAGACCCTTCCCGCAGAAGACATCAGGCGTCGCCGGCGTCTTGCGGCCGACGCCGATGGCGGCCGCCGCGACGGCGATCATGCTCGCCGCGGGCCTTGCGGTCGCGTGGCGCCCGGCCGTCTTCATCTATTTCAATTTTTGAGGCGGGCGATGCAGAAAATCCTCTCGCCGGGCGCTTTCATTTTCGCCGCGATCGTCATGACGCTGACCTTCCTCGGCGTCTGTCTGGTCGCGCCGGAAGACCCCTATTACCGCTGGCAGGAGCACAATTCCGGCACGACGCGCAAGGCGGACTGGATCTATGAGCGCCTGCACTTCGACCAAACGCCGATCGATGTCGCGCTCATCGGCACGTCGCGCATGGCCGGCGGCCTTTCGGGACCTGACATCGAGGCTTCTTTCTGCAGATTGACCGGGCGGCGGATTTACGTCGCCAATCTCTCGATACCAGAGACCGGCCGCAACATGCATTACGTCATCGCCAAGGAGGCGATGAAAACGAAAACGCCGGCGCTGACGCTGATCGAACTCAACGAGATCGAAGCAAGGACGCCGCATCGCGGCTTTGTCGTCCTCGCCGATGTCGAGGACGTGCTGACGGCGCCGGCTTTCATCAATTTCAATTATTTCTATGATCTCGCGCGCCTGCCCGGACGCCAGACTCTCCTCTGGTTCCGGTGGCTGACGAAGCGCGGCGCGGTGCGCGACCATTTCGAGCCGGAACTCTATCAGGGGCGCGATGAGGACCGGACGCGGGAAATCCCGTTGCTCGACGGGCGCGTCATATCGCGCTTCCAGAAAATTCCGCGGATCGATCTTGACCTCGCCTATGAAAGGCGCGCGCGCGAAGCCTCGCCCTGGCGCCTGCCGCCGCGCCTGCATCCGCTCGAATACCGGTTCTCCCGCCTCTATCTCGATAAGATCGAGACGCTCGCCGAGAAATCCGGAAGCAAGATCGATTACGTCTTTCTGCCGGCTTGGCGCTCCCCCGATTACCCCGCCGGGCTCAGCGACGACCTCGGCCTCAACCGAGAGATCATCGACCTTGGCGGCGCCGTCGCCGAAAATCCCGACAAATGGCTCGACGCGACGCATGTCAACGCCTGGGGCGCGATGGAACAGTCCGAAAGGCTGGCGCGCGCGCTCGCTGAGCGCCACCCGGCGCTCGGCGTCGTCGGCTGCTAAGCGCCGACGGCCCGGCGTTCTTGCTGCAGCGCACATTCAGGGCGGCGCATGTTGGCAGAGCGGATCGAACGTCCCATCTCATGGGTGTGGCGGAGATGTCCTGAACCGTGGCGCGGCACAGTTTTTCCCTTCGGGTCGTCGCCGCGCGCGTTGCGACGTCGCTCGTCGGCCTGGCGCTCTTCGTCTACGGAATGATCGCGTCGTTCTCCCCGTTGCCGGCAGGCGCGCCGCTGGTCATTTTCGGCGTTTTGCTGATCGCCGCGGCAAATCCGGCGGCGCGGCCCTATATCCGAAGCATGCGGCGGCGCTGGCGGTGGTTCGATCGCCTCGTTAGACTGGTCGCCATGCGCGCGCCGCCCTCGGTCAAATCGGTCGAGGCGGATACGGCGCCGGAAGACAAAGGGGGCGAGCTTTCATGATCGTGTTTCGCATCGCCGTGTCGGCGTTCGCGGTCGCCCTTGTTGTTTTCGGGATCATCTGGACGATTTCGCCAGTCCCGTTCGGCTTCCTCATCGTCGCGGCGGGGTTAGCGCTGTTCATTTCGGTCGCGCCGGCGGAAGTACGGTGGCTGCGCCGCCGCTGGCGATGGTTCGACCACCGGATGCACGATCTTGAAGAGGTCCTGCCTGAATGGATCGCCCGGCGCTTGCGGGTCTCGGATTACGAGCATGGCGAGGACGACCCGCCGCCGGTCCGCAAGCGCGCCGCACGCGCGTAAGCTCAAGCCTTTCCGACAACGCCCTCGAACACCACGCGCCCGGCGGCGAAACGGCCATTGTCGCCGAGGAGGCTCATTCCGAACCGGTCGATCTCGGCGACGAGCGGCAATCGGTCGGGCGCGAGGCGTCCGACAAACGCGTTGAACCATCGCGCCTGAAACCGCTCGCAGGCGTTTTCAACGTGAGCGAATTCATTCTCGTCGATCTTGTGTTCGTCTTCGGTGATGTATGGCTTGTCGTCGCCATAAATGAATTTCTTCATGGCGCCGTAAAGAGCCTTGTCGACAAGCCAACTCTCGCGAATGCGCTTTTGCATGAAACTGTGCGTGTAGAGCTCATTGCCGATGATGCGGCCGCCCGGCTTCAGCACACGGACGACCTCGGCCATCGTCTTTGGGATGTCGACATGATGGAGGATATCGATGAAATACACGAGATCGAAGGAATTGTCCGGGAAGGCGAGCGCCTCGCACGGCATGACGCCGAGGCTCACATTCTGATAGCCGAATTCCGCGCATCGGCGGCGGGCGACGTCGATGATGTCGGGCGAAATGTCGAACGCCTCGACGTCGGCCCCGAGCCTTGCGAGCCGGATCGCATCCTCGCCAAAGCCGCATCCGGGAACGAGCGCGCGACCGCCCTTCAGGTCATGCGCGAGCAACAGATCGTAAGTCGACCAGAACGCATTGTGCGGCCGGCGCTTTTCGTCCTCGACGACGTCGAAATTGACCGGCTTCAGCTTCTCGGACGCCTTCGACGCCGCGTAATCGCGATGATAGTCGATTTCGCGCTGCTGGCGGGCGGTGAGCGACTCTTCAGCCATCGATCAAAGCAACATTGATGTCGGCTCTTCGATGAACTGCTTGAAGGCGGCGAGGAATTCGGCGCCGACCGCGCCGTCGACGACCCGGTGGTCGCAAGTGAGCGTCACCGTCATCATAGCGCGGATGACGATTTGTCCGCCGCGAACGACCGCCCGCTCCTCGCCGGCGCCGACCGACATGATCGCACCATGCGGCTGATTGACGATCGAGGCGAAGGACGTGATGCCGAACATGCCGAGATTTGAAACCGAGAAAGTGCCGCCCTGATATTCCTCGGGCTTCAGCTTCTTCGTCCGGGCGCGCGCCGCCATGTCCCTCACCTCGGCGGAAATCTGTTTGAGGCCCTTGGTCTCCGCCTTCCAGACGATCGGCGTGATGAGTCCGCCCTCGATCGCCACCGCGACGCCGATATCGGCGTGCTTGTGGAGGAGGATCGCTTCATCCGTAAACGTTGCATTGGCGTTCGGGACTTTTTTCAAGGCCATCGCCGACGCCTTGAGGACGAAGTCGTTGACAGAGAGCTTGTACGCGCCCTCCCCATCCTTCGGCGAAGCGGCGTTCAGCGCCGCGCGCGCTTCTAGGAGCTTCGTCAATTCAATGTCGATGTTGAGCGGAAAATGCGGAACTTCGTTGTTGAAGGATTGCGTCAGGCGGCGCGCGATCACCTTGCGCATGCCGTCGAGCTTGACCGCGATGTAGCTGTCGGCCGGATAAAGGCGAGGATCGACCGCGGCGGGCGACGGCGCGAACGCCTGGGCGGGCGCCTTCAGCGCCGCGCCTTTGGGGGCGGCTTCGACATCGCGCTTGACGATCCGGCCATGCGGGCCGCTCCCCCTCAGCGCCGCGAGATCGACGCCGGCCGCTTTGGCGAGCCGCCTTGCGAGCGGCGACGCATGGATGCGGCCGTTCGATTTTTTCTCTTCCCCCGCTCGCGGGGGAGGCAGCGCCGCAGGCGACGGCGGTGGGGCGCCCGTTGAGAGAGCCCCCTCAGTCCGCTTCGCGGACAGCTCCCCCGCAAGCGGGGGAGCTGAACCATTCGACGCCTTCGCCGGCGCGTTTGAGACATCGCCGGCGCTCTCACCATCGCCGAGGAGGATCGCGATCGTCGCGTTGACCTTCACATTCTCGGTGCCGGCCGGCACGACGATCTTGCCGACGATGCCTTCATCGACCGCCTCGACCTCCATCGTCGCCTTGTCGGTCTCGATCTCGGCGATGACGTCGCCGGAGGAGACTTTGTCCCCCTCCTTGACCTTCCATTTGGCGAGCGTTCCCTCCTCCATCGTCGGAGACAGCGCGGGCATGAGGATCGGGGTGGGCATTCAGCGGTTCCGTCAGTGAGGTCCGAAATAGGACGAATTGAGGTCTTTATCGGTAAAGCGCGTCGGCGTCCATTTCGCGGCGCGGCGCGCGATGCGCGTCTCCGTCGTTTCGGTTCCGTAGTCCATCGGCGCCTCTTCAATGCCCAGAAAGGCCGCCATGCGCAGCCCCGCCACATTGATCGTCGAGCGGATATTGGCGCCTTCGCCCGTCGCCGCCGCGACGTAGACTCCGCAATGTTTGCAGATCAGGAAGTCGGCGGTCCGCAGCGCGAAGCGGTAGCGGATGATATTGTTGGCCATTGCGTCGATGACGACCTCGCCCTCCGGATCGGAAATGTTGATCGCGCCGACGCGCCGACAGAACTCGCACTGGCAAGTGCGGCCGCCGAGTTCCTGCGGCGTCTTCTGCGTTTTGAAGGACGCTTTTAGTTTTCCGCAGTGGCAGGCGCCGGAGTAGATCATTTCGCCAATGCTCGCAAAACAGATCCTACTCCCTATACATCACACCCTTCACCGCGCGGACGATCTTGTCCGCGTTCGGAAGGCTCAGCACTTCAAGGTTCGCCGCATACGGAAGCGGCACGTCTTCCTGCGTCACGCGCGCGGGCGGCGCGTCGAGATAGTCGAAGGCGTGCTGCGTTACTTGCCAGCCGATCTCGGCGCCGACGCCGCAGGGCGCCCAGCCTTCCTCGACGGTGACGACGCGGTTCGTTTTCTTGACGGATTCGATGACGGTCTCGACATCCATCGGGCGCAAGGTGCGAAGATCGATCACTTCCGCCGAAACGCCTTCTTCCGCCAGTTTCGACGCCGCTTCGAGCGCGAATTTGACGCCGCGCGAATAGGAGACGATCGTCACGTCCGTTCCCTCGCGCGCGATCTTCGCCTTGCCGATCGGGATGATCCAGTCATCGACTTTCGGCACGTCCATCGTGTCGCCGTAGAGAAGTTCGTGTTCAAGGAAGACGACCGGGTTCGGGTCGCGGATGGCCGCCTTGAGGAGCCCTTTGGCGTCCGCCGCGCTATAGGGCGAAATCACGATAAGCCCCGGAATGTTCGAGTACCAGGCGGCGTAGTCCTGCGAATGCTGCGCGGCGACGCGGCTGGCGGCGGCGTTCGGCCCGCGAAAGACAATCTGCGAGCCCATCTGGCCGCCGGACATATAGCGCGTCTTCGCCGCCGAGTTGATGATATGGTCGATCGCCTGCATGGCGAAGTTCCACGTCATGAACTCGACGATCGGTTTCAGGCCGGCGAAAGCGGCGCCGACGCCGAGCCCGGCGAAGCCATATTCCGTGATCGGCGTATCAATGACGCGCGTCGGTCCGAATTCTTCAAGGAGTCCCCGGCTGACCTTGTAGGCGCCTTGATATTCCGCGACTTCCTCGCCCATCAGGAAGACGTCTTTGTCGCGACGCATCTCCTCGGCCATGGCGTCGCGCAGCGCGTCGCGGATTGTCGTTGGAACCATCTCGGCGCCCGCGGGAAGGTCGGGATCAGTCGACGTTTGCGAACTTCTTTCCTCCCCCGCTCGCGGGGGAGGTGTCGGCGCGACCGACGGAGGGGGGGCGCCTTTTGCGTGAACCCCCTCAGTCCGCTTCGCGGACAGCTCCCCCGCAAGCGGGGGAGCAGAAGCGCCGTTCGCCTTTCCGTCGCCGACTTTCTCGCCGGCGTCGGCGAGCAGCGCAATCGTTTCGTTGACTTTCACATTCTCTGTGCCGGCGGGAATGAGAATTCTGGCGAGGACGCCTTCATCAACCGCCTCGACTTCCATCGTCGCCTTGTCGGTCTCGATTTCGGCGATGACGTCGCCCGACGATATTTTGTCCCCTTCCTTCACCTTCCATTTGGCGAGGGTTCCTTCCTCCATGGTCGGCGAGAGCGCTGGCATCAGGATCGGGGTCGGCATTGAGCATCCTTGCAATTTCCGGCTGCGGACCCCGCAACCGGCAAAATCGGCGGTAGCTAGCCGCAATCAGGGCGGGCGAACAAGTGTTACCTTATCCGATGGAACGCCGACGCCTGTCAGCCGAACAGCTTCCCGGGGGATCCCGGCTTTATCCGGATGAGGCGGGACGTTTTGACTGCCGCCTGCCGGTGGTGAACGACCGCCTGATAATCGGGGTTCTTGACCATATCGCCGAACGCCGCAGCGCTTGGATATTCGGCGATGAAGGCGAGGTCCCATTTTTCGTCTTCGGGGCCGATCAGGACGAGCTCCGGCTTGCCCGCCCAGACGATTTTTCCGCCGACCCCCTTGAAGAAGGGTTCGCTGACGCGGCCATATTCGGCATAGGCCGCGGCGCCGGTCGCTTCGCGGCCGTCCTCATATTTCGCGTTCTTCCGTAGACGGATGAGATTGAGCATCCAGATCGGGCCGTCATCTGCGAGCGCCTTGAACGCGCCGAACTGATCGCGCGTCGGATCGACATGTCTCGTCATTTTCCCCATCCTCGGTTCAACCTTGGCTCCAGCGTTCCAGTTTCGGGATGCGGGCGGTGAACAAACCCGCAAGGAACCCCGGAAAGCCCATTTCCTTCATCTTGTTCTTCACGAACGCCTGCATATCCGACGCCGTCATGTCCGGCGACGTGAAGGCGCCATTCTTGTAGCAAAGGCTGCAATAATTGACGCTCTTCGATCCGTCCCGCTCGGTTCCGCCGCCTTCTGGATCTTTGGACATCGGCATCGCGCAGCTTTGGCAGACTCTCGCCATGGCTCAACTCCTTACTTCGCATTCGGGTCGGCCTGCATCAGGCCGAAAAGATTGCCTTCTGTGTCCTTGAAATAGCCGAGCCAGCCGACGCCTTGGATCGGCATTTTGTCGAGCGCCTTTCGGCCGTTCGCCGCGATCACCGTTTTCGCTGCGGCGTCGAAATCCGGAACGTCGATGGTGTTGATATAAGAACTGACGGGCTGCATGTCCGCCGGCGGCGGTCCCATGCGTTTCAAAAGGCCGCCGTCGATCCCGGGCGCTTCCTTCGGGCCGGTCGTGATCAGCCAATAAGCAGGCTCGCCGGCGCCCCACCGCTCGATCTTCCAGCCGAAGACCGAGCGGTAGAATTTGATCGCGCGTTCGGGGTCGTCCGCGTGAATTTCAAAATGAACAGGCCTCATGATCGCCTCCAGTTTGCGTCGCTGCGTCGAATGCGAGCGCGCGGAAAATGACAGATCGGCGCGCCTCAATAGGTCTTGAACTCAACGCCGCCCGACTTCGGCAGAAGGATCGCCATTCCGTCCTCCGCCATCTTGATGTTCGACGGGCGGATCTTGGACACGCCGCGCATGAATAGGCGCATGGCGACCGGATTATCCGGCGCCGGCGTCAGATGCGAGAGGACGAGCCAGTCGGCGCCCGCTTCATTGGCGAGCCGGGCGGCTTCCTCAGGGCTCGTGTGATAGGTCGGAATGTCCGCGAATATTTTCGCCGTGCGCGCATTCCCGGCCTTCGCCGCGGCCGCCTGCATCCTGGCGACCATGTGGTTCGCCTGCGCTTCGTGGATGAGCAGATCAGCATCGCGCGCGGCGGCGATCACGCTTTGCGAATAGGCGGTGTCGCCGGAAACGACGACGCTGCGGCCTTCAAAATCGAAACGGTATCCGACCGCTGGTTTGACGGGGTCGTGCTTGACCGGAAACGCCGTCACGATGAGCCCCGCCTCGTCAAACACGACGAGCGGCGCGGCGCCGTCAAAACTTCTGGCGACAAGTCCGGATGTGCGCGGTTCGGCGATCGCCTTTCCATGGTGCGCGGTCCGGTATTCGTGATCGAGCGCGAATTCCTCGTTCAGTCCGCTGACGATCCGTTCAACCCCTTCTGGTCCGAATATCGCGAGCGGCGCCGGGCGGCCGCCGACCCATGAGCCAAGATCCGCCTCGCCGATGTCGCCAATATGGTCGGAATGAAAATGCGTGAGGAATATGCCGCCGAGCCGGTCGCCGGGGATGCCGGCGGCCTGCACGTTCTCCCAGCTCCCCGTCCCGGAATCGACGAGGAAATATTTGCCGCCCGCGAATATCGCCGTGCAATTTTGCGCGCGCTTTTTCGACGGCAGCGGCGATCCCGTGCCGCAGAAAAAGACGCTGAGGCCGTCGCCGCTGTAAAGCGCCGCCGCGCGCGGCGAGAATGCGGTTTCGAGCGCGCGGTCAAAGAGCCTGTCCTGCACGGCGGGAAGGCGGGTCGCGCCGGCGAAAAGCGCGAGGGCGATCAACGCGCCGATCAGCAGCCAGGTCACGATCCGTCCCATCTTGCGCGCCACTCCCTTCAAACGGGAAGTATCGCGCCGGCAGGCGGTTCGACGCAATTGCCGGACGCAGCAGGCGCTGCGCCCTGCGGGACCAAGCGCGCCCCGCCTGCGACGAACCGCCTTCCGGGCGGCAAAGGACCCCGCTAGAGAAGGCGGAGATGACAGAGGGACCCCTATGAAAAGAAGGCTGAAACTCGGCGCCGCCATGGCGGCGATCGCGCTCGCGACGGCGATCGGCGCCTGCGCCAAAAAGGAAAAACCGGCCGAACCGCAAGAACAGGCGGCCGAGGCGCCAAAGACCGTCTATGGATCCTGGGGCGTTGACACGACCCAAGGCGATCCCGCGACGCGCCCCGGCGACGACTTCGCCCGCTACGCAAACGGCAAATGGCTCGACACGTTCGAAATTCCCGCTGATCTCCCGGGCTATGTCTCCTTCACCGCGCTCCGGCTCGACGCGGAAGCTGATGTGAGGGCGATCATCGAAGAACTGGCGTTGGCGAAATCCGCGCCGGGATCGCTCGAACAGAAAGTCGGCGACTACTACAAGACCTGGATGAATGAAGCGGCGGTCAACGCCGCCGGCGCCCCGCCGCTGAAGCCGCATCTCGACAAAATCTATGAGATCGCCGATCGCGACGCGCTGACCCGGGCGATGGCGAGCGTTCACACCAACGGCCCGGCTGGTTACGGCGTCATTCCCGATCCCGCCGACACGACGAAATACATCGCCTTTGTCGGCCAGGCGGGCATTGGCCTTCCCGATCGCGATTACTATCTGAAGAACGACGGCAAGTTCCCCGCCTATCGCGACGCCTACAAGGCCTATATCGCGAAAATCTTCGACCTTGGAGGCATTGAGGGCGGCGCAGCCAAAGCCGACGCGATCCTCGCCTTTGAAACGAAGATCGCCGAAGTTCACTGGACGCAGGAAGACAGCCGCAACATCCAGAAGATCTACAATCCGATGAGCGCCGATCAACTCGCGAAGACAGCGCCGAAATTCAACTGGAAAGTGGCGCTCGACGAGCTTGGCCTTTCCGGCGTGCCGACTTTCCTCGTCGCGCAGCCATCCGCGCTGACGAAGGAAGCGGAGATTTTCGCGGCGGCGGACCTCGCCTTCCTCAAGGACTGGCTCGCCTTCCATTTCATCAACAACCACGCGCAATATCTGTCGAAGGACTTCGACGACGCGAATTTCGAGTTCTTCACCAAGACGCTGCGCGGCGTCGAGGAGAAGCGCGAGCGCTGGAAGCGCGGCGTCAATCAGATCGACGCCTCGCTCGGCGACGCTGTCGGCCAGATTTACGTCGACAAGCACTTCCCGCCGGCGAGCAAGGCGGCGATGGATGCGCTCGTCCAGAACCTGATCGACGCGTTCAAGGAACGCCTTGAAAAAAATGAATGGATGGACGACACGACGCGCGAACAGGCGCTGTTGAAGCTCTCGACTTTCGAACCGCAGATCGGCTATCCGAAGAAGTACACGGATTATTCAACGCTTGAGATCTCCGGCGACAATCTATTCGAGAACGCACTCGCGCTCGCCGATTTCGGCTGGCGCGACCAGATCGGCCAACTCGGCAAGCCGGTCGACCGCGAACGCTGGGGCTATCCGCCGCAGACCGTGAACGCCTCCTACAATCCGCTCTTGAACCAGATCACCTTCCCGGCCGGCATCCTGCAGCCGCCCTTCTTCGATCCGAACGCCGACCCCGCCGTCAATTACGGCGCGATCGGCGCCGTTATCGGGCATGAGATCGGCCATGGCTTCGACGACCAGGGCCGTGAATTCGACGAAAAAGGGCGTATACGGAATTGGTGGACGGAGGCCGCCAACGCCGCGTTCAAGGCGAAGACCGACAAGCTCGGCGCCCAATACAGCTCCTACGAACTCTTCCCCGGCGCGAAAATCTCCGGCGAACTCACCATGGGCGAGAACATCGGCGACCTTGGCGGGCTGCAAATGGCCTATGCGGCCTATCACCGCCATCTCGACCAGACATCGAACGGGAAAGACGAGATCATTGACGGCCTCACCGGCGACCAGCGCTTTTTCCTCGCCTGGGCGCAGGTCTGGCAGGGCAAATACCGGGAAGACGAGGCGCGCCAGCGGCTCGAAACCGACCCCCATAGCCCGCCTTATTACCGGATCAACGGCGTCGTTCGAAACCTTGACGCCTGGTACGAGGCCTTTGGCGTGACGGCGGAGGACGATCTTTACCTTCCGCCGGAAGAGCGGGTTCGCATCTGGTGACCCCCAATCGCTTGAAGGAGGGCGCTTGAAGGATCGGCCCTTCGGTCCTATTTTGGAGCTGGAAAAGGGGTGTGGCCGCCTGTGAAAACAGGCGGCCATGCCTTTCTATTGACCCGGCGCCAGAGCGCGCGGGGGTTCCTGACAGAAGGACGCCATGGAAAAGGTTCCGATGACCGCCGCCGGCTATGTCCGGCTCGAAGAAGAGCTGAAACGGCTAAAGAACGTCGAGCGCCATGCGGTGATTCAGGCGATCTCCGAGGCGCGGGCTCATGGCGATCTGTCGGAGAACGCCGAATACCATGCCGCCAAAGAGCGTCAGGGCTGGATCGAAGGCCAGATCCTCGAACTCGAGGACAAGTTCACGCGCGCCGAAATCATCGATGTCTCAAGGCTCGCCGGCGACACCGTGAAATTCGGGGCGACCGTCACGCTGATCGACGAGGATAGGGACCAGAAAAAGACCTGGCAGATCGTTGGCGATTACGAGGCGGATGTGAAGCTCGGCAAGATTTCGATCTCCTCGCCGATCGCCCGCGCGCTGATCGGGAAGAAAAAGGGCGACAGCGTCGAGGTGTCGGCCCCCGGCGGCCCGCGGACCTACGAGATCGGGCGCGTTCAGTTCGTTTGAGCCTTTGGGCCCCGGCGGCTTGACACCCCGCCCTTCCCGGCTATTTTCCGCCGCCTCATCCAAAGGAGCCCAGAATGGCCAAACCGACCACCGTCAAAATCCGCCTCAACTCGACCGCGGACACGGGCTTCTTTTACGTGACCAAGAAGAATTCGCGCACGATGACCGAGAAGCTCGTGCTGAAAAAATACGACCCGATCGCGAAAAAGCACGTCGAGTTCAAGGAAGGCAAGATCAAGTAAGATCGCCCGCCGAATTCACGCTGAAGGAGCCGCCCGCCGGGCGGCTTTTTTTTCAGGCCGCCGCGCTCTGGATGACGCGGTTGCGGCCGCCGGACTTGGCCGTATAGAGCGCTTCGTCGGCGCGCTTGATCAGCTTTTGTCCGGTGTCGTCCTTCGGCCCGTCTTCGGATGAGGAAATGCCGATCGACACCGTCACCTTGATGCTGTCCCGTCCGCTGTTCAGCGTCACTTCGTGATCGGCGATTTCCTGGCGAAGCCGCTCGGCGACAATGCCGGCGAAATTGCGATCCGTATCCGGCATCGCGACCAGGAATTCCTCGCCGCCATAGCGGCAGGCGAGATCAATGCCCCGCACCGAGTTGCGGATCTTGCCGGCGATTTCCTGAATGACCTTGTCGCCGATGTCGTGGCCGTGGGTGTCGTTGATCTTCTTGAAGTGGTCGATATCGAGGATCATCAATGACAGCGGCCTGCCGGTCCAGAAGGCGCGGTCGAACATGCCGGAGAGATGGCTGGCGAGATAACGTCGGTTGTAAAGCCCGGTCAGCTGATCGGTGACCGCCATTTCAAGGCTCGCCTCGAAAGTCGAGCGCAACTGATCGACATAGCGCTTGCGGCGAACCTGCGTCGACACCCGCGCCGTCAATTCATTGCGGTCGACCGGCCGTGAGAGATAGTCGTTGACGCCGATGTCGAGCGCGCGGACGAGCTTTCTGGTGTCGCCCTGGCGGACGATGGCGAGCAGCGGCGTCAGGCGCGTTTCCTCAAAGGAGCGGATGGTCGAACAAAGGCGCAAAGGGTCCATTTTTTCAAGCGCCATATTGACGATCACGAGGTCGAAATCGCCGGTCTTGACGCGGGCGAGCGCGACTTCCGGATCGACTTCCGTCGCGACTTCATGCTGCTCGCTAAGGAGCGAGCGGACGCGGTCGACTTGATCGGCCTGATCGTCGATGAGAAAAATCCGGGCTTTGGACTCAGCGCCCGGCTCGGTGACGTCGATTGCGTTCATCACGCCGAGCGACTTGCCGGTCGCGTAGCGCATGCGCAGTTCATCGGTCATCATCTTGAGGCGCGAAAGGCTTCTGACGCGCGCGAACAGCGCGACGTCTTCGACGGGCTTGGTCAGGAAATCGTCGGCGCCGGCCTTGAGGCCGGCGACGCGGTCAGCCTGCTGATCGAGCGCTGTCACCATGACGATTGGAATATGCGCCGTCTCGGGCGTCGTCTTGATGATGCGGCAGGCTTCAAAGCCGTCCATGCCCGGCATCATGACATCAAGCAGAATGATGTCGGGCTGATCCTTCAGCGCGCGGTCGACGGCTTCGCGGCCGGAATAGGCGCCGAGCACGTCGAAATACTCGGCGCGAAGTTTCGCCTCGAGCAGCTTGACGTTCGGTTCGAGGTCATCGACGACCAGTACGCGCGCGGTCATCCCGGCTCCGCATTAATCCAGACGACAGGGTCCGGCATTAACGCTAGTCCAAATATCTTTTTACTTTATCAAGAAAGGCGACGACCGAGATCGGCTTGGCGATATAATCGCGGCAGCCGCCGGCGCGAATGCGTTCTTCATCGCCCTTCATCGCAAAGGCGGTGACGGCGATGATCGGAATGTCGGCGAGCCCCGGATCCTTAAGAATTACTTGCGTCACCTGCAGGCCCGAAATCTCCGGCAGCTGGATGTCCATCAAGATGAGATCGGGCACTTCAGCGCGCGCGGCGGCGATCGCCTCGGGGCCCGTTCGGGCCTGAATGACGCGATAGCCGTGCGCTTCCAGGAGATCGTTGAACAGCTTCATGTTCAGCTCGTTGTCCTCGACAACGAGCACGGTCTTGGGCGCCGCCGACGGGTCGGTTTTCTCCATTGCCGCCATATTCGTTCGGGACGCTGGGGATGCAAAGGTAACCATCGACGGGAATATCGCTCAGAAGGTATTAATCGAATGTTTATCGTGTGACGGCGGCGCGGGACGCGGGGAGCATGGAGCCGGAATATGGCGGATTTGGCGGGCGCCGGGCTTTGCCTTGACTGCGGCGCGAGGCCGAATCAGCCGGCCGGCGCCCCTTGCCCCGCCTGCGCAAGCCGGCGAATCATCCGCCATCCCGAACTGGATTTGCTCCATATCGCCCATGTCGACTGCGACGCGTTTTACGCCTCGATCGAAAAGCGGGACGACCCTTCGATCGCTGAAAAGCCGGTGATTGTCGGCGGCGGCGTCCGCGGCGTCGTCACCACCGCCTGCTATATCGCCCGCACTTTTGGCGTCCGCTCCGCCATGCCGATGTTCAAGGCGCTGAAAGCCTGCCCCGACGCGGTCGTCGTCAAACCGAACTTCGCCAAATACGCGCTCGCCGCCCGCGAGGTGCGCGACATCATGGAGACGCTGACGCCGCTCGTCGAACCGGTGTCGATCGACGAAGCTTTTCTTGACCTCTCCGGCACCGAGCGGCTGCACCGGAAGACGCCAGCGCAATCGCTGGTCTTGCTGCAGCGCGCCGTCAAGCGGGAAGTCGGCATCACGGTCTCAATCGGTCTTTCGTGCAACAAATTTCTCGCCAAGACGGCGTCGGATTTCGACAAGCCGAACGGCTTTTCCGTGATCGGCGCGGCCGAGGCGGCGAGCGTGCTCGCGCCGCTTTCAGTGTCGGCGATCTACGGCGTCGGCGCCGTCTTCGCCAATCGCCTGAACATGGACGGCCTGAAGACGATCGGCGACTTACAAAAAGCCGACAGGTCGGCGCTCGCCAAGCGCTATGGCGACATCGGACTTCGCCTCGCCGACCTTTCGCATGGGCGAGACCGGCGCGCCGTCTCCGCCAGTCGCGACACCAAGAGCGTCTCCGCCGAAACCACATTCAATGTCGACATCCGCGACATCGCCGAGCTTGAGGCCGTCTTGTGGCGCCTCAGCGAACGCGCCGCCTCGCGCATGAAAGCAAAACAGCTCGCCGGCCGCGTGGTGACGTTGAAATTGAAAACCCCGGACTTTCGGACGATCACAAGGCGCGTGACGCTGCCGCATTCGTCCAACCTCGCCCGGACGCTTTTTGACGCCGCCCGCCCGCTCCTCGCCGAGAACGCGCGCGGCCGCGCCTTCCGCCTGATCGGCATCGGCTATTCCGACCTCGAACCCGCGAGCGACGCCGCGCATGCCGACCTCTTCGCGGTAGGCGAGGACAGACTGCGGCGGGAGGAACAGGCAATCGACGCCATTCGCCGAAAATTCGGCGACGGCGCGATCGCGCTCGGGCGGTCGCAAAATTGGCGCGACTATGCGAAGAAGCGCCCGGACAGGATCAAGGTTGAAGACGGAGATGCCGATGAGCCGGATTGAAAAGCGCCTCGCCGAACTCGGCCTCGCCATTCCAAGTCCCGTGGCGCCGGTCGCCAATTATGTTCCGTTCGTCATCAGCGGCCGGGAGCTGTTCATTTCAGGGCAAGTCTCGATGGGCGCCGGCGGGCTCATCAAAGGCAGGCTCGGCGCCGACATGGCGATTGAG
Organism: uncultured Alphaproteobacteria bacterium; assembly: GCA_902826095.1. Taxonomy (GTDB): domain Bacteria; phylum Pseudomonadota; class Alphaproteobacteria; order Caulobacterales; family Parvularculaceae; genus Amphiplicatus. The sequence goes on along the minus strand of CADEDN010000023.1, from coordinate 4,381 downwards.
GCGGGCGCCGACGCGGCGAAAGCCTGCGCGGTCAACCTGATCGCGCAGATGAAAGCCGCCCTTGGCGATCTCGACCGTGTCCGGCGCATCGTCAAACTCACCTGTTTCGTCAATTGCGCGCCGGAATTCACCGACCAGCCGAAAGTCGCGAACGGCGCGTCGGACCTTATGGTCGCGGTCTTCGGCGACGCCGGGCGCCATGCGCGCGCGGCGGTCGGCGCGCCAAGCCTGCCGCTCGGCGCCGCCGTCGAAGTCGATGCGATTGTCGAGATCGATTGATGGCGGATGGCGGCGATAAGGCCGCGCGGACGGTCGCATCCATTCGCAACATCGACGCGACCCAATGGAACGGCCTCGCCAACCCGCCGGAAGCGCCGTTCAACCCCTTTGTCTCCCATCATTTCCTGGACGCGCTTGAGGCGTCCGGATCGGTCTCGCCGGAAACCGGCTGGGCGCCGTCTCACCTTGTCATGGAAAGCGCCGGCGCATTGGTCGCCGCGGCGCCCTGCTATCTGAAGAGCCACAGCTTCGGGGAATATGTCTTCGACCACCATTGGGCCGACGCCTATCAGCGATCAGGCGGGCGCTATTATCCAAAACTCCTGTGCGCTTCGCCGTTTACGCCGGTTCCGGGCCCGCGCCTGCTTGCGGCGACGCCGGCGGGAAAATCCGCGCTCGCGGCGGCGCTTGGCGACCTCGCGGCGCGGCTCGGGGTTTCATCCGTACACGCGAATTTTCTGAGCGACGCCGACGCCGCCGCATTTCGGTCGCAAGGATGGCTGATGCGGCGCGGCGTTCAATATCACTGGTTCAATCAGGGCTTTGGCTGCTATGAGGATTTTCTCGCCGCCCTCGCCTCCCGCAAGCGCAAGGCGCTGAGGCGCGAACGGCGCGAAGCGGCCGAAGGGCTGACGATCCGTCGCGTGACGGGCTGCGATATCGACGAGCGGCTGTGGGACGCGTTCTGGACGTTCTACCAGGACACCGGCGACCGCAAATGGGGAAGGCCGTATCTCACGCGGGATTTTTTCCGCGAGATCGCACGGACGATGAGCGACAGGCTGATGATGGTCGTCGCCGAGCATGCCGGCCGTCCGATCGCGGGCGCGCTCAATTTCATCGGCGGCGACGCGCTCTATGGCCGCTATTGGGGCCGGACCGAGGACCGGCCGTTCCTGCATTTCGAGGTCTGCTATCATCAGGCGATCGAGTTCGCGATTGAGCATGGGCTCGCGCGCGTCGAGGCCGGCGCGCAAGGGGAACACAAGATCGCGCGCGGTTATGAGCCGGTCCCGACCCTTTCCGCCCACTGGATCGCAGACCCGCGATTTCGCGCGGCGATTTCCCATTACCTCGATCAGGAGCGCCGCGAAATCGACGGCGAATTGACCGCGCTCGGCGAAATGACGCCCTTCCGGGAAGGCGATTGACCCGCCGCCCGCGCCGCATTGATTCCTGAGCTGCGTCAGGCCAGAATCAAGCTTCCAATCGCCATGAGCGGCGAGCCGCTCCAACAATCGGAACAGAGACGAATTTCGCATGACACGCGTATACGGATGGATGATTGCGGGCATGGCGCTCGCCCTCGCCGCGACAGGCTGCGTCAAGACCCCCGCGCCCGCGGGCGATGAAGCCTCGCTCCGCGCGCTCGACGCCGCCTATGTCGAAGCCTGGCTCCTCGATGACGCCGCCAGACAGGAAAAAGCGGTGCTGGCCCTCTTCGACCGCAGCGCCGTCATCATGCCGGGCGGCGGAATGCCGCCGGAGGACGGCATCAAAAACCTGAAGGCGTTCTGGTTTCCCGACGGCGCCGAGCCGACGCGAGTGACGCATTTCACGCATGAGATCGACAATGTCGACATTTCAGGCGCGCTCGGCGTCGTCTCCGGCCGCTACACGCTGAGCTTCACCTACGAAAACCAGTCGATCACGCAGGCCGGCAATTACATGATCGTCGCCGAAATGAGCGCGGACGGCTGGCGCATCACCCGCATGATCTGGAACGACCAGCCCCTGACCGAAGTCTGAAGATGACGCCATGTCCCTGACAGCGCCCTACGACCAGAACAACATCTTCGCAAAAATCATTCGCGGCGAGACGCCGGCGATCAAGATCTTCGAGGATGATGTCGCCATTGCCTTCATGGACATCTTCCCGCAAAGCGACGGACATTGCCTTGTCATTCCAAAAAAGACCGGCGCCACGAATTTCCTCGCCGCTGATCCCGCCGACCTCGGGCCGCTTGTCGCGCGCGTGCAGCGCGTCGCCAATGGCGTCGTCAAGGGGCTTTCCCCGGACGGCGTCCGCATCATGCAGTTCAACGGAGCGCCCGCCGGCCAGACGGTTTTCCATCTGCATTTTCACATCATTCCAATCTTCGAGGGCGCGCCGCTCAAACAGCACGCCGGCAAGAAGGCCGACATCGCGCAGCTTGAAAACCTCGCAGCGCGAATCCGCGCAGCGCTCGCTGTCAATTGAGGGCGGCCGGCCTGTTCTTGTCTGAAAGCCGCAATCCTGCCGGGGACACTCAATGAAACCGTTTTTCCTTTTGGCGCTCGCCTTGGCGGCCCTGTCATCGCCGGCAAGCGCCCGCCCCTATGCCGAGATCATGAAGGAAGCCGAGGCGGCGTTCGCCATCGACGATTTTGCGACCGCCGGCGCCCGTCTTGACGAAGCGCAGGCGCAGCGCCCCTACTCCATGTTTCTGACGCGCAATCGCATCTTGACGCGTCTTCTCACCGGACGCGAGAGCGAGGCGCTGGCGCTCGCCGCTGAAATCGCCGATCGCGGGCTCGTGCTCGACTTGCCGGCGCATGAGGCCTTCGAACGCCTCAAAGCGTCGCCGGGCTTCGCGCCGATCGCCGCGCGCATGGAAGCGAACGCCAGGCCCATCGGCGCGCCGCGGATCATCTCGGAATTTCCTGAAAATGGCCTGCTGCCCGAAGCGATTTCGCTTCGCAAGGGCCGCCTGCTGATCGGCTCGGTCAGAACGGGCGCCGTGCGCGCAGCGTCGGACGGCTTGCGGGAGTTCACCCTGCTCGACGGCGGCGTCTTCGACATCGAGCAGACGAAAGCCTCCGTGTTCGCCGCAATCAACAACCAACTCGCCTTCGAGCGCCGCAGCGACAAGCCGCCCTTCGCGGCGATCGTCGAACTAGGCGCAAAGACCGGCGCCGAGCGGCGGCGCATTCGCATCGCGGCGGCGGACGCCCTCATCGGCGACATCGAAATCGACCGGCGCCAGACCGTCTACGCGTCCGACAGCCTTCGGCCGCGCCTCTTCGTCGCCGACAGGAACGACCAGGATGCGCGCGTTCTTGCAACCGACGAGCGCTGGGCCAATCCGCAAGGGATCGCCCTCGATCGAAAAGCGCGGCGTCTCTATCTTGCCGATTATCTGACCGGATTGTTCGCGGTCGACGTGAACACTGGCGCGTCGACCGCGATCGCCAACCCGACAAACGCGCATCTTGGCGGCATTGACGGTCTCTATCTGCACAAGGGCGACCTGATCGGCGTCCAAAACGGAACGAACCCGCAGCGGATCATCCGCATTCGCCTTGACGAGGAAGGGTTCGCCGCCCTGCGGGTCGACATCCTCGCGCAAAATCTTGACGGGTGGAACGAACCGACGCACGGCGTCGTCAAGGGCGACGAATTTCAGTATATCGCGACCAGCAATTGGCCCGCCTATGACGACAGCGGCGCCCTGCGCGCCGGCGCCGTCCCGGCGCCGCTGAAAATCATGGCGCTGCCCCTCGACTGAATTTGAGCGATTTTTCCGTTAACCATACTAAGTCATTGATCCTTATACGAAACAAAATCTCATCCTACACTTTGCGAAGGGCGTTATGCTGAGCGCCATGAAAAACGCTAGAAAAGCCCCCGCCAACCCCAAGGTTCAACCAGACAAAATGGAGGTCCCGAAGACGCGCCGCCGCGCCGTCATCAGAGATCGGATGAGAGCGTTTCGCACGCTCGGCGAAAAATCCGGTTTCGCTTTTGCATTCGCCATGGCGCGCACGGCCCGCCAACGGCGCGGCGCCGGCGCGCTCGCGCTCAGCGGCGACGCGACCCGCGCCGAAATACGCCTGACCGCCGCGCGCGGCCGGAAAATCGCGAAAGGCCGCGTTGAGACCGACATGAAACGGCGCGCGGCGATTGATGCCGCCCGCCAGCGCCGCAGCCGCGCAATCCTCGCCCAGGAAGCCCGCCGCCGCGGCCTGTCGTCGGCGACCGCCGACGAATTCGACTGGCGCCGGGTCGGGTTGGCCCAAATCGCGCGGCGATGATCCGTCGGCGCAGCCTCCGCGTCGCCTTCAACAACCCGGTCATCCCGGATGCGCTGCAGCGCGTCCTTCGAGACGCCGCCTGACGGCG
>CADEDN010000022.1 GCA_902826095.1 uncultured Alphaproteobacteria bacterium | reverse complement strand
CCGCGCCCCGCGCAACCTCTCCTTTCTATCGAACTAAAGGCGAACTGCCGGGAATCTCATTCCGCGGAGAAGGAGAACTATTGATGAAAAAACTCGCGCTGAAGAAGGCGCCGCCCAATTTCGAACAGACGGCGCTGAATATGTTCGGGAAGGACGACCCCGTCGGAAACGTCGTCGTATGGTATGCGCATTTTGTGATCGTGCCTTCCCTGCTCGCGAAGCGGCTGCGCGCGCGCGGCGACAATCGCGCTTGCGCCCGCGACTTTGAATGCCTTTGTTTCACCTCGCCCGACACCGATCGACCCCATTGCATGGAAATATTCGAGGATTGCCGTTTCGCCGGCGACGGCGAAAAAGCTGGCCCGAATGGCCATTCGCCCCGCTATCGGATAAGCGCCGACGCCAGGTACGACATCGCCTACACTTACAAGGAGGCCTCGCCGCGCGAGCGAGAGGAAATGTTCGCCTTCATGAAGAAGGCAGTCGGCGAGCGCTTAGCGCGAATAAAAAAAAGCCGGCGGGTGGGAAAGGGACTTTCGTTAACCCTCGACCGCGAAAGACGCGAAAGTCAAGCCGGATGACGCGCGCCGCATGCCTGGCGGCGCTCGCCGTGTCGCCCTCCGCGACGCCTTGCGTCACGAAGGATGGCGCGCGGCGTATGCGGGCGGCGCTGATGTCCCATCGAGGGACTCGTCCGTCGAGCGTTCGGCGCAATGCAAGACGCAAGACGCGCCCGGGGGCGGCGTCGACCGAACGGTCTCAGTCTTGCTGCATTCCCTCGCTGTATCGCACTGCAACATTTCTTGATATGACAAGCGCGCGACCCGGGAAGATGAACGACCCATGTGCGGAATCATCGGAATTCTAGGCAAACAGGACGTCGCCCCCCTTATTGTCGAGGGGCTGAAGCGGCTTGAATATCGCGGCTATGATTCCTCCGGCGTCGCGACGATCAGGAACGGCCGACTTGAGCGCCGCCGCGCTTCCGGAAAGCTTCAGGTCTTGAACCAGCGGCTTGCGGCCGAGCCGCTGCACGGCCCGACCGGCATCGGCCATACGCGCTGGGCGACCCATGGCGCGGCGACCGACGATAACGCCCATCCGCATGCGACCGAGCGGCTCGCCCTCGTCCACAACGGCATCATCGAGAATTTCGCCGAGCTTCGCGCCGAGCTGAAGGCGAAGGGTTTCAAATTCACATCGCAGACGGATTCCGAAGTCTGCGCGCAGCTCATCACCTATTATCTTCAGAACGAAAATCTCCCGCCGAAAGACGCGGTGAAGAACGCGCTCGACCGCATGCGCGGCGCCTTCGCTTTCGCCATCATCTTCGTCGGCGAAGACGACCTTCTCGTCGCCGCGCGCCGCGGCTCGCCGCTGGCGATCGGGCGCGGCGACGGCGAGATGTTCGTGGGGAGCGACGCTTATGCGCTCGCGCCTTTCACCAACCGCGTCACCTATCTCGAAGAAGGCGACTTCGCGATCATCACGCGCAAGGGCTTCGACATTTACGACGCCGCCGGGGTCAAGGCCGGGCGCGCCGAGTCGATATCGTCGGCTTCCGATAATATGGTCGACAAGGACGGCCATCGCCACTTCATGGCGAAGGAAATCCACGAACAGCCTGAAGTCATCGCGCATACGCTCTCGCGCTATGTCGACGCCGCCTCCGGCCTCATCTCGCTGCCGAAGGGCTCTTTCGATTTTGCAAAACTCGAGCGGCTGACGATTTCGGGCTGCGGCACCGCCTATTACGCCGGCCTCATTTCGAAATATTGGTTCGAAGCATGGGCGCGGCTGCCTGTTGAAATCGACATTGCTTCCGAGCTTCGGTACCGTGATGTCCCTTATCCGAAAAACGGCGGCGCGCTGTTCGTGTCGCAATCGGGAGAGACAGCCGACACGCTCGCGGCGCTCCGCGACGCGAAAGCGCACGGGCAAAAAATCGCCGCTGTCGTCAACGTGCCGGAATCCTCGATTGCGCGCGAGGCGGATGTCATCTTCCCGATGGCGGCCGGCCCGGAAATCGGCGTCGCTTCGACCAAAGCCTTCACCTGCCAGCTCGCCGCGCTCGCGGCGATCGCCGTCGCCGCGGGCCGACAGCGGGGCGCGCTGACCGAAGCGCAGGAAAGGGAGATCGTCACGGCGCTTCTGCAAACGCCGCGTCTCGTCGGGGAGGCCTTGAAATCGTCCGCAGTCATCGAGGATGTGGCGCGCGAAATCGCGAAGGCGCCCGACACGCTTTATGTCGGGCGCGGCGTTTCATTCCCTTTGGCGATGGAAGGGGCGCTGAAGCTCAAAGAGATCTCCTACATCCACGCCGAGGGCTATGCGGCCGGGGAGTTGAAGCACGGTCCGATCGCCCTCATCGATGAAAACATGCCGGTCATTGTCATTGCGCCGTTCGACCGGCATTTCGAAAAGACCATTTCGAATATGCACGAGATCATGGCCCGCGACGGCAAGGCGATCTTGATGTCGGACGCCAAGGGGATCGCCCACGCCGGCGCCGGCGTGTTCGCCACTATCGAAGTTCCTGAAACCCATCCCCTTCTTTCACCAATCGTTTACGCCGCGCCCATTCAATTGCTGGCCTACTACACGGCGACGACCAAAGGCACTGACGTGGACCAGCCGCGCAATCTCGCCAAGTCCGTCACCGTCGAATGAACTTTGACGCGCCGCTGCGGCCGTTCTAATCGGTTCGCCGCCGCTACGAGACCGATTTGCGCATGAGCCGGCTTGCCGCCGCCTTGGACCGACTGACCGACTGGCACCGGACAAAAGCGCTCCCCCTTTGGGCCGGCGCGGCTGCCGACGGCGCCGGCGCATTCTACGAAGCCCTCGATTTCGCTGGACGGCCATTGACCGGGCGGAAGCGACGCGTGCGCGTCCAATGCCGGCAAATCCACGTCTTTACGGACGCCGCGCGCCTCGGCTGGCTCCCGCAGGGCGAAGCGATTGCGGCGAGGGGATTCGACCGACTCCTTGAGACGGCATGTCCAAGGGACGGCGTGCGCGGCTGCGTTCATGCGCTCGACGATGAAGGCGGCGTCGCCGATCATCTCCGCGATCTTTACGATCAGGCCTTCCTTCTTCTCGCCTGCGCCGCGCGCATCAAGGCGACAAAGGACGACAAGGCGCGCATCATCGCCGATCGCGTGTTGACGTTTCTCGATCGCGAATTCGCGTCGCCCCATGGCGGCTATCGCGAGAACGATCGCGGCGGGCTGCCGCGCCGGCAAAACCCGCATATGCATCTTTTTGAAGCGTTGATGGCGCTCCATGAGGCGACGGGCGACACGTCGTTTCTTGCGCGCGCGCAAGCGATCGCGGCTCTGTTCGAATCTCGATTCTTCGATCGCCAAAATGCGGTCGTCCGCGAGTTCTTCAATGATGACTGGACGATCATCGACAAGGTCAGCGACCGGCTTGAGCCGGGGCACATGATGGAGTGGGTCTTCCTGCTTGACCAGCATCAACGCCTTTCCGGCGCCGATCAGGAGCCGGCGAAACGTCAACTTTACGAGGTCGCGCGCGCGATGCGGGTGGAAGGATCGGTATTCCTGCCCAACGAAGCCTCGCTTCGCGGGACCGTTAGGGCAGGCCGAAGGCTTTGGCCGCAGACGGAACATCTGCGCGCCGCCTGCGTTCTCGCCGGCGACGGCGACGAGCAAGCGGGGTCGGACGCCGCCGACCTGATAGACGCCCTCTTTCAGACCTACTTCGATCAGGAGACGCAGGGTCTCTGGTGCGACGAGTATGACATCGAAGGCGCGCCCGTCGCCAAGGACGTGCCGGCGAGCATCCTCTATCATATCCACGAAGCGGTTTCCCTGGCCGCCGAAAGCCGGCATAGGCAATCTTGATGACCAGACGGGCGATCATTCAGCCGGTGATCATGTCAGGCGGCGTGGGCACAAGGTTGTGGCCGATGTCGCGCGCGGCGCGCCCCAAACAGTTTCTGCCGCTCGTGACGAGCCGCTCGCTGTTTCAGGAAACCGTAGCACGGTTTTCCGGCGACGCCGACGTCGATTTTCTGCCGCCCGTGATCATCGCGGGCGCCGTGCATGAAGCGCTGATCCGCACGCAGCTCGCTGAAATCGGGATCGCCGCGGCTGCGATCATTATCGAGCCGATGGCGCGCAATACGGCGGCCGTCGCCGCCGTCGCGGCGGCATGGACGTCCGCCAACGGCGCCGACGCGCTGACCTTGCTGGCGCCCGCCGATCACCACATCGCCGACGGCGCCGGCTTCCGCGCCGCGGTCGCAAGGGGCGCTGCGGCCGCATCAAAAGGGGCGATCGTCACATTTGGCATTGGTCCGACCGAGGCTCACACAGGTTACGGCTATATTGAAGCAGGCGCCGCTATTGCGCCGGGCGTTGCGGAGGTCGCGGCGTTCCGCGAAAAGCCTGACGCCGAAACCGCCGCGCGCTATCTGAAAGGCGGCCGGCACTTTTGGAACGCTGGAATTTTCCTTTATTCGCCGGATGCGATGTCCGGCGAACTCGACATACATGCGCCGACGATCCGGAGCGAGGCGACTGCGGCGTTGCAAGGGGCCCGCAAGGACGGCGCGGTCCTAAAACTCGACGCGTCGCGGTTTGCTTTATGTCCGTCGGATTCTATCGACTACGCCGTCATGGAGAAAACAAAGCGGGCGGCGGTCGTCGGGCCGGTCGAGGCGGGGTGGAGCGATATCGGTTCGTGGACGGCGATTTCTCCAGCGGCGGATGATCAACGGATCATTTCGGTTGACTGCAAGCGCACAATCATTCGCACTGACGGGCCGACGATCGCCGCCATCGGCGTTGAGGATCTCATCATCGTGGCGACCGGCGACGCGGTGCTTGTCGTTCCAAGACCGCGCGCGCAGGAAGTCAAAATAATCGTCGATCATCTGAAGGCGGCCAAGCGCGAGGAATTGCTCTGATGTCAAAGCGTATCGTCGTCACCGGCGGCGCGGGCTATATCGGCAGCCATGTCTGCGTTGAGCTGCTGCAGGCAGGTCATGGCGCGCTGGTGATCGACAATTTCGCCAACTCATGCCCGCAGGCGCTCGACCGCGTGAAAGAAATCGCTGGCAGGGGCGTCAACCTTGTCGAGGCCGATCTCGCCGATCCGGCGCATTCAGAACGCATCATCCGGGAAGTTAAGGCCTTCCGGCCGCACGGCGCCGTGCATCTCGCCGGCCTCAAGGCCGTCGGCGAATCGGTCGCCGAACCAGTTCGCTATTATTCGGTCAATCTTCCCGCGACGTTCACGCTCATTCGCGCGCTTGAAGAATCGGATGCGCGACTGCTTGTATTTTCTTCTTCGGCGACCGTTTACGGCGATCTCAATGCAAGCCCCGTCGATGAGACCGGCGCGGTCGGCCCGACCAATCCCTACGGGCGCACAAAGCTTTTCATCGAGGAAATGCTGCGCGATCTCGCGCGCGCCGAAAAACGATGGAAAATTTGCAATCTTCGCTATTTCAACCCGGTCGGCGCGCATCAATCCGGCAAGATCGGAGAAGATCCGAACGGCGTGCCGAACAACCTTTTTCCCTATATCGCGCAAGTCGCTGTCGGCCGACTCGCCAGACTTCAGGTTTATGGCGACGATTATCCGACGCGCGACGGCACCGGCGTCCGTGACTACATCCATGTTTGCGACCTCGCCGCCGGACACCTCGCCGCGATCGAATATCTGGCGCGCGAAACGGCGCCGGGCGCTGTTGATTTCAATCTCGGCGCCGGCCGCGGCGTCTCGGTGTTTGAAGCGATCGCCGCCTTCAAGCGCGCCTCCAACCGCGACATTCCGTTTGACGTGACGCCGCGCCGGGAAGGCGATATCGCCGAGATCTACGCCAAGCCCGACAAGGCAAGGCGCCTGCTCGGATGGCGGGCGACGCGAACGCTCGAGGACATGTGCGCTGACCATTGGCGCTGGCAGAGCGCAAACCCGAACGGCTATCGTGACTGAATTTTCAAATCGCGGAATGCGCGATATTGACCGCGCGCGGCGGGTTCCCCTCGGCGGCGCCCCGCGATAGAAGAGCCCTCCATCCCGACACTGGCGATCACCCATGGCGTTCAAATCAGACTTGCTCCGCGTCCTTGAAGAGCGCGGCTTCATCCATCAGGGGACGAACCTTGAAGGCCTCGACCAGCGCCTTTCGTCGGGAATAGTGACGGGTTATATCGGATTTGACGCGACAGCCCGCTCGCTTCATGCGGGAAGCCTCATTCAAATCATGCTGCTGCACTGGCTTCAAGAGACCGGCCACAAGCCGATCGCTCTGATGGGCGGCGGCACGACCAAAGTCGGCGATCCGACCGGCAAAGATCAGCAGCGCTCGCTTTTGACCGACGCCGACATCAAGGCGAATATTGAAAGCATCAAGGGCGTATTCGCCAGATTCCTGAGGTTCGGCGACGGCGCTCGCGACGCAATCATGGTTGACAATGACGAGTGGCTGTCGCGGCTCGGCTATGTCGAATTTCTGCGCGATTACGGCACGGAGTTCACGATCAACCGCATGCTGACATTCGATTCGGTGAAGCTTCGCCTTGACCGCGAAAGTCCGATGACATTTCTTGAATTCAATTATATGCTGATGCAGGCCTACGACTTTCACGAACTCCATCGACGTTACGGCTGCCTTCTGCAGATGGGCGGCTCCGACCAGTGGGGCAACATCGTCAACGGCGTCGAACTTTGCCGGCGCAAAGACGGCGCCGAGGTGTTCGGCCTGACGACGCCGCTCCTCACCACGGCGTCCGGCAAGAAGATGGGGAAGACGGAAGGCGGCGCGGTGTGGCTCAACGCCGACATGTTCTCGCCCTACGACTACTGGCAGTATTGGCGAAACGTCGAAGATGCTGATGTCGGGACGCTACTCGCGCGGTTCACGAAACTGCCGATGGCGGAGGTGAGGCGCCTGGCGGCGCTTCGCGGCGCCGAAATCAACGAAGCGAAGAAGATCCTGGCGACCGAGGCGACCGCGTGGCTGCATGGACGCTCGGCGGCCGACGAAGCGGCTGAAACCGCGCGTCGGACGTTTGAGGAGGGCGCGGCGGCGGCGGGGCTGCCGACGATCACCATCGCGCTGTCGACGCTCGCCTCGGGGGCGCCGCTCCTTGACGCTTTCATGGAGTCCGGACTGATCGAGTCAAAAGGCGAGGGACGACGCCACATCAAGGCCGCCGCGCTCAAGATTAACGACATTCCGGTTACGGATGAGCGGCCGCTGACGGCCGCGGACATGAAGGACGGGGCGATCAAACTGTCCGTCGGCAAGAAAAAACACGCGCTCGTCCGCGCCGGATGATTATTCGTTTGCGGCTTTCGGCTCGTCGCCCGGGCCTTCGAACATTCGGCGCAGCACGCCGGGCGCGAGGGCCGAAAGCGGATTGACGGTGACGCGCGGCTCCGTGGCGGCGCCGTCGACTTCGTATGAAAGGGCGAGAAGGCCTTCGCCTTTTTTGTTCACAAAGATTTCGCCGATCAAAGGCGTCTTGCCGAGGAAGGAGTTCACTTGATAGGCGGGCGCGACGGCGCCGCTGAGCGAAATCTCCCGCTCGCCGTCGAGATCGAAACTTCCTTTTGCGGTGATGCCGACGGACGGGCCGGTCGCGCGCGCCTCGCTCACGAGGACCTCGCTGCGCCTTATTTCGAAGCGAGCGATTGCATTTTGAAGTTCGATGCCGTCGCCGTTGACGAGGTCCGCAAGGCCGGTCAGCGAGCCGGCGGCAAAAATTTTCGCAAGCAGCGGCGCCTTGACGATGCGAAGATCGTGCGCCTCAAGGACGCCCTTGCGAGGCGCATGCTCCGCGCCGGGCGTGAAAGTGAAGTCGAGACGCCCCTCCCCGCCCCTGACCGATGAGAGGCCGAAAAGGCCGCTCAGCATGTCGCCGACATTGCCCGAACGCGCCGCGAGCGCCTGCGCATCACCGCCCAGACTCTTGTTCAATTCAACCGTGATCGGCTTTCCGTCAACGCCCGTCGCCTTGAAGTCGAATTCCTCGATGTGATCCGCATTGCGTTCAAAGCCGAGCGACGCGTTACGATAGGAGGCCTCGCCCCTCATATCGACGCGTGCGAATTTAGCCTCAAGCGCGAAAGGCGCTTTGGCGCCGCCGCCGCCGAACCCGGCCTCGACGATGTTTCGAACAAGCTCCGCCGCATTGAGGTAATCGCCTTCGGCCGACACGACGATCGCGCCGTCTTCCCGCCGCCGGGCGCCGACCGCGAGATCAGCGGCGCCGATAAGCGAAAAAGTCGGCAGATCGAGCGACATCAGCGCGCCGGCCGCGGAGAATGTCGCCGAACCTTTGACGGATACGCCGTCGCCTTGAATGGACACAGCGCTGATTTTCGTCGTCTCCGGCGAGAATTCGAATGTCGCAGAACCCTTCGCGGGCCGTCCTTGCGGCTTGATCCACCCGAGCGCCTCGGACATCAGGATCGCTTTTGAAAAGTCCGCCTCCAGATCAAGTGCGCGGAACGAATCGACGCCGCCGACGGCCCTCGCCGCGAACGGCACGGGGCCCTGGATCATCTGGCGGGTCGGGATTCCGAAAATATCGGCGGTTACCGAATCAGCAACGCCCGTCACCGCAATCACCGTCTTGTCTCCGGCGCCGTAGAACCGCTGGCGCCAGTCGATCGTGACCGGCGCATCTCCCAATCTCGCATAAGCTTTAATGGTCATCCCTTGGGTCGAAAGATCGAGCCGGCCCTTGCCGTTCGCCAACGCCGCTTCGCCGATAACACCGTCTACAGACAAATTGGCGAACGCCGCCGATCCTTTGTACCGGTAGGATTCGCGCGGCGCCATTCTGAGATTGGGCCTTTGAAGCTCAACACTGACCGATGTCGTCCCGGCGAATTGGCTCGCCGAATAGCGCGTCTCTTTGAGGACCGCGAGCGGCTCTTGCGACAACACCGCGAGAATATCGCCCGCGTCGCCGACCGCGTCGAACCTGAAAATTGCCGTCTCGCCCTTCGGCTTGATTACCGGTATGTCGACGCTCGCGCTTGTCACCTGAACCCTGCCGACGGCGCCATTTTCTCCCTTGAAGCGGAAGCTGTTCCCCTTGAGCGCGCCCTCGCCGCTTACATTCGTCATCGGCGTCATGCCCGGCGCGTAAATCACCGCGGCGTTTTGCGCGCGGAAAGCGAGCGTCATCGCCTCATCGGGAAGCGCGCCGTCTTCCCCGACGGCGCCAGACTTCAAATCCATCGTGAATTCGACGCCGCTGAAGTCGCCGCGCAACATTCTGAGCGCCACGAATTCACGGGCCGCCGACGCGAGATCCTTCGGCCAGATCCGGAGGAGCGCGAGGCGGTCAACCGTGCCTGCGATCTTCGCCGCGGCGCGCACCGCAGGCGACTGATCCTTCTGCGGAAAGATCGCGAATTGTCCGCTAAGCGGAATTTCAGAGATCGTCGCTGCAAATTCCCTGATATCGAGGGACTTGTCATCGACGGAATAAGATCCGTACACTGACAAGCCATTTAGTCGAAGCGGCTCGTCAAAAAGCGTTTCGCGGACAATCGACAAATCATCGCTGCCGAGCGCGAAGCCAATGCGGCTCACCCCTCGTCCGTCGACTTTGCTTTCGAGAGTCACAACGCCGCCGAGGATCCCCTCGCCGATGCCTGCAGCCCACTCAGCTCGCTCGAGTGTGAATTCGTTGCGCCTCGGATCGAATCCCGCCGAGGCCGCAATGCGGCTGACCGGCGTCGACCAGTTTCCGAGCGTCAGCACCCCGTCGCTTGCGGCGATATCAATACGCGATGACAGCAAGGCGCCGTCTTTTGTCAGATCGACGGTTGCGTCGCCCGAGATGGGAGACGTCAGCAGCTCCGCTTCGACATTGAAGAATACGGCGATAAGGTCGCCGACAGGAGCGTCTTTCAAGGTCAACCTTGATGAGATGACCTCCGTCGACAGATCATAATTGGAATCGAACGCCAGCGACGCCGGCCTGCCGCCAATGTCGAAGCGGGATTGAAGCCGCGCCGCGTAACCTCCGGACGTGCGCACGACCTCGGCGCCGCCGTCTTTGCCGATCCATGTCCGGCCGGAATTCTCATCGACAAAAGTGATGGTCGTCTTCGACAGGACAGCGCGTTCAAACGCCTCCCGAAAATAGGCGCCGCCGGTCAGCGATTGAAAAACGCGGGAGCGCTCGCCCGCCGCTTCGCCGAAGTCGAGTTTCATTTTTCGATCAGCGCGCCGGACGATTCGCAATTGTGCGCCGCGAATTTCGATCCGGCGCGGCCCCGCTTTCCCGGAAAAAATGTCTGCCGGTCGAAAGTCCAGCCTGACATGCGGCAATTGCGCGGTCGCCTGCGCGGCGCGACGCCCGAGCCGAACATTCGAAAGGTCGATCCGATAACCTTCGCCGTTTTCGGCGCGAGAGAGCGTGACTCCGTCAATATCTCGGACAGCGCCGGAAAAGACAGCGGCGTTGGCGGCGCTCGCGATCGCCGGCGCCGCCCAGTCGAGCATCACCGGCGCGCTCTGAACGCGCCAGAACAGGATCGCGCCGAGAAAGACCAAGGCCGCGACAACGATCCCCAGCGCTTCGGCGGCAATTAGCCCTGCGCGTGCGATCCGCGATCTCATGCGCGTGTCTGCCCGTCCCTGATGCGCCCGGCCGTCAAAGGCGACGCCCTTGACATGCCTAGTGACAATATAACGGCCAATCAAGAAAAGTTTGGGGGAAAGACGCTTCCTGGATTATGACCTCCAACAATCGATCAATCGGAAGGCTTGGCTGGCGCGGATGGCGGCAAAACCCAAAACAATTGTTGAAGGCTCAAAGGCGCCCGCCTTTGAATTGCCGACTGATGGCGGCGGCCGGGTCGCACTCGCCGACTTCAGAGGAAAGGCCGTCGTTCTTTACTTTTACCCGAAGGACGATACGGCCGGCTGCACGAAGGAAGCCGTTGATTTCTCGGCGGTGGAGAAAGCCTTCAGACGCGGCGGCGCCGCCATCGTCGGCGTTTCCAAGGACAGTCCCGCCACGCACGACAAGTTCAAGGACAAGCACAAGCTTTCAATAACGCTCGCATCAGACGAGGACGGCGAGACCATCGCCGCCTACGGTTCTTGGGTCGAAAAGACCCTCTATGGCCGCAAATACATGGGAATCGACCGGTCGACCTTTCTGATTGACGGAAAGGGCATCGTCAGGAAAATCTGGCGCAAGGTCAAAGTCCCGGGGCATGTCGACGAGGTCCTGGCGGCGGTCAAATCGCTTGATTGACCTTTTGCAAGTCGGGGCCTGGCGGGAGATTGCGATCCGCGTTCTTGAGACGGCCGACCCTCTTGGCAAATGCCGGGCGGCTTTGCATGCGGCACGCGCACCTTTGACCGTCGCCTCCTCCAAAGTGTCGATCCCGGACTCGCCGGCCAGGCCGAGCCGGCCTTTGCTTGTGCCTCCTCAGCAGGTCGAAAAGCGGAAACTCGGCACGCCAGAGGGCCGCGTCTCGCTGCTGCACGCTCTTGCCCATATCGAGCTAAATGCGATCGATTTGGCATTCGACATGGCGGTTCGTTTCGAGAAGGAAATTAATGATGCCTCGTTGGACAGCCGAGTCTTTGTCGCGGATTGGATGGCTGTCGGAGTGGAGGAAGCGTCCCACTTTCGGCTGCTGCTGAGCCGGTTGCAGGCGCTTGAGTCGGACTATGGGGAGCTTCCGGCCCATGGGTCTTTATGGGAAGCGGCGTCCCTGACGCGCGACAGCGTCCTTGCGAGGCTCGCCGTCGCTCCGATGGTCCTCGAGGCGCGCGGCCTCGACGTGACGCCAAGCATGGCCGCCCGCCTTAGACGGGTCGGCGACATCAAAAGCGCCGATCTCGTCGACCGGATCCACCGAGACGAAATCGGCCATGTCGCGACCGGTGTTCGATGGTTCCGGGCGGTTTGTCAGGCTCGGCGGCTTCTTCCCGAAGCGGAATTCGAACGCCTGGTGATCGAGCGTTTCAAAGGGGGTCTTAAAGGCCCTTTTAACGGGTCTGCCAGAGGCGCCGCCGGGCTCGATGCGGCGTTTTATGCGCGCTGGAACAAGCCTTGCGAAGCGGTCGATCCGACCCGGCGCCGTACAGGTTAAAAAAGAATGGTTATTTCATCACATAACAGTTGCGAAATGCGACGGGATCGGCTGCAATATGTTAAGGGGTGTCAACGTAAAACGCTTCCGGGCGTTGATCAGGGGCGACTTTGAATGAGCCGCAAGAAATCCGGCCAAACGAAGCGTATTATCAGTCGGTGGTTCAAAGAGCGGCAGATTTACCACCGCAGTGACGGCGTCGTTCACTTCATTTCGATGTCGACGAGGACCCAGATAGCGCTGGCCGCTGTCATTGGGGCCGCGCTGCTTTGGGTCGCCTATTCCTCTGTCAATGTCGTCTTTAAAGAGCAGATCATCGTCGCCAAGGAACGCGACCGTCGCGTTGTCGAAACGGTGTTCAATAAGCGCCTCGCCCAGTCGCAGCGCGCCTACGACGACGTCAGTTCGCTGAACGTCATCATGCAGCAGGAATTCGACGCCACAATGGCGGAGATTTCCTCACGCCACCAAACCCTGAAGAGCATGGTCGAGCGCAAGGCGTCGGCGGATATTGACCTTCAAGCGTTGGCGAAAGGGCTTTCCGAAGCGGGTTCGCCGAACGGTCAAAAACCCACCAACGGCAATCGCATCATGATCGACGTCGCGCCGGCCGAACCGACGCCGCGCCAGTCCCGGGTCTCCTTGTTGCGCAGACTCGCGGAGCGCGAAGCGCTTGCGCAGGGAACGCAAGTCCCGCCGAACAGCCCAGCGGCGCCCGCCCTGCTGCAGATGCGCACGGCCTCAGCCGACCTTTACGTCGAGCAGGTGCTGCTGCTTGCCTCGCTCGAAGAGCGTTCCGCCCTGCAGGTTGACGAATTGCGGATGGTCCTTTCCAGCACCGGCGTCGGCGCCGAAAACCTGGTTCAGGCCCCTAAGATTTCGAATATGGTTCTGGCCCAGGGCGGACCGTTTATCGACGCGTCGAACCTGGCGAGCGCGTCGTCCGCATTCTTCCGTCACGCGAACCGGGCCGCCTTGATGGTCGATGAGCTTCGCGACGTTCAGGATGCGGTTAACAAAATCCCTCTGTCCTCCCCGCTGACCGTCAGCCGCAAATTCACTAGCGGCTTCGGCGTTCGCCGCGACCCGATCAATGGGCGCGCGGCGAGCCATCACGGCATCGATTTTTCCGCGGCCTGGGCGGCGCCGGTCACCGCGACTGCCGCGGGCGTCGTCAAATTCGCCGGAGTCCGTCAGGGCTTCGGGCGTTGCGTCGAGATCGACCATGGGAACGGCTTCGTCACGCGTTACGCCCATCTTAACCGTATCACGGTACAAGATGGTCAGCGGGTGAAGCTGCACCAGAAGGTCGGCGAGCTAGGCAATAGCGGTCGCAGCACCGGCCCGCACGTGCACTACGAGGTCCTTTTCCGGGGTCAACCCAGAAACCCTCTGCGTTTCATAGAGGCTGGCAGATATGTTTTCGAAAGCTAAGCAAAAGTCGCCGACCGACGAACGCGCGAAAGCGCCGGCCCTTGAGGTGAGTGCTTCCTCTTCAAGCCCGGCGCCCGCGCAAGCAAAAAGGTCGAGTGCGATGCGGGCTGCGGGCGTTCCATCCATCATTTCAGCCGACGTTGTCCTTCGCGGCAACGTCAACTCAGGCGGCGAAGTCCAATTGGACGGCGCGCTTGAAGGCGACATCAAAGCGGCGACATTGATCGTCGGAGAGAAAGCGTCGGTCAAAGGCGAGATCATCTGCGAAAGCGTGGTTGTCCGGGGCCGCGTCGAAGGCGGCATTCGCGCCCGCCAGGTCGCGCTCGCAGCGACCGCTCACATCATCGGCGACATTCTTCACTCATCGCTGTCTGTCGAGAGCGGCGCGCATTTCGAAGGCAATTGCCGGCATTCCGACGATCCGCTTTCTGACGCGTCTGCAAACGATTTCCGGAAAACCCGACCCGGCGGACCTGCGCCAAGGCCGATCGCCGCCGGCGACGACCAGCGTTCGGCGGTCGCGAATGAAGCGCCTTCCTTCCTCAGCGGCGCGCGCTCGCCGCTCCGGTAATCTTCCGGCAGTTCCCCAGAAGTTTGCGAAGGGCGCTCGTCCGGCGCGCTTATCATCGTCGAAAGTCACGTCGCCCGGCGCGCTATCAGGCGACAGCCGGCGCCGGTTAATCCGCCTTTTGCGGGCAATCCCCGCCCCGCGCCTCTCGTTGAATCGAGGATTCACGCGGGTCCTTGCGGTTTTGTACGGACAGTGCGGATTTCCCTCTGCGCCACAGGCCGAGTTCTTCCGTCTGCCGCGGATCGAGGAACCCCGGCATTTGCCGCAAAAGAGCGCGGGCAGCCGACCGACCGACAGCGGCGCGCCAAAACCTGACTTGTCAAAACGCTTCAGTCAGCCGCTCTCGCGGCCTTCTGCTCTTTCAACGCCGGGTGCGGCGAATTCCGTCGCGAAATCGACGGAAACGGCGGATGTATTTTCAAGTTGCGATTCGCCGCTGGCGGGAAATCAGGACGCGGCGCCCGCGACGCGCTGCGCCAGCGAAGCGGCCAGAAAGGCGTCGATGTCGCCGTCGAGCACTCTGTCCGGATCCGGACTTTCGACATTCGTCCGCAAATCCTTGACCATCTGATAGGGCTGCAAAACATATGACCGGATCTGGTGGCCCCAGCCGATATCGGTCTTGGCGTCTTCTTTGGCTTTCGCCGCATCTTCGCGGCGCTGCAGTTCCTGCTCATAGAGCCGGGCGCGCAGCATGTTCCATGCGGTCGCGCGGTTCTTGTGCTGCGATCGCTCATTTTGACACTGCACGACAATGCCGCTCGGCATATGGGTGATGCGGACCGCCGAGTCCGTCTTGTTGACGTGTTGTCCGCCGGCGCCCGATGCGCGGAACGTGTCGACCCGGCAATCGCTTTCCTTGATGTCGATCTCGATCGTCTCGTCGATGACGGGATAAACCCACATCGAGGCGAACGAGGTATGACGACGCGCATTCGAGTCGAATGGCGAAATCCGCACAAGCCGATGAACGCCGGACTCCGTCTTCAGCCAACCATAGGCGTTGCGGCCGCAGACCTTGATAGACGCGGACTTGACCCCGGCTTCCTCGCCGGGCTGCTGATCGATCACCTCCGTCGAATAGCCGCGCTTTTGCGCCCAACGCAGATACATGCGCAGCAGCATCGCCGCCCAGTCGTTCGACTCGGTGCCGCCGGCGCCGGGATGAATCTCGAAATAGCAGTCATTGGCGTCCGCCTCGCCCGAGAGCAGCGCTTCCGTCTCCGCATTGGCGGCGCGCTCGGCTAGCGCCTTCATCAAGCCGAAAATTTCATCGGCGCCGGCTTCATCGCCTTCCGCCGCCGCCATCTCGGCGAGGCCCTCAAGATCCTTGCGCTCCACCGCGATTTCGGAAATCGCCGCTATTTGCGATTCAAGCGACGTCCGCTCCTGCATCAGCTTTCGCGCCGCCTGCGGATCGTCCCAGAAGGTCGGCGCTTCGGATTTGGCGTTCAGTTCGTCAAGGCGCGCTCGCGCTTTGTCCCAGTCAAAGACGCCTCCTCAGCAGATCGAGCGATTGCTCGATCTGCTCGGAGAGAGTTGCGATGTCGGTGCGCATGTCGGTCCTGAAATATCCTCGCGCCGGCGGGTCGTCGCGAAGCGCTCCTTAATAGAGCCCATTGAGATCGTCCACTGTCGACTGCGACGGCGTCTGCGAGGGATCCGTCGGCGTCGCGCTCAAAGGGTCGAGATTGTTGAGCTCATCAACACTCGGAGCCGTGCTCAGCGAATCTTCGGCCTTGAACGCTTCAAGGATGACGTTGGGATCGCCGGGGCCCGCCGGACGGCCGGTCTTGGCGTTGACGCGAACGAGACGGATGCCGGAGGGAACCCGGAAGGGAATGCCGGCCTCGTCTTTCAGCGCTTCGGCCATGAAGTCCCCGAAGATCGGCGCCGCCACGCGGCCGCCTGCTTCGCCCTGACCAAGCGTTTGCGGCATGTCGAAGCCGACAAAGACACCGGCCGCGAGATCCGGCGAAAACCCGACAAACCAGGCGTCCTTGTATTCGTTCGTCGTTCCGGTTTTGCCGGCGACCGGCTTGTTGACGACTTTTTTCACCGCCGTGCCGGTGCCTCGCGCGACGGCGCCTTCCAGCATCGATACGATTTGATAGGCGGTACGTGGGTCCATCAGCTGTTCGCGATCGTCGGCGAGTTGCGGCTCCGCTTGATCCGCCCAGGCGAGATTTCGGCAGTTGCGGCACTCGCGCGCGTCGTTGACGAAAACCGTCTTGCCGTGACGATCCTGCACGCGGTCGATGACGAATGGATGGACGCTCTTGCCGCCATTGACGAAAGTCGCATAGGCGGCGGTGATCCGCATCAATGTCGTTTCGCCCGAGCCGAGCGAGATTGCGAGTTCGCGCGGAAGATTGTCCGAGAGATTAAACTTGGCGACATAGTCGACGATCCGGCCGATGCCGAGATCCTGCGCCAGCCGCGCCGTCATTGTATTGCGCGACTGTTCAATGCCGAGACGCAAGGTGCTCTCGCCGTAAAAGCGCCCTTCCGCATAATTGCCAGGCTTCCACCAGCTGTCGACGCCGGGCGCAACGAACGGCGCGTCGAGCACGATGCTGGACGGGGTGTACCCGCTATCAAGCGCGGTCGCATAAACGAACGGCTTGAAGGTCGATCCGGGCTGCCGCTTCGCCTGAATGGCGCGGTTGAACTCCGAAAGATGGAAGGAGAACCCGCCGACCATGGCGAGAACACGGCCGGTATGCGGATCGATGGCGACCAGCGCGCCGTTGACCGCCGGCGGCTGCCGCAACGCATAGGCGCCTTCTTTTTTCAGCGCCTCGGCATAAACGACGTCGCCGCGCTTCAAGACGTCCGCCGCAGAGGACAAATCCGGACCGACGGCGTCGACGGACTTATACCCACGCGCCCATTTCAAATCTTCAAAAGCGATCGCGCCTTCGGCGCCGTCGGCAAAACCGATTTTCGCGCTCTTGGCGCCGACATCAAGGACAAGCGCCGGTTTCCACGGCGCGAGATCTTCTGAAAGACGCTTGTTGTCAGCGAGTGTCTTTTCGACGGCCGTGAGCTCCTCCGCCCAATTGTCCGTAACGGCCATGGTCGAAATCGCGCCGCGCCAACCATGACGTTGATCGTAATCGACAAGCCAGCGACGAAGCGCTGCGCCTGCGGCTTTCTGGAATCGCGGATCGATCGTCGTCCTCACCGCGAGGCCGCCGTCGTAAAGCGCGTCAGCGCCGTATTTTTCGGCGACCTGCTTGCGGACCTCTTCAGCGAAATAATCCGACGCCCAGTCGCGCGCGCCGAGCGCCGGCGCGATTTTCGCGTTGAGCGGCGTCGCCTGGGCCGCCGCCATCAGTTCTTTTGTGATCTTGCCGTCTTCCTGCAGGCGCCCGATCACCCAATTGCGGCGCTCAAGAGCGCGATCGTGATTGTTGACGGGGTGATAATTGTTCGGCGCTTTGGGGATGGCCGCGAGATAGGCGGCTTCTTCGATGGTCAGCTCATCAAGCGACTTGTCGAAATAATTGAGCGCCGCGGCCGCAACACCGTAGGATCGATTGCCGAGGTAAATTTCGTTGAGGTAGAGTTCGAGAATATGGTCCTTAGTGAAGGCGCGCTCGATGCGGCGGGTCACCAGCCATTCTTTCATCTTGCGCTCGATCTTCTGTTCATTTGACAGAAGGAAGTTCTTCGCGACCTGCTGGGTGATCGTTGAGCCGCCTTCAAGCCGGCGTCCGCGGATCAGATTGCCGACGTTTGAAATTTGCGCGCGCACGATCCCTTTGAAGTCGAGGCCTTTGTGTTCATAGAAACTCTTGTCTTCGGCCGAAATGAACGCGCCGGTGACAAGCTCCGGCATCACTTCGATCGGCACATAAAGCCGGCGCTCGCGGGCGAATTCGGCGACCAGCGATCCGTCATTGCCGTAAACGCGGGTCGTGATCGGCGGTTCGTACTCGGCGAGAACCTCGTAATCGGGGAGATCCTGGCTGAGGCTGAACATGTAGACGCCAAAAGCGCCGATCGCGAGAAGAGAAAGGAGCACGCCGCCGGCGAGCACGCCGCCGATGATTTTCACTGAAAGCGGCAGGCGCCCGATCGCAGCCTTCGCCGCGGCGACGGCGCGCTTGGGCGCGTGCAGCTTGTCGGCGGTGTCATCGACTAGAAGTTGTTCGTCAGTCATTACTCGTCCTCAACCAATTGGGCGGCGTCGGGCCTCGCGACACTCGGCGGCGAATGCGGTGGATTGTTGGCCGCCCCGACGCGCCTTATACGCGAATTTCTCCGGCAAGATCGAGCCTTAGCGCGGCGTTGCGGCCGCCCCGGTGCTCGCCTGTATGCCGAGCGCCGCGCGCTTTTCAAAATAGGCGTCGATCGCATCGGCGACAGCGCCCATCGAGCGTTTGCGCCAGGTCGGCGAGCGCAGATTGGCCTCGTCCTGCTTGTTCGAGATGAAGGCGAGTTCGAGGAGGATCGCCGGCACGTCCGGCGCCAGCAAAACCTTGAAATTGCCGCGCCTATGGGTGTTGTTGAGGAGCGGCGTCACCCCCGCGAGCTTTTTGATCAGAATTTCAGCAAACAGGTCGGATTCGTTTTCCGTTCGGCGCTGCGCGAGATTGTAGAGAATGCCGCCAACCTGCGGATCCTCTTCACCAATATCCAGATCGAATACGGCGTAATTGCCCTTGGCCAGCGCCTCGCGCGCCGAGCGCTCGGTGCCTTCGTCCGAGAGCGTATAGACCGACCCGCCCCGAACCTTGGAATCGGCGTGGGCGTCGGCGTGAAGCGAGATGAACAGATCTGCCTTCGCTTCCCTCGCGATCCGCGAGCGCTCTTCGTGGGCAAGGCGCGAATCCGTTGATCGGGTCAGGACGACGTCATATCTGCCTGTTCCTTCAAGGATTTCCGACAGCGCCGCCGCCGCGGACAGTGTCGCGGCGCTTTCTTTCGAGCCGGCAGGACCGGCAGCGCCCGGATCGGTTCCGCCGTGGCCGGCGTCAATGACAATCACCGGCCGCAGCGTAGAAGACGCCAATGTCGGCGGTTCGGCGACTGCAAATGGCGCGGCGGAGCCCGCAGGCGTCGGCGTCACCGCTTCGATGACTTCGGTGATGCTTTCATATTTCGGCGCAGGCAGGCTGGCGACGAGGTCCGCAGGCTTCGCGCTGACAAGGTCAATGACGAGCCGATGGTGCGCATTGGCGGCGCTCGGTGGAATGACGAGCACGTCCTTGATCTTTGCGCCTCGCGCAAAAGAAAGGGAGACGACGGCGGCGGCGTCTTTTTGCAGCGCCGCATAACCCGCAACATGCCCTGCGCCTTTTCCCGACGCCGAAAGGCCCTTTGCGAGCGTCGCGCTCTCAAAGGCGACATCGAGCCGACCTTCGCCCTGCCCGTCAGCCTTTAAGCGATGAGACGGCAAGCCATTGGAATCAAATACAATTCTCGTTTGAGAAGCGGATGTCACACCGAAACGAACAGCGACAATCTCAGCGGCGGCCGCAGCGCCAGCGAAAATATTCATGCCGGCGCAGACCAGCGCGAAATAGACTAACATTTTGAAATTGCTGCCAAATACTCTCACAAAATCCGCCATGCGCCGATCGTGTCCGGCCGTCCGGAAGGGATAGTCCTCGCTTCCTCGTTAACGCCCCCTTACGGGTTTTTCCATGGTCTGATGAAACCTTGAGTCGGCGTTAACCAACGCTTTTCTTTTTCAGCGTGCTAATGCATTGTCGATTCAGCGTGATTTGAACCGGCGCCGGGCGGCGCCCATATCACGTCAGGAATTTCAGCGCGCGGGATGGTCCCGCGAGCCGTTGGAATACGGCGATGGCGGCGCGGGTCTAAAGACATCGTCCGCAAATTTCGCCGCAGCGGCGCTGCGGTCCCCTTGAGGATCGGGCGCGCTGGGCTGACCGGACGGAGTCGTCCGGCCGGCCAATACGATAGCCTGGCGCCCCGGCATCGGGAATTGGCGTCGGGAAACGATGAACCGTCGCGCCAGCCGGCGCGGCAAGGATGAACCTAGAGCCGTATGGCGCTTCAGAGAGCACAATCCGGACTGACAGGCCCGAACCGGGCCCCCAGCCCTTTGGCGCGGCGACCAGCGCTCGACAATCAAGACAGCGGCCAGGCTGCGCGCCGCCGCTGCACACGAGAATTTAATGACAAAAACAATGCTTATCGACGCGGGAAACTCCGAGGAGATCCGCGTATGCGTGCTTCAGAACGGCAAGGTTGAAGATTTCGACTTCGAATCGGCGACCCGAAAACCCCTAAGAGGCAATATCTATCTGGCGCGCGTGACGAGGGTCGAACCTTCGTTGCAGGCGGCCTTCGTTGAATTCGGCGGCAACCGCCACGGCTTTCTCGCCTTCAACGAAATCCACCCCGACTATTATCAGGTGCCGATTTCCGACCGCCGGCTCATTCAGGAAGCGGAGGCCGAAGAGGCTGCGATCGCCGCCGCGCTGAACCTCACCGATCAGGGCGAGGATGGCGGCTTTGAAGAATTCGACGCCGACCTCAGCCGCGAGGCGGGCGATGACGATCATCGCCGCGGGCCGCGCGAATACCGGTCCGATGCGGCGCCCGAGATCAGTTCAGCGGCGCCGGACGAGCCCGCGGATGAAGATGCGCCTCTTGATGAAATCGACAGCGGCGCTGAAACTTCGTTTCACGGCGACGACGAAGCCTCGCCCGAAAGCCGCGCCGACGACGCCGCCGAACCGGCCGACGCCGATGTCGCGGAACTCCCGCAAAGCGTTGAAATCATCGAAGCCGGCGCCGAAGATGTCGACGACGGGCCGGTCGTCGAGGACGACGAAGAGGCGGAGGACGAAGCCGACGATGCGGAGACGGAACGCCCGCGCAAGCAGATCGACGAAGCCTACGCCAAGCTGACCCGCGCGCAGCTGATCGAGCGTTACAAGGACGCCCGACGCAAACGCGCGCGGCTGCTGCGCAATTACAAGATCCAGGAAGTCATCAAGCGCCGGCAGATCCTGCTCGTGCAGGCCGTCAAGGAAGAACGCGGCAACAAGGGCGCCGCGCTGACGACTTATCTATCGCTCGCCGGACGCTATTGCGTGCTGATGCCCAACACCGCGCGCGGCGGCGGCATTTCGCGAAAGATACCGGTCGCCGCCGACCGCAAACGCCTGCGTCGCGTCGTCGACAGCCTCGATGTTCCGAACGGGATGGGTCTGATCATCCGCACAGCGGGGGCCAAGCGCACCAAGGCGGAAATCAAGCGCGACTATGATTATCTGATCCGCCTCTGGGAAAACATACGCACCCTGACGCTGAAATCGATCGCGCCCTGCCTCATTTATGAGGAAGCGAGCCTTATCAAGCGCGCCATCCGCGATCTTTACGACAAGGATATTGGCGCCGTGCTCGTCGAGGGCGACGGCGGCTATCGTGAAGCCAAAGACTTCATGAAGATGCTGATGCCGTCGCACTCGAAGAACGTGCAGCCTTACAAGGAGCGAACGCCGCTCTTCCTGCAATACGGCGTTGAGTCCCAGCTTGACGCGATGTACCGGCCGACCGTGCGTCTCAAATCCGGCGGGTATATCGTCATCAATCAGACGGAAGCGCTGATCGCGATCGACGTCAATTCCGGCAAGTCGACGCGCGAACGCAACATCGAACAGACGGCGCTGCGCACCAATCTGGAGGCGGCTGACGAGGCCGCGCGCCAATGCCGGCTGCGCGACCTTGCGGGCCTCATCGTCATCGACTTCATCGACATGGAGGAGGGCCGCAACAATCGTTCGGTCGAAAAGCGCCTGAAGGACGCCTTGCGCGCCGATCGCGCGCGAATTCAGCTTGGCCGCATTTCCGGCTTCGGGCTACTCGAAATGTCCCGCCAGCGCCGGCGCTCGGGCATCGTCGACGGCACGACCCATATGTGCCCGACCTGCGGCGGCGCCGGCAATGTCCGCTCGCACGAAATGGCGGCGCTGCGCATCCTGCGTTCCGCCGAAAACGAAGCGATTTCGAGCAAGGCGAGCAACATCCAGATCAGGGCGGCGCTCGACGTCACGCTCTATATCCTCAACCAGAAGCGCGAATGGCTGCGACGGATCGAAACCGACTACGGCGTCACCATTGAAGTGACGGCGGATCCGGCGAAGGCCGGCGACAATTTTGAAATCGAGAAGACGGGCGCCCGGGTCGAATCCGCCGAGCGCCCGGTCGTCGTGCGCGCAGACACGACGGAAACGATTGCGCCTGATTTTGAAGAGGTTGAGGCGGACAGCCCCGAAGAAGAAGCGGAGCCGCAATCCGATGGCCATGGCGAGGCCGCCGAGGACGAAAACGGCGCGCGTCGTCGGCGGCGGCGTCGGCGTCGGCGGCGCGACGGATCGCCGATCCGATCCGACGATGCCAGGCCGAGCGAGCAGCGGACGAACGAAGCGAGAAGCGACGAAACGGCCGAAGAGGGCGAAGCAGACGACGGCGACAGCGAGCAGCCGGCGATTCGAACTCATGACGACCAGCCGCAAGGCGACGACGATCGACCACGCAAGCGTCGGCGGCGCGGTCGAAGAGGCGGCCGCCGCGGCAAACGGCCGGACGAAGCCGGCGTCAACGGCGAATCCCATCCCGAACAGGCCGCGGAAGGCGGCGCGGAAGCGGACGACCAACCCTCAATCGCCGGCGACATTCCGTGGCCTGAGGAAGAAGCCGCTCCACCGACGCCGGTCGCCGAGCAAAAGACCGAGCACGCGCCCGAACCCGCGTCGTGGAGCTTTGAGAGGCCGGCAGCAGGACCGGCGGCTGCGGCTGTCCCGGTCAGGGACGAGCCAAGGGCGCCGGTCGCAGAGGAACACCCTGCTGAACCGCCCAAACCAGCGCGCAAGGGATGGTGGAACCGGGCGCTTGGCGGGTGACGCAAGGCGCGTCGCCGCTCATGGCGGGTCACATTTCCGCCACCGCCGGTCGCCATCCTTGATCGGCGAGCGATATTGCGATTGGGTTGCGGGATGAAGCGTCTTCAAAAACTGGCGATGGCGGCGGCGAGCGCCTCGATCTTCGCCCTTTCCGCGACGGTCGAGGCCCAGGCGCAGAGCGTATTGCGCGACGTCGAGATTGAGGAATTCCTCAACGACTATTCGCGCCCGGTGTTTCGGGCCGCCGGCATTCCCGCTGATGAAATCGATATATTGATTATCGGCGACCAGACTTTCAACGCATTTGCCGGCGGCTTGGTGATGGGCGTCAACACCGGCCTCATCACCATCTCCGACACGCCGGCGCAAATCCAGGGCGTCATCGCGCACGAAGCCGGTCACATCGCCGGCGGGCATTCCGCGCGATCGGACGAAATGTTGGCGTCGGCGACGCGCCCAATGCTGCTCAGCCTCGTGCTGGCGGCCGGCGCCATCGCCGCCGGCGCGCCGGACGCGGGCATCGGCATCCTTGGCCTTGGGCAAACCGTCGGCATCGCCAATGCGCTGAAATACAGCCGCGGCCAGGAATCAAGCGCCGATCAGGCCGCCCTCACCTATCTCAACGCCGTCGGCCGCTCCGGAAACGGTCTAATCGAGTCGTTCCAGAAAATGCGGAACGACCAGCTGATCCACGGCGGTCGCATCAATCCTTACATGCAAAGCCACCCGCTGGCGGTTCAGCGCATCACGGCGCTTGAAGAGCGAGCGGCGGCGTCGCCTTATTTCGACGTTAAGGATTCGCCGGAGGAGATTGCTCGCCTGCGCATGATTCAGGCGAAAATCCGCGGCTTTATGCAGGACGTCAATTCGACCCTCCGGCAATATCCGCTGTCTGATCAATCGGAGCCGGCGCTCTATGCGCGCGCGGTCGCCTATTACCGGTCGGCGGATATTGAGCGCGCGCTCAAAGAGATCGACAGGCTCCTCGTCGCCCACCCCGATAATCCCTATTTCAACGAGTTGAAGGGCCAGATGCTGTTCGAATTCGGCCGCGTCGCCGAATCGATCGAACCGCACCGCAGATCCGTCGAACTCGCCCCCGGCAAGGCGCTGCTGCTCATCAATCACGCCCGCGCCCTCGCCGCGACGGAAGACGCCGGCAAAGTAGCCGAGTCGATCATGGTGCTGAAGTCGGCGCTGCTTCTCGAAGCCGACAATTCATTCGGTTGGTTCGAACTTGCGCGCGCCTATGGCGCGCTCGATAACGAAGCAATGGCCAATCTCGCGATGGCGGAAGCGCGCTATCATGAAGGCGCAAAACCAGACGCCGCGCAATTCGCCACAAGAGCCCGAGCCTCCTTCAAGAAGGGCACCGCGGAATGGCGTCAGGCGACCGACATCATCGTCGCCAGCCTCGGCTCCGACCCTTCCGCAGGACGGGGTCGCGGACGCGATGACGATCGACCGGCGCCCGAACCGCGGCGAAAGCCGGACGAAGTGCCTGATCCGCAATACGCGCCGCAATTTCATTGATGGTCCGGAAACATCGACACGCCGAGATTCGAAAGCTCAAAGAGGGGAATTCCAGGTGAAACAGCGTCTCTTGATCGTCGCCGCGCTCGCGGGTTCGGCTTTTTTCGGCGCCATCGCTGCGAACCTCGTCGCCGCCCAGCAATCGAAGCCGCAAATTCCGGGCGACCTTGATCGCGCCGCGATCGAACAGATCGTCCGAGACACTATTCGCGAAGACCCGGCGATCATCGTTGAGGCGCTGAACCTTTACTCCGCAAACCACGTCAAGGACGCGGCGCGCAAGCACCTCTCCCAATTACTTTCGCCCGACGGCGGCTATGTCGGCGGTAAAAACGTCGCCGGGGCGAAAGTCGCGGTCATCGAACTCTTCGATTATCATTGCGGTTTCTGCAAGCGCAGCGCGGGTTTTGTCCAGGACCTTCTAAAGAACGACGGAGCGGTCAAAGTCTCGCTTCGCGAATATCCGATCCTGCGTGAGGAATCGGAAACAGCAAGCCGCTACGCGCTCGCCGCGCGGGCGCAAGGAAAATATGCGGACCTCCACTTCGCCATGCTGAAGGAAAACAACGTCCTTACTGAAAAGCGCATTAAGGAGATCGCGGGCGGCATCGGCATCGACGTCAAGCGCCTTGAAGCCGACGCGAAGAATAAGGGATTCGACGCGATCTTCGACAACGACCGCCGCGCCGCGCAGGAAATGGGCATTGACGGCACGCCGACATTCATCGTCGCCTCGCTTGACGGCGGTTTCGTCGAGGTCATTCCCGGCTTTCGTCCCGATGAAGTCAAGGCGGCGATCGCCGAGGCCAAGAAGAAGCGGTGACGCGGCGGATCAGATCAATCCCGCAAGCGGCGAGGATGGATCGGCGTAGCGCTTTTTTGGCATCCTGCCCGCGAGATAGGCTTGCCGCCCGGCGATGACGGCGTGCTTCATCGCGGACGCCATCAAGACAGGGTTCTTCGCTTCGGCGATCGCCGTATTCATCAAGACCCCGTCGCAGCCAAGCTCCATCGCGACCGCGGCGTCGGACGCGGTGCCGACGCCGGCGTCTACGATAACGGGCACGGATGATTGCTCGACGATCAGGCGGATATTGACCGGATTCAAAATGCCGAGACCGGAGCCGATCAGCGAGCCTAAAGGCATGATTGCGGCGCAGCCGGCGTCTTCAAGTTTTTTCGCGTAGACCGGATCGTCGGAGCAATAGACCATCACCTCAAAGCCGTCCTTTATCAAAAGCCGAGCGGCCTTCAGCGTTTCCTCCATTTCCGGGTAGAGCGTCTTTTGATCAGCGAGCACTTCGAGTTTGACGAGCGACCAGCCGCCCGCCTCCCGCGCAAGGCGCAAAGTCCGGATGGCGTCGTCCGCCGTAAAGCATCCCGCCGTATTGGGCAGATAGACGTATTTTTTCGGGTCGAGAAAATCGACCAGCATCGGCTTGTCGCGATCCGTCAGATTGACGCGCCGGACCGCGACCGTGACCATCTCGGCGCCGGCGGCTTCGGCCGCGCGCGCATTCTCTTCATAGCTTTTGTACTTGCCCGTGCCGATGATGAGCCGCGAGGAAAACGCGCGTCCGGCGACAATCAGTTTTTCGGGCTGTTGTTCGTGCGCCATCAGCCGCCTCCGACAAAGTGAACGATTTCGAGGCGGTCGCCTTCGCATAGCGCCGTCGCCGCGTAGGCCGATCTCGGCACGATCTCGAGATTGCGCTCGATCGCGACCTTGCGCGGATCAAGGCCGAGCGTCTCGATCAGGCGCGCGAGGCTCCCGCCGATTTCGAAGCGGCGGCTTTCGCCGTTGATCATCAGTTCCATTTCGGCCACGGGCGTTTGCACTATCGCAACGAACAGGCTTGTATGTGTAGGCTTGAAAGCCGCGATGCAAGCCTCGCCACGGAATCCCGCCAATGACGGTCTATGTCCTGAACGGACCCAATCTCAACCTGCTTGGCGCGCGCGAGCCGGAAATCTACGGGCGCGCGACGCTGGAAGACATCAAGAATGCGCTCGAAGCGCACGCCGCAAGGGCCGGCACCGTCATCGAATTTCGCCAGTCGAACCATGAAGGCGTGCTGGTCGACTGGGTCCAGGAGGCGGGCGCCAAAGCCAAGGGATTGATCATCAATCCCGGCGCCTATACGCACACGTCGATCGCGCTGCATGACGCTCTTAAAGCTGTCAGCACGCCGAAAATCGAGCTGCATCTATCAAACGTCCACGCCCGCGAGGCGTTCCGCCGATCCTCCATGGTCAGCCCCGCCGTCACTGCGGTGATTTGCGGCCTCGGCGCCGCCGGCTACCTGACAGCGCTTGACGCCCTCTTGCGGCTCATTGACAAGAAGCCCTTTCCATAAGGCCCGCCCGAAGGGGACCAACGGCGACCATGAGTTCTTACAAGCCAAACACCTCGGAGGCCGCCTGGATCCGCGAGCTTGCCGCGATCCTCACCGAAACGGGCCTTTCCGAGATTGAGATCGAAAAACCGGACATGCGCGTGCGCGTCGCGCGCGGCGGCGGATCGACGCTCGCTTATGCGACGGCCGCGCCGGCGCCGGCGGCGGACGCCCCCGCAAGACCGGCAGTTGCTCCGGCCGCGGCGGACGGGCCGCCTGTGAACGCAGTGACGTCGCCGATGGTCGGCACGATCTATCTGTCGCCCTCGCCTGGCGCCGATCCCTTCGTCAAAGTCGGCGACAGAATTGCGCAGGGCCAGACCCTGATGATCGTCGAGGCGATGAAGACAATGAACCCGATCGCCTCGCCGAAAGCCGGCGCGGTCAAGCAGATTCTAGTTCGCGATGCGCAGCCGGTCGAATTCGGCGAACCGCTGATCGTCATCGAGTAATTCGAGCGCGGTTGAAATGTTCAAGAAGGTCCTAATCGCCAATCGGGGCGAAATCGCGCTGCGCGTGCACCGCGCCTGCAAGGAGCTCGGCGTCGCGACCGTCGCCGTGCATTCGACCGCCGACGCCAATGCGCTGCATGTAAGGCTCGCTGACGAGAGCGTGTGCATCGGACCGCCGGCGCCCAAGGACAGCTATCTCAACATTCCGGCGATCATCTCCGCGGCGGAAATCACCGGCGCCGACGCCATTCACCCGGGCTACGGCTTCCTCTCCGAGAACGCGCGCTTTTGCGAGATCGTGAAAGCGCACAACATCACGTTCATCGGTCCCGACCCGACCCATATCCGGACCATGGGCGACAAGATCGCCGCGAAAGAGGCGGCGGGCGGCGCGGGCATTCCGCTGGTGCCGGGCAGCAAGGGATCGCTGGCCTCCTATGAAGAAGGCAGGCGCTGGGCGGAGGAAATCGGCTTCCCGGTCCTCGTCAAGGCCGCGGCTGGCGGCGGCGGACGCGGCATGAAAGTCGCGAAGACCCCTGACGCGCTGCAAGAAGCGATGTCGACCGCGAAGGCCGAAGCCAAAGCGGCGTTCGGCGACGACGCCGTCTATCTCGAAAAATATCTCGAACGCCCGCGCCATATCGAAATCCAGATCATCGCCGACAGTTTCGGCAATGTCGTGCAGCTTGGCGAACGCGACTGCTCGCTGCAGCGCCGCCACCAGAAAGTGCTGGAAGAAGCGCTCTCGCCCGCGCTGATGCCGCACGAGCGCGCGGAGATTGGCGAGATCGCGCGGAGCGCGATCGCGAGGCTCGGCTATCTCGGCGTCGGCACGATCGAATTCCTCTACGAGAACGGGCGCTTCTATTTCATCGAGATGAACACGCGCCTGCAGGTCGAACATCCGATCACCGAGCAGGTGACGCGCATCGATCTTGTGCGCGAGCAGATCCGCGTCGCCGCCGGCATGCCGCTGTCGTTCAAGCAGGAGGACATCGTCTTCCGCGGCCATTCGATCGAATGCCGGATCAACGCCGAGAACCCGAAGACCTTCCGCCCGTCGCCTGGCGAGATTTCGTATTTTCATGCGCCGGGCGGCCCGGGCGTGCGCTTCGACAGCGCGATTTATTCCGGCTACCGCATCCCGCCCTATTACGACTCGATGGTCGGCAAGCTCATCGTGTTCGCCGACGATCGCGAATTCTGCATCCGCCGCCTCAGGCGCTGCCTGAAGGAGATGCAGCTGACCGGCGTCGAAACGACGATACCGCTCTTCCTCGATCTTCTCGAACAGCCCGATTTCCTCAACGGCGACTACCATATCCACTGGCTTGAGGAGTGGCTGGCGGCGGACGCGCTTTGATCCCTTGCCGACCGTCGCGGCGCGACCAATAGTCAGCCGATGCCGCGCGATTCCGCCTTCCGGATCGATCCCGACGAGCTTTTGAAAGCCTATACGCTCGGCTATTTCCCGATGGCGCGCACCCGCCATGACGAGGCGGCGATCTGGGTGCTGCCCGATGTCAGGGGCGTGCTGCCCCTCGCGGAAGCGGCCGCGCCGAGGCGGCTTTTGCGCACCTTGAAAAGCGAGCCGTTCGACGTTCGCGTCAACACGCGGTTCGCGGACGTGATCGCCGCTTGCGCGCGCCGCGCGAAGGGCCGCGAGGACACCTGGATCAATCCCGCGATCGAGGAGGTTTATCTCGAGCTTCACCGGGCGGGGTTCGCGCATTCGGTCGAATGCTGGCGCGAGGGCGCGCTCGTCGGCGGTCTTTACGGCGTTTCGATCGGCGCGATCTTTTGCGGCGAGAGCATGTTCTCAACCGCGCGCGACGCCAGCAAGATCGCCATGCTGCATCTGATCGCGCGCCTCAAGGCGACGGGATTTGCGCTCCTCGACACGCAATTTCATACGCCGCATCTCGCCCAGTTCGGCGTCCGGGAATGTCCGGATACGGACTATCAGATCATGCTCGCGAAACTCGCGCCGCTCCGTGCGAATTTCCGCGCCGGCCCCGCTCAGCTCTCGACCTTGACGGTTTTGCAGTCGATCACCCAGACGTCGTAAACGGGATGCTCGACGCCGTTGAGCGCCGGGCTTGAGGCGAACATCCAGCCGCTGAAGATCATGTTTTCGGGAAGCGTCCGGTCCGCCGGGGCGGCCGCGTCGGCGACGGAAGGCTGCGCGGCATGAGCGACTTCCGCCGCTTTCGGCTCCTTCTTCGCGGCCTTCTTGTCGATCTGGACTTTGAGATCAGACAGCTGCTTGGCGCTTTTGTCGACGATCTCGACAAAGGCCGTCGTTTCAGGAAATTCCTCCGGCGGGCGCTTGTCGCAATAGCGCGCGGTGATGTCGAGCCCGCCATAGGTCGCGGTCTCGCCCATGTTGATCGTGAGATCGGAATATTTCGCCGTGATTTTGTTGAGCGCGCGAAGCGTCACCGAAACAGGCTTGCGCTTTTCAACAGTCTCGATGTCCGGAAAGTCGGCGTTTTCGCCTTCGCCAAGGACGTCAAGCTCGCTCGGTCCCGAAGGCTGCGCGCTTAAATCGTCGAGCGCTGGATCTTCCTGCTGCGCTGACGCAGCGGCGAAGAAGACGATGGCGCCGAGCGCTGACGCAACTCTTTTCATTGTGAGTCTCCAACAGGATCGAGCGGCTGCGACGCCGGGTCCGGCGCGCTCGCCTCTTCTGACGGCGCAGGTTTGTCGCCCGCGGTGAACGCTTGCATCGCAAGGCCGAGAAGATCGACCGAGCCTTGCGTGATCGAGATCGTGTCGCCGGTCGCGAGCATGGTTTCGCTGCCGCCAGGCTCGATCGCGATATGCGCGCCGCCGAGAATGCCGTCGGAGACGACTTTCGCAATCGAATCTTCCGGCACGGCGACGCCGTTGGCGAGATTGAGCGTGACGCGCGCCTCGAATGTCTTCGGGTCAAGCGCGCTTTGCGACACGGCGCCGACCTTGACGCCGGATATCCGCACTTCCGACCCCGGCGTCACGCCGTCGATCCTGCCGAAGACCGCGTTCAGCGCATAGGTTCGCGCGGTCAGCGCCCGCCCGCTGGTCTGATACGCATAGGCGAGGAACGCGATCGCGACGCCGAGCACGGCGACGCCGATGACCGATTCGAAAATTTGCCCCTTAGACATCGAAGGACCTCTTACGCATTCACGTTACGCATTCTCGGGCGTCCAGGCTTCGTAAGCCTCGGCGGGCGCCTTGCCGTTGGTCGCGGCGAGCGAGCCTGGCGGATGATAGGCGAGCGGCGTTCCCGTCATGTTGGGGAGGTGATCCTTTTCCCAGCTTCGCCGTTTCAGCGGCGCCAGCGTCGGCGGATCGGCGAATGTGTGGTGAAGCCAGCCATGCCAGTCGGGCGTGACCCGGCTTGCTTCTGGTACGCCGTGATAGACGACCCAGCGGCGCCGATTGCCGTCCGGGCCGCTGGCAGTCCTTTCCTCGAAATAGCGATTGCCCTGCTCGTCCTTGCCGACGAGGCGGGCGCGGCGGCGCCAGAGCGTGAACGAGGTCCCGTAGGTCGCCCCATCCCACCACCCGAAGAATTGAGTAAGGATGCCCATGCTTTGTCTGCCGCCGTTCCTGCCTATATGAATCGGCCGGAATATGGCGCCGGCCGTCTGCGCAGTCCACCAAAGGCGCCCGAGGGGCGTTGCGCCATGGATTGCCGCTGAATTCGATGGCGAAACGGCGAAATAATTCCGTAAAATCAGCGGGTTTTTGCTATTGCGCCCGACTCTCTCAAGATTGAGGAAGCGCGCCCCGCCCGCTAGACTGTCGCACACGCCCAAGGAAAAATCGCCCCCATGCGATTCGAACGCCATTTCACGACCGGCAAAGGCGGCCCTTACGCCGGCATCCGCTTTCGGACGACCGACAGCGAAATCCGCTCGGCTTCGGGCGAGGTTCTGCATGAGGCGCGGGATATCGATGCGCCCGCCGACTGGAGCCAGACCGCCGTCGACATTCTGGCGCAGAAATATCTGCGGCGAAGCGGCGTGCCGGCGGCGACGCGGCGGGTCGCAGAAAAAGGCGTTCCCGAATTCCTCCAGCGCTCGATGCCGGATGTCGCCGCCCTCGCCAAGCTTCCCGCCGAGCAGCGCTTCGGCGCGGAAAAAAGCGCCCGCCAGGTGTTTGACCGCCTCGCCGGCGCCTGGGGTTACTGGGGCTGGAAGTCCGCCCTCTTCGTGTCGGCGGATCAGGCGCAGATCTTTGTCGACGAGATGAAGGCGATGCTCGCGCGCCAGATCGGCGCGCCGAACAGCCCACAATGGTTCAACACCGGCCTTCACTGGGCCTACGGGCTTGAGGGCGAAAGCCACGGGCATTTCTTTGTCGACCCGGACACCAATCGCGTCGTCGAATCCGACAATTCCTACCAGCGCCCGCAGCCGCACGCCTGCTTCATCCAGTCGGTCGACGACAATCTCGTCGGCGAAAACGGCATCATGGATCTTTGGGCGCGCGAGGCGCGGCTGTTCAAATTCGGCTCCGGCGCCGGCACCAATTATTCGAACCTCCGCGGCGCCGGCGAATATCTGTCCGGCGGCGGGAAAAGCTCCGGCCTCATCAGTTTCCTCAAAGTCGGCGACGCGGCGGCGGGCGCCGTCAAATCGGGCGGCGTGACGCGGCGCGCGGCGAAAATGGTCGTCGTCGACGGCGATCATCCGGACATTGAGGAATTCGTCCGCTGGAAGGCGGTCGAGGAGGAAAAAGTCGCCGCGCTCGTCGCCGGTTCGCGCGTGCTCTCGCGGCATCTGCCCAAGATCCTCGCCGCCTGCTGGACGATCGAGGGCGAAGAGCGAACCGACCCGCGCGTCAATGAGGCGCTGAAAAAGGCCGTGCGCGAGGCGAAAAAAGCCGGCGTTCCGGAAGCGTCCTGCCGGCGCGTCATCGACTATGCGCGGACGGGGGCGAAATCGATCACGGTCGAGCGCTTCGATCTCGACTGGGATTCGGAGGCCTATCGCACTGTCGCTGGCCAGAACGCCAATAATTCCGTGCGCCTGCCCGACGCGTTCTTCGACGCCCTCTCCGCGAACGCCGACTGGCCATTGACGCGGCGGTCGGACGGCGCGGTCGCCAAATCCATCAAGGCGCGCGCGCTCTGGAACGAAATCGCGCAGGCGGCCTGGCGCTGCGCCGATCCGGGCCTGCAGTTTCACGACACGACCAACGCCTGGCACACCTGCCCCGCCGGCGGCGACATCCGCGCTTCCAATCCGTGCTCGGAATATCTCTTCCTCGACGACACGGCGTGCAACCTCGCGTCTATCAACCTCATCAAGTTCATGACCGCCGAGGGCTTTGACGTCGCGGGGTTCGAGCACGCCTGCCGCCTGTGGACGGCGACGCTCGAGATATCGGTCGCGATGGCGCAGTTCCCGTCGGCGACGATCGCCCGCAAATCCTACGATTACCGGACGCTCGGGCTCGGTTACGCCAATCTTGGCGCGCTTTGCATGGCGTCGGGCGTTTCCTACGACAGCGCGACCGCGCGCGCGATCGGGGCCGCGGTCACCTCGCTCCTCACCGGCGCCGCCTACCGCGCCTCGGCGGAGATGGCCGGCTCGATCGGCGCCTTTCCGGAGTGGCGCGCCAATCGCGAGGCGATGCTCAAGGTCATCCGCAATCATCGGCGCGCCGCGATCGGCACGCGTCAGGGCGGCGCGTTTGAATCGCTGAAACGCGCGCCGCGCGCCTTCGACGCGGCGGCCTGCCCCTGGCCGGCGCTCGCCAAGCGCGCGCAGGCGGTGTGGAACGAGGCCTATGAGCTTGGAACGCTCAACGGCTTTCGCAACGCGCAAGTCTCCGCGATCGCGCCGACCGGCACGATCGGCCTTGTCATGGACTGCGACACGACCGGCATCGAGCCCGACTACGCGCTCGTCAAATTCAAGAAGCTCGCCGGCGGCGGGATGATCAAGATCATCAACCGCTCTGTCCCCGCCGCGCTGAAGGCGCTCGGCTACAGCGAGCGCGAGATCGCGGATATCGCCGATTATGTGGTCGGCCGCGGGACGCTCGACGGCGCGCCCGGCGTCTACCCGGAGGCGCTGCGCGAAGAGGGTTTCGCCGACAAGCATCTGAAGGCGCTCGAAGAGCGGCTGAAACTCGCGTTCGACCTCACCTTCGCGTTCACGCCGCAGGCGCTTGGCGAGGATTTCTGCCGGCACATTCTCGGTTTCGCCGAGGAGCAGCTCAATAACACCGGTTATCAGACCC
Organism: uncultured Alphaproteobacteria bacterium; assembly: GCA_902826095.1. Classification (GTDB taxonomy): domain Bacteria; phylum Pseudomonadota; class Alphaproteobacteria; order Caulobacterales; family Parvularculaceae; genus Amphiplicatus. The sequence continues at coordinate 17,173 of CADEDN010000022.1, read as the reverse complement.
TGCGCGATCTTGGGTTTTCCGACGAGGACATTCACGCCGCCAATCTCTATTGCGTCGGCGCGATGACGATCGAAGGCGCGCCGCACTTGAAGCTTGAGCACTACGCCGTCTTCGATTGCGCGACGCCTTGCGGGCGGATCGGCGAGCGATCGCTGTCGGTCGACGCGCATCTTGAGATGATGGCGGCGGCGCAGCCCTTCGTTTCCGGCGGCATCTCGAAGACCGTGAACCTCCCGAACCGCGCGACGATCGCCGATTGCGGCGGCGCTTATCTGAAGGCCTATGAGCTCGGCCTCAAATCGATCGCGCTTTATCGCGACGGGTCGAAACTCTCGCAGCCGCTCGCCGCCGCGCTCCTTACCGCCGAAATGGAGGAAGAGGACGAAGAGGCGCTCGCGGCGGCGATCGCCGACGCGCCCGCCGCCGAAAAATCGCGCATCGTCGCCGAACGCATCGTCGAGCGCATCATCGAGCGGACGCCCGGCCGGCGCCGCCTTCCCGACCGTCGCAAAGGCTACATCCAGAAAGCGATCGTCGGCGGCCACAAGGTCTATCTTCACACCGGCGAATTCGACGACGGCGAGCTTGGCGAGATCTTCGTCGACATGCACAAGGAAGGCGCCGCCTTCCGCAGCCTGATGAACAATTTCGCCATCGCGATTTCGCTCGGCCTGCAATATGGCGTGCCGCTTGAGGAATTCGTCGACGCTTATGTGTTCACCCGTTTCGATCCGTCGGGCCCCGTTGAAGGAAACGACCAGATCAAGCACGCGACGTCGATCCTCGACTATATTTTCCGCGAACTCGCGATCTCCTATATGGGGCGCACGGACCTTGCGCATGTCGACCCGTCGGAATCGGCCGTCGACGCGATCGGTCGCGGCGTCTCCCGCGAGAAGGCGCAAGAAGACGCCTCGCGCCTCATCTCCAAGGGATTTTCGCGCTCGACCGTCACCGACAATCTCGTCGTTCTGCGCGGCGGCGATTTCGACCGCATGCGAAAGCCCGTCGAAGAGGCGGCGCAGGCGCGCAATATCGGGCCGCCCGAGATCGAAGCGCAGGTCCAGCGCCTCGCCGAAGCGGTGAACCGCAAGGCCCCGCCGGGGAGCCTCGCCGCGCCGGCCGGCCGCGAGCGGCAGGCGCGCGCCAAGGGCTATGAGGGCGACGCCTGTTCCGAATGCGGACAGTTCACGCTGGTGCGGACGGGCGCTTGCCTTCGCTGCGACAGCTGCGGGGCGAATTCCGGCTGCTCGTGACCGCCGGAATTTAATCAATTGAGAACCAAGTCTTAAGCAATCCTTGGTCCATCGCCGCCGATAATGTGGCGCTGGCGCCTTCGCGCCGGCGCGGGACTTTAGCCTATGCTGCGCCTTATTTTGTTGATGATGCTGCTGATGGCGGCGATATTCGGCATCGTCACCGATCTTGTCGTCCGCAAGACCGGGCGCCGGACCGCCGATCCCGTCGGCGATTTCATCCGCTCGGCGGCCGAGCCGTTCCGCCGCGCCGACCGCATCGCTCCCGGCATTGGCGACGCGTTCGATCGCGTCGACGCCGAACTGAGCGGCCTCATCAAGGGAAAAGGCGAGGACGGCTCTTCCGCGGCCGCGACGCCCAATCTCAACCTTTCCGGCGCCGACTACGCCAATGCGCGCGCCGCCAAGTCGGTCTTTGCCGGCGCGACGATCAACGCGACGCTGTTCACCAACGCGCTGCTCGACGGCGCGACCTTCGAAGGCGCGACCGGCGCCGACGCGAAATTTTCCAAGGCCCGGCTCTCCGGCGCCAATTTCAACGCGGCGGCGCTGCCGCGCGTCGTTTTCGCGGGCGCCGACCTCAAAGCCGCAGCGATGCGCGCGGCGGATTTCTCGGGCGGCGATTTCACCGGCGCCGATCTCACCAATGCGAGCCTTTCGGGCGCCGTCCTCGCCGGGGCGAAGATCGCCGGCGCTTTTGCGCCGGGCGCGCAGTTTGTCGAAGTCGAAGCGGCGGGCGCCGATTTCTCGACCACCGATCTTCGCGCCGCGCGGTTCGGCGGCGCTGATCTTCGCGACACGGTCTTTACCGGCGCCGATCTCGCCGGCGCCGACTTCGCCGGCGCGCGGCTGCAGGGCGCCGATCTCTCCGGCGCGTCGGGTCTTGCCGCCGAGCAGCTTGCGGCCGCCTGCGGCGACGCGAGCACAAAACTTCCGCACGGGATGTCCTTGAACGCGTGCGATTGATTATTCAGGCTCGCGCGAGAACGCCTCGCGCGGATCAAGCGCCTGGAGCACCGCGAGAACGAGCGGCGACAAGCCTCTGACGTCAAATCCGGGCGTCGGCGTTTGCGGCGAATAAGCGTTTTGCTCCAGCGCCGTGCGTTCAAGCAAGGGTCGTTCGAAAGGCGCGAGAATGGCGCTGGCGCTTTCGCGCAACAGCGGCGCCAGCGATTTTTCGATCCGCTCGCCGATCCCGGCGATCGCTTCCTTCGCGCCGCCGATCGTTTCTTGAAAGCTCTCGACGACTTCGCCGACCGTTCGCGCGCGCGCGCCGTCGTAGAAGACATGCCGGTTCGCGGCGGCCGCCGCCGGCAACAGCGCCGCAGCGCTTTCATGCGCGCCGGCGGAGAGCAGTTTTTTCGCGCCGCCGGCGCCGAGAAAATGCGCGGCGTAAAGTTCGGCGGCGTCGACGGCGCGTCCGAGCGCGCCTTCGAGCGCGGCCTTGTTCTCGCGCGCAAGTTCGCCCGCGAGCGCCGCCGCTATTTCCGCGTCATAGCGGAGATTGAGAATGTCCGCGCGCCGCGCCGCGTCGGCGACGGCGTATTTGCCGTTCGGACCGACGGCGATGTCGGCCGCATCGGCGCCAAGGCCGTGCGCCGGCCCGTATTTCTTGACCGCCTGCAGCCAGGTCTGTTCGATGAACTGGAAGAGCCCGGCGGCGCTCGACGTTTTCGCCTTCGCGGCGGGATCAAGCGAACTCTCCCTCAGGGCGACGCGGTAGAGATAATCAAAGCCGACGCCGGTCGCCTCCGACGCCTTTTTGAGGGCGCCAGGGACTGCAGCCCTTGCGGCTGCGGCGGATGAAACGGCGTCAGTCATGGTGCGCTTCCGATACGCAAAAACGCTCGCAAATCATGGTCAAGAAACTCCTAACTCGTTGAACCGCGCCGCCGAAAAGGCGGCGATGAGGGGATCGGCGCCCTCGCCCGTGACGGCGCCGACGACGGCGTCCGCCGTCGCCGGCGCGAGGAGGACGCCGTTTCGATAATGGCCGAGCGCGAAAATCACGCGTTCGGCCTCAGCCGCGCCGCCGATGATCGGCGCGCCGTCGCGCGTCGAGGGGCGAATTCCCGCCCAGCGGGAGATCTCCGGCGCGGCCGAAAGGGCGGAAAAAGCGGCGCAGGCTCCTTTGCGCAACGCATCGATGCGGGCGGCGTCTGTCGTCAGCGACCAGTCGCCTTCGATTTCCGTCGCGCCGACGACAACGCGTCCGTCCGCCTTCGGACAAAGATAAGCCCTCCCCGTCCGGACGACGCGCATGGGCGAACCGGCGACGCGCCCGAGCGCCAGCGCTTCGCCTTTGACTGGAAAGACCGCTCCGGGCGGCAAGCGCGTCAGCCCGTCAAGTCTTGCGCCGGTTGCGATGACGACATGGCCCGCCTCGATGGTCTCGCCGCCCTCGGTCGAAACGCGCGCCGGCCCATTTTCACCGGCGTGAACGGCGACAATTTTCTTCCCGCGCAAAAGGCGCCCGCCGTCATTAAGAAGCGCACGTGCGAGCGCGACGCGGACAAGGCGCGGATCGACCTGTCCGTCATCGGCGGCGAAGCGGCCGCCAAGGACGCGCGGTGACAGCGCCGGCTCAAGCGCGAGGACCTCCTCGCGCCTGAGCAGGAGGCCGCCATCATGGTCTTTCTCGAAGGCGGCGGCTTCGCCCTCATCAAACGCGACGGAAAGGACGCCTTTCTGAAAGTCGCAATCGACACCGCTCCGCTCGTAAAGCGCCGCCGCGAGCGCCGGCCAGCGCCCAAGGCTCTTTCGACTGAATTCAGCGAGCGCCGCGCCCTGTTGCAACGATCCTTCAAATGACGGCGCGAGCATGCCGGCGGCGGCGTCGGTCGCGGCCGGCATGCCGCTGTCAATGACGGTCGCGGCGACGCCGGCGCGCGCCAGCAGCCATCCCGACATGAGCCCGATGACGCCGCCGCCGATGATGAGGACGTCTGAGCGGATCACGTTATGCGCGCCCCAAAATCGGCGCGCGACGATCCCACGGGATTCCGGCGTTCGCTTCGCTCGTCGGGGATGACGCATTTTCTTGTGTCATCCCGCGCGCGGCGCAGCGCGGAGCGATGCGCTGCAGACGCGGGATCCCGCAACGGCGGAGCGCCCTCTTGCCGCGCGGGATTCAAGATCGCGCGCAAGCGCGATTTTGGAATGGCGCCTGGTCTTTGCGTCGGCACTCCCTCACTCCTCCGCTTTTTTCACGCCGGTCAGCAGCAGCGTCTTCTCGCGCGATCCAGCCGACGAACCAAAGAAATAATTGACGACCGCCGCCGTCATTGTCGCGAGCGCGCCGAGCATGATCGAGAATTCCGTTTCGGCGCCCGGCGGCAATTTGCGCGCGACCATCGCGGCGAGCGTCAGAAAAAAACCACCGATGATCAGTGCGCCGAGGATTGACGGCGTCCAGTCGCGCATTCTCGTCTGGCGCTCGCGCGCGCTTGCGCGGTCGCCGGAATCGATCCGGCGCTCTTCAAGCGCCGCGTTCCGGATTGCGATCTTGAAGTCATTCTCCGCCCGCTTCAGCGCGATCAGCTGCTCGGCGCTGGCGCCGGCGACGGCGTCGGCAAGCACGTCTTCCGGCACGTCGTCCTTGCCGAAGATCGCCCGCGCGATCGCCGCGACCGCAGCGCCCGCGAGCGGTCCGCCAAGCTGTTCGGCGATTTTCGGCGCGGTTTTGGCGACGGCTTTTTTCAGTCGCCCGCGTCCCGGTTTTTGATCCTTGTCTTCGGCCATCGGCCTTCTCCTTACGCAACAGTCAAAATCGACCCTGACGCGCATGATAAGGCCAGTCCCAAGGTGTGGGATAAAGTGGGGGATAAAATGGGGATAACTTTGACCGTTTGAGCTAGGCCCCTGAATTCATTACGGAATTTTTATCCTGAAAAAGTTTGCGCGGAACAACGGATCAATCCAAGGTTGATTCGCCTGTCGGCCCCGGGCGCATTTTCGGGCTGGCGGAAATCATTGCGGCGCGGGTTCATGGGTTGGCTTGCATTTCTTGCGGCATTAGCCGCGATTCCGGCGATTTCGTCGTCGCGCCTGGCGCGTCGCGCCGCAGCCGCGCCCGCGCTGACAATTGTCGCCGGCGCCGCGCTCGCCGCGCTGTTCGGCCTCTTCAACCTCCCCGAGCCGCCGGCCGATTTCATCTCTTTCGCCGCGAAAGCAGGCCTTGCCATGCTCGGCTTTGCGTCCGCCGCGCAGCTTCGCGTGTCGAAACTCGCGCGTCAGTGCCCGTCGTCGTTTCGCCTCACCTGCGGCGGCGCGCCGCTCTATTTCTTCGCCTGTTCGCTCGCCGCCTTCATCATGCTCCCGGCCTTGTCGATCCCGTCGGCGATGCTCGTCGGCGGCGCGCTCATGCTGAACGGCGCCGCCTTCGACCGGCGCGCCGTCATCGACACGCCGGCGCCCGCCGGCATCAAGGCGGCTGTCCGCAATGAAAGCGCGGCGATTATCGCGCTCGGCATTCCGCTCGCCGCGCTCCTCGCCGCCAATGCGACCGTGTCAACGCCGGAGGAACCAGCGCTCGGCCCGTTGATGGCCGCAAGTCTCGCGGTGCTGAAAGGATTTGCCTATGGCGGCGTCGCGGGGCTCGCCGCTTCGCTTGCCGGCGCGTTGTATCGCCGCCGCAGCTTGCAGCAGCGCGCGCTTGACGGACAATTTGCGATTCTCGCGGGCGTCGTCATGTTCGTTCTTGGACCAGGGCTCGGCTGTGATCCGATCGTCGCGGCGACATCCGTCGGACTCTTATGGGGCGAGCAAACATCCGCCGCCTCGACGACGCGCCTCAGGATCCGCCGCTATGTCGATCGCGCCGTCACGCCCCTCGCCTATTTCGCCTTCGGCGCCATCTTGGCGCCGCGTCTGCTTCAGGCGGATATGCTGGCGATCGTCTTTGCGCTCGCCGCCGTCACTGTGATGCGCGCCGGGCCGCGCCTCGCCATTTTGCAGACGCCGATGCTGCCGAAGGAAAGCCAGATGTTCCTCGCCTGGTTCGGCGGCGCGCCGGGCGCCGCCTCGGCGCTGTTCGTGATGACCCTTGTCGGCAATCCCGCCCTTATCGACGCCGACGCCGTCTTGATGACGACGGCGCTCGCCATCGTCTTCGGCGTCGCCGCGGCGCGCCTCACCTCGCGCCCGCTCGCAAGGCTCTATGTACGGCAGAGCGCGCTCGCCAAGAGACGGCGCGCCTGGGCGGGGTGACCCGCGGGATATCAGACGCCCTGTACGGCTCGCAATCATCGCCGGCGCCCGGCCTTGTCGCCCGCAGCGCTGCTCCTTAAGTTTGACGGACAATACGTCAAGGGAGGGGATGATGGGCGCGAATGACGCGGTCAGCGGCGGTGGGGCCGCCCTGTTGCTCGAACAAATGGCGATTTTCTTCGCAGGCGCGTTGACGATGCTCGTCCTTGTCTTTCTCGGGCGCGCGGCGTTCGGCCTGATGCGGCCGGTCATGCGCGTCATTCGCGGCGGCGCGAAGCGCGCCGGCGTCAAGTCAATCACGCGGACAAGAACGGCCAGAGCCGCGACGCCCGGCGCGCAACGGCTTCGTGATCGCGAGCATCTGACCGCCATCGAGTGGGCGCTTGAACAGCCGAACGATATTGAGTCGGCTGGGACTGATCCTCGCCCGACTTACGATTTCAGCGCCGAACGGCGCATCCTCAAGAAAGACGGCCAGGTCTTCAAATGGCTGCGCATTCCCGGCGAATTCATTCCAAAAGCTCTGTCCGAACCGTTCTCCGATGAAATCGCCGAATCCTACCTCGCCAATGCGCGCGCCTTTTTCAGCCGGCCCGTCAGTTTGCACGCGGATGAAAACAATTTTTATGAGGATGAAGAGGGAGCCGTGCTGGTCGGCCTTTTTCGCAATACGGACCGACGATGCTTTTATGCGCTTGATCAGCTGCGCCGCGTTATCAACGCCAATGCGCGGCGATTGATCGTATGGCTCGCCGTCCTTTTGACGGCGCTGACGATGGTCGGATGGGGCGCGCCGTTTTTTCTGGAAACGCTTGGGCCCCCGGGGACAGCGCCCTATGTCGGCGGCGCGGCCGGCATCATCATTCTTGTCGTGCTCTATTTCTTCGCGACCTTTTTCCTGCAGGCGTTTTATGGGAACAGTCAGCGTCAGAACATGCGGGAATTCTCCGATTTTCTGACGCGATATCTCGGCCACATCGCCAATCAGTTCCGGGAATCAAGCGCCAAGACGAGCCGCGTCATTCAGGGCGATGAGCGCAACGCCAAGGTCCTCGCCGCGAACGCCCAGAAATGGCACAAGATCATGATATGGCTCGGCTTGCGTCCCTTCTTCATCGAAGCCTTCGTCCGCAATGTCTATTTCCAGGTCAGGCGAAATCTCAACTATTACGTCTTCGGCGCTTTCATCTGGTTCGTCGTGATCGCGCCGCTCGCGCTTTATTATGTGTTCGGCGCGATCAGCGCCGCGACGACCTATTCGCCGCCGCCCGTTGCGGCCGCCGCGGTCGGCGTCGGCTACATCGTCTTCGCAGGTCTCAGCATCTGGCAGATTCTGCGCAAGGTCGTCCTTGAAGAACTGAACCAGATGAACTGGCTCGGCTATGACAATCTTGAAGTCGGCGTGCAGCTGGACGAGGTGATCGGCAAATACGCCGAAGACATCGGCTTGTGGAAAGGCCGCTTCGATCGATGACGCTGGCGGTCTTTTCGAAGAGTTGCTAGATCATCAGGCGGATGCGCCCGTAGCTCAGCTGGATAGAGTGCCAGACTTCGAATCTGGATGTCGGGAGTTCGAGTCTCTCCGGGCGCGCCATTCCCGATCATGTCCGACCCGGAGAGATGGGTGACAATCTCGCGCCTCAACGCCTGCCGAAATGTTGAAGATTTGCGCGCGAGGCGTCGTCCGCCGAGGCCGGTCTTTCATCAAATCGACAGCGCGGCCGACGATGGGAGGACGCGCCGGAAGGCGGTAACGGCCCGTTAACCGGCGAGGCCGATCCCGAAGCGGCTGATAAGCCTTTGAAGCGGCGGTTCAATTGGCGTTCACTTTAAATTGGGCTATTCGATGCTATTGCGGACGCCGGGCGAGGCCATGACGAACACAGCCGAGAGAGAAGACGCTTCGCGGCAGGCGTCCGTCGTCGACGGATCGAAAGTCCGCTTCCAGGGGATCGTCGATGCGACCGACGAGCCGGTCCCCGTCGCCATGCGCGATTTCGGGCAGTGGGCGCCGACCGAACCGCAGCACCACCAGCGCCGGATTTCCAAGACCGCCCGCGACATCGAGACCGGCTGCCGGATGATGGCGGCTTTCATCTTCGCGGCGGTGTTCATCGGATGGCCGCTCGGAACGTTGGTCGGCCACATCAGCGGCGCGCACGAATTCACCTGGAGCGGCTGGGGGCGGTCGCTGGGCGAAGCCTATAAGGGATATATCCTCCTAGGCCTGATCGGCCCGCCCGCCTTCTGGCTGCTCGGCAATGTCGCCGCGCGGATCACGTCGATGATCGGCGCCGGCGAGGCGATCGCGCTGGCGGCGCAGAAATTCGTCCAGCCCGATCAGGCGGCGATCGCCAATGTCCAAACGGTCGGCTCAGTCGTGCGCAGCCAGATGCAGGCGCTGAACGCCGGCATTGACGACGCGCTCATCCGCCTCGCCTCCGCCGAGGCGATGATCCGCCAGCATGTCGGCGCGATTGAACAGGCGGGCGCGGCGGTCGAAAGCCGCACCTCATCCGCCGCAGAGCGCGTCGCCTCCGAGCGCGCGCGGCTGATCGATCTCACCGAAACCTTGAACGCGCGCGCCGACGAGTTCGCGACGGCGATCGCCGAAAAAGCGCAGGCGAATATCGCAGCGCTCGAAAACGCCGGCAGCGCGACATTGAACGCCGAAGCGCGCTTTGACGACCGACTTGCAAGGCTGGAGGCCGCCGCCCAGCGCGCGCTCCAGAGCTTTGAATCGCTCTCCCACGCGCTGACAGAAGCCGACACCCATATGCGCGCGACCAGCGGCTCGATCGAAACCTCCGCCGCCGAGGTCAAGCGCGCGAGCGAGGTCGCCGCCAAGATCGCGGAAGCCGCCTCCGAATCCGCCGCCCGCAACGCCGCCAATGTCGGCATGTTCGCGGCGCAGGCGAGCGAAAAAGCGCGCCAGGCGGCGGACGACGCGATCGAGACCGCGCGCCGCGAAACCGAGCGCGCGTCGGACAGCGCCGTCGAATTCGCGTCGCGCGAGTCAAAGCGCATGACGCAAGCCGCCGCGCGCGCTGTCGAGGAAGTGCAAGCAGCGACGCGCGGCGCCGTCGAATCGGCCGCCGGCGACGCTGAAAGAGCCGCCGCCGCCGCAAATCTCGTCTCGGATGCGGCCCGCCTGACGACCGCCGCCGCGCGCGAAGCGACGGAGGAAGTGAGAAAGGCCGGCGACCTCGCGCAAAAGAGCGCCGCCGACGCCGTCAGCCTCACCGAATCCGCCGCGCAGCGCATCGAAGCGCGCAACAAGGAGCTCGCCGCCGCCAGAGCCTCGCTCGAGGCGGAGAATGCGCGCCTTGAATCGCTGATCGACGAGCAAAGGAAGCGCGCCGACCGTCTCGCCGAGGCGATTGCGACGCAGACGGAGCGCCTGTCGAAGCTCGCGGAAAACCAGCTGCGCGAACAGGAAGCGGCGGCCCGCCTCGCCGAAGCGCAGGCGCAAATGCAGCAATCGCGCGCGGCCGAGGCCGCCGCCGAGGCTGAACGCTCAGCGCGCCTTGAGAAGGAACGCGCCGCGCGCGCCGAGGAAATGCGGCTCAACGCGGAACGCGCCGCCAAAGCGGAGGCCGACGCGAAAGCGGCAAAAGACGTCGCCGAAAAAGAAAAGCCGAAATCAAGACCCGCGAGCGCCGGACGCGCGAACAGCGCCGAAAACTCAAACGTTCTCGAACTCGGCGGCGCCTCGCGCAGGAACGCCCCCCAATCCCAGCCGCAGCCGCAAGGCAATGCGGCGGCCGCGGCAAAACTTGAAGACCTCGCGCAATCAATCGCGCGCCCGAAGACCGCGCGCGACCAAGGCGATCTCGGCAAGGATGAAGAGCGCCGCAGCAAAGAGGGCGTTTCCTGGCGCGAAATTCTCTCAGCGACCGACGACGCCGAGCCCTTGGATCTCGGCGCCGCGACCCGCCAAACCGCCGAGGGCCGCGAAGAAGCGGCGCGCGCCGTCGCTTCGAATGCGATGAAGATCATCGCAAGTTTGCAGGCTTTCACGCTCGATCTCGAAACCCGCCTTTACGGCGAGCCGCCGCCGGCGCTGCTCGAGCGCTTTGAACGCGGCGACCGCAACGTCTTCGCCAACCGCCTGCTGCGCCTCAACGAAGCGGACGTAAAGCGCCGCATCCGCGCCGAATCGAGCCGCGACAAGATATTTGAAAAAGGCATCCACGAATTCCTGCAGAGCTTTGAGCGCCTGCTTGAAGATGCGACGACGTCGGCGACGGCGGATGAGGAGCTTGAGGAATATCTTTCCTCGCCCTTGGGCCGGGTCTACCTTCTCGTCGGCGCGACGGTCGGCTATTTCGCGTAAGGCGGGCGGGTCCGGCCCCGCCGATCGGGGGGATGTCATGGCCAAAGCAGCAGCGTCGCTCTACGCCGCGAATCGGATCGCTGAACATTTCAAGGGGATCGATCTCCACGCGATCACCACCATCGAGAAAATCTTTCCCTCGACGGTGCGGCCCGATCTTGAAACGGCGATCGGCGAGGCCCTGCGATCCGCTGACGGCGACGGCGCATCGAGCCGACTATTTCGCGGTCGCCCGGTCCGCCTCATTGAGCGTCCACTCGACAAGCTCGCGCTGGATCTTTTCCAACCCCGCATTGAGTGCGCTCGCGGCGGCGCCGGCGTTGTCGGCCGCCACCGGCTCCGACGCCGTGAAGAGCTTTGAGGCGTGAACGACGCTGCGCCCGTTGGTGAGGCGCGCGAAGACCGCGACGTCGGCGGTCCTCTCGCCGTTTTGATGCGTGATCGTCAGCTTGCGGATGTCCGTCTGCAGCGCGTAGGTCGAAACCGGAAGCGTCACGCGGCTGCCGACGCCTTTGACGGCGCCGGTATTTTCAAAACTGCGGATGAGCGCGGCGCCGAAAAGGCGCGGCGCGCGGTCGACCCATTCGCCGCCGGCGTAATATTCGATGCGCGCCGGCTCGCGCGAGAGCGCGATCTTGGCGGTGTTGAAGGCGAGCGTCGCCTCTGGTTCCTCGATCCCGAGCGTCCACAGGGCCGGCGCGCGATCGACGGCGATTGCGGTCACATCCGTCACCTGGTAGCGCGCCGATGCGGGCGCGGCGTCTGGAAGAACGGAAACGCATGCGGCGGGGAGGAGCGCGCAACAAGCGAGGGCGGCGCGCATCGCCTGCGATGTCGGGGAAACCGTGGTCATTGCGTTTGCCCCTCATAGCGCGGCGTCGATTCGCCGAGGAGATACCCCCTCGGATCGCGATCGATTTCGCGCAGGACCTGATCGAGCGTTCTGAACATCTGCCGCGCTTCGGCGACAGCGGGACCGACTTGGGCGAGGCCCTGATCAGTGAACACGCGGATCGACTCGCGGTTCTCGGCGACGGCGCCGCGCATCTCGGCGACGAGCGCGCGCATCTCGACCAATGTCGCCTGCGCTTCGGCGACTGTCCCCGGCGCGTCGTCGGCGAGCAATTTATCGAGGCTGTCCGCAGTGCGCCCGAGCTTTCCGGAAGCGGCGGCGAGATTGACGAATGTGGTTGAAATATTTTCATCCTGCTCCGCGAGCGTTTCAGCGAGCGTGTCGACGCTCGCGAGGATGCGCGTGAAGGCGGCGGTGTTCTCCTCCGACAGCAGGCGGTTCGCCGAGGCGACAATGTCATTGCCGCCGGCGAGGATCTGGGCGATGCCGCCGGCGTCCGCTTCGAGGCGGGGAACGCCGCGCGTGACGTCTTTCAGCAACGCTTCTTCGGCGCTGCCGCCGACGAGCTGGATGATCGCAAGGCCGGTGAATCCGACAAGCTCAAGCTCAGCCTTGGTGTCGGTTTTCACCGGCGTGTCGTTGTCGACGCGGATGCGGGCGATGACGATGCGCGGATCGTCCGGATCGATCGTCAGATCCATGACTTCGCCCTTCTGGATGCCGTTGAAGCTGACCGCCGCGCCGACCGTCAGGCCGGAAACGCGCTCGCGAAAGATCACGTCATAAGTGTCGTAATCCTGCTTCGTCTGCGTCAGGAACAGGACGGCGAGAAAGGCCGCCGCGATGGCGACCAGCACCACGGCGCCGACGAAGACATAGCTGCCGCGCGTCTCCATCTGTCAGTCTTTCTCCGCCGGTCCGCCGTCAATCGCCTTCGCCGACAACGCCGCCCGCCCGCGGGGCCCGGAAAAATACTCCTGGATCCACGGATGATCCGACCTTCGCACCTCGTCGAGCGCGCCGATGGCGATCACCCGCTTTTCGGCAAGCACCGCGACACGGTCGCAGGTCGCGTGAAGCGTATCGAGATCGTGCGTCACCATAAACACGGTTAACCCTAAGGATTCCTTGAGGCTGACGATCAGCCGATCGAACTTTTCCGCGCCGATCGGATCAAGACCAGCCGTCGGCTCGTCGAGAAAGACGATTTCCGGGTCGAGCGCCAGCGCGCGCGCAAGTCCTGCGCGTTTGTTCATGCCGCCGGACAACTCAGAGGGGAATTTTGCGCCGGCGTCGGGCGGAAGGCCGGACATTGAAATTTTCATCGCGGCGATGTCGGCCGCGAGCCCTCTTGGAAGTTTTAAATGTTCGTTAATCGGCGCCATCACGTTTTGCGCGACGGTGAGAGAGGAAAACAGCGCGCCGCCCTGAAACATCACGCCCCAGCGGCGTTCGATTTCAATCTGCTCGCGCGGCGTTTTCTCGTAGAAATTTTCGCCGAAAATCCGGACTGTTCCTGCCGACGGCCGCTTTAGTCCGATGATCGCGCGCATCAGCACGGATTTTCCCGTGCCGGAGCCGCCGACGACGCCGATGATTTCGTTGCGACGCACGACGAGGTCGAGATTGTCATGAATGATGTTGTCGCCGAACTGCGTGCGCAATCCTTCGACCTCGATCACCGGCTCGAACGTTCCTTCGATCGCCATCAAAAATCGATCTCCAGAAAGAACATGGCGAAGAAGGCGTCGAGGATGATCACGACAAAGAGCGACTGGACGACTGACAAGGTCGTGCGTTGGCCGAGGCTCTCGGCGCTTCCCTCGACTTCCATCCCCTGATAGCAGCCGATAATGGCGATGACGAAAGCGAAGAACGGCGCCTTGATAAGGCCGACCCAGAAATTCGACATCGCGATCGTCTCCTGCAGCCGGCCGACGAAGAACGCCGGCGAAATCTCCATCGCCGCCGCCGCGACGACGCCGCCGCCGATGACGCCGACGATCGCCGCCATGAAGGCGAGGATCGGCATGAACACGACGAGCGCGATCGTTCTCGGCAGCACGAGAACCTCGATCGGATCGAGCCCGAGCGCGCGCAAAGCGTCGATTTCCTCGCGGATTTTCATGGTCCCGATCGACGCGGTGAACGCGCTGCCCGACCGCCCGGCGACAAGGATCGCGGCAAGCAGAACGCCGAATTCGCGCAGGACGGAAATGCCGACGAGTTCGACCGTGAACACCTCGGCGTTAAAGAGGCGCAGGATTTTCGCGCCCATGAAGGCGACGACCGCGCCGATCATGAACGACATCAAGCCGACGATCGGCATGGCGTCGATGCCCGCCTCCTCCATGTGATAGACGATTGACGTGACGCGCAGGCGCTTGGGGTCTTGCAGCACGCGCAGCAGGGTCGTCAGCGTGAGGCCGATGAAATTGAGGATCTCAATCGCGACATAGTACCCTTCAAGAACGCCCTTCCCGAGACGGTTCGTCATCATGAGGAAAGCGTTGCGATGCGCCGGCTCGACCTCGCACGGCGCAAGATGCGGGCGGACGTCTTGGAGGAGCTTTTGGTGTGCGGCGGTCGCGCCGACGATCTTCGAAAGATCGGTTCGCCGATCGCAGGACTGCAACACCCGTTCGAGCACCATCGCCCCGGCCGTATCGATCCGCCCGATGTTCGAAATGTCGATGATCAGCTCACGGCCGACGGAATCGTCCTCAAGATTTCTGAGATCGGCGTCGAGGGGGCCAAGGTGGCGCGCCAACCAGTCGCCTGTGGCGACCAGCCGCAAGAGACCGTCCTTGACGTCGACCGTGTAGGCGGCTGGCTGCATTCAGGCGCGCTTTCATGGTTAACGCCGCGGATCATGGCCGATAGCGGCGTGCCGATTGCATTGTTATTGTCTAACGCGGGATGATAAATTCATCCTGAATTATGGTGAACGGTCCTTAACATTTAGGGCCGCGCCAAGGGGTCTGTCGGGTTTCGGAGCTGGATTGGTGGCAAAGTCGATGTTCGGGGGCAGGTTGCGTTGGCTTGGCGCCCTCCCGCTGCTTGCAATGGTTTGCGTGATGGCGGCGCTCGCGGTGATGACGCTCGCCAATGCGGACTCCCGTCATGGCGGCCCGCGCGACCACCTCTTCGATCTTTACCAAAGGCTGTTTCCAGCCAGGATCGACGCCGCCTCGCCCTTCCATGTCGTCGAGATCGATCGCGAAAGCATCGAGAAAATCGGGCCGTGGCCCTGGCCGCGGTCGCTGATCGCGGAGATCGTGACGGCGAGCGCCGAAGCGGGGGCGAAAGGCGTCGTCTATGTCGAAGGCGTCGATCGGCCGGATCCGCTTTCGCCCGAGACGATCGGGGATTTCTGGCTCGCCGGCGCGCGCGACCCAAGGCTCGCCCAGCAGCTTTCCTTGTTGCCAAGCACCGATCTGATGCTGGCGCGCGCGCTCGCGCAAACGCAAGGCGCGATCGCCGTCGACGGAAGTTCGGTTTCAAGGGACGCCTCGCGCCTTGTGCTTGAACGCGCCGATGCTGCGGGCTCGCGCATCATCGCCGCCGGCGCGGAATCGAAGTTTTTCGGTCTTCCCGCCGCGCGTCTGCGATTTCCAGTGAATGGCGATCTTGCGGCGGCGGCGCCGTTGACTGTCGCTGCGCTGCCGGCCGACAAGGACGGTGTTGTGCGTTCTGCGACGCTCATGTGGTCAGCCAGCGGCAAAGTCGCGCCGTTCTCAGCGCTTGAAGCCGCGCGCCTCGCCCTCGGCGCGAAGGCGATTTCGGTGGCCGCGGACGCGACCGCCGTCACTTCCGTCGGCCAGTCGCCGAAATCACTGCGCCTTGGCGGCGTCGGCATCCCTGTTTCTGACGCCGCATCGATCCGCATTTATTTTCCGCGCCGGATCGACACGCCGTCGACGCCGGCCTGGAAGCTGATCGACGAGAAGTCGTCGCTTGGCCAACTCGCCGGCAAGGTCGTGATTGTCGGCCTCGACGCAAGCGTCGGGCCTTCGCTGAAGACGGCGCGCGGCGAGCTTTCAATGCCGGAAGCGCAGGCGATGATCGCGCGCCAGATCGCCGCCGGCGCCGTTGCAAACCGGCCGGGCTGGATCGGCAATGTCGAGGCGCTCGCGGTCCTTTTGCTCGGCGCCGCGGCGATCATGTGGTCGCAAAAACTTGACTTCTGGAAAGCGGTCGGCGTCGCCGCGCTCGCGTCTGCGCTGGTTTTCGCCGGCTCGCTCGGCGCTTTCGCGGCGGGCGAATTTCTCATTGATCCGCTTGCCCCGGCGCTTGCGCTGTTTCTAGGGGCGTTCACGGTCGCCGGCGGTCGGACCCTCGGCGGCGCCCTTAAAGACGACAGCGTGCGCGGCTCGTTCAAGGGCGCGCTTCCCGAAACGACCATGAAAAGGGTGCGGGAAGAAGGATCCTCCGAGGTGCTTGAGGGGACGCTCCGTCCGCTGACGGTGCTCGCCTGCGAATTGTCGCTTCTTGATCAGGACATCGAACGACTTGCTGAGGCGCCGGGCGAGGTGACGACTCTCATCGCCATGGGCTGCGTGCACCTGAAAAAGGCGATCATCGAAGCGGGCGGCGCCGCCGATCAGGCGGAAGGCGGCCGCGTCCTCGCCTATTTCAACGCGCCGCTCGAAAACGCCGACCATATCCGCGACGCCTGCTCGGCCTCGCTCCGCCTTATCGAGAGCATGGACAAGATCAACGCCGAAATCGACAGCGCGCCGCGCCTTAAAGGCGTGCAGCTTCATCTTGCGATCGGAATCGCCACCGGCGATTGCCATGTCGGGCCGATGGGGCACGGTCGCCAGAACCGCTATTCGGCGATCGGCAAAACAGTCGAACTCGCGGCGTTCCTCAGCCGTCAGGCGACCTATTACGGCCCCGCGATCATTTGCGACGAGACCGTGCACCGCAAAATCAACCACCATTTCGCATTCCTCGAACTCGATCGCATGAAGGAAGCAGGATCAGATCGCCCGTTCAGCATCTTCGCGCTGGTCGGCAATCCGTTCATCAAGTCGAGCAAGAACTTTCGCGCGCTTGACGACGCGCACCGCCAGCTCCTCACCGCCTGGCGCAAAGGAGATTTCAACGCGGCGCGCGCCAGTCTCGCCAAGGCGCGCCAGTCGCCGGGCTCGACGATTGCGCTGTTCGATCTGTACGAATTGCGAATCCAGTCGATGGTCGACAAAGAAGCGCCCGCCGATTGGGACGGCGCGCAGACGGTGACGCTTTAGTCCCTTGTTTTGTGCGCCGCGCGTTCGCCGCCCGACGCGACCCGCAACCCCCTGTCCTCCCGGAAATTCGCGAAGCGAATTATCCGGGATCCCGGGCGGCTGAGGGGCCCTCCCTATCACGGGGTCCCGGATCAATCGCTTTGCGATTGTCCGGGATGACATTAGGGGTAGCTCGTTCGTACACGGTAGAAACGAAAGTGAAAGCTGACACCCTCTGTCATCCCGGAAATTCGCGAAGCGAATTATCCGGGATCCCGGGCGGCCG
>CADEDN010000021.1:48029-51193 GCA_902826095.1 uncultured Alphaproteobacteria bacterium | reverse complement strand
GTTCGCCTTCACCGCAAACCAAATTGATTCGCGTTATTTGCGTGACGCTCTAGGGGCGGAGCGGGCGTCCTTCTGCCTGACTTTATTTGGACGGCGGGCCAGGGCCCGCCGTTTATTTTTCCGCGCATTGGTTCATCCGACGGTTTTCCGGCGTCAATCAGTATACAGATCGAATCCCGCGTCTGCGAATTTCCCGTTCGCCGCGAATGCGCCGTCGCCTTCGCCCCAATCCCGCGAATCCCGCCTAACTGATTGATTCCAAAACCAAACAAAATTCCATCCTACACCTTGCGGGGGGCTTTACAGTGGTTTCGCCGCCATTTTTTGGAAAGGAGCGTGCGTGGAACAAAGACAGCCGACAGTCTGCCGCCGGGCGAACGCGCGTTTCTCCGGAACGGCGAGTGCGGAATATGCAGACAAATCTGCGACGACCCGCGTGAATGCTGGTCTCGTACAAAGCCCGCCCCGGGGATTATCCGGCAATTCCGCATTTTCACCCGCAATCATGCGCCGCCCGACCGCTTCGGGTTGCATCGGGCGCGCGTCTTTTTTTGGAGTTTTGCCATGCGCACCTTTTCCGCCCGCGACGCCGCCAAGACCTTCGGCGCCGTGCTTGACGCCGCTGACGACGACCCTGTCGTCGTCCATCGCCACGGACGCCCGCGCGCCGTCGTCATGGGCTGGAGCCTCTATCAGCGATACAAGAAGGCTTATGATGACGCGTTCGATGCGCGTCAGATCGTCTATCTTGAACAAAGTCTCAAGGCGCTCGTCGAAGGCCGCCTTGGCCGCTCCAATCGGGCGCTCGCGCTCGCCGAACGCCTTCGCGCCGGCGACAGGGGAATCAACATCGATCCGCCCGCCGAGAAGTCGCCGGAAAGCTGACGCGCAGGGTCGCATCGGGCGCCGCCGGGCCTCACATCACATATTGCGCTTCGTAATTGCCGCGCAGGAACAAGATCATCTCCTCGAAGGCGAGCTTTTCAAGGTCCATCATCGCGCGGATCTTGTCGTCGACGTCGGTCACGGTGGTGAAGCGATGATGGATGCGCTTCAGCGACAGACGGTACTGGCGGAGGCGCTCGACCTCGGTTTCGGGCTGGAAGCCTTCCTCGATCGTTCGCGCCGACAGCGCGACGATCGCGGCCCAGATGGCGCCTACATGGATCACCGGCCCCTTCATCCAGCCGACATTGGCGAGCGCGCCGACGAAGACCAGCCCGTGCAGGACGAGAATTGCAAAGACGCAGACCATCGCGACGGCGCCGATGATCTTCGCCTGCCGCACCGGCGCGTATTTCCAGAACGCATTCTTCTCGCGCAGCATCAAATCGCAATAGGCGATCTGGCGGTTGAACCGCAGCACTGTGTAGGCGCGGAAATATTCGGCGAGGTGCGGCGCATCCTTCGGGATGTTGTCCGGGATTTCCGGAAAGACGAGGCCGTCGCCGGGGTCCTCCGCTTCGACGAGGTGGTGGAGTTTTTCGTCGACATGGTCGAGAAAATCACGCTTGAAGCGCGCGAAATCGGCGTCGCGCCTTTCAAGATAGGCTTTCGCCGCCGCGCCGTCCGACGCGCCTTTGACGATCTCGCCGCCGAATTCGATGAAATGCTGGAAATGGAACTGCCGCATGCGTTCGGTCGACAGGCGGTCGGCGAGCCAGCGCATTTTCCGAGCCCGGAACATGACGCCGAAAACGCCGATGAAGACGCTGGCGATCCCGGCGACGGCGCCGATGGCGGCGAGCAGGCGGACCATGGTCTTGTCCGCGCCGTGATAAAGAACCTCGGCGGCGGCGAGCATCAGCGCGAGAGTCGCGAGGAAGACGGCGACGACGCCCCATTGCCGGCTCTTTCGCTTGGCGGCGTTGGCGCGCGCGTCGATCGGGCCGAAAAGCGAATTCAACGCGGGATTGTGGAGCGCGAAGGCGATATTGGGAAAATCCGCCTTCGCTGCAGCGAGATCGCTCTCGCCGAGCAGCAAATCGTGGTTGAAGGAATACGCCATCCCGTGCCCCTTTGGCGCCAGCGCCGATCCGCTCATCGGCTGCTTCGCCTTACTATTAAATCCCCGTCACTTGGAGTAGGAAGGCCGCGCGAGGGAGGGGCCAGTGCCTGACGTCTTCATTTCCTACAATCGCGAGGACCGCGAAACCGCGCGGCTTGTCGCCCATGGCCTTGAAGCGGAAGGCTTCTCGGTCTGGTGGGACGCGGCGCTGCGGGCCGGCGAATATTATGAGGAAGTGACGGAAGGCAATCTGCGGTCCGCCGGCGCCGTCGTTGTCTTGTGGTCGAAACGGTCCGCCGCCTCGAAATGGGTGCGCGCTGAAGCGACCGTCGGCGAGCGCAGTTCGACCCTTGTGCCCGCCCTGATTGAAGAGTGCGACCGTCCCGTCCGGTTCGAACTCGTTCAGACCGCCGATCTCACCAAGTGGCGCGGCGATCGCAACGATCCGAATTGGCGAACGTTCATGCAGGACGTCCGCATGGCGATCTCCAAGCGCGGCGCCAAGCCGCAGCCGGCCGCCGCGCCTGTCCAGCACGCCGCCGCGGCGCCGGCCGCGCATCCGGCGCAGACGCCGCATGCGGGACACGAAGTCTCGATCGAGACGACATTCTGGAATTCGATCAAGGACGGAACGGACCGCTCGGATTTCGAAGCCTATCTGAAACGGTACCCGAACGGGCATTTCGCCGCGCTCGCGCATAATCGCCTCGCCGCGCTCGCCAAAGCGGCGACGCCGCCGCCGCAAAAACCGGCGACAGCGCAAGCGTCGCCGCCGCGCCCGGCGCCCGCGCCGGCGCAAGCCCAGCGAGCAGCGCCGCGCGCCGCCGCGCCGCCGGCCGCGGCGGCGAAAAAATCGGGCGGCGGCCTTCTGCTGGTCGGCGGGATCGCCGCCGGCGTCGCCGCGCTCGGCGCTGTCGCGTTCATGATCATGCGGAGCGGGGAGAAGCCGGTCGCCGCCGAACCGGCGCCCGCCGCCGTCGAAATCGCCGACGTCGCGCCGACGGCTGACGGCGAGCCGCCTTCGACCGAGCCGGGCTCGGATTTTGTCGACGCGTTCGGCGCCCAGGATGCTCCGCCTACAGATGAAGTGGCGGCGATCGACATTGAAGGCGCCCCGCTTGATCTTTCGGCGGAAGAGGGCGAGGCCGCGCCGACG
>CADEDN010000021.1:0-48019 GCA_902826095.1 uncultured Alphaproteobacteria bacterium | reverse complement strand
GGGGCGGCCCGCGGACTATGGGCGGGGGCGGCCTGGGCTACAGACGCCGCCCCGTGTGTCGGGGGGGGGGAGGGGGGCGGGGCCGCGAGCCCGGCGCGCCCGGACGCCGCCGCCGCGAAGCGCGCCAGCCGCAGCGCCGCCGCCGCCGCATCCGGCAAGACGTTTCGCGACTGCGAGTCATGTCCGTTGATGGCGACGCTTCCGGCGGGATCGTTCGTCATGGGATCGCCCGACAGCGAACCGGGACGCAACGCCTATGAAGGTCCGCAACGCATGGTGAATGTTCCAACATTCGCGATCGGCGTCTACGAAGTGACGAACGCCGAGTGGGCGGCCTGCGTCGCCGACGGCGTCTGCAAGGCCAGGCGCGCGGACGCCGACGGCAAGGAGCCGGTTCTCAGCGTTTCCTGGCGCGATGCGGACGGCTACGCCAATTGGCTGACGAGGAAGACTGGCCGCAAATATCGCCTGCCGACCGAAGCCGAATGGGAATATGCGGCGCGCGCCGGCTCCGCCGGCGCTTATTGGTGGGGCGATCGATATGACGCATCTCATGTGTCGACGCGTCAGGCGCGTGCGGTCGGATCGGCGGACGCGAACGCCTTCGGCCTCCATGATGTTATCGGCAATGCGCGCGAATGGGTCGCCGACTGCTATGTCAATAATTTCACCAAGGCGCCGACTGACGGAACTGCGGTGACCGACGGCGACTGCGGACTGCGGGTTATCCGCGGCGGCGCCTGGACAAGCTCGCCGACAGATATGCGCATCGCCAATCGGAGCCGGATCGCCGCGAATTCAAGCGCGCAATATATGGGCTTCCGCCTTGCGGCCGAAGTCAAATAGTCGCCGCTGCGCCGACGCCTTGCGCCGACCCCTTTTGCCTGTATTGTCGCGGCGATTTTTCAACCGCGCGGATCCCGCGCCCGTGAGAGGAGAAGACCCATGGCCGTCAACGGCAAGTGGAATTTGAAGATCAAAACGCCGATGGGCGAACAGTCCGGCGTGCTCGAACTCAAAGCCGAAGGCGCGGCGCTTTCGGGCACGATGTCCGGCAATATGGGAGCCGTCGCGATCGAAAACGGTTCGGTCGACGGCGACGCCGTCAAATGGTCGGCGAAGGTGACGTCGCCGATGCCAATCACGCTCGAATTCGACGGCAAGGTCGCCGGCGACGCGCTTAGCGGCAATGTGAAGCTTGGCGCGTTCGGCACGTCGACCTTCTCCGGCGCGCGCGCGTAACAGGCCGCATCATGAAACGGATCGTCGCCGCTCTGGCGCTGGCGCTCATTGCATCCTGCGGCGACGGTCCGAATACTGACGACAAGGCTCCCGACAAGTCTGCGCCGCCTGAAGCGGCGATCTCCGTCATCGGCGTCGACGATCTCGCCGAGCGGTTTGTGAAACTCGGCCTTGCGCTTGGCCAGCACGACGCCAACTATGTCGACGCCTATAGCGGCCCGCCCGAATGGGCCGAGGCGGCGAAAACGGAAAAGAAGCCGCTCGACGCGCTTGAGCAGGAAGCGCTCGACATTCTGGAAGCGCTTGGCGTTCTGGCGCGCGACGGCGTCGATGCGCGCGAGGCCGGCCTCAAGAGTCTTGCAACCGCCGCCCTGACCCGCATCCGCCTGGCGAAGGGCGAGCGCTTCACATTCGACGAGGAAGCCGCCCTCATCTACGGCATGGCGCCGCCCGTCCAGGACCCGGCGGCGTTCGATCAAGCGCTCGCCGACATCGACGCCTTGCTGCCGGGCGACGGGCCGCTCACCGAACGCGTCAATGCTTTCAGAAACCGGTTCAATATTCCGGCGGAAAAACTTCAGGCCGTTTTCGACGCCGCAATCGCTGAATGCCGCCAGCGAACGCTCGCCCATTATGAATTGCCGGAAGGCGAGAAATTCAGCTTGCGCTTTGTAAAGGACAAGCCCTGGAGCGGTTATAATTGGTACCAGGGCGGATATGAAAGCGTCATCGAAATCAACACGGACCTGCCGATCAACATCGATCGCGCGGTCGATCTCGGCTGCCACGAGGGTTATCCCGGCCATCATGTCTGGAATCTTTTCGTCGATCGCGACCTTCGGCGCCGGAATGGTTGGATCGAATTCTCCATCCTGCCGCTGTTCAGCCCGCAGGCGTTGATCGGGGAAGGATCCGCGAATTATGGCGTCGAGCTTGCATTCGCGGATCGGGAAAAACTCGATTTCGAGCGCGAGGTCCTGTTCCCGCTCGCCGGCCTTGATCCGGCAGGCGCCGCAAAACTTCAGGCGCTGAACGCGCTAAAGCGCAAATTGTCTCATGCCGCCAATTATATCGCGCGCGACTATCTCGACGGCCGGATCGATCGCGCCGCCGCCATAGCGCTGATGGAGAAATACGAATTGGCGACGCCGGAACGCGCCCGGCAGCGGCTCGATTTCATCGACGCGTATCGGGCCTATGTCATCAACTACAATTTCGGCCGGGATCTTGTCGCCGCGCATATCGAGCGCGAAACGGCGAAAGGAGCCGAGCCGTGGACCGCTTTCGAGCAAATTCTATCGTCGCCCGATGCGGCCGGCGCGCTCGGCGCGCGCTAGGTCAAAAATGCGCTTGAGGCGGTTCATTCAGGCGCTGCACCGATGGCTCGGCCTCATCCTCGCCGCGCAAATCGTCATCTGGATGACGAGCGGCGTCGTCATGAGCCTGCTGCCGATCGAGCATGTCCGCGGCGAGACGGCAACGTCCATCGCAGCGCCGATCGAATTGAACGTCGAAAACTATTTTCCGCCGGCCGGCGTCATCGCCGAAGTCGACGGCGCCCAAAAGCTGACGCTCAGGAAGTGGTTTGGTCGCGCCGTCTATATCGTCGAAGGCGCTTCCGGCGTCAGGATGTTTGACGCCGACACCGGCGAAATGCTGTCGCCGATCGGCGAGACTGATGCGCGGCGGGTCGCGGAAGCTGATTTTGCGGGGGAAGGAGAAATTGAGAATATCTCCATCCTGACGGAAGCGCCGCAGGAATATGGCCGCAAGACGCCGGTCTGGCGGGCGCAATTCTCAGACAAGGACCAGACGCGTCTCTATATTTCGACTGAAACGGGCGAAGTCGTCGCGCGGCGCAACCGCGTCTGGCGGTTTTATGATTTCTTCTGGATGCTGCACATCATGGATTATCGCGAACGGGAGAATTTCAACAATCCGCTCATTCGGACATTTGCGCTCACCGGCTTGCTGTTCGCATTGTCCGGATTATCGCTGGTGATATTCCGTCTGCGGAGCGGAAGATATCTCGAAGACGCGCGCAAGCGCGGGCTGACTGCGTCAGACGGCGGCGCGACGCCAGAATCTAAAAACCCGCCGTCGGACTGACGGCGGGCTTTGAATTCGTAAAGTCGGCGGCGCTCAGAAGGCGAGATATACCGGCTCGCCGGTTCTCGACTTGCCTTTTGTTGACGCGCCTTCCGCGCCCTCTCTCGTTTCAGCCTTGGCGACATCAGTCTTCTTCGCCTGCTGGCATTCTTTGGTCTTGCTGTTGCGCGCAGTCATCGTTTCGCCCGCGACCGGTTCGACCGAGGCGGCAAGGTCAAGCCCGAAAATCGCCAGAAACGCCTCAAAGGTCGAGAGCGCGCGGCTCTCCTTTTTGGAAGGCTCGCTAGCGGAAGCGCCAAGGCGGTGTGATGACGCTCCAAATCCCGGGGCGGCCTGTGCGGCGCCGATGGACAACGCCGCAGCCAGCGCAATCGCTATAAGATAATGGCGCATTATGGTTTCTCCCTAACCTAACGCTCGGCCGGTGCGTTGCACAAATCAAGGGATTATGCGACGAACCGCCCGAAAATCGGGCCATTTCAACCGAATGTGAATTGAGGCGTCGAAGCGGCTATTTCAAGGCTTCGACCGGGTCCTTGAAAGCAAGCCCGAGCGCTTCTGCGACGGCATGGTGCGTGACCATGCCGCGATGAACGTTGAGACCATTCCTTAAGTGCTTGTTTTTTCTCAGAGCTTCGAGCCCCTGGTCGGCTAGTTGGAGGCCGTAGGCGAGGGTGGCGTTATTGAGGGCATGGGACGACGTCAACGGCACCGCGCCTGGCATGTTCGCGACGCAATAGTGGACGACGCCGTCAACCGAGTAGGTCGGCTCAGCATGGGTCGTCGCTTTCGACGTTTCAAAACAGCCGCCCTGATCGATCGAAACGTCAACCAGCACCGCGCCTTGCTTCATGCCTTTCAGCATTTGCCGGGTGACAAGTTTCGGGGCCGAGGCGCCCGGGATGAGGACGGCGCCGACCACGACATCGGCCTTATCGGTTTCTTCCGCCAGCGCTTCGAAAGTCGAATAGCGCGTCTTCACGCGACCGCCAAAAATGTCATCGAGATAGGCGAGACGGCGGAGATTGCGGTCAAGGATCGTCACTTCCGCGCCAAGCCCGATCGCCATTTTCGCTGCATGCGTGCCGACGACGCCGCCGCCGATCACCAGAACTTTCGCCGGCAGCACGCCGGGAACCCCGCCCATCAAGAGCCCGCGTCCGCCCTGCGGCGCTGTCAACGCGTAAGCGGCCGCCTGAATGGCGAGACGGCCGGCGACCTCGCTCATCGGCGCGAGGAGCGGCAGACCGCCATGATCATCAGTGACGGTTTCATAGGCGACACCGGTGACGCCCGCTTTTAGGAGTCCTTTAGTTTGCTCCGGATCCGGCGCGAGGTGGAGATAGGTGTAAAGGATCTGTCCTTCGCGCAGCTGCACATACTCAGAAGGCTGCGGCTCCTTCACTTTCACAATCATATCGTTTTCGGCGAAGATGGTTTTCGCGTCAGAGGCGATTGTCGCGCCGGCGGTCTTGTAATCGGCGTCGCTCGCCTTGATGCCGGCGCCGGCATTCGTCTGGACCATGACCTTATGACCGTGCGCGACATATTCGCGAACGGCGCCAGGCGTCATGCCGACGCGGAATTCATTGTTCTTGATTTCCTTTGGAACCCCGACGCGCATCCTGTTCTCCCATTTGGCGAATTGGCGCCCCTTAGCAGATTATCGCGCAAGGTAAAATCGAATTCAGACAGCCGCGCGATCAAGTCCACACGCGATTGTCGCATTACCGAGCAGGCTACGCCAAAATCGGATGCGGCGATTGATCACGATGATGATTCAAAGGTTTGCATAAAATATTCAAGCCGGTAGGGTGGACTTGTTGGGAGAGTGCGGGGGACCATCGGGTGGCTGGATCACATCCAGTAGAAAATGAGTCCGCGGGCGCCGGCCGGCGCGTCGCCGCCATTCTATGCCTGCTGCCCGGAGCTTATTTTGCGCTCACGGCCGGTTACGCGGTGTTGAACTTCGCCGAATTTGGCAGCGCCGCTCCGCTATTCATCCGATACGTTCTGGTTCCGCTTGCTTTCGCCGCCTTTCTCGTATGGGCGGCCTTCAAGGCGAAACCTTCCACGGCGTTGATGACCGGCATTTATGTTTGCGCGATCCTCGGGGCGCTCTTCCTGCATGAGGCTGTCGCTAACTACCAGCTCTTGAAAAAAGTGATTGCGACGTCGGAGTCGACCGTTGATCCGAGGATCAGCGCGCTGCATGTGCGCAACGCCCTGCCGCCCGGCGCCACCGCGCGCCAATTGAATCTCGCGATCGGCGAAAGCGGGGCTTCGCTTGCGAATTCGTTTCTCGGCGGCATCCCAAATGAAGATGTTCTTCTTTGCGTCCGACCCGATGCCGGCGCCGTCGTTTATAAGGCCGACAGATACGGATTCAACAATCCGAATTCTATCTACGATGCCGGGCCGCTCGATCTAATCGTCGTCGGCGACTCCTTCGTTGAAGGGATGTGCCAGAAATCCGGCGAAGACGTCGCCTCGCTAGCGCGCAAATCTCTTCCGAAAACGGCGTCGCTCGGTCTTCGCGGGAACGGTCCGTTGATGGAGCTTGCGACGCTCGGCAGGTATGGACCGCAGCTGCAGCCGAAATTGACGGTATTGATCTACTATGCCGGCAATGATTGGGAAAATCTCGAAAGCGAGCTGACGTCTCCGTGGCTCCGCGAGAGTCTGCTGCCGAAGGCGCCGTTCGGGTCGCCGGCGCTCCACCCCGAAAAAATTGACGCCGCGAGGAAAGCCGTCGCTGACTTTTGGGCGCGGGAGGGAACCGCATCGAAAACCTATGAAGTGCGCGTTTTAAGGAATTTCTTCGCACTCACTCAAACCTGGGCCGTCCTTGGTCTCCATTACCCGGCGCAACCAAAGCCGATCCCGGAGTTTGAAACAGTCATCGAACGGATGCGCGACCTCACAAAGTCCTGGGGCGGGGATCTGGTCATTCTTTACGTACCGCGCGCCGAGCGGTTTCGCGGCGCGTTGCCCAACACATTCGCCTTTGCCGACAGCGAAAAATTCGTCGCTGACGCCGCCAAACGCGCCGAGGTTAAATTCATCAGTCTTGCGCCGAATATGGAGCGTTCAGGCGATCCTCGATCCTTTTACGCGCCTGACGGTCATTTCAGTGAAAAAGGCGCGCAATACGTCGCGGAATTCGCGGTTGCGCATGCAAAGTCGCTTGGTATCGTGAAATGAGCGCGGGAAAAAAAATTCTGGCCCCTCACGAGGCGGCCTCGACCGCGGAGGAAATCGCCGGCCCTTCCAATCGTTCGTTCGGCCTGATTGTCGGCGGCATCATGCTGGCGATCGCCGGGCTCAGCTACTTTGTCGGCGGGCACTCAGGCTGGCTGGTGCGGATTTTCACTCTCGTCGGCGCGCCGCTTGTCTTGCTTGGAATCATCTGGCCGGCGATTCTCACGACGCCGAACAGGCTCTGGATGAAGTTTGGTCTACTCCTCGGGATGATCATGACGCCGATCATCATGGGGCTTCTTTACCTGATCACTTTCATCCCAATTGGGCTTGTGATGAGGGCTCGCGGGCATGATCCGCTGCGCCGGAACAAAAGATCGCCAGAGGAAAGCTATTGGGTCGTTCGTGAGCCGCCAGGCCCCGATCCCAAGACCATGCCAAACCAGTTTTGAGAATTCGAAGGAGTGTGAAATGGACTTCATCGTTGAGCTTTGGAATTTCATGAAAGCGCGGAAGAAGTTCTGGCTGCTGCCGGTTCTGCTGATGCTGACAATCTTCGGCGGGTTGATCCTTTTGACGCAAGGGTCGCCGATCGCGCCGTTCATCTATTCGCTGTTCTAGGACGGCGCCGTTGATGCGAATATTGGGGATTTCAGCCTTCTATCACGATAGCGCCGCGGCGATCGTCGCCGACGGCGAAATCGTGGCGGCGGCGCAGGAAGAGCGGTTTTCGCGAGTCAAGCACGACCCGCGATTTCCGAAGAATGCGGTCGCCTATTGCCTTGAAGAGGCGGGCTGCGGTCTCGACGGCGTCGACCATGTCGCATTCTTTGAAAAACCGCTGATCAAGTTCGAACGGCTTCTAGAGACCTATCTCGCAACGGCGCCGCAGGGTTTTCGATCGTTTCAGATGGCGATACCCGTCTGGATCAAGGAAAAACTGTTCCAGAAATCCGGGCTAAAGAAATCCCTGACCAATCAAAAGGGCGGCGACGCCTGGAACGGCTCGATGCTATTCACCGAGCACCATCAGTCGCATGCGGCGAGCGCGTATTTCGCGTCGCCGTTCGACAGCGCGGCTGTTCTCACGATGGACGGCGTCGGCGAATGGTGCACAACCTCGATCGGAAGAGGGCAGGGCAATCGTCTCGAGATCGAACGCGAGATTCATTTCCCGCATTCGATCGGCCTTCTCTATTCGGCGTTCACTTACTACACCGGCTTCAAAGTGAATTCGGGCGAGTACAAGCTGATGGGCCTTGCGCCTTACGGCGAGCCGAAATACGCGCAGTTGATCCTCGACAATTTGATCGATCTTCGTGAGGACGGCTCGTTCTGGCTCAATCAGAAGTTCTTCGACTATTGCACCGGGCTGACGATGACGGGGAGCGAGTTCGATAAGCTCTTCGGCGGCCCGCCGCGCAAACCGGAACAAAAACTGACGCAGCGCGAAATGGACATCGCCGCGTCGATCCAGGCGGTGACTGAACTTGCAGTGATGGGTCTTGCGCGTGAAGCCGGACGCACGACGGGCGAGAAAAATCTCTGTCTTGCCGGCGGCGTTGCGCTCAATTGCGTCGCCAACGGCAAGCTTCTGAAGGAAGGCGTTTTCGACAATATCTGGATTCAACCCGCGGCCGGCGACGCTGGCGGCGCGCTCGGCGCGGCGCTCGCCGCATGGCACCAGTTCCATGACAAGCCGCGCGCCCCGCTGAGCAATCATCAGGACCGCATGCGCGGCGCCTATCTCGGGCCAGCGTATGAACAGGCTGATATCGAAAAGCGCCTGAGAGCCGCCGGCGCTCGGTTCACGACGTTTGATGATCGCGCAATCATTTCGGAAACGGCGCAAGCGCTCGCTGACGGCAAGGCGGTTGGCTGGATGCAGGGTCGCATGGAGTTTGGTCCGCGGGCGCTAGGAGCGCGGTCGATCCTCGGCGACCCGCGTTCGCCCGCCATGCAGAAGCTTTTGAACCTTAAGGTCAAATATCGCGAGAGCTTCCGGCCGTTCGCGCCTTCCGTCCTGCGCGAAGACGTATCTGATTGGTTCGACCTCGACGGCGACAGCCCCTATATGCTGCTGGTCGCCGGCGTTAAGGGCGAACGCATCCGCAAGATGTCCGCAAGCGAAGAAGCGCTATTCGGCATCGACAAGCTCAATATTGTCCGTTCGGAGATCCCCGCGGTCACGCATGTCGACTATTCCGCGCGCGTCCAGACCGTGCACAAGGAAACCAATCCGCGCTATTGGGCTCTAATTGACGCATTCAAGCAACGAACGGGTTGCCCGGTGGTGGTCAACACCAGTTTCAACGTTCGCGGCGAGCCGATCGTCTGCACGCCCGAGGACGCATTCAGGTGCCTGATGGGCACAGAGATTGAAGTGCTTGTCGTCGGCAATTGTCTGCTTCTCAAGGAAGAACAGGACCCGGCGCTGAAGGTCGATTACAAAGACCGTTTCGAACTTGATTAATCTCTTCTCAAATTAGCGCTCCGGCGCCGGTCCCGATATGGCGCACCAGGCTGCTTCGCCTTGCTGGCGCAAGGATTGCATGAAATTCCCGCAAGAGGCGAAATGGCGGCGCGAGGCGACGCCAGAGAGTGCGGAGCGGCGGCGATGGCGATCCTGGGGTTCAAGATTGGACGAAAGAAATCGGAAGAAGCGATTGATCCTGCTGTCGAAGCCGCGCTGCGCGAACGCCTCGTCGAACGGTTGAGAACGGTCGAAAAATCGCGGCGGTCCGACGGCGCCGCTGCGATGCGCGATGATTGTCGGCAGAGCAAGCGGGAGCCGGCCTTTCGCGTCGGTTCGGCGGTGTTCGAAATTGGTCGAGAAACGAGTTGTCGGGTCGTCGACCAAAGCTTTTCAGGCCTTCGCCTGGAATTTCACAATTCCGACGAATGTCCGGACGAATTCGCGTTGTCTATTCCGACCCTTCGCTTTATCGGCATTGTCCGCAAAGCATGGCAAAAGGAACATGAAGTCGGCGTCGCAATCTTGCGCTGGAGCGACGCCGCCTGAGATTCAAGTTCCTGAAAATTGCTGACTTTCTCGTGCGCCGAGTTGAGCGCATTGTCGATAAACTCAACATTAATTGCATCGCCGGTTGAAACTGCCCCGCAACAGATTTCCGCGATTCTCCTCCGTGAAAAGGTGCGTCCTTAAAGAGGAGTCGTCTCCCCATGTTGAATACAGACCGCGTCGCCATCCCTGCGCCGGTGGAAATCCGCCTGAAGCGGTCGGCGCAGTTTGTTGACAATATCATGGACTTCGCACGCGAGGACCTGATCGGGTTCAAGCGACCGCTGGCGGCGACATTCGCCTTCACCGCGCCGATGGTGATGGCGTTCGTTTACCATGCGGGCGGGCTCAACCACTTGTTTCAAGTCGCAGCGAGTTATTTGATCGTTGGTCTTGGGGGGCTCTACCTTGTAGGGCGAGAGGCGTGGCCGAAACTCGTTGATGAATTCGAGGCGCGGACGGTTGAGAAGAGACGGGCGGTCGCCGACTTGAAATGCGGCTTTGGCGAATTGTCCTTCTTGAGCCTTGCGCGCGCGCCGCGGTACTTCGAGCACGACAACGGCGTGCTCGTCTTCGTCGACGCCGGCGATTTCAAGACGCTTTTCTTCTCGATTGACAAATCCGAGGTCGATGAGCGCTGGAATCTTTTCATCAATGGAGAGCTCGATCGTCGCGTCTGGCGGTGGTTGCGCCTGCCGGTGAGCCGCGACATCGTCAAGTTCTCGACGGAAGCCTCAAAGCTCGCGACCGCCCACAATGATCCGCTGCGCATTCGTTCCGTCGACGCCTGGGAGGCCATCAACACATCCCTTGGGGAGCCGATGGACGGCGCGATCATACATCGCCCGTTCGATGAAGTCGTCGAGTCCGTCGAGCGCATGCTATAAAAGCAACCGCCGATCGGATCCAGATGCGGGCGCCCCCTGGGCGCCCGCATTGCTTTTGGGGCGGGGCCTACAAAAGACTTGGCGGCGCTGCTACAGGGTCGCCATGGCGACTTTGATCGATCAAACCAGGTCACGGCACCCGGAAAAGCAGAACCGGCCGGAAACGCCGCTGCTGCGCAAACCGGACTGGATCCGCGTGAAAGCGCCGACAGGCGCCGGCTATGCGGTGACGCGCGACATCGTCCGCTCCAAGAATCTTCACACTGTCTGCGAAGAGGCGGCCTGTCCGAATATCGGGGAGTGCTGGTCGCAAAAACACGCGACGATGATGATCATGGGCGACACCTGCACCAGAGCCTGCGCCTTTTGCAATGTGAAGACCGGCCTGCCGGCGCCGCTCGATCCGGCTGAGCCCGACAATGTCGCGATCGCGGTCTCCGAAATGGGTCTTTCCCACGTCGTCATCACATCGGTTGATCGCGACGACCTCGTTGACGGCGGCGCCGATCATTTCGCCAGGGCAGTTCGGGCGATCCGCCTGAAAAATTCCGCCACCACCATCGAGATTTTGACTCCCGACTTTTTACGAAAGGACGGCGCAGCCGAGATCGTCATCGATTCTAAGCCGGACGTTTTCAATCATAACCTTGAAACCGTCCCGCGCCTCTATCTCTCGATCCGGCCGGGCGCGCGCTATTTCCATTCGCTGCGCCTGCTGGAAAAAGTGAAGGATCGCGATCCGACCATGTTCACGAAATCCGGCATCATGGTCGGGCTCGGGGAGACGCGGGAGGAAGTGATGCAGGTGATGGACGATATGCGCACGGCGGGCGTCGACTTCATCACCATTGGTCAATATCTACAGCCGACGCGCAAGCACGCCGCGATTGATCGATTTGTGACGCCAGAAGAATTCAGCTCCTATGAGACGATCGCCCGCGCCAAGGGATTCCTGATGGTCGCGTCGAGCCCGTTGACACGCTCGTCCCACCATGCCGGTGAAGACTTCGCACGCCTGCAGGCGGCGCGTCGGGCCCGAGGCTGAGATGACGCGCATCCTCTACGATCTTGCTCTTGGCGATGAGGAATTGCGGCCGAGCGCCTATTGCTGGACCGTCAAATTCGCCCTTCTCCACAAGGGGCTGCCGTTTGAATTGAAGACCGTTCCGTTCGCAGACAAGTCGAAATATCCGGACCCTGACTACGGCAAAGTTCCGGTGCTGGTAGACAATGGCGAGATGATCAAGGACAGCCCTGTCATCACCCAGTGGCTCGACCGGAAATATCCGCAAAACCCCCTCCTCGCCACGAAAGCCGAGCGCGCAGCCGCGGAATTTTTGGCAGCGTGGCTTTCCGCCTCATTTTATCCGGCGATCAGCCCGTATTTGACGCCGCGGATCCTGAAACTGGCCCGCGCGGAAGATCAGGAATATTTTCGCAAGAGCCGCGAAGCGCGGTTCGGCCGGACGATCGAGGAATTCGCCGCGACGCCCGGCGTCGCTGAAAGGGTGGAAGCAGCGCTAGGCGTGCTCGCCGCGCCGCTTTCCGGAAGCCGGTATCTTGGGGGAGCAGCGCCCAATCTCTGCGATTATGTCGCGATGGGCCCGTTCATGTGGCAGCGCGCAGTGACGACGACGGATTTTTACAAGGCGCCTGAAGCCGTCATCGCATGGCGGGAACGCATGCTCGATCTTTTCGACGGCTACGCGCGATCGGCGAAAAGCGCCGAAGCGGCGTGACCGCCCGGCGCACAAGGACGCAGGTTCCGTATACGGCCGACCAGATGTGCGGGCTGGTCGCCGACATTGAGCGCTATCCGGATTTTCTTCCCTGGTGCGTCGCGTTGCGTGTCGTCGCGCGTCGCGAAGAGGGGTCGATTGATTTCACCACCGCCGACATGGTCGTCGCCTATGGCGTGTTCCGCGAAAAATTCCGAAGCGTCGTGAGACTGGATCGGACGAGCCGGCAAATCGACGTTGACTATGTGGACGGCCCGTTTCGCTCGTTAAGAAACGCATGGGCTTTCGAAGATTTGCCGACGGGGGGCTCCACTGTCGATTTCTCGATCGATTTTGAGCTCCGCAACTTGATCCTGCAAAAAACCGCTCACGCCGTCTTCGAGCGCGTCTTCCTGAAAATGGCGGACGCTTTCATCGATCGGGCGAAAGCGATCTACGGCTGACAATATCGCCGCTCAAACGCCGCTCAGCAGGAGTTGAAGCGCCGTTTGGGTTGCGCGGAGGCGGACGAAATTCCGGTCGCCTCCGGCAAAGACGCGTCGTTCCGTCCTGATTTCACCATGGCGCTTCGCCAGCGCGAACCACACAAGGCCGACCGGTTTTACTTCGCTGCCGCCGCTTGGTCCCGCAACGCCGGTGATCGAAATGGCGAGGTCAGCGGGCGAACGGGCGAGTGCGCCCTTCGCCATCGCTTTTGCGACCGGCTGGCTGACGGCCCCAAATTGGTGGATCAGATCCGTTCGGACGCCAAGCATTTCGCTCTTTGCCGCATTGGAATAGGTGACAAAGCCGCGTTCGAACACAGCCGAGGCGCCTGGGATGTCGGTGATCGCGCCCGCAAGCATGCCGCCCGTGCAAGATTCGGCGGCCGCGACCATCAATCCCCTGGCGGCGGCTCGGTCGACGAGCCGCTGCGCTAAGACCGGGATGCGATGGGAGCCTGTCATTTCCTCGTCCTCAGTTCGCCGGCAAGGTCGGCGTCGGTCAGCAGCTGGCGCGCCGTCGCTTCATCGTTCTCATCGACAAGCACGCGCCGCTGAAAGGCGCTGATCGATCCTTCAGCGACGCTCATATGAGCGTCCGCGACAAAATAGGCGACGCCGGCTTCCTTCAGCAAAGCTTCGACAAAGGAGAGGAGCGCCGGATCATTGGCGCGAAGGAGTTCCTTCATTATCAGTCAGCCGGAAGCCGGACAGTCGCGGTCGCCAGCGCCGCAATCCCCTCGCGACGGCCGGTGAAGCCGAGCTGCTCGGTCGTAGTCGCTTTCACTGACACTCGATCGATCGAAACATCGAGGATGGCGGCGAGCGCCGCGCGCATCGCCGTGCGATGGGGGCCGATCCTTGGCGCTTCGCAAATGAGGGTCACGTCGCAATGCGTGATCGCGCCGCCCTTTGCGACGACAAGGTCGCGCGCCTTCTCAAGAAACAGACGCGACGGCGCGCCCTTCCATTTCATGTCCGATGGCGGGAAATGATCGCCGATGTCCCCTTCGCCGATCGCGCCGAGGATTGCGTCCGTCAGCGCATGCATGCCGGCGTCGGCGTCGGAATGTCCTTTGAGTTTCTTCCCGTGCGGGATGGCGACGCCGCAGAGGATGACGGCGTCGCCCTCTTCAAACTCGTGCACGTCGAACCCGTGCCCTGAGCGAAACTCCATCATCGCGTTCTTCCTGCCAAGGAGGACCTCAGCCATGCCGAAATCCTCCGCTTGCGTGATCTTCATGTTGTCCGGCGAGCCGGGGACGAGAGCAACCTTGATCCCTGCGCGTTCGGCGACCGCTGCGTCGTCTGTCAGCGCTTCGCCCGATGCGGCGCGATGGGCGGCGAGGATTGCGTCAAACTGGAAGCCTTGCGGCGTTTGCGCTCGCCACAGCCGCTCGCGCGGTATTGTGTCGTCAATCATGGGCGCGTCGGCGCCATTGGATTTCTTCAGCGTGTCGAAGACCGGCAGTGCGGCGATGGCGCCGCCAGCCTTTCGCGCCGCATCGATCACCCTTGTGATCGTCGGCGCGTCGATAAAAGGACGTGCGGCGTCATGGATGAGGACGAGGCCGGGCGGCGCGTCAACAAGGCTCTCAAGGCCGAGACGGACGGAGTCCTGTCGCTCCTTACCCCCGGCTACCGGCTCTCGGCATTTGGGATGGCTGGCGAGCGGCCCCATCGCGTCACCGTATAGGTCGGCGTCGTCGGCGTGAACGATGACGCGGACGGCGTCGATCGCCGGGTGGTTGAGAAACGCCCGCGCCGTTCTCGCAAGGACGCTTTCGCCGCAAAGCTCTCTGTACTGCTTCGGCCCGCCGGCGCCGGCGCGTACCCCGCGTCCGGCGGCGACAATGATGGCGACGGTCTGTTTGTCGGACCCCATGGCGGCTTTTCATGACGCGGAACAAGGGCTAGCGAAAGTCCTGTGATTGAAATTGGCCCGATAAGACTCGCCAATCGCGTGGCGATCGCCCCGATGTCGGGCGTGTCCGACTTGCCGTTCCGGCGGGCTGCGGCGGCGGGCGGGGCCGGGCTCGTCGTTTCTGAAATGGTCGCCAGCGCCGAGCTCGTAAACGCACGGCCCGATGTCCTTCGGCGCGCCGAGGGCGACCCTGCGGTTCGCCCTTTCGTCATCCAGCTTGCCGGGCGCGACGAACACTGGATGGCGGAAGGAGCAAAACTCGCAGAGGCCGCCGGAGCCGACGTTATCGATATCAATATGGGCTGCCCTTCCCGGCAGGTCACTGGGAAGGCGTGCGGCTCGGCGCTGATGCGTGAGCCGGAAATGGCGGTCCGCCTCATCGCCGCAACGGTCAGGGCGACGACGAAACCGGTGACGCTGAAAATGCGGCTTGGCTGGAACCACGATAGCCTCAATGCGCCCCTTATCGCCAAGGCGGCGGAAGATGCCGGCGTCAGGCTGATTACGGTCCATGGCCGAACACGCAATCAGTTCTATGCAGGTTCCGCCGACTGGTCCGCCATTCGCCCGACAAAGGAGGCGGTCTCAATTCCGGTCCTTGCCAATGGCGATATCGAAACGCTTGACCATGCGCGCGAAGCGCTGCGCCGGTCGGGCGCTGACGGCGTGATGATCGGCCGGGCGACGATCGGCCGACCCTGGCTTGGCGGCGCGATCGCAAAGGCGTTGGAATTCGGCGCCGCTTCGATCATGGAGCCGACGCTGGAAGCGCAGGCGGCCGGGATGCTCGCTCTCTATCGCGACCTCATCGGACATTATGGCG
This sequence comes from uncultured Alphaproteobacteria bacterium, assembly GCA_902826095.1. Lineage (GTDB taxonomy): Bacteria > Pseudomonadota > Alphaproteobacteria > Caulobacterales > Parvularculaceae > Amphiplicatus. The sequence continues at coordinate 32,590 of CADEDN010000021.1, read as the reverse complement.
AACCGCTCGGCATCAGGATCGCCCGCAAGCACCTTTCCGGGTTTATCGATGCTGCGCCGATGGACATTTCTCCGGTTGTCCGGCGAAATCTGCGTTCAGAAGTCTGCCGTTCGTTCAGTATCAGCTACATCCAAGACGTGCTTGAACTCTTGGCCAATGGGAAGCTGCCAGTCCTTGCCGCCGCAGCTTAACCAACCTGCGACATTCCTGCCACATTTGTGTTGATTTTTAGCAACAACCGAAGCAGTATCCCCGGCTGCGACTTCGATCCTACGGGATTGATCGCGTCCGTCGGGGGCGGATTTCAGTGGTAGGGTTCCCGCGTTGCGGGAAATTGTCTCACGAGGACGTGATTAGTTCCGAGGACGCACATCCGCGCACGGCTGGTTTCGGCGGCCCGTTGAGGGGCGCCCGAAAGCTGCTCCCGACATGGGCGATGTCGAATACCACAGCGGCCGCTGCTCTCGCAGGCGCGGGCATCGTCGCTTTTGTGACGACCTGGTTCTTGTTGTCACCGGCGGTCGAACGCGTCGACCGCAATGTCCTCCTTTCAATGATCGTCGGCAACGTCGTCATCGCCGCCGCCTTTGCGACCTTGATCGGCGCGCGGCTTTGGCATGTCTGGTCGAACCGGCGAAACCAGCTTGCGGGCTCGGCGACGCATCTGAAACTTGTCTGGCTTTTCTCGATTGTCGCAGTCGCGCCCGCGATCATCGCCTTTCTTTTTGCCTTCACCATCCTGCGCTCGAGCCTTAACGACGTGTTCGGCGAGCGGATCGAGAATTACCAGAACACAGCACGCGATCTTGCGAACGGCCTCATTGAGCTGAAGAAGGCCGAACTTGAGGCCATGCTCAACTATATCGCCTTCGACGTAAGGCGGAGCGAAGAGGCTGGCGTCGGCCTTGAGGGAACGCCTGTCAGCTTCCGCGAATATTTGTTCACGCAGGCTCAAGTCCGCGGCCTTGACGCGCTTTACGTCATCGACGGCGCCGGCCATGTCCTTGTCCGCGCCGAGGTCAGACCGGGCGCCTACCGACTGCCGTCAAAGGAAACGATGGACGGTCTGAAGGACCAAGGTCCTGGCGCCGGCAGCTTTGGGGTCAACGACGACAAGAAGTTCGACAAGTTTCGGGTCATTTTGAAGCTTGCCGAATATCAGGGCGGCTATCTGATCGCCTATCAGCCGATGGAAGAAGCGACGACGCGCCGGCTGATTGCGGTGAACGCGCTTAGGAGCGACTGGGAGGAAGCGCAGATCAGTCGGTCGCGCACGGAACGCATCTTCCTCGCCGGCTATGTCATCCTGGCGTTCATTATCCTTTTCGCTGCGATCTGGCTCGGCCTTTGGGCGGCTACCCGCATCGTCCACCCGATCGGCCGATTGGTGCAAATGGCGGGTCGCGTGTCGTCCGGCGATCTTGGCGCGCGCGTCGATGTCCAGAAAGATGACGGCGAACTCGGCGTTCTGGCGCGATCGATGAACCACATGACCGCGCAATTGCAGACGCAGCGCGACGATCTCATTGACACCAACCGCCAATTCGACCGGCGGCGACGCTTTACGGAGGCGGTGCTGTCTGGCGTTTCCGCCGGGGTCGTCGGCGTCGGCGCCGCCGGCAAAATCGTAATTTCGAACCGCTCGGCCACGGAGATCCTCGATCAGGAGCATTCAAGACTGGTCGGACGAACTTTGGCCGAAGTGCTCCCTGAAGCGCGCGAGTTGATTGAGGCGGCGTCGATGCCGCCTTATGAGGAGACCGAAGGCCAGATCAATGTCGACCGCGACGGCCAGGCGCGCACGCTCTCGGTCCGAATCGTCAGCGACGATGTCGAGGGTGAGCGAAATTTTGTCGTCACTTTTGATGACATCACGCAGCTTATCAGCGCGCAGCGCTCCGCCGCCTGGGGCGATATCGCGCGGCGGATTGCGCACGAGATCAAGAACCCGCTGACGCCGATCCAGCTTTCCGCCGAACGGCTGCGGCGCAAATATCTCGGCGAGATCAAGAGCGCGCCGGAAGTCTTCGACAAATGCACCGAGACGATCATTCGGCACGTCGGCGACATCGGCCGAATGGTTGATGAATTCTCGTCTTTCGCCCGAATGCCGAAACCCGTGATGGCGCCCGAAGACATTCGCGAAATTGCAAAGAGCGCGGCATTCTCCCAGCGCGTGGCGACGCCCGACATTTCCGTCGACGTCGAAGCGCCGCACGCAGCGGTGATGACGAATTGCGATGGGCGGTTGATCGCCCAGGCGCTCGGCAATTTGATGAAGAACGCCGCCGAATCAATCGGCGCGCGCCTGGCGAGCGATTCCGCGAAGGGCCGTATCAGGGTTGTGGTCGACATATTCGAAGGCCGCGCGCGCGTGTCGGTTGCGGACAACGGCGTTGGATTGCCGAGGTCAGAGCGCCATCGATTGACCGAGCCTTATATGACGACGCGCGTCAAAGGCACGGGCCTCGGCCTCGCCATTGTCAAGAAAGTCGTCGAGGAGCACGGGGGCGCGCTTCTCTTCGACGATTGCGACGACCTTGGACCGTCAGGCGCGATCGTCAGCGTAATGTTGCCGCTCTCCCAGGCGGGGGAGCAAGGGAAGTCGGCGGCGGCGGCCGAGTAGAGTGATTAAGTGAGAAGGGCGTTATGAGCATTGATATTCTGGTCGTCGACGATGAAGCGGACATTCGCGATCTCGTTTCCGGCATTCTTGAGGACGAAGGGTTCAATCCGCGAACGGCGGCGAATTCCGACGGCGTCTTTAAGGCCATTCGGGAGCGATTGCCGGCGCTCGTCATTCTCGACGTGTGGCTGCAGAACTCCGCGATGGACGGGATCGAGATCCTTCAGGAGATCAAGAAGGTCCACCCTGACCTCCCGGTCGTGATCATTTCCGGTCACGGAACGATCGAGACGGCGGTCGCCGCCATCAAGAAAGGCGCTTACGATTTTATCGAAAAGCCGTTTAACGCCGACCGCCTCGTGCTTGTGGTCAATCGCGCGCTTGAAGCGATGCGGCTGCGCCGGGAGAATGTCGAGCTGCGCGAACGCGGACCCGATTGGGGGCTAATCGGCTCGTCGGCGGCGATCAACGCCTTGCGCGCGGTCATCGACCGGGTCGCCGATGCGCGCTCGCGCGTGCTGATCTACGGGCCATCGGGCGCCGGCAAGGAAGTCATCGCCAGGCTGCTTCACGCCAAATCCGGCCGCGCCGAGCAGCCTTTCATCGTCGTCAGCGCGGCGACCATCGCGCCGGACCGCATGGAGGAAGAACTGTTCGGCGTTGAAGGCGACGGCGGCCGACCAAAATCGATCGGACTGATGGAACGCGCGCATGGCGGCACCTTGATGTTTGACGAAGTCGGCGACATGCCGCTCGAAACGCAAGGAAAGATCCTGCGAGTCTTGGTGGATCAGCGGTTTCGCCGCGTTAGCGGCGACACGCCGGTCAGCGTCGACGTTCGCATCATATCCTCGACGTCGCGCGATCTCCTCGCGGACGCGGCGGAAGGGCGGTTTCGTGAGGATCTCTTTCATCGCCTCAATGTCGTGCCGGTCCTCGCACCGTCGCTCGCCGAACGCCGCGACGACATTCCTGCGCTGTCGGCCTATTTTATCGATCGCATCTCGCGCGCGTCCGGATTTCCGAAACGCAGCCTCTCGGCCGAGACGATGGCGGCTTTGCAGGCCTATCACTGGCCGGGCAATGTCCGCCAGCTTCGCAACGTCATCGAACGCACGCTCATTCTCATGGGCCGCGACGCCAATCTCGAGATCATTTGCGACCACCTCCCGGCGGAGATCATCGACGCGGGTCTCTCTATTCCGGCCGGCGAAGGGCTTGAACAGATCATCGCGCTGCCCTTGCGCGAAGCGCGCGAGCGGTTCGAGCGGGAATATCTGATCGCCCAGATCAACCGGTTTGGCGGCAATATTTCCAGGACCGCGTCGTTTATCGGCATGGAGCGATCGGCGCTGCATCGTAAACTCAAGGCGCTCGGCGTCGGCGGCCCGGTGAGAGTGGAAAGCGCGTAAAGTCCGATTCGCGCCTGAATTCAGGAAGACAATATGCGCATCATCATTTGCGGCGCAGGCCGCGTCGGGTTCGGCATCGCGCGCCGGCTCGCCAGCGAAAACATCGACGTCACCGTCGTCGATCAATCCAAGGATCTGGTGCGCGCGCTGTCCGAGCGTCTCGACGTCAGGGGCGTGGTCGGCAATGGCTCCTATCCCGAGGTGCTCGCCGAAGCGGGTGCGCGCGAAGCCGACATGGTGATCGCGGTCACGGTCTCGGACGAAGTCAACATGATCGCCTGTCAGGTCGCGCATTCGCTTTTCAACGTGCCGACGAAAATCGCCAGGATCAGGGCGGCCGGCTATCTCGACACGCGATATTCCGATCTTTTCGGCCGCAATCACCTTCCGATCGACGTGATCATTTCGCCGGAGCGCGAGGTGAGCGAGGCGATCATGCAGCGCATGTCGACCCCGGGCGCGTTCGAGACAAAGTCCTTCGTCGACGGCAGAGTCTGGGCGGTCGGCGTGCGCCTGAAAGAGGACTGCCCGATCCTCAATTCGCCGCTGCGGCAAGTCGCTTCGCTCTTTCCCGACCTCAAGATTACGATCGTGCTCATCAAGCGCGAGGATCGCATCTGGCGCGCCCATGCCGAAGACCAACTCTCGGTCGGCGACGACATTTATTTCATCGCCGATCGCGGCGACGTGACGCGCGCGCTCGAAATCATGGGGCAGGCCGAACGCCAGGCGCGGCGCGTCATCATTGTCGGCGGCGGCAATATCGGGCTTTATGTTGCGTCCGGTCTCGAAAAGCTCGGCAACACGAAAATTCGGCTCATTGAGCGCGATCGCGCCCGCGCTGAAACGATTGCGGCGGAACTTGAACGCACCATTGTGTTGCAGGGCGACGGCATGGACCGCGCATTGCTGCGCGAAGCAGGCGTCGAAGAGGCGGAAACGGTCGTCGCCGTCACCAACAACGACCAGGTGAACATACTCTCTTCGGTCGTCGCCAAGCGCGAGGGCGCGCGGCGCGCGATGGCGCTCATCAATGAACAGGACTACGGGCCGATCGCCGAGGCGGTCGGCGTCGACCGCTTCGTCGACCCGCGCGCGACGACTGTTTCGACAATCCTGCAGCATATCCGGCGCGGGCGGATCAAAGGCGTCTATTCCTTGTTTGACGGCGCGGCGGAAGTTGTCGATGCGATCGCGCTTGAAACCTCGCCGCTGGTCAACAAGCCGTTGATGGAGGCCGAACTTCCCGAAGGCGTCATGATCGGCGCGGTCTTCCGCGACGGCAAGGTCTCAATGCCGAACAGCAAGACGGTGATCAAGCCAGGCGACCGCATCGTTGTGATGGCGCTCCATGACTATGTGAAGGACGTCGAACAGATGTTCCGCGTCAGCATTGACTATTTCTGAGGACGCCCATGCCGCGCATAGCCTATGTCAACGGCGCCTATACGCCGCTCAGCGACGCCGCCGTCCACATCGAAGACCGCGGCTATCAGTTTGCGGACGGAATTTATGAAGTGGCGCTTTTCGTCGGCGGGCGCTGGTGGGATCTCGATGGCCATCTCGCTCGGTGGGCGAGGTCCTTGCGCGAATTGCAAATCACGGCGCCGATGAGCGAGCGGTCGCTCCGGATCGTCATGGACAAGCTCGTCGCCAAGAACCGGTTGGGCGATTGCTACATCTATATGCAGGCGACCCGGGGCGTCGCGCCGCGCAACCACGCCTTCCCGGTTGAGGGGACGAGGCCTTCGCTTGTCATGACCGTAAAGCCGCTCACTCTGGCCAAACTCCACGGCGTCGCGGCGAAGGGGATCGCGGTCATCACGCAGCCAGACATTCGGTGGGGCCGCGTCGACATCAAAACGGTCGGGCTGCTTCCAAACGCCCTCGCCAAGGAAGCGGCGAAGAAGGCGGGCGCTTCGGAAGCCTGGTTCGTCAAGGGCGGCAGGGTGACGGAAGGGAGTTCGACCAATGCATGGATCGTCGACAAGTCGGGCGCGCTGGTGACCCATCCTCTCGGCAACGAAATTCTCGGCGGCGTGACCCGTCAGACCGCAATCGCCTGTGCGCGGGAATTGCAGATCAAGGTCGAGGAGCGCGCTTTCACGATTGAGGAAGCGCTAGCCGCGCGCGAAGCGCTGATCACCTCAGCTACAAATCTCGTTACCGCCGTGGTGTCGATTGACGGAAAGGCGATTGGAGACGGAAAGCCCGGTCCCATCGCCGCGCGCCTGAGGCAGGCCTACATTGACCATTGCGCCGCAGCCGGATGAAATCCGCTCAGGCGGGTTGCGTTGGGCGGGATCACGCGCCAATATCCGTTTGTGCGTTGCAGCATTCTGCTAAAGAGGACCCTGAGGACGAATGACCGACAAAAAACAAAATCTTCAGGACGTATTTCTGAACCATGTCCGAAAGGACAAGATTCCCGTCACGATCTTCCTGGTGAATGGGGTCAAGCTTCAGGGCGTCGTCACCTGGTTTGACAATTTCTGCGTCCTCTTGAAACGGGAGGGGCAGGTCCAACTCGTTTACAAACATGCGATTTCCACCGTAATGCCGAGCCAGCCAGTCAATTTGTGGAACGGCGAAGAAGGCGAACCAACCTAATTGTCGACCGCGCAAGGCGTCCCCGGCGAGAGCGACTTCAGCGTCGCCTATGTGATTCATGTGGCGTTCGCCAGCGATGAACGGCGACGTGCGCCGGAGGCGCGGCTTGAGGAAGCGGTGGGTCTGGCCGCCGCAATCGACCTCAAGGTTCCATTCGCCGAAGTCGCCATGATCAATGAGCCAAAGCCAGCGACCTTGATCGGGTCTGGCCGCGTCGACGGCATCCGCAAGCGGCTTGACGAAGCCTCGCCGCGCCCCGGGCTCGTCATTGTCGATGCGGCGCTTTCCCCAGTACAGCACCGCAACCTTGAAAAGGCCTGGGACGCCAAGGTTCTTGACCGGACGGCGCTCATTCTCGAAATTTTTGGTGAGCGTGCGCGGACGGCGGAAGGGCGACTGCAGGTCGATCTTGCACAACTCACTTACCAAAAATCGCGCCTTGTCCGGTCATGGACCCACCTTGAGCGTCAGCGCGGCGGCCGCGGCTTTCTCGGCGGGCCTGGCGAACGGCAGATTGAAAGCGACCGTCGCGCCATCGGGGTCAAGATCGACCGGTTGCGTCAAAAACTGGATCAGGTCCGCCGCACGCGAACTTTGCAGCGCGAAAAGCGCCGCAAGGCCCCGCACCCTGTCGTCGCGCTTGTCGGCTACACAAACGCAGGCAAATCAACTCTCTTCAATCGCCTGTCGAAGTCAGATGTCGTCGCGCGCGACCAGCTCTTTGCAACGCTTGACCCGACCATGCGTGCGGTCGATCTCCCGTCCGGCCAGCGCATCATCCTGTCCGACACAGTCGGGTTCATTTCCGATCTTCCGACGCAGCTCGTCGCCGCATTCCGCGCAACGCTAGAAGAAGTGAATGAGGCGGATCTGATTTTGCACGTCCGCGACGCCGCGCATGAAGACAGCGCCGCGCAACGCGAGGACGTGATCGACGTTCTTCGCCAGATCGGCATTGGCGAGGATGACGACCGCCCGGTCATCGAAGTGATGAACAAGATCGACCTGATCGATCCCGAGGCGCGCTGCGCTTTGGTCGCGACCTGCCGCCTGTCGCAAGACGAAGCGGCGATGACGCTCGATGAACCCGCGCGCATCGCCCTCTCGGCGATCACCGGCGAGGGGATAAACGAACTCGCCGAAAAGATCGACGCGGTGCTGACGGTCGATCGTCGGACGTTCCTCGTCACGATTGACAGCGGCGATGGCGCGCCGCTCGCCTGGCTGCACGCGCATGGCGATGTCCAAAGCGAGCATGAATCCGGCGGTCTCGTCACCTTGAGCGTCCGCCTCAGCGACAAGGCGAGCGGCCAGTTTCGAAAGCTCTATCCGCGGACGCCGCTGGAGACGGCGCGCGCCGATGCGCGGCGCCTCATCGCATGAGGCCGGACCCTGACCGGGTCGCGGCGGCGATCGTGGAAATCGCCGAAAATGAAATCGTGCCGCACTACAAAAAACTCCATCCTGACGCGGTTCGCGCCAAAGGCCATCCGTGTGATCTCGTCACCGTGGTCGATGAAGCAACGGAACGGGCGCTGCGGGCGTCTCTCCTGGCGATGACGCCGGGCGCCGCCTTCATCGGCGAAGAAACGGCGGCCGCGGACGCCGGCGCACTCGCAAGCATCGGCGATCGCGCCTGCTGGATCGTCGATCCGCTCGACGGCACGCGCAATTTTGTACAGGGCGTCGACGAATTCGGGACGATCGTCGCCTATGCCGAGTACGGCCGCACAATCATGGGCTGGATTTACGCGGCGCCGGAGCGATCAATGGCGATTGGCGTGCTTGGCGGCGGCGCCACCTGGCGCGGCGACACGATTAAGACCGCGCCGCAGGCGAGCGACCGGCCGAAGGGCCTGCGCTCCACCGGCTGGCTGACCGACCTCTGGCGCGAGCGGCTGGTCCTCAGTCTCAAACGGGATGTCGATTCAAAATCCGGTCATTGCTCCGCCTACGCCTATTTGAAATTGCTGCGCGGCGAGGTCGATTTCAAACTGTCGAGCCGCATCCACGCCTGGGACCATGCGGCGGGGGCCTTGATGCTCGCCGAGGCGGGAGGCGCCGTCCGCTGGCTCGACGACGGCGAGCCCTACGCCCCGCAGGCGAGCCGCGATCATCCAATGCTCGCGACAGCGGCGGGCCGCGACTGGAGCGACATCGCCGGCCGGCTGCACGGCTGACAAACGTCATTGCATTCGGAAATCGTTGCGGCGAAATACGGGGTTCCGGAGGCGCCATGATCGACATCTTCAAAGACAAAGTCTGCGTTGTGACGGGCGCCGCCTCCGGCATCGGGCGCGCAGTTGCGATCAGCCTCGCAGGGAAAGGCGCCGCGCTCGCGCTCTCTGATGTGAACGAAGCCGGGCTTGAGGAAACGCGCCGACTTCTTGACGCGCCGGCGTCGAACCGCATTCGCGCCGACCGGCTTGACGTCGCTGACGCCGCCGCGATCGAACGCTATGCGGCGGTGGTGAAGGAAAGCCTCGGCGACGCCGACTATGTGTTTAATATTGCCGGCCTGACGCGCGTCGGCACTTTCGAGGAATCGCCCTTATCCTCCTTTGAAAAGATCATGGACGTCAATTTCTGGGGCGTCGTCAGGATGTCGAAGGCGTTCCTCCCGCAGCTCATTGCGACAAAGGGCGGCCTCATCAACATTTCGAGCCTTTTCGGCCTCATCGGCTATGGCGGGCAGGCGCATTATTGCGCTTCGAAATTCGGCGTTCGCGGATTTTCTGAAACGATCGCGCAGGAATTGGCGCCAAAGGGGGTCCGTGTCACCTCGGTGCATCCCGGCGGCGTTGCGACGTCGATCGCCAAAAGCGCCGTCGTCGATGCAATGCCGGCGCATTACCGGGAAAAGCGCGAGATCGATGAGCGCTTCGACAAGGCGGCGATTACGTCGCCTGAGCGCGCGGCGGAAATCATTCTTGACGGCGCCGCGCGCGGGCGTCGCCGCGTCGTCGTCGGGCGGGACGCGAAGATCGCGTCATTCATTCAGCGATTGTTTCCGCGGAGCTATCCGTCAAAGCTTGCGATGTTTCTGCCGAAGGATGTGACCTGATCCGAACTCGCGCCGCATGAGGTCAGCGCGACGCGATGGATTGCGGGCTGGACGATCAAATCACCCCGAGCGCCCTGCCGACTTTCGTGAATGCCGCGACGGCGCGGTCGACCTGCGCGTCGGTGTGGCCCGCGCACATTTGCGTGCGGATGCGCGCCTGGCCCTTTGGCACGACGGGAAATGAAAAGCCGGTGACGTAGACGCCTTCGTCCATCAGCGCCGCCGACATGTCCTGCGCAAGCTTCGCGTCGCCGAGCATCACCGGAATGATCGGATGTTCGCCGGGGAGCAGGCTGAAGCCAGCCTTCGCCATGCCGTCGCGGAAGCGTTTGGCGTTTCGAAAGAGCTGCGCGCGAAGGGCGTCGCCGTTTCGCACGATGTCGAACATTTTCATCGTCGCGCCGAGCAGCGCCGGCGTCAGCGCGTTCGAGAAAAGATAAGGCCGCGCGCGGTTGCGAAGGAGATGGACAACATTCGCCCTGGCGCAGATATAGCCGCCCATGCCGCCGCCAAGCGCCTTCCCGAGCGTGCCCGTGAGGATGTCGATGCGGCCCTCAACGCCGCAATGGGCCGGCGTGCCGCGGCCGGAAGGCCCCATGAAGCCGGTCGCATGACAATCGTCGACCATGGTCAGCGCGCCGTATTTGTCGGCGAGATCGCAGATGTCCTTCAGTTTCGCGATATAGCCGTCCATTGAAAAAACGCCGTCGGTGACGATGAGCTTTGTGCGCGCGCCATCGGCGTTCGCCTGTTTCAGCTGGATTTCAAGATCGCCCATGTCGGAATTGGCGAAGCGATAGCGCTTGGCTTTTGAAAGGCGCACGCCGTCGATGATCGAGGCGTGGTTGAGCGCATCCGAAATGATCGCGTCTTCAGCTTCCAGCAACGGCTCGAAGACGCCGCCATTCGCGTCAAAGCAGGCGGCGAAAAGGATCGAATCGTCATAGCCGAGGAAGGACGCGATCTCCTTTTCGACCCTTCGGTGCAGATCAGTCGTGCCGCAGATGAAACGCACTGACGCCATGCCGAATCCGTATTGATCCATTGTCTCCTTGGCGGCGCGAACAATCTCCTTGTTGTCGGCAAGGCCGAGATAGTTATTGGCGCAGAAATTGAGCGCGCGAATGCGTTTGCCCTGGTGCAGAACCTCGATCTCGGGCCCCTGCGGCGAGGTGATTTCGCGCTCGCGCTTTTCGAGCCCTTGTTCGCGTATATCAACGAGCGCCCTGTCGATGCGGGCGTAAAAATCGCTTTTCATGGCATGTCGCCTCCGTTTGCAGCGGGTTTTAGCCCCGCCTGTGGGCGGGTCAACCAAGGCGCTTGATCGGATGCAAAAGCGCAAGCATTCTCCCGTCCGCTCATCGGCCAAACAGAGGGGGAGCTTCATGACGACGTCGCGACGCGCGCTCATCAAGGGCGCGGCATTGACCGGCATCCTCGCCGGCGCAGTCCCGATCGCCGCCTGCGGGCGCAAGGAAAAAGCCAGCCCCCCCGCGACCGCCAAGCCCGGAAAGCCGGCGCCGATCACCCTTGACGCTGACATCATCGCCGGCGCCGAAAAAGTGAATGCGCTCGCATTCACCGCCAAAGAACGCTCAATGATGGTCGAAGGCCTTCAGGAAACCCTCGAAACGCTCGCCAAGATCCGGTCCGCCGAATTCGGCAATGAGGAAGCGCCGGCGCTCGTCTTTGATCCGAAGCTGCCGCGCGCGAAGATCAAATCTCAGAAAAACATCCTGACGCTCGGCGGCGACTATTCCGCGCCATTACCGAAATCGGAGGCCGACATCGCCCATGCGAGCGTCGCGCAACAGGGCGCCTGGCTTCGCGCGAAGGCGATCAGTTCAGCGTCGCTGACAGAGCTTTATCTGAAGCGGATCGAAAAGTTCGACCGGAAACTGTCCGCCTTCGTCACTGTGACCGCTGACATCGCGCGGGCGCAGGCGGCGGCGGCCGACAAAGATTTCGCTGTGGGGCGCGACCGGGGCCCGCTGCACGGCGTTCCCTATGCGCTGAAAGACCTCGCCGATACCGCCGGTATCGCGACGACATGGGGCGCTGAGCCCTTTCGCGAGCGCGTTCCAAAGGAGGACGCCGAAATCGTCCGCAAGCTGAAAAGCGCCGGCGCCGTGTTGCTCGGCAAGACCGCTTGCGGCGCAATCGCTTATGGCGATCAGTGGTTCGGCGGCGTCACCAAGAACCCCTGGAATCCGGCGGAAGGGTCGAGCGGCTCAAGTGCGGGTTCGGCGTCGGCGACAGCGGCGGGGCTGTGCTCCTTCGCCATTGGAACAGAAACGCTCGGCTCGATCATTTCGCCGTCCGAGCGCTGCGGGACTGTCGGTTTGCGGCCGACCTTCGGCCGCGTCTCGCGCGCGGGCTTCATGGCGCTCTGCTGGTCGCTCGACAAGGTCGGGCCGATCAGCCGCAGCGTCGAGGATGCGGCGATCGTCCTCTCCGAAATTAACGGGTATGACGCGGATGATCCGGGCGCTGCGCGTTTCGGGTTCGCCTATGACGGCAAGATCGATCTCAGATCGCTGACGGTCGGATACATTCCCGCGTGGTTTGAAAAAGGGGACGACGCCGATCGCGCGGCGCTCGCGGCGGTCAAATCGCTTGGCGTGACATTGAAGGAATTTCCCTGGCCCGCAGCGCCGTCGGGCGGGCTTGAGCAGATCGTTCTCGTCGAAGCGGCGGCGGCGTTTTCCGACCTGACGCTCTCCAATCGCGACGACGAACTGGCGTGGCAGGAGGCGGACGCCTGGCCGAACACATGGCGGCAGGCGCGGTTCTTTCCGGCGGTCGACTATGTGCAGGTCGATCGCCTGCGGCGGCGGCTGATGCGGGACATGGCGGCGGCGTTCGAGGGGTTCGATGCGTTGATCGGGCCGCATTACGCCGGCGACGCGCTCCTTGCGACCAATGCGACCGGTCACCCGCAACTGGCGCTGCGCGCGGGGTTTGCGCAGACGCCAAACCGCGATCTGTTCGACGAGCCGGAAAAGGCGGAAGGCGCCGAAACGTCGAGGACGCCGCGCGGCGTCAGCCTTTGGGGCGAATTGTTCGGGGAGGGGAAAATCATCGCGCTCGGCCGTGCGCTTGAAGAGGCGTTAGGCGTCGCGCGCGAGCGCCCGCCGGGCTATTGAAATTAACCAGGACGCGGCTTTCGCGCTGCGGGCGAAATCGTCCGTGTAAATACAATCAAATCGCGGCTTGAACCGGCGAAAGAGCGCCCCATGTCAGGCGTTGACGCAGTGAGGGCGGCGAATGCGGCCGTCATCGGCTCTTTGACAAGTCAGGGCGTCGCCGGTTGCGGTCGATCTGGGCTGGACGGGCGAACAAGCAAAATCTCGCGGCGATCGGACGATCGCCGCGCGGCAAAGCCCGCGCGCTCAATACAAGACAAATCCGCAAGATCCGTACAAAATCGCGACGATCCGCATGGAATAAGGGGTCGTCACAGACGCCAGGGCGGGGACAATCCGGCAATTGCGGAAACTCCGGCGCCAATCCAGAAGGAGAGCCGCTGCGTTTGGGCAATTCGCCAGGCTTTTCGCCGACCGAATAGCAGGGCTTTTCCGGCAGCAGCCCGCATGAAAAGCCAGAAAACGAGGCAAACCGGCGCGAAAAAGCCCAGCCAATCGCCTCCTACAGGAACCTTGCGACGACGTCCTTGTAAGAGCGTGAAAGCTTCAGCTCCGACCCGTTCTCGAGAATGACGAAATACTCGCCATTCGAATGCGGGTGCAGCTCCTTCACCTTTTTGACGTTGACGATCGCCGAACGGTGGATGCGCTGGAATCGCGCAGGGTCGAGGCGCTGTTGCAGGGTCTTCATCGTCTCGCGGATAATATGGGTCTTGCCTTGCGCATGGATGCACATGTAGTCGCCGGCGGCGTCGATCCAGTCGATGTCGTCGGCGTTGAGCATCACGACCTTCGAGCCGTCCTTGAAGGAAAGGCGCTCGGAATATCTGTCCTTGCTGGTCCAGGACGGGTCCTGGATGAGTTCCTTGATCTGGTCGCGGTCTTCGTCGCTTAAGGAGGCGAGGAGCTCGACAAGGCGCGATTCGCGGCTTGCGGCCGCTCTCGTCTTGATGGCCTCGCGCGCGCGGTGGACGGCGTCTTTCAGCCGCTCTTCTTCGACGGGCTTGACGATATAGTCGAGCGCGTTCGCTTCGAAGGCGTCGATCGCGTATTTGTCGTAAGCGGTGACGAAGATGATCAGCGGCGCCGGCGCGCCGATCAGCGCGCGGACGACGCCGAAACCGTCAATGCCGGGCATCTGGATGTCGAGAAAAACGAGGTCAGGCGTCTGCGCCTTGATTTCTCTGACCGCTTCCCGGCCGTTCGCACACTCGCCAACGATGTCGATTTCTGGAAACTCGGCGAGTCGAAGCTTCAGTCCGCGAATGGCGAGCGGTTCGTCATCGACAAGCATGACACGGATTTTCTGATCTTCCATTTTTCTGCCCCTTTTTAGGCGGCGTTGATCTGCCGTTTCGTCTCGAAAGGAATCCGCAAATTGACGCAAAGGCCGTCCGGCTCCTTGCGCGACAGGCTGAAAGATTGCCTGCCGCCGTAAAGATGGGCGAGGCGATCGCGCATATTGATCAGGCCGACGCCGGTCTTGCCCTCCGCGAGCAGAACGTCAAGGTCGCTCGGGGCCGAGGGGCCATTGTCGCATACCTGCATTTTCAGCATATCGCCGTCGCGCTTGGCGAGGATGCCGATCTCGCCGCCTGATTCCATGCGGGCGATTGCATATTTGATCGCATTCTCGATCGCCGGCTGCAGGATCAGCGACGGCACCTGCGCCTCGAGCGCATCGTCATCGATGTCGATATTGATTTTAAGGCGATCTGCAAAGCGCGTTTTCTCGATATCGAGATAAAGCTGCAGCGCGCGCAGCTCTTCGGCGAGCGAGGTTTTCTGCAAGGCGTCGCTGTCGAGCGAGTAGCGCAGAAATGCAGAGAGCTTGGTCAGCATCTGGTTCGCCTGCTTCCCGTCTTTTTCAAGGACGAGAGTCGAGATGGCGTTGAGCGTATTGAAGAGGAAATGCGGGTTCAGCTGATAACGCAGCATCTTCAGCTGAGCCTGGTCGGCGAGCCTGGCGGAAACGAGCGCCCGCTCGGATTCGTCGCGGAGCTTCAGGTAGTAGTTGATGCCGAAATAGAACCCGCCCCAGGACATCAGGAGGAAGAAATTCGGCGGCAAATCCGGGCGGATCAGCATGAAGAGATTGGAGCTGCCGAGATCGGCGCCGCGATTGAGGATCCACTCCTCGCCGAAAATGAGAACGAAAGTCTGGAGCTTCGCGATCGACATCGCGACCGTCGCCGCCGCGGTCGTCGAAATGCCGATGAGGAGAAGCAGAGCGGGGTGCTGTCGCCGCGCGAAGCGGTAGATCGGCCGCAGCACGATCGAAGTCGTTAAAAGCCCGACGATCGACATCGCGATCGAATAGGCGACCGATTGCTGCGACCAGCCGGCGACCAGGGACGACACGGCGAGTACGTGAAAGACGAAAAAGCCGAGCCAGCCGGAGATCTGCAGGAACCAGAAGAGTCGTTCCTTTTCGGCAAAAAACCAGTTGATCGTCCGGCGCGGGTGCTCAGGGGTCGCGATGAACGGGCCTTTCTGGCCGGCATTGATGTCGATGGCGGTCATGGGGGTCGGTCGCATGTCGTCCATATACCACACCCCTCTTTTCCAGCGTCAAACAAGGCCGTTGCGGCGAACGGCGCGCCCGCTGCGGCGGAACGCGACTATTCGGGCAGTGAGAGAAGGCGTACGTCGCCGCCGGCCGCGGTCGTGTTGATGGTCAGCGTGCGCTCGACGGCAAAGCGCGCCGGGCGGTCGAGGCTCGACAGGAGCGGAATAATGGCGCCGTCCCGCCGCGCGAGCGACTGCACAATCGCTTTCCGGCTCTCGCCGGCGCCGTCGAAGGCGACCCCGCGTATACGAGGATCGAGCAGCGCCGCCTCGTGGATCGTCTGCGCCTGCGGGATCGACGCGATGAGGTCCTCCGGCGCCGCCGCTTTCGAGAGCGCTGCGGAAATCTTGTCGCCAAGGCTCGCTGAACAGACGATCGCGTTGCCGGCTGCGAGGGCGAGAGCAATTTGTCGACGGTTCGCCGCGTCAACGCCGCCGCCGAGGCAGAGGATGACGCCTCGACCCTTCAGGCGAAGCGTGTTCGACTCGCCGGTCGGGCCGGGGAGTTCTTGCGCATTCTCGAAGTGCTGGCCGTAGAACGCGCTCGCAAGCCTGAAGATTTCCGCGTTGTCGCCGGCGAGCCCCGCGGCGCGCACAAGGATCTCCCGCCGCGAGGGCGAGGCGCTCCAGCGCGCAAACGCAGCCTCGGCTTTCCGCAATTGCTGGTCGAAAAGCGGCATCGGCGCGTTCGTATTGATGGCGATCGTTTCGCGGCCCGTCGGGGCGGGCGTCTTCTGCAATGCATGAAGATAATGCGGGCCGCCCGCTTTCGGGCCGGTTCCCGAAAGTCCTTCGCCGCCAAAGGGCTGAACGCCGACAACGGCGCCGATCTGGTTGCGATTGACGTAAATATTGCCGATGCGGGCCTTGGCGACGATCGCATGCATCGTCTCGTCAATCCTTGAATGCACGCCCATGGTGAGGCCAAAACCGAGAGCGTTGATATTGTCGATCAGGGATTCGATCTCGCCGGCCTTGAAGCGGACAATGTGCAGAACCGGGCCGAATATTTCGCGCTTCAGATCAGCGATCTTGTCAATTTCAAAAGCCGCCGGCCGGACAAAAGTCCCCTTGACGTTTGCGCTGACCTCCGGCGCACGGGCGATGAGGCGCGCGGAGGCTTCCATCTCGGCGATGTGGCCTTCGATGACGCCGAGCGCCTCGGCGTCAATGACAGGGCCAACATCGGTCGAGAGCAGGGCCGGATCGCCGACCGCGAGTTCAGCCATCGCGCCGGCGAGCATTTCATTGAATCGGTCGGCGACATCCTCCTGAACGCAGACGAGGCGGCAGGCCGAACAGCGCTGGCCGGCGCTCTGGAACGCCGAGGCGACCGTGTCGCGGACCGCTTGTTCAAGGAGCGCCGTCGAATCGACGATCATGGCGTTAATGCCGCCGGTTTCCGCGATCAGAGCGGCGTCAGCCTTTTCGGACTCGACGAGCGATTTGTTGATGATCCGCGCGACGTCGGTCGAACCGGTGAAGACGACGCCGCCGACCCGCGCGTGCCTCACCAAAGGTCCGCCTACGGACGGACCGTCGCCAGGCAGAAAGTGAAGAACGCCGGTCGGGACTCCCGCCTCGTGGAGAAGCCGGACCGCGTCATGCGCGATGATCGGCGTTTGCTCCGCCGGCTTTGCGACGACGGCGTTGCCGGCGGCGAGCGCCGCGGCGACTTGGCCGAGGAAGATCGCCAGCGGAAAATTCCAGGGAGAAATGCAGGCGACGACGCCGAGCGGCTCGCCCTGAAGCGCCTCGGCTTCATCGGCGTAAAAGCGCAAGAAATCGACCGCTTCCCGCACTTCTGCGATCGCATCGGGAATCGTCTTGCCCGCCTCTCGCGTCGCCAGCTGCATGAACTGCTCGGCCCGATCTTCAAGCATCGACGCTGCGCGCCGGAGTATGTCGCCGCGCCCCTTCGCCGAGCGCCGCGCCCATTCTTGCTGCGAGGCGGCGGCGGCGTTGCAAGCGAGATCGACATGGGCCGGCTCGGCGAGATCGATGCGGCCGATCGTTTCGCCATTGTGCGCCGGATTGACGGAGACAGCCGTCTCGCCTTTGGGACTGGCGCCGTCAATGATCGGTCCGTAGCGGCGCCGGTTATCGAGCGCCTGCCCGACCGCCAACTGCAATTGCTCCGCGGTCTCCGGATCGGTTTCATCCCAGCCTTCCGAGAGCAGTCTTTTTCCCGCGAAGAGATCGCGCGGGGCCGGGATTGCGGTGTTCGCGACGATGTTCAGCGCTTTGGTTTCTTCGACGGGATCGGCGACGATGTCATCGACCGACAGGTCGCTATCGAAGAGCTGGTTGACGAAGGACGAATTGGCGCCGTTTTCGAGCAGTCGCCGGACGAGATAGGGCAGCAGTTCGCGATGGCCGCCGACTGGCGCGTAAATGCGCGATCTAAGGCCGGCTTTCAGCAGGCTGTCATGCAGCGCTTCGCCCATGCCATGTAGGCGCTGAAGCTCATATTCTCCGACATCGCCGGCCATTTCGCGAACAAGCGCCGCGGTCAGCGCATTGTGCGTTGCAAATTGCGGATAGATGATGTCCGCGTTCGCAAAGAGTTTCCTGGCGCAGGCCTGGTAGGAAACATCGGTCAGCGCCTTGCGTGTGAAGACGGGATAGCTTTCAAGGCCCATCACTTGCGCGCGCTTGATTTCGGCGTCCCAATAGGCGCCTTTGACGAGGCGCACCATGATCCGCCGGCCGCGTTCGCGCGCCAGCGCGGCGAGCCAGTCGATGACATAGGGCGCTCGGCGCTGATAGGCTTGAACGACGACGCCGAACCCGTCCCAGCCGTCAAGTTTGGCGTCCCGCATCAGCGCTTCAACAAGATCAAGCGAAAGATCGAGGCGCGCGGCTTCCTCCGCGTCGATATTGAAGCCGATATTGGCTTCCTTCGCCTGGATCGCGAGCGTCCGGGCGCGCTCGCCAAGTTCCTTCAATATGCGGTCCCGTTTGCCATATTCATAGCGCGGGTGCAGCGCGGAGAGCTTCACCGAAATGCCAGGATTGTCGACCGACCGATCGTTGGTCGCCGACTTCGCAATGTCGGCGATCGCGGTCTCGTAATCGCGAAAATATTTGGCGGCGTCGACGGCGGTGTGCGCCGCCTCGCCGAGCATGTCGTAAGAGAATTTGTACCCTTTCTTTACGTAGTCGCGGGCGCGCTTTTGCGCATCGCCGATCGTCTCTCCAAGGACGAAATGTTCGCCCATGATCTTCATCGCCTGCGCGACGGCGCTGCGGATGACCGGCTCGCCGACCCGGTCGAGCAGGTCCTTGGTCGCGCGGACGATCCTCTTCGTAGGGTCGGCGCCCTCGACGTCGTCAAGCCAGGCGGCCGTGAGCATCAGGGCTCTGGTCGAAAAATTGACGAGCGGGAAGGGGCTTCGGCCCTTGTGGGCGGCCCAGTCTCCAGCCTCGACCTTGTCCTTGATCAGGGCGTCGGCTGTCGCCGCATCGGGGGTTCGCAGCAAAGCCTCGGCAAGCCTCATCAAGGTGACGCCCTCGGCGGTCGACAGGCCGTATTCCTGCAGGAATTTGTCGACAAGGGTCGATCGGGAGGCCTCGGCGCGCGCTTCCTTGACGAACGCGGCGGCGTTCTCCTGGGCGGCGCGCCGGACCTGCGTCGAAATCTCGGCCTCAGGGAGCAACGTCGCCGCCCGGTCCGCCTCAGCGAAAAGCGTGTGGTCGCGAATCTTTCTCCTGAATTCGGCGAGCGGCGAGGCCGGGGTCATGGCGGTCCTGAAAGTCTGAAAAGCGGCATCGCCATAGCCCGAAGCGGGATGACTGTCATGCCCGGCGATCGACTACTGCGATGCAACATTGCGCGGGCCCGGGCAGGCGCTTAGGTAGTTTTTCCAGGCTGCCCGACCCAGGATCCGAAGCCGGCCGATCCGCAATTCCGAAGAGGAACATTCCCATGACTGAAGCGTATGTTTTTGACGCCGTTCGGACCCCAAGGGGCAAGGGAAAGTCGGATGGCGGCCTTCACGAAGTGACACCTGTTCAACTCGCCACCCAGGTTCTGGAAGCGATCCGCGACCGCAATAAACTTGACACGGCCCAAGTTGATGACGTCGCCATGGGGTGCGTGTCTCCGGTCGGCGAGCAAGGCGCCGTCATCACCCGCACTGCGGTGCTGAACGCCGGTTATGCGGAGACGACCGCCGGCATCCAGGTCAATCGTTTTTGCGCGTCAGGTCTTGAAGCGATCAACATCGCGGCCGCCAAGGTCAAATCGGGCGAAGCGGACATGACGATCGGCGGCGGCGTTGAATCGATGAGCCGGGTGCCCATGGGATCGGACGGCGGCGCGTGGCCGGTCGATCCATCGGTCGCCTTCAAGACCTATTTCGTGCCGCAAGGCATTTCAGCGGACCTGATCGCGACGAAATATGGTTTTTCGCGTGACGATGTCGATGCGTATTCGGTTGAAAGCCACAAGCGCGCCGCGAAGTCGTGGAAAGAGGGGCGATTCAAGAAGTCAATTGTTCCGGTGAAGGACATTATCGGCGCCGAGATCCTCGCGCAGGATGAAACCATTCGTCCTGACACAAACATGCAGACGCTCGGCGCTCTGGCGCCCTCATTCGCCATGCTAGGCGAGAGTTTCGGCTTTAACGCCGTCGCCATTCAGAAATATCCCGAGATCGAAAAGATCAATCATATCCATCACGCCGGGAATTCTTCCGGCATTGTCGACGGCGCCGCGGCCGTTCTGATGGGAACAAAGGAAGCTGGAGCCAAGCTTGGTTTGAAACCGCGCGCACGGATAGTCTCTATGGCCTCGATCGGCGCTGAGCCGACGATCATGCTGACCGGCCCTGAATTCGCGGCGCAAAAAGCGCTGAAGCGCGCGGGCATGACGAAGAAAGATATCGACCTCTGGGAGCTGAATGAGGCGTTCGCGTCAGTTGTCCTGCGCTTCATGCAGGCGCTCGCCATCGATCATTCGCAGATCAACGTCAACGGCGGCGCGATCGCCATGGGCCATCCGCTCGGCGCGACCGGCTCGATGATTTTCGGGACGATGGTCGATGAGCTCGAGCGCTCGGGCAAGTCAACGGCGCTGATCACGCTTTGCATCGGCGCCGGCATGGGCACGGCGACCATCATTGAACGCGTTTAACTCGGCAAGCGAGAGATAGAACATGTCAAATGAAGCGATGACGGTATCGGTCGACGGCGACGGCGTTGCACTCGTCACGATCGACTTGAAGGGCCAGTCGATGAACGTCTGGAACGAAGCGCTGATGACGGAGTTTGCGGCGTTTATCGAAAAATTCTGTTCCGATGACGCGATCAAAGGCGCGGTCATCACCTCGGGCAAGACCTCCGGCTTTCTGGCTGGCGCCGATTTGAGGATGCTCGGCGGCGGCGGAATGAAATCAATGCGCGAGGCCGGGCAGAAAGATCAGTTCGAAGCTATTTTCGCATTGAACAAGATGCTTCGGAAGCTCGAAACGTCAGGAAAGACAGCCAAGGCGCTGCAAAACGGCGAAGCTTACGCCAAGCCGGTTGCGGCCGCCGTTGGAGGCCTCGCGCTCGGCGGCGGGCTTGAGCTTGTGCTTGCCTGCCACCACCGCATCGTCGCGGATGATCCGAAAATCCAGCTCGGCGTTCCGGAGGTGCAGGTCGGCCTTTTGCCCGGCGGCGGCGGCACGCAGCGCCTGCCGCGCCTTGCCGGTCTTCAGAACGCCGCGATGCTCGCGACGCAGGGCCAGCCGATCGATCCGAAAAAAGCGCTCGAGCAGGGAATCATTCAGGAAATCGCGCCGCGCGACCAGATCGTCGCGAAAGCAAAAGCCTGGGTGAAGGCGAATCCCAAAGTCGCGCAGCCTTGGGACAAAAAGGGCTTTAAATACCCGGGCGGGTCAGGCCCGACGCATCCCGGCGCCGTGCAGTTCCACATGGCGTCAAACGCCATGGCGCAGCGTGAGACCAACCACAATTATCCGGCGGTGCAATACATTCTTTCGTGTTTGTATGAGGGCTCCGTCGTCCCCTTCGACACGGCGCTGAAGATTGAATCGAAGTATTTCTTCAAGTTGCTCTCAAGTCCGCAGACGCGCAACATGATTCGTACACTGTTTATTAACAAGCAGGCGGCGGAAAAGGGCGAGCAGCGTCCGAAGGGCGTTGAAAAGTCGAAGATCGGCAAGGTCGGCGTTCTCGGCGCCGGCATGATGGGCGCCGGGATCGCCTATGTGACCGCCAAAGGCGGCGCCGAGGTCGCTCTTCTTGATCGCGATATCGCGTACGCCGAAAAGGGCAAGGCATATTCGACCGGCATTGTTGAGAAAGGCGTCTCGCGCGGCAAAGTCTCGAAAGAAAAGGGCGACGAACTCCTCGCCCGAATCAAGCCGACGACAGACTACAATGATCTGAAGGATGTCGATCTGATCATCGAGGCGGTGTTCGAAGACCCGGACATCAAACGCGACGTCATAAAGAGAACCGAGGCTGTCATCGGCAAATCGGTCATCTTCGCGTCGAACACATCGACCCTGCCGATCAGCGGACTTGCGAAAAATTCCGAACGCCCCGAGCAGTTCATCGGCGTCCATTTCTTTTCGCCGGTCGACAAGATGCCGCTTGTCGAAATCATTCCTGGCGAGAAATCCGGCGACCGCGCGCTCGCCATGGCGCTCGACTACGTCGCCATGATCAAGAAGACGCCGATCGTCGTCAAAGACACGCGCGGTTTTTACACAAACCGCGTAGTGCCGCCTTATCTTAACGAGGCGATGCTGATGGTGAAGGAGGGGATCTCTCCGGCGTTGATTGAAAACGTGTCGAAGTCGCTCGGCATGCCGGTCGGACCGCTGGCGCTCGTCGACGAAACGTCGCTTGAACTCGGCAAGCGCGTCATGGAGTCGACGAAGAAGGAACTGGGCAAGGATTATAAGCCGA
Source organism: uncultured Alphaproteobacteria bacterium (assembly GCA_902826095.1). Classification (GTDB taxonomy): domain Bacteria; phylum Pseudomonadota; class Alphaproteobacteria; order Caulobacterales; family Parvularculaceae; genus Amphiplicatus. The sequence goes on along the minus strand of CADEDN010000021.1, from coordinate 10,243 downwards.
CGGGCGTTGAAGATCTTCTCGCCGTGATGGTCGACAAACTCGGCCGCCTCGGGCGGAAATCCGGCGGCGGCTTTTACGATTATCCGGCGGACGGCAAGAAATCGCTCTGGAAAGGCGTCGCGGATTATTTTCCGCCGGCGAAGAACCAGCCGACGCCGGACGAGGTCAAAGAACGCATACTCTACGCGCAGCTTATTCCGGCGGCGCAGTGTTACGCCGAAGGCATTGTCCATGATCCGCAGTCGGCGGATCTTGGCGCAATTTTCGGTTGGGGTTTTGCGCCCTGGACCGGCGGCCCGATGAGCTACATCGACACGATCGGCGTCGACGCGTTCGTGCGCAAAGCGGAAAGCCTCGCACAAATTTACGGCGCCAGGTTTAATCCGCCCCAAAAGTTCCGTGACATGGCGGCGAAAAAGGAAACGCTGTACAAGGCCGCCTGAAGCCCCTCTTGAGGAATGGCGGTGATCGTTTACGCCCTGCAGGGATTGCTGGCGCTCGCAGTTGTCGCGCTCGCAATCGCGTGGTTCCGGTTTTATCGGTCCGGCGGCGCCGCCCCCAGAACCGGAATGGCCGCAGTGCTGATCGGCGCCGTCACAAATTTTTTCGATACGCTGGGTATCGGCTCTTTTGCGCCGACGACAGCTGTCACGAAATTCTTCCGGCTTTCCGCCGATGAAAATATTCCGGGCACGCTCAATGTCGGCCACTCGATTCCGACAATCGCGCAGGCGTTGATCTTTATCGCCATTGTCAGTGTCGACGTCACATTGCTGGTCTGCTGTCTCAGCGCCGCGGTCATGGGCGCAGTTCTTGGCGCCGGCGTCGTTCGCCGCATGCCCGTGCGGGCGATCAGGCTTGGCATGGGGGGCGCGCTGCTTGTCGCAGCGGCGCTCTTCACGATTAGAAATCTTGGCCTGACGCCAGGCGGCGGGGCGGCGCTGGCGCTGTCGGGGACGGCGTTCGTCGTCGCCGTCGCGCTGCATTTTGTTTTTGGCGCTCTGATGACACTCGGCATCGGCCTTTATGCGCCAGCGCTTATCACGCTCAGCATGCTCGGTATGGACCCGCGCGCGGCGTTTCCGATCATGATGGGGGCCTGCGCGTTCCTGATGCCGACGGCTAGTCTTCGCTTTATCAAGGCGCGCCGGTTTGATCCGGCGTTGGCGCTTGGCCTCACCGTCGGCGGCGTGCCGGCGGTGCTTGTCGCGGCTCTGATCGTCAAGGAGATGCCGCTTGACCTATTGCGCTGGCTTGTCGCCGCGGTCGTCCTGATCGCCGCGATCATGATGTTAGCGAGCGGCCTGAAATCGAGCGGCGATACGAACGCCGCCAAAGTGACGGTGTCCTGACAGGAAAGGAGAGCAATGTGGCGCGTTCAATCACAGGGGTCCTTGTCGGCGTCATCATCGGCGCATTATTGGTGTTGATTGTCGAAGGCGTATCTCACCAATTGTTTCCGCCGCCCGCCGGATTTGTTCCGACTGATCCGGGCGCAGTCGCGGCGCTGCCGTTTGGCGCGAAATTCTCTGTTCTTTCCGCCTGGTTCGCAGGCGCTCTAGGCGGCGGCGTCGCCGCCTCTTTGATCGGACGGCGCTGGGCGCCGGGCGCGTGGGTGGTCGCCGTTACGATACTGTTGTTCGCCGCAACGAATTTTTCGGCGTTCCCGCACCCGTTATGGATGATGATTGGATCGATTCCGGCGACTCTCATTGGCGGGTGGCTTGCCGTCATCGTGACTAAGGCGACGTATGGCCGTCCGCCCGTCCGATCGCCCAAACCAGGGCTTTAAATTGAAGGAGCCAATTTGAGCGACGAGCAGCCGATACCCGCGGCCACACTCCTCTTGCTGCGCGATGAGCCTCAGTTTGAGGTGCTGATGATCTGCCGGCATCAGGGCGCGTCCTTTGCCGGAGGCGCGCTCGTGTTCCCGGGCGGCAGGCTTGATCCTGGCGATCATGATCCCACATGGCGGGCGCATGCGGACGGGCTATCGACTGATCTGCGGATCGCTGCGTCGCAGATCGCCGCGATCCGTGAAGCGTATGAAGAAGCAGGCGTCTTGATCGCGCGCGACAAGGCGGGCGCCATGGCGTCTGGCGAACGCGCGCTCGGCTTGAGCGACTGGCGCGCCAGAGTTGAAAAGGACGACGCCGTATTTCTTGACTTGATCGCCCGTGAGGAATTGCGGCTTGCATGCGATCAGCTTCATCTCTTTTCTCACTGGATCGCGCCGCCGGGTCTTCACAAGCGGTTCGACACCGCCTTTTTTGCAGCGCGATTTCCGGGCGGACAACAAATCCTGGAAGATGGAGAAGAAGCGACTGAAGCGTTGTGGATTTCACCCAAGGCGGCGCTTGCTGCGCGGGAATCAGGCGCGCGCAAGATCATTTTTCCAACCGCGCGCAATCTCGATCTCCTGGCGGTTTCCTCATCCGCGAATGAGGTCTTCGCCTCCGCGAGGCGGCGCGCCATTCCGGCGGTCATGCCGCAGGTCGCCTTTCGCAACGGCGCAATGATGCTCACCATACCGGACGGCCTCGGCTATCCCGTCACCGAAGAGCCGATTGAGACCGCGACCCGTTACTGAGCGCGCAATTGAAATATGTCGCCGTCGAGTCCAAGAATATAGACATTGCCGAGTTCGTCTTCGCCAAAACTCGTGATCTGATCGATGACGCCGACGTCCGGCGTGAACTCGCTTGTGCGGATTGTGAAGGAAGTCGAAGGATTCGTGCTGCCGCGCGTGATCGCTGATGCTGCAATCGACCAGATGTTGCCGGAAATGAAGTCGGCGAACAAATATTGACCCCAAAGGGAAATGATTGGGCCGCGATACACATAGCCGCCGGCGACGGAGTCTCCTTCGCGCGGGCCGGACCCATGATTATATTCGGCCGTCGGCGCGACCAAGCCCGTTGTCGATCCGCCTGCGTTAACGCGCGTTCCTTCGAGGATCGGCCATCCAAAATTAAGACCGGCTTCGCCAAGTCTCACAAAGTCGATTTCTTCCCGCGCATTCTGGCCGACGTCGCCGATCAGGAGATTTCCCGTCACGAAATCAAAACTCGACCGGAACGGATTTCGCAAGCCCCAGACATAGGCTTCCGGCGCGCCGCCTGATGCAAAGGCGTTGCCTGCGGGAATCGCGTAGTCGCGGAGCGGATCGGATGGAAAGGCGTCGCGGCTTGGATCGATGCGCAAGATCTTCGCGAGCAGCGAATTCCTGTTCTGGCCATTGTTGAACGGATCGTTCGCGCCGCCGCCGTCGCCGAGCGCGACATAGAGCTGACGATCCAGACCGAATCCGATCCATCCGCCATTATGGTTCGAAGCCGGTTGAGCGACGGTCAAGATCACATTGCCGGATACGGGGTCCGCAATGTCGGCATTTGAGACGCTGCGAACATATCGGCGGATTTCGGTGTCCCCGGCGAGATTTGTTACGTGTACGTAGAAAACCCCGCTCGTCGAAAAATCGGGCGCGAGCGCCATGCCGAGGAGGCCGCGTTCGCCGTCCTTTGTGATTGTCGTGGAGATGTCGAGGAACGGCGCCGAATTGACGGCGCCGTTTGCAGGGTTGAGGATTCTGATCTTTCCCGTTTTCTCGACGACAAAAACGCGGTTGGACAGGTCGCCGCGTCCGAGGAGGAAGACTGGTTGATCGAATCCAAGCGCGACGCGGCGTACACGGAACGTTGCTCCAGGCCCGCCATCGGCGGCGTTGCGAACCCAAATGGTGAGGTGGCGATAGCTGACATTGGCGCCGTCGCTGGCGCTCAAAGCGATTTGATAGCGGTTGTTTCGATCGGCGTCGGTCGGGTTCTCGTAGTCGGGGGCGGTTCGAAAACGCAAATATCCGCCTGTCCCAAGCCGGAAGCGCCGTGCGTCGGCGCCGCCGCTGATCGCAATTGTGACCGGGTCGCCGTCGGCGTCCCTGGCGAACGGCCTGAAAATCCGGTCGGTGGAGCCCTCAACGGCGACGGCGGCGCGCTGGGATGAAAAGGCCGGCGCGGACTGGGCCGTCGCCGGGTCTGCGGCCGCCAAAGACGAGATCAGGAGGACGGCGAACGCTGTCGATGGAAATCTCATGCGGAACTCCTCATGCCGTCGCGCCATAATTGAGCTTTTTTGCGGTGTTTTCGAAGTGAAAATGGAGAAAGAAACGGCCGGCGGCGCGTGGCGGTCAGCAGACGACGGCGCTTTATTAAGAACCCGGCGGGCCCATTCGAGCGCAACAAAGTCATAGGCGGCGTGCGTCACGATTGGCGCAATGAGGTTTCCGGTCAGCCAGAAGAGGACGCCAAGATAGACGCCGACGGCGGCCGCGGCGAGCGCGTAGATTCTGGAGCGGGCGTGCAGCGCGCCGAAGAGGATGTTCGGCGCGACAATCGCAAGGGCGAGCGTCCAATGACGGTCCGCGTATGTTTGCAACACCCCCCGGAACAGCATTTCCTCACCGACGCCCGCGGCGAGAGCCAACATGAGCGACCGCATCGGCGTCAGGCGGAATCCGATTTCCCGGAACAGCTCGAGTTGAGACGCGCGGAATTTATCGATCGGCTCCCAACGTGACCCCATGAACCAGCACAGCATGAGGGCGAGCGGACCGGTCGCGGCGAGCCCTATCACGGCGGACGCGACATCCATGCGGACAAGCGATGCGAGATTGACCCCGGCGATCTGCGCAAGGATGAGGGCGAACGGGGTCATCAGCCAACCGAGCGCGCATGTCGTCCAGAAAACGCGGCCTTCGCTTTTGATCGCTCCGCCATCGCTCGCCTGGCTGCCGTCGGGCTTCATTCCTTCAACGGCGCTTCTTCATGCCGCCGAGCAGGCCGCGAACAATTTCTCGCGTGACCATCGTCGAGAACGTCCTGACCGCGGACTTGAATCCAGCCTCCGCCGCGCTTTGTCGGTTTGATCCGCGTCGGGCCGAAGGCCGCCGGGGCGCATTGTTCTCCTTGCGGCGATCATCTCGCTCGTCATCTTTGGTCCTGCGCTCTTCCTGCTTGGCGTCGCGTTCGGCGCGCTCGGTCAAGATTTCGTAAGCGGATTCGCGGTCGACGGTTTTCAAATATCGGTCGCCAAGGTCGGAGTGACGCATGACCTCCTTGCGCTCTTGCGGCGAGATCGGGCCGAGCCTCGATGAAGGCGGCCTGATCAGCGCGCGGTCGACGATCGACGGCGCGCCTTTGCTCTCGAGCGTTGAAACCAGCGCTTCGCCGACGCCAAGCTGCGTGATGACTTCAAGCGTTGAAAATGCCGGGTTTGGGCGAAACATCTCCGACGCCGTCTTGATGACCTTTTGCTCTTTTGGCGTAAACGCCCGCAGCGCATGCTGGATGCGCGCGCCGAGTTGGCTGGACACGCTGTCCGGAACGTCCTGCGGATTTTGCGTCACAAAGTAGACGCCGACGCCCTTCGAGCGGATCAGCCGGACGACCTGTTCGATTTTTTCGACAAGCGCTTTTGGCGCATCGTTGAAGAGCAGATGCGCCTCGTCGAAGAAGAACACGAGTTTGGGTTTTTCCGGGTCGCCGATCTCCGGCAGTTCTTCGAAAAGTTCCGAAAGGAGCCACAACAGGAAGGTCGCGTAGAGTTTCGGCGATTGCATCAATTTATCAGCGGCCAGAATGTTGATGACTCCGGCGCCGGACTCATCTGTTCTGATGAAGTCGTTGAGATCAAGCGCCGGCTCGCCGAAGAACTTCTCCGCACCCTGCTCCTCAAGCGAAAGGAGTCGGCGCTGAATCGTTCCGACAGTCGTTTTGGCGACATTGCCGTATTTTGTCGTGAGTTCGTCTGCGCGGTCGGCGACATCGACAAGGAGCGCGCGCAAATCCTTCAGGTCGAGCAGGAGAAGGCGGTCATCATCGGCGACGCGAAAAGCGAGCGTCAGCACGCCCTCCTGGGTTTCATTGAGGTCGAGCATGCGGGATAGGAGGAGCGGTCCCATCTCGGAGATCGTCGCGCGGATCGGATGGCCCTGCTCGCCGAAAAGGTCCCAGAAAACGACCGGCTGCGCCTCCGGCGCATAGCCTTCAAGGCCGATTTTCGCTGCGCGTTCGACCAGGAAATCTTTCATCGTCCCCGGCATCGCAAGCCCGGAAAGATCGCCCTTTACGTCAGCCGCAAAGACGGGAACGCCCGCTTTCGAAAAACCTTCGGCCAGAATTTGAAGCGTCACGGTCTTTCCGGTGCCGGTCGCGCCGGCGATAAGCCCGTGTCGATTGGCGTATTTCAACGCAAGGCGCTGAGGTGTCTCGCCCTTTCCGATGAAGATGGCGTCGTCGGTCATGGGCGGCCTCCGCTTGGGTCGCGCCTTGGATAGCGGGGCCCGGACGCGGTCGGCAAGGGCGGCCAGCAAGGGAAATTACCCGGAATTAACGCCATGCGGTTGCCGGCCCATAATGAGTTCCTATAAGACCCATAGGGTTCAGGCGTCGCGGATTCCAACGCCCGCGAATGCGCCGCAGAAACGAGGAGCGCCATGCTGAGAATTCTCTTAATCATCGCCGTCGCCCTTGCCGTCATCATCGGCCTGATGAAGCTGACTGGCGCGAAGAACACGGATGTTGGCGCTGTCAATGAAGACGCCGCCGCTGTGGCGGTCGACGCGATTGATGAGACTGCCGGCGATCTCGGCGACGCAACTTCTGACGTTGTCGATTCGACGGTCGATGCGGCGGACGCCGCCGCCGGAGCGACCGGAGAAGCGCTTGACGGCGTGAGCGATGCTGTCGGCGACGGGCTTGACCCGAATTCGGATGCCGTCGTCGGCTCGGCGGTCGATGACGAAGCGCCAGCGCCTGCGGAACCAGCCGACGTTGAAGAGCCGGCGGCTGCGGAGCCGACCCAACCGAACCCGTAGGGACAGCGTCAACGCTAACGCCCGCTTAATCAGCAATCGACGAATTTTAACGGTTGCTGAAGGGATTTGAACGTAAATTGGAAGAGGCTGAAACGGGGAAGCCTCCGCCATGACTGCGCCGATCGATCTTAAGCACCTCAACCAATATGTATTTGGCGACAATGCGCTGCTCGACGAGATCCTGACGATCTTCATCGAGCAGGCGTCGATGTGGATCGACCGCATGGACCCTTCGCTTGACGACAAGGAATGGCATCTCGCCGCGCATACGCTGAAAGGCGCGTCGAGAGGCGTCGGCGCGTGGGCGCTTGGCGATCTCGCCGAGCAGGCTGAAAAGCTCGTCGGCGCAGGGCAGGGCGAGGCGAGGCGATCCATTGCGCGGGACATGAAAGCTTGCGCCGACGCCGCGATCGCCTATGCGCTCGAAATTCGTGACCGCGCGGCCTGAGCATTTGACCTGGCGCAATGCTATGATCTCCGGCGGCGAGCAAATTCGGTTCGCAATGCCAATGTCGGAGGCGCCAAATGGCCAAAGATTTCGCGGATCGCATCACCTGGGTCGCCGTCGCGGACGGCGAAAAAGCGGTCATCCTTCGCAATGACGATATTGACGCAAGGCCTTCGCTGCGCCTCGTCGACCGCGAGGAATTCGACAATCCGCCTTCCCGCGAGCAGGCGGCGGCGCGCGCCGGCCGGAACAATGACGGACGCGCCGGCGGCATGCGCAAATCCGCATTCGACGAGACGGATTTCCACCGCCTCGCCAAGGAGCAGTTCGCGCGCGCCTTTGCGGCGCGCCTTAACAAAGCCGCGCGGGCGGGCGCGTTCGATCGCCTTGTCGTCATCGCGCCGCCGGCGACGCTCGGCGAGCTTCGCGCCGAATACGACGCTGATCTGAAGAAGCGCCTCGTCGGCGAAATCGATCGCGACCTCACGAAGCACCCCGTCGCCGAGATCGAAAAACACGTCGCCGCGGCGCTCGCCCAACGCTGAACGTCACCGCCTCAACTCCGTCATCGCGCGATCGATCCCGGAAAGCGTCAGCGGGTGCATCCTGTTATTCATCAGTCCACGGATCATTTGAATCGATCCGGAATAGTCCCATTGCCGCTCCGGGATCGGATTGAGCCAGACCGCGCTCTCGTAGATGCGCGAGACGCGCTCCATCCAGACGGCGCCCGGCTCCTCGTTGAAGTATTCGACGGAACCGCCGGGAACGGTGATTTCATAGGGGCTCATCGACGCGTCGCCGACAAAAATCACTTTGTAGTCGTGCGGATATTTGTGAAGCACGTCCCATGTCGGGGTTTTCTCGGTCCAGCGCCGTCGATTGTCCTTCCACACGAAATCGTAAAGGCAGTTGTGGAAATAGAAATACTCCATGTGCTTGAATTCCGACCGCGCCGCCGAGAACAGCTCCTCGCAGAGCCGCACGAACGGGTCCATCGATCCGCCGGCGTCAAAGAAGATCAGCACCTTGATCGTGTTGCGCCGTTCCGGGCGCATCTTGATGTCGAGATAGCCGGCGCGCGCCGTCGCATCGATCGTGCCGTCGAGGTCGAATTCGTCCGGCGCGCCTTTGCGGGCGAAACGGCGCAGCCGCCTTAGCGCCACCTTGATGTTGCGCGTTCCGAGTTCGACCTGATCGTCGAGATTCCTGTATTCGCGCTTTTCCCAGACTTTGACCGCGCGTCCCTGCCGCTCGCCTTCTTCGCCGATGCGGACGCCTTCGGGATTGTAGCCGCCGGAGCCGAACGGCGACGTGCCGCCTGTGCCGATCCATTTCGAGCCGCCCTGATGTCGTCCCTTTTGCTCCTCAAGGCGCTTTTTCAAGGTTTCCATCAGCGTGTCCCAGCCGCCGAGCGCCTCGATCTGTTTTTTTTCCTCCTCCGTCAGATATTTCTGGGTGAGGAGCTTTAGCCAGTCCTCCGGGATCTCCGCGGTCACGCCTTCGGCGAGCGTTTCGATCCCCTTGAAGACATGGCCGAAGATGCGGTCGAATTTGTCGAGATTGCGTTCGTCTTTCACAAGCGTCGCGCGTGAGAGGTAATAGAAGTCTTCGACTTTGCGGCTCGCGAGGTCGGCCTCCATCGCCTCGATCAAGGTGAGGTATTCGCGCAGCGAGACGGGAAGCCCGGCCGATTTCAACTCATGAAAGAATTTCGTGAACATCAGCCGGGTCTCCGCGCGGCGGCTGCGGCGGCGAAAGCGCGGACTTGCCGCATTCGCCGGATTGCGCCCCGCCTGCCTCTTTGTTTCAGTCCTGAATCCATGCGGGTCCCAGCGGTTTTGTACAGATAATCCGTATCGTCGCCGGACGGCGCGAAAAGCGGCGCACTGGCGCCTCTTCGATGCGCATCCGCGGCGCGCTGGTCACCCGTCGCGTTGATCAAAGCGCCCTCATTGACAAATCCGCGCATCATCCGACCTCATTTCGTGCGCCCGCGCCGCAAGCAAGTCTCGGGAATGCGTCTCGATTTTGCATTTCGGCATGATAGTGCCGGCGGATGGTCGCAGGCCAACGTTTTTTACCGCGAACGACCAGCGGCGTTGGTCGTTTATCGCCAAACGCGCGCGCGGTTGCGCCTAGCGAAGTCCCGGCATCGCCGATTGACATTTCCGCCCGCCGCCATCCTTCGCGACGCCTCGCTGTCGCGAGGCTCCTCAGGATGAGACCTCGGTATTGCGGGAACGCCTCGCCCTGAGGAGCCTTGCGTCGCCAGCGACGCAAGGCGTCACGAAGGGCCGGCGGTGTCGTGGTCGGCGCGAATTCCATTTCCTTCTTCCCTAATCCCTAATCCCTAGTCCCTAATCCCTTTCAACAAAGCCCCGCCCCCCTCCGCGGAACGTAATTCCCGGCAGTTCGCCTTTAGTTCGATAGAAAGGAGAGGTTGCGCGGGGCGCGGACCGTCCGATCTAAAATATAAAGGGGGACAGGCCGCGTCCCCGCGCCTCCCCCGGATGCAAGGCTTCATCGTCCGGCCAGGGACGACTGCAGTCCGGAAGAGCCGGCGCATTTGTCGGTTTGTCTCCCGTGCGGTCCTTGCCTTGCTTGCGCAAGACAGGTGCGGCTCGGGCCTGACTCCGGCTGGCTCGTTTGCATCCGCCGTCAGGGGATGCGCGTTTCCAGCGCGCCGGATCGGAGCCGCTGAGACGGTCGACAACGCCTCTCCTGCTCCAACTGAGAACGATCCTAAGCGAGGTTTCGAGGTGTGGGATAAGGTGGGGGATAAGGTGGGGGATAACTTTTTTTTGTGACCGAAAATCAACCGCTTATATAATTAAAGAAATTCCGCCTCCGGCCGGACTCCGCGCTAGCGGAATCGGCCAAAAATTCCCCCTTGATCAGGCATTCCGTATGCGGATCGT
>CADEDN010000020.1 GCA_902826095.1 uncultured Alphaproteobacteria bacterium | reverse complement strand
ACACGGACGACCCATAAGGTCAGCAACACCTTGCATTTATGACGCAGTAAGACTAACGCCATTTTCCATGAATTGAACCGGGTCGGCCGACCCGGGCGGGACGCATATCAGCCGGAACGGCGGCTTCAGATCGTTCAGCCAGAAGGCCGTCGGAAGCTCCCTGACCGCATAGGCGCGTCGCACGTCGATCGATTCCCCGCTTTCGCGCTTGACGAGCCAGTCGGCGATCGCGGCCGCCGAGACGCCGTTGATTGAGACGAGCCGAGACCCATTCGGGATGTTGTTGGTCCCGAAGGACCGCTCGACGACGACCCCGTCGTCGTCGAAGCGCACGATCACCGGCGGCGCAAGCACGCTGCGGCGCGCGTCGACCCATTCCTCTTTCGGTCGCATCAAATAGGTGTGGCCGTCCGCAAAGGCGCCGTTGACGGCGGAGGCGACTGCATAGAACGCCGCCCGCGTCATCGGCCGGTCGAGCGCGGCTAGGGTCTCTTCCTTCCTTTGCTGGTAGAATTCTTCATCGACGATCGAGCGAAAGTTTGGATGAATGCGCTCAATCGTCGCCAGCGCTTCCTCGAGGTCGCCTTTTAACTCGCCGGGCTCGTAAGAGCGCGTGAGGTCGTCAGGGGCGCGGTGATTAAACCTAAGATAGATCTTGTCGGATAGATAGGCGCCGAGGCCAAGTATCAGGACGACCAATGCGGCGAATGCCGCGGCGAGCATTCGCCACATAACCTGTTCCGATGTAAACGCCGTCGCACCGGAACGCGCCCAACCCTATGAAGTCAAAGCAATTTAGACCAACGGCGCGCAAACGTCGGCGAACGTCTCACCGTCGTGCCTCAAGGGTCGCGCGCACTTCGGAGATTCGACGCCGGCTTAACGGAACCTTTTCGCCGTCGTAGAGCGTAATCTCGAATGCTCCAGTTCCCCTGCGCTCGATCGTCGCAATCGAATCAGATGTTACGAGCGCGGTCCGGTGAACACGGATGAAGCCGTAATCAGACAAGGATCGCTCGATTTCCGCGAGCGTCGACTTGACGATCAGGCGCCGGTTTGAGAAGTGCACTTCAACATAGTCGCCCATCGAACGGACGCGCTTGATGTCCGTCGGCGACACGAAGTGGTCGACGCCGTCGACATGGAATTGCAGGCGGCAGGTCGCCGCCGGCTTCTCGCGCGCCGGCAAGCTCCTTGCGATCCGGTCACGTTCCGCTGCTTCGAGCCGGGAATCGAGCGCCACCAGAAATGCGTAAACGGCGACCCACGCCGGCCAGCACTCGGATAATGAGGCCGCCTGCCTGTCCAAAATGGCCCCAAGCGAGAAAGATTGGTCGCGATAAATTGTGATCGCGGCGGCGATCGCGAGGAACTGAAGCGGAGCGCCGACGATCGCTATAGCGAGGTGGCCGCATGCCCTGCCGATCGGCCTGTTCGCGAAAGGCGGCCTGCGCAGCCTGCGGGCTGAAATGGGCGCCGCCGCCGCAAGCCCGAAGGCGCCCATCAGAAGCAAGAAGCCGTTTGTCGCGCGCCATAAGTCGCCGACGCCGCCCATCGCTTCCGAGTGCAGAATGAAATTTGAAAAGGCGAAGCAACACCCAGGGAAGAAGAGCAGCGCTTCATTGGGACCGAAAAGCCGCGCGTTCTTGCCAAAATCGACCGTAGCCATCCGTATCCACTCCCCGTCAAACAATCTCGCGGACGAAGCAGAGCGTCAAGAGCGCTGATCAGAGGGCTGGCACGGTTCGTCGCAACCGGGGGGCGCCGATGCGCGGCGACAGCGAAGATTTCTGAATTGCTGCCGCTGCGATCCGCGCTGGCGCCCGCGCCGGGCGAGGTCTAGCCTTCGCCGGTTCGCTGAAACAGGAGCCGTTCATGGGCCGCGTCGCAGGAAAGAAGGCGTTCATCACCGGCGGCGCGCAGGGGCTCGGCGCGTGTTTCGCGCATATGCTGGCGGCGGAGGGGGCGAAGGTCGTCGTGACCGACGTCAATTCGAAAGGCGCTGAACGCACGGCCGCCGAGATCGACGCGAAACATCCCGGCGCCGCCGCGTTCTGCCATCATGACGTGACGAGCCGCGAGGATTGGGAAAACGCGCTCGGCATGGCGTCGGAATTCATGGGCGGGATCAGCGTCCTTGTGAACAACGCCGGCGTTGGCGGCTGGGGCAATATCGAAACGGAAACGCTCGAAGGCTGGCGGCGCACGCAGGCGATCGACGTTGATTCGATCTTCATCGGCACGCAGCTTGCGATGCCGTATCTGAAGGAGTCGCAGCCGGCCTCGATCATCAACATTTCTTCCGTCGCCGGCATCATCGCGCATGGCGACATGCTCGCCTACAACGCAGCGAAGGCGGCGGTCTGGATGATGACGAAGTCGATCGCGCTGCACTGCGCGAAAACCGGCTACGACATCCGCTGCAACTCCGTACACCCCGTATTCACGAGAACGCCGATCATCGACCCGCTTGTCGCCCTCGGCGGCGGCGGCAAGCTCGGCGAAGACAGGCTGACCAAACAGATCCCGCTCCAGCGCCTCGGCGAGCCCGAAGACGTCGGCTACGCCGTCCTTTATCTCGCCTCCGACGAATCGCGCTTCGTGACTGCGTCGGAATTCAAGATCGACGGCGGGATTACGGCGCAATAGTCACGCGGGCCTTGCCGGGACTTTGAGGCCGCGCTCGACGGCGGGTCGCGCCATGAAGGCGGCGTGCGCGCGCAGCACATTGGCGAATTTGGAAATCTCGAGAATGTCGCCGGCCCTGTAATTTTCAAGGACGTTCCAGATCCACGGGAAGACCGCGATGTCAGCAATCGAATAGTCGCCGACGATCCAGTCGCGATCGGCGAGCGCCCGGTCGAGCACGCCGAGGATGCGCTTCGACTCGTTGACGTAGCGGGCGAGGGCGCGCTTGTCCTCGATCTCCTTGCCGGCGAAATGATGGAAATAGCCGACCTGTCCGAACATCGGCCCAAGCCCCGCCATCTGAAACATCAGCCATTGCACCGTGCGCCAGCGCGCCGCCGCGTCCGCCGGCATGAGCTTTCCGGTTTTCTCCGCAAGATAAAGGAGGATCGCGCCGGACTCCCAAAGCGGCAGCGGCGCGCCGCCGGGCCCGTCCGGGTCAAGGATCGCCGGGATCTTGTTGTTCGGATTGAGCGACAGGAATTCCGCCGAGAACTGATCATTCTCGACGAACGACACGCGGTGCGCTTCATAGGGAATACCAAGCTCCTCAAGCGCAATCGACACTTTGACGCCGTTCGGCGTCCCGAGCGTGTAGAGCTGCAGTCGATCCGGGAATTTCGGCGGCCAGCGCCTGGTGACCGGAAAATCGGCGAGAGACTTCATGCGTCCTCTTTCAGGGGCGAACCGCCGCGCGCGGGGTTCAGGGAACGCCCGGAAAACTCTCGACCAACTGAACTTTGAGGTCAGGGAAGCTGTCCACGAACTGGATTTTGAAATCGGGGAAGCTCTCGACGAACTGCCATTCGCCGCAATCGTCGGGAAAGCTGTCGACAGACTTCACCTTGAGATCCGGAAAGCTGGTGACGACTTGAACCTTGATGTCGGGGAAACTTTCGACGACCTCGACCTTGCCGCGAAGGACGAAGCCCTTGAGCGAGCAATCTTCCCCGACCGCGCCCGCCGGCGCCGGGGCGGCAAGCAGGCAGACGGCGAGGCAAGCGCCAATAGCGGCCAGTTCGCGCACCAAGAAATCCTCCTGCCCTGCCGCGCCGCGTCGGCGCCCTTCCTAGCAGAAACGACCGCGCGTTTGGACCGGGCGATGCAGCGAAAAGGACTGGTGCTGCGAGAGAGGATTGAACTCTCGGCCTCCCCCTTACCAAGGGGGTGCTCTACCACTGAGCTACCGCAGCCAAAGGGCCTCGAAAGGCGAGGCGGCGATATAGCCCGCGATTCCTCGAATGAAAAGCCGGGTTTTCCGCTTGGATTTTCGTTAACGTCGCTCGCCTTGACGGCGCGGGGCGCCCGCCTATGGTCGCGCGCCATGACGACACGCGATACGCCGGAACACCGACCTGGGCCGTTCGAGGAAGACCTTGATAAAGCCTTGAAAAAACCTTCCGCGACGGCGAAGACCGCCGTGAAAGGCGGCAAGGATGCGCGCGAAGCGCGCCTTGGCGCGGCCCTTCGCGAGAATCTGCGTCGCCGCAAGGCTTCGACGCGCGAGAATGACTAGGGAACGGCATGGAGAGACTGGCGATCATCGGCGGAAGACCGCTTTTCGGCGAGATCGCGATCAGCGGCGCCAAGAACTCCGCATTGAAGCTGATGGCGGCGTCGCTGCTGACGGATCAGCCGCTGATCATCGAAAACACGCCCCGGCTCGCCGATGTCGACATGCTCTTGAAGCTGCTCGCCCAACACGGCGTCGAGCAGACTTTCGAGGGGTCGACGCTGACCTTGACCGCATCCTCGATCAAATCGACGGAAGCGCCCTACGACCTCGTGCGGAAAATGCGCGCGTCGTTCAACGTGCTGGGGCCGCTGCTCGCCCGCGAGGGCAAGGCCCGCGTCTCATTGCCGGGCGGCTGCGCGATCGGCGCGCGCCCGGTCGATCTGCATTTGAAGGCGCTCGCCGCCATGGGCGCCAGGATCGACCTTGACGAGGGCTATGTCGTCGCGTCCGCGCCGGACGGCCTTAAAGGCGCGAAAATCGATTTTCCGTTCGTGTCGGTCGGCGCGACCGAGCATGCGATGCTCGCGGCGTCGCTGGCGAAGGGCGAGACAATTCTTTCGAACGCCGCGCGCGAACCGGAGATCGCCGATCTTGCGCATTGCCTCAACGCCATGGGCGCAAGGATCGAAGACGCCGGGCGCTCGACCGTGCGCATCACCGGGGTCGATCGCCTCGGCGGCGCGCGCCATGAGGTCGTCGCCGACCGCATCGAAATGGGCTCTTATGCAATGGCGGCGGGGGTCGCCGGCGGCGAGCTGTTCTTGAAAAACGGCCGGCTCGAGCTTCTGGGCGCGGCGGTCGGCGCGCTTGAGGAAGCGGGACTGAAGCTGACGGCCGAAGAGGGCGGCGTTCGCGTCAAGCGGGCCGGCGACCGGTGCCGCGCGGTCAATATCGTGACCCAGCCCTATCCCGGCTTCTTCACCGACCTGCAGGCGCAGTTCATGGCGATGATGGCCGGCGCCGACGGGGTTTCCGTCATCAAGGAGACGATTTTCGAAAACCGCTTCATGCATGCGCCGGAACTGGCGCGCATGGGCGCGCAAATCTCCGTCGACGGACAGATCGCGACGGTGCGGGGGGTGAAGCGTCTCAAGGGCGCCCCCGTCATGGCGACGGATCTGCGCGCCTCGATGAGCCTGGTGCTCGCCGGTCTCGGCGCCGAAGGCCAGACGATCGTCAATCGGGTCTATCACCTTGACCGCGGCTTTGAACGGCTCGAAGAAAAGCTCAGCCATTGCGGCGCGCTGATCGAGCGGGTGAAAGGGGATTGATGACGGGCCTCGCCGATTACCGGCCGCTCCGCCTGCTGGTGGAAGACGCCGACGATCTCAAAGTCATGTCCGCGATGCTGCAGGACGCCGTCGCCAGGATCGGCGATTTCGCGCATCTGCCGGCGCAGCGCCGCTTCGCGTTCGTCGCCAACCGGTTTGTCTGGGAGTGCGCGAGCGACAAGAAGCGCGGCCCCTTCGCGCGAGTTCGCGCCGGCTGCCATTTCGACGACGTTAAGGCCGTCCGCCAGCAGAATTTGCGCCTTGACGCTAAAGACGGCGTCGTCGAACTCCTTGCCGTCCGCTTTGACCCGGGCGTTGAAGGCGCTGGAATCGTGACGCTCGACTTCGCGGGCGGCGGCGCGATCCGCCTCGACGTTGAAAGCGTCAACGCGCATCTTGCTGATGTTTCTGCGCCCTGGTCGGCGCGGATGAAGCCGGAACACGCGGAATGAAGTGTCTGGAGAACGCGCGCCGCGCCTACTCCGCCGCCTCCCGCGGCGCTGAGAACTGCAGCTCGGCGAGGCGCGCATAAAGGCCGCCGCGAGCGAGAAGCTCCGTATGCGTTCCCTGATCGACGATTTCTCCCTGATCGAGGACGACGATGCGGTCGGCCTTGAGGATTGTCGCCAGCCGGTGCGCGATGATGATCGAGGTGCGGCCCTTCGAGATGCGCTCAAACGCGATCTGGATGAGGCGCTCGCTCTCCGAATCGAGCGCGCTCGTCGCCTCGTCGAGAAGAACGATCGGCGCGTTGCGCAAGATCGCCCGCGCGATCGCGAGGCGCTGGCGCTGGCCGCCTGACAGCGTGGTCGCGCCTTGCCCGAGCGGCGTGTCGTAGCCATGCGGCAGCGCTGAAATGAAATCGTCGGCGTTGGCGGCGATCGCCGCGGCGCGGACATCGTCGTCGGAGGCGTCTGGGCGGCCGAAGCGGATATTGTCGGCGGCGGTCCCGGCGAATAGCGGGGCGTTCTGCTGCACGACCGAAATCGCGTTTCTGAGCGCGGCGGGGTCGATATTGCGGATGTCGACGCCGTCGATTGTGATCGCGCCCGATTGCGGGTCGTAGAATCTGAGCAGCAGCTGGAAGATCGTCGATTTGCCGGCGCCGGACGGGCCGACGAGCGCCGTCGTTCTGCCGCTCTCGAAGTCGATGCTGACGCCCTTTAGCGCCGGCATCGTCGGGCGGGCCGGGTAGGCGAAGGCGACGTTCCGGAACGAAAGCGCGCCGCGCATGGGCTGCGGCAATTGCATGACCGGCGCGATCGCCTTGATGTCGGATTGCGCCGACAACAGCTCCATCAGCCGCTCCGTCGCGCCGGCGGCGCGCATCACTTCCGCGTAAGTCTCGGTGAGCATGCCGACGCCGGACACGGCGACGAAAGCGTACATGACGAATTGCGTCATCGCGCCGGGCGTCACGGCGCCGGACTGAACCTGCGTCGCCCCGAACCAGAGGACGGCGATGAGGCCGCCGAGCACGAACGAGAAGATGACGCCCGTCATATAGGCGCGCACCGTGATGCGCTTTAGCGCCACATCGAACGTCGCTTCGACGGCGTTGCTGAAATTGCGGTTTTCCTGCGCCTCGCGCGTGAACGCCTGAACGGTTTCGATGGCGCCGAGGCTTTCGGAGGCGCGGCCTGACGCCATTGCAAGGCTGTCCTGGCCGGCGCGCGACAGCCTTTGCACGCGTCGCCCGAAAAAGAAGATCGGCCCGAGCATCAACGGCCCGACCGCCAGCATCATCAGCGACAATTTCCAGCTGACGAAGAACATGAGGACGAGCGCGCCGATCGTCGTCGCGGTCGTTCGAAGCGCGACCGATATCGAGGAGCCGACGAGGGTCTCGATGAGCGTCGTGTCCGTCGTCAGGCGCGACAGAACCTCGCCGGTGCGGACATTGACGTAGAACGAAGGGCTAAGGCCGAGAAGGTGGCCGTACACGGTCTGACGAATGTCGGCGACGACGCGCTCGCCGAGCCGGCTGATGAAATAATAGCGCATCGCGCTCGCAAGACCGAGGCCGACGGCGACGGCGAAGCCGGCGAGAAAATAGCCGGTAAGATCATCGCCGAATTCCATCCGTTTACAGATCGCCGCGTCGGCGGCGCCGCCGAATCCGCAATCGACGACGAGCCGGAACGCTGCGGGCAGCAGCAAGGTCAGCGCCGAAGCCAGCACCAGAAAAAGCGTGAACGCTGCGAGCAGCCCCTTGTATCGCAGCACAAAAGGAAACAGCCGGGCGAGCGGCTTGATCGTGCGCGCCTTGGCGCGATGCTCGGCGTCGCGCTCAAGCTCGGCGGCGAACGAAGAGCCGCGATCTGCGTCGGTTCGCGCCGCGCCGGATTTGATTTCACTATTCATGACCTACGCTTTCGGGGCGTCTTCGTTCGACGCCCCCGGGGGCACAAAGGTCATCACGGTCTGGAAGGCGGCGGCTGCGGCGGCGCCGCCCGAAACGCATAGGAGCACGCCGGCGATCGTGTCGCCGAAGATGATCTGCGTGAATTTCGCCGCGAACAGGAACAAGATGAGGGCGACGGCGGCGCGCGCATAAAAGCGCAGCAGATCGCTGAACTCGTCGCCGCCATGAAACTGCGCGGCGAAGCGCGGCCAGGCGACGTAGATATACGCCCAGCATCCAAAGCCCGCCGCGATGATCGCCGGCGCGAGCGAGAGGCCGCGGAACAAACCGGTCAGGATAGTGCGCGCGTCCGAAAAACTGATGGCGGCGAGAGCGGCGCCGATGATCCCGTAAACCGCGGTGACGCTGAGCGTCAGAATCGGGCGCGCGCGCCGCGTGCGCGCGAACGCGACATCCTTAGGCTGTATGCCCCAGTTTCTGGTCACCTGTTCCCGTCACCCAGTTCTTCAGGCGCAGCCGAGTTCCGACAATCGCCGCCTCACCGCGGAAAATACCTGCTCAAACATGGCTTCGGTCAATCGGCCGGTGTTCGTGTTGTAACGCGAGCAATGATAGCTGTCGAATAGCGAGAGGCGGTCCGCGACATGGTGTTCCGCGCCATGACCGAAGGGCGCATCCTTGGCCTTCACGCCGAGCGCGGCGAGCGTCGACTCATGCGCTATGCGGCCGAGGCAGACGATGACCCGCAGCGCGGGAAGGCTGTTGATCCGGCCTCGCAGAAACAGCCTGCAAGTCCTTATTTCGGCAGGCGTCGGCTTGTTTTCCGGCGGGGCGCAGCGGACCGCATTGGTGATCATCGCATCGACGAGGGTGAGGCCGTCATCAGGTCTTGCCAGGTAGACGCCTTCCGCGAAACCGAACTTCGCGAGCGTCGCATAGAGGAGATCGCCCGCATAATCGCCGGTGAACGGGCGCCCGGTGCGATTGGCGCCATGAAGCCCCGGCGCGAGGCCGACAATGAGGACGCGCGCTGTCGGCAGCCCGAAGGAGGGCGCAGGACCATTGAAATAATCCGCGTGAGCTGCGGCGTTTTCCGTCCGGAAATTCGACAGCCTTGGGCACAGCGGACAGTCGCGCGGCGGCTCGGCCTGCAAAATCTCCGCCGACGCGATGGGATTGACGCGCATCACCGCCAAAGTCGCGGATCAATCCACATCTTCAAATTCGTCTTCAAATTCGCCGTCAAATTCATCTTCGACATCGTCGGTGGTTGCGGGCGTCGGTCGCGGCTTTCTCGGCGGACCGCCGGTCCGGCCGATTTCCTTTTCAAGGTCGGCGAGGTCGAAGAACCGGTCAGCCTGACGGCGAAGGTCGTCGGACACCATCGGCGGCTGCGACTTGATCGTCGAGACGACGGTGACGCGGACGGCCTGCGCCTGCACAGCTTCGATCACCCGCTTGAAATCGCCATTGCCGGTGAACAGCACGATATGGTCGAGCTTGGGCGCAAGGCTCATGAGGTCGACCGCAAGTTCGATGTCGATCGATCCCTTGAAGCGTTTTTTCCCCATCGCGTCGGTAAATTCGCGCGCGGTCTTCGTCACCATGGTGTAGCCATTATAGTCGAGCCAGTCGACGAGCGGTCGGAGCGGGGAGTAATCCTGTTCCTTGTCCTCCTGCATGGCGGTGTAGTAATAGGCTCTGATCAGCTTGCACGATGCTCTAGATTTGGCGAGCAAGCTTTTGTAATCCATGTCAAATCCGAGCGCTCTTGCGGCTTTATATAAATTGGCGCCGTCGATGAAGAGGGCCGTTTTTTCGGTATCGCGAAGGCCGAGGAAGGTTGTCATAGTAGCCTCTGGTGAATATGCGACGCCCGACCAAAATTCGCCGTATCGCTAGTGGACGTAATCTAAATACATGATTCTCTTGGGATTAGGATCAAGTCTGGCATTTTGCGGCGCGTCGCCGCAGGAGGTGCTGAGCCTCGCCATCCGCGCACTAGGCCAAATTGGCGCGGTCACGCAGGTTTCGCGATTTTACCGCTCGGCGGCATGGCCTGATCCATCCGATCCCCCCTTCGTGAACGCAGCGGTCTTGCTGGCTGATGCGCCGCCGCCCGAGGAGCTACTGGCCGACCTCCATGCGATTGAGGCCGCCTTCGGGAGGCGGCGCGGCAACAAGAATGCGCCGCGAACGCTTGATCTCGATCTCCTCGCCTACCGCCGGGAGGTCCGCAAACAGGACCGCGGAAACTTTGTCGTCCTGCCGCACCCGTCGATCGCGCACCGGGATTTCGTGCTCGCGCCGCTTTGCGACATCGCACCTGACTGGGTTTGTCCCGCTACCGGCCGGACAGCGCGGCAGATGTTGCTGGCTCTCGAAAAGGTCACGGCGAGCCCCCTTGCCGCCTGATTATTGCGGTGCAACAGTTGTTTTTTGCCCGGCGGGCCGCTATCTGCCCTCACGTCGCCGGGCGCCGCGCCGGCCCGCAAATCGACCTTTGAGGAGACTTTAATGGCCCGTGTCACCGTCGAAGACTGCGTTGAGCAGGTGCCGAACCGGTTTGACCTCGTCCTCCTCGCCGCCCACCGGGCGCGGGTGCTGACCTCCGGGGCGCCCCTCACGGTTGATCGCGACAATGACAAGAATCCGGTCGTCGCGTTACGCGAGATCGCCGACGGCGGCTTGACGCCAGACGACCTTCGCGAAGACCTCGTGACCTCGCTGCAAAAACAGTTCAACGTCGAAGAGGAAGCGGGCGGCGAAGCCGTGCTTGAGAAAGCCGATTCGCCGGAATTTGACCGCACCAGCCAGGAAGAATTCCTGCAGCAGATCAAGGCGGCCGGAATGACGACGCCGCAATCTTTGCCGAAGGGCTGACGCCCGGCGGCGCGCGAAATGAGGACGGGCGCCGCGCTAAGGAGGCGCGTTCAGCCGCAATGGCCGATGAGGGTGGCGACGCAAAACATTCCCGCGCTGATCGGGTCGGCGACAAAGGGCGTTCCGTCAGGAAGAGCGTAAAGGCGCGCGACGCGGACCATGCGCAAGACACGGATGCGGCAGCTCCGGAAAAAAGTCTCCCAGCGGGCGGCCTCGCGGCGCAAGCTGGCGCTCACCGATCGCAAGACGAAACGCCGAAAACAGAGGCTTCTCCGCACGCAAAGGAGACGGCGAAGGCGGCGACCGGTCACCTGATCCGCCAGCACGAACTTGTCGACCGCGTCCGCGCCTATGACCCGCAGGTCGACGAACGCATCCTCAATCGCGCTTACGTCTTCTCGATGAAAGCGCATGGCGGACAGACGCGGAAATCGGGCGACCCCTATTTCGTGCATCCGCTCGGCGTCGCGGCGATCCTCACCGACCTCAAGGCGGACCCGGCGACGGTTGCGACCGCGCTGCTGCACGATGTCGTCGAGGATACGGACGTGACCGTCGACGAAATTCGCCGGCGTTTTGGCGCTGAGGTCGCGAGCCTTGTCGACGGCGTCACCAAGCTTTCAAAAATCGAGTTGAAATCCGAGGCCTCCAAGCAGGCCGAAAATTTCAGAAAACTCGTCGTCGCGATGGCTGAGGATGTGCGCGTGCTGCTCGTCAAGCTCGCGGACCGGCTGCACAACATGCGCACGCTGCACTACGTCGCCGACGCGGAGAAACGCCGCAAGGTCGCGCTTGAGACGATGGAAATCTACGCGCCGCTCGCCGGGCGCATCGGCGTGCAGCGTTTTCGCGACGAACTGGAAGACATCGCTTTCAAGGAGCTCTCGCCGCAGGCGTTCGAGACGATCACCGCGAGGCTTGAGGAACTTGAACGGCATATCGGGCGCGGCGTCGTGCACCTTGCGACCGAGCTGCGCGATAAACTCGCCGCCGCCGGGATCAAGGCGGAAGTGCACAGCCGCGAGAAGCGCCCCTATTCGATCTGGCGCAAGATGGCGACGAAGAGCGTCTCTTTCGACGAAATCGCTGACATTTACGCGTTTCGTGTCGTCGTCGACACGGTTGAAGACTGCTATCGCGCGCTTGGCGTCATTCACACGAGCTGGCGGATGATCCCGACCGAGTTCGACGACTACATCTCCGCGCAAAAGCCGAACAATTACCGTTCGATCCACACCGCCGTGATCGGTCCGCCGCGCGCCGACGGCGGCCGGCAGCGCATCGAGATCCAGATCAGGACGCGCGAAATGCACGAGACCGCCGAGCGCGGCGTCGCCGCGCATTGGCAATACAAGGAAAAGTCCGGCGCGCGATCATCGGTCGAGATCATCGCGCCCGGGCAATATGATCCCTATGAGACGCCGCGCCGGCTGGTCGAGATGTTCCAGCAGGGCGAGGACCCGGAAGAAGCGCTTCGCTACGCCAAGCTCGAACTGTTCCAGGACCAGGTTTTCTGCTTCACGCCGAAAGGACGCGTCATCGCGCTCCCCAAAGGCGCGACGGCGCTCGACTTCGCCTACACGGTCCACACCGACGTCGGCGACACCTGCATCGGCGTCAAGGTGAACGGCGTTTCAAAACCGCTCCGGACCCCCCTGAAGAACGGCGACGTCGTCCTGGTCTTGCGCTCGGACAAGGCGACGGTGCCGCCGGAATGGGAATCGATGGCGATCACCGGCCGCGCGCGCTCGGCCATCCGCCGCCGCGTCAAGAAAATGCAGCATGCGGAGCATGTCGAGCTCGGGCGGACGATGGCGGAAAACGTCTTTACGGGCGCCCAGCTGGAACTCTCCCCGAAAGCGATCCGCGCCGCGCTCGCCAAGCTCGGCGAAAAGACCGTCGAAGACGTCTTCGCCAAGGTCGGGCGCGGCGATCTTTCGGTCAACGATCTCGTCGAGGCGGTCTATCCCGGCGCCAGCCATGAAAAGGAAGGCGAAATTCGCGCCGCCGGCATGGCGGCGTTCAAGCCGAGGCTGGCGATCGAAGGGCTTCCCCCGCGCGCCGTCGTGGTGATGTGCCGCTCATGCGCGCCGATCCCTGGCGAACGCATTGTCGGCGTCCCGAGCGAGGATCAGATCACCGTTCATGCGATCGACTGTTCCTCGCTCGACGCGGACGATCCTGAACAAGGCGAATGGTACGACCTCAAATGGCGCGACAAGGAAAACCACATCGCCTACGCGAAAATCACCGTGACCGTCAGGAACGAGATCGGCGTGCTTTCCGATGTCGCCGGCATCATCGCGCGCTACGGCGTTTCGATCGCCAACATCAAGCTTGACAACAAGTCGCCGGATTTCGTCGAACTCTTCATCGACATCGTCGTAAAGGATTTGAAGCAGCTCGAGCAGATGCTCGCCGGGCTTCGCGCGTCGGCGCATGTGCTGTCGGCGGAGCGCAATGAAAGGCCGAAGAATGAAGACCGCTGACGTCTTGAGGGAATTCGAGGAAGCGGGCGCGTTGATGCGCGGGCATTTCATCCTGTCCTCAGGACTGCACAGCGACACTTATCTCAACAAATCGATCGTCTCGATGCATCCTGACCGCACGGAACGGCTCTGCCGGGCGCTCGCCGCGAAAGCGACGGCGGCGATCGGCGGGAAGATCGACTATGTGATCTCGCCGGCGATGGGCGCGATCATCTACGGATATGAAACGGCGCGCTGGCTGAAAGTCCCGTTCATGTTCGTCGAGCGCGTCGACGGCGAATTTCAGCTGCGGCGCGGTTTCGCCGTGCCCAAAGGCGCAAGAGTGCTCGTCGTCGAGGACATCGTGTCGACCGGGCTTTCGGCGCGCGAGTGCGTCGACGCCGTGAGAAAGACGGGCGGCGATGTTGTCGCGCTCGCCTGCTTCATCGATCGTTCGGGCGGCAAGACGGATTTCGACGTGCCGCTCATTGCGCTCGCGGAATTGCAGGTTGACGCGTGGCCGGCGGACCAATTGCCGGCGCATCTGGCGAAAATTCCGGCGGTGAAACCGGGCAGCCGGGGGATCAGTCAATCCGCATGAAACCCCTTCGCCTCGGCGTCAACATCGACCATGTCGCGACCATCAGGAACGCGCGCGGCGGCGCGCATCCTGACCCATTGCGCGCCGCGGAGCTTGCGATGAGCGCCGGCGCCGACGGGATCACCGCGCATTTGCGTGAGGACCGGCGCCATATCCGAGACGGCGACATGCGGCGTCTGAAGGAGGAGATTCCGCTGCCGCTGAATTTTGAAATGGCGGCGACGGCGGAAATGGCGAAACTCGTCGAAGAAATCCGTCCGCACGCCTGCTGCATCGTCCCGGAAAACCGGCATGAGCGGACGACCGAAGGCGGGCTCGACGTCGCGGGCCAGCACAATTTCATCGCGCCCTTTGTCGCGCGCCTCAACGATCTCGGCGTCCGCGTTTCGCTTTTCATCGATCCCGACGAACGCCAGATCGAATGGGCGAAGCGCGTTCAGGCGCCGGTCGTCGAGATCCACACGGGCGCCTATCATGAAGCATGCGCGTCGACGCGCCCGGACCGCATCAGCCATGAACTCGATTTGATCCGCAAGGCCGCCATGCTTGCAGACAGGATCGGCCTTGAAGTTCACGCCGGTCATGGGCTGACGTTTCACAACGTGCAGCCCGTCGCGGCGATCCCGGAACTGGCGGAATTGAATATCGGCCATTTCCTCGTTGGCGAGGCTCTGTTCATGGGGCTTGCCGAAAGCGTCAAGGAGATGAAGAGGCTGATGGCGGACGCGCGGACGGGAGGGCTGTATTGAATGGCGCAGTCGAAATCTTCCAACGAAGCAATCATCGATCGGCTGGTGCTGGCTTACAATGCACGCGACGCCGCCGGATTTGCTTCCTTTTTCGCGCCGGACGCCGTGCATGGCGATCTCCATTCGGAGAATCTGCAGCGCGGCAGGGATGCAATTCGCCGCCGATATCAAGAGGTGTTCGCGCAATATCCCGCGAACCGCACGGAAGTCATGCATCGCAGCGCTTTCGGCCGATATGTCGTTGACCATGAGCGCGTAAGTCGCAGCCCGACATCGGAGCCGTTCGACGTGATCGCGATCTATACAATGAGCGACGGGCTGATCGTTCGCTGCGACTTTGTCCGCTGAGGGGGGCGGGTCATGATCACCATCATCGGTAACACCGTCTCTCCCTATGTTCGCAAGATCCTCGTCATCCTGACAATCAAGGGAATTCCCTTTGAGATCGATCCGATCGTGCCGTTCCATGGGAATGACGAATTCTCAAAGCTCTCGCCGCTGCGGCGCATTCCAATCATGATCGACGGCGACATCGTGTTGTCGGATTCATCCATCATCGCGCAATATCTCGAAGAGATCTATCCGCAGCCTTCGATCCTGCCGGCGACGGCCGGCGCGCGCGGACGGGCGCGCTGGCTTGAGGAATACGCCGACACCCGCATGGGCGACGTGTTCGTGTGGAGAGGCTTCGGCGCCGTCGTCGTCGCGCCGGCGATCTTCGGGCGCCCGCGCGATCTCGACGCGTTCAGCCGGCTCCTCGAGACCGAGGTCGTCGAGATCATGGTTTATCTGGAGAGCGCCGCGCCGGCGGAAGGGTATTTGGCCGGCCCGTTCGGGCTTGCGGATATTTCGGTCGCGGTCATGTTCAAGGGTCTTGCCTATGCGCGCTGGACGCCGGACGCGGCGCGCTGGCCGAAAACCTGCGCATGGCTGGCCCGCGTCGAAGCGCATCCGGCGATGCGGCTCACCGGCTCATGGTCCGATGCGCTTGCGAAGACGGCGCCAGCGGACCAGCGCGCGAAAGCAAGGGAAATCGGCCTTCGCGTCACGGAGAAGACTCATTTCGCCGCCCGGCCGAAGGTTGGACCAATGACGGCGATCGCCAATGTCGCGATCGCCGACGGCGGTCTTGACGACCCGCAGGTCGCCGCGATGCTCAATCACCATGTCGAGATGAACAACAAAATATCGCCGCCCGGGAGCTGTCATGTGTTTGATAACAACCGGCTGAAGGCGCCGGACATGTCGTTCTGGTCAGCCTGGGACGGCGAGGTCTTGATGGGCGTCGGCGCCTTGAAATCGATCAGCTCCGACCACGGCGAGATAAAATCGATGCATACGGCGAAGACGGCGCGTCGGCGCGGAGTCGGCGGGGCATTGCTCGAAAAGATCGTTGCGACGGCGCGCGCGCGCGGCATGAGGCGCCTCAGCCTTGAAACCGGCTCGCAGGACTATTTCGCGCCGGCGCGCGCGCTTTATGCGCGGCACGGTTTTGTCGAATGCGGCCCGTTCGCCGACTACAAGCTCGATCCGAATTCGATGTTCATGACGCGGGAAATCTGACCGCCCCATGATCATCGGCATTGGCAATGATCTGATCGACATCAGGCGCATCGAGAAGACGCTTGCGCGGCATGGCGAGCGCTTCACCAACCGCATCTTCACCGAGGTCGAACGGGCGAAATCCGACCGGCGGGCGATGCGGGCGGCCTCCTACGCCAAGCGATTCGCGGCCAAGGAGGCTTGCGCCAAGGCGCTCGGGACCGGCATCGCGCGGGGCGTATTCTGGCGGGATATGGGGGTTGTTAACCTGCCGGGCGGCAAACCGACGCTGAAACTCGACGGGGGCGCCTTGAAAAGGCTTGAAGAAATCACGCCGCCGGGCCATCTCGCTGACATTCACCTGACCATCACGGATGAGTTCCCCTTGGCCCAGGCGATCGTGATCATCTACGCTCGGCCCGCGGCTTAAGGGGCCAAGAGACGCGCCGGCCGCAAAGCAGAGCAGGGGTACAAAGTCCAATGGCGTTCGATTTCAAGATCGGCAGTTTGAAGTTTGGCGGAACCGGAAGCGCGGCGAAGGCGCCGGCGGCGGACAAGAAAGAAATGACGCCGGCGGAGGAGGCCTGGGATCTCGCCAAGACCGTCTTCTACGCCGTCGCGATTGCGCTCGTCCTCAGGATCGTCATCTTCCAGCCCTTCAATATTCCGTCAGGTTCGATGAAGCCGACCCTGCAGGTCGGCGATTTCCTCTACGTTTCGAAACCGACCTACGGCTATTCGCGGGCGTCGCTCATCTTTCCGCTGACGCGGATCAACGCGCATGGCCGCATCCTGTCGAACAAGGGCCCCGAGCGCGGCGACATCGTCGTCTTCAAGGCGCGGCGCGACGGCAACAAGGATTACATCAAGCGCGTCATTGGTCTTCCGGGCGACGAAATCCGGATGATCGGCGGCGTACTTCACATCAACGGCGAGCCGGTGAAGAAGGAATTCATCCGATTGTCCGATCACAGTTGCGACCGATACGGCGCCGACCAGGCGCCGCTCTATCGCGAAACCCTGCCGAACGGCGTTTCCTACACCGTGCAGGAATGCGACGAAAACGGCGGCAATCTCGATCATGCCGGGCCCTATCAGGTGCCGACCGGCTATTATTTCATGATGGGCGACAATCGCGACCAGAGCCAGGACAGCCGGACGCAGGCGGTTTCCTATGTGCCGGCCGAAGATCTTGTCGGGCGCGCGGAGCGGATTTTCTTCTCGGTCGACGGCGAGCGCTCGGCGCTCTGGCAATTCTGGAACTGGCCGTTCGCAATCCGCTACGGGCGCATCTTTGATCCGGTGAAATGAGCGCGAAGGGCCTTGCAGCGTTACAGGAACGCATCGGCTGGAAATTCGCCGATCAGAGCCTTCTCAAAAAGGCGCTCACGCATTCAAGCCTCGCGGCGACATCGAAGGTCGGCGATCTTGAGCGTCTTGAATTTCTCGGCGATCGCGTGCTCGGCCTGATGACGGCCGAAACTCTCTGGCGCAAATATCCGAAAATGACCGAAGGCGAACTCGCGCCGCGGTTCAATGCGCTTGTCAGGAAAGAGACCTGCGCCAAGGCGGCGCTTGCTTTCGGTCTTGAGAGCCTCATCAAGATGTCGGCGCAGGAGGAAGAATCCGGCGGGCGCCGCAAGAAGGCGATCCTTGGCGACGCCTGCGAAGCGCTGCTCGGCGCGCTTTACATCGACGGCGGCCTCGCCGCCGCGCAAAGGGCGTTCGACCTCTATTGGGCGCCGAATCTGGAGCAGCTTTCAAAGCGCCATCGCGACGCGAAGACGACGCTTCAGGAATGGAGCCAGGAGCGCGGGCTCGGGCCGCCGAAATATGAGGTCGTCAGCGCCGAAGGGCCGGCGCACGCGCCCGCCTTCACGATCGACGTGCATGTTTCGGGGTTCAAGCCCGTGCGCGCGGAGGGCCAGTCGAAGCGCGAAGCGCAAATGGGGGCCGCCGCGGCGTTCCTGGTGCGCGAGAAAGTCTGGATCGATGGGGAATAAACGTTCCGCCTTCATCGCCGTCATCGGCGCCCCTAACGCCGGCAAGTCGACGCTTGTCAACAAGCTCGTCGGCGCGAAAGTCTCGATCGTCACCCAAAAAGTGCAGACGACGCGCGCGCGCATTCGCGGCATCGCTGTCGAGGGCGATGCGCAGCTTGTCTTCATCGATACGCCGGGAATTTTCTCGCCGCGCCGAAGGCTCGACCGCGCGATGGTCGCCGCGGCATGGGAAGGGATCGAAGGCGCGGACGCCATATTGCACGTCGTCGATGCGGCGGCGGAGCTCGCCGGACCGTCGAAATCGACCGCCGACACGGAGATGATCATTGAAGAATTGAAAAAGCGCGGCCGCAAGGCGACGATTGTCCTCAACAAGATCGACAAGACCGCGCGCTCCGATCTTTTGAAGCTGATCGGCGCAATGAGCGCGCGCGGCGTTTACGACGAAACCTTCCTGATCTCCGCCGAGAACGGCGACGGCGTCAAGGATCTGAAGAAACTTCTCGTCGAGCGCGCGCCTGAAGGCGCCTGGATGTATCCGGAAGACCAGCTCTCCGACGTCTCCGAGCGGGTCATGGCGGCCGAGGTGACGCGCGAGAAAGTGTTCAAGCGCCTGCACCAGGAGTTGCCTTATGAATCGACCGTCGAAACGACGTCATGGACCCGCACCAAGAAGGGCGAGCTGAAGGTCGAGCAGACGATTTACGTCTCGCGCGAGGGACACCGGCCGATCGTGCTCGGCAAGGGCGGCCAGACGCTGAAAGCGATCGGCGAGGCGTCGCGCAAGGAGCTCTCCGAAATCTTTGGCGAGCCGGTGCATCTATTTTTGACCGTCAACGTCCGCGAAGGCTGGACGGAGGAAGCCGCGCGCTATCGCGAGATGGGGCTCGGTATTGTCGATTGAGGTCGCGGCCTTAGCGTGCGAAGGCTTCAAACAGGGAGAACGAGCATGTCAGCTGCGAGCCAACGCCTCTCCAGGGAACCCGTTCCGATCGATTCCGCCGCGTCCTACGAAAATCCGCACGCCTATATGAGGGCGGCGCAGGCGAAAGGCTCGGTCGGGCTCAACGATCTCGGCGTTTTTGTCGTCATGAAGCACCGCTACATGGACATGCTTCTCGACAATGAAAACACGCGCCAGTTCGAACTTGAAGGCATGATGCTGCGCGGCATCAGCTCGGGCCCGCTCTACGAATTTTATCGCGACTCGATGCTGTTCGCGAATGGCGACGTCCACAAGCGCCGGCGCGCGCCGATGGCGCGGACCTTCGCCTATAAATTGATGGACGGCATGCGCCCGCGCGTGCGCGAAATCGCCGGCGAGGTGATCGAGGCGCATCGCGGGAAGGGACCTGTCAATTTTCTCGACGCGTTCAGCCGGGCCGTTCCGGCGCGGATCATCGCGGAGATCATCGGGGCGCCGCCCGAAGACTGGCCGAAATTTTCAAAATGGGTCGCGGATTCGGCGCGCGGCATCGGCTTCTTCCAGAACACGGAGCTTCCGGCGATCGACGCCGGCGTCGCGTCGCTGACGGCTTATGTCGATGATCTGCTGAAAGACCGCCGCCGCGCGCCGCGCGAGGACTTTCTGACCTCCTACGCGCAGGCGACGGCGGCGGCCGGCGATCTCGACGAAAGCGAAATCCGCGTCCAGATGGCGGGAGTCATCCTTGCGGGGTCGGATACGACGCGCACCGGCGCCGCGGTCGTCCTCTCGCAGCTTCTTCTGAACCAGGAGCAATGGGCGATGGTGTGCGCGGATCCCGATCGCTGGAAGAAGGCGGCCGTCGAGGAGGGCCTGCGATACGATCCGCCCGTCGGCTCGGTCCCGCGCTTCACGCTGCGCGAGCTGGAGATCGACGGCGTCGTCATTCCGGCAGGACGCGTCGCGGCGATGTCGCTGATCGCCGGCCTTCGCGACCCCGACGTCTATCCGGATCCCGACCGTTTCGACATCAGGCGCGAGGGCATTCCAAAGTGGAATATCGCCTTCGGCGGCGGCGCGCATCGCTGCCTCGGCGAGGCGCTGGCGCGCGCGGAGATGGAGGAATCGATCGCGACAATCGCACGCCTCGCGCCGAAGACGCGCCTCATCGGCGATCCGCCGACAATCAAGGGGTCAGCCGCGATCCGGCATATCGACGCCATGAGCGTCGAGTTCATGTAGATTGCGGCCATGGACTTCGTTGATGACGGCATCATTCTTTCCGCGCGCGCGCATGGCGAGACGGCGGCGGTCGCCGAGATTTTGACGCCGCATCACGGGAAATGGGCGGGGCTTGTTTACGGCGGGCAGGGACGCACGCAGCGCCCGATCCTGCAGCAAGGCAACGGCGTCAAGGCGCACTGGAAGGGGCGGCTCGACGAAAGCCTCGGGTTCTTCACCCTGGAGCTGACGCAGGCGCGCGCCGGCGAGCTGATGCAAGATCGCCTGTCGCTCGCGGGGTTGACCGCGGCTTGCGCGCTCGCCGTCGCGACCTTGCCGGAGCGCGAGGCGCATGCGCGCGCCTATCACACAATGCGCATCCTGCTCGACCATCTCGGCGATATCGACATCTGGCCGGCTTTGATGGCGCGCTGGGAGCTCGGGCTGCTGGCGGAACTTGGATTCGGGTTAACGCTCGATCGCTGCGCGGCGACGGGCGCGACGGAAAACCTCATCTACGTGTCGCCGAAATCGGCCTGCGCGGTCTCGGCAGAGGCGGGCGGGCCCTATCGGGAAAAAATGCTGCCGCTCCCCGCGTTCCTGCGCGAGGCGGGCGCCGAGGCAACTCTCGCCGACGCGCTGGACGGCCTCAGGACGACCGGTCACTTCATTGAGACGCGGATCCTGCATTCGACCCATTCGGATATGCCGGAGGCGCGCCGCCGGGTCGTTGAGCTGCTGCGGGAGCGGGCGGCCGGCGCGCTTCCTTCCGCCTGAGACTCTGCTATCTCCCCCGCATGGCCAAGACAAAGAACCGCAAGGGCGGCGGCGATGAACCGCCAAAGCCCGAAGAGATTTTCCTCGAGCCCTTCGACGAGGCGCTGTCGCGGCGCTATCTCGCCTATGCGCTGTCGACGATCACCGCGCGCGCGCTGCCGGACGTTCGCGACGGGCTAAAGCCCGTGCACCGGCGCATCCTCTATGCGATGCGCCAGATGCGATTGAACCCCAAGGGCGGCTTCAAGAAATCGGCGAAAGTCGTCGGCGAAGTGATGGGCAATTATCACCCGCATGGCGATCAGGCGATTTACGACGCGATGGTCCGCCTCGTGCAGGATTTTTCCGTCCGCGCGCCGCTGATCGACGGGCAGGGGAATTTCGGCAATATCGACGGCGATAACGCCGCCGCGATGCGCTACACGGAAAGCCGCCTCACCGAGGCCGCCTCTCTGCTGCTCGACGGGATCGACGAAGACGCGGTCGATTTCCGCGACACTTATGACGGCGAGGGCAAAGAGCCGACGGTGCTGCCGGCCGCGTTCCCGAACATGCTCGCGAACGGCGCCAACGGCATCGCGGTCGGCATGGCGACGTCGATCCCGCCGCACAACCCGGCCGAACTCATCGACGCCTGTCTTCACCTCATCAAGACGCCGAACGCGCGCACCGAGACGCTGCTTTCCTATGTGAAGGGGCCGGACTTTCCGACCGGCGGCGTGCTGATCGAGCCGCATGAGTCGATGATCGAAGCCTATGCGACGGGGCGCGGCGGCTTTCGCGTCCGCGCGCGCTGGCAGGCGGAAGATCTCGGCCGCGGGAAGTACCAGATCGTCATCACCGAAATTCCGTTTCAGGTCCAGAAATCAAAACTGATCGAGCGCATCGCCGACCTCATCCAGACGAAGAAGCTGCCGGCGATCGCCGACGTGCGCGATGAAAGCGCCGAAGACATTCGCCTCATCCTGGAGCCCCGCTCGGGCGCGATCGACGCCGCGGCGCTGATGGAATCGGTTTTCCGGCAGACTGAGCTTGAAAGCCGCTTTCCGCTCAACATGAACGTGCTCGACGCGACCGGCGCTCCCCGCGTCATGGGGCTTCGCGACGTGCTTGTCGCCTACAATGATCACCGAAAGGACGTCCTCGTCCGGCGCACGAAATTCCGGCTCGGAAAGATCGCCGAACGACTGGAAATTCTCGACGGCCTGCTCGTCGCCTATCTCAATCTCGACGAAGTCATCCGCATCATCCGCTACGAGGACGACCCCAAAGCCGTCCTGATGAAGAAATTCAAGCTGACGGACGCGCAGGCCGAAGCGATCCTCAACATGCGCCTCAGGAATTTGAGGAAGCTTGAGGAGATGGAAATCAAGGGCGAGCACGCCGATCTCAGGAAAGAGCAAAAAGAGCTGCAGGCGCTCCTCAAATCCGACGAGGCGCAGTGGAAGAAGATCGCCGATGAGCTGCGCGAGGTCAGGAAGGTCTTCGACCCGAAATCCGATGTCGGCAGGCGGCGCACCAGCGTCGAGGACGCGCCAGCGGCCGAGGAGATCAGCCTCGACCAGCTGATCGAGAAGGAGCCGGTGACGATCATCCTCTCCGACAAGGGCTGGGTGCGGACGATGAAGGGCCATGTCGAAAACAGGGACGACATCAAATACAAGGACGGCGACGAGGAAGCTTTTGTCATTCATGCGATGACGACGGACCGTCTGATGCTCTTCGGCACGGACGGGAAATTCTATACGCTCGACGTCAATAATCTTCCGGGCGGACGCGGCCATGGCGAGCCGATCCGGCTGATGGTCGATCTCGGCAATGATCAGACCGTGACGTCGGCGTTCATCTACAGCGGCGACCGGCGCTTCATCGTCGCTTCATCAAGCGGTCACGGCTTCGTTGTGAAGGAGGAAGACTGCCTGTCGTCGACGCGCAAGGGCAAGCAGGTGCTCAATGTCGGCGACGGCGCTGAGGCCTGCGTCTGCCGGCCGGTTCTCGGCGAGATGGTCGCGACGGTCGGCGACAACAAGAAATTTCTTGTCTTCGCGCTGGAAGAACTTCCCGAAATGGCGCGCGGGAAGGGCGTCGTCATCCAGAAATTCCATGAGGGCGGCCTTTCCGACGTCAAGGCGTTTTCGAAAAAGGAGGGCCTGACCTGGGTCGATCGGTCCGGCCGTGTGCAGACGATCGACGACTGGAAATCCTATCTCGGCAAACGCGCGCAATCGGGCCGCCTCGCGCCGAAGGGCTTCCCGTCGAACAAGAAATTCGGGCCGTGGAGCTAACGCCGGTCGGCCCACATTCTTTCCCCTCGCTGTCATCCCGGATGCGCTGCAGCGTGTAACGCTGCGGCGCTGATCCGGGACCCCGTGAGGCTAGCGGCGCTCTTGTCTCACGAAATCCTGCATTGGCGTCGCGTCATTCATCCGCATCAAAACCAATCCCCTCCCTGACCCTCCCCTTTTCAAGGGGAGGGAATCCGAGCGGACCTCTCTCTTTCCCCTCCCTTGAAAAGGGAGGGGTAGGGGAGGGATTGGAGCTGTTTCAGCCTGGTCTCTCCTCCCCGTCACCTCACCCTGTCATCCCGGATGCGCTGCGGCGCGAAGCGCTGCTGCGCTGATCCGGGACCCCGTGAGGCTGGCCGCGCTCTTGTCTCAAGAAATCCTGCATTGGCGTGGCGCCATTCATCCGCATCAAAACCAATCCCCACTCTGACCCTCCCCTTTCCAAAGGGGAGGGAATCCGAGCGGGCCTCTCTCTTTCCCCTGCCTTGGAAAGGGAGGCAGGGGGGATTGGCGCCGTGACGCGCCGATGGTCCGGACCCCAACCGGTTGACGGTCCGTAGACGGAGCACCTGATCGCGGTGGAATTCTTGGCCGATTCCGCTAGCGCGAATTCCGGACGAAGCGGAATTTCTTTAATTATATAAGGGGTTGTTTCAACGCCATAAAAAAAAGTTATCCCCCAGTTTATCCTCCTACTTATCCCCCATGTTATCCCCCACCTTATCCCACACCCCGCGTGCGCACCTAAATTAGTCCTCAAGTTCCCTGCAGGCGATCCGCCGCCGGGGGGGGCGGAGATGAAATCCGTATGCGGATGGAGGAGTTGGAATGGCGATGCGGGCGAGCGAGGAGTTGGCGCAAGGCGGGAGGGCCGCGGCGGCGCATGGGCGCCGTCCAGATCAGGCGCGCTCGGCGGAAAAGGGTGGGCTGATCCCTCCCCGAAGAGGCGGCCTTTCGCCGCTGGATCCCGCATGGGAGGCTGAAAATCCGCGAGGCCGGCCGGCCAAAAGGCCCGGCGAATCGATTGAAGGACCGCGACGGCGGCGCCCGCGCGGTGCGCGCCGGACGCCGATTGAGGCGCTTGCTGGCGACTTTCAGGCCAAGCGGCTACAGACGCCGTCGATGCGCGTTGACGATTTCGATTTCCACCTTCCTGAATGCCGGATTGCGCTGTCGCCGGCCTCTCCGCGCGACGCCGCGCGCCTTCTTCATGTCGACGGCCCGGCGACCGGCGATTTTACTGTCGCGCAATTGCCGTCGCTGCTGAGGCGCGGCGACCTCCTCGTTCTCAACGACACCAAGGTCATTCCGGCGCAGCTTGCCGGCAAGCGCGCGGCGCGAAGCAGCAGCGGCGCCGTCACGATCGACGTCACCTTGATCCGGCGTCTGTTCGGCGACCCGGATCTTGGCGCGCGCTGGAGGGCGTTCGCGCGCCCGGCCAAACGCCTCCGGCTCGGGGACCGGATCGATTTCGGCGACGGTCTTGTCGGTAATGTCGAGAACCGCGACGGCGCGGAGGCGATCTTTCAGTTCAACATCAACGGCGCGGAATTCTGGGAGGCGCTGGCAAGGGTCGGCAAGCCGCCGCTGCCGCCCTATATTGCGCGAAAGCGCGCGGTGACGCCCGATGACGCGCGCGCCTATCAGACGGTGTTCGCGGCTGAAGAAGGCTCGGTTGCCGCGCCGACCGCCGGTCTTCACTTCACGCCGACCCTGTTTGAGCAGCTGAAGGCGGCGGGCGTCGCGACCGAAACCGTGACGCTGCATGTCGGCGCCGGGACGTTTTTGCCGGTGACCGCGAAAGACACGCGCGATCATGTGATGCACGCCGAATGGGGTGAGATCACCGCCGAGCAGGCCGGGCGGATCAACGCGGCGCGGGCGGCGGGCGGGCGCATTGTCGCCGTCGGCACGACGAGCGCGCGCCTCCTTGAAAGCGCCGCGGACGAGGCGGGCGTGATCCGCCCCTTCGCCGAGGAGACGGACATTTTCATCACCCCCGGCTACCGCTTCAAGGCGGTCGACGCGCTGATGACGAATTTCCACCTGCCGCGCTCGACCTTGTTCATGCTCGTCGCGGCCTTCGCCGGAACCGAACGCATGAAGCGCGCCTACGCCCACGCGATCGAACGCGGCTATCGGTTTTATTCCTATGGCGATGCGTGTTTGCTGGAGCGGGCCAAAGGGCAATAGGCAATGGGCAATGGGCAAAGAGAAGCAGTGAGCGGTGACCGGTGACGCGTCGAAATGAAATAGCTGACAGCGATAAGGAGGCGGGCGCCACGCCCACTACCCATTGCCCATTGCCCATTGCCTTCTCCTTCACCCTCCACGCGACAGACGGCGCCGCGAGAACCGGCGTGATCTCAACCTCGCGCGGCGAGGTCCGCACGCCCGCCTTCATGCCGGTCGGCACGGCGGGAACGGTGAAGGCGATGTTCCCCGAGGACGTCGCCGCGACCGGGGCCGACATCATTCTCGGCAACACCTATCATCTGATGCTGCGCCCCGGCGCGGAACGCGTCGCGGCGCTTGGCGGGCTTCATCAATTCATGAACTGGCCGCGCCCGATCCTCACCGACTCGGGCGGCTATCAAGTGATGTCGCTCTCATCGCTCCGCAAGCTGACGGAGGAGGGCGTGTCGTTCGCCTCGCATATCGACGGCTCAAGGCACATGCTGACGCCCGAGCGTTCGATCGAGATCCAATGCCTTTTGGGCGCCGACATCCAGATGCAGCTTGACGAATGCCCGGCGATGCCGATCGCGCATGAGAAGGCCGTGGAGTCGATGCGGCTCTCCTTGCGCTGGGCGGAGCGCTCGAAGCGCGCCTTCGCCGAGAAATCGAAGCCGGGGCAAGCGCTGTTCGGCATCGTGCAGGGCGCGAATTACGAAGACCTTCGCCGCGAAAGCCTCGAACGGCTCAGGGAGATCGGCTTTCCGGGCTACTCGATCGGCGGACTTGCGGTCGGGGAAGGGCGCGAGGAAATGTTTCGCGTGCTCGAATTTACAGCGCCGCACATGGATGAAGGCAAGCCGCGCTATTTGATGGGCGTCGGCAAGCCGGCGGACATTGTCGGCGCCGTCGCGCGTGGGCTGGACATGTTCGACTGCGTGCTGCCGACACGGGCCGGCCGTCATGGTCAGGCGTGGACGCCGGACGGCCCGGTCACCATCACCAATGCGCGATTTGCTGACGACGAAACCCCGCTCGACCCCGCGAGCGCGTGCCCGGCGAGCCGCGACTATTCGAAAGCCTATCTCCACCACCTTTTCAAGGCAGGGGAGTATCTCGGGGCGATGCTCCTGACCTGGCACAATCTGCATTATTATCAGCAACTGATGGCGGACCTGCGCGCGGCGATCGCAGCGGGTCGGCTTGGCGATTTCATCGCCGAATTCCGGGCGCGGACAGGGGAGGCGGTCTTGTGAATAACGCCCGCAAAGCCGCCGGTTTTTCCCCGTTGACCCTCCAAAGCGGCGCCACTATGGTCCGCGCTCTTCAAAGCGCCCTCCGCCCCCGAAAGGGGCGGCAAGGACGCCTTGTCGCATACAGTAATCCAATGGCCTTTCCGCAGGCCGGCGGCACGTCACCTCGGAAGTGGGCCCGTAGCTCAGCGGTAGAGCATCTGACTTTTAATCAGAGGGTCGATGGTTCGATCCCATCCGGGCTCACCACTTTCATGACCGCCGTTTCGACGCCGCTGTCATGAACGCCGACATCATCATTCTTGGCGCCGGCATGGCGGGGGCGTCGCTCGCCGCGATGGTCGCGGATGAGCGCCGGGTCCTGATCATCGAGGTCGAAGACCAGCCGGGGCGGCATGCGACGGGGCGGTCGGCCGCGATGTTCGCCGAGACCTACGGGAATGCGACGATCCGTGCGCTGACGCGCGCGAGCCGCCAATTCCTGCTGTCGCCGCCGCCGGGGTTTTGCGAAACGCCTTTGCTGTCGCCTCGATCGGCGCTGTTTGTTTCAGACGAGGGCCGGCTCGCGCTCCTTGATCGGGAGGAAGCGAGCGCCAGCAATGTCTACCGGCGATTGAGCGGCGCCGGCGCGCGATCGATCGTTCCCATTCTCAAGGAGGGCTGGTGCGCCGCCGCGCTCTTCGATGAGAGCGGCTATGACATCGACGTCGCCGCGCTTTTGCAGGGTTTCCTCCGCGCCGCGAAGAAGCAGGGCGCGACGCTGATCCTCGGCGCGCGCGAGACCGACATTCATCGCCTTGCGGGCGAATGGCGCGTCACGACCGCCGCCGGCGCGTTTTCGGCGCCGACGCTCGTCAATGCGGCCGGCGCCTGGGGCGACCTCGTCGCCCGCAGCGCCGGCGCCGCGCCCGTCGGGCTTCAGCCGAAGCGGCGCAGCGCCTTTCTGACGCCGGCGCCGGACGGCGAAGACGTGCGCCGCTGGCCGCTGGTCATCGATATCGGCGAGGAATTCTATTTCAAGCCGGACGCCGGGCAGCTGCTGATTTCGCCCGCCAACGAAGACCTTGAAGTCCCGTGCGACGCGGCGCCTGATGATCTCGACATCGCGATCGCGGTCGACCGCTTCGAGAATGCGACGAGCGCGAGGGTGAAGACGATCCGCCATCGCTGGGCGGGCTTGCGGACTTTCGCCGCGGATCGCTCGCCGGTCATCGGTTTTGATCCGAATACGGACGGCTTCTTCTGGCTCGTCGGCCAGGGCGGCTACGGCATCCAGACGGCGCCCGCCGCGGCGATGACGGCCGCCGCGATGATCCTCGGCCGGCCGCTGCCGGATGAGGTTGCGCGCGAGGGCGTGACGGGCAAGGATCTCGCCGCCGATCGCGCGGGATTGAATCTCAAATGAAGCGCTATTCCGCATGGTCGCTCTTTCAGGAAGGGCTTGGCGGCCAGAAGGGCTGGCGCCCCGCCTGGCGCGCGGCGGCGCCCAAGGCGCGCTATGATGCGATCATTATCGGCGGCGGCGGGCACGGCCTCGCGACGGCTTACTATCTCGCGAGGAACCATGGTCTCACCAATGTCGCCGTACTAGAGCGCGGCTGGATCGGCGGCGGCAATTCCGGACGCAATACGACGATCATCCGCTCGAACTATTATTATCCGCAGAGCATCGCGCTGTTCGAACTGGCGCTGACGCTTTACGAAAAACTCTCGATCGATCTCAATTTCAACGTGATGTTCAGCCAGCGCGGCCTCATCATCGCCGGCAACAGCCGTCATGACATGGAAACGATCGCGCGGCTCATCGGGGCGATGCGACTGCTCGGCGTCGATGTCGAGGAAATCACCGTCGACGAAATCAAGCGGGCCGTCCCGGCGCTCGACTGTTCGCCGCGGGCGCGGTTTCCGGTCTTTGGCGGATACCGGCAAAAGCGCGCGGGAACGGCGCGCCATGACGCCGTCGTCTGGGGCTATGCGCGCGCCGCGGATGCGCTCGGCGTCGACATCATCGAGAATTGTGCGGTGACCGGCTTTGAAAAATCCGCGAGCGGACGCGTGCAGGCGGTTGAGACCTCGCGCGGCCGCATCGCCTGCGACAAGGCGGCGATCGTCGTCGCCGGCCATTCGAGCGTTCTGGCGGAAGCCGCCGGGTTCCGCCTGCCGGTGACGAGCTACGCGCTGCAGGCGTTCGTGACCGAGCCCGTCAAGCCGGTGCTTGACGTCGTCTGCTGGACGCTCGCGACCGGCGTTTATGTCAGCCAATCGGACAAGGGCGGCCTCGTTTTCGGCGGCGGGCTCGATCTTTATCCGTCTTATGCGCAGCGCGGCAATCTTCCGATCGGCGCCAGCGTCGTCGGCACGCTTGCCGAGCAATTCCCGGGTTTCGGGCGCATCCGCCTGCTGCGGCAATGGGCGGGGATCGTCGACGTCGTGCACGATTCAAGCCCGATCATCGATGAGACGCCCGTTCCCGGCCTCTACATGAATTGCGGTTGGGGAACCGGCGGCTTCAAGGCGATCCCGGCGGGGGGCTGGCTCCTTGCGCACCAAATCGCGACCGGCAAGCCGCACGACATCGGCGCGCCGTTCTCGCTGAACCGTTTCCGCACCGGCGCGCTGATCGACGAAGCCGCCGGCGCCGGGATCGCCCATTGAGGAGCGCGCAGCGATGCTGCTGATCAATTGTCCCTGGTGCGGCCCGCGCGGCGAACACGAATTCTCCTGCGGCGGCGAGAGCCATATTGCGCGGCCGGCTCTCGCCTCTACGGACGCCGAATGGAGCGACTATCTCTATTTCAGGAAAAATCCAAAGGGAGAGCATCTCGAACGCTGGCGCCATGATTTCGGCTGCCGCCAATGGTTCAACGTCGCCCGCGATACGCGCACGCATGCGATTCGCGCCGTCTACCGGATGGATGAACAAAAGCCGGAGCCGGAGCGATGAAGAGCGCAAGGCTCGCCGAAGGCGGCGACATCGATCGCGCCAGAAGATTGTCGTTCACGTTTGACGGCGCGACTTTCGACGGCTTCGCCGGCGACACGCTGGCGTCGGCGCTGCTGGCGAATGATGTCGCAATCGTCGGGCGCTCGTTCAAATATCACCGGCCGCGCGGGCTGATGGCGGCAGGCGTTGAAGAGCCGAATGCGCTGATGGCTGTCGGCGAGGGGCCGGGGACCGAGGTCAATCTCCGCGCGACCGAGATTGAGCTGACGCAGGGGCTCGCCGCGCGGGCCGTCAATTGCTGGCCGAATGCGCGGTTTGACGTCGGCGCCGTCAACAACCTGATCGCGCGATTCATCCCCGCCGGGTTCTACTACAAGACCTTCATGCGGCCGGACTGGGGGTTCTTCGAGCCGTTCATCCGCCGCGCCGCCGGCCTCGGCAAGCCGTCCGCGGAAGCGGACCCTGATCAGTACGACGCTCTTTATGCGCATACGGACATTCTGATCGTCGGCGCGGGGCCGGCGGGGCTCGCCGCGGCGCGCGCCGCCGCTGGCGGCGGCGCCCGGGTCATGCTTGTCGAACAGGAC
The DNA here is from genome assembly GCA_902826095.1 of uncultured Alphaproteobacteria bacterium. GTDB lineage: Bacteria > Pseudomonadota > Alphaproteobacteria > Caulobacterales > Parvularculaceae > Amphiplicatus. Next base: position 22,191 of record CADEDN010000020.1, on the reverse strand, counting down.
CCGTTGCTTGGGGGAAGCCTGCGCTGGCGGGGCGGCGAGATCGACGGGGCGCCCGCGAAGGAGTGGGCGGACGAATTGTCGCGCGGTCTGCGCATGGACGAAGAAGCGCGCGTCCTGACGCGAACGACGGCGGTCGGCTATTTCGATCACAATGAACTCGCTTTGATAGAAAGGCTGGTCGACCGCGACACGCGGCTGCGCTTCTGGCGCGTGCGCGCGAAAAAAGTCATCCTGGCCTGCGGCGCGATCGAGCGCCCGCTGGTGTTTGCGGGAAACGACCGGCCGGGAATCATGCTCGCGTCGGCCGTTCATCGCTATCTTGGCCAATTCGCGGTGCGCGCGGGCGAACGTCTGGCGATCTTCACCAACAATGACAGCGCCTACGCCCTCGCGCGCGACTATGCGGCCGCCGGCGGCGATATCGCGGCGATTATTGATCACCGGCGGGATTCTCCCGCGATAGACCATGCGCTCGAAGCGGGGCTGAACGTCGTCACTGGCGACGCGATCGCGACCGGCGGCGCGTCGTCCCTGTCGGGCGTCACGGTGCGCGACAAGCAAGGCCGGGAGCGGCGCATCGCTTGCGACGCGCTGGCGATGTCTGGCGGCTGGTCGCCGAGCGCGCATCTCTTCAAACAGTCTGGCGGCGCCTTGCGCTGGGACGACGCGCAGGCGTGCTTGCGCCCCGATAGATCGGTTCAGGCCGAACGATCCGTCGGCGCGGCGAATGGCGATTTCGGCCTCAGGGCGGCGCTTTCGGGCGGACACGAAGCGGCGGTCGCGGCGCTTGGCGAGCTTGCGATCAAAACGGCGCCGATCGCGCTGCCGCGCGCTGCGGATAAGGGGGATCGCCTCAAGATATCGCCCTTGTGGCGCGTCAGGGCGAAAGGCAAGGCCTTCGTTGATTTCCAGAATGACGTCACCGCCGACGACATCGATCTTTCGGCGCGCGAGGGCTATGTCTCGATTGAGCATCTAAAGCGCTACACGACGCTCGGCATGGCGCCCGATCAGGGGAAGACGGCGAACGTCAACGCCCTCGCAATCATGGGCGAGGCGACAGGGCGGACGCCGGCGGAGGTCGGCACGACCGGTTATCGCTTCCCGTTCACGCCGGTTCCAATCGCCGCCTTCGCCGGATTTCAGCGGGGACGACTGTTCCATCCGACGCGGCGCATGCCGGGCCACGCCGCTCATGAAGCGCTCGGCGCCGTGTTTGAGGAATATGGCGGCTGGCTCCGGCCCGCTTGTTATCGTCGCGCCGGCGAGACGCCGCACGACGCCGAACAGCGCGAGGCGCTCGCCGTCCGCACGAGCGCAGGGATTTTCGAAAGCTCGACGCTCGGAAAGATCGAAGTCAAGGGGCCTGACGCCGCCGAATTTCTTGACCGCATCTACGCCAACACGATGTCGACGCTCTCGGTCGGCAAAGTCCGCTATGGCGTCATGCTCAACGAATACGGCGTCATTGTTGATGACGGCGTTTGCGCGCGCCTCGCTGATGATTGCTTTCTTGTCGGGACGTCGAGTTCGGCGGCGGAGAAAATCGCGTTCACGCTCGAAGAATGGCTGCAATGCGAATGGCCCGATCTCGCGGTCATTGTCGCGCCGGTGACGACCGCCTGGGGCGTCGTCACGCTGACAGGCCCCCATGCGCGAGACATTTTGCTTGGCGCCGGCGTCGATATCGACATCAGCGCCGAAGCGTTTCCCCATATGAGCTTTCGCGCCGGAAAGGCGGCGGGCGCCGAGGCGCGCATTTTCAGGGTGAGTTTCACCGGCGAGACGAGCTTTGAGGTGAATGTTCCGCCCGCCGCTGTCGAAGGCGTATGGGCGAAACTGATGGCGGCGGGAAAAGCGTTTGGCGTGACGCCTGTCGGCATTGACGCCTTGATGCTTCTTCGCGCCGAAAAGGGCTATCTCCACATCGGCGGCGACACGGACGGAACGACGAACGCGCTCGACATCGGCTGGGACCATGTCCTCAAGCGCAAATCGGATTTTGTCGGCCGCAGATCGCTGCTGCGACCGGCTGATCAGGCGCGCGACCGATTTCAATTCGTGGGTCTCGAAGGCGTCGACGGCGGCGGCGCCCTCTCTATCGGGGCGCATGTGCGAAAAATCGGCGCGACCGGCGAGACCGAAGGCTATGTGACGTCGTCGGGTTTCAGCCCGATCCTCAAGCGCGGCGTCGCGCTCGGCATGGTCAAGGCGGGCCGATTGCGAAAAGGCGAGATCCTCGACTTGCAGGACGGATCGAAACGGCGGGTCAGGATTACGGACCCTTGTCAGTACGATCCCGAAGGGGCGCGGCTCCATGGATGATGCGCCGCTCCATTACATCGGCGATGGGCTCACCATCGATGAGACGGCGCCGCTTTTTTCGGTTCTGAGGCTGCGCGGCGCGACGCCGATCGTCTTCGAAAGGCTCTCCTCGGCGTTTGATTGCGACTGGCCTCGCGCGCCGAACACATGTTCTGGCGGCGTCTGCTGGCTTGGGCCCGGCGAGTGGGCGATCCTCGATCGCGATCCGCACAAGATCGATAAGCAAGCGATCGTCGCCTGTGCGGGCGCGCTGTATCATGTGGCGCATCTTGGCGAGGCAAAGCGGCGCTGGCGGCTTACCGGCGCGCGCGCGGCGGATGTGCTGGCGCGCGGCACGTCGATTGATGTTCATCCGCGGGCCTTTCCGCCCGGCGCGTGCGCGCAAACGCGGTTCGCCGAGATCGGCGCTCTTATTGTGAGGCCGGCGAGCGAGGCTGCGTTCGATCTCTTCGCGGACGCCGCCGCCGCCGCCTATTTGCGCCTCTGGCTTCAGACCGCGGCGCGTCACGCCGGCGCATGAGAGATGTCCCCTCATGCGGCCTGCCGTCAAAGGTCCGGCGGAACCCAGAAGCGCCGCGCCTCGACGCTGAACAGGCGCTCTCGCGAATAGAACGCCAGCGGATAATCCGTCGACGCGAGCGGCGAGGCGAGAAGCCGCGTCGCGCGCGCGCCAATGAGTTCATCCCTGTACGGAGCAATAAACGAGTCGATATGGCGCAGAAAAAACAGGGTGATCGTATGGTGATAGCCCTGATTGTCGTCGTTCACGCCGCCGACGGATTCGTTATAGGCGCGGATCAGCCCCGGCGCGTCCGCCTCGGCGCGCGCAAGGCCGCGGTCGGCGAGGAGGGTCGCGGCGAAAACGAGATGCGCGTGATGCGTCCATTCCGGACGGGGCAGGGTGCGGCGCGCGACGCCGTTGAAAATATGGCGCGCTGTTTCATCATCGACGATGTCGCCGGCGCGGATCGGCTTTCTTGCAGGCTCGGTCATGGTTTGTCTCTGAATTCATCGCCGGCGCGAAGGGGCGCGGCATACGGTTGAACAATCGGCGGGGGTTCGGGCAGAGGCCGCGGCGCGGCCGGCCCTCTCGAAAAGTCGTCAGAAAGTCGCGGAGAAGAGCGGCTGGTCGGGGCCGACGCCGGCCCGCTTCATGCCGTCTGAGTTCCACGCGAAAGCGATTTGCCCTTCGCGCGACACGGCGATGACGCCGCCGTCGCCGCCCTGTCGACCGACGTCTCTTATCAATCCTTGCGTCGCCTGGCCAAGATCCGCGCCTTGATAGCGCACACGGCTCGCGACATCCTGGGCGCCGCCGGCGAGGATGAAATATTCGCCAAGGCCCGTGCACGAGACGGCGACGAATTCATCCGCCCAGGTCCCGGCGCCGATCAGCGGCGAATCGCCGACGCGGCCTTCAAGTTTTCCAAAGACGCCGCCGGTCGATGTCGCGGCGGCGAGGCGCCCGCTCGCGTCCAGCGCGACGGCGCCGACCGTGCCATGCGCAAGTTCGTCTTCAAGCATTTCATCGGCGGTGACGCCGATCGGCGTCGTGTAATAGGCGCCGGGGCTCTCGACAAATTCGAGGCCGCGCGCGCGGCAGAAATTTTCCGCGCCGCGCCCGACAAGCATCACATGGCGCGTTTCATCCATGACTAGGCGCGCCGCGCGGATCGGCGATTTGACATGCGCGACGGCCGCGATCGCGCCCGCGCGTCGGCGCGTCACCGCATCCTCGCCCGGAAACCCGCCCTCCATGATCGAAGCGTCAAGCTCGACATAGCCCGCCTTGTTGACGGCTGACCCCTTGCCCGCGACGTAAAAGCCTGACTGTTCCATGTCAGCGACCATCGCTTCGACGACGTCGACGGCGCGGCGCCCTTCTTTCAGCATGGCCTCGCCGCGCGCGCACAATTGCGAAAGATGCGCGTCCGCCCGGGAATAATCGCGGTCGGCGCGGGCGCCGGCGCCGCCATGAAGGGCGAGCGCGATTTTTGACGGCTTTGACATGACCTGTCCCTTTTACCGCATTTCGCCCCGTAGCCAATCGCTGCTCACCGCCTTATGAACGCGGTCCGTCGAAGGGGATCGCCGACCAATGAATTATCTCGCGCTGCTTCGCCATGGGCAAAGCGAATGGAACCTCGAAAACCGCTTCACCGGCTGGGTCGATGTCGATCTCACCGCGGAGGGGCGCGCGGAAGCGAAAAAGGCGGGCGCGTTGTTGAAAGCGACCGGCGTTCCCTGGTCGGCCGCCTATACGTCTGTGCAAAAGCGCGCAATCAGGACGCTCAACATCGCGCTCGACGAAATGGATCTGATGTGGCTGCCGGTCGCCAAGGACTGGCGATTGAACGAGCGTCATTATGGCGGCCTCACCGGCCTTAACAAGAAAGAGACCGCGGAGAAGCACGGCGAGGCGCAGGTGAAGCTCTGGCGGCGCAGCTATGACACGCCGCCGCCGCCGCTTGACCCGTCGAGCCCCTATAATCCCGCGCGCGACCCGCGTTATGCGGGGCTTGGCGATCAATTGCCGCTGACCGAGTCGCTGAAGACGACGCTCGCGCGGGTGACGCCGCTCTGGGAGAGCGATATCGCGCCGCGCCTCAGGAAGGGCGAGTCCCTCGTGATCGCCGCGCATGGAAATTCGCTGCGCGCGCTTGTGAAGCTTTTGCTCGGCGTTTCGGACGACAAGATCGTCGATGTTGAAATTCCGACGGGAAATCCGCTGCTGTTCGAGTTTGCGGCGGGTTCGGTGAAGCCAAGCTCTGTCCGCTATCTCGATGCGGCGCGCGCTACGCCTTTGCCGCCGCCAGCCTGACCGAGCGCTCCTCGCGCGCTTGCGATCTTCGCCGCTTGATCAATTCGGCGACTTCGAAGGCGATGTCAGCGCCCGGCGTGAAGCTCGACAGGAAATGATCGATGACCGCGTCAGCGCCGGACAGCTTGCAGCGCTTTTTCGTGTCGCTGATGTAAATCTCGCCGCGCATCGCCTGCATCAGGGTCGCGACGTCGGTCTCAATTCTGGCGACGGCGGGGGCGTCCGCGCCGCGCCGCGCGGTCGTCTCAGCGCCCATGTGAAAGAAAGTGTAGGCGCTGTCGTCGATTTTGAGGTGCAGCACATAATTCGTGAACGGAATTGCGCATTTGCTCGAAAACACCTCGATCGCCAGCGCGACCGAATCCGGAACGAGATCGTTCGAGAAGATGCATTCCCGCGGCGCCGACGGCTCCGGACGGTTCATGAAATAAGTGATCGACCACAGCATCAATTCGCGGGCGGTCGGCCGCAGCGCCTCGCCTTCGTCGGTCAGCCGGTACTGGCTGCGGCCGTCGCCTGTAGAGGCGATGAGGCCCGCTTCTTCAAGTTCCTTCAGTCGTTTGCTGAGGAGATTGGTCCCGATTCCGGGAAGGGCGGCGTGAAGGTCGCCGAACCGCCGCGGCCCGAGAAACAATTCGCGGATGATCAGAAAGGTCCAGCGTTCGCCGAGCAGATCAAAAGCGTAGGCGAGAACGCAATCCTGATTGTAAGTCCTTGACATTGCGAACCTTTTTGCAAGCCGTTTCCTCTGGTCGCGCCGTTTTTTTGGGTGGCGTCGGTTTTGGGAGCCAGCTTAGCAAATTTCTGTCCCCATGACAAAAATGATATTGACACTTTAAAAAACAATAGTAAATAGGATCATAACGATAAACGACCCAAGCCAGACACGTTCGCAACCCAACCGGAAAGGACCTCAAAATGAAAAATCTTGTCATCGCGATCGCCGCTTCGAGCCTCGCTCTCGCCGTTACGCCCGCTTTCGCCGGCGAACGCGAAAACCAGCTCGAACTTTGCGCCAATGCGCTCGACAGCCAGGGGCTTGCGGCGCTTGACGCCTACCGCACCAAATTCGTGAAAGCGAAGGGCGGGGCGGTGCAAAAAATCGTTATGAAACTGATCCCGCTGGCGGACGGCCCGTCATTGACGGCCGAGTGCCTGATCAAGCGCGGCGAAGTGACCTCGGCGACCATCCAGTCCTGATTGAAATAAAAGACGCTCGCCCCTGAACGAGCGCATTCGAGGACGCCCGCGCACCCCTTCGCGGGCGTTTTCGCATTCTGCGCCGCCGCGTCACTCGCTTTTCAGCGACTGATACGCGGCCTTCGTCATGTCATCGCCGCTGATGAACTGCCATGCCCATTTCTTGTCGAGATCCTTCAGCGGCTTGGCCTTCAGGACCGCCTTTTCGTCAAGACCGCGATCGATCAACGCTTTGATCCGCGCCCTGACATCCTTCAGCATCTCGGTCTGTTCGGCGAGTTCGGCTTTGCCTGACAGCGGGCCATGGCCGGGAATGATTTTCGTGTCGGCGTTCATTAGCGCCAGCGCTGACTCTTGGGCGGCGATGTAGCCGTCGATGCCGCCGCCGGAGGCGACGTCGATGAACGGGTAGCGTCCGCTGAAGAAGACGTCGCCCATATGAACGACATTCGCCGTTTCGAAAAATACAAGCGCGTCGCCGTCGGTGTGGGCGGGCGCCGGGTGACGGACGCGAATGTCCTGGCCGTTCCAGAAAAATGAAACCGAGTCGCTGAATGTGACGACCGGGAGCGCGCCCGGCGACGCCGGATCAACTTTGAAGTCGCCTTCCGCGATGCCCTCTTTCAGGCGCTTTCGGGCGTTGTCATGCGCGACAATGATCGCGCCGTCCGCCTTGAAGGGTTCATTGCCGCCGGCGTGATCGCCATGCCAGTGCGTATTGACGAGGAATTTGACCTGTCTGTCGCTCGCCAGCGCCACCGCCGCCTTGATCTTGTCCGCCAAAGGGGCGAACTGGTCGTCGATCAAGAACGCGCCGTCGTCGCCGACCGACAGGCCGATATTTCCGCCGGCGCCTTCCAGCATGTAAATTCCCGGCGCGACCAGCGTCGATTTGATTTCGACCTTGCTGAAATCGCGCTGGGCGAGAGCGTTCGTCGCAGTCGATGCGGCCATCAGCGCCGCCAAAACAATAGTCCGCATGATTTTGATTTCCTCGCTTTATTCGGAGCTTTTTAACCCTTTGTCGCCGAGCTTGGCCATGCGGCGGCGCGTTATGTTGCGCCGCCGAAATGGGGAGGCTAGGTGTGGCGGACTTCGGCTGCCTGAATCTGGGAGTTCCTGTGGACTGGACGCCTTCAAGCTGGCGGGAAAAGCCCGCCCGCCACATGCCGGCGGACTATCCTGATCCGCGGGCGCTGGCCGGCGTCGAACAGGAGCTGACGAGCTATCCGCCGCTCGTCTTCGCCGGCGAGGCGAGGACGCTTCAGTCGGAACTCGCCCGCGTCGCGGAGGGGCGCGCCTTCCTGTTGCAGGGCGGCGATTGCGCCGAGAGCTTCAAGGAATTTCACCCGAACAACATTCGCGACACTTTTCGCCTGATGCTTCAGATGTCGGTCGCGCTGACCTTCGGGGCGGCGATGCCGGTCGTGAAGATCGGCAGGATCGCCGGCCAGTTCGCCAAGCCAAGATCCGCGCCGACGGAAACGCTCGGCGGCGTCACCTTGCCGAGTTACCGCGGCGACAACATCAACGGGATGGAATTCGACGCGGCGGCGCGAACCCCTGACCCGCAGCGCCTTCTTAAAGCCTATGGGCAGTCGGCCGCGACGCTCAATCTCATTCGGGCGTTCGCCGGCGGCGGCTACGCGGATCTTCACAATGTTCACCGCTGGAACCTCGAATTCGTATCCGATAATCCGCAAGCTGACCGGTATCGCGCGCTCTCCGACAAGATTTCCGAAGCGCTGACGTTCATGGAGGCGTGCGGCATCACCGCCAAGGAAGTGCGCTCCCTGCGCGAGGTCGATTTCTATACGAGTCATGAAGCGCTCCTCCTTGGCTTCGAGCAGGCGATGACGCGCGTCGATTCAACGACCGACCGCTGGTACGACACCTCGGCGCACATGATCTGGATCGGCGACAGGACGCGCCAGCTCGACGGCGCGCATGTCGAGTTCTGCCGCGGCGTCGGCAATCCGATCGGCGTCAAATGCGGGCCGACCCTGGCGCCGGACGAACTGATCCGGTTGCTGGATGTCCTCAATCCGACCAACGCCGCGGGACGGATCGTCCTCATCGCGCGCTTTGGCGCGACGGCGATCGCAGAAGGATTGCCGCCGCTCATCCGGACCGTGATCAGGGAAGGGCGCAGCGTCGTCTGGTCGAGCGATCCGATGCACGGCAATACGATCAAGTCGGAGAACGGCTTCAAGACCCGCCGTCTCGACGCCGTCCGGTCGGAAATCGATTCGTTTTTCCGCATTTGCCGCGCCGAAGGCGCCTACCCCGGCGGCGTTCATCTGGAAATGACGGGTCAAAACGTCACAGAGTGCCTCGGCGGCCTACAGGACATCTCGGAGGGCGACCTTTCAGCGCGCTACCAGACGCATTGCGACCCAAGGCTCAACGCGACGCAAGCGCTCGAACTCGCCTTCCTGCTGGCGGATGAACTCAAGCGGACCCGCGAAAGCTGCGCATAATATCCGGAAATAGCCCGAAACATAGTTTGAAGCGCCGCGAGGCTGGTTCCGCGAGGGCGTCCATATCCCCGCAACCGGGGCGCGGCTATGGTCGTCGCGACAATGAGGGGCGGAGCGTTGGCGTGCACCAGAGGCTGAGAACGGGGATCATCGGCGCCGGGGTTTTCGGCGCCTTTCACGCCTTGAAACACGCGGCGGCCGCGCGCGCGGACCTTGCCGGCGTCTATGATCTCGATCCCTCCCGCGCGCAAGCGCTCGCCAGCCGCTGCGAAACGCGCGCCTTTGACGGTTTTGCGGATTTACTGCGCGAGGTCGACGCCGTCGTCATCGCGACGCCCGCGCACACGCATTTCGGTTTCGCGCGGCAGGCGCTCGAAGCGGGGCGACATGTCTATGTCGAAAAGCCGCTCGCCTTGTCGCTGCGCGACGCCGACGCCCTGATTTCGCTCGCCGACGATCGCGCCCTCGTTCTCCAGGTCGGTCATCAGGAGCGGTTCGTTCTCGCCGCCGTCAACGCGCCGCGAAGCGATGCGGTTGCGATGCGGCTTGAATTCTCGCGTTGCGGCCCGCCTTGCGGACGCGGCGAGGACGTGTCGGTGGTGTTCGACCTGATGATTCACGACCTCGACATCGCGCGCCTTTACGGCTTTGGCCGGCCGCGGACGGTCGTCGCTTGCGGCGATCGCGATGAGACGATCGCGACCCTCACATTCGACGGCTTGCGGCAGTGCTCCTTCATTGCGAGCCGTCGTCATGATTCTCGCCGGCGCGCGCTGAAAGCGACCTATGAAGACGGCGTCGTCGACATCGATTTCACCAACCGCGTGATCGAAGATTCAACGCCGGCCGGATTGGCAGCTTCCGCGGCGATGCTCGAAGGCGCTTTCCGCGATCCGCTCGGCGTCAGCGTCGAGGCGTTCTTTGCGTCCGTCCTCGACGGCGCCGAGACCATGGTCGACGGCAAGGCCGGCCGCGGCGCGCTTGAGCTGGCGCTGATGATCGAAGGCGCGCGCGAGGCGTTCAACGCCGCCGGGCGAATGAGCCAGGAAAGACTGATTGCATGAACGGCGTCGCGAATTTGTCGCTCGCCGGCGCCTCGCGGGTCGGCGAGATCGCCTTCATTGATTTGAAGGCGCAGCAGCGCCGGATCCGGCCGCGGATCGAGGCGCGCCTCAAGGCCGTGCTCGATCATGGACGCTACATCGCCGGACCCGAGATTGAAGAGCTTGAGGCGCTGCTCGCTGAAAAGACCGGCGCCGCCGCGGCGGTCGCGTGCGCGAGCGGGACTGCGGCGCTGATCATACCGCTCCTTTCGAAGGGGATCGGCGCCGGCGACGCGGTGTTCATCCCGGCGTTTTCCTACAATGCGACGGCGAACGCGGTCTTGCTGACGGGCGCTGCGCCGATTTTCGTCGATGTCGATCCTTTGACGTTCAACATGGACCCGACGGATCTTCGCCGGCGCCTCGATGATGTGAAGCGGCGCGGCGATTTGCGGCCGCGCGCGGTGATCCCGGTCGATTTATTCGGTTCGCCCGCGGACTATCCGGCGATCGCGCGGATCGCGGGACCCGAAGGCCTGTTCATCCTCGCCGACGGCGCGCAGGGATTTGGCGGAGAACTCGACGGAAAATCCGTCGGCAATCTTGCGCCGGCGACCGCGACGAGTTTTTTCCCCGGCAAGGCTCTGGGCGCCTATGGCGACGCCGGCGGCATTCTTTCGCAGGATCTTGCGGAAATCGAAGCCTGGCTTTCGCTGCGCTGGCACGGCACCGATGCGGCCCGCAAGAATTCGGTGCGGGTCGGCTTTAACGGCCGCATGGACAGTTTCCAGGCGGCGGTGCTGCTCGAAAAACTTGCGATCTTCGACGACGAACTGGCGGCGCGCCGGATGCTCGCCGGCCTTTATGATCGCCGCCTTCCCGCGGCGGCGCGCCCGCAAGCGCATCTCCATGGCGCAAAATCCGGCTATGGCTATTACTCGATCCGCATACCGCGCCGCGACGCCGTTGCGGCGTTCCTGAAATCGCACGGCGTTCCGACGGCGATCTACTATTCGACGCCGCTGCACAAGATGCCGGCGTTCGCCGCCCATGCGCCGGCGACGCAGCTTGCCGCGACCGACGCGCTTTGCGACGAGATCCTCTCCTTGCCGATGCATCCTTATCTGACGCCGGATCAGGTTGATTTCATTTGCGACAAGCTCGGCGAAGCGCTCATTTCAGCCTGATTTCGGCTTCTCCCAGAAATTGCTGAGAAACGCGATCGGGACGGCGCTCAAAGCGATCAGCAGCAGCGCGTTCGGCGCCGCTTCCGCCAGACGCTCGTCGCCAGCCAGCCGATAGACGCGGGTCGCCAGGGTCTCGAAATTGAAATCCCGGAGGATCAAGGTCGCCGGCAATTCCTTCACGATATCGACAAAGACAATTGTAATGCCGGCGATGATGGACCGGCGCATCATCGGCGTATGGATCGACGTCAGAATGCGCATCGACGTCGCGCCGAGCGTTCGCGCCGCCTGATCGACGGCGCGGTCGATCTGCGAAAGTCCCCCGGCGACGGCGCCGTGTCCGGCGGTGAGGAATCGCACCGTGTAGGCGTAAATGAGCGCGACCGGACCGACGGCCGACGCCGCGTGCGAACCAAGAAGGCTCAGGATCGAAAGCACGCCGATCGCGATCACGGCGCCCGGAATCGCGTAGCCGAGCGTTGCGAGCCGCACGACGGCGCTGATCAGCGGCCGATTTGAGCGACGCTCCGCATAGGCGAGGGCGATTGCGAGTATGAGCGTCGTCGCCGCGCCGCCGGCCGCGATCAGCGCGCTGTTGGAGAACGCCCCGGACAATCCGCGCAAGGCGGCGGCCCCGTGATCGCCGCCGATCTTCGACGCGAGCGCTGCAACGGGGATGACGAACCCCAGCATGACCGGCGTCAGGCAGAAGAGCGTCACCGCCGCGCCGGCAGCGCCGTTGAGGCGAAAGCGTACGCCGCCGCCGGCGAGCCTTGGCGCCTCGCTGCTGCGGCCGCGCCGGCTGATCAATTCAATCGCGACCAACGCCGCTGATATCGCGAACAGGCCCGAAGCGAGCTGCGAGGCGGCGCCAAGATCGCCAAAGCTGTGCCATGTCCGGAAAATGCCGACGCTGAGCGTCTGCACGCCGAAATAATCGGCGACGCCGAATTCAGCGGCGGTCTCCATCATGATGAGCGCAATGCCGGCGGCGATCGCCGGCCTTGACGCCGGCGCGAGAATTCGGATCGCTGACTGAAGGGGCGTCGCGCCAAGGGTTCGCGCGGCTTCGATCATTGCGGCGGACCGCGCTTCGAACGCCGCCCGGGCCGTCAGATATGCGTAAGGGAAAAGACTGATCGCCAGAACGAAGGCGGCGCCCGGCAGATTGCGGATCGACGGCGGATGAAAACCCGCAAGCAAACCGAACGGGCTCACGAGATCCGAATAGACATAAGCGACGATGTAGGATGGAACGGCGAGCGGCAGGATCAAGGCAAACGACAGCACGCGTCTTAAGGGAAAATCGCAGAGCGCCGCCGGGATCGCCGCGGCGACGCCGACAGCGCCGCCAATCCCGCCGGCGAGCAGACAAAGGAGAAGCGTTCCGGCGACATAGTCCCCGCCGAGTGTCGCCATCACATGGCGGATGGTCTCGCCATAATGCGTAAAGAGACTGGCGAGAACGGCGAGAACCGGCGCGGCGACGAGAAGCGCGGCCGCGAAGACGATAGAGGGCGCCAATTCGGCGCGAAAGAGGTTCTTCCGATGACGGACTACTGCGGTCATTCAAGATGGTCTAGCATTCGCCGCCGGATGATGCGAGGTGACGGATCATGACTCTTGCGCTCAGAAACATCGGGCACCGCTTCGGCGCCGATCGCATCATCGAGGATGCGAGCATTGATGCGGCGCCGGGCGAAATTGTCTGCCTCTTCGGGCCGTCCGGCTGCGGAAAGACAACCCTGCTGCGCATCGCCGCGGGCCTTGAGCGCTTGCAAAGCGGCGCTGTCGAACTCGGCGGCGAGCTTCTGGCGTCGCCCGATCATGCGGTTCCCCCCGAGCAGCGCCCGATCGGATTCGTGTTTCAGGATTTCGTCCTCTTTCCGCATCTGACGGTTGCTGGAAATGTCGAATTCGGGCTTGCCGGGCTCGGCCGCGAAGAAAGAACGGCGAGAATCGCCGCGGAGCTGTCGGCTGTCGATCTTGGCGCCTATCGCGACCGATACCCTCATGAATTATCCGGCGGCCAGCAACAGCGCGCGGCGCTTGCGCGCGCCTTTGCGCGACGGCCGCGCGCCATGCTGCTCGACGAGCCTTTCGCCTCGATCGATGTCGCCTTGCGCCAGCGCCTTAGAGGCGACATGCGGCGGATGCTGAAATCGCGCGGCACGCCGACCATTCTCGTGACGCATGATCCGACCGAAGCGATCGAGCTTGGCGACCGCATCGCGATCATGGGGCAGGGGCGAATTCTTGAGACCGCAGCGCCAGAAGCGCTTTTTCATGCGCCGCAAACAGCGGCCGGCGCCCTTATCTTTCCGGGCAGCCAGTCGCTTTCCTGCCGGCCCGTCGACGGCGGCGTTGAAACGGCGTTCGGCACGATCACGATCAAACGGCCGGCGGACGCCGCTCTTGTCGTCATCCAGGAAGGCGGCATTCGCGTCGCGCGCGGCGGCGATTTTCCTGTGATCGATTGCCGGTTCGTGGGGCCGACCTGGATCGCCGCTCTCGGCGACGAGCGCGGCGTCGTCCGCGCCCTCTGCGATGAACCGATGCCGATCGGCGCGCGCGGCGCGCTGTCGTTCGACCCAAAATTCGTGCGCGCTTTTGCGTCGTGACATCATCGGCAGGGCTGGTTAGGGGCGGCAGGCCTATCTATTGCACTTAATAATCATTCGCATTAAAAGTGGTCAATCGCCCGGCCCGGGAGGCCCAAGATGCGCCATTTCTACGTCGCCCTCCTCATCGCATTCGCCGCATCATGCGGGAAAAGCCCGCCGCCGGAGGCTCAACGGCCGATCATTGGCGAAGTCAATGTCTACACCGGGCGCCATTATGATTCCGATCTTGCAATTTATGACGCGTTCACGCGCCAGACCGGCGTCAAGGTCAACATCATCGAAGCGGGCGGCGATGCGCTGATCGAGAGGCTTGCGCGCGAAGCCGATGCGAGCCCCGCCGATGTCTTCATCACCGCCGACGCCGGGATGCTGTGGCGCGCCGAACAGCGCGGCCTGTTTCGCCCGATCGAGAACGCCGACATCATCGCGCGCGCGCCGGCGCAGTTTCGGGATCCGCAAAATGAATGGGTCGGCCTTTCAAAGCGCGCGCGCATCATCATCTATGACAAGGCGCGGGGCGTTCCGGAGGATGTCCGCAACTATGAAGATCTGACGAAGCCCTCATTGCGCGGCCAGATTTGCGTTCGATCCTCGACAAACATTTACAACCAGTCGCTGCTCTCCGGCATGATCGCGCATGTCGGCGTCGACGCGGCGGCGGCATGGGCGTCCGGCGTCGTCGCAAATTTCGCGCGCAAACCTGAAGGCAATGATACGACGCAGATCGAGGCGGTCGCCGCCGGCCAATGCCGGGTCGCGATCGTCAACAGCTATTATGTCGCGCGCTATTTCGGCTCCGACGATCCGAAAATGCGGTCGATCGGCGAGAAGGTCGGAACGATCTTCCCCAATCAGGACTCGACCGGCGCGCATATCAATATTTCCGGCGCCGGTGTTGCGCGCTATGCGCCGCATCCCGAACATGCCGAGGCCCTGATCGCCTATCTCCTCAGCGATGAAGCGCAGGCGGCCTTCGCCGCGGGCAATAATGAGTTCCCCGTTGTCGACGGCGTCGAGCCGGTCGGGCCTGTGGCGCAATTCGGCGGCTTTCGCGCCGATACGATCGACATGGCGTCGCTCGGCGCGCACCAGTCGGAGGCGGTGAAGATTTTCGACCTCGCCGGCTGGCAATAAAAACAGCGCCGATGATAGTCTCGCGGAATGGAAACTCCGCAGGATTTCGCCCTGCTCGCCGACAAGGCGAAGAACGGCGATCCGAACGCCCAATATGCGCTCGCGGCGGCCTTGAGCCGAAGCGGCCGGAAGGCTGAAGCCGAGCATTGGCTGCAATCGGCGGCGGCGTCGGGGTGCGCCGACGCGATTTACACTCTGGCGACGCGCCGGCTCAATTCGCTGACGTCAATTGATGAGGCGATAATTCTTTTGCAGCGCGCGATGGCGGCGGGTTCGGCGGCGGCGCGCCGCAAGTTCGGCGTCTTGCGCGCGATGGGGATGGGCGGTCCGCGCGACGATCGACAGGCGATCGATGGGGCGATCGACCTTGCGCGAGCCGGCGACGCCGCGGCCTGCCGCGAATTGGCCGGACTCCTCGCGCTTGGCGATGCGAACGATCCGGACATTGCGGGGCTCGTATCGATCGGCTCCGGGAGCGATCCGGTTGCGGCCGCGTTCTGCCTTGCGCGCGCAAAGCGCGGGCTTTCTGATGATGAGAGCGTCGCCGCCAGCGCTTCCATGCTTGAGCGCGCTCGCTACCCGCGGCTCGCCGCGCTCAGGGCGGACGCCGCTCCCTGCGGCGAGAGACCCCGTGCGGTCGATTGGGCCTCAATCGCCGGCAGGATCTCACTGTCGCCCGCATTTCGTCAGGAGGCGGAGCGGTTGAGCGAGAGCCCCGACGCCATCCTTTTTCGCGGCGCGGTCGCGCCCGAACTTTGCGAATATGCGATCGCCGCGTCGATGCCGTATCTCGGCCCTTCGCTGGTTTACGATCCCAAGGCGGACCGGTTCCTTCGCGACCCGCTTCGAACCTCGGCGACGGCCAGCCTGTCGCCAATTGATCTTGATCTCGCGCTGATCGCGCTCAACCGGCTTGTCGTTGACGCCGTCGGACTGCCGGAGGAAAACGCGGAATTTCTGAGCGTGCTGCGCTACACGCCGGGCCAGCTCTACCGGCCGCATCTCGACTGCATTCCTGCCGGCGCTGATTTCGACAAAAGCGGCCAGCGGATCAGGACCGCGCTCTTGTACCTGTCCAAGGACTATGAAGGCGGCGAGACCCACTTCCTCTCATCAGACCTCAAATTCCGCGGCGAAGTCGGTGATTTACTTGTCTTTTCCAATGTTGATGCGGCTGGCGAGCCGGACCCCGCGTCAAGGCATGCCGGAATCGCGGTCACGCGCGGCGAAAAATGGCTCGCCTCAAAGTGGTTCCGTAATAAAAAATTCCTGTATTGAGCTTCCCAGATGCTATAACATGATATAACCTGACTAACCTCAACGCGGGGTGGCCGGCATGGGCTCAAAGAAAAACGGCGGCAAAGGCGGCGACGGCCATAATGGCTGCGACCACGGCCATAATCACGAAATAGCAAAGGATGACGCGCAGGCCGAGCCAAAAGGCCTGACACGCAATGAGACCCTCGTTTGGGATGCGCTGATGGAGGCAGGGGCCGGCCTCAAGGCCTATGAAATTCTCGACCGTCTGAAGGAAAAGGGCGTCCGCGCGCCGATGACGGTCTACCGGGCGCTTGAAGGGCTTGAGGAAAAGGGACTGATCCACAAGCTAGCGGGGATCAACGCGTTCTATCCTTGCGAACATGACGGCCCGCATGACGTGCAGGTATTTCTGGTCTGCGAGACCTGCGCGACCGCCAAGGAAGTCGAGCTTGAAAGCATCATCGCCGAGCTTCGGCCGCTGATGCGGCAATCGTCTTTCCAGATGAAGACGGCGCGGCTTGAAGCGCGCGGCGTCTGTTCGAATTGCCAGCCGGCGGCGGCGTAAGAATCCTCGGGTCGAATCATTGACTAGGGCCGCGCGCCGCCTATTGTCGCGCGCGACGGCGGAAACGTCGTTACGCGTGATGCGGGAGAGACCGTCGGCGGTGAGCCGGCGGCGCCGAAGGAGCAACCGCCCCGGAAACTCTCAGGCAAAAGGACCGCGCGCGTAAGAAGGGCTGGAAAGCGAAGGGGCGAGAGCCCATTCCACCGAAGGAGTAAGCCGGCCGTTCGTGCGCGCCCGCGAAATCTCTCAGGTTCCGTGACAGCCGGGGTCGCCGCTCCCTTGAGCGGGCCCTGTTCATGGAACCGACAATGAAACGCACATCGCTTCACGGCCTGCATCTCTCGCTCGGCGGCAAGATGGTCGAATTCGCCGGCTATGAGATGCCGGTGCAATATCCGGATGGCGTCCTGAAAGAGCACCTCTGGACGCGCGCCAAAGCGGGGCTCTTCGACGTCTCGCATATGGGACAGGCGTTCTTGACGACGACGCGCCTGGCGCAAGGGAGCGACGCCGCGCACGCTGATATTTCGGACGCGATCGAGACGCTGCTGCCTGGAGAAATCCGCAAGCTGAAGAAAGGCGGGATGCGCTACTCGGCGCTCTTGAACGCCGAGGGCGGCATCATGGACGATCTCATGGTGACGCGCCCCTTGCACGACGATTTGCAGGGCATGCTGTTCCTCGTCGTCAACGCCGCGTGCAAGGATCAGGACTTCGCGCATATCCGGAATTCGCTGGCGGATCGCGCGAACCTCAAGATCGCCGACGATCGCAGCCTCCTCGCCTTGCAGGGACCGGCGTCGGCGCGCGTTCTCGACGCGATCGTTCCGGGCACGGCGAAGCAGACCTTCATGACCATGGCGCCTTATGACTGGGCCGGCGCTTATCTCATCGTCTCGCGCTGCGGCTATACGGGCGAGGACGGATTTGAAGTTTCGGTCCCCAGTTCGCATGCGGAAAAGCTCGCGAAGGCGATGCTCGCCCATCCCGATGTCGCGCCGATCGGCCTTGGCGCGCGCGACTCGCTGCGGCTTGAAGCGGGGCTTTGCCTTTACGGCCATGACATCGATGCGACGACCTCGCCGGTTGAAGGCAATATCGCCTTCGCGCTCGGCAAGCGCCGCAAGGAAGAAGCGAATTTTCCGGGCGCAAAGCGCATTCTCTCCGAGCTGGCGAATGGGCCAAAGCGGCTTCGCGTCGGCTTAAAGCCCGATGGCCGCGCGCCGGCGCGCGAGGGCGCCGAAATCGTCGGCATGAACGGCGAACGGATCGGCATCGTGACGTCAGGCGGCTTTGGACCGACCGTCGACGGCCCTGTCGCCATGGGTTACGTCGATCATGCGCATTCGAAGACGGGAACGGCCGTGCAGCTGATGGTGCGCGGAAAACCGCTCGCCGCCCGCGTCGTCGACATGCCGTTTGTTCCGCATACGTATTATAGAGGGTAGAAGCCTTGCGAACGCCTGTAGATGGGGAAACGAACCCACTCTTGCTTGCGGGAGAGGGCAGGGTGAGGGGACGTCGACTGTTAGCGATCTCGTTTTTTCTTCCCCTCACCCCAACCCCACTCCCGCAGGCGGGAGAGGGGCTTTGGAGCGATCGTCATCCGACTTTCCGCAATCGAGGAGCCAGCAATGACTGTGAAATACACCAAAGACCATGAATGGGTGCGCCTCGACGGCGCCGTCGCGACGATCGGCATCAGCGCGCACGCCGCCGAGCAATTGGGCGACGTTGTGTTCGTCGAACTCCCCGCCATCGGCAAGACGTTCAAGAAGGGCGACGACATGGCGGTCGTTGAATCGGTGAAAGCCGCGTCCGACGTCTATGCGCCGATCTCGGGCGAAGTCGTCGAGGCGAACCAGGCGATCGTTGACGATCCAGCCAAGGTGAACGGCGACCCCGAGGGCGGCGCGTGGTTCGTCAAGCTGAAAGTTTCCAATGCAGCGGAAGCGAACGAGTTGATGGACGCGGCCGCGTACAGAGCGTTTGCGGAGTCGCACTGACCGATGCGCTACCTTCCTTTATCCGACGCCGACCGGCGCCAGATGCTCAACGTCATCGGCGCGAAGTCGATCGATGATCTTTACGTCGACGTGCCGAAGGCTGTCCTCAACGCGAAGATCGATCTGCCGCCGCATCGGGGCGAGCTTGAGGTCGAGCGCATCATGGGCGCGATGGCGGCGAAGAACCGTGCGGCGGGCGCGGGGCCGTTTTTCGTCGGCTGCGGCGCCTACAAGCATCATGTGCCGGCGAGCGTCGATCACGTCATTCAGCGTTCGGAGTTTTTGACCTCCTACACGCCCTACCAGCCGGAAATCGCGCAGGGGACCTTGCAATATCTTTTCGAATTCCAGACTCAGATCGCGGCCTTGACCGGCATGGAGGTCGCCAACGCCTCGATGTATGACGGCTCGACTGCCTGCGCCGAGGCGGCGCTGATGGCGCGGCGCGTCACGAAACGCGGGCGCGTCGTCCTTTCCGGCGCGCTCCACCCGCATTATGCGGCGACGACGCGAACCAACGTCGAACTCCTCGGCGACAAGGTCGCCCAGCTGCCGATCGACATTGAGGGACAAGAAGATCTGGCGGCGGCGATCGACGCAGAGACTTCCTGCGTCATCGTGCAGACGCCGGACGTATTCGGCAATCTTTGCGATCTCTCCGCGCTTTCGAAAGCCTGTCAGGCGAAAGGCGTTCTCCTTGTCGCCGTGGTGACGGAGATCATGTCGCTGGGCGCCGTCAAAAGCCCCGGCGAAATGGGCGCCGACATCGTCGTCGGCGAAGGCCAGTCGATCGGCAATGGATTGAATTTCGGCGGACCCTATGTCGGCTTCTTCGCGACGCGCGAAAAACTCATTCGCCAGACGCCCGGCCGCTATTGCGGCATGACGGTCGACGCCGACGGCAGGCGCGGCTTTGTTCTCACCTTGTCGACGCGCGAGCAGCATATCCGCCGCGACAAGGCGACGTCGAATATCTGCACGAATTCCGGCCTCTGCGCGCTCGCCTTCACCGTCCACATGACCCTGCTCGGCGAAGCTGGCCTTCGCCGCGTCGCGATGCTCAATCATGAAGCCGCGTGCAAGACAGCGGAGGCGCTCGCCGGCGTCAAAGGCGTCAGCATGCTGACGAAATCCTACTTCAACGAGTTCACGCTGCGCCTGCCGACAAACGCGGCAGGCGTCGTCGAAAAACTCGCCGCCGAGGGCGTTCTCGCCGGCGTTCCGGGCGAACGGCTCTGGCCGCATGACAAGGCGGCGCATGATCTATTGATTGTCGCGGCGACGGAATGCGTGACGGATGGGGATATTGGCGCGTTTCGGACGGCCCTGGAGAAACTTCTGTGATGGGTGGTTTGAGGCCTTTCCCGCTCATGTCATCCCGTGCGCGGCGCGGCGCGGAGCGTTGCGCCGCAGACACGGGATCCCGGGCCGCTACAGCGCCCTTGGTCCCGCGCGACCTTTGGTGCCCGGTTGCGGGGGATCCCGCATCTGCGCCGCAGCACTGCGTGCTGCGGCGCGCGCGGGATGACAAATTGTTGCGACACTGCAAGAGGCGCGCTGCAAAAGGCGCTCTGATGCGTCTGTCATCCCGGCCGGAACGCAGCGAAGCGAAGTGGAGAGCCGGGATCCCGCGCGGCGTCAGCGCAGCCTTTCGCGCAAGATTCCGGATAAACCGCTTCGCAGATTTCCGGGATGGCACTGGTCCTTATTTTACGGAAAGACTTCCGCAATGACCATGAACAAAGAAGGCCGCCAAACGCGCGGCGACGCGGCCGCGGCGGACGTCGTCACTTTCACCGGCAACCGCGCGCTGCAGATCGAGGAGAAGCTCTCCTTCGAAAAGGACGCCTTCGCCTCGACCGGCGTCGATTTCCCGGCGCCATCGGGAAAGCATGACCGCCTTGGCGCGATGAAGCGCGCCGGCGCGATCGGCTTGCCCGGCCTGTCCGAACCTGAAGCAATGCGACACTTCGTGCGTTTGAGCCAAAAGAATTTCGCGATCGACATGGGGCCGTTTCCATTGGGCTCGTGCACGATGAAGCACAATGCGCGGCTTAATGAGAAAATGGCGCGCCTGCCGGGCTTCGGCGACGTGCATCCCTTGCAACCGCAATCGACGGTGCAGGGTGCGCTCGAGCTGATCGACACGCTCGCGCACTGGCTGATGGAAATGACCGGCATGCCCGCCGTCGCGATGTCGCCGAAGGCCGGCGCGCATGGCGAACTCTGCGGCATGATGACGATCAAGGCGGCGCTCGACGCGCGCGGGCAAAACGCGCGGAAGCGCGTCCTCGCGCCTGAATCCGCGCATGGCACCAATCCGGCGACCGCAGCGCAATGCGGCTTCACTGTCGACGACATTCCGGCCGATGAAACCGGCCGCGTCGATCTCGCGGCATTCCGGGCGAAACTCGGTCCCGATGTCGCGGCTATCATGGTGACGAACCCGAACACCTGCGGGCTCTTTGAGCGCGACATCAAGGCGATCGCCGACGCCGTGCATGAAGCGGGCGGCTATTTTTATTGCGACGGCGCGAACTTCAACGCGATCGCCGGCAAGGTGCGCCCCGGCGATCTCGGCGTCGACGCCATGCACATCAATCTCCACAAGACATTCTCGACGCCGCATGGCGGCGGCGGGCCGGGGTCAGGGCCGACGGTCCTTTCAGCCGCGCTCGCGCCCTTCGCGCCCATTCCCTATGTGGTGCGGGAGGACGGGACCTATCACCTCGTCGAGACGCGCCGCGCCGCGAAAGCGGAAGGCGAGGGGACCGCCGGCGGGCGCATCACCGCCTTCCACGGCCAGATGGGCATGTTCGTGCGCGCGCTCGCCTATATGCTGAGCCATGGCGGCGACGGCATTCGTCAGGCGTCGGAAGATGCGGTCCTCAACGCCAACTACATCCTCGCGCGGCTGAAAGCGGAAATGTCGCCGGCGTTCCCCGGCTATTGCATGCATGAGGCGCTGTTCAACGACGACTTCCTTAAGGGAACCGGCGTTGAAACGCTCGATTTCGCCAAGGCGATGATCGACGAGGGCTATCATCCGATGACGATGTATTTCCCGCTCGTCGTTCACGGCGCGATGCTGATCGAACCGACGGAGTCGGAGTCAAAGCAGGAGCTTGATCTCTTCTGCGACGCGCTGCTCGATCTTGCAAAACGCGCGAAAGCAGGCGAGGCGGCGCGCTTCAAGGCGTCGCCGATGCTCTCGCCGCGCCGGCGCCTTGATGAAACAGCGGCGGCGCGAAAGCCGATCCTTCGATGGACGCCCGACCCCGGCGCCAGGGCGGCGGAGTAGGGCTTTGATCCCCCTTCCTTCACCACCCCTTGGAAGGGGGGCAGGGGATTGGGGCGGTTTCCGCCTGGTCTCTCCAGCCTCGCCAACCCTTTGCGGCGCCGACCATTCATCCCATCCTGTCATCCCGGATGCGCTGCAGCGCGTCCTTCGAGACGCCGCCTGACGGCGGCTCCTCAGGATGAGGGCTGCTGCGCTGATCCGGGATCCCGGGAGTTTAGCGGCGCTCTGGCCGCACGAGATCCCGG
>CADEDN010000019.1 GCA_902826095.1 uncultured Alphaproteobacteria bacterium | reverse complement strand
CTGCCGGGAACTTGCTTCCGCGGAGGGGGGCGGGGCTTTGCGCGGGGATTGGGGATTAGGGACTAGGGATTAGGGACTAGGGATTAGGGACTAGGGATTAGGGACTAGGGATTAGGGACTAGGGATTAGGGATTAGGGAAGAAGGAAATGGAATGCGCGCCGACCACGACACCGCCGGCCCTTCGTGACGCCTTGCGTCGCTGGCGACGCAAGGCTCCTCAGGGTGAGGCGGTCTCACAATGCCAGGGTCTCATCCTGAGGAGCCTCGCGACAGCGAGGCGTCGCGAAGGATGCGCCAATCGCCGGATCTTCATTGACATTTAACCCGGCCGCCCCCATATGCCGGCCAACGTCTGCGGTCTGAATGGCTGCATGATGAGGGCGGCGTGAAGCGCTGCGGGGAGAAATCCCGACATTGAGCCCTCTTCTTCAGACCCAAATCCCCCTTACGCCCTGAGTCACGCGGGTCGTTTTCACCCGAGCAATCGGTCCGGATACGCCATAGCTGCGTCCGGCCGACCCCGCTCAACGCATTGGAACTTTGTTTTGACCACTTTCTCCACCCTTTCCCTCGCCGAGCCGATCGCCAAAGCCGTCGCCGCCGAAGGGTACACGACGCCGACGCCGATCCAGGCGCAGGCCATTCCGCCGCTGCTCGCGGGCAAGGACCTTGTCGGCATCGCCCAGACGGGCACCGGCAAAACGGCGGCGTTCGCGCTGCCGATTCTCGACCGGCTGGCGCGCGAGCCGCGGTCGCTGCGGCCCAAATCGCCGCGCGTCCTCATCCTCGCGCCGACGCGCGAACTCGCCTCGCAGATCGCGGCGTCGTTTTTCGCCTATGGGCGCTTCATCAAGGTTTCCGTCGCCGTCGTCTTCGGTGGCACGCCGATCAACCGCCAGATTCGCGACCTTCAGCGCGGCGTCGATGTTCTTGTCGCAACGCCCGGCCGCCTGATCGATCTCATCGATCGCAAGGCGGTCATGTTGAACAGCGTTGAAGTCGCGGTTCTTGACGAGGCCGACCAGATGCTCGACCTCGGCTTCATTCACGCGCTGCGGACGATCATGCCGCTGACGCCGAAGACGCGCCAGACATTGCTCTTTTCGGCGACGATGCCGAATGCGATCGCCGCGCTCGCCGATCAGTACCAGAACCATCCGGTTCGGGTCGCCGTCGCGCCGGTGGCGACGACCGCCGAGCGCGTTTCGCAGTTCGCGACCTTCGTTCGCCAGGCCGACAAACAGGGCCTTTTGACGCTGACCCTTCAGGACAAATCCGTCAGTCGCGCGCTGATCTTCACGCGCACGAAGCACGGCGCCGACAAGGTGGTGAGGAGCCTTGAGAAATCGGGTCTTCGCGCCGCGGCGATCCACGGCAACAAGAGCCAGCCGCAGCGTGAAAAGGCGCTTGAAGCGTTTCGCGCCGGCCGCACGCCCTTCCTCGTCGCGACCGACATCGCGGCGCGCGGCCTCGACATCGACGCGGTCAGCCATGTCATCAATTACGACGTGCCGAACGTCGCCGAGCAATATGTTCACCGCATCGGCCGCACGGCGAGGGCGGGCGCCGACGGCGTTGCGATCTCGTTCGTCGCCGATGACGAGCGCGGCTATCTGCGCGACATTGAGCGACTGACGCGCCAGCGCATCACGCTCGCGCCGCTCCCGGAAGGCTTCATTGCGCCGGCGGCGCCGGCCGATCGAGGGCCCGCGAAGAAACCGCATCGCGGTCAAGGCCAGCGCAACGACAATCGCGGCCAGAAAGGCGATGTGCGCATCAAGGGCGATAATGATCCGCGCCGCGGCGAGACGCGCGGGCCGCACGAACACAATCCGAACCGGCCCAAACACCGCCCGCGCCGCCGCTCGCGCGGCCCGCAGGGTTCAAACGTCGCCGCGGCGTAAAGTCGCTAGAGCGTTCCTGATAACATCGGCCCGAAAGCAACGTGCCAAACCGCGTAAAATGAAAGGCGGGAGAGGATCGGCGCAGGCCAGCCGAACCGTCTCCAGAGCGCGGCCTCGCTGAAGTTGAACGCGAAGATGAAGGCGAAAAGGATCCAGACGAGATTGGGTTCAGCGCCAGCGAGGGGCGACTGACTTAAGGGTTCGATGAGCGAACTCAACACCGCGAGAGCCCAGAAGACCAAGCCCTCTCCTCGGCCTTTCAGAAGCAGCTTCGCGATTACGACGTAAAGGATCGAAACCGGGATAAGCCTGTACAGGCATTCGACGGCAATTGCGCCTGCCGCGTATACATAGGCGGAGGCCGGAAATGCGATATGAATCGATTTGATGCCGAGTTCAGCCGCGATGAGCCCAGAAAAACCCGAATAATGATCGCTCGCGAGGGCCGCCGCGCCGAACAGAGCGCCGCTGAAAAGCGAGTAGCCTGCCATTCTCCCGAAATTCGACTTCAAGGGATCGGCGGTCATGCCGCTCGCGACCGACAGAAAGACGCCGATGAGCCCGCCGACGAGCAGCGGCGCCAACGCCGCTACCTGCAACGTTGCGGCTTGCGACGGATGCGCGAACTCAGAAGGGTTCGCCGAGACGAACTGCGCTATGGCGACCGCCGATCCCGCAGGGATGAGCGCAAACAGGAGAGCGTTTACGGCGCCATTGCGTATTGACATCAAAGCCTCCGCGCGACTTGCCCGATATTAACAGATTGGAGGCAGGAATGGCGAATGCCTGCAACGCATGGCTGCGATAGGCGATCCGTCACCCTCCATGAAAAAAGTCGTAAATCCGCTGCGCGAGCGCCTCCGACACGCCCTCTACCGCCGTTAAATCTTCCGGCTTGGCGCCGGCGATTTCCTTCGCCGAGCCGAAGTGGTTCAGGAGCGCGCGCTTTTTTGACGGGCCGACGCCGGGGATTTCGTCGATCGGATTTGCGCCGAGAGATTTTGCGCGTTTGGCCCGGTGCGCGCCGATCGCGAAGCGGTGCGCTTCATCGCGCAGGCGCTGAATGAAAAACAGAGCGGGATCGCGGGGCGCCAAGATGAACGGGTCTCGGCCGGGCCGGACGATCTGTTCGCCGACGGCGCCCATGGTGCGATCGACACGCTTCTCGCCGGCCTCGTTTTCGCGGCGGGGCTTGGAGACGCCCATGATTGCAATTCCCTCCGATGCCGGATCAAGCCCCAATTCTTCAAATACGCCGAGCGCGGCGGAGAGCTGGCCCTTGCCGCCGTCGATGATGACGAGATCAGGCCGCGTTTCCTGATCGTCCTCTTTCATCATGCGCGAAAATCGCCGTGTCAGAACTTCGCGCATCATCGCGTAATCGTCGCCCGGCGCGAGATCCGCCGTTTTGATGTTGTATTTGCGGTAGTGTTTTTTCTCGAACCCATCCGGCCCGGCGACGATCATCGCGCCGACGGCGTTCGCGCCCGAGATGTGCGAATTGTCGTAGACCTCGATCCGGCGCGGCGGCGCGTCAAGCTCCAAGAATTCAGCAAGTCGGGCCAGCGATTTCTGCTGGCTCGCGCTTTCCGCCATCCGCCGCGACAACGCTTCGCGCGCGTTCATCGCGGCCTGATCCATGATGGAGCGTTTCTCGCCGCGCTGCGGCGTCAGCAGCGTCACTTTGCGTCCGGCTTTCAATGTCAGCGCTTCGGCGAGAAGGTCGGCCTGGTCCGGGGTCTCGCTCGTGAGGATTAGCGCAGGCGGATCCCGGCCGTCGTAGAATTGCGCCATGAAAGCGGAGAGGATCGCGGGCGCTTCATCTTCGCGGTCATGTTTCGGGAAGAATGCGTGGTTTCCCCAGTTCTGCCCGGCGCGAAAGAAAAATACCTGCGCGCAGGATTGCCCGCCTTCCGAATGAATGGCGAAGACGTCCGCTTCGGCGAGCCCCTCCGCATTGATGTCCTGCGATCCTTGAACATAGGTCAGCGCGCGAATGCGGTCGCGCAGGCGCGCCGCGCGTTCAAAGTCGAGCGCCGAAGCGGCGACTTCCATTTCTGTCGACAGCTGGCGCTGAACGCTTTGCGAATCTCCGTCGAGAAAAGTTATCGCTTCGGCGACGAGTTCGCGATAATCGGCCTCCGTGATAAGCCCGACGCACGGCGCCGAGCAACGCTTGATCTGGTGCAAGAGGCAGGGCCGCGTCCGGTTCTCGAAAACGTTGTCGGCGCATGAGCGCAGCAAGAACGCCTTCTGCAGCGTGTTGAGCGTGCGGTTGACGGCGCCGGCGGATGCGAACGGGCCGTAATAGGCGCCTTTGCGCTTGCGCGCGCCGCGATGCTTCAGGATCTGCGGCGCCGGATGATCATCCGCAATCAGGATATAGGCGAATGATTTGTCGTCGCGGAAGATGACGTTATAGCGGGGCTTTAACTGCTTGATGAGGTTGGCCTCAAGCAGCAGCGCCTCGGTCTCCGTCGCGGTGACGACGAACTCCATGCGCGCTGTCTCGGCGATCATCCGCATGATGCGGTTCGAATGACCGCCGGATTTGGCGTAGGAGGAAACGCGCGCGCGAAGGCTTTTGGCCTTGCCGACATAGAGAACGTCGCCGTCCTCGTTCATCATCCGGTAGACGCCGGGCCTTTGCGGCAGGCGCGAAACTTCGTCGGCGATGAGGTCGGCGCCGCGACGAGCATTAAGGTTTTCTTGCGTCTCTTCGGACATTTCTCAGCGGCCGGTTAAGGCTTCGTTATCAACACTGACCATACCGTAACTCGCGTATATCGGGGGCGATCGGCGGTCAAACCATGGATGCGCGGGACGACCTTAAAGGCGCGCTTGGCGCTTTCATCCTCTTCGGCGCGGTGGCGGCGGGCGGCGTGATCGCCGCTTACGCGGCGGTCGAGGATTATGCGCGCGCACGCGCGAGCCGCCATTGGCTGGCGGTCGAGGGCGTCGTTTTGAGCAATGAGGGCGCGAGCGGGTCGGTCCGTTACGCCTGGTTCGACGGCGCCGCCTCTCATACCGGCGAGCGCGTCCGCTACTGGACCGGCGCGTTTTCGGCGTCGGGTGCGGTTTACGCGCCCGGAAGCAAGATTGAAGTCAGGGTGTCGCCGGATAACGGCGCGCACGCCGTATTGGAACCTGGCGGGTCGCCGGTCGTGTTCTCGGTCGTCCTCGCATTCGGCGCGTTTCTCGTTTTTGTCGGTCTTGCCGGAATCATCCGCCTTGCCATGCTCGTCGACGGCCTCGCGCCAGCCCGGCGCGATCGCGATTACGAATTCGCGCCGGCGGAATGATCAGCCCTTGGCGTAATAGGCGACGCGCTCATTGAGCGTCGGTCTTGAAATTTCCACCTTGTAGAGCGCCGTCGCCCGCTTTGACGCCTCGGCGAAAATCCACGCCGCCGTATTTTCAAGCGTTGGGCGCTCAAGCCCCGGAATGGCGTTGAGGAGCCGGTGGTCGAGCGCGTCGTGAAGGCGCGCGCAGATCGCGCGGAGCTCCGCAAAGTCGATGATCCATCCTTCCGGGGCGAGCCGTTCCGCGCGCAAGGTGAGCGTCACGACGAAGGAATGGCCGTGGATGCGCGCATAGGCGTGATCGTCGGCGCCGCGGACGTTTTCCGCAAGATCGTGCGCGGCTTCAAAGGCGAACTGGTATGATTGTTCGTACATCGGGGTCTACGCTTTCATGAGGACGCCGTCCTCGAACCAGCTCATCTCGCAGCCGACCGACTGGGTGTCGGGGTAGACGTTGGTTTTCTCCGAGCGGACGATCGCGCCCTTCGCGCCGCCCTTCCGGCAGATCGCGAGGATCGCCTCGCACAGGGTTTCCTGCAAATTGATATGCCGGCCGTGAACGAGGGCGGCGATTTCGGTCCGCAGGAAATCATAGTCGATCACTTCGGCGATCTTGTCTTGATATTCCTTGCGCCGCCGAAAGGCGACGGCGATTGAGACAGTTACGGGCTGGGGCTTGGCGCGTTCGAAATCATGGATGCCGATCGAGACGTCGAGCCGGTAGCGGTCGAGGACGATATAGTAGTGATCTGCGCTGAGCAGAGGGCGGTTCATGAAACGCCTCTTGTCCTGAACATGACGTCGTGATCGGACGCGACCATGTGCTGTCCGTTGTCGACGAGGATCGTCTGCCCGACGACAGCGCTGTTGCCGAGCAGGAATGAAACGGCGCCGGCGACAGCTTCGATGTCGATCCGGGATTTCATCAGATTGTACTTGCCTGCGACGAAGCGGAATTCCTCTTCAGTCTGCTCGCCGCTCGGCAAGGTCAGTCCCGGCGCGACGGCGTTCACGCGGACGGCAGGGGCCAACGCGCGAGCCAGCAGCCCCGTTGCGCCTTCAAGGCCGATTTTCGACATCGTGTAAGTGAAGAAGTCGGGGTTCAAATTCCAGAGTTTCTGATCGAGCACATTGACGACGGCGCCGCTGCGCCCTTCCGGGAGCGTTTTTGCGAACGCGCGCGCAATGAGGATCGGCGAGAGCAGGTTGACCGTCAGATCGCGACGCCAGTCCTCGATCGTGAAGTCCGCCGCGGTGTTGAATTCGAACACCGAGGCGTTGTTGACGACGGCGTCAAGCGGCGCGCCGATCGCGGCCGTCGCGCGCGCCGTCAGCGCCTCCGCGGATGAAGGATCGGACAAATCCGCGGCGATCGCGACCGCGCCGTTTCCAAGCATGCGCGAAAAATTTTCGGCGTGGTCTTGATCGTGGAGATAATGAACGACGACGCGCCAACCTTCGCCCGCGAGGCGGCTTGCGATCGCCGCGCCGATGCGCTTGGAGCCGCCGGTGACAAGAACGCAGCGCGCGCGCGTCATAGGGCGAGCGCTGCAATGAAGGCGGCATAGCCCGCAAGAAAGGCGAAGCCTGCGAGCCGCCCGACATCGCGCCTGGTGAAGATAAAGGCCGACAAGACGAGTGTCGAAAGAATCATCGCCGGAATGTCAAAACGCAATGAAGGTTCGGTGAAATTCGCGCCGCCGGCAAGTCCCGCCGCGCCGCCGACGAACAGCAGATTGAATATGTTCGATCCGACCACGTTGCCGATCGCCACGTCGGATTTCTTGTGCAGCGCGGCCGCGGCGACGGTCGCCAGCTCCGGCAGCGAGGTTCCGATCGCGACGACGGTGAGACCGATGATCTCTGACCGGACGCCGACGGATTCAGCAAACCCGGCGCCGCTCGTGACCAGAAGATGCGCGCCGACTGGTAGGCCGATCAGGCCGGCGATGATGTAGAGAAGCGAGGCGCCGAGATTTTCGCGCGCGCCTTCCGCATATTCGGCGACCTCGTCGATCACGGGATCGCGGCCGTGCGACTTCCGCGCCATAAAGGCGAGGAACGCGACATAGGCGACAATGCCGGCGAAAAGCGCGGCGCCAGTGAGGCGGCCAAGGACGCCGGCGCCGAAGGCGATCGCCGCGAAAGCCGCCGTGGCGACAAGCAGCGCGACGGCGTGGCGTTTCAGTCCCGGGACATGCGCCGATATCGGATAAAAGAGCGCCGGCAGCCCAAGCACCAGAAACACGTTGGCGATGCTCGATCCGACAATATTCCCGATGGCGATGCCGGGCTCCGCCTCAAGGACAGACGTGATCGCAACGACGAGTTCCGGCGCCGAAGTGCCGAAAGCGATGATCGTCAGGCTGACGAGCAGGGGAGAAATCTTCAGCGACGTCGCCAGCCCGACCGCGCCCCGCACCAGAAGGTCGCCGCCGACCAGTAGGACAGCGAGCCCGATCAGGATCGTGATGATATCGAGGATCATTCCGGCCAGGCGATGGCCGGTCGGCGCCCCGCCGGATGGCGGGCGTCAGAGGCGGCGTAGACGGTCCTGTTTCTGTCGCCCATGGCGGATCGCCCTGCGTCTTAGTCGATCCGTCCGGTCGTTGCGATGTTCAAGACAACCATCACCAAGATAAAGGCGACAATCATATAAAGCGCGTCCATGGGAGACCCTCGTCAAGCGGCTGAATTTCCTGCGCTTATACGGGCAGTTTTCCGGGCCTGTAAGGGGGGCCGCCGAGAGCCGAGGCAAAGCCGGGCGCGCCGAGGCGACCGACCGTCCGATTCGGGCGATCAGTCCGTAAAATTGTCCGCTTCGCTTCAACCCGCCTTCAATGAACGAACCGTAATTTCAAATGCGCAGGAGTTTTGTTGCGCGTGAAAGAGGCGGATGCCGGTTGCCGGAATGCAAGCCGGAGCCGGATGGGCGACGAGGAAGGCGCGATGATCCAGGAGACTGCGGGGCTCTTCGACCAGGCGATCATCGCGCCCCCTTCCGACCGGCGCCTTGCGCAAAGGCTCCTGTCGGTCTGGGCTCAGGCGGCGCGCGGCTCTTATCCTTCCTGGGCCGACATGCGCACCGTCGATCTCGGCGCCGACTGGAACTGGGTTTTCGTCGTCGATCTGAAGCAATCAGTCGGCTTCCCCTATTTCATCTATCTTGGGTCGGAGCTCGCCAAATTGTCGGCGATTTATCTCCAGGGTGAAACAGACTGGACCTTGTCGCTTCTCGACATGGCGACGGTGAATATTGACGCCGCCGTCTCCGACGAAGGACCGCATCATCACGAGAGCGATCTCGTCCTTTGCGACGGCCGAAAGATCCTCTTCCGTTGCATGACGGCGCCCCTCGCCGAAGACGGCGAGACGATCAGTCATATTGTCGGCTGCGCGTCCGGACGGCTCGCGGAAGTGGGCGGCCCAAGGCTGCGCGCCGTCTAGTCGCGCCCGCCGCGAAAACCGGCCAGGGCAAGGCCATAGCGCTTGCCATTATCCGCCGCTTGCCGCTTATTGCGGACCATGAAATTTGATGCCGAATTCGTCCGCTCGCAATTTCCCGCCTTCGCGGTTCCCTCGCTGCAAGGCCAGGCGTTCTTTGAAAACGCCGGCGGCTCCTACGCCTGCCGGCAAGTGATTGATCGCCTGACGCGCTATTACCGTGAGCGGAAAGTTCAGCCCTATGGGCCGTTCGACGCCTCGCGCCTTGCCGGCGAGGAGATGGACGAAGCGCGCGCACGCCTTGCGGCGATGCTCGGCGTTGAAGCGGACGAAGTGTCGTTTGGGCCGTCGACGACCCAAAACACCTATGTGCTCGCGCAGGCGTTCGGGCAGATGCTGAAGCCGGGCGACGCAATCGTCGTCACCAATCAGGATCATGAAGCCAATTCCGGCCCGTGGCGCCGGCTCGCCGATCGCGGCGTCGAGATCCGCGAGTGGAAGATTGATCCCGATACGGGCCATCTCCCAGTCGAGGGCCTCGCGCGCCTCCTCGACCGCAAGGTGCGCCTCGTCGCCTTTCCGCACGCCTCGAACATCGTCGCCGAAGTCAATCCGGCGTTCGAAATCTCGCGGTTGGCGCAGGAGGCGGGCGCGATCACCTGCGTCGACGGCGTCTCCTATGCGCCGCACGGCTTCCCGAACGTCCACGCGCTCGGGGCCGACATTTATCTTTTCTCCGCCTACAAGACCTACGGGCCGCATCAGGGGATCATGGTTGTCCGCCGCGACGCCGCCGAGCGCCTTCCCAATCAGGGGCATTATTTCAACGCCGGAACGCTCTATAAGCGGTTCACGCCGGCAGGTCCCGACCACGCGCAAATCGCCGCGTCCGCCGGCATGGCGGATTATGTCGATGCTCTTTATACGCATCATATTGGAGGCTCCGCCGCGCCGACCGACCGCGCCGCCGCCGTCCACGATCTGATGCGCGCGCGGGAGACCGCGCTCCTGCAGCCGCTCCTCAATTTCCTGAAGTCGAAGAACTCCGTCCGGCTCCTTGGCCCCCGCGACGCCGCGACGCGCGCGCCGACGGTCGCCATGGTTCTCAAAGAACCGGGCGCCGCGGTCGCAGCTCGCCTTGCGCGGCATGGAATCATGTGCGGCGGCGGCGATTTCTACGGCGTCCGCTGCCTCGAAGCGCAAGGGGTCGCTCCCGCCCATGGCGCGCTCCGCGTTTCGTTCGTGCACTACACGGCGAAGGAGGAGGTCGAGAAGCTGATCGGGGCGCTTGACGCGGAATTGTAGCGCGCCGATCCGCCCCCGTTCTCCGCTTTGCCCGCCGCCTTGCCCGCCGCCGGTCGCGCGATTAGGGTCCGCGCCGGCAACAAGCGATCAGCGGCGGAACTTCAATGACACGGGAAATCGGGCATTTCATTTCTGGCAAGCACGTCGCCGGCGCTTCGGGCCGGTTTGGCGATGTTTTCAACCCGACAATCGGCGAAATCCAGGCGAAGGTCGCGCTTTCGGCGCGCGCAGAGGTCGCCAAGGCCGTTGATGCGGCGGAAAGGGCCTTTCCCGCCTGGGCGGCGATGAACCCGCAGCGCCGCGCGCGCGTCATGTTCAAGTTCCTCGATCTTGTCCAGAAAGATATGGACAATCTCGCGCGGATGCTGTCGTCCGAGCACGGAAAGATTTTGCCGGATGCGCGCGGCGACATCCAGCGCGGCATCGAAGTCGTCGAATTCGCCTGCGGGATCCCGCATCTCCAGAAAGGGGAATACACGGACGGAGCGGGGCCGGGCATCGACGTTTATTCGATGCGCCAGCCGCTGGGGGTTTGCGCCGGGATCACGCCGTTCAATTTTCCGGCGATGATCCCGATGTGGATGTTCGGCGTCGCGATCCCCTGCGGTAACACGTTCATCGTGAAGCCCTCGGAAAAGGACCCGTCGGTCCCGATCCGTCTCGCCGAGCTGATGATGGAGGCGGGGCTCCCCGAAGGCGTTCTCAACATCGTCAACGGCGACAAGGAAGCGGTCGACGCGCTGATCGAGGACGACCGCGTCAAGGCGATTTCCTTCGTCGGCTCCTCCGACATCGCGCAATATATCTATGCGAACGGCGCGGCGCGGGGAAAACGCGTGCAGGCTTTCGGCGGCGCGAAAAACCATCTGATCGTCCTTCCCGACGCCGACATGGAGAGCGTCGCCAACCAGCTCATCGGCTCGGCCTATGGTTCGGCGGGCGAGCGCTGCATGGCGACGCCAGTCGCCGTGCCGGTCGGCGAGAAGACGGCGGCAAGGCTCGTCGACATGCTCCGCCCGCGCGTTGAAGCGCTGCGCATCGGACCGTCGCTGTCGGAAGAGTCCGATCTCGGACCGCTCGTCACCGTGGCGCACAAGCAACGCGTCGAGGGCTACATCCAGCTGGCGATCGACGAAGGGCAAAAGCCGATCGTCGACGGGCGCGGCTTCAAGCTTCAGGGGTATGAGAACGGCTTCTTCCTCGGCGGCACGCTCCTCGATCACGCAAGGCCCGGCCATAAATCGTATCAGGATGAAATCTTCGGCCCCGTGCTTCAGATCGTCCGGGCGCAGAATTTCGAGGAGGCGTTGGCGCTTCCCTCAAAGCATCAATACGGCAACGGCGTTTCGATCTTCACCCGCAACGGCGCCGCCGCGCGCGAATTCGCGCGCCAGGTGAATGTCGGCATGGTCGGGATCAACGTGCCGATCCCCGTGCCCGTCGCCTATCACAGCTTCGGCGGCTGGAAACGCTCCCATTTCGGCGACACCAACCAGTACGGCCCGGAAGGGCTGCGCTTCTGGACGAAGATAAAAACCGTCACCGCGAAGTGGCCGGAGGACGCGCAGGGCGCGGAGTTCGTTATTCCGACGATGGGGTAGGGCGGCAGAGCGGAAAGGCATAAATGTGCGTCGCCACCTACGCGCGCGTCTTTGCAAAATCTTGGACCGCGCCGAAGGCATGGGAATTCGTCGCCGGGCTTCTGGCGTCGCCCGGCTACTCCGTCCTCGAGTCGGCGCCGCGCCATCGGGACGTAGCCGCCGAAGTCATCGCCGAAACGCCGCATCTCTCCGGCGACATCCTCCACCATGCGCACACCGCGATGCTGATGCGCGAACACGGCGTCAAGACAATCATGACGAACGACTTGGGCTTTCACCGGTTCCGGTTCCTGGAGGTGGTGGAGTTGGGAGATTTCACGGGCCGGTTCGCTCACTGATCGCTCGATCGCTATTCGCGCGGCCAACGTAGCCGAACTTTCAGTCACCGAAGGAAGGTGTTGGAGGCTTTGCTTAAAGCGACTGCCGCGCTGGTCGAAGATGTAGCCAATTGAGCGACCGCAACACGCTTCCGTAGTTGCGCACTGCTTCGATTCGAGAACGCATACGATCCGAGAGCGGGCTGACCGAGTCGACCATTCCGCTCAACGCAAGTTGAGGGTGGACATGCCAGCAATGAACTGCATGCGCTTCTTGACTTGGGGCGGACTTCGAACCGGCCGCGCCAAGTCCAATACAATTGGCGCTTGCGGTGCTGAATGCGGCGAGGCCGAAGACGAACGCAACTCCTGAAACAATGGCCTGAGATTTCATAATTTGCTCCATCAATTAATAGCGCACGCTACTGTGCTGCCGCTATCGAATCAAGGTGATCGGCACGCATTGGCGGAATCGGATCGCGTGACGGCGGCGCGCGTCGACAAGGCCGCTAATGTCGGTATGGTGGGCGTCAACGCGCCGATTATGGTCTCCGTCGCCTACCATACCTTCGGCGCCTCACCGTCCTTATTGGTTTGTTTGCGTGACGACCGTCACAGTTACTCTCGATGCGCTGTGCGAATCTGGTACATGAAGCTGGTCAAGGGAGACTCCCGTGGGTGAATTTTGTTCAGGTTTGATGAAGGATTTGGCGGACGCGGCTCACATTCAATATGATCCGCGTAAGCCAGACGATGAGTTTGTCTATAAGCGCCTGTTCACAAACGAAGACGCGCGTCGAATGGATAGGATGAAGACAGCGATCATGCGCCTAATCTTGCTTCGGGCAAGAAATTACATGGTCAACAAGAGGCAAGATGAAGAAAAGAAAGTGTCAGCCCGAAAAGCCGAAGTGACACTTGATCTATGCTTCACCGATGCAGATATTCATCACAGAGGGCAGCCTATTCAAGACGAGAATGTCGCGACGCGCGACGAGCTTGCCGCCTTAGCCGCGCTGTTGGAGGACGCGAACAAATTTGCCGAATTCACAAAAATGCACACTATGAGCACCGGACTGACGATTTTTGAGAATCGCGACCTTGATCTGACGAACGGGAAGGCGGATTTGGATATACTCGTTGAAATGATCAATCTCAAACGACCTGTCGAAAAAATCGTTGTCTCACCAAGGCATTTTTTGAATTGCAGGTAAGCGGCGCACCGTCGGTTTCAAAGCAAGCAAAAGGACTGGGACCTAGAATAACACGATCCCGAATGCGTTACCGAATGGCTTTCTGATCGAGGTGAGACGGGCAACCTGTCTCCGACGCCATTGCCCGGACTTCCGGACTGATCGAAGTCAAAGCAACCTCGTGCTCCGTTAGCAATGCGGCTGACTGAGCTATGTATTCGCACGCCGTCTGATAATCTCCGCGCAATAGAAAGACCTGCGAAAGTCCGACGAGACCCATGTTGATATGAAAGATCAGGCTGTCTTTGCGAGCTATAGAGAGAGACTCGTTCAATCGCTTTTCTGCCCTGGCCAGCCGCGCGGAGAATGATTCTGAGTCTGCACCAACACGCGCTTTCTTCGCGAAGGCAATATCCGTCATTGCCATGCCAAATAGAACGGACGACTTACCATGTGCACGGTTCGCTCGAACTTCATAGTCAAGAGCGCGATCGTAAAAGCGCTCTGCAAGCGGAAGATTTCCTTCCATCCGAGCGATATGGGCGATTCCCCAAGCCGACCGTGCCTTCGACGCGAGATAACTATCTTCCGGTTGGATCAATAATACGGCGAGGTACTGCTCGCGCGCTTCGCTGAAGCGTTCTGCTTGCCCCAAAGCGATCCCGAGACTCGCCCGCGCATTTGCTTCAAGCTCGTCAAACCCGATTTCGGATGCGCGATCGACAATCGCCGTGAACGATGCGATAGCTTCTGGCAGTCTTCTTTCCAGATTGAAGATGAATGCGAGATCGGCTTGCAGTAGCAGCTTTATTTTTTCATCGGAGAACCCTTTTGAAAGCGCCGCTTCGTAGTATTCTCGCGACAGCTTAAGGCGATTTTGAGACAAGTATGCGCTCGCGAGGCGCGCAAGCGCGAAAGCGTCGTCAGGTTGCTTGGCGAGAATTCGGCGGTAGGCGGCCGCAGCTTCCGCCGGAGCCGCGAGTTCCGCGATCGCGCCGATTTGATGATTTAGTTCGACATATTCGTTTGTCGAGAGCTGAGGCTCTTGAAGTCTTTCTTTCAGGATTCGGATCGCGGCGGTGGTATCGTCAGCTTCGAGCAGCGTCAGGACCGCTCCGGCAGAATCATTATGGGAGCTAGTGAGAGTTTGAAGCACTTTCGCCAGATACTGCCGATCCAAATAATTCTTCTCGCCAGGTGAAAGTATTGAAATATCGCGCTCGAACGCTGCATTTATCTGTGCATTCGCGTGTGAGTTCTCCGGGTTGATTGTGCGTTGGAGAATTGTCGCCGTCATCAACAGAAGTATCATGCCGAATGCAGCAAGCATCAGTGCAGTGGGCGAAATACGTCGAATTCGAAGAATTGCACGCAAAAGGCTTTGCGCGGGGCCGAGATCGGTTCGCGCCCCCGCCGCATCAAACGCCACCACCGGCTCGTCGATGTTCTTCAGCGCCAGCGGCCCGCGCCTTGAGAAATGCGCTTCCACAGACCCGCGCACCAAATTCACCGCGGCGAGCGACACGAGAACGCCGTTGGGTTCGGCTTCTCCTTGCAGTCTCGCCGCGATGTTGACGCCGTGGCCGAGCAAATCTCCGCCCGGCTGTTCGATGACGTCGCCGGAATGGACGCCGGCGCGCACCTGCGCGCCGGGGCTGGTCGGCGAGAGGCTGTTTCTCGCCTTGATGTCGGCGACGAATTCGAGCGCGGCGAGAACGCCGTCGGCGGCGCTTGGAAATTCGGCGAGAAAGCCGTCGCCGGCCGAATGGAAGATCCTCCCGCGACGTTGCGCGACGACGCGTTCGAAGGCGGCGCGGACGATGTTGACGGTCTTGACCGCGGCCTCATCGCTCGTCTCGGCGAGGCGCGAATAGCCGCAAATGTCGGCGGCGACGACGGTCGTCAGCCGTCGCGGCGCGACATCGGCGCCGTCGCTGACAGCGGTCATGCTCATATTGGCCGGTTCCCCGCTTGGACTTCCCCTATACTCCACTGTGGTCGCCAAGAAAATGCGGTCGCGACGGGCCGCTTGTGTGACCTTTGTTACAGAATATCGCGAGCGGACCCGCATAGATCGGGCTTCAAATATTCGCCGCCGGTCGTCGCGATCAAATTTTTGCTGCATTGCGGTCTTTCATTGAGGTCATGCGGATTTCGCCTTTTTTTGAGCTGCTTCTTGTGGCGGGGCTTGGGTCCCTGACGGCGCTCGCCTTTGATTTCGCGATCAATGGGGCAGCGTCGGGCGCCATGAAGGCGGCGTCCTTGTTCGCGGTCACCGGATTTGGCGCGACGGCGGCGGCCGCGTTCGGCGCACTGCTGGTCGCCGCTTCCGGGCCGGCGTCGGTTTTCTATTTCAGGCCGTTGACGCGGCGCGGCGCCTTCACGCTCGCCGTCGGCGCCGCCGCGGTGGTGTCGATTCTGACGCCTGCTTTTTCATGAGGCGGGCTCGCCGCGGAGGCGATGCAGAATTGCGCGGCTTCTGATTTCGATGCGTCCCCGCGCGAGGCGGATCGCGCCCTCATCCTGAATCGCCTGCAGATGGCCGTTCACTTTCTCGCGTGAGGCGCCGAGCCGATTGGCGATCTCGCTCTGTGTAATGCGGAGTGTCGGCAAGTCCGCTCCTTCAGCGTCGGCGAGATCGGCGAGGAGGCCCGCGACGCGCGCGAGGAGCGTTTGAAAGCTCAAGTCGGAGACTTTGCTGTTGGTCGCACGCACTTTTCCGGCAAGGTCCCTAATGATGGTCATGGCGAAATCGGGGCTCGACCGCACCAGGTTGAGAAAGCCGGCGGCGGAAATGCTGAGCAGCGCCGAATCCGCGCTCGCCCGCGCCGCGACGGATCGCGGCTTGCCGTCAAGCACGGCGAGTTCACCGAAGACGCCGCCCGGTCCATGCGCGGCGACGCTGATGGTCTTGCCATCGATATCGGCGATTTCAAGCGTCACCTCGCCGGAGAGGACGAGATAGACCGCCTTCGCCGGCGCGCCCGCGGCGAAGAGCTCCTCGCCCTTCCGGAGCATCAGCCGCGGAGAGGCTGCAAGCTTTTCCAGATCGTCGCGGCCGAGATTGGCGAACAGCCGGGATCTGGAAAGCGCGGCGAGAATGGACGGCCTGTCACTGTTCATTGTCGGGGATTCCGCCATGGCGTGAGGGTGCGTCGGGGGCTGCCGGCGAACTGTCACCTTGGTCACGGTTTAGGCGTCCGCACGGCGCGGCGGGCGACACGCCGGGCATCATTGGGCGGAAGCTACTTCGGTCGGTCAGGCGGGCGGCGCATCAATGAAGGCGCCGCCACTTTGCCGTCCCCGGCGTTCTGGCGCAACATGCCCCCGGGAATCGACAGGAGCCAGCGCATATCCTATGTGCCAGCGCCAATCAGTCAGCTTGCCGGAATGGGCGCCGCTGAGGCGGAAGGGCCAGACCAGGACAGGAACCGGGACGGGATCATTGTGTCGGCGAAATTCCTGGCGGTCGATCGGAGGCGTCAATCCCTTGAAAGCGTCGTGATGATCTCGAGGTTGCGCCGCATCATGCCTGACGGCTTGTTTGCGCCCGGGCGGGGAGCGCGATCGCGCGCCAAAGCCGCGCGCCGACGCCAACGGCTCCTTCGACCATGATCGCTATCCTTGAACTGATTGCGCTCGGGATATTCGCGCTGATCGCCGTCAACCTTTGGAAGGCGTTTACGGGCGGCGGCGGCCGCGTGTCGCAAGACCATCAGGGGCCGATCATCGAAGGGCGGGCGCAAGAGGTGAAATCGCCCGCCGCTTACGCCGCCTCGCTGATGCGCGAATTCGAGAATGCGCGAGCTGAACTGAAGAGTCGCTACCCCGCGACATTCGCCATGCTCGGCGGCTATCTCAACAGCCACACCATCGCGGAGCATGGCGGGCTTGAAGGCGCGGTCAAGGAAATGCTGGCGGATTGGCGTCCGCGCCGGGAAGAGGCGATGCGCGAGCTGACAAGGCTTCTGGCCGAGAATGAGACGGAGGAGGAGGTCCGCGCCATCATCGCGGCGGCGTCTGACGCCGATCTAACGCCGGAAGGCTATCGGGCCTGGTTGACCTGGCTCCTCGGACGGTTCAACGCGCTGTAACCGGAGGCGACCGATGGCGGCGAAAAACACCAGCGACTTCACCGGCAGATGCCTCTGCGGCGCCGTCGCCTTTAGGGCGGCGCGCGACCGCGATCACGCCGACGCCTGCCATTGCGGGCAGTGCCGGCGCTGGAGCGGCAATTTTTGGGCGTCGGTCAATGTTCCATCCGCCTCGTTGAAATTCGAAAGCGGCGAAGACAGCCTCCGCTGGTTCCGCTCTTCAGACCTTGTTCGTCGCGGTTTCTGCAAGAAATGCGGCTCGGCGCTTTTTTGGCACGCAGACCGGCACAAGGACCACGCGCACCGGATCGCAATCGCTCTTGGCGCGCTCGATGAGCCGACTGGCGTCAAAATCACCGAACACATTTTCGTCGCCGACAAGGGCGACTATTACGACATCAATGACGGGCTGCCGCAAAAGCAGACCTATTAGGAGTAATCGCGTTTGTTCGGCATCCCAGAAGATTTCACCCATCTCACCGGCTTTGCGCTCTATTTCGCGATTTTCGCGCTGCCGTTCTTGCAGGAGGACGCCGCCGTGATCGGCGCGGCGACCGCCTCGATCATGGGGCTCGCGCCGACGCATTATCTGATCGCCGCGATCATCATCGGGTTGATGGCGTCCGACGCGTGGAAATACTGGATAGGCCGTCTCGCGCGGCGCTATGAATGGGCGCACAAATTCGCGGAGAAACCGGGCGTGTCCGTCGCCGGCGATCTGGTCCGAAAAGAATTCATCCAGACGATGCTGACCGCGCGGTTCGTGCCGGGAACCCGCATCCCGACCTACGTCGC
This sequence comes from uncultured Alphaproteobacteria bacterium, assembly GCA_902826095.1. Lineage (GTDB taxonomy): Bacteria > Pseudomonadota > Alphaproteobacteria > Caulobacterales > Parvularculaceae > Amphiplicatus. The sequence continues at coordinate 40,373 of CADEDN010000019.1, read as the reverse complement.
CTGCGGGTTTTTCAAGGCGAATTACGTGAAATATCTCTTTGTCCTGTTGATCACCGCGTCGATGTATGTCGCGATCATGTTCACGCTGTTTCACGTAGGCGGCGCCGTCGCCGGCGAGAAGGCGAAGTTCTGGCTGCCCGTCATCGCCGTGCTGACGCTTGCAGGTTACATCGCCATTCGGTGGGCGACCCACAGAAAGGGCCAGCACGGCCCGATGACGCCGCTGACCGAGGAACGCGACCACCCGCTCCCAGGCATGCCGGGGTTCGACGGGACGCCGCTTGAAGGGCATGAAAGTAACGCGGAGGCGCTCAAGCCAGCTGAAAAGGATCGGGAGGACGCCGCATGAAATGGGATCTGCGCGCCGCGCCGCCGGCGCGGATGAAGGGCGAATGATGCGGAGCGCGCCTGCGGGCACGGAGGCTGATTGTGGCGCTTGAGCCGGCGACGGGGAAACTTACCGAAGAGGGGCGGGCGCAATTGCGGGCGGCGATGTCGGCGGCGATCAAGGCGGCCGGGCTCACGTCCTTTGCGATCGCGGATCACTATTTTCAGTATCTCAAGAAGGCCGGCCAATTGAAGGCGAAAGTTTTCGCCGACGTGGGCGCCAATCTTGGGTCATGGACCTATCCTTTCGCGCAACGCTACTGGCGCGTTTACGCCTTTGAAGCGTACAGCCGAAATTACGACGCGCTGCAAAAGAAATTCTCCGCGCACAAGGATGTCGCGCTCATTCGCAAAGCGGTTTGGAACGAAAGCGGCAAATCCGTCGACTTCTACTATGACGACACGCGCCCCGGAATCGGCTCGCTGATGAATAATAGCGAGTTTTTCAAGCCTGAGAATCGTGAAACGGTCGAGACGACGACGCTCGCGGAGGCGCTCGGCGACGATCTCGCCCGCCTTGAACTGATCAAGAGCGATGTTGAAGGCGCCGAGTTGCAAACGCTTCAGGGCGCGGATCTTGGGCGCGTGCAGCCAAGGATGATTGTTGCTGAAATCTCCGGCCGAAGCGCGGCGTTTGGGTATCACGCCGACGATCTTGCGGCCTTCGTCGCGACGTTCGGCTATCGGCCTTTTCTCACGGCCGCGCGCGAGATCCAGACCGACGGGATCTCAAAGAAATTTGACCGTCTGCATTTTGCGCCCTATTCGCCGCAGAAAGGGAAATCAGGCGTCGGCGCCAATATGGACATTCTCGCCATACGCGCGGACGCTGTCGCCGACTTTGAGGACTTGTTCCAACCGCATTTCCGGCATTGCGCGGAGCTGTCGTGACGCATGATGGAATTGAACGATGAGCGCTGACATTCTCTTTGAAAAGATCAATGACTGGGGCGTGATCACGCTCAATCGCCCTGACCAGTTGAACGCGCTGAGTTTTGACATGGTGAAGCGGATGCGCGCGCAGCTGATCGAGTGGGAGCGTTCGCCCGCTGTCAAGGCGGCGCTCATCAAGGGCGCCGGCGAGAGAGCGTTTTGCGCGGGCGCCGATATTCGCCGACTGCATGACGACGGCAAGATCGATCCGGTCGGGACTAGCGAGTTTTTCCGGGAGGAATATCGCCTCAACGCGCTCATTCATCATTTTGTGAAGCCCTATGTTGCGATCATCGACGGCATCGTCATGGGCGGCGGCGTCGGCCTGTCCGCGCACGGCGATTTTCGCATCGCCGGCGATCGCACATTGTTTGCAATGCCGGAAACGGGCATCGGGCTGTTTCCTGATGTCGGCGGCGGGCATTTTCTGCCGCGCCTTCATGACGGGCTCGGGCTTTATTATGCGCTCACCGGCGCGCGGGCCAAAGCGGCCGATTGCATGGCGGCGGGCGTTGCGACGCATTACGCGCCGACAGTCCAGATCCCGGTTCTGTTGCGGGAATTGACCGGACTGGATTTCGGCTCCAATCCGCATGCGGACATCGAAGCCGTGCTCGACGGATACGCCGAAGATCCCGGCGAGTCGCATGTCAACGAAATCAGGCCGGCCCTTGCGCGGCTCTTTACCGGTCACGCCGGCTTTGACGATTTTTATGCGACGTTGAAAGCGGATGGGCATGACGTCGCCGCCGACATGCTGCGCATTTTCGCACGGATGTCGCCGACGTCGCTCAAGCTGACCTATGAGCAGATGCGGCGCGGCTCGACGCTTGATTTTGATGAGGCCATGAAGATGGAATTCAGGATCGTTCGCCGCGTGATGGAAGGCCATGATTTCTTCGAAGGCGTCCGCGCGGCGATCATCGACAAGGACAAGAATCCGCGCTGGTCGCCCGCGACGGTTGAAGGCGTCAGCGACGCCGACATCGCCGCTTATTTCGAGCCGATCAAAGATGAACTGACGCTCCCATGAAACTCTACGGTTCGCTCACATCCCCCTTCGTACGCGCTGTCCGTATTGCTGCGATCGAACTTGGTCGCGGCGAGGAAATCGTCTTCATGCCGACGATCGTCAAGCCGGCGGAGCCAAATCGCGATTTCGGCGGCCGCGTCAATCCGATCCGGCGCGTGCCGGCGATTGAAACCGATGACGGCGAGATCATTGTCGACAGCCGCGTCATCATCGAGTTTCTGAACTTGACGTCAAACGGCGAAATCATTCCGTCCGATGCGAGCGCGCGCATTAACGCCTTGAATCGGCACGCGGTGACCGCCGGCGCCGCGGAAGGTCTTGTCGCGGCCATGTATGAATCAAGAATTCGTCCCGAAGGAACGCGCTGGCCGGCGCAGCGCGACGATCTGGTCGACAAGGCGCAAGCGGCGCTCGATTGGTCGGAGGACAAGGCGCGCGACTTTGATCGGGCCTTCGACATCGGAACGATCGGTCTCGTTTGCCTTATCGGTTACGGCGCTCTCAGATTTCCGGAAGTTGATTGGCTGAGGGGCCGATCTCAAGTCAAAGCGCTTTATGATCGGGCGATGGAACGGCGCAGCGTTTTCGAGACGGTTCCTCCAGCGCAATAAGGACTTGTCTCGATGTCATATTGGCTCTTGAAGACCGAACCGTCGACGTTCAGTTGGCGCGAGCAGCTGGCGCGCGGCAAGAAGGGCGAACCCTGGTCGGGCGTCAGGAACGCGCAGGCGCGGATCAATTTGCGGGCGATGAAGAAGGGCGATCTCGCCTTTTTCTATCACACCGGCGATGAAAAGGCGGTTGTCGGAATAGTCAAAGTGATCAAGGAAGCCTATCCAGACAGCTCCGCCGATGAAGCGGGTTGGGTCATGGTCGATGTGGCGGCCGTTGAACCCTTACCGAAGTCAGTCGCGCTTTCGGATATCAAGAAGGACAAAACCTTTGCGGAGATGGCGCTGGTGAAAAACACGCGTCTTTCCGTCCAGCCCGTGACTGCGTCGGAATGGGCGCGCGTGCGCAAACTGGGGGGATTGCAATAGCTCGCCGAGGCTGTCGGCAAAGGCGATCTCGATTTTTGGAGCGATGAAGCTCATTCCCGCGTTTAGGAACTACATCCGGATCGCTGCGTCGATCATCGTCTGCGCGATCGGCGGCGCCGCCGCGTCGGCGGAAACGGCGCCGGCGGCGCAATGGGACGAGTCCGATTTGAATGAGCTTCGCGCGGCGACGGCGTTGCTTTCATCAAACGGTCTTTCCCTGCAAGATTATGATTTCGCCGGCCTGGACGCCGCGATCGCCGAAGGCGACGCCGTGAAATCGGACAACGTCGCCGGCGCATTGTTTTCGAAAATCGCCATCGACCTGCGATCCGGCGTCACGCCCGTGGAAAAGCGCATCCGCTGGCGAGTCTTGGACGATGTGATTGGCCAGGCTGAAATCGCCATTGCCGCGCAATCCGCCGCCGCAGCGAACGCCGTCGCCGCGACGCTTTCGTCGTTTGAGCCGGATCACGCTGAATATCGCGCGCTCAAGGACGCCTTGCAAAAGGCGGCAGGCGACGAAAATCTTCAAGCCGTCATCAAGGTCAACATGGAGCGCTGGCGCTGGATGCCAGGAGCGCTCGGCGCCGATTACATATTGGTGAACGCGCCGGCCTATGAGGCGATCATCGTCCGCAATGGCGAATTGGCCGCGCGGCGACGCGTCATCGTCGGGGCGAAAAAGACGCCGACCTGGCAGTTCTCGGCTCTTGTCACCGGGGTGGCCTTCAATCCGACCTGGTTCGTGCCGCCGAGCATCGTCGCCGAAAACGTCGGCGCTCTGATGAAGAAAAAGCCGCGAGAAGCCGCGCGCCTTGGATATTATTCGGCCGTCGACGTCGGCGTGCGACAAAAACCGGGTCCGAAAAACGCGCTTGGCGAGATGAAGCTGATCATGCCCAATCCCTACGGAATATTTCTGCACGACACGCCAGCGCGCGACTTGTTCGAGCGGGAAAATCGCGCGCTCAGCCATGGCTGCATTCGCGTCGACGACGCCCTCGCCTTTGCAGCGGCGATCCTTGGGCCGCAATGGAATGAAGAAACGCTCAAAGGCATCGTCGCGACGAACGACACGACCGCGATCGAACTCGAAACGCCGCTTCCCGTTTATGTCGGCTATTTCACGGCGAGCGCCGCCAAGGATGCCGGCGTCACCCTCCACCCTGACATATACGGGCTCGATCGAGCGATTCTCGCCGAACGGGGCGTCAAGGCGGTTGCAAGTCCAACAGCCGACGAGGTCGGCGAATGTCCGCCCGGCTAGAACTGGATGTCGCGCAGTTTTCCGGCGAAGATCAGGCGGCCTTCGCCGAGGCGGTTGAGGACGCCCGCCAGATCCGCCTCCTTCAGCGCAAAGCATCCCTCGCTGCGGCCGAGCTTGCCGTATTTTTCCAGCATCGCGTCGCTCACATACCACGCACCGTGAATGACGATGGCGCGCGCTTCGGCGTTGCTGTTCTCCGGGTCTAATCCCGCAAGCCGCAGGGCGCGGCCGTATTTGCCGTCATATTCGGCGCCAGTGATATAGGCGCCCTTGGATGTCGCGTAGGAGCCCGGCTCGTTTGAGAATTTTTTCAGCCACCCCGTATGCCCCGGATCCGATCCGCGCCCATGCGCCGTCAAAAACGAGGCGACGTCGCCCTTGGCAAGATCGACCAGATGGAATCGCGCTTGCCAGGACGGCGCGGAGAAATCAACGAGCGCGGCGCGGTCTGCGTGCTGAAGCCTCGCGGCGTTCCTCTCGATCGCCATTTTCGCGATAGCGATCAGCGCTGACTTTGGAAGTCCCGGCGCCTGCGCCATTGTCGGCGCCGTTGCGCCGGCGCCGATCAGGGTCAGACCCGCCTGCAGGAAGGAACGTCGATCAAGTCGCAAATCGGATCCCATCAATGCCGGTTGGAGCCCGCCGAAGATAAGGAAGATTGCGACGAATCCAAGGTCGAGTCTGATTTTTCGTGAATTTGATCCCAGCCGCGCCTCAAGGTTTGGCGCGCCTTAAGGTTTAGCGCCGCCGACGCCAAAGCGCCCCGGACGTTCCACCAAGAATGAAAGTCCCGCGGACTTATCCCGCTGCCAGGCGACGCGCGCGCGCCGCGTTTCTCCGGTCAGGACAAGCCTCAGTTTGATCATGCCGGGCAGCGCGCAGGCGCCTTCGAGCATGATACGCGCGCCGGAAGCGCTGATGTCGGTGACGATGCAGCCGACTTCAGATCGGTCCATCAAGATGATCCGGGCAAAGCGGAACACTGGTCGCCGCTCCTCGCGCCGGCCGTCATAGTCCAGCGCCGTCGGTGCGTTCGGCTTGGGAACTTGCGGCTGCGCCGCGATCGCGGCGAGCCGTTGGGCGATGCGCGTGCTATAGGCCGACATCGACGCCTCCTGTTTTCAACCTGAGCAATCAGCTCATCGATCGAATACAATCTATACGAGCATATGATTAAAAGAACAACTACAAGCATGTTCCGGAAAGGAATCGTTAACCGCCTGAGATGGAGTGCGGCGCGGTGACCAATGCTAGCGAGCCTGCCGCGGAGCCCAAGTCCTTCTGGACGACGCTTGGGCGGATGTCGAAAATTCTCTGGCGGCCGGCGCTCGCCAAATGGCGCCCGCGCATGGCCGCTGCCGTCGCCCTCACGCTCGCCTCAAAGGCGCTTGCCGTCGCCGCGCCTGTCTGGATGGGCGACGGGATCAATCGCGTGGTCGACGGCGAGGGCGTTTCCGCCGCGGCGCCGTCATTCGCGATATTCTTCCTGCTGTTCGCAGCGGCGCGATTTTTGTCGAACGGTCTGCCGCAGGCGCGCGACGCATTCTTTACGCGCGTCACCCAGGACGCCAATCGCGTCATCGCCGTCGAAGCCTTCGCACACGCGCAGGCGCAGTCGCTGCAGTTCCATCTGACGCGGCGAGCCGGCGCGCTTAACCGCATCATCGAGCGCGGCGCCGGCGCCATGGAATTTCTGTTGCGATTTCTCGCCTTCAATATCGGTCCGACGGTGATTGAGCTCGCGCTCGCCGCGGCCGTCATGGCGGCGCTTTATTCAGTTTCACTGGCGCTGGCGGCCGTCGCGACCGTGATCGTTTATGCGGTCTTCACGGTCCTGATCACCGAATGGCGCAATAAGCAAAGGCGCGCGATGAACGAAGCGGACACGGAGCTTCGCGCGATCACGATGGACACTCTGACGAATTTTGAGACCGTGAAGGCCTTCGCCGCGGAGGAGCGCGAGGCGGCGCGTTATGACGGCGCCATGCAGGCTTATAATGACCGCTTTGTCCGGCAGGCGCAGTCACTGGCGCTGCTGAACGCCGGGCAGGAATTCATCATGACGGCGGGGCTTCTCGCGGCGGCGCTGCTCGCCTCCTTCTCCGTGCGCGACGGCGGGCTGAAGGCGGGCGACATCACCGCCGTCATCTTGATGCTGACGAATATTTACAGGCCGCTCAACATTCTCGGCTTCGCCTGGCGGGAGATCAAACAGGGCGCGGTCGATATCGAGAAACTCTTTGACCTTCTGGACCTTGCGCCGGAGATCAAGGACCGCGCCAGCGCCGGGAACCTGAAGCCCTCGCGCGGCGAAATCCGTTTTGAGCATGTCTCGTTTGTGCATGAAGGGCGACAGGCCGGGCTCGATGACGTCGATTTCGACATTCCCGGCGGAGCCTTTGTCGGCATCGTCGGACCGTCCGGGGCCGGAAAATCGACAATCCTGAAGCTTCTTTTCCGCTTTTACGATCCGTCCGCGGGCAGGATCTTGCTGGACGGCGTCGACATTCGCGATGTGACGCAAAAGAGCCTGCGCGGCGCGCTTGGGCTGGTGCCGCAGGAAGTCGTGCTCTTTAATGACACGCTGCGCTTCAACCTCGCCTACGCGAACCCAGACGCCGGCGACGACGCCGTCATGGCGGCGGCGAGGCGCGCCCAGCTCGGCGCGTTCATCGCCGGCCTTCCAAAGGGCCTCGATACGCGCGTCGGCGAGCGCGGACTGAAACTATCCGGCGGCGAAAAACAACGCGTCGGCGTAGCGCGCGCGATCTTGCTCGATCCCGCCATCCTCGTCCTCGATGAGGCGACGTCGTCGCTTGACTCGGAAACCGAAAAGGATGTGCAGGCGGCGCTGGCGGAAGCCTCCCGCGGCCGCACGACGATCGCCGTCGCGCATCGCCTGTCGACGATTGCGCGCGCCGACAAGATTCTTGTGCTCGACAAGGGGCGAATCGCCGAGACCGGCAGTCACGACGGCCTTCTCGCCAAAAGCGGCCTTTACGCCGCGCTTTGGCGACGGCAGACGTCAAACCAAACCGCCGCCGAAAGCGCCGCGCTGGCGCATTCGCCCGCATAAAACGGCGCGACCGACGGCGAAGTCTCAGGAAGCCGCGCGCTTTTGGGATGCTTGCGGCGCGGCCCATCGTTCCAGCATCTTGCGCAGCAAGTCCGGCTTCACCGGCTTCGGCAGATAGTCGTCCATGCCGGCGTCGATGCAGCGCTGGCGATCTTCCTGCATCGCATGCGCGGTGACGCCGATGATCGGCGTCTTGTCGCCGGACTTTGACTGAATTTTCCGTATCAGCGCAGTCGCTTCGACGCCATCCATTTCGGGCATGGAGATATCCATGAGGACGACCGCAAAAACGCCGCGGCCATAGAGATCGACCGCCTCTCGGCCGTTTCCGGCGAGCGTTACGGCGCAGCGCAAACTCTCAAGCATCGACCGAATGACCATCTGGTTGACGACATTGTCTTCGGCGACAAGCACGTTGAGCGAAGCGGCTTCGCCCGAGATCGCTGCGGCGGCGTCTGGCTTGCAGAGCGCATCGGCGGCGCGGGTTGCAACTTCAATGGCGCGTCCCTGCAGGCAGGCGACAATCGTGTCGAGCAGCATTGATGCGCGCGCCGGCTTGACGAGATAGGCGTCGAAGAGCGCGTCCGCCTCTTCCGCGGGTTTTCCCTTCCGTCCGGCGGACGTCAGCAGGATTAGCGGAGTCGCGATCGTCGCCGGGTTTTGCCGAAGTCGCTGCGCCAACATGATGCCGTCCATTTCCGGCATTTGCTGGTCGAGGATGGCGAGATCGTAAGGCGATCCGCTTCTTGCGGCGTCGTCGGCCGCGGCGAATGCGGCGGCGGCGTCCGCAAAGGCGACGGGGGCAAGACCCCATGCGGACAATTGCTCGACAAGGATGTCGCGGTTGACCTTGAGGTCGTCGACGACCAGCGTCTTGACGCCGGCGAGGTCGGCGACGGAAGCGGCCGCCAGCGGAGCAGCGGCGTCGATCACCAATGACGACCGCCAATGGAAGCTCGATCCGACGCCGACGGCGCTTTTTGCAAATATTTCGCCGCCCATCGCCGTGACGAGCTTTCGCGTGATCGCCAGGCCGAGCCCGGTGCCGTCATGACGGCGCGCGGCAGAGCTGTCCGCCTGTTCGAAGGCGTGGAATACCGATTCAAGCTTGTCTTCCGGAATTCCGCAGCCGGTGTCTTCGACGACGAGCTCGATGTCAGCCGTCTCGCCGCGCCGTTTCCCGGAAACTGACACGAGAACATGGCCCTTTTCAGTAAATTTGACCGCGTTCCCGATCAGGTTCGTCACGATTTGGCGGATGCGCCCGGGGTCGCCGATGAAGCGCGTTCCAAGCGTCGGCTGATAGCGCAGCATCAGCTCAAGGCCCTTCTCCTGCACCCGGAGATTCAAAAGCATGATGACATCCTCGATGCAGGCGCGCAGATCGAAAGGCTCGGCGGCGAGCTTCATCTTTCCGGCTTCGAGCTTTGAGAAGTCGAGGACGTCGTTGATGATCGTCAGCAGATTTTCGCCGCTGTTCACAATCACCTGAACCATGTCGCGCTGTCGTGAGGTGAGGGCGGTGTCGAGCATCAGCGACGCCATCCCAATGACGCCGTTCATCGGCGTTCTGATCTCATGGCTCATATTGGCGAGGAATGTCGACTTGGCGCGGTTCGCGCTCTCGGCCGTCTCCTTGGCTTCCGTCAGTTCGACGGTCAGATCCTCGAGTTGTTGTTCACGCTGCTTGGCGGTTGTGATGTCGGTATAGGTCGCCACATAGCCGCCGCCCGGGCGGCGGCGAATTTTCTCGCCGACGATCTTGCCGTCCTTCTGTCGTCGCGTGACGTTGAAATAGCCGATGTCGTCAAGCGTCTGGCGCATGTCGTCGGCGTATTCCTCGACGGATTCATGGATGTAAAGCCGATGGCGAATTCCGATGCTGAGGACGTCCGCCATATTCCGGCCGACGGCCCACAAAGCGGGATCGAGCCCCGATATCGCAATGGCCTTTTCATTGGCGGCTTCGATAACGAAGTCCTCATTGAATACGACAAGGCCGTCGGCCATCGATTCGATGACTTCGCTAAGAAGCTCGGAACGTTCTTTGAGCTCGGTCGTCCGTTGCACGACTTTAGCTTCAAGGTCCGCATTGGCGATTTTCAGCAGCTCTCGGCCTTTTTCGGCTTCGAGGCGTGCGCGAAATTCCGCTGTCACGTTTCTGCAGACGCCGCGATAACCCTTAAAGACGCCAACGGCGTCGAAATAGGGTTTGCCGCTTCTTGCGATCCAGAGCGACTTGCCGTCAGGAAGCGTCAGTTCGCTGACTTCGTCCTTGAACGCCTCGCGCCGCGAAAGCGCATCAAGATGGCGGCGTTGCTCGTCGGTCGACACGTCTCCGCGGTGCGCGCCCATTTTCGCGCCCAGAAAATCCGCGTGCCTGAGGCCGGTGACCTGATCGGCGCGCTCCGAGAAATACGAATAACAGAGGTTTTCGTCCGCCTCCCATAACCAGTCGGACGCGCTTTCGGCGAAGTCCTGAAATCGCCGTTCGCTCGCCTCAAGCTCCGCGCGCGCGTTCACGCTTTCGGAGATATCGGATGTCCAGCCCCTGACGCCAAGGTAAGAACCGTCGTCGGCGAAATGGTGACGGAGCGACATTGAGACCGTTCGCACCTGTCCGGCGTGATTGATGATCTTGTATACAAGATTTTTAATGTTGCGCCGTTCGGCGATTGCGTTTCGAATCCGAGCGCGCACTGTTTCGCCGTCAACGTAAAACTCTTCGCGGAAGACCTCGCTCAGCGGCCGCCCGATAATCGCTTGCGCGTCACGCCCAAGAAGATCCCGCATGCGCGGCGACATATAGACGACGCGAAGCTCGGCATCGGTCTCCCACGCCCAGTCGGACGCCATTTCCATGAAGGCGCGCAAGGTCTCGCGCGCATGAGCGGACGACGCCGCGTTCTCCGCCTTTTCGCCGCAAAGCTCATGAATGATCGCATCGTGCCGCGACAGCAGTTGAACGCCTGTGAGGCTGGCGAGCGTCAGCAATACGGCGATCGATGTTAGCGTCGCGCCCCCTTCAAGGAATAGCCGCGCGGCGAAAGGCATGACGCAAACAAGTATGATTCTCTTTGAAATGCGGGCGTCAGCGGCGAGCGACAGGCTGCCAGCGAAGCCGCAAAGCGCGACCCACCCGGAGAGCACGACCCTCTGCTCCGGTGATGAAACTTCAAACAGCGCCAGTGCGATAATCGCGCAGGTGAGAGATTGGCCGAGAGCAAGAATTCGCGATTGCGAGAGCAACGCCCTTTTGTCGTTAATGGCGAGCGCAGTCGGATCCAGCCGGCGCCAGCGCTGAGCCTGCAGGAATGCGGATGCAACATAGACAAAGTATGTCGCCGCGAATAGCGGAAGCAGTGATGGATGAACCGCTAGGATGATGAAGGCGGTTGACGCGGCAATGGCGATATTGACCGGCGGTATCTGGTTTTTGAACTCGATGACGCGCCGGTCGACGACCATGTCGGGCGTGTGGTCGCCGTCGCCCACCGCCATCTCCATCGCCCGCTTCAGAAGTCGCCGCATCCGCGTCCTCGGCTGATCAATCGGCCGGATGCTAGGGCGGGACCGTTAAATCACGGTTTACCATAGAGCGAGAGTGTCTCGTTTTTTAAGCCGGGACGCCTCCATCATGCTCAGCCTTCCCTCGGATCGCAGTGCATTTGCCGATTTCGCCTCCTATTACGAGGCGTCAATCGCTCCCTATCTTGCAAAGAAGGAACGTGCGCGCGCCGACGCGGTTACGAATGTGTTAATTGTCGGCGGCGCGACCATCGCACTTTCTTTGTCCGTCTTCCTGTTTGCGCCGTTTGGCGACGCCAACCTGCAGCTGGCCGCGATCGTGGCCATGAGCGGCGCCGCGCTTGGCGCATGGATTCTCAATCGGGCCCGAGCGGACATCACCCATGGGCTGCTCGATCTCATCTCCCGCAGGCTTCGGTTCGAATACAAGGGCGCTTGCGAGCGGCCTGACTATTATGACCGGTTTCGGCGGCTTAAATTAATTCCGTCGCACAATCGCGAAAAATGGGAGGACGAAGTTCGTGGAGAGCATGAAGGCCGGCCTTTCGTCTTTTGCGAAGCGCATCTGAAGCAAAAATCATCCGGCAAGAGCAGGAGCGAGCGGACGGTGTTTCACGGTCAGCTCTTCATGATCGACTATCCCAAGAGGTTCCTCGGCGCGACGGTCGTTCTGCGCGACATGGGACCGGTCAACGCGCTGATGAAGCCTGGCAAGGAATTCCAGCGCGTCGGGCTCGCCTCGCCCGTGTTTGAAAAGGCCTTTGAAGCGTGGTCGACCGATCAGGTCGAGGCGCGCGATCTGCTCGATCCGGTCGTCCTGGAGCGGTTCCAGGAGCTTGAGCGTCTCTTTGGCGGCAAGAAACTCCGCGCCGCTTTTCACGACGGCAAAGTCCTGATCGCCATTGAGACCGGCGACCGGCTCAGCATCGGCACGATGTTTGCGCCGCTTGAAGGCGCCGAGCGCGTCGAGACCATTCTAAAGGAATTCGATGTGATCTTCGACCTGATCGACATCCTGCTCAAACGCGCCGATCGCCGGCGCGCCGGCGCCTTCACCCTGGCCGATGTGAAGGCGCGCTAGCTGTCAGGGTTTCAACAGCGTGTTCCAGGCGGCGTTGTCGCCGCCGGACTGGTCAAAAGGCGTGCATTCAGCCCACGGCGTCGACGGGGTACGGCGCGCTGCGCAGAACACATAGGTCGCAACGATTGCATTGGAGCTTAGCGCCTTTGTGGCGTCCGCGAATGCCGTGATGACCCGTCCATAGTCGACGCTTTCGTGCCATTGCCGATAGAGCGCGACGGCCGCGGCGTTCGAAGCGATCGTCGGGTCAAGCTTGTCGGTCGAGTCGCCTTCAAAATTGCCGATCCACCGCGCGCCGGCGGCTTCAGCGGCTGTTTTCTGGGCGCGCGCGAAGGAACTGTAATAGGCGACATTCGCCCGAGAAGGCGTCGGAGAGAGCAGGTAATTGGTGATTCTCTGGTAAAGCGCGGCGGGATCGGCCGCCAGATCGGCGAGCCAGCGCTGGCCCCAGGCCGCTTGCGTCATCGGCGCGCCGAACAGTCTGTTTTCACGGTGCCAGATGAAGCCGCCAGACACGTAATTGGTGGTGGAAACGCCATAGCGGCTCATCGGCTGCGTGCCGCCGAAGGCGGGCACGGCGGCGAGCGCGTCAACCGTGCGCACGGGATCAACCGTCTGCGCGGCAAGCACCATCGTCCAAGGCTGGCCTGAACGCCCGCCTTCCGCAAGCGCCTGCGCGACGAATTTCGCGAATTGCGCCGAGCGGTAGCCGTAGCCAGTCCGCATTGTGCCGGAGAGACCCGGATGCCGGGCTGCAATTGTCTGTCCAAGGCCCGAGTAAAGGTTCGTTGAGGCGTGGAAAGTCGTATTCCAGACTTCATTGTCGAGTTCGATATAGAGATGGCGCGACGCCGGATAGCCTTGCGCGTTCAGTTCGGCGACAATCTTCCGCGCCCAGAGCAACGGCTCCTGACTCGCCATCACCTGGTCGAACGCGGCGGCGGCGGCGGCGATCCGCGCCGAATTCGGAAGCGTCGTGTCGCGGAGCGTCGCGGCGAGGGACGGCGGGCAGCCGAGCAGTCCCGGCGCATTGAGCCAAAGCGCCGTCCCTGAATCGACCGCGGCGCGGACGAGGACATGATCTGGCACGCGGCCGCTCATGTAGAAAGGTCGATTCGCCGGCGGGCGGTCCGTTGCGAAAAGCTCCTTGTCGCTGTTGACGCCTGTCCAGTCCATCGGGCGCACGACGTCGAATCTCGAGACGTCGCGAAGCCAGCGCGGGTCGAAAATCTGTCCGGCGTTGATCGCCGTTTCGTGTGTCGCGCGATAAAAGCGGATATTGGAAATTCCGCCCGCACCGATACGCGTGATTCTGACGACAGGGTTGGCGATTCCATGAAGCGCGGGATCGTAATCTTCTTCAACGCGATTCGTTGAGACGCGGGTCAACGTCCCGACGCCGCCGGTGATCGTCACGTCGCCGTCGCCTTGCCAGTCGAGGATCCATTTGCCCTTGTAATAATTTCCAGCGCCGATGACGCTGCCGCCGCGGACAGGCCCAATCTTGATCGGGCCGGACGCCGGCATCTTCACGAATGTCGCGGAGACCGGGTCAAGCAGGCCCTGGCTCACCCAGAGATCATGATCCTTTCCGGCGACGAGAAGGTGATTGATGAACGCATCTTCCTGCGCCCAGTAGGTCGAATGCGAGGGGTTGATCAGCGTCAGCGGCGAACGCGACGCGACGTCGTTATTGAGGATGGTCGCGCTCGCAAGACCGGTAGCGATGCTCGCGTTTGTCGGGGCGGAAAGCGTGACGTCAAATCGCTCGTCAGCCTCGCCCGTCGTATCGTCTGTCGAAAAGAGCGCGAACCCTTTCTGCGCCTGGCCTGCGGTGAACGTGACTGTTCCTTTCGGCAGCGTCGCGACGCCGAAATCGGCGCCGTCAACAGCGCCGGACACCGCCCAATTGACGGTCGACCGCCCGGTCGTGTCGCCGACGCGCGTGAATGTCACCTGAAACTTCGCGCCTTCATTCGCCGAGGTCGGCGTGACGCGGACGGAAATCGCCGGGGGAGTTTGCGCATTAGCGGCAGACAGCATGAAACAGCAGGCGGCGGCGTTTGCGAGAAGCACGATACGATTTTTCATTACAATCCCCCTTCAACAGGAATGACTTGCACCAAACAAAATTCTCTGCCGAAACGGCGCCGCCGCCGACACTTCGATTGCCTTAGGGCATCGCCAGCGACGCTGCAACGGTGTCGCTTCGGCGGCGTGCCGAGATCTCGTCGCTGTCGTCCGTGCATAGGCATCACACATTGCGATGCCCGCATCCGGCGGGCTCATGGCATGAGAATTCCGTCCCACGCAGCATTGTCGCCGCCGGTCTGATCCCACGGCGCGCATTCGGCCCAGGGGCTCGCCGGCGTCCGGGGACCTGCGCAAAACAGATAGTTGGCGATCATCGCCTTCGGATCAATTTTTCGGGTTTCGTCCGCGATCGCCGTGATGACCCGTCCGTGGTCGGCGCTTTCGTGCCATTGTGAAAAGAACGCAATGATCGCCGGATCCTTGGTCAGCACGACGTCGAGAATGTCATGGCTGTCCCCCTCATAGTTGCCGATCCAGCGCGCGCCCGACGCTTCGGCAGCCGCTTTATGCGCGCGCGCCTGGACGCCGTAATAGGCGACATTGCCGCGCAATGAGGTCGGCGAAAGAAAGAACGAATTGATCTTCTGGCGCAGCGCCGCCGGATCGGCCGCGAATTCGGCCTTCCAGCGCTGGCGCCAGGTCGGGGCGTCAAGCTTGGCGCCGAACAGGAGATTTTCCGCGTTCCACGAAAATCCGCCGGAATAGTAGTTCGTCGTGGCGACGCCGTATCGGCTCATCGGGACCGAACCGCCGAACGCGCGAGCGCCGCTGATCGCTTGTCTGGTGCTCGCGACATCCGCCGTCTGGGCGGCGAGGACCATGGTCCATGACTGGCCCGGCCGGCCGCCTTCCGCGAGCGCCTGCGCAAAGGCGGCGGCGTAGCGCGCCGAGAGATAGCCGTAGCCGACGCGGGTCGTCCCGCTGAGGCCGCTGCTCCGCGCAATGACCGTCTGGCCGATCCCGCGCGCATATTCGGTGGAAACGCGAAATTTTGAATTCCACACTTCGTTGTCGAATTCGACAAAGATCGGCCGGGCGACCGGATAGGATTGCGCATTCAATTCAGCGACGATCGCGCGCGCCCAAAGCAGCGGCTCTGAACTCGCCATGATCTGATCGAATGCGGCGGCGACAGCGGCGATGCGCGCCGATTGAGCGATCGCCGAATTGCGCAAGGTCGCGGCGACATTTGGCGGACAGCCAAGAAGCGCCGGGGCGTTTAGCCACAAATTGGTCCCTGACTCGATCGCCGCGCGAATGATCGCCCGATCGGGCGCGCGGCCGTTGAAATAGCCAGGCCGACTCGGCAGCGGCCGGTCAGACGCCTTGAGTTCGTAATCCCCATTGACGCCGGTCCAGTCGAGAAAACGCATCGCGTCGAAGCGCGCCATATCGGCGAGCCAGCGAGGATCGAACATTTTCCCGGCGGCGACCAGCGGCTCATGCGATGCGCGATAATAACGGATGTTCGAAACGCCGGCCGGCCCGATGCGGTGAATGGAGATCGCCGGAAGGACATTGCCGTGTATCGCCGGATCGTAGAATTCCTCGACGCGGTTCGCGGAGATTCGCGTCACGCTTCCGGCGCTTCCCGTTTCGATCCACAAATCGCCGTCGCCCTGCCAGTCGAGGATCCATTTGCCTTTGTAATGGCCGGGATTGACCGTAATGCCGCCGCGCATGGTCGTGAGTAGGAATGGCGACCCGGACGCAGGCATCTTCACGAAGCGCCCTGTCGCGTTGTCGAAAAGCCCGTCTTTCACCCATTGGTCGTAAAAGCGTCCGCCGACGAGAAAATGATTGAGGAACGCGTCTTCATAGGACCAGAAAGACGACGCGCCGACATTGACGACAGCGAGCGGCGCCCGCGCCGAAAGGTCATTATTGAGAATGGTCGCGCTCGCCTTGCCGGTCGAAATGGTCGCGTTGACCGGCGACGACAGCGTGACGTCAAACAATTCATTCGGCTCTGCGACGGCGTCATCCGACGGGGTGAGAGGAAACCCTTTCTTCGCCTGGCCCGCGGTGAAATTAATTGTTCCGGACGGCGGGGCGGCGAGGCCGAAATCGGCGCCGTCGACCGCGCCTGAAACGCGCCATGCGACGCTCGAGATTTTGGTGAGATCGCCCGTACGCGTGAACGAGACTTGAAACCGCGCGCCTTCATTGGCCGAATTCGGCGTGATGCCGACTGAAATTGCCGGCGGCGTCTGTGCGTTTGAGGCCGTCGCCATCAATGCGCCGGCAAGCAAACCGACAAGGCGCGCAACCATTGATGCCATCTGACGACCCCGCAGCACTCATCACCGCCCGCGCCTGATAACGGATCGGCGCTGGCGTCACTCAAAAGCCGTCTATGGTCGGCGTGCGTCGGCGTGTAAAGACGCCCAACATTACGCTTTAATGGGAATCAGTCCCCCGCGTTCGCAGAGACCGGAAACAGAGGCGAATCAATTGCTTCGCTAGTGGTGCGGCCAGCGGGCGGGAGATGCGAATTCCCTACCGCACCAGCGTCAGCCTCGTCGCCGCCCTGGTGACGCCGGTGTAAAGCCATCGCTGCGCGTGTTCGCGGAAGGCGTAGCTCTCGTCGAAGAGGACGACATTGTCCCACTGCGAACCCTGCGCCTTGTGGACGGTGAGGGCGTAGCCGTAGTCGAATTCGTCGGAATTCTTGCGCGCCGGCCAGGGAACGCTTTCCGGCCCCTCCGTGAACATCGCCTTCGGCACGGATATGGAGACGTTTTTCCCGCCGTCTTCAGGCGCGACCAGCATGCGCGCCTTCTCTCCGCGCGGCGCTTTCCTGAGTATGACGGTCCAGATGCCGCCATTGAGGAGGCCTTTCGACTTGTTATTCCGTAAGCAGACGAGCTTCTCCATCGCTTCCGGAAAGGGATCCGCATGCCCCTTCATTTCGCGAATGCGCTCATTGAAGCGCTTGCGCGTGCGATTGACGCCGACCAGCACCTGATCGGCGCCGAGGATGTCGTCGGGCGAGATTTCGTCTTTCCGGATGATGCGGCAGGAATGATCGCCGCCGAAATCGTCCGACCCGGTCTGGGGTCGCCCTTCGCGCACCTGCATTGAAAGACGGATGATCGGATTGCCCTGCGCCTGGCGATGAATTTCCGTCAGCATGAAATCGGGCTCGGCCTCGGTGAAATAGCCGCCGCCCTTGACCGGCGGCAATTGCGCCGGATCCCCGAGAACGAGCACCGGCTTTCCAAATGAAAGGAGATCGCGCCCGAGATCTTCATCGACCATCGAACATTCGTCGATGATGATGAGATCGGCTGTCGACGCCGGCGCGTCGCGGCGAATGGTGAACAGGAGTTCGCCTTCCTCCGTCTCATCATCGCGCGCCGGGCGATAGATCAGCGAATGGATCGTCGTCGCGCCCTCGCACCCCTTCTGGCGCATCACATAAGCGGCCTTGCCGGTGAAGGCGGCGAAGGCGACTTCGCCGACATTCTCCGCAAAATGCCGCGCGAGCGTTGTCTTGCCGGCGCCCGCGTAGCCGAACAGGCGGAAGACCTGCTGGTCGGGCGCCTTCATCCAGCGGTCGACGGCCTTGAGGGCGCGGTCCTGTTCAGGGGTCCAGAGCATCAGCGTATTCGCGCGCGGCGGCCAGGCAAGCCGAAATACGTATCGACGAAGGTTCGGCCGAGTCTGTCATCTATTGTGACGATGAAGCGAGGGCGGCGATTGAGATGCAGTCCGACGCGCGCTTCAAGCCGTTGAAACTCAGCGATTTGTGCGCCGTGTTTCGTGCAAAAATCCGGCAGAGCTTCGGAATAGCGCTTGGCAGCTTTCTGCAAATTCACAGACGCATCGCCCGCCAGAATCTCACCATTCAGGAAATCGACAATGATATGGCCGTTGGAGGATCGGGCCGCTTCTGCGAACACATTCATCGACCATACGCCAACAAGAAGGCCGCAGCCGCTCGCCATCGAGTCGGCCATATTATGACCAATTGCGCGTAGGACACCATTCTTGGACATTGATTTCGTTCATCTCAAATAATTGGCGACATCATTCGCCATGGTTGTCGCGGTCTTTCCGCGTCACCTCAACCGCTTGACAAACACCTTTCCGTTCTCGCGCCGCTCGATCACGAATTGCGGTAACGACTCGACGAGATCGGTGAGGCGGGCGAAACCGTAATTGCGCGCATCGAAGGAAGACCGATTGCCGGCGCGATTGCCGACCTCTCCAAGGCTCGCAAAGCCGCGCTCATCGCGTTTTGAGGCTTTCCATGCATCGCCGAGTAGGGCGACGAGGGCGTCGTCGACCGGCTGGGGCGGGCTGTTCTCACTTTCCTTTTCCGTCATTTTGCTGACGTCGATGAATCGCGTGCAGGCTTGCCGGAAACCTTCCGGCGTCTTTTCGGAGCCGAAGCCGTAAATGGGAAGGCCGTTCTGGCGGATGCGCATGGCGACCGGCATGAAGTCGCTGTCGCTCGACATGATGCCGAATCCGTCGACGCGTCCCGAATAAAGAAGATCCATCGCGTCGATGGTGATCTTCATGTCGGTGGCGTTCTTGCCCTTCGTGATGTCGAATTGTTGCTGCGGCTCGATCGCGTAGCGGTGAACGAGCTCGGACCAGCCGCGTAGGCCCGCCTTGCTCCAGTTCCCGTAAGCGCGGCGAATATTCACGGAGCCAAGCTCTGCGAGGACGGTCAGCACGGCGTCGAGTCCGGAAGGCGCGGCGTTATCAGCGTCGATCAAGAGGGCGATATTGGCGGGTTGTGTCATGGCGGCGAGGGTGCAGGGCGCCGGGGCGGAGAATCAAGTGGAAACAGTCGAATTATCAAGCCAATTCCGCCCACACCGGCACATGGTCCGACGGCTTCACGTCGGTCTTGCCGGGGCCGCGCTCGGCGCGGTCGACGCCGGCGTCTTTGAGGCGGTCGGCGGCCTGAGGCGACAGCAATAAATGGTCGATGCGGATGCCGTTGTCCTTCTCCCAGGCGCCGGCCTGATAGTCCCAGAAAGTATAGAGCGTTTTCGCCGGATGGATTTGGCGAATCGCGTCGGTGAGGCCGAGATTGAGGATCTGGCGGAACGCCGCGCGGCTTTCGGGAAGAAACAGCGCGTCCGACGACCAGGCCTTCGGGTCGTAGACATCTTCCGCCTGCGGAATGACGTTAAAGTCGCCGCAGACGATCAGCGCCTCCTCATAGGCCAAAAGCTCGGCGACGCGTTTCTTGAGGCGCTTCAGCCATTTCAGCTTGTAGTCGAATTTCGGCCCCGGCGCCGGATTGCCGTTTGGCGCGTAGATGCCGACGACGCGAATGACCTTGGCGCCGGGCGGCATGATCACCGCTTCGATGTAGCGCGAATGATCGTCGGCGTCGTCGCCATCCTGCAACAACGGAAGGCCCTTTCGCGGCTCCTCGAACGGGTGCTTTGAGAGCAGCGCGACGCCGTTATAGGTCTTCTGGCCGTGGACGCAGACATTATAGCCGCGATCCTCGAATTCGCCGGCCGGGAATTTCTCGTCAACGCATTTGATCTCCTGCAGGACGCAGACGTCGGGCCTTGCCTTGTCGAACCAGTCGAGAATGCGCGGCAGGCGGGCGTTGATCGAGTTGACGTTGAAGCTCGCGATTTTCAATGGCGTCACTCCCGATGAAACAGCGCAAAGTCATCGAGCGCCGCGCGTTCTGACCGCAGGCCGTTCACCGCCGCCGATTTGTCCGCATAGCCGAGCGCCATGCCGCAATAGAGCTGCTCGCTTTCAGGAACGTCGAGGAAATCCGAGACCGTTTTCGCCTGCGCGGACCACGCCTCCTGCATGCAGGTCGCAAGGCCGCGTTCTTCGGCGACGAGCGCGATCGCCAGCATCATCATGCCGAGATGCGCCCACTGCCCCTTGTCGAACCGGCGGTCGAGCGTGAAGAAGAGGCCGACCGGCGCGCCGAAAAACTCGAAATTGCGCGCGAGATGCGCGAGGCGCGCCACCTTCTCCTCGCGCGGGATGCCGAGCAGTGCGTACATCTCCTCGCCGAGCTTGTAGCGGCGCGTCCTGTAAGGCTCCCAGAGATTGTCCGGGTAAATCCTGAGTTCGCCCCCGGCGAACGGATTTTCCGCAAGCGACTTCTTGACGGCGCCGATCAGACGCTCGCGGGCGGCGCCGACGACAATGTGGATCTTCCAGGGTTGAAGATTGCCGCCCGAAGGAGCGAATTTCGCAATCTCAAGGATCGCGCGAATTTCGTCTTCCGGGACCGGCGTGTTGAGGAAGGCGCGCGTTGAAATGCGCCGGCGGAGGAGGTCGGAGGCGGTGTTTTTCGTCATGGCGGCATCTTTCGCAAATCCTTGATCCGGTCAATGATCGCGGTCTTATGGCCGCCTCCGGGAACACGCTTCGCTTTGGCGCGACACTCGCGCTTTTCGCCGCGCTAGGCTTTTTCGCGTGGAAGAGCGGACGAAGGGTCTACGAGACCGGCCCGCGGCTTGAAATAGGCGAAACGGACGGCGCGGTCGTGCTGCGCTGGGCGCATGCAATTGAAGCGCCGATGGCCGAACGTCTCGCCTCGGCGTTCGATGAGCGGCGCGGCGGGACCGGACGTTTCATCATCGATCTCGATTCGCCGGGGGGGTCGCTCGCCGAAGGCCGTCTCGTCATCGAAGAGATCGAGCGCATCAAACGCACGCACGATGTCGACACTTTCGTCGGCGACAAATCGGTTTGCCTCTCGATGTGCGTGCCGATTTACCTGCAGGGCGCCGACCGATCGGCCGCGCCGTCGGCGCTCTTCATGTTTCATGAGCCATCGGCCCATGATCTTGTCACTGACGAGAAAGTCGACAAGCCGGGCTTTGAGGCGCGGATGACGAGCGCGCGATTTTTTGAACGCTATTTCGGCCGCTCGGAGATGGACGCCGGCTGGCGCGACGCGCTGCGCGAGAACTGGCGGGGCAAGGAACTCTGGTTCACCGCGGAAGAATTGGTCGACCAGCGCGCGAATGTCGTCGAAGAACTCGTGCGCTGAACTGGATTGTCGCGGCGGGTTAAGCCGCGCCTTCCTTTTCGATTCGTGCAATCAGGGCGTCGACGCCGTTCTGGGCGATGAACGCCGAGAACTCTTCGCGCTTGACCAGCATGATCGAGACGCCGCCGACGATGATGTCGATCGCTTTTTGTTCGCCGGTGCGGAGCTTGCGGACGCGCCAGTCGACATTGATCGGCGCGCCTTCTTTCCTTGTGAACTGGGTCCTTACGACGACATCGCGCGCGCCGAGCGCCTTTGCGTCGATGACTTCGAGCGGGCGTCCGACAATTTCGGCGAACTGGTCGGCGTAGAGCCGCGTGAGGTAAGGCGGGAACGCCGCGTCGTAGCGGGCGATCTGCGCCGCCGACATCGATTTGCGCACATCGCCGATCATGAACTTGCCGATGACGTCAAGGGCGAGGCCGTCGCCGAGAACGACTTGAAAGTCCTTCAGCTGTTCAGCGTCGCTCTTCGCTGAGGTCAGCGCCGCCGTCGCTTTTTCGGTGAGCCCCTTGGCGAAGGCGACCGCTTCGTCGACCGACGCGCCTGCGTCTTCAGCGGTCTGCGGCGCGGCGCCCGCACCTTGCGCGAAAGCGGGCGCTGCGGCGAGCGCGGCGATGCTGGCGGCGAAGACTGCGAGCGACTTTTGCATCGAAAGGTCCTTCATCGGGAGCGACGGCGTTCATACGGCGCGAGATAAAAAGGAATTGCGGCGGGAATATAGCGAAGCTGCGGCGAACGCCCGCGATCGCCGGTCATTAACCGAGTTTCCTGCCCTCAACCAGCCGAAACGTGACCGGCAGCACGACAAGCGTGCACAGCAGCGTGAAGCCGATCGCGATCGACAGGAGTTCGCCCATGCTCGCGGTGCCGCGGTGCGGAGAAAGCATCAGGCTGCCGAAGGATGCGATGGTCGTCAGCGCCGAAAAGAAAACCGCGCGCGGGGTCGAGGCGCCGAACACGGTGTCGCCGTCGTGATCGATATGACGGCGACGCATGACCAGATGGACGCCGCTGTCGATGCCGATGCCTAGGAGGAGCGGCAGCACGATGACATTGGCGTAATTGAACGGGATGTCGAGCAGAACGCCCGCCGCCGCAGTCAACACAGCGGCGAGGGCGAGCGGAAAAAGCATCAGCAGCACTTCATCAAGGCGGCGCAGCAAGATCAGCAGAAACAGCGCGATGACGCCGAGCGCGATTCCAGACGCCTGCAGCATTGAGGCGGAAATCGCTTCGCCCGCGCGCTGCGACTGGACGGCGCCGCCGGCGACCGTCGGCAGTTCCGCCGTGACCGACCGGACGAACGCCTTCAGTTTAGCTGGATCGCGCACGTCTTCTTTGGGCAGGATGTCGACGCGCCATTTGCCGTCCGTGGACAGATAGCGCCGTTTCAGATTGTCCGGCAGCCCGGCGACGTCGACGAGATCGACATTGAACTGGTCGCGCAATCGTTCAACGAGCGCCGGCCAAAACCTGAAAATGTTCGCTTCGATTTTCGCCAGCGCTTCCGGCTTCCCGGCGACCGCGCCGAGCGCGTCCGCGAGGCGCCGCGCTGGCGCGCCGTCCTCATAGGCGGCCTCAAGCCGGGCCTTCAGCGTCGCCGCGCCGTCCGCGATCGAGGGCGCGCCGCTTTGGTCCTCGACGGCGTCGAGCGCGAAGACCAGAGAGCCTGACGCGAAGTCGATCAGGTCGAGTTTGTCTTCCTGGTTGTCGGGAATGAAATTGTTGAGCGAGCGCACGCCGCCGACTGTTGCGAGCGCGCGCGCCTTTTCAGCCGCCGCCATCGCCTCGGCCTCGCTCGCCGCGACGAGCGTCAGCCGATAGGGGACCGTGTCCTTGTCGGCGAACAGCAGATTGAAGCCGGCGACGGATTGCGATTTGGGGTCGCGAAGGCTCATCGGATCGGCGTCAAATCGCGATTGCGGCAGAAGGAAAAGCGCCGCGACGCCTGCAGCGACAGTCGCGATCGCCAGCGGCGTCGCGAGCGTGTTGAAGATTTCGCCGCCGTTTTCCCGCTTTTTGAACTTGCGGCCTTCGCCGCCGCCAACGCCGAGCGCTGCGGGAATGAAAGTCAGCGTCACGAACAGCGCAATGATGACGCCGGCGCCGGCGATAATCCCGAGTTGAGCGATGCCCTGAAACGACGTCGGAATGAACGCGAAAAACCCGAGCGTCGTCGTCAGTGCGGCGAGGACGAGACCGCCGCCGACATCATGGATGGCGCCGGATAACGCCATGTGAAGCGCCTCGCCGGCGCTCCGCCGTTCCTGAAAATGCAGGAGAAGATGAATCGCATAGTCGATGCCGAGGCCGACGAGCAGCACGGTGAACGCGACCGACACGAGGTTGAGTTCGCCGATCGCCGCCGCCGCGAACGCCGCCGTAAGCACGATCGTAATGACGAGGGCGGCGCTGGCGACGAGCGCGAGAAACGCCGACCGAAAGCAAATTAGCAGAAGCGCGGCGACGGACAGGAAGGAGATCAGGAATGAGAGTTCGATCCCCGTCGTCACGGCGGCGAGCTCGTCGGCGCGCAGCGCGGGATCGCCGGTGATGAAGGTTTCGACCCGGCCCTCAAAGGATTTTTCAATATCGGCGATTTCCGCGCGCAACTCCGTGAGCGCGGGTTTGGCAGGCTGCAGGCGCGTGAAGTCGAGCCTCGGCGTCACATAGACCATGCGGACGTGACCTTCGGCCGGCGCTTCTTCGGTCGCGAGCGCGCCCATCCAGGAGAAAGGGCGGGGCTCGCCGTTTGCGCTTGCGTCGACGACGTCGGCGAGTTCGTCATAGAGGCGGGCGAGCGTGTCGCGCCCGAGGTCCGACCGCTCGGCGAGTTCGTCGTTTTCGGCGAGCGTAGCAAAGAGTTGTCCGGCGGTCGGCGCCTTGATCAGCGTTTCAAAGAGCCCCGACGCTTTCGACATTTGCGTCAGACGGCTCTCGAGATCATCCGTCTCAAGAAAGAGGAGGCCGTTGTCGCGGAAGAACGGCTCCGCGGACGGCGCGAAAACGCCGGCGAAAAAGTCGGGCTTTGCGAGCGCGCGGCGACGCAGTTCGGCGGCGAAGGCGTCCGCTTCGTCGAGCGTCGGCGCGCGGACGATGACGGCGATGTCGTTCTTCACTTCGGGGAAGGCTTCGCGCAGCTCCCTGGCGCGAACCTGGAAATCAAGCGCCGGATCGAGCATCGCGCTCGTGTCGGTATTAACCTTGAGAGTCGTCACCGCGTACCAGCCGGCGCCCGCCGTCGCCAAGGCGAAAAGCGCAAGCAACAGCCGCCCGGCGCGGCGCGACAGGTCGGTCCATAAGGTCAATATCCGTTCGATCAGGTCTAGCATGGCCTGTTGGTCGGAAGTCGCTTTCGAAACATGGGGTTCCGACTATAGGGAGGTTCGATTCGACTGGGCAATGGCGAGAGCCGCCTTGAAGGCCGGCTTGCCGCCAGAGAACGCCAAGGCTAGAGCTTGCCGCAAATGGCCGGAAAGACAGATATTTCAAAGGACTTGGCGTTTCTCGACGGCAAGCGCGGCGAGATGAGTGCGCGCTTGCGCGAGTGGTGCGCAATCAACACAGGCACTGCCAATCTTGAAGGGCTCGCCGTCATGCACGGCGTCCTCGCCGATGCGTTCGGCGCGCTTGGCGCCGAGATAGAGACGGCGCCGTCCAGCCCGCAATCGCTGATCATGGCGAACGGCGAAATCGTCGCGCGACAGCTTGGCGACTGCCTGCGGATCGTCAAACGCCCGCAAGCGCCGGTCCGTGTGCTGCTCGCCGGGCATATGGACACGGTCTTTCCCGCCGATCATGCCTTCCAGACCGGCCGGATGATCGACTCTGACACGATGAATGCGCCCGGCGGCGCCGACATGAAGGGCGGCATCCTAGTGATGCTGTACGCGCTGATGGCGGTCGAGCGCTCGGCGCTGGCCGACCGCATTGGGTTTGAGATCATCCTCAACGCCGATGAGGAAATCGGCTCGCCGGGATCGGCAGAGCTGCTTCACGAGGCGGCAAAACGCGCGCAATTCGCGATGGTCTATGAACCGGCGATGGCGGACGGAACGCTCGCCGGCGCGAGGAAAGGCAGCGGCAATTTTTCGGCCGTCTTTTCCGGGCGCGCCGCGCATGCGGGCCGCGATCACGCGTCGGGCCGCAACGCCGTCGTCGCGGCGGCGCGATTCATGGCGGACCTCGACGATCTCTCCGGCAAGCGCGACGGCCTCACCGTCAATGTCGCAAAGCTCGACGGCGGCGGTCCGAACAATGTCGTTCCAGACAAGGCGGTCGCGCGGTTCAATGTCCGCGTCGAGACGGCCGATGACGCCGACTGGTTCCTGGACGAGGCGCGCAAACTGATCGCCGCCGTCAACGCCCGCGAGGGCCATGGCGCGCATCTTCACGGCTCGTTCGGCCGTCCGCCAAAGCCGATGACGCCGGCGCTCGAAGCGTTCTTCCGGGCGCTGAAGGATTGCGGCGTCGAGCTTGGCCTCGACATCGGCTGGAAGGCGACCGGCGGCGTTTGCGACGGCAACAACATCGCGGCGGCGGGCGTTCCCGTCATTGACACGCTCGGCGCGCGCGGCGGCGACATCCACAGCGCGAACGAGTTCGTGAAGCTCGACAGTCTTGAAGAGCGCGCAAAACTCTCCGCGCTGCTGCTATTGCGCGTCGCCGCCGGCGACATTCCCAATCCCGGAGCCAAACTCCAATGAGCGTTCCGTTCATCCGGCCAGTCCGTCCGGAAGACTTCAAGGAGCTGCGCGCATTCGCGCGGCTGACAGGCGGCGGCATGACCAATCTGCCGAATGACGACGACGCGTTGCGGGAGCGCATCGCGCGCGCGGTCGCGAGTTTTGCAAGCGGCGCGACAGCGCCGGGCGGCGAAGTCTACATGATGGTCCTTGAGAGCGACGGCCGCATCATGGGCACCTGCGGCGTCTTCTCGTCGATCGGCCTCAAGGAAGGCTTCATCAATTACAAGCTGATCGACGAGGTCCATCATTCGGAAGAATTCAACCTGACGACGCGACGGACGGTGCTGATGCCGAGCCACGACTTCACCGCCTGCGCGGAAGTCGGCATGCTGTTCGTCTCGCCCGAAGCGCGCGGCCTTGGCGCCGGGAAATTGCTGGCGCGGGCTCGCTATCTCTTCATCGCGCAAAAGCCGGACATCATCGCGGACCATATCTGCGCCGAATTGCGCGGCTGGCGAGGGCCCAATGGCGAGCAGCCGTTCTGGGAGTCGGTCGGCCGGCAATTTTTCGAAATGGGATTTGAAGAGGCCGATCTCCACAACGCCGCGCATGGCAACCAGTTCATCCAGGATTTGATGCCGCGCCATCCTGTTTACACGGTCTTCCTTTCGGCGGACGCGCGCGCCTGCATCGGGCGCCCTCACGAAAGCGCGCAGGCCGCCTATGAGATGCTGATCGCCGAAGGCTTCGAATGGGACAATTATGTCGACATTTTCGACGGCGGCCCGCTCGTCGACGCCAAGACGAGCCAGATCCGGACGATCCGCGAGAGCCGCGTAAAGCGGCTGTTCGCGACGGGCGATGTCGACAACGCCGGGACCTTTCTGATGGCGACCGGCGCCGTCTCGTCCTTCCGCTGCGTGCGGGAAAAAGCGCAGATTGACGGCGACTCGCTCATTATTTCGAAAGCGGCGGCGAAGGCGCTGAACGCAAAAGTCGGCGACAGCGTGCGCTGCGTGGCGTGGTGATCCATGAACAAGCTCTTCATCAATGGCGAATGGCGAGACGGGCGAGGGAGCGCGATCCAGTCCTTCGATCCCTCGACGGGAAAGCAAGTTTTCGAGGCGGCTTCGGCGACGCGCGACGACGTGCGCGAGGCGATGGTGGCGGCGCGAAACGCGTTTCAGGGCTGGGCACTGACGCCGCTTGAGGCGCGCATCCGCATTCTCGAGCGTTTCCGCGACATCATTCAGCGCGACGCCGACGACCTCGCGCGCCTTATTTCGAAGGAGACCGGCAAGCCGTTCTGGGAGACGAAGACGGAAGCCGCCTCCGTCGCCGGCAAGGTCGACATATCCATTCACGCCTATCGCGAGCGAACCGGAGAAAAATCAACCAATATGGGCGCGAGCCGCAGCGCGCTGCGCCACAAGCCGCACGGCGTGATGGCGGTCCTTGGGCCGTTCAATTTTCCGGCGCATCTCCCCAACGGGCATATCGTACCGGCGCTTCTCGCCGGCAACAGTGTCGTTTTCAAACCGTCGGAACTGGCGCCCGGCCCCGGCGGCTTTCTCGTTCAACGTCTTGAAGAAGCCGGCGTCCCGAAAGGCGTCGTCAATCTATTGCACGGCGCGCGGGAGACCGGCGAGGCGGTGCTCGACGCCGGCGGCATTGACGGCGTTCTTTTCACCGGCGGCTATCGGACGGGTCTTGCGATCCACAGGAAATTCGTCGACCGGCTCGATGTCATCCTTGCGCTCGAACTCGGCGGCAACAATCCGCTGATCTGGTGGGATACGGACGATGTCGACGCCGCGGCCTGGACCGTCATCCAGTCGGCATTCCTGACCTCCGGCCAGCGCTGCACCTGCGCGCGGCGGCTCATTGTCCCCGAAGGCGCCGCCGGAGACTTGTTTCTCGACGCGCTCGCAAAGATGCGCGACCGCCTGATTGTCGATCAGCCCTTCGCCGATCCGCAACCCTTCATGGGGCCGGTCATCTCGGCGAAAGCGGCGGAAGGGCTTGAACGCGCCTTTGATTTCCGCGCCGAGCAGGGCGGGGAAGTGGTCCGCGCGCTGTCCGTGCAGGACGAAGGATCGGCTTTCGTTTCGCCCGGCATCATCGACCTGACGCGGGCCGAAGCGATCCCGGACGAAGAGCATTTCGGGCCGATGCTCGCCGTCTATCGCGCCGCCGATTTCGACGGGGCGATCGCCAGAGCCAACGCGACGGCGTTCGGACTGTCGGCGGGCCTCCTCTCCGATGACGCGAAAAAATGGGAGAAGTTCCTGGCGCTTTCGCGCGCGGGCATCGTCAACTGGAACCGCCAGACGACGGGCGCCGCCTCATCGGCGCCGTTCGGCGGCGTCGGCTATTCCGGCAATCATCGCCCCGCCGCCTATTACGCGGCGGATTATTGCGCGTATCCCGTGGCGTCGATGGAAGGCGAAAAGCTCCTCGCCATGCCGGCCGGGCAGGTGGGGGTTAAATCCTGATGCGACCCTCGAAACGTGATCGATCCTGAATTAGGTTCAGCTCATGCATCCTGCGATCGCCGCCAAGCTCGACGACATCGTCCGCCTCTGCAAGAAGCACGGCGTGAAGCGGCTTGAAGTTTTCGGTTCAGCCGCGCGCGGCGATGACTTCGATCCGGCGACGAGCGATGCGGATTTTCTGGTAGACTTCATCGATTGGATGAAAAAGCCTTGGCTCGGCGTGCTGTTTGATTTTGAGGCGGACTTGAAGGCGACCCTTGGGCGCGACGTCGATCTCGTCGATTTCAGCGCGCTGCGCAACAAATATGTCATCCGAACGATCAACAAGGATCGCGAGCTCATCTATGAAGCCTGACGTCAAGGCCTTTATCGCCGACGCGCTCGACGCGGCGGCGGGGATCGAGCGGCGCGTTCTCGGCGTCTCGCTTGAGGCATTTCTTCTGAACGAAGATCTGAGGTTGATCGTCGAACGGCTTTACATAACCCTTGCGGAAGCGCTGAACGCCACGTCGCAACACGATCCGGTGATCGCCGGCCGAATTCCGAAAGTGGCTGAGATTGTCGCCTTTCGGAACATACTGGTTCACCGCTACCGACAGATAAATCCTGCGCTTGTTCACGCTATTTCAATCAGTGAAATTCCGACGCTCAGAATTCTATTGTCGGAAATCCTTGTAGGTCTCGACGCGGAATGACCCATCACGAACTCAATTTCGACGGCCTGATCGGCCCGACGCATAATTACGCGGGGCTCTCCTTCGGCAATCTGGCGTCGGCGAGGAACAAGGGCGCCGCGTCCAATCCGCGCGCGGCGGCGCTGCAGGGGCTCGCCAAGATGCGCGCGGTGAAATTGCTCGGGCTGCATCAGGGTTTGCTGCCGCCGCAGGATCGCCCGCATATGAAGACGTTGCGCGCGCTCGGCTTCTCCGGGACCGATCGCCAGATCATCGAGAAAGCGTCAGCGCATCCGGAGATCCTCGCCAATTGTTATGCGGCCTCGTCGATGTGGACGGCGAACGCCGGCACGGTCGCGCCGTCGCCCGACGCAGCGGACGGCAAGGTTCATTTCACGCCCGCCAATCTCGCGACGAATTTCCATCGCGCGATTGAAGGCGATACGACCGCGCGCGTGCTGAAACATATCTTCGGCAGTGAGCGGCATTTCGTTCACCATCCGCTGCTGCCAGGCGGCGTTCACTTTGGCGACGAGGGGGCGGCGAATCACGGCCGCCTCGCGAAAGATCATGGCGACAGGGGCGTTCATCTTTTCGTGTACGGGATCGACGGCGACAAATTCCCGGCGCGCCAGAAACTGCGGGCGAGCGAGGCCGTCGCGCGCAGTCACTTGCTGGACCCTTCAAAGACCGTCTTCGTACAGCAGTCAAAAGCCGCGCTCGACGCCGGCGCCTTTCACAATGACGTCGTCGGCGTCGCCAACGGGACCGCGCTTTTTCTCCATGAGCGGAGTTTTGAGGACCGCGACCGCGCTCTCGCGGCGATCCGCAAGGCCGCGCCCTTCGTGGAGATCGTCGAGGCGCCGGCGTCGCAGGTGAGCCTTGAGGACGCGATCGCGACTTACCTGTTCAATTCGCAGCTTTTGTCTTTGCCGGGCGGCGAGATGGCGCTCGTTCTGCCGAAGGAGTCGGAAGAAAACGCGCGCGTCAAAGCCTTCGTCGATGAGACGCTTTCAAAGAACAATCCGATCAACCGCGCGATCTACATGGATGTGCGCGAATCGATGCGAAACGGCGGCGGGCCCGCCTGCCTGCGCCTGCGCGTCATCCTCTCGGACGAGGAGCTCACAGCGACGAATGCGAATTTCCTTCTTGACGATGAGAAATTCGACGCGCTCGAAGCCTGGGCGGGGAAGCATTATCGCGACCGACTTATTCCCGATGACCTGCGCGATCCGAAATTCATGGAAGAAGCGCTCGCCGCGATCGACGCGCTGACGAGACTGCTCGGCATGGGCGCGTTTTACGATTTCCAGCGGTAGCGCGCTGCGGCGCAGGAGGGATTGGCGAAGCTGGAGAGATCAGGCTGAAACAGCCCCAATCCTCACAGCCCCCCTTTTCAAGGCATGGCGATCGCATTTGGTGCGCCACCCTCTCCCGCTTGCGGGAGAGGGCAGGGTGAGGGGTCGTCTGAACGAGGGATTCCCTTCGTTGACGCCCCCTCACCCCCGGCCCGTCGGACACATGGTCCGACCCCGCAAGCGGGAGAGGGGGAGGCATTGCAGCGCCAAATGCGATCGCCCTGCTTTCCAAGGGGGGTGAAAGAAAGAAGGGCGCGCAGCTTCTTTCCCTCCCCTTGGAAAGGGGACGCAGCGCGCAGCGCCGGAGGGGATTGGTTTTGATGCGGATGAATGGCCTCATCCCGCGCCAATCCCTCCGCACCCAATGCCTCCCCCCGGACCAGCGCCGCAGCATCTCATCTTAAAAAGCCCTTCGCGTCAGCGAAAGCGTCTCGAAGGATCTGCAACGCGCCTTTCGGTCGTCAAAGCGCGTGACGCGCCTTTGGCCGCTTTTTCATCAAATCCCCGGCGCTGTCCCCCAACAGATACCGCGCGCCCGGACCTCGCTTCGCGGCCGCGTCGTCCGGATTGTAGAGCGCGCATGCTTTCAGCGACAAACATCCGCATCCGATGCAGTTTGTGAGCGTATCGCGCAGGCGCGTCATCTCGGCGATGCGCGCGTCAAGGAGCGGCCGCCAGCTTCTTGAAAGCTTCTCCCAATCCTCTTTCGTCGGCGTCCGCTTGCCGGGGAGGGCGGCGAGGGCGTTCCTTATGTCGTCCAGCGAAAGGCCGACCGCCTGCGCGGCGCGGATGAAGGCGACGCGTCGAAGCTCCGCTTTCGGATAATATCGCCGCCCGCCGGCGCTGCGCGCCGAGGCGATCAGCCCTTCGGTCTCATAAAACCTCAGCGCGCTCGCCCTGACGCCAGCGCGTCTGGCGAGATCGCTGATGGAGATCATCGCGGCGCGTTCGCGAGGACGTGATCCGGCTCCTTCGACCATCGGCGCGGCCTCGCTTGACTTAAAGTTCACTTTAACTTGCATAAGGTCGGGATGCAACACGCGGCGAGCCTCTTGAGTGGCCTCTCCCCGACGGTCGCGGACGCGCCGGACGGGAGCGACGAATGGGCGAAGAGCCCGGTTTCAAACCTAAGCGACGGCGCGCTCATCGACGCCGTCGCCGCGGCGATCGCAGCGCCGAAGCGCGACGCCGACACGTCCTTCCTCACCCACGCGCCGCTTGAGCTTGCGGCGCGGGCGGGGCTGTTGCCGATGGTCGCGCCCTCCGCGCGCGATCAGGCGCGTCGTCGCATCGCGGCGATCGCCGCCGACTATGCAAGGGCGGGAGACGAAGTCGAAACACGCGCGCGGGATTTCGCGAACGAACAGGCAGCGCTCGGCGCGCTGATCGCGGCGATGAGGGAGGGCGACGCGGATGAGGTTGACGCGGCGCTACTCTATCTCGCGCCGCGGGTCACGGTCCTTTCGCTTCGCGCCGCGCTCGTCGATGAAATCGTTCCGATGCTCGGCGCCGCGGCGCATGCGCCGATCCTCCTTGCCGAATTGCCGCGCCTTGATGCGCGCGTCGGCGGCGCGGCGGCGCTGCTGCGCGCGCCGCTGCGCCAGATCGCCAAGATCGCGGCGGCGCGCCTTTCCTGGCACGAACGCGCGCACGCGGACGTCTTTTCGGGCGACGCCGAAAGCGAGCTCATGGCCCGGCTCGCGGCGCCGCCGCGGGTCCGATCGACTTCTCCCTACATCGCGCCGACCATGCTCGCGGTCGAAGCGAATGGTTATGCCGAGTGGCTGCTCACTGACGTCACCGCGGACCTTTCCGTCGCGGCGGCGCAGCGTGCGCTCTTGCGCGCCGGCGCGATGTCGATGCTGCAGGATGATCCGGGCCATGCGCCCTATGGGTGGAGCCACGCGCTCACCATGCCGCAAGGGGTGCTCGCCTGCGCCGACGCGTCGCGCGACAAGACCATGATCGTGCGCGTCGCGGCGACCCACGCGCTCGGCTTTCGCGCAACGCTCGGCAAGGCCCGGCTTCGCGACGCGCCGCCGCCGACATCGGCGTCAGGCGATATCGTCAACGTGGCGCCGATCGACGCCGCCGGGGCCGTCTTCTACGCCGACGCCGGCGAGGCTGGAGAGATCAGGACAACGCTCGCGACGAGGGCTGCGACGCATGGCGACGCGCATCTGGCGAAATACACGCTTGCCTGTTTCGACGCCGCGGCGCGCGATCGCGAGGCGGCGCGATGGTTCCTCGCCGCAGCAGCCTATCTCGGCGCCTGGTGGGACGCAAATCCGGGGGCGTCGTTCGAATGATCAGCGGCCGTTCAGCGGCGGCAGCGGCATCACCACTTTGCGTTCGACTTCACGCAAGGTGAAGCTCGACTCGACCGTCGCAACCTTCGGCATGCGGAGGATCGTCTCCGACAGGAACACTTCATAGGCGGAGAGGCTCGGGATCATCACGCGGATGAAATAATCGAACTTCCCGGTGACGAGGTAGCATTCCATCACTTCGGGGCGCTTTTTGATCTGCGCCTCGAATTCCCGCAGGGTCGAATCGTCCTCGCGTTCGAGTTTCACCAGAATGATGACGGTGACATTGACGCCAAGCGCTTCGCGGTTAAGCTCCGCGTGGTAGCCCTTGATGATCCCGTCGGTTTCAAGACGTCTGAGGCGCCTGAGGCAAGGGGTCGGCGAGAGCCCGACCTTTTCGGCGAGGTCGGCGTTGGTCATCCGTGCGTCTTCCTGAAGGTGCCGCAGGATATTGTGGTCGATTTGATCGAGCTTCATGGATTGCCGCGTCCTGTTCATCAGCGTCGCGCCAGAAAGCGCTGCTTATTTAGCAGCATCTGCTAAGTGTCAAGCGGATCCTGCCGCGATTTGGAGAAAACCGCTTCGCCGATCGGCATAGGGTCGCGCCGCGCAACAGCCTCAGGGAGGACCCGGACATGGACATCACCGAACTTGCGATTGACGGCTGGCGCAAGGTCGTGCGCGTTGCTGACGCGCCGAGCGGGCTTGCGGCGATCATCGCGGTTCATGACGCCAGTCTCGGCCCGGCCTGCGGCGGCTGCAGGGTCAGGAAATACCCGACATTCGACGCGGCGCTTGATGATGTGAAGCGCCTGTCGCGCGGCATGACCTACAAGAATGCGCTCGGCGGCATTCCGTTCGGCGGCGGCAAGGCGGTGATCATCGCCGATCCGAAGACGGAAAAGACGCCGGAGATGATGCGCGCTTTCGGCCGGGCGGTCGACAGCCTCGGCGGGCTCTATTACACGGCGGAAGATTCCGGCGTCTCTGAACATGACATGGAAATAGTCCGTAGCGTGACGAAATATGTCGCCGGCATCGCGCATCAGGGCGTCGGCGGCAATCCCTCGCCGTTCACGGCGCGCGGCGTCTGGCGCGGGATCGAAGCAGCGGCGAAGGCAAAGCTCGGCCGCGATGAGATAAAGGGCGTCCGCGTCGGCATATTGGGCGTCGGCGCCGTCGGGATTGCGCTCGCCGAGCTGCTGCATGAGGCGGGCGCCAGACTTGTCGTCGCCGACGTCAACGAGACGGCGGTCAGGGATGCGGTGAAGCGGTTTGACGCCGTCGCCGTCTCGCCGGAGGATTGCATTGCGGCCGATGTCGACGTCTTTTCGCCTTGCGCGCTCGGCGGCTCGATCAGCAGGGACTCCGTCAGTCGCCTGAAGGCCAAGGTTGTCGCCGGCGCCGCCAACAACCAGCTCGCGACGCCCGACATGGACCAGGCGCTGTTCGATCGCGGCGTTCTTTATGCGCCGGACTATGTCATCAACGCCGCCGGCGTCATTTCCGTCGGGCTCGAAATTCTCGGCCAGTGGTCGCCCGCGGAACTGACGCGCCGCATCGACGCGATCGGGCCGCGCCTTGAGGAGATATTCGAGCGCTCCGCGCGCGACCGGCGGCCGACCGGCGAAATCGCCGACGAGATGGCGCTTGAGGTGATCGCGAAAGCGAAAAAGGCGGCGTAGACGCAGTTTGAGACCGCCGCCGACGCTTGTGCGCGACGGATTGACGTGCAAACGTCGCCGCGACGATTTCGGTCGTTCACGGGAGGGTGTTCACATGACAATTCGGCATCGTTCCGCTTTACGCGGACGGTTTGTGATTGCGGCGCTGGCGTCGACATTGGCTGTCACGTTTTCCGCCGAGGCCGCCGACTCAAGCCGCAAGAAATCAAAGGCGGCGCCTGTCGGGTATGACGAGGAGGCTGCGCGCGCGATTGATGCGGCGGGCGTCGCATTTGAGTATCAGGAAGGCGATTTCGAGTTTGAGCCGTGCGCGGCGCAGGCGGTCATTTTCTTTGACCTAGATTCGGCCGAAGTCGCCGAAGAGGCGCAGGCCGAACTGGCGAAAAGCCTTGGGGCTATCGATCGCAACTGCGCCAATCTCGCCATTTCGATTGAGGCGGCGACCGATACGAGCGGAAACGCGGCCCGCAATCAGGCGCTTTCCGAACGGCGCGCGGAAGCGGCTCGCCAGGAGGTCCTGAAACTTGGATTTCAATCAGCCAAAGTCTCGGTCTCAGCCGTCGGCGAAGCGGAACTTCTCGTTTCAACCGCGGACGGGACTCGCCAGCCCATGAATCGGCGGGCCAATGTCGAGGCGACCGGCGAGCGGCGACCGGCCGGGTTCGCCCTGGCGGCGCCTGCGCCGCAGACGGAGGATCGACTGCCGACCGACATCCTTCAGCAAGAGGAAATGCCGAATTACGGCCTCGGCGTCAAAGACAGCGAGTATGACATTGTCCTTCAACCGGGGCATTATCTGCGGACCGCCAACAGGACCGGCGCGACGGGCGCCCAAACGACGGAGCGGGCGATGGCGTCGCAGATCGTCGCGCGCATGGCGCGCCGCCTGATCGAGGAAGGACACAGCGTTCTCGTAATTCCCGCCGACGACTACAGGCGCCCGATGAAATCAAAGGTCTTTCTCACGGTGCACTTTGACGGCTCGGACGTGCCGTGCTCGACCGATTCAAGCCTTGGTTACGGCGACGGGGCGCTTCGTTTTGCAAGCCACGCATTTGGGCATGCGATCGCCGTCTCCCTGGGAAAATCGCCCGACGAATTCATGCGCGACAATTTCACGGAAAATCTCAGCAAATACTACGCCTTCAAGCATATCGAGTCGTCTCACTTTGAAGGCATCGTCGAAGTTGGCGAGTTGACCTGCCCCGCGGAAGAGCAGCTTATTATCGATCGGGCGCATCTCATTGCGCGCAATCTCGCAAGAACCGTCGCCTATCTCGTCAACATCGAGCCAGGATCATAGGTCCGCGTCCCGACAGCGCAGAGCGTTTTTCCGGTGCGCCGCACCTTCGGCCTGCGACGCGCCCAATGTCTATTCCGCGGGAACCGCGGCCGGGTCGCCAGGCGCTTTCCCGCCCCGCCGGAAGCGATATTGCGCGCGCAATGTCTTGCTCGTCACGCCTGCGCCGCCCGGCGCCCAGCCCGGCGGGCCGAACAGCGTCGCGGGCCAGTGCCGCGGATGGCGCGCCTTCAAATCGTCGATCATGCGCGCCCATTCGTGAAACGCGATCGTCACCGGATTGGTCGAGCCGATCGGTTTCACCAGCCCGTATTGAACCGGCTCTTCGTCGCGTTCCTCGACAT
Organism: uncultured Alphaproteobacteria bacterium; assembly: GCA_902826095.1. Lineage (GTDB taxonomy): Bacteria > Pseudomonadota > Alphaproteobacteria > Caulobacterales > Parvularculaceae > Amphiplicatus. Next base: position 4,075 of record CADEDN010000019.1, on the reverse strand, counting down.
AGGTGCCGAAAAGGCGGTCGAAGATCATGGTGACGCCGCCGTGATTGCGGTCGAGATAATCGGCGTTTTTCGCATGATGGACGCGGTGCGCGGAGGGCGTGTTCAAGATCCCTTCAAGGACGCCGAGCCTGCCGATGAGATTGGTGTGCAGCCATGACTGATAGAAGAGATTGAGCGCGAGCATCGTCGCGACCGCCGCCGGCGAAAAGCCGATCCACATCAGCGGCAGGTGCGTGAGGTACGCCATCGACAGTTTCGACGTCCAGCCGAGCCGGTAAGAGCCGAGAATGTTCATCTCCTCGATCGAGTGATGAACCGCATGCGTCGCCCAGAACCAGCGCACCTCGTGGCTGAGCCGGTGATACCAGTAATAGGTGAACTCAAGCAGCACGAAAAGCGTCAGCCAGCCGACCCATCCGTCCATCGGCATCGTGAAGATGCGATTGTCATAAAGAACGATTCCGAGATAGCCGGTGACGCTCAGCTTCACGAGGCCGATCAGCCGCTGCACGGCGCCGATCGATATCGACGCAATCGTCTCGCCCTTTGTGTAGAGCGTCAGTCCGCGTTTCTTGCCGACCCAGATTTCCGCGGCGATCATGACGACGAATACCGGGAGGAAATAATAGAAAAGCGGTCCGTTGATGCCCATGTCGCCTCGCTTTACGTTGCTCGCCCAATATGTGAGGGTTCCTCAGTTTTTGAAACTCGCATTCGCGCGGCTGGCGGAAGGCTCGCCCATGACATCCCAACCTGTTGTAAGAATGAGGAAAATTCCGACGCAGCCGCGCGCCGCCGCGACCATCGACGCGATTATCGAAGCCGCCGCTCAGGTTTTGCGCAAGGACGGGGAGGAGGCGCTGACGACCGCGAAAATCGCCGCGCGCGCCGGCGTATCGATCGGCTCGATCTATCAATATTTCCCGAACAAGGACGCGATCCTGCTCGCGCTCATCCGACGCGAGCGTGAACTGATCGCCGCCGAAGTTGCGGCGAGAATTGCGGACATCAACCCGCAGTCCGGCGAGGAGGTCGTGCGCGCCGTCATCGCGACGCTGGTCGCCGCCTTCCGGCCGCGGCGCAAGCGGCGAAAACTCGTCGCGATGATGGCCGCGCTGTCGGCGGACCGCGACGATAGCGGCGTCTTGCTGCGCGACCGCGTCGGCGATCTCATCGTCGCGGCCTCGCGCCGGCGCCCCGATATGGTCAGCCGGCCGCTGACGCCGACGGCCGCTTATGTGCTGACGCGCGCGGTCATCGGCGCGATCCGTTCGGCGGTCGTTGAGAACGCGAAAATCCTCGACACGCCGGAATTCGAGGAAGAGCTCTGCCGTCTGGCGACCGCCTATCTTCGCGGCTGAGGCCGCGGGCGCCGCGCGACTGGACGCAGCCGCAAAAATAGCGGAGCCTCAAGTGATTTCGGGGATGGCGCCATGACAGACGCAAAGACGGAGCGCGTGCCGCGCGACAAGGAGAATGATTACACGAAGGCCGCCGCCGACATGCGCCGTCGCTTCGCGGAGGAAAAGACCGGCGCCAAACTCAACCATGTCGGCGCCTTCAGCGTCGATCCGGCGACGCTGCCGGGAAACATTGAGAATTTCATCGGCGCGGCGCAAGTGCCGATCGGGCTTGCGGGGCCGCTCCTTGTCGACGGCGAGCGCGCAAAGGGCGCTTTTTACGTCCCGCTTGCGACGACGGAGGGAACGCTCGTCGCCAGCTATAATCGCGGCATGCGCCTTCTGCGCGAGGCGGACGGCGTCAAGACGACCGTCATCGAGCGTTACATGCAGCGCGCGCCCGTTTTCCATTTCGACGATGCGCGTCAGGCGCGCGATTTCGGCGATTGGATCGACGCGCGTCTCAGCGCGATCAAGACCGCTGCGGAGAAGACGACGAGCGTCGGCAAGCTCAGCCATATCCAGCAATGGGGCGTCGGGCCGATGCGCTATCTGCGGTTCAATCTCACCACGGGCGACGCCGCGGGTCAGAACATGTCCGGCAAGGCGACACTCGCCGCCTGCGCGTGGATTGCGGAAAACTATCCGGGCGGCGCCCGCTTCACGCTTTCCGGCGCGACCGACACCGACAAGAAACACTCTCACATGAACATGCTGCATTCGCGCGGCGCAAGAGTGGTCGCCGAGGCGACGATCCCCGACAGGCTCATTCGCGACATCATGGGGACCGACGCGGCGACGCTCTTTCGCGCGCGCCTTGTCTCGAATGTCGGCGGCATGCTGGCGGGAACGGTCAACAACGGCATGCACTCCGCGAACGGCCTCACCGCTATTTTCATCGCGACCGGCCAGGACGTCGCCAACATCGCGGAAAGCCACGCCGCCATCACTTTCGTCGAGATCAAGCCCGGCGGAGACTATTATTGGTCAATCACGATCCCGTCGCTCATTGTGGCGACTTACGGCGGCGGCACCGGCCTTGCGACGCAGCGCGAATGCCTTGAGCTGCTCGGCTGTTACGGAGCGGGCAAGGTCGAGAAGTTCGCCGAAATCTGCGCCGCGACCGTCCTTGCCGGCGAAGTTTCGCTCGCCGCCGCTGTCGTCGCGGGGGATTGGGTGTCCGCGCATGATCAATATGGCCGGAACCGGAAATGAGGCGCATTTGAATTCGACCGACGGAGGAGTAAAGGGGACCGATCCAAATTCGCAGATACGGGAGAACGGACATGCAAGACCCCATCGTCATCGCCGGCATGGCGAGAACCCCCATCGGCAATTTCCAGGGAGCGTTCGCGGGCGTTCCCGCAACCGCGCTCGGCGCTCATGCGATCAAGGCCGCGATGGCGCGCGCCGGAACCAAGGCGGACGACGTTCAGGAAGTCCTGATGGGTTGCGTTCTTCCGGCCGGCCTCGGCCAGGCGCCGGCGCGGCAGGCGGCGCTCGGCGCGGGACTTCCGAAATCGGCGGGCTCAGTCACCGTCAACAAGGTCTGCGGCTCGGGCATGAAGACGGTGATGCTCGCGCATGACTCAATTGCAGCGGGCGTCAACGAAATCGTCGTCGCCGGCGGCATGGAGGCGATGACGAACGCGCCGCACATCCTGCCGACCGGACGCACCGGCATAAAATACGGACACGGACAGATTTTCGACCACATGGCCTATGACGGCCTTGAAGACCCCTATTCGAAGCACGCGGCGATGGGGATCTTCGCCGAGAAATGCGCCCGCGAATGGCAGTTTTCGAGAGCCGAGCAGGACGAATTCGCGATGCGCTCAGTGACGCGCGCGCAGGACGCGATCAAGACCGGCAAATTCGCCGCCGAAATCGCGCCCTATGAAGTCGAGACGCGCAAGGGCCCCGTCGCCGTCAAGGACGATGAAAAACCCGCGACGGTCGACGCCTCGAAAATCCCGTCGCTGAAGGCTGCGTTTGAGAAAGACGGCACGGTGACCGCGGGCTCCTCCTCCGCGATCTCGGACGGCGCTGCGGCGCTCGTCATCACGCGCGCGTCGAGAGCGTCAAACGCCGTCGCCCGCATCGTCGCCCACGCGACGCACAGTCAGGAGCCGGAATGGTTCACGACGGCGCCGGTCGATTCGATCCGCCGCGTGCTCGACCGCGCGGGGTGGTCGGCGAAGGACGTCGATCTTTTCGAGATCAACGAAGCCTTCGCGGTCGTGCCGATGGCGGCGATGCGCGAGCTGAAATTGCCGGCGGAGAAAGTGAACATCCACGGCGGCGCGATCGCGCTCGGCCACCCGATTGGCGCCTCCGGCGCGCGCATTATCGTGACGCTCATCAACGCGCTCAAACAGACCGGCGGCAGACGCGGCGTCGCCTCGCTCTGCATCGGCGGCGGCGAAGCGACGAGCCTTGCGGTGGAGTTGGTCTAAACAAGGGGTTGAACAGCGCGCTCTACCCAATCAAAGGCGTCATCCCCTGCGCAATGCAGCGTAAGACGCTGCATTGCGGACTCGGGGTCGCGGCGAGCGAAAGCGTCGGCTGGACGGCCGGCGGAGATCCCGGATCAGCGAAGCAGCGCTTTGCGCTGCATCGCGTCCGGCAACTGTGTTTCAGGCCCATTGTTTCTGGCTCCTGATCATGGCGTTGAG
>CADEDN010000018.1 GCA_902826095.1 uncultured Alphaproteobacteria bacterium | reverse complement strand
GCCTTGTTCCGGACGAAGCCCTCGTCGCGAATCTTCACCCGGATGGCGTCAAAGAAAACAACGGCGTAGCAGGCGTCGAGCGGACGGTTCTGCCATTCGGCGACCTCTTCGAGCACGGCGTTGGTGACCGCCGAAATGAGGTCGGGCGACACGTCGATCCCGTACATCTCGTCGAGATGGCCGCGGATCTCGCGCACGCTCATGCCGCGCGCATACATCGAGATGATGTTGTCGTCGAAGTCCGGAAACCGCCGCTGATAGCGGGCGATCAGCTTCGGGTCGAACGTGCCCGCCCGGTCGCGCGGAACCTCGATCGTCACCTGCGAGGTCCCCGTCAGCACGGTCTTCTTCGACGTCCCGTTACGCCGGTTCGGCTTGCCTTCGCCGCGTTCTTCATCGAGATGCTCGTCGATCTCGGCGTTCAGAATGCGTTCCGACAGCGCCTTCTTCAGCTCATCGACAAGCCCGTCGCGGCTGAAAATCTCCTTCGGGTCGCGCCCCGAAAGAAGCTGGTCCAGAATATCCTTCTCGATCGCCATAGTTGGGTTCCTTTCTTCCCACCTCTATGGCCCCCCGCACAAGATTCCTGACAGTCCCGTTTTCGGTGACGCTTTGCGTCGCGTCGACGCGCTGCGTCAGATTGCCGATCGCGTCGAAGGTAAACGTCATGTCGGCGACGGCGTTCGACGGCCCCGCCGTCAATCGGGCCGATTGCTCCTGGCGATCCGCATACGGTGCATTGCGCCTGCGGCTTAATGCACCCTACCTTGCTACAACCGGAACCCGTAGCGCCGCTATCAGGACGCAAACTCTCGGGTTGTTGGAGGTGTCCTTATTCGGCGGGCATCTGCTATCCGATGCGGGAATGAGGACGGACGTGATCGTAATCGCGTCGCCAGTCTACCTTGCTAGCTCAAGCACAAATTCATTTATCGAATCGCCCCAGAATACCAACGATATTATGATTGCGGTGATTGAGAGTACGATAAAAAGTTGAGACCCCATTGGCACCAAATCTTGAAATCGCGGCCACCACGGAAATACGCGCCGAGCAAGGAAGAGATCGGCAATTAAAGTTAATATTACAAAGCCAAAGACAAACGTACCCGCGCAGATAATTGCAATGGAAGGAAGAACGTTCCTGCCTTCATCGATGGCAAGCGTAGATATAAGAAAAATCGAGAAAATAAGTACATAAAAAATGCCCATAACTAGTGTATAAATGACTCTCATCACTCAAATTTCCTCAGCATCCAGTTGCTATTGCCTCTAATACCGTCTTGAGACATGTATTTGTCTCTCCCGCTGCCAACCCGACTCCTGGACCGGCACCAATCGCGAGCCCCCAGATTCCGTTAAACCCGCTATAGCCGCCGCGCTCCTTCAAGCCCATGATGGCCATCCCCGTGGCGACTCCGTCTGCTTCGGCATAAATGGCTGGCCCCGCAAGATCACTTAATCCACCCGAGATAAATCCGAACACCCAACCCACACTAAAATTTACGCCAGCGCTAAAACCAGATGTTGTAAACGGCGAAGTCTCTAACGTGGCTAGGTCAATTGCGCTTCCGGAGCTCACCGTAGCCCCTAACGCTGCGACAACGCTCGCACTTGGCCCCTTAAATATTGTTCTGAACCACTTGTGTTCAAGGTATATTTGCTGCAGCTGTCGCTTTGTGGCGTCCGAAAGTTCTCCAAAGTCTTGAGTGCCTGCAATATCGATCACTCTGTCAAGTAGGACACGCCCCTTCTTCATCAGATCTTCGTGAAGAGCATGATTCAAAAGATAGACAAACGCCCCCGTCACTGCCCCGTTCGCGAACTTTCCACCGCCAAGGACGGACCCCGCGCCTCCAACAACGGCGCTCTTGATCAGGTTTGCCCCCGTCGAGCCGAGATCGAGCTTGCCGGCCGCAGATGTAAATCCCGCCGCAAGGAATCCCGACATGAACTTGCCGCCGTTGATTTCCGCGAAAGCCCCGCCCACGACGCCGTGCGCCACGGCTTTGCCAACGACGCCAGCTGCTCCTTTGACGCCTTCGAAAGCGCTGCCGACGCCGAATGTTGCGACGCCTTGCGCAAATCCAGTGAGAAAAGCGACTGGCTTTCCGGTTGAGATGACACTAGAAATGCCTGCACTAACGCCGGATACCACTGCTTGCGTTTTTGTCGCTAACGTTAGGAATCCATCTAAACCGACATTGCCTGTCAATATGCCGGGCGCAATTACAAACTGAAATAGGAACGCAGCCACAATCGCCAGCAACGGCTTCCAGAACTTCTTGAAAAACTTCCCGATGCTCTTGAAGAACCCGTAGCCGTTCATGTCGGTGTAGGAGAGCGGGTTGTTGTGGACGTAGGAGTAGCGGTTGAGGTCTTGCCCGTTGGTCGCGTCGTGGATCATCGGGTCGGCGGAGAGGAATCGGCCGATGAGCGGGTCGTAGATGCGCCCGTTCATGTTGACGAGGTCGAACTCGTCGATCATTTCGTGGCCGGTGAAGCCTCTGGTCGTCTGCGCGGTGAGGGTTCCGGGAACGTCGTCCGAGCCGTTCGCGTTCCGCCGCTTGCCCCAGGCGTCGAAGGCGAGGCGCTCGGCGACGACGCCGGTCTCGGTCGTCAGCACCGCGATCGAGCCGAGATGATCCTTGACGAAATACCGCGTCGACTGCACGGCGCCGCCGTCGAGGCGCTTTTGGACGCCGACCATCTCGCCGCCGGCGTAGAGATAGTCGTTCCATGTGTCTTGCGTCGGGCCGTCGACGAATTCGAAATTGACCCCCGCGGGGCTCACCCCGAAATAATGGGTGATCGTCGCCGCGCCGCCGACGCTTGTCGTCTCCTTCACCCGCTGATGGTCGGGGCCGTAGACATAGGCGACGCTGGTCGTCCCTTGCGCGATCGAGGCGACCTTGTTGAAGGCGTTCCACGTCACCGTCCGCCCGGCGCTCGACGTCATGTTGCCGTTCTGGTCGTAGACATAGGTCGTCGAGGGCCGGAAGACGCCGCCCGAGGTCGCCGTCACCGCATGCGGGCGGTAGGCCGCTCTCGTCGGCGACCAACTTCGTGGCGACGATATCGTATTGATTCTACTGAGAAATCTGGCGCGAGTGACGGGACTTGAACCCGCGACCTCCGGCGTGACAGGCCGGCGCTCTAACCAACTGAGCTACACCCGCAAGCGCGACAGCGCTGAGGAGAGCGCGGTGGATAATCCGCGCCCGTTCCGAGGTCAAGCCGGCGTCGGGCGCCCGGGACAATGGCCGGGATTGCCAGGGACCGCAGCTATCGCCGCGTCTGGCGGGCCGATCGGCTCGGCCGACCGCGGCGGCGGCGGGAATGCCGACGCAAGCCAGGAAAGAGCGTCCCGTCCTTGCACGTAGACGCAGCGCCCCGCCCCCTGATAGGCGGCGACGGCGGCCAGTTCCCTCGCGGGGCTATTCAGCCGCGGATAGGCGATCGACAGTCGCTTCAGGGCGGCATCGGCGAAAAAACTCGGCCTTGACGTTATCACGAGGGAGTCAGCGGGGACTAGGGATTGGTAGCGCGAACCTACCAGCGCCACATATGAGCGGTACGCCTGATCTCGCAGCAGGTCTGTCGCGCTGATCGCGCTGGCGGCGCCGATCGCCATCGCCCCGAGGACGCTCGCAAAGGCTGCGGCGCTCCGACTGTTTGAGACGACATGCCAGGCGATCGCGGCGGACAACATCGCCGCGAGACCAAGCTGCGGGTAAAGATCGAGCGGCGTCATCAATGGGCCGGCCTCGGCGAAATTCATCCGGAGCGCAAAAAAACCGGCCGCCGCCAGAAATCCCGCCTTCAACAGCGCTCGCGCCGACGGCCCTCCCGCCAATTGCAGGCGCCTGATTTCGAGCACGGCGACGATGCTGGCGGCGGGCAAGAGCGGCATCAGGAATCGCGCGTTCAGCCCAAGGCCGGAATCCGTCTGATTGAAGGCATAAAGCGTTGCAAAGGCGCCGGAATAAATCAGCAAAAGGCCTTCGCCGCGGCGCAGACGCCCCTTAGCCAATCGAAAAAGCGGCAGCGCCACAAGCGGCAGAAAGGGGATGCTCTGAGCGAGCGCCTTTTTCGAAAATCCGTAAAAGCTGAGCCAGCCCCATTGGTCCCTTACGATTCCAGCTTGGCGCTCAAGGTGAGCGTAAGCCTGAGCGTCGATCATCGAATACCAGTAGCCGCGCCAAAGATCCGTGAGCGCGGTTACGGCGATGAGCGACCCAACCGTCAGCGCAATCATGGCGCCGGCGAGAACGCGCGAGCGCAAACAACTGATTGCGAATTTGCGGATGTCGATGAAGAACGCGGCGGCGAGGCAAAGCGCCGCCATAAGCGCGAGCGGAAGGAAAGCGCTTTCGTCATTGCTGACGACGGCGTTTTCATACGCAAACGGATTGAACTGGCCTAATTTGACGGCATTCAACGCCGCCGCCAGCGCGAGTCCAGGCGCCATCGAGACTGCGAAAATCAGCGCGCGTTTCCGGGTGTCGCCTTCGCAGAAAGCGCGCAGCCAAATAATGACCGCCGGCGCCAACACGATCATGTCGATCCTGACGGTCTGGCCGAGCCCTGCAAGCAATCCGGCGACGGCGATCGCTGACGCCTCGCCGGATCGCGACGCCAGCGCCCGTTCGACGACGCCAAGAACGATCGCAAGCGACAGCATGTGCGGCCAGAGGGCGAATGCGTAGGTCGACCAATAGGTTCCAAGCGCCAGAATTGCGGCCGCGGCCGTCGCGCCTTTTTCATCTAGATCGAGCGCGCGAGCGATGCGGTAGGTCAGCCACAGCGAAATGAACGCCGAAACGGCGTTCAAGAGGACTAGGCCCTTCAGCCCGAACAGCGCGAAGAACGGCGCGGCGATGATTGCGTATCCGGACGGATATTGCGGCGCGAGCCGGCCTTCCTCAGCCGCGGGCCGCGCGAAATTCATGTCGAGCGCCGGCGCGCCGCTCACGTCAAACTGCTGAAAGCTGAGCGACCGGTCTTCCGCCATCGCCTCGGCGGCACGCGCATAGAAATATTCGTCGACCGTAAAGAGCCCGGTCGACGTCAGCGCCCAGCCGACGGAAAGCGCAATGGCGGCGAACGCCAGCCAAACGCGCGCCGCCGGAAATGATGCGGCCGATCGCCAGTTCGATACGCTGATGCTTTGGCCGTCCATCGCCAATCCGCAAGGCTCGCATCAGCCTAGCGGTCGCGCCGTTAACATTGCGTCAACCAAACAGGCGATCAGGCGCGATCCGGCCCAATGCGCACCACCGCCTTGCCGAAATTTTCTCCGTGAAAGAGGCCAATGAAGGCGTCTGGGGCCTCTTCGATCCCCGCATAAACGGACTCCCGGAATTTGATCCGGCCCTGCGCAAGAAGCGGCGCGACCTCGGCGGCGAATTGCGGGGCGAGATGCTGGTAGATCGAGACGATAAAACCCTGCATCTTGGCGCTTCGCCCGATCAGATTGATCAGATTTGGGGGGCCCGGCTCGACCGTCGTATTATTGTACATGGAAATCATGCCGCACATCGCGATGCGGGCGCCGAATGCGATGCAGTTCAGCGCCGCTTCGAGGTGAACGCCGCCGACATTCTCGAAATAGCAGTTGACGCCGTTCGGCGCGGCGTTCGACACGGCCCTGGTCAGCGCCAACGCGTCCTTGTAGTCGTGATAGTTGAGCGCGACGTCGGCGCCGGCCTCTCTCAGCAGCCAGTCGCATTTTTCCTTTGAGCCGGCCGAAGCGATGACGCGCGCGCCCTTGGTTTTGGCGAGCTGACAGACGAGCGAGCCGACCGCGCCGGCAGCGCCTGATACGAACACCGTGTCGCCGGGATTCGGCTGGAGAATCTGGGTAAGTCCCGCCCAGGCCGTCAGCCCCGGCATCCCGAGAACGCCGAGATAGGCAGAGAGCGGCGCAAGGGACGGATCGACTTTCATCAGTCCGTCGCCGTTCGCGAGCGAGAATTCCTTCCAGCCGCCCTGAAAGCCGACAACATAGTCGCCGACGGCGAAATTCGGGTTCTTCGAGTCAATGACTTCGCTGACAGCGCCGCCCTCAAGCGGATCGGTCAGGGAGAATGGCGGAATATAGCTGACTCGGTCCGGCACCATGCGTCCGCGCATATAAGGATCGACGGACATCCAGACGGTGCGCAATTGGATTTCGCCGGGGCCAGGCGCGCGCGTTTCAACGGAGCGCGCTTCGAAATGCGCCTTGGTCGGAAGGCCCGCAGGATAGGATTTGAGAAAAATCGCCTTGCCGGTTCTCGCCGCCATGTCATTTCTCCAATTTTTTGCGCTCGCGGGCAATTTACCGGGTGCGAGCCCCGCGGCAATGCTTCGCCGCAGTGCCGCCTTAATTAGGGTCGTTTCCGCCCAATTATCGCCCAGAGCCGCCCTGATATTGATCACATGAAAGGACGGGCAGCGAATCCGAGAGTTGCGTTCCAATAGCCGGATTGCCGCATGCAGGAGGGTTTCAAGATGAAAATGATGTTGGTGGGATTGGCGAGTTTGAGCCTTGCAGCGGCTGGGTGCCAATCGACAGGCGAAGGCGCGCTTTATGGCGCGGCGCTCGGCGCCGCCGGCGGCGCGGTCGCTGGCGAAATCTTTGCGGGCAGACCCGGCAAGGGCGCCGCTTATGGCGCGCTGATCGGCGCGGCGCTTGGCGCCTATGAAGGCTGTTCGCGCGCCGGAACATGCGGCGGCAGAGCTCGTGATCATGGCCGTCGCGGCTATGATCGGTATTCGGATCGTTATTACTACGAAGACCCCTGCTACGGCGACACCTATTGGGACGACGGCTCGTTCCGCCGATACGGACAAAAAGGCTACCGCGGTCGCTGCGACTAGTCTTTTGCTTTTTCGCACCGCATTGGCGAAAAACCGGCAGCCGCTTTTTCGCCCGGCGCTTTGATCGCTGTTTTGTTGCGTAGATTGTGACAAGGGCCCGCGTCGGCGACGGCGCGGGCTCTCCTATTTGAGAATCTCCGCGCCGGGGACTTTCTTTTTGCCCTTTCCCATCTGGCTCAAGGCGATCAGCGTCATCGTCGGCACGAAGCCGTCGATCTGATCGGTCACGTCGATCGCTTCCCACAGGGCTAGCAGGCCAATTGGCCCCCAGAGCACGAAGGCGATGCCGGCGAAGATGATGTCGATCACGGTGCCGGCGCCGAGAATACGGCCAAGCGTGAAATCGAGGATGTCCAGCAGGACCGCGATCGCAAGTTTTGCTACGTCCGATTTCATATCATTGCTCACGCTTTCCGAATGAATGTCGCGGTTTCGTCGATGGCGCGTCGGCTTTCCGGCATCAGCGGCTTGAAAAGCGGCCAGACATGCGCGAGCCCTACTTCCAGCCTGAAATCAACCTCGACCCCGGCGGATCTCATCTTGTCGACCAGCCGAACAGAATCGTCACGCAAGATCTCAGAGTCGCTTGCAAAGATGATGCTGCGCGGCAGGCCCTCAAACCGTCCGTAGAGCGGCGAAACGCGCGGATCGTCGAGCGGCAGCACGCCCGCGTATCGGGCGCCGCCGCGACGGATGGTGTCCGATGTGAACATGACGTCGCTTTCCGAATTCTCGCTGAGCGATCGCCCGCGCGCGGCGAGATCCGTCCATGGCGAATAAAGGAAGGCGCCGCCGGGCATCGCCTCGCCTCTGTCCCGCAGCGACTGAAGGAGCGCAAGCGCCAGCCCGCCCCCGGCTGAATCGCCGCCGACATAGATTTCGTCTGCGTGAACGCCTGACTGTATTAACCAACGCCACCCCGCAAGCGCATCGTCGATCGCGGCCGGGCACGGATGTTCCGGCGCCATGCGGTAATCGAGCGAGAAAACCGGCGCCTTAGCCGCAAGCGCAAGGCCATAGGTGATCGGCCGGTGGGTGCGCGGCGAGCCAAAAACATAACCGCCGCCATGCAGGTAGAGAATGGTCCGGCCGGCCTCGATCACCGCGGGATGAAGCCACTCGCCTTTAGCCGGCGTCGTGATCTCTTCACGGGCGACGCCCGCCGGCAGGAACGGCAATACGCTCCGTTCCACTCTCTCCCGCAGGAAATCAGCCTCAACGTCCGGCAGCGAGATCTTGCGAAACGTCGACCGGATATAGCGGTTGACCAATCGGGCGCGCAGGCTCGGCATCGAAGGCTCCAGAAAGGCCCCAAGAAAGCGAGCATCCTATTGCGCGTGCGCGGATGGCGCCAGCGTCTGTCGCAGGACTGAACCGACGCGGCGGCGGGCGCGTATCGACTGGCGATGTCGAGCACGGAAAGACTGATGCGATACGCAGTCGCCTATTTCGCCGCCGCAATCTCATTTCTGGCGCTCGACGCGGTTTGGCTCGGCGTCGTCGCCAAAGACTTCTATTTTTCACAGCTCGACGGCCTGATCCGCGATAAGCCGAACGTCGTCGCGGCGACGGTCTTTTATGCAGGCTACATCGCCGGCGTCGTCTATTTCGCCGTCGCGCCAGCGCTCCCGGACGGCGGATTATCGAAGGCGGTCAGCAAGGGCGCCCTCGCCGGGCTCTTCGCCTACGGGACTTACGATCTGACCAATCTCGCGGTTCTTGACGGCTACCCGGCGGCGATCGCAATCGTCGACATCAGTTGGGGTATGATCGCAACCGCTTCGGCGTCCGGCGTCGGGTATTTGGCGGCGAAGCGACGTGATCAGCGCTCGTATCGCCGCAAGGTCTGATCGATCCGCCCAAAGATCGAGCGGCCCTTGCCGTTCAGCATTTCGATTTCGACGCGATCGCCGAATTTCATGAACGGCGTCTTCGGCACGCCTGCCGCGATCGTCTCGATCATCCGGAGTTCGGCGATGCAGGAGTAACCGGCCCCGCCGTCTTCGATCAATTTGCCGGGCCCGCCGTTCAGCTTATTCGAGACGGTTCCGGAGCCGATGATCGATCCGGCGGCGAGCGGGCGCGTTTTGGCCGCGTGCGCGATCAGTTGACCGAAATGGAAGGTCATATCGACGCCCGCGTCGGCGCGGCCGAAGGGCTTGCCGTTCAGCGCCACAAGGAGCGGCAGGCAGAGCTTGCCGTTGCGCCAATCCGGGCTCAACGCATCCGGCGTCACCGCGCAAGGGCTGAAGGCGGAAGAGGGTTTGGACTGAAAAAAACCAAACCCCTTCGCCAACTCGTTGGGAATGAGGCCGCGCAGCGACACATCGTTGACGAGCATGACAAGGCGAATGAACTGCAACGCCTCCGCCGGACCGACGCCCATCGGCGTGTCGCTGACAATCACGGCGATTTCCGCCTCCATGTCGACGCCCCAGCCTTGGTCCTCGGCGAGAACGATGTCGTCGCGCGGGCCGAGAAAGGAATCCGACCCGCCCTGGTACATCAATGGCTCCGTCCAGAAGCTTTCGGGCATGTCGGCGCCGCGCGCTTTCCTGACGAGTTCGACATGGTTCACATAGGCCGAACCATCCGCCCACTGATAGGCGCGCGGCAGCGGCGACGCGCATTCCCGTTCGTGAAACCGCTCGACCGGCGCGGCGCCGACCTCAAGGCTCTGCGACAGCTCCCGCAGATGCGGCTCGGCGTGCGTCCAGTCGTCGAGCGCCGCCTGCAAGGTCGGCGCAATCCGGCTCGCATCCGTGCAGCGGGTCAAGTCTTCGGAAACAATGACGAGCCGCCCGTCGCGGCCATGCTTCAGCGAGGCGAGTTTCATGATTTTTTCTGTTCTTTCGGGTTGCCGAGATATTTTTCACGCATCAAAGGCTTGAACGCGCTTGCGCCGCCGTCGTCAACGCCGCCGAGGATCAAAATCGCTCCGCCCTTCTTGTGTTCCCACCGAATCTCGATTTCCACATTGTAATCGGCGCCGGATGGTCCGCGCCGCTGCAAGGCGACAGACTCTCCGACACGGGCGGCGGCTTCGTCATAGGACAAGCTCTCGAACGCCGCCATAGCAGCGCTTAGCACTGATTGAGCCTCGCTTTTGTCCACCGGCCCTCCCCCGATCGTTCGCCCGATATTCGCCGATCTATTCAGCAGCCGCTTGTGATTTCCAGCTGTCGACATAACCGGCGAACTCAACTGAAGCCGCCTCCTCGCCGATCTCCAGCGGATCGCGCGTGTCGATCATGACGGCGTACTCGTCGGTCGCGGGCTTCTTCTGCGCCAGCATGTTCTTCAAGGCCTTCGGGTGAGGGCCGTGCGTGAAGCCTGATGGGTGGAACGTCATCATGCCGGCGTCGATATTGTCGCGGCTGAAGAAGTCGCCGGCGTGATAAAAGAGGACTTCGTCGTAATCATCGTTGTTGTGGAAGAACGGCACTTTCAGCGCGCCGGGATCGGTCTCGAACGGGCGCGGCGCGAAAGTGCAGATGACAAATCGATCCGCCAGAAACGTCGTATGCGCCGAGGGCGGCACGTGATAGCGATGGCTCATCAGCGGGCGAATATGCTTCACGTTGATCTTGACCGGCGACAGCTCGCCATGCCAGCCGACAACGTCAAGCGGATTGTAGGGATAGGTCGCGATGGACACCTTGCCGCGCTTCTTGATCTCGACGCGGGTTTCGCTGTCTTCCGCCTGATGCGCCTTGAACTCCGCATTGATTTTCGGAGCGTCGAACAGCGCCGGATCGAAAATCGCGTGCGGTCCGACAAGCCCTTTGTCAGGCAGGGTGTAGTGCGAATTCGTCGCTTCGATCATCAAAATGCTCGCCCGCGTCTTTGGCGCAAGGCGCCACATCGTGCCGCGCGGCAGGACAATGTAGTCGCCCGCTTCAAATCCGAGATGGCCGTAATCGCAGAATAGATCGCCATCGCCGGCGTGCACGAACAGGATCTGGTCGCCGTCGCCATTGCGGGCGAGCGCCGGCATCGGCCGGTCAAGCTTCCAGAACCGCAATTGCGTCGCATGATTATGGAGGACGACCGGCGCCGACCAGGGACTGTCGGGCGCGCTGCTCAGCGCGGCGAGATTGAAAGCGCGCGGACGCAAGGGTCCTTCGAAATTCGACCACCCCGTCGGCGGGCGCCTATGATGCATGAACGCCGCGGGGCCGAAAAAACCCTCCTTGGAGATTTCCCGCTCATAGGTGCCGGCCGGCATGTCGGCATGGGCCTGGCGGGAAGCTTCACCCTCGATACGGGAGGCGGTGATCCATTTGCGCATGCGGGTCTCCTGGAAGTTAGTAACATATGTTACCATCTGGATGAATTCCGATCAACCGTTTGCGAGCGATCCTTGCCGAGCGCCGGTGAAGCGGCCATATCGCGTCGAACTCCAGAGGCGCTCATGAAAACCCGACTGCTGATCCTCGGTTCCGGCCCGGCCGGTCTCACCGCCGCCATCTACGCCGCGCGCGCCGGATTAAAACCGGTCGTCGTGCACGGATTGCAGCCTGGCGGGCAGATGACGATTACGACCGACGTCGAGAACTACCCGGGCTTCGCCGACGTCATCCAGGGCCCTTGGCTGATGGAGCAAATGCAGAAGCAGGCCGAACATGTCGGCGCCGAATTTGTCGGCGACATCATTGTCGAGGTTGATTTCACCAAAAAGCCGATCCGGCTGAAGGGCGACAGCGGCGAGATTTACGAGACCGACGCGCTTGTCATTTCGACCGGCGCGCAGGCGAAGTGGCTCGGCCTGCCGTCCGAAAAGAAATTTCAGGGCTTCGGCGTTTCGGCCTGCGCCACCTGCGACGGATTTTTCTATCGCGGCAAAGACGTTGTCGTCATCGGCGGCGGCAACACGGCGGTCGAAGAGGCGCTCTATCTGTCGGGGCTCGCAAAGTCAGTGACGATCGTTCATCGCCGCGACCATTTCCGCGCGGAGAAAATTCTGCAGGACCGCCTGTTCGCGAAGAAAAACGTCGAAATCATCTGGGATCATCAGGTCGACGAAATTCTCGGAACGGACAATCCGCCAGGCGTCACCGGCGTTCGGCTGAAACATGCGAAAACCGGCGCCGCGAAGGAGTTGAAAACGGACGGCGTTTTCGTCGCCATCGGCCACAAGCCGGCGACGGAGCTCTTCGCGGGCAAACTGCCGATGAAAGACAACGGCTATCTGATCGTGAAGCCCGGATCAGTCGCGACCGACATTGCCGGCGTTTACGCCGCGGGCGACGTCACCGACGACATTTACCGTCAGGCGGTGACCGCCGCCGGCATGGGCTGCATGGCGGCGCTCGAAGCCGAGCGCTATCTCGCCGGCCGCGAATTCGGCGCCGGCCATTAGGAGGAGATGATGCCAAATACGCAAATCGCAATCCTCGCCGGCGGCTGCTTCTGGGGCATGGAGGATCTGATCCGCAAATTGCCGGGCGTCGTCGACACCGAAGTCGGTTATACCGGCGGCGCGCTCAAGAACGCCGACTACAAGCAGGTGAAGACCGGCAAGACCGGCCATGCGGAATCGATCCGGATAACTTTCGATCCCGCGAAAACCTCATACCGAAACCTCCTCGAATTTTTCTTCCAGATCCACGACCCGACGACCAAAGACCGCCAGGGGAACGACGTCGGATCGCAATATCGTTCGGCGATATTTTATCTCGACGCCGATCAGAAACTTCAGGCCGAAAAGATCATCGCCGAAATCGACGCGTCAAAGCGCTGGCCGGGCAAGGTCGTGACCGAGGTCGCTCCCGCCGGCGACTGGTGGAACGGGGAGGAATTTCACCAGGATTATCTCGACAAATATCCGGAAGGCTACACTTGCCACTTCATCCGGCCGGCGTGGAAAATTCAACCGTAGGCGGAGGAATACGTTCACGAGGGATGCGGCCGGATGTTTGCGTCGCCCGAACGCCGTCGACTCATACCAAATCGCATTGAAAAAGACTCATGACGTTCCTGTTTCCGGGACCTCTTCAAAAGAGAAGACCGTGTCATCCCGGATGCGCTGCAGCGTGCAACGCTGCTGCGCAGACCCGGGATCCCGCGCAGTTTCGGGCCCTCGGCCGCACGCCGTCCCGGGTCTGCGCAGCAACACTACGTGTTGCAGCGCGCCCGGGATGACGCTTTCATCAGCAGAAGGGGTCCTCGCCGAATGAGTTGGACCCGGTGCAACTTGGCATCAATCCCCCGCGAACATCTTTTCCTTGCGCGCATAGATGTCCGCGGCGGCGTACTGCGAAACGATCGTCTCTCGCGCGGCGGCGCGGACGGGCGCGTATTTCCCCGGGTTTTCCAGTATGCGGACGATCGCGCGGGCGATCTGCTGCACATTGTGAAAGTCGACAAGGACGCCGTTCTTTCCGTCTTCGATGAGCTCCCTGACCGGATCAGTGTCAGACCCCAAGACGACGCAGCCGGCGCTCATCGATTCCATCATCGACCACGACAATACGAACGGCACGGTCAAGTAGACGTGTACGGATGACGCCTGCAGGACCTTTAGATACTGGTCGCGCGGAATGAGGCCGGTGAAATGCAGCCGCTTCCCGTCGAAACTGTGCTGGGCGAGCATCCGCTTTTTCCAGCTGTCGCCCTCCTCGAGCTTCTTGCCGTAAGCGACGCGGTCCTCGCCGACGACGACGACATGCGCATTCGGCCGGCGCCGCAAGACTTCGGCCGCCGCCGCCATGAATTGCGGGAAGCCGCGATAAGGCTCCATGCCGCGCGCGACATAGGTGACAAGCTCGTCGACATCGGAAAGGTCGAGCCCCGGAAGAACGAGCCGCGCGCCCGGCTTTGGCGCATATATATCGGCGTCGACGCCGTCATGCAGGACCTTCAGTTTTTCGTCGATGATCGGCGGAAACTGGCTCTTCTGATAGTTGGTCGGCACGAGCCCGTAATCGCAGGCGGCAAGATCAAGAAGGATCGGCGCGTTGCGACCGCGTGTGCGGAGCAGCTGATCCTCGTTCTGCCGGTCTTCGCCGGACAGGAAAGCGACGTCCGGCCCGACAGGCTGATAATACCATTCGAAATATCCAAGATAACGCGCGTCCGGCCAGACATCTTTCAGGTACATTCCAGGGCCCCAGCCGGAATGCGCCATCATGACGTCCGGGGAATAGCCCTTCGCCTTCAGCGCAAGACAGGCGCGCGCGGCGGCCTGCCCGTTGATCGCCGCCTTTTCAAACGTCCCCGCATAGGGGTGGACGCCCTTAGTCACCGCGCGATGCGGCTTGTAATTGAAAATCTTGATATGCGCGGATTTGGCGCCTTCGCGCTGCGTGCCGAAGGTGACGTCCCAGCCTTTTTTCGCGAGATAGTCGCCGATCGGCCCGAACTGCGCCGGGAAATTGTCGTGCAGAAAGAGGATTCGCATCAGAGGCGGCCTGCGTGAACGCCCGGCGCGGCGGCCTTCGTCATCCCGCGCGCGCTGCAACACACTGTGTCGCTGCGCAGACGCGGGATCCCGAGCGGCGATGGCGCAGATATCTCACGGGGTCCGTCGATCGCATGCGATCGACCTGCAGCGCACCGCTGCGCGCTGCGCCGCGCACGGGATGACCCGGAACGCGGCGCGCGCGGGATGACAAGTATTTGCGCGAGCGCAGCCGTCACTCTTCCCTCATCGATCGCGAGAAGGCGTCGGTCAGCGGCTTTAGCAGATAGCTGATCGCCGGCCGCGCGCCGGTCTGGATGAAGCTTTCGACGGGCATTCCCGGCTGCAATATCTGACCTTTCAGGATCGGCTTCAATTTCTCGGCCGACGGCAGATCGATCAGCACCAGGAAATAGGGAATTCCCGACTGCTTGTCGACCAGATTGTCCGCCGACACCTGCCGCACCGAGCCGATCGCTTCCGGCGTCGTTCGCATGTTGAGCGCGGAAAAACGCATCACCGCCTCCTGCCCTGGCTTCACCTTGTCGACATCGCGCGGCGCGATGCGCGCGGCGACAAGAAGGCTGTCGCCTTCCGGCACGATATCCATGACCGGCGATCCCGGCGTGATGACGCCGCCGACCGTATGGACGATGAGGCCGAGAACGACGCCGTTTTCCGGCGCGCGGATTTCGGAGCGCCGCAGCGCGTCGAGCGCCGCCGTCCGCCGCTCGGTGAGGCCGGCGATCTGGACTTCGAGATCCTGCGATTCTGAAATCGCATCTTCGCGGGATTCCTGTTTCAGCCTTTCGACTTCAAGCTTGGCTTCGGAAATGACGCTCTCCGATTCCGCGCTCGCCGCCGTCAACTGGCCCTGCTGGCCCAAAATCGCCTCCTTGGCGCGTTCGAGCTCGCGAACCCGCGTCATCGGCGCGAAACCTTCGGCGTTGAGCCGCTTGACGCCGTCAAGCTCCTCGCCGATGAGGCGCGATTGCGCGCGCAGCGACTTCAGCTGGGTCTGGTACCCTTCCATTCGTTTCGTCTGCTGAACCATGCGTTCTCCAAGAAGCGCGATCTGCGTCGTCTTTGTCGCCTCGCGCGCGGTCAACAGGCCCTTCTGGCTCTCGAGATTGGCGGAATAATCGATATCGCTCATGGCGAGCTTGAAGGCGAGCGAGTCTTCCGGGATCTCCGGAAGTCCGTCGCGTTCGGCGTAAAGGCGGGCGAGCCGCGCGACGCCTTCGGCGAGCTGCGCCGTCAGGAGGTCGACATTCGAGCGCGTCACCGTGTCGTCAAGTTCGATCAGCAAGGCGCCGGCTTTGACCGCCTGCCCCTCTTTCACATGGATTTTGCGAATGACGCCGCCTTCGAGATGCTGGATCGTCTTGCGGTTCGTTTCAACGGAGAGCTGTCCGGGCGCGATGACGGCGCTGTTGATCGGCGCCAGGATCGACCACAGCAAGAGCCCGCCGAACACCGCGGCCGCCCACACCCAGCCCATGCGGGTGAAGCGGCCGGCATCATCGGCGCGCCCGTCGATGACGGCGTCAGCGCGCGGCGGCGGCTTTTGTTCAATTGGAGCGGGAGGCGACAACATGGGATTCCGTTTCCAATTGCTTCCTTGCGGCGCCGATCGCCGAAACGCCGGGCGCGATCTTGGCAAGCACTTCGTCGCGCGGACCATAGGCGCGCGGCTCGCCGTCCTGCAACATCAGCAGTCGATCGACATGCTGGATGGCGCTCGGCCGGTGCGCGACAATGACGACCGCGGCGCCGCGTTTCTTGGCGGCGAGAATGGCGTTTGAAAGCGCGATGTCGCCGTCAGCGTCGAGGTTTGAGTTCGGCTCATCCAGAACGACCAGAACCGGGTCGCGGAAGAGCGCGCGCGCAAGGCCGATGCGCTGACGCTGGCCGACCGACAGGCGCTGGCCGCGCTCGCCGATTTCCGTTTCAAAGCCGTCCGGAAGGCTGAGGATCATCTGCATCGCGCCGGCCGCCTGCGCTGCGGCGATAATTTCCTCGTCCGTCGCCGATTTGTCGAACCTTGCGATATTCTGTTTCACGGCGCCGGCGAAGAGTTCCGCTTCCTGCGGCAAATAGCCGACATAGCGGCCGACTTCGTCGCGATCCCAGCTGATGAGATCGGCGCCGTCGAGCCTGATCTCGCCAGAGACGACCCGTTCGACGCCGACCATCGCCCGCGCCAGCGTCGACTTCCCGGCGCCGGACGGCCCGACGATCCCGAGCGCTTCGCCGGGCTTCAATTCAAGGCTGACGCCTTTCACGATCGGCTTCTTGGCGAGCGCCGGCTGCACATAGACGCGGTCGACCTTGAGGTGTCCTTTTGGCGCCGGCAGCGAGATTTTCTCCGATTGCTTCGGCGCGGAGGCGAGGAATTTTTCTAGCCGCTTCCAGGCGGTGATCGCCGAGCCGATCAGCCGCCATTGACCGATCGACTGTTCAATTGGCGCGAGCGCCCGGCCGGTGATGATGGACGCGGCGATCATCACGCCAGGCGTCGTCGCTTGCCCGATGACGAGGAGCGCGCCGACGCCGAGGATCAAGGACTGCAACAGCATCCGGCCCGCTTTTGTCGCGGCGCCATAGGTGTTGATGACGTCGCCAGCGTCAGCGTTCGACATCTGCGCCTTTGAAGTATGCGTTTGCCAGACATCCCGCAGCGCGCCGCGCATGCCCATCGCATCGGTCGCCGCGGCGTTGCGCAAAATGGCGGCCATGGCGGCGTCGCCGGCGGTCCCGGCTTCCAATGCCGACGCAAGCGCCTTGCGCGAAGCGCGCTCGTTAAGAACGGCGAGCGCGATCAGCGCGCCGGCGCCGACGAGCGCCGTCAGGCCGAGCGCCCAATGCAGCAGGAAGACGAGCAACAGGTAGAGCGGCGCGAACGGCGCGTCGAAGAACGCAATGATCGCGGACGATCCAAACGCCTGGCGTATCGTCCGCAGATCTTTCAGCGGCGTGTCGCCGGCCTGGCCGCCGGAATATTTGGCGCCCTCGACCGCCGCATTGAAGGCGGCGTCGCTGAGCTTTGCGTCAAATCGAGCCGCCGAGCGGGCGACGAGGGCTGTGCGGACGAAATCGAGGACGCCCATCGCCAGATAGAGCCCGACGATCAGCAAGGTCAGCACCGCGAGCGTCGGCATGCTCCGGCTCGCCAGCACCCTGTCATAGAGCTGAAGCATGTAGAGAGGGCCAGTCAGCATCAAGAGATTGACCGCCGCGCTGAAAATCGCGGCGCGCATGATCAAGGGCTTCGCGGCGTCAACGCCGACGCGCAGGTCGCCGGTCAATTTCAGATCGTTCTTCACGCTAGCCGGTTCCTCGGGCGCATTGCGGTTTCGGTTACCAAAACTATACTAACATTATCTGAGCAAGTGTGCCCTGTCTCACTCCGAGGCGCGGATTTAGCTCGTTGAATCTCCTCAATTTTTGAGCGCAACCGGGCGAGGGAGCCGGCGGCGGCGGCCGATTGCTCGAGCGCCGCGCCATAATTGCCCGTTAGCCGTCTGGAGCAACTGCGCTTTTTCACGTTCAACTCACCACGGCCCGATCGGTCACCCGTCGCCAGCTTGACCCGTCGGAAAAGGCGATGACGGCGCCGCCTGCTTCGTTCGAGACGTAAATGACCGCCCCGGCGCCGCTCCCCGAAGCGGACGGCAGGGCGGTTTTCAGGTAGCTCTTGACCTTGACCGGACCGTCGACGTCGAGTTTGGCGGACGGCGCCGCGACGCCGATGCCGACATCGCCGGCGGCGGTGATCCGCATGCGCTCGGAACGGGTCGCCGCTGTTCCCGTCAGAAATTCGATCCGCTGCGGCGCAACGCCGGACGATACGGCGCCGTCGACGCGCATTTCAATACTCGCCGTTCCGCGCGTAATCGCGCCGTCATAGACAGCGCCAAGCAGCGAGAACACCGAGTCGCCGGACGCCGCCGCCGTCGGCGCCGCCAGCGTGCCACGCGCCTTCGTTCCCTTGAACACCATCCGGTCGGCGGCCCCGGCGCTGGCGACAATGCCCGCGAACGAAGGCGGTCCGCTTTCCTTGGTGATGACAAGGTCGTCCGAGGAAATCAGCGTCGCGCTGGTCGCCCCGCCGTCGACATGGAGTTCAAACGGCGCCGCCGGGGCCGTCGTGTTGACGCCGACCTTGCCGTCCGGCTTGACGGTCAGCGCATTCGTCCACGCCGCGCCGTCGGCGCTCACCTTCAGCGAAAAATCGTCATTGCCGTTAAGGCCGAATTCGGCGCGCCCGGAAAAATTGTTCTGAAAGACCGCGCTCGCGGTCTTCGCCGCAGCGCTTTTGTTGATGACGAACCGCGCGTCGCCGGTTCCGGGCGTCACGTCATCATGACTAAGCAGCGCGGCGTTCGATTTGACGGCGAGTTTGTTCGTCGCGTCGGCATTCGTATTGACACCGAGCGTCGCAAAGTTCGCCGGGCCGCCGGCCGCGCCCTCCGCGACCCAGCCAGAGCCGTCAAAGACGCGCGCGGCGCCGAGCGTCTCGACGAAAGCGCGCCAGCCCTTGCGCGGCTGGAACTCGATCCACTGCGCGTCCTGGTAGGCGGCGACCGAATGCTGGTCCATGCCGCCCCAGGCGGCGCCCGTCGGACCAGCCGGCAGGATATAGGCGTCGCCCTCGGCCGGCGCCGCAGGCTCGGCGGCGAGCGAGGCCGATTTGACGCTCAACTGAACGAGCGCGTCGAGCCGGCGAAAACTTTCATTGGCGCTGACGTGCTTTTGCGCCTGTTGGGGAAGGATGTAGGAAAGTCCAAGGCGAGGCGATTGACTCATGAGGGGCTCCGTTTGTTACGCGACAGACCCCGCCTTCCGGAAAGCGGGGCCGCCCGGGACCGCCGTCGGCGATCGCGAACCCTTCGATCATAAAGGCCCAGTCAAGGTGTAGGATGGAATTTTGTTTGCCTTTGAAATCATCAGCTTAAGGCGTTTTCGCGAAGATAGGGAAGAGCGCGCGCCAATTTCCCGCGCCGCGCGAAAATCGCATTATTCCGTATACTGAATAAGGCCCGCCTTCGGGGCGGGCCTTTCGTCGTCAGCAAGGATAGATGCGCCTATCCGAAGGTGAAATCATCCGCGTTGAGCTGGCTGACGAGCACTCCCTTCAGCACGATCACGTCGCCGCCGCCGAGCGTGATGGTCGTGTCGACGCCGTTGTCGGTTGCGCGCGCCAGCACTTCGGCGAAGCTGTCGAACGCCGTTCCGAGCTGCAGGCGAATGAAGTCGTTCAAGCCCGCGCCGGCGACAAAGTCGCGGATCGTGTCCGTTCCGTAGCCGGCCTGGAAGTTGAACGTGTCGACGCCGGAATTTCCGTAGAGTTGGTCATTGTCGGCGCCGCCGTCTAGATAGTCGTTGTCGTTGCCGCCGGTCAGGACGTCAAAGCCGGCGCCGCCGAAAATCGCATCACTGTTGTCGCCGCCCGAGAGTGTGTCGTTGCCGATCCCGCCGTCGATTGAGTCGCTTCCGGTCCCGCCGAACAGGCTGTCCTTGCCGTTGCCGCCTTTCATATTGTCGACGCCGGCGCCGGCGTCCGAGACATCGTCGCCCGTGCCGCCGTCGACCGTGTCGGAGCCCGACCCTGCGATCATCGTGTCATTGCCGTCGCCGCCGAGCATTGAATCATTGCCGGTGTCGCCGATCATCGAGTCATTGCCGGCGCCGCCGTCGATGATGTCGCCGTCAAGCCCGCCGTCAAGCAAGTCGTCGCCGTCCCCGCCGTAAAGCTGGTCGCGGCCGCTATTGCCGAAAATGTTGTCATTTCCGCCATAGCCGAACAGGCGGTCCTTGCCGCCTTCCAGATAGCCGCTTACGAATTCGGCGTCGCCATAGATGCCGTCCGCATGCGATGACCCGTGAATCGTGTCGTTGCCGCCGATTACGACCAGCCCCCCCGCCTTCACGTCCCCATATAGCAGGGGAACATCCGTAACGCCGGTCATATCGACGAGGCGCAGGTCAATGACATCATTGCCCCCGAAAAGCGTACCGCTCGATAGCCAGGCGTCGCCGGCCGAAATCAGGAATGGCACCGAGGAATTGTCAGCCAGATGAAGCGGACGAATGATGTCGTCGCCGCCGACGCCCGTTGTCCCTATACTAATGAAATCCCCGGCAAGTGCAAACGCGCCCACTGAGATCGTGTCATCGCCGCCAACCGCGCCGCCGCTGATGATCGTGAAATAGTCGCCGGCGATCCATGCTGTGAAATCCGTCAGGGCGGCCCCGCCATCGACAAGATTGTCCGCGGCGCCGACATGCAAGGCGCCGTCACTGACATTGGCGCCGTCGCCGGCGAAGAAGAAGGTTCGACTGTAATCGACCATCGTGAAATTGATCGTGTCCGCGCCGCCGAGGACAGCCGCCCAGAAGGCGTCGCGCTGCTGGTCAGCGGTTCCGACGCCGACCCCGAGCGACGTCGCGGCGATCGAAAGGCCGGTGACAACGATTTCGGGCAGGCCGAATAGATCGTTGTCGAGATCGAGTTGAAGGCCGGTAATCGTGCCGCCGGTCGGCAGGCCGCCCGAATAGGCAAATCCCGATCCGAAGATGTCCCAGTCGTCGCCGCCGGTCGTGATGTAAGAAAACGTCGTTGAACTTGCCAAATCGCCGCTCGCGAAGGCGGCGGAGGCATTGTCCGTAATGTCGAGATTCTGATCCAGGTTTATGAAACTGACAGTCGCCATTGGGACTTCCTTTCTGGCGGGGCGCTCACAAGCGGCGCCCATCATCGCCGGCGGCCATGAGGCGTTCGCCAGCATCGCCTTATGCTAGCCTCGGCCGATGGACCCGTCACGGGCAATCGGCCGCCGGAATGACCAAGGTCACATTCTGGGGGCGCTCGCCGGCGCGGCGGCTGCGCCCATCGGCCCGTTCGACAACTGACGATTGTGCGGCGAGCGTCAGGGTGGCGGCTTCGCAAACGCGAAACGCCCGCGCTTTGGGCGCGGGCGTTTCTTCATTGGTCTGTAAGCGGCTCAGCCGTAGATGAAATCGTCGGCCGCGAGCTGGCTGACGAGGACGCCGCGGAGGATGAGGACATCCCCGCCGCCGAGATTGATCGTCGTGTGAAGGCCGTCGTCCGTCGCGGCGGCGAGAACCTCCGCAAACGTATCAAAGGCGGCGCCGAAGCCGACAAGGCGGATCACGTCACCAACGCCAGCGCCCGCCGTGAAGTCGCGAACCGTGTCCGTATCGTCGCCGAGATTGAAGACGATCGTGTCGTTGCCGGCGTTTCCGAAAATGACGTCGTTGGAATCCCCGCCCGCGAGGCTGTCATCGCCGTCGCCGCCTTCAAGCACGTCAAACGCCGCGCCGCCGAGCAGCGTGTCAGCGTCGTTGCCGCCCTGCAGAATGTCGTTGCCGCCGCCGCCGATGATCGAGTCGGCGCCGGAACCGCCGAAAATCCTGTCCTTCTGGCCGCCGCCGTCGACCGTGTCATCGCCGGTTCCGGCGTCAATGATGTCATCGCCGTCGTCGCCAAAGATCAGGTCTCGCTGCGCATTGCCGAAGATCAAATCATTCTCCGCGCCGCCGCGCAAAATGTCATTCTGGTTGCCGCCGCTAAGGGTGTCCGCCAGTTCGCCGCCTTCGATTGAATCCGCGCCATCCTGGCCGAGCAGATAGTCAAAACCTTTGCCGCCGAGAATGGTGTCGCTATCGAGGCCGCCCTGGATCGTGTCATTGCCGTTGTTGCCGACAAGTCTGTCAATGCCGGTCCCGCCGACAAGCGAGTCATTATTGGCGCCGCCGTCAAGGGAATCATCGCCCGCCGAGGCGTCGATCGAGTCATTGCCGATTCCCCCTGCGACAGTGTCACGGCCGGACTGCCCGAGAATGAGATCCGCGCCGTCGCCGCCATCGATGTTGTCGCTGCCTTCGCCGCCGTCGATGACATCATCGCCGGCGTTGCCGAACAGCTGATCGCCGAGCGCAAGCCCGTTGATGGTGTCGTCGCCGGCAAGCCCGTCGATTGTGTCCGCGCTTGAAGAGCCGATCAGCAAATCGGGCCCCGCCGTCGCGATCGGCGCCAACCCCGTGATCGTCACCGCGACCGTCGCGCTGCTGACGCCGCCATGCCCATCCGATATTTCATAAGTGAAGCTGTCGGCGCCGAGCTGACCTTGCCCGAGGCTATTGAACGCGCCGTTTGGATCGTATGCGAAGGTTCCGTCGGCGTTCAATGTCAGCAGCGCGCCTGACGCAAGCGCGATCTGCGTCCCGACATTCGCGCTCTGGCCGTTGACGGCCGTCACCGAAATCGCATCACCGTCGTCGACATCGGCGTCGAGGCCCTGACCATTGTCGGCGAACGCATCGCCGAGAAGCGCGGTATTCTCGTCGGTTCCGACGGCGTCATCTTTCGCGACCGGCGCATCATTGACGCCCGCCAGCGAAAAGCTGACCGTCGCGCTCGAAAACCCGCCAAAGCCGTCCGATATCGTGTAGACGAAGGCGTCGACGTCGGATGCGCCCTCGCCGAGATGATCGAACTGGCCGTTCGGGTCGTAACTGAACGTTCCATCCGCGTTGACCGTCAGCAGCGCGCCGGAGGCGAGCGTCACCTGCGCGCCGACGCTCGCCGGCAGACCGTTCACCGCGGAGACGACAAGTGCGTCGCTCTCAGCGTCCGCATCAGCGCCGGCGCCGTTGTCCGCGAGCAGATTGCCGGCGATCGAAGGCGAATCCTCCGATCCAGCGAACGAATCGTCGGCGGCGAGTGGCGCGGTATTGAAGGTCGCCGTCACGGTCTGCGGCGCGCCCGATGTTCCGCCGCTGTCGTCCGTCAGCACGATTTCGAAGCCGCCCGTCCTCGCCGGAGAACCATCGTGCACGAACAAAACGTTGCCGGCTTCAAGGTCGGCGTTGCTGAAGATCGTTATGGCGACGCCAGGCGCGCCGGCGAGCGCCAGATGCCCGCCGACGACGTTCGAGGCCGTCCACGTCAGCGCCGCGCCGGAATCGTCGGGATCATTTTCGACGAGATCCGCCGGCGTAATGACCGCCGAGCCGCCCGGCGCGACGACGATCGCCCGATCCCCGCCGATCGCCGGCGGGCTGACGGAAAAGGCCGGCGTGAAGGCGCCTTCAAAGTCCTGGAGCAGCGTGCTCTGAAACCGCGCCTTCTCAATGAAGGCGTCGCCGCCGCCATTGATGTCGACGTCGAAAACGACATCGGCGCCGTCCTGCCGCAGGCGCAGGAAGCCTTGCGTGGCGAGGAATGGGTTCGACGTTCCATCCCAAACCGACAGCGCGGTCAGCACGCCGGCAAGGTTGACAAGATCGCCGCCTGGAGCTGCCTGAAAGTCTGTGATTACAACGCGGCCTGTCGTCGCGCTGACGCGCAGTTGAACGGTGTCGGCCCCAGCGCCGAGCGTCAGCGTTGAAACAGAGCTGTCGATCAGATCGACAAAAACAAAATCGTCGCCGTCGCCAGCGTCCGCGGTGTCGCCGCCGCGCCCAAATCGAGAGATCGTGTCATTGCCTAGCCCGCCGATGATTGAATCCGCAAGACCGTCATTGCCAGCGTCGATTGAATCGTCACCGTCGCCGCCGTCGACCGTGTCCCTGCCCCCGCTCGCGACAAGCGTGTCATTGCCGAGACCGCCGAACAGCCGATCATTGCCGGCGCCGCCGCCGACGACATCATTGTCCGCCCCGCCGGAAAGGGTGTCGTCGCCGCCGCCGCCTTCGAGCCAGTCAAATCCGACGCCGCCATCGGCGGAATCGCGGCCGCCGCCGCCAAGGATTGAATCGTCGCCCTCCTCGCCGAAAAGCGTGTCGTTGTTGCCGAAGCCGATGATCGTGTCGGCGCCTAATCCGCCGGTGACGCTGTCAAATCCGTTGCCGGCGTCGAGACTGTCGTTTCCGTCAAGCCCTTCGATCGTGTCGTTGCCGTCAAGACCCCTGATCGTGTCGTCGACGGAGGTGCCGGGCAATGAATCATTTCCGATCGTGCCAGTGATGTCCGCCATTGATCGCCCCTGCGCAATACGCTTCAATGCGCGGCTTGATCCGTATGCGGTTGAATGATCGCAAGCCGCTCCGGATTCGCCGCGTCGACGCCAATAAGTTGTGTCGTCGCGGCGAATTCGCCTCGCGCCGTCAGGCTACCACAAAGCAGGCCGGACGATAGGGCCGCAAGCCCACGATCGGTTGTTTTCCGGGCCGCTATTCGACCGGCACAAACAGGCGCCGCGGCATTAGCTCTATCCTAAGGCCGCAGCGCCGCATTGGCAGGCTGTCAGCGCTCAGCCGAAGGTGAAATCATCCGCCGCAAGCTGGCTCACAAGCACGCCGCGAAGGATCAGCACGTCGCCGCCGCCGAGATTGATCGTGGTGTGGAGGCCGTCGTCCGTAGCCGCGGCGAGAACCTCCGCAAAACTATCGAAGGCCGCGCCGAAGCCGACAAGGCGGATTACGTCGCCGAGGCCCGCGCCTTCGGTGAAGTCCCGGATCGTGTCCACATCGTCGCCGAGATTGAAGAGGATCGTGTCGTTTCCGGCGTTGCCGAAAATGACGTCGTTCGAGTCGCCGCCGGCGAGGCTGTCGTCGCCGTCGCCGCCTTCCAGCACGTCGAACGCCGCGCCGCCGAGCAGCGTGTCAGCGTCGTTGCCGCCCTGCAGGATGTCGTTGCCGCCGCCGCCAGCGAGCGAATCCGCCCCGGAACCGCTGAAGATGCGATCCTTCTGCGTGCCGCCGTCGACCGTGTCGTCGCCGGTCCCGGCGTCAATGACGTCGTCGCCGGCGTCGCCGAAAACCTGGTCGCTTTGAGAGTCGCCGAAAAGGCTGTCATTTCCTTCGCCGCCGCGCACGGTGTCGGCGCCGGCGCCGCCACGCGCAGTGTCGTTCAGCAATCCGCCGTCGAGGGAGTCGCCATTGTCGCCGCCAAGAAGACTGTCAGCGCCGTCGCCGCCGGCGAGCGTGTCGCTTCCGGCGTCGCCCGCCAGCGTATCGTCGCCTTGAACGCCGATCAGCGAGTCATTCCCGGCGGCGCCGGTGAGGGCGTCACCGCTGGCGCCGCCGTCGATCGTGTCATGTCCGGCGCCGCCATCGGCTGAATCGATATCATCCCCGCCGGCGATCGAGTCGTTGCCCGAGCCGCCAAGCAGAAGGTCGTTACCAACCTGTCCCGCCAGCGTGTCGTTATTGTCGCCGCCGTTCAACGTGTCATTGCCATTATTGCCGGAAAGCTGATCGCCGCCCGCGCCGCCGAACAGGGAATCGGCGGCGAGCGAGCCGACGACCGTATCGCCAAAGCCTGTTCCAATGACTGTTTCGATCGAGACATAGGTGTCAGCGCCAAAGGTGCCGCCGCCGCCCGCGCCGCTGGCCAGATCGACGCTGACGGCGCCGGTTCCGGCGCTATAGTCGACAGCGTCAACGCCATTCCCGCCATTCAGCGTGTCGGCGCCGACATCGCCTTTCAACGTGTCGGCGCCCTCCCCGCCGTCAAGCAAGTCATCGCCATGGCTGCCATAGAGATTGTCGTTTCCGTCATCGCCGAAAAGCCGGTCTTTCGTCGGCAGGCCGATGATGGTGTCATGGCCGCCGAGCCCATGCAGATCCGGGTTCGCGCTTGCAGAATTAGACGTCGTGCCGAAGCTCGACAATTCATCATTGCCCGCTGTCGGCCGTTTCAGCGGCACGCTGATGTCGCCGAAAATCGAGACATCCTGCGCGGTGAGATAGCGGGCGAAGCCCGAACTGATGGTCGGACTTAAAATGCTGTTGAGCCCGGTCGCAAGATGCGCGATTCCGTCGTCAAGCTGGATCGGTCCGAAATTCGGATCTGGTCCGTCAAAATAATAGGTCCCGCCGCTTTGCGTGACATATTGGTCAAATGACGTGCGGTCGATTCCCGGCAAATCGAGGAACGTCAACAGGCCGAGACCATGAGCGATTTCGTGAACAAGCACGGTCCACAGATCAAATCCGGCGCCGCCGGTCGACACGCCGTCGACGAGGCCGCCGAGATTGAATTCGTTCCCGGTGACGGTGGTGACATCAATCTCGACCGGAATGTCCGGCGCCGATCCGTTTTCGTCGATCCCGGTGACGAGTTCGATCACCGTCGCCGGGTCATAGAAATCGAGCCCGCCGGAACTATAGGCGAAATAATAGTCAGTTCCCGCCTGCGCCAGCGTGTCAGGCCCGAGCTCCACAAAGTCGATCTTGATATCGATCGAGGCCTGGCTGTGATCGATGTAACGGCCCCAATAATTGGCCGCCGCCTGCGTGATGGCGATAATCGTGTTGACCGTGGATTGGGCGATACCGCCCGTAGCGCCGACCGAAACCGTGAACATGCCGGGTCAATCTCCCCTGTTGGCGTCGTCAAATGAGGCCGGCAGAATAATGGCGGCCGCCAACTGCGACTACCCCCAGTACATGCTAAAATTGTGCGGATTTCAGGCGCGATTGCGCCAAAAAAGCGGCGGCGCCGCCGCCCATGGCGCCCGCTCCATTAACTAAAACAGGCCGGGCCGCGGTCCTGCGACTCGATCACCCGAAGGTGAAATCATCCGCAGCGAGCTGACTGACCAGAACGCCCCTCAGGACGAGGACATCGCCGCCGCCGAAATTGATCGTCGTATGAACGCCGTTGTCGGTCGCGGCGGCGAGAATCTCCGCGAACGTGTTGAACGCCGCGCCGAAGCCGACGAGCCGGATGACGTCGCCGACGCCCGCGCCCGCCGTGAAGTCACGGATCGTGTCCGTATCGTCGCCGAGATTGAAGACGATTGTGTCATTGCCGACGCCGCCGAAGATCACGTCGTTGGAATCCCCGCCCGCAAGGCTGTCGTTCCCGTCGCCGCCTTCGAGCACGTCGAATGCCGCGCCGCCCAGCATGGTGTCGTTGTCATTCCCGCCCTGCAGCGTATCATTGCCGCCGCCGCCGATCAGAGAGTCGAACCCGGAACCCGTGAAAATTCTGTCTTTTTGTCCGCCGCCGTCGACAACGTCGTTCCCGGTTCCGCTATCAATGGTGTCGTCGCCGCTGTCGCCAAAGACCGTGTCCGCCTGGGCGTCGCCGAAGAGGCTGTCATTGTCGTCGCCGCCGCGCAGCGTGTCTACGCCCGCGCCGCCTCTCATGGTGTCGTTGCCGGCGTCGCCGAACAATTGATCTGCGCCATTGTCGCCCGAGAGCGAATCGGCGCCGCCTGCGCCGCGCACCGTATCGTTCCCGTCAAGCGCTGAAATCGTGTCGGCCGCGGCGCCGCCATCGATTGAATCCGCGCCGTTTGTCGCGATTGCTTCAACGATGAAATTGACGCTGACGGTCGTTGTCGCGGCCGACGTCTGGTTGAACCAGAATGTGTAGGTCGATCCGGTTAGCGGCGGCGTAAAGCCGATCGTCCCTGGGAAGACGCCCATATTGTCAAGAATATTCGTCCCGACCAGCGTCGGTCCGTAGTGAACCGCGCCAAGAATATTGCCGACATTGGGCGCCGCGGGATTCTCCGTGAACGTCCCGCCCGCCTGTATTGCGAGAAAGGCGAGATCGGCGGCGCTGTAGGAAACCAAAATGATCTGGCTGAGCTTGTGCCCGGCTGGAATGGTGATGGTGAAGAAATCATCGTCGGCGCTCGACTGGCTCGACGTCACGGTGTTCGATCCGAGCGTCAGCGCGAGCCCTGTCGTCGCGAGCCGGTTGTTTGAAATGTCGCCGCTGACGGTCTCGCTATAATTCGTCATCACACTGCTCCCATTTGCATGCTCGCAGCGGCTTGCGCCGCCTCCGATACGATTGGAACACAATCGCGCCGCTTCAAATAGCAAAATCCGGGCGGCGGGCGATCAAAAAATTCCTCATTGCAGCGCAACAAAAAAAGGGCCCGCCGATGTCGGCGGGCCCAAAACCGACAACTCCGGGCGCGACTACCCGAATATGAAGTCGTTCACCGAAAGATCGGCGACAACGACGCCTTTCATGACGATGATGTCGCCATTGCCGAAATTGATCGTCGTGTCGACGCCATTGTCGCTCGCGGCGGCGAGCACTTCGCCAAAGCTGTCGAACGCCGCGCCGAAGCCAAGGAGTTTGATAACGTCGCCCGCATTGACGTCAAAGTCGCGGATCTGGTCCTGGTCGTCGCCGATCGCGAAGACGAAGGCGTCGGCCTCCGAGCCGCCGAGGAGCTTGTCATTGCCGTCGCCGCCCGAAAGCGTATCCGCGCCGGTTCCGCCGACAAGATAGTCGAATCCGGAGCCGCCGCCGAGAACGTCGTCGCCGGCGCTTCCGTCCACGGAGTCATGGCCGCCGCCGCCGCTGCAGCTGTCGCGCCCGGATCCGCCGACTAATCTGTCGTCGTCGACGCCGCCGGACAGGACGTCATTGCCGTTGTCGCCGGAGAGCGTGTCCTTGAGATCGCCGCCGAGCAAGGTGTCGCCGTCATCGCCGCCGAGAATGAAGTCATAGCCCTTGCCGCCGTCTTCAATGTCGCGGCCGGATCCGCCGGACAGCGTGTCATTGCCGTTGTCTCCTGACAGGGAGTCGTTGCGCGTTCCGCCGAACAGGCTGTCGCGATCGGCGCCGCCGGAAAGCGAATCATCGCCCGCGCCGCCGTCGATTGAATCATCGCCAAGCCCGCCGTCATTGCTGTCGCCGCCCTGGCCGGAAACGAGCAAATCGTTTCCATCGCCGCCGGAAAGCGTGTCGCTCGAGTCGCTGCCGGAAATGGTGTCGTCTCCGGCGTCGCCTTCAAGATAATCCCGGCCGTCGCCGCCGCTGATCGTGTCTTCGCCGTCATTGCCGCTGAGCGAATCGTCGCCCGACCCGCCGCCGATTGAATCGTCGCCGGTGTTGCCGACGATCGAATCGTCAAAGCCTGATCCGGATGTCGACCCGCCGCCCGCCGTGAACATGCGGATATCGTCGTCGTCGACGAAGAGGTCCGACGCATTGACGTTTTGCAGCGCGATGGTCGCGCCGGAGGGCGTGTAGGTGACGACCGCGTCCGCGCCGTTCTGCGTGAATGTGAAGGCGTTCATGTCGAAAATCGTGTCGTCGAAATCGAGCTCGTCCTCGACGGCGAAGTCCGTCACGACGTCATTGCCGAAATCGTCCGTATCGTCGAAGTCGAATTTGTCGGGGCCGGCGCCGCCGGTCATCGTGTCGTCGCCTTCCGATCCTTCGAGCTTGTCCGCGCCGTCGCCGCCATCCAGGACGTCGTCGCCGAGATCGCCCTCCATCGAGTCGTTTCCGGCGCCGCCGATCAGGCTGTCATTGTCTTCATCGCCCTTCAGCGTGTCGTTCCCGTCCCCGCCGTCGAGCGTGTCGGCGCCGGCGCGGCCCTTGAGGAAATCGTCGCCCGCGGCGCCCGTCATGGAATCGGCACCGGGCCCGCCCTGCAGCGCATCGTCGCCAGCGCCGCCCGTCTGACCGCCGCCGGTCACCAGGTAGATTTCTTGATTGCCGATGACGATGTCGGCCGCATCGACGCCCTGCAGCGTGATCGTTGAACCATTGAGCGTGTTGGATAGAATCGCATTCGCGCCGTTCTGCGCGACGCTCCAGTTCGACGTGACGAGGCCCGACTCTTCGAAATCGATCCAGTCGCCGGCGCTGAAATCGGTGACGACGTCATCGCCGAAATCGAGGTCGTCGATTTCAAACTCGTCGCCATCGGCGCCGCCGGTCATCGTGTCGTCGCCGAGCTCGCCTTCCAGCTTGTCCGAGCCGGCGCCGCCGTCGAGAACGTCATTGCCGATATCGCCGGTGAGATCGTCAGCGCCGAGCGCCCCGAGCAGGCTGTCGTCGCCGTCATCGCCATTGAGGTCGTCGTCGCCATCGCCGCCGTCGAGGAGATCATTGCCGCCGTCTCCCTTGAGCTTGTCGAGACCGAGCCCGCCGAGGATCGTGTCAGCCCCGCCGCGACCGCGAAGTTCATCGTCGCCGGCAAGGCCGTCAATCAATTCCGACGCCGCCGTGCCTTCGATTTCGTCGTCAAGGAGCGTTCCGGTAATCATGTGCAATCCTTTTTGATTCGAATTCGTTCAATTTGTCGCTTTTGCGCGGGGCGACCGCGCCACAGCGCTGCTCGACCCGTTGACGGTTGAGCAGGCTTTTTATTCCATCGAATTTCCGGGGCTATGACAATTGTCAGCGGCATCGCCGTCTTGCCGGAAATTAATCTTGGGCCCGGACGGTGTCGCGGGAATTGGGAATTTCGAGCGCTCATCCAAACGTGAAATCATCCGCATGGAGCTGGCTGACGACGACGCCCTTGATGATCAGAATGTCCCCGCCGCCAAGGCTGATCGTCGTGTCGACGCCATTATCCGTCGCCGCCGCCAGGACTTCCGAAAAAGTGTCGAACGCTAGTCCGAAACCGACAAGGCGGATAACGTCTTCACTAGCGGCGCCCGCGGTAAAGTCGCGAAGCGTGTCGGTGTCGCCGCCGGCCGAAAACACGATGAGATCATCGCCGGCGTTCCCGAAAATGACGTCATTGAGATCGCCGCCGTCAAGGACGTCGTCGCCGTCCCCGCCAAGAATGACGTCAAACGCGCCGCCGCCGCTGATCGTGTCATTGTCGGCGCCGCCTTGCAGCGTGTCATTCCCTTCGCCGCCTGCGATCGAATCCAGTCCCGCGCCGCCAAACAGACTGTCCTTGCCGGTTCCGCCGACAAGCGTGTCATCGCCTGGCCCAGCGTCCGCATTGTCCGAGCCTGAGCCGCCGTCAATCACATCGCGACCCGATTCAGCAAGGATCACATCGCCACCCTCGCCGCCATTGACGACGTCGTTGCCTTCCCCGCCCGATAACGTGTCGCTAAGCGCGCCGCCGTCGAGCAAATCGCCAGTCGCACCGCCGGCAAGGCTGTCGGCGCCGTCGCCGCCAATAAGAGTGTCCTTCCCTACGCCGCCGGCCAGCGTGTCGTCCCCTTCGCCGCCCAGCGCCGAATCGCTGCCATTGCCGCCTGACAAATTGTCGGACCCGGCGCCCCCGTCAATGATGTCGGCGCCCGCGCTTGCGTCGATCGTGTCGCCGTCATCGCCGGCGTCGATTGAATCATTGCCGGCCCCGCCGGCGATCACATCGGCGCCGCCGCCGCCGGAAATCGTGTCGCCACTGTCGCCGCCGTTCAGGGTGTCGGCGCCGACGGCGCCGATGAGCGAATCCTTGCCCGCCCCGCCTGACAGAATATTGGCGGCGTCATTCCCGATGACCGTGTCATTCCCGGCGCCCCCGACGGCGTTTTCGATGACGGCGCCGCGCGCGATTGAAATATTGTATTTGGCGGGCCCGTTGTCCGACGTCGGCCCGGCGCTGGTGAACCCTTCTTCTCTGAGATCAATTTCCGCATTCTCGCTGTAGCCGGAAAGGTCGAGCGTATCGATCCCGCCCGCGTCCCAGATCGAAAACGTCGCGCCCTGCGCCGCCGAATTTATCTCAAACAGCGTGCGTCCCGCGGTCGCGTTAAATCCGTATACGGTGTTTCCGGTCCGCGTGTTCATGTTCGCGCCGTAGAGCCGCTGGGCCGCCGCGATATCGTGAAGCTGCGGCCCCCAGGAGAAAGACGGCAGGTTTCCGCCGGTGTTAGTCGAGCCGAAATAGCTCATCACCGTGAACATCCGGGCGTCCTGCCAATAGGTCGCGTCGGCCGCATAGGTCGGCGATCCGCCATTATAATCGCCCGGATGATTGATCCCGATCGCATGGCCGATTTCATGCGCCAGCACATGCGGCCCGAAATCGCCATAGACCGGCGCCGCGTTCTCCGGCTGCGAAATGTCGACCCAAATGTCGCCTTCGACGGCGCTGCTGGCGGTCGCGCCGGGCGACGGCAGGAAAGCGAAGGCGGAGGCGGGATCGGTCTCGGTCGTGTAATTGGCGAAGAGAATGGTCGCGAAATTCGAATACCCGCCCGGCGCCGCAGGCACGAAACTGATGTTGGCGACGTCGCTCCAGAGTTGAAGCGCGGCTTCCGCGGCGGCGATCTGCGCGGCGTTGAAAGGCTGAAAGCCGCCAACGCCGCCAGGCATGTTTCCGGGAGCCGTGCTGCGAAAGGCGTAAGTGATCACCGCCGGCGCGCCGAGCGAGAAGGACCAGCTATTGCCGCTGCGCGTCAGTTCCGCAGCGGCGCCGTTCCAGCTCAGAATCTCTTTGCCGTTCGCCGCAAAACCGCTGCTCGGAAATAGGGTCATCAATGTGCTCCAAGGCTAGCGCAGGAATGCAGGCCGCGACTTCGGCGTCATTGCCGACATTCTGATACCCTACTCCGCCGACGGAGGCGACCCCGCGGCGGTCGCCACGGCCGCATGCGGCCGAGGCCTAATGTTAACGTCGCTTAACCAAACTGAAAATCGTCAGCGCTCAACCCGCTGACGAGCACGCCGCGGATCATGAGGATGTCGCCGCCGCCGAAATTGATCGTCGTATCAACCCCGTTATCGCTCGCTGCGGCGAGCACTTCTGCAAATGTGTCGAACGCCGCTCCAAAACCAACGAGACGGATGACGTCGCCAGCGCCGGCGCCCGCTGAAAAATCGCGCACATCGTCGCTGTCGTCGCCCTTGGCGAAGACAATGAAGTCGACACCCGACCCGGCGAATATCAGATCGGCGCCGTCGCCGCCGTTTAGCGTGTCGTTTCCCGCTTCACCGAGCAGCGTGTCGGAAAGCGCGCCGCCTTCGATCAGATCGCCGTCATCGCCGCCGCGCAGATAGTCATAGCCCTTGCCGCCAAGGATCCTGTCGAAGCCGGCGGCGCCCCTGACGACGTCATTGCCGTTATTGCCGATGAGAAGGTCATGGCCGCCGCCGCCATTGATGAAGTCGGCGTCGCCGCCGCCGTCGATCGTGTCGTTCTTTGAGCCGCCATAGGCGGTGTCGGCGCCGACGCCCGCATCAATGTAGTCAGCGCCGTCCGCCGAAAGAATTGAATCGGCGCCGGCGGCGCCGATGAAAAGATTGCCGGCGCTGTCGCCGGTCAGCGTGTCGGCGAACGCCGTTCCGATGACGACTTCGACGCCCGTCAGACGATCGCCCTGCGCGTAGCCGCCGGTTTCGGCGACGCCGTCGGCGAGATTGACCGCGACGCCGGCCGGGCTGTTCGAATAGTCGATGACGTCAAGTCCCGCGCCGCCGTCGATTGAATCCGAGCCGCCGCCGGAGACGAACCAGTCCACGCCGCCCGAGCCGCGCAAAGTGTCGGCGGCGAGCGCGCCGAGGCTGCCTGACGAAGTCAGCGCGCCGAAGATCAAATCGTTCGCTGTCGTCTTGCCGGTGCGGTCGACCGTATGGGCGGCGATTTCGGCGGCATGGAACGCATTCGTTCCCTGCGCATCGGCGGCGACGAAAATCTGCGATGGCGCGTAATTGAAAAGCGCGCTGAATTGCGACGGAAGGCCCGTCAGCGCCGAAAGCGGCGAGGCGTCAATGAATGACTCAACCAGCTTTGCGAAAGCAGGCGCGAACTCCTGCGCCAACGATTGAATGGAGGTCGGCGCGAAAGCCTCGCCATAGGCGGCCTGAAACGCCGCGAGCATGTTGTTCCATTCGATCTGAGCATTGCCGAGCGCATTCGGGAAGAGCGCGATTTCGCCCTTGATCTGATTTTCATGCTTGGTGAACATGCGGAAGATCCGCAGCGCTTCGACTTCCGACGGCCGAAAGCCCGGCGTTCCGTCTTCCTTGTCGTAGAGGCCGAAAAGCTCGCCTTCGAGATAACGCCGGCGCATGATGCCGGAGCCGGAGCTGATGCGCGCATTGCCGTAGTTGGAATTGAAGGTGAGTTCGTACCACGCCTCGGCGCGATCGCCCGCGTCGAAGGCGGCGCGAAACCGGTTGCTGCCGGACAGGATGCCGTTATAGGCCATGTCGACAATCGCGAGCCGATCGAACGACAGCGGCGCGTTCGGCCCGAGCGATGTCGCGATGTTTTCATAGGTGACGATCAATTCGTCGAAGGTCGCGTAAATTTCCGGGTCGCTGAAAAACTCGAATGTCGACCGCGCGCCGCCGCCGACGGCGCTTGCGCGCTCCGCCATGATGGCGTCCGCCAGGGACTGCCAGCTGGACGGCGTGTTGGCGGCGAAGACGGTCGCAAGACGGTCGCGATAGCTGCGATCCGCCGCACTCGACACGAGGTCAAAGCCGAACGTCTCAAGCACTTCGTTGAGCGAATTCGTGACGCGCAGATTAAAGCCGATGCCGATGGTCGGAATCCCGACGGAATCCGCATAGAGCGTCTGGCGGATGTTTCCCGATTCCTCGAAATACGCCGAGACGAAGCGCGCGCGATTGGCGTAGTCTGTCGCGGAGAGAAGTCGCGCGTTCAGCATGTCACTCTCCCTCAATCCACAATTCGCAGAGCGGGATCTGGCCGAGGCGTCCGGCCGACGCCATCACAAGGAAAATCTGGTAGCGATCGGCTGAGCCGCTCATCGGCGCCAGCGCGTAGAGTTTGCCTTCGCGATAGAACAAGCTCGCGACCGGCGCGAATAAAGTCCGGTGCAGCTGACGATGCGCCTCAGGACTATCCGCCGGCGACACGAAAATCCGCGGCGCAAGATTCCACAAGATCCAGTCTTCATCGGCCCCCGCCGACGCCGGATCGGGGAAATATTGATAGACGGTCTCCGCCGCGCCGTCGCGGTCGATGTCGACTTGAGCGCTCTCGAGGCGTCCTTCGCCTGCAAGGGTCGCACGAATTCGCGCTTTTCGCTCGTCGCGACAGGCGGCGCGCTCGGCGTCCGAAAACGCCGCGCGCGACTCCGGGTTGACGCGTATCGGGTCATCGCACCAGCCGTCATAGAGTCCGTCGACAATCAGCTCGACATTCTCGCGATCATCGAGCGGCGACCATTCCGGAATCGAAAGGCCGCCCGCGGCCGCGCTGATCGCAATAAAACGCTCGCCGCGCGCGCGGACTTCATTCGCGACGGCGAGAACGTCGCCGCAGACTTCTGTATCGTGAGCCGGCATCGGCGGCGTATTTTCCGGCGGCGCGACAATCAGCAAAGGCGCCGCGGCGCGCGCGGCGGCGGCGGCTGGCGCGGCCGCTGATGGGGCCAGCGACGCCGCCGGTTGAGAGGGAGCAGGCTCCGTCGCGGGCGACCCAGGCCTCGCATCGCCGGACCGGGACGGCTCGGCGTCGTCGCCCTTGTTCCCGGCGCCGCAGCCGGCAAGAAGCGCCGCAAGCCCGATCAATGCCAATATGCGCAAAATCCGCCCTCCCGTCGGCGCGCCGAACGCGCCCCTCTCGGAAGGAAACCATAGCGGCGATCATCGCGGAAATATGGCGCTCATGGGGCCGATCGCCCCGCCTGCGGCCATAATTTCCCGCGCCGCGCGCGATCGGTCCGCGACTTTCTCGCTATTGGGGCTGACATGCCCTCGCCCGGCTTCTATCCGAACGTAAAATCATCCGCATTGAGCTGGCTGACGAGGACGCCCTTGAGGATCAGGACGTCGCCGCCGCCGAAATTGATCGTCGTGTCCGCTCCATTGTCGCTCGCGGCGGCGATGACCTCCGCGAAACTGTCAAACGCCGCGCCAAAGCCCGTCAGTCGGATGACGTCGGCGACGCCGGCGCCGGCGGTGAAGTCGCGAAGCGTGTCGGTGTCGCCGCCGACCGCGAAGACGATCGTGTCATTGCCAGCCTCGCCGAAGATGACGTCATTGAGATCGCCCCCGTTCAGCGTGTCGTTGCCGGCGCCGCCGAGGAGAATGTCAAAACCGTTGTCGCCGGTCATTGAATCGCTGTCGTCTCCGCCCGACAGTGTGTCATTGCCGTCGCGGCCGATGATCGTGTCGGCTCCAGAGCCGCCGAACACGCTGTCGCGGCCGGTGCCGCCGTCGACGCTGTCATCGCCCGAACTTGCGTCGATTGTGTCATTGCCGGAGCCGGCGATAACGCGGTCGGCGCCGACATCCGCGAGAATTCTGTCGTTGCCGTCGCCGCCGTCGATCGTATCGTTGTTCTTTCCGCCATTGATCGTATCGTCGCCGGCAAGGCCCGAAAGGACATCGCTGCCGTCGCCGCCCGACAGGCTGTTCGCGACGCTCGACCCAGTCAGCGTATCGCTGAGACGCATGCCGATCAGGGCCTCGATGCCGACGATGACATCGCCCGCGGCGTCGCCGCCGGAGGCGGCGCCGGTCGTCAGATTGACGGACACGGGGGCCGTCGATGCCGAATAATCGGCGGTGTCAAACCCAGTTCCCCCGTCAAGCGTATCATTGCCGACGCCGCCGGCCAGCCGGTCATTGTCTTCATTGCCGAACAGCCAGTCATTGCCGGCGTCGCCGCGGATCGTGTCGTTGCCGACCGCGCCGGAAACGCGATCATCGCCGGCGCCGCCGACGGCGCTGTCATTGCCGGTCGAGGCGAACAGGCGATCATTGTCGAGCCCGCCGTCCATGACATCATCGCCGGCGCCGCCATCCATCGAATCAAGGCCGGCGCTGCCAAATAGAGTGTCGCGCCCGGCGCCGCCGAGGATCAGGTCATTGCCGCCATCGCCGGAAACAGCGTCGTCGCCCGCGCCGCCGTCGACATTGTCGTTGTCGGCCCCGGCCAGAATAT
Source organism: uncultured Alphaproteobacteria bacterium (assembly GCA_902826095.1). GTDB lineage: Bacteria > Pseudomonadota > Alphaproteobacteria > Caulobacterales > Parvularculaceae > Amphiplicatus. The sequence goes on along the minus strand of CADEDN010000018.1, from coordinate 31,469 downwards.
GGTCGCCGCCGTCGCCGCCGAAAATCAGATCGTTCTTCGAACCGCCGTCGATTGAATCGCGGCCGGCGTCGCCGAACAGGCTGTCGGCGCCGAATCCGGCGGTGATGTAATCATTGCCGTCGCCGCCGCGGATCGTGTCGACGCCGTCCTTGCCGTTGAGCGTGTCGTCCCCGCCCGCGCCGACGAGCGAATCATTGCCGAAATTCCCGGAAACGATGTCGTCAAACGCGCCGCCATTATAGGTCCCGCCGGCCGGATCGAACATTCTGATGCTGTCGCCGTCGAGAACGAGAAAATCCTTGTCGACATTGCGCAGCGTAATCGTCGCGCCGTTCGTCAGCGTGATGACGGCGTCGGCGCCAACTTGCTCGAACGGCGCGGCGATGGCGATCACGTTCAGATCAAGTTCGATCCGGTCGAGCGCCGTGAAGTCGACGATGATGTCGATGCCGGGATTGGCGATCGTATAGACGAAAACGTCTTCGCCGGCGCCGCCGGTCAAAATGTCGTTCCCGATTCCGCCGATGATCGTGTCGCGGCCGTCGCCGCCGCTCGCCGTGTCGTCGCCGACGCCCATGTCAATAAAATCGTCGCCAGCGCCGCCGTCGAGCGTGTCGTTTCCTTCATCGCCGACGATCGTGTCGCCGCCATTGCCGCCGAGGATCGTATCGGCGCCGTCGCGGCCCTTCAGGAAATCATGGCCGTTGAGGCCGCTGATCGAATCCGCGCCGACGCCGCCCGCCAGCGCGTCGTTGGCTGTCGTGCCAGTCGTCCCGGGCGCCGAGACGAAATAGATCTGTCCGCCGCCGACCACGACATTGGCGGCGGCGACGCCGTTCAGCGTGATGGTTGAACTGTTCTTCGAATTCGACACGACGACGTTCGCGCCATTCTGTGCGATCGTCCAGTCGCCGTCGACGAAGGTCGCGTCGTCAAAATCGATGACGTCGCCTCTTCCGAAATCGAGGATGACGTCATTGCCGAACGCGTCCTCGTCAATTTCATAGCGGTCGCCGCCGCCGCCGCCGGTCATCGAATCATTGCCGGCCCCGCCCTCAAGTACGTCCGCGCCATCCCCGCCCTTCAAAATGTCGTCGCCGTCTCCCCCGACGAGGAAATCGCGTCCCGCGCCGCCGTCCATCGAGTCATTGCCGGCGTCGCCGCTTGCCGAATCATCGCCTGCCCCCCCGGACACAGTATCGTTGCCGGCGCCGCCCGAGAGGAGGTCGGTCCCGACATTACCGAAAAGCTGGTCAGCGCCGTCGCCCCCCTGGACGGTGTCGTCGCCGCCAAAACCGTCGATTGTGTCGGCCGTGGCGAGACCGCCGAGGCTGTCGTTCAGGATGGATCCGGTGATCATGGGGAATTCCTTTGGGCTTTACAAACAGGGAGCGAACGCCTGTAGCCGTTCCCGCCGGCTATTAGAAGAGCGGGCCGGAAAATCAACGATCGGCGGACGGGGGGGGGGCGGGCCTTCACGAATCGCGGCGCATGAAAAAGGCCCGCCCTATTGGGGGCGGGCCTCTCTAACTACACAATGACCAATGATCAGCCGAAGGTGAAGTCATCCGCGTTAAGCTGGCTGACCAGCACGTTCCTGATGATCAGCGTGTCGCCGCCGCCGAAATTGATGGTGGTGTGCGTGCCGTCGTCCGTCGCGGCCGCGAGCACTTCGGCGAAACTGTCGAACGCCGTGCCGAAGCCGACAAGCCGGATGACATCGGCGACGCCTGCCCCGGCCGTGAAGTCGCGTAACGTATCGATATCGCCGCCGAGCGAGAAGACGATCGTGTCATTTCCAGCATTTCCGAAAATGACGTCGTTGAGGTCGCCGCCATTCAACGAGTCGTTTCCGTCACCGCCTTCAAGGATGTCGAACTCGTTACCGCCGGAGAGCGTGTCATTGTCATTGCCGCCTTGCAGCGTGTCATTGCCGCCGCCGCCGATGAGCGAATCAAATCCGGACCCGCCGAAGACGCTATCGCGCTGGCCGCCGCCGTCGACCGTATCATCGCCAGTGCCGGCGTCGACCGTGTCGTCCCCGATATCGCCGAAGATGAGATCGCGCTGCGCTTCGCCGAGCAGGCGGTCATTGTCTTCTCCGCCGCGCAACGTGTCATTCTGATTGCCGCCGAGCAGCGTATCCGATAGTTCGCCGCCTTCGATTGAATCCGCGCCGTCCTGGCCGAGGAGATAGTCAAACCCTTTGCCGCCAAGAATGGTGTCGTTCTCGGTTCCGCCTTGCACGGTGTCATTGCCGTTGCCGCCGACAACCGAGTCATTGTCGGCGCCGCCGAAGATGCTGTCATTATTGGCGCCGGCGTCGATTGAATCGTCGCCCGCCGCGGCGTCGATCGAGTCATTGCCGATTCCCCCCGCGACTGTGTCGCGGCCGGACTGCGCGGTGATGAAATCATCGCCATCGCCGCCGTCGATGACGTCATTGCCGGCGCCGCCGTCAAGCGCGTCGCCGCCGCCGCCGCCATTGAGGCTGTCGGACTGATCGCCCCCCTCAATAGCGTCGAACCCGGCCGAGCCGACGAGCGTGTCGGCGCCGCCCTCGCCTTTGAGGATATTGAAATCCCCGCCGAGGTCGGGCGACGTATCGAACCTGTCGGACGCGAAAATCTGATCGGCGCCGTCGCCGCCGACGAGTGAGTCGCTGCCGCCATTGCCTTCGATGACGTCGTTGGCGGCGCCGCCGGCGGCGGTATCGGAATCATCGCCGCCGACAATCGTGTCGGAACCGGCCCCACCAATCAGGCTGTCAGCGCCGCCCTCTCCCTTGAGACCGTTAGTGTCCGTGCTGAGGTCGCCAGCGCCGGCGTCGATCGTGTCATCGCCGTCGCCGCCCCAGAGTGAATCCGAACCCTCTTCGCCGTTGATTGAATCGGCGCCGCCATGCGCGAAAACCGTATCGTTTTCCGTGCCGCCGAGCGCCGTGTCATCGCCGTCCGAGCCGGTGAGGCTATCGTCCCCGCCGACGCCCTTGAGAGCGTTTCCGGTCAGTTCGCTTGTGGCATTTAAGGCGTCGCTGCCGTTCAGCGTGTCGTTTCCGGCGTCGCCCTGCAGGTAATCGATGCCGGCGCCGCCGTCCATGGAGTCCGCGCCGCCATTGCCAAACAGCGAGTCGTCGTCGGCGCCGCCGATCGCAGTGTCGTCCCCTTCAGCCCCGCTGATAACGTCGAACCCTGAGCCGCCGTCCAAAGTGTCGCCGACGAAGGAACCGGTCGGATCCGCCGCCGTCATCGAGTAGAGCGTGTCGTCGCCTGAACCGCCTTCCAGGTAATCCGAGTCGAATCCGCCTTCGAGAATGTCGGCGCCGCCGGCGCCTTTAAGGGTCTGACTGCCTGAGGCGCCCGTGATCGTGTCATTGGCGTCGCCGCCCCAGACCTGTTCGACATTGCTGATCGAATTCGTCGGGCCGCCGGCGGATGTCGAGTAGGTGCCGGCGCTGAGGTCGAGCGTCACTGTGTCGGTCGTCAGTCCCGTCAAGTCGAGAACGTCGATCCCGGCGCCGCCGTCAAAGTCATCGGCGAATTGGCTCTCGCCGACCTGCAAAACGTCGTCGCCGCCGCCGGCAACCACGTCGTCAGTGCTAAATCCGCCGATAAAGATGTCGCCGATTGCGTCCTGCAATTCGGCGACAGTGCCGCCGGTGAACCCGGTCAATGTGCCAGTGACTGCATTGGCGACGTCCATACCGCCAGTGCCGGTAAAGATAGCCATGTCCTATTCTCCCACTTTCTGAAGATCGCGCCTGCGACCTTGCTGCTGAATTCGCCGGCTGCGCCGGCGGTCGAAGGCACTTATCGCCTGACCCTCGCGCCTTGACGCTTGGCGGCTGATGCTCCCAACGTTGTACTAACCAGTCGGCCCGGGCTCGTCGTGAAACGAGGCCGGCCTGGCGGATTTTCTATGCGCGAAGGATGATCGGCGATGCTTGATCCCGATCCGTCCCCAAATGAAACCACGCCCGCCCTCCCTGCGGGATCAAGGTTTCCCGCCTTAAGGTTAGCCCATTGGCGGGATTCCCGCCACTGGGATTTCCTATTCTGACGCCGGCGTTTCGTACCGCCTATGCGCGCCGACCCCGGTCGTAGCGGCTCCCCAAAGGCCAGGTAGTGATCCGCCTCACAGCCATGGCGAATTTGAGCAAGCGCCATGCCGACGGTCCAAGGGTCAGGCGCGTCCCTCAAGATGCTTTGCAAGCGCGTCGGAAAGGGCGAGTTTCAACGGCCTGACGCGGCCGTCCTTGTAGAACCGCTTGGCGTAGACGCCCTTCAGTCCAACGATGTATTTTCGCATTTCCACGAGGATGAATTGATTGACTGTTCCGTCGTCGGCCGCCCAGGCGTTGACGATCATGTGGTCGCCGTCGACGCATTCGCTCGACGGCGCCTCGGGGCCGCCTAGGGACCATGCCCTGGCCCGATCTTCGCTGACGAGCGCCCAGCCTGCGAAACCGACGGTCTTCGGGCCTTCAACGACGAAAAAATAGTGATTGCGGTTGATCTGCCCCGTCAGCGTCCGCGACCATGCGCCGAATTTCAGCGCGGCGAAACTCGGCTTCAGCATCAGATAGCTCGTAGCGCGACCGAGCGCGGCGTAGACATTGTTGTCGCGAATGGCGCGCAATTGACGTTTAGGTCCCGCCCCGGGATCCGCCGCGGTCGTCATTGCTTGCGCTTACCCGAAGGTGAAATCGTCGGCGTTGAGCTGGCTCACGAGCACATTGCGCAACACCAGCATGTCGCCGCCGCCGAAATCGATGGTGGTGTGGAGGCCGTTGTCGGTCGCGGCGGCGAGAACCTCCGCAAACGTATTAAACGCGGCGCCGAAGCCGATCAGGCGGATGACGTCGGCGACGCCGGCCCCCGCCGTGAAGTCGCGGATCGTGTCGACATCGCCGGTCTTCTGGAAAATGATCGTGTCATTGCCGGAATTGCCGAAAATGACGTCATTGAAATCGCCGCCGTCAAGCGTGTCATTGCCGGCGCCGCCCTCAAGCACGTCGAACGCCGCGCCGCCAAGAAGCGTGTCATTGTCATTGCCGCCCTGCAGCGTGTCGTTGCCGCCGCCGCCGATCAGCGAATCCGCGCCGGAGCCGCCGAAGATCCTGTCCTTTTGACCGCCGCCGTCCGCGGTGTCATTGCCGGTCCCGGCGTCAATCGTGTCGTCGCCGACCTCGCCGAATATCTGGTCAGACTGCGCGTCGCCGAGCATGCTGTCATTCTCGTTCCCGCCGTAGAGGCTATCCGTTCCGGCGCCGCCGTTCAGCGTGTCATTGCCGTCGCCCCCGGAAAGATAGTCGCGCCCGTCATTGCCGAAGATCGTGTCGGCGCCGCCATATCCAAGAAGGCTGTCATCGCCGGCGGAGAGCAGCACGCCGTTGTTCTCGAGATAATCGCCGTAGATCGCATCCCCCTTCGACGAGCCGTGAATCGTGTCGTCGCCGGCGTGCAAGGATCCGCCCGGATTGACGTACTCGACGTCGCCGAAAAGGTTGGAACCGAATGTCAGCGCGCTCACATCCGTGGCGCGAAGATCGATGAGATCGGCGCCGGCGTTGAGCAGCATGTCCATCACGCTCGCATCGCCGCCGATATAGATCCCCTGGACGGGCGTGTTCGTAAGACGGAGCGGCGTAATGACGTCGTCGCCGCCGGTCGCGGATGTCCCGCTGACCGGGCGCAGGAAATCGCCATAGACCAGATTGGCGCCGACCGTGATCAAATCATCGCCCCCCGTCGCCGATCCGGAAAAAATGTAATGATAATCTCCGGTGATGATGGAATTGCCCGAGAGAGCCGACGCGCCGCCGTTCAGCGTGTCGTTTCCGCCGACATGATTGAGGCCGTCGTCGAGATCGGCGCCGTCTCCGGAGAAAATCAGATTGACCGAATAGTTCGCCATCGTGAAATCAAAAACATCCGCGCCGCCGAGCGCCGCCGCCCAGAATTTGTCGCGCTGCTGGTCGGCCGTCCCGACGCCGATCCCGAAACTCGTCGCAGCCTTGCCGCCCAATCCTGAAATGATGATTTCCGGAGTCGCCTGACCGTCGTCGTTGAGATCGAGCTGGATCTTGTTGACCGTCCCGCCTGTCGGGAGGTTTCCAGAGGTCGTTATGCCAGTCCCGTCAAACTCCCAATCATGGCCGCCGGTTGTCACGTAGGAATATTCAAAACCGGAAAGCGCGCCGCTGAAGCCTGAAAACGCGACATTGGCGTTATTCGCAATGTCGAACGCCTGATCCATATTCGCAAATGAGATGGTCGCCATAGGAACTCCCCTGGGTTGCGCGCTTGCGCAGCGCGCATTCGTTTCGCCGTGAGCCGACGCGCTTCAATGCGAATGCTAGCGCAAGCCCTCGCCCAGGTCACGCCTACAGCCTTGCGCGGGAGGCCGGCCTCTTCCCCCAGCGCGATCCTTTTCACGCGTAGAGAGCGACTTTTGAGCGCTTCAACCCAGGATAAAATCATTGGCCTTGAGTTCCGCGACCACGACGCCCTCAAGGATCAGGGCGTCGCCATTGCCGAGAATGATCGTCGTGTCGACGCCGTTGTCGGTCGCGGCCGCCAGCACTTCGGCGAAACTGTCGAACGCGGCGCCAAAGCCGATCAGCCTTATGGCGTCATCAAGGCTTGTTCCGGCGTTGAAGTCGATCAACGAATCGACATCGCCGCCGGGTCTGAAAACGAAGACATCCTTGCCGGCGCCGCCGACCAGCGTGTCGTCCGCGTCATTGCCGGACAAAATGTCGTCGCCGCCCCCGCCGATCAGCCGGTCCGCGCCGGCGCCGCCGTCAACGGTGTCGTCGCCGATATTGCCTGTGAGGACGTCATCGCCCTCGCCGCCATGGATGGAATCATTTCCCGCGCCGCCGTCGGCAATGTCATTCCCGGCGCCGCCGTCGAGCCTGTCATCGCCGTCGCCGCCATTGACGATGTCGTGCCCGCCGTCGCCGCCGATCCGGTCATTGTCGGCGCCGCCGTTCAGCCTATCATTGCCGGTTCCGCCGAAGATCGTGTCGGCGGATTCGCCGCCGTCGGCGGCGTCCGCCGCGTCGCCGCCGAGCAGATAATCAAATCCCTTGCCGCCATCGAGCGCATCGCGATCAGCGCCGCCCGACAACACGTCATTTCCATTGCCGCCGAAAAGCGAATCCGCGCCGAGGTCGCCGACAAGGCGATCGCGTCCGCCGCCGCCGTCGACAAGGTCGGCGCCGGCGCGCGCTTCAATCGTCTCGTTCGGCGCGCCCCCGGTCACGGTGTCGTTGAACGACGTGCCGAACAATTGCTCGATGTCGAGGAGAAGATCGCCTTGCGCGACGTTTCCGACGCCGGCGCCGCTCGCCAGATTGACGTTGATTGCGCCGTCGGCGTCGGCGTAATTCGCCGTGTCGAATCCGGGGCCGCCCTGCAAAGTGTCGGCGCCGACGCCGCCGACGAGAATGTCGTTCCCGCCGCGGCCGGCGAGGAAATTGTCGCCGGAATCGCCGATGATCGTATCGTCGAAGAACGATCCGGCGACGTTCTCAACCCCGGACAAGAAATCGATCGACCCGAACCCGTCATCGGCGCGTCCTGTTGAAAGATCGACGCGCGCGCCGGCCGGCGAGGAGAAATAGGCGGCAAGATCGATCCCGGCCCCGCCGACGAGCGTGTCGGCGCCCGCCCCGCCTTCGAAAAGGCCTCCGCCGGATCGCCCTTCCAGCCTGTCATTCCCCGCGCCGCCGTAGAGCGCGTCGAACTGGTTCGATCCGTTCAGCACGTCGTCCCCGGCGCCGCCCTCGACGAAGCTGTCGAACCCGGCCGCGACCGAAAGCGTGTCGCTTCCCGCGCCGCCGAGCAGTATCTGCACCGTAACATCCGTAAACTGAATAAATTCGACGCCGACAAGCTTATAGTCGACCGAGAATCGCCCCGTCGGAAATCCGACAAAATCATAGATGCGCACGCCGCCCGCCGAGGGCGACGTCGAGCCCCCTTCGATCGCGATCTCGCCCTTGGCGTAGGCGAGCGCGACCCGATCGACGCCGGCGCCGCCGTCGGCCAGTCCCTTCGCGGGCGCCGCGCTTGTCAGCCCCGATGCGAATGCAAAGCGGTCGTCGCCGTCGCCGCCAAACAGCCGGTCGTTGACGCCGACGCCCGGCCCGATCGTGTCGTCGCCGACGCCGCCTAGCAGAGAATCATCGCCGACGCCGCCGAGAATGCTGTCATCGCCCGCCTGGCCATTGATCGTGTCATTGCCGGCTAGCCCATCAAACGCTTCATTCGCGGCGGTTCCGTTCAGGGAGTCATTCCCCGGCGTGCCGTTCGCCATCACCCAACTCCGCTTTCAGCAAGCAACAAGACGCCTGTCGCCAAGCCTCCGCCGGAGAGGCTGACCGCGCGATGGTAACGACAGCTTCCCGCAAATACAGCCCCGCCCTCGGTTGTCGCGCCGGCTGAGCGCTCAACCCAATGGTGTGAGTACAAGCGCTGCGCCAGAACCGATCTGCCTGAACGCGTCGTCAAGGCTTGATCCGGCGTTGCCGTCGATCAGCGGATCGACATCGTCGCCGCCTCGCAGCGCGGCTGTCGTCAACGGAGCGGAGCGCGGGAAGGACAGAGGTTGTCTATCCCGCGCACGCTTCAACCGTTTGCGAAATACGCCGACAGCGCGCTGCAGTCGGCGCCGCCGCCTTATCCGAATATGAAATCGTTGGCGTGGAGCTGGCTGACCAGCACGTTCTTGATGATCAGCATGTCGCCGCCGCCAAGATTGATCGTTGTGTCAGTCCCGTTGTCGGTCGCGGCGGCGAGCACCTCCGCGAACGTATCAAACGCGGCGCCAAACCCGATCAGGCGCACAACGTCGTCGGCCAGGGCGCCCGCCGAAAAGTCGCGAAGCGTGTCCACATCGTCTCCGACGGCGAAGCTGATCGTGTCGCTGCCGGCGTTCCCGTAGATATTGTCGTTAAGATCGCCGCCGGCAAGCGAGTCATTGCCGTCGCCGCCAAGCAGCAGATCGTAACTTGCGCCGCCGAGGAGCGTGTCGTTTTCCGTGCCCCCGGACAGGGTGTCATTCCCCCCGGCTCCGACGATCGAGTCGGCGCCGGATCCGCCGAACAGGCTGTCGCGGCCGAAGCCGCCGTCAACGGCGTCGTCCCCGGCTCCGGCGTCGGCGCTGTCGTCGCCGGCCTCGCCATTAATGACGTCGCGTCCCGATCCGCCGATCAGGTAATCATCGCCGTCCTGACCGTTCATCACGTCATTGCCGGCGTCGCCGTAAAGCGAATCGTCGAGGTCGCCGCCGGTGAGCAGGTCCGCTTCGTCGCCGCCGAACAATCGGTCAAAGCCTTTGCCGCCATCGATCGTGTCCTTGCCGACGCCGCCGAGGACCGTGTCGCTGCCGTTGTTGGCGATAATCGAGTCGCGACCGGCGCCGCCGTCGATCTCGTCGGCGTCGGCGCCGCCGTCGATCGTGTCATTGCCGGCGCCGCCATTGATGATATCGCCGCCGGAAAGACCGGCAATCGTGTCATTTGCATCAGAGCCAAAGAGAATGTCTCCAAGGGTTGATCCCTGAAGATTGAAGACGGTCGAAAGCCCTCCGTTCGGCTCGTAATCGATGCCGGCGACGAACGGATCCGTTGAATCGATGTTCGAGATATTATTGCCGGAAACGACGATTTGATCGGGCTGGATGTCGCCGTAAATTCCAATGCCGGTGTCGACGAAGGAAATCGTGTTGCCGGCGACCGAGCCGCCGCTGTTCGGCGAGCCGAAATCGAAAATGAAGACGCCGACGACTTTCGCGTTAAGATCGTCGTCATTAGAGCCGACGATCACGTTGTTGGTGATGTCGAGATCAAAGTTTTCAAAGGCGAGGACCGCGCCGGAATAGGCGAGCGCGGGACCGGCATACCCGATCCCTGTAATGGTGTTGCCGGTGATGGTCCCGGTCGATCCGAACGCCTGGAACCCGTTCTGCGCGATGATCGTCTGCGCGCCGCCACCGGTGACGACGACACCCGAAATGTCGAGATCGGCGAAACCGAACACCGTCGCATTTTTTTGGAAGTCGCTGATCGCGCCGCCATGCATGAAAAAGGTTTTCACCGGCCCCGCATCATTGTCCGCCTGTACGCCGACGCCGCGCTGCAGGCCGCTGACGACCGGATCGCCGCCCGCCGTCGTCCCCGGCTCATAGGGATCGCGAATGCCGACGACATCGACGTCCTCAAGTCCGCCGGACGAATTGCGGTAGAACACCCCGACATAATTCGGGTTGGCGCCGGCGACGCCCGTCGTGTCGCCGAGGCCGTCAACGCCGACATTCTCGATCACGACATTGTCGGAATCGGTCACCGTGACGATCGAAAACACTTCGCGCCCGCTTGACGACGTTCCGGTTTGCGCGAGCGTCGTCGGCCGCTCGATCGTGACGACGCCGTTGACGCCGCGGATCGTCAGATCGTCAATATTATTGACTGTCACCTGCTCCGCATAGGTTCCAGCGTCGACCAGAATCGTGTATCCGTTCGAGGCGCCGTTGACGGCGTCCTGAATGGTGTCGAAGGTCCCGACTAGGTTGTTCGAACCGTCGAACAGCTGCACGGGTTTGGTGAGATCGATCGAGGAGAGGTCGCCGGCCGCAAGCAAAATCTCAACGCCGGTAAGGACGTCGGTTCCTTCGTCTCCATTGCCGAGATTCGTATCGGTGATGGTCGCGAAACTCGTCGCGAACCCCTCGATATTCGTCGTCACCGTGAAATCGTAGTCCGCGCCGACGCCGAGATAGATCGCGGTGTCGACGCCGCCGCCGCCGTCGATCGTGTCATTGCCGCCGCGCGCGAGGATCGCCGAATCCTCGGCGCCGCTCGATATCAATTGGGCGACCGTTTCGCCCCGCAAAGACGCGCGGTCCGGCGCGCCCGTCGCGTCAATGCCGAATGACGCGAAGTCGACATCGCCGTCGATGCCGTCGAAGTTCACCGAATTCTGGAAGGATGTGCTGTCCGCGGTCACAACGACATTCGACCCGGCGATGCCGTCAACATTGCTGTAGTTGAAGAACGCAATCGGCGATTTCTCGTAGACGCCGCCGACCGTGACGTTTGTCAGGGTGACGTCGCCGAGCGCGCCGGCGTCGCCGCGAAACTGGATGCCGTTCTCTGCCGGGCCGGTTCCGACGACGGCGCCGGTGATGTCGACATTGGTGATCGTCGCGTCGCCGTAATACTGGAAGAAGATGAGATCGCCGTCGCCGGAAGAGGTCTGTAAGGTCGGGTCGCCGCCATTGGCGATGAAGTCCGTATTGGTGACGATGACGTTGTCGAGATCGGCCCCGGGCGCATTGCCGATGATCGAAAGGCCGTTCCTGAAATTGCCTTCAAATTCGCTGTTGGTGATTTGCAGCGTGCCGAGAACGGCCGTGCTCGTGAATTCAACCCCGGAGGCGTCCGGCGAACCGAGGAACTCGACCCCGTCGATCGACAGCGTCGCGCTTGTTCCCAAGTCGCTGTTGACGACAAAGCCGCTTCCCGACGGCGGCGTCACGATCGTCTGGCCGACGCCCGCGCCGAAGATGCTGATCGGGACGTCTATCGTGACGCTTTCGGCGTAGGCGCCGGCGCTGATGTGAATCGAAAGCCGGCGCTCGACGCGTCGACCGCGGCCTGAATCGTCGAAAAAGTCCCTACAAGCACATTTGAGGCGTTAAATACCGCAACTGAGTTAGGCATTATGGTCTCCCTGTCTTATTCGCGTCGCTACTGAGCGCAGCAATCGCTGTTTCTCTTTCAGCGCACCTTGTGCGCGTCAAAGAACAAGCCAGAGGGGAATAGACTACAGCGGCCGCCGATAGCCGCCGCTGTATTAGTAATCGCTACCTATGCTTTTTGAAATCGCTCCCCTCGCGTGTCCGTTAAGGATTATTAACGGCTTCGTCGCGCCAATCAAGCGCGAAAACTTGCGGCGCCGCAGCATTGGCGCGCCTTCGTTGCAATTGCGCACAGTCTACCCGTAGGTGAAATCGTCCGCGCTGAGAGCGCCGACAAGGACGCCGCGAAGGACAAGAATATCCCCCGCGCCAAAACTGATCGTCGTATCGACGCCGTTGTCGGTCGCCGCGGCGAGAACCTCCGCGAACGTATCAAACGCCGCGCCGAAGCCGATCAGGCGAATGACGTCGCCGACGCCAGCGCCTGCCGTAAAGTCGCGCAGCGTGTCGATGTCGCCGCCGAGGGAGAAGACGATCGTATCATTCCCGGCGCCGCCGAAGAAGACGTCGTTCAAATCGCCGCCATCGAGAGAATCATCGCCGTCGCCGCCCTCAAGCACGTCGAAACCGGCGCCGCCGGAGAGCGTATCATTGTCGTTACCGCCCTGGACGATGTCGTTGCCGCCGCCGCCGCTCACTGAATCGGCGCCGGAGCCGCCGAACGCCCTGTCCTTCTGCCCGCCGCCGTCGAGAATGTCGTCGCCGGTTCCAGCATCGATCACATCGTCGCCGTCATCCCCGAAAATGGAATCGCGCTGCGAGCCGCCGTAGAGAAGATCGGAGTCGGCGCCGCCGCGAAGCGTATCGGTGGAAGCGTCGCCAAGCAGCGTATCAGCGAGGTCGCCGCCGTCGAGCGAGTCGGCGTCATCGCCGCCAAGGAGATAATCATAGCCCTTGCCGCCGGTCAGCGTGTCCCGGCCGACCGCCCCGGAAACCGTGTCATTCCCATTGCCGCCGATGAGCCTGTCGTGGCCAGTCCCGCCCGAGACAGAATCATTGTCGCCGCCGCCGTCGACAGTGTCATCGCCCGCCGCGGCGTCAATCGCATCGACGCCGCTCTCGCCGAGGATCGAGTCTCGCCCGGCCCCGCCAAGCAGCGTATCCGCGCCGTCGCCGCCTTTGACGGTGTCGTTACCGACCCCTGCGTCGACCCAATCCGCCCCGCCGAGAGCGTCGAAAAAGTCCGATCCGTCGAGCAGGCTGACGACATCAGCATACGCATCGTAGCCGTAAAGACTGTCAGAGGCGGCGGTGATTTTCCGCACCGGCAATCCCATGTCTTCGAACATTGCGACATGGAGCGGCAAAATGAACATCCGCGTTCCGCTCGTGAGGCTTGGATCCATCAGATTCTCAAATCCGCCGTCGCCGGCGTCGGCGATATGGCTCAAGGATCCAGGATCAAGCGGGATCGCGCCGCCATAGATCGCTGTCGCCAGCGGTCCGACAAAAAACCGGTCGCCGCTGATGAGGTCGACATTGTCATCGAACGGCGTGATGTCCGGCCCGGCGCCGTCGATGAGGCCAGGCTCGCCGGCGACGCTTCCAAGGAAGCCGAGTCCGTGCGCGATTTCATGCAGCATCAGGCTGATGAAATCCGATTTTCCAAAGGGAATTGCGGCCGTTCGCAGGAACGGATCCGGATCAAAGTAAAATTCGCCGCTGAGAATGGACGGCGTGTCAATGCGGATGGTGATGTCAATCGTGTCGCCGCCGATGTCGAACTCGGCGCCGGTGATGAACTCCTCGGCCGAGTCGATCTTCCAGATTTCCTGGCCCGGACCTTCCGTTCCCGTGAAGTGAAACGACGTGCCGCCGATCGCCAGCGTCGATCCGCCGAGGTCTTCAAACTTCAGTTCGATCTTGATGTCGGCGGCGCCCTGGACGAAGTACCGGTTCCAGATTTCACCGGCGTCGAGAATGCCGTCCTTGATCAACGCAACGACGCTCGCGGAGACGCCGCTGGCGGCGACTGATGCGTGTTCAAGAATTGAGAAAGTCGTCATGCCCCGCTCCATGCGTCGCAATTGATGGCGGGCCGGAACGCGGCCCGCGGCGAAACGCAACAATCATCGGAAATGAAATCGGGGGCGACTTTACGCGCGACGGCGCGCGGGCGCAAGGTGCGCCGACGACGGGCCTCGCTTGAAACGCGCGACGCGCGCTACAGCGCGTTGCGAACCGATTGAATCGGTTCGCGCGCTGTCGATTTTTTGGGGCGCGGGTTGCGACGCGAAACCGGAATCCGCTTTCGCTGCAACCCGCGCTAGCCGCGGTTAAAAGCCGCCCTTGCCGGATCCCGTTCCCGCGGACCGCCGGCGGCGTCCCGTTTTATCCAAAAATGAAATCATCCGCGTTAAGCTGACTGACAAGAACGCCCCTCAGGATCAGCACGTCGCCAGCGCCGAAATTGATCGTCGTGTTGACGCCGTCGTCCGTCGCCGCCGCGAGCACTTCGGCGAAACTGTCAAACGCCGTCCCAAAGCCGATCAGGCGAATGACGTCGCCGACGCCCGCGCCCGCCGTGAAGTCGCGCAGGGTGTCGACATCGCCGGTTTTCTGGAAGACGATCATGTCGTTGCCGGCCTGACCGAAAATGACGTCATTTGAATCGCCGCCATTCAACGTGTCATCGCCGGCGCCGCCTTCGAGAATATCGAAACCGTTTCCGCCGAGCAGCGCATCAGCGTCATTGCCGCCTTGCAGCGTGTCGTTGCCGCCGCCGCCGACCAGCGAATCCGCGCCGGAGCCGCCAAAGGCGCGATCGCGCCCGGTGCCGCCGTCGACCGTGTCATCGCCTGTTCCGGCGTCGACGATGTCATCTCCGTCATCTCCGAAGATCTGATCGCGCTGCGCGCCGCCATTGATCTGGTCATTGGCGGCGCCGCCGCGCAGAACATCGTTTCCAGCGTCGCCCAAAAGCGTATCGGCGAGATCGCCGCCGAGGATTGAATCCGCGCCGTCGCCGCCGCTGGCGTAGTCAAATCCCTTGCCGCCCGACATTGTGTCGCTGTCGGCGCCGCCGAGCAGCGTGTCGTTCCCGTTGCCGCCGTCGAGGCTGTCGCGCCCCGCGCCGCCGTTCAGCTTGTCCGCGCCCGCGCCGCCGACAAGCGTGTCATTGCCGCCAAGACCTTGCACCGTGTCGGCGCCGTCAAGGCCGTCAATCGATTCCGCGCGGTTCGTGCCGACGATGTTGTCCGCCGCCGCGGTCGCGGCGCCGGCGACGATCCGCAGTCGCGCGGAGTCAGGCGCCGTCTCCTCAAGATTGAATTCGCCGCTGCCGATGATGATCCGGTGATCGGAGAAGCCGTCTCCATCCTCGTCGATTTCGACGATCGTCTGGCCGCCGCCCGTTGAATAGCGCATCTGGCCGGCAGCGCCGGTGAACGCCGCGGTTCCGATGAAAGTCAGATCGTCGCCGTCAGGATCGCCCGCTTCGCCCAATTGATTGATCTGGACGAGATCGACAAAATCGCCGACTTCGAGGTCGGTGATGAAGTCGTCGTCAACTTCGGTCAGGTAGTCGAAATCGAAACGATCGCCTGAAAGACCGCCGGTCAGCGTGTCGGAACCGTTGTCGCCCTCGATATTGTCGACATTCGTTCCGCCAATGATGATGTCGTCGCCGGCGCCGGCGTGAAGATCGACCGCGATCGTCGCCGCGACAGCGGAGAGCGTGTCGTTCGACGGCGGCGCAAGCCGATTGGTGAGGAACAGGCGCTCAATATTCGAGATGAGATCGGTCTCGCCAGTCAGCGTGTTGACGATAGCGGAATCCGTGACGATGAGATTGATCGCCTCTCCATAGAAATGCGTCACGCTGTCGAAGCCGGCGCCGCCGTCAATCGTGTCGTTGCCGATATGCTCCTGGATGAAGTCGTCGCCGTCGCCGCCCGTGACGCTGTCGTCGCCCTCCATGCCCCAGAGAACGTCGGAGCCGAGGCCGCCGTCGACCGTGTCGGCGCCCATCGATCCGAATATCTTGTCGTCGCCCGTCGTCGTCGTCCCAAAGGCGCCCGCCGCAATCAGCGTCGGACCGCCCGGTATCGTCGTTCTCAGGCTGAATTCGCCGTTGTTGATCTGGATCTGCTGATCGGCGGCGCCGTCGCCGTCGATGTCGACTTCGATGAGGGTGACGCCCGCGCCGGTCGAATAGCGAACCTCCCCCGCCGCATTCGAGAACGCCGCCGTGCCGATAAAGGTCAAAAGCTCGGCGCCAGGATCCTTCGACGTGCCGCCCGTTCCGCCAAGTTCGATCGAGTCGCCCGCTTCGAAATCGGTGATGAAATCGATGGTTGAACCAAGCGGATCAAATTGGAAACTGTCGCATCCCGCGCCGCCCGTCAGGATGTCGCTTTCGGTCCCGCCGTTCAGCACGTCATCGCCGGCGCCGCCGAACAATTGGTCAAGGCCGTGGCCGCCATTGATGACATCGAGGCCGTCGCCGCCAAGCAGGCTGTCGTCCGCCGACCCGCCGTCGATGACGTCGTCGCCGCCAAGGCCCTGCACCGTATCGGCGCCGCCGAGCGCGTCGATGACGTCAGCGCCGTTCGTTCCGACAATGTCATCGGCGCCCTCGGTCGCCGAATCCGAGGCGATCACGAGCCGCGGCGATCCCGCCGTCAGTTCCGCGAGATCGAATTCGCCGTTTGCGAGCGTGATCCGCCCATCGGCGATCGCATCGCCGTCTGAATCAAGCTCGACGACCGTGACGCCGCCTGTTTTCTGATATCTCAATTCCCCGACGGCGCCGGTGAAGATCGCCGCGCCGATGAAGGTGATCGGGACGCCTTCGCCGAATGGGATGTCGACTTCCATGCTGCGGAAGTCGATCGAGTCGCCTGTCTCGAAATCGACGATGACGTCGCCGACTGAATCGATCTCGTAAAAATAGTCATAGTCGAAAACATCGGCGCCAAGGCCGCCGGCCAGCGTGTCCCGCCCTGAATCGCCTTCGAGATTGATGTCGTTCCCGGAGCCGCCGATAATGACGTCGTCGCCCGCGCCCGCAAAGATCAGCAGCGAGAATGTCGCCGCCGAGCCGTCGAAGCGATCATCGAAATCGCCCGCAAGCCGCTGCGAGAGAAAGAAATTTTCGACGCCGCTGACGACCACGGATTCGCCCGAGACGAGCTCTGAAATCAAACTGTCGGTGACGATCAGATTGATCTGGTCGCCGAACTCGAAATTGAGGGCGAGCGTGTCCGTTCCGTCGCCGCCGATGGCGGTGTCGTTTCCGCGGCCGGCGCTCAGAAAATCATCGCCGAGCCCGCCGTCGAGCGAATCGTTTCCGAGCATGCCGTCAAGGTTGTCGTCATTGTCTCCGCCCATCAGCGTGTCATTGCCGGCGGCGCCGCGCAGATTGTCGACGCCGAGCCCGCCGTCGATGAAATCGGCGCCGTTCGATCCGCCGATCGTATCATCGCCGGCCGTCGCGGCGCCGCCATAAAGGCTGTCGATTTCGAGGACGGTCGCGGAGCCGGTTGTCGCCCGGAGCGCGAATTCGCCATTGTCGATCATCGTCGTGTAATCGGCGAGCGCGTCGCCGTCGGCGTCGACTTCGATCATGGTCGTCCCGCCGCCGGTAGAGTAGCGGATTTCGCCGACCGTCCCGCTGAACGCCGCCGTTCCTATGAAGATCGAGTAGAATTCCGGCTCGCGCGATGTCAGCGGTCCCGAGCCGACAAAGATCGATTCGCCGGCTTCAAGATCGGCGATGTGATCGACGGACGACCCGCCGACCAGCGGATTGACTTCAAACGTGTCGAACCCCGCGCCGCCGAACATCTCGTCGTCGCCGGCGCCGCCGTTCAGCTGGTCGGCGCCGGCGCCGCCAAACAGCGAGTCATTGTCCGCTCCGCCGTCAAGATTATCAGCGTCATTGCCGCCATCGAGCGTGTCGTTTCCGGCGCCGCCGAAAAGCGAATCAAATCCGTCATTCCCGAAAATGCTGTCGTCGCCTTCGATCCCTTCGACAAAATCATTTCCGGCGAGCGCGTCGAGAACGTCATCGCCTGTCGTCAATACGAGAAAGTCGTCGCCGGGTGTCGCGGGCATGGGAAAACCTCCAGTTTGCGCCGCCAATCTGCGTGAGGCGGTCGCCTGCCGGGACAATACGGCGCCATCAGCGCCAGTCCAGCGCCGATTGCCGTTCAGTTGTGATGAAAATCACACCGGACGCGTGTATTCGACGGCGTTAGCGTCCAACGCCGGCGTCGGCGGGCGCGCCGTTAACCAAACTCGAAGTCACTCGCGTCGAGCTGACTGACCAGCACGTTCTTGATGATCAGCATGTCGCCGCCGCCGAAATTGATGGTGGTGCTGACCCCGTCATCGGTCGCGCTCGCGAGCACTTCGGCGAAACTGTCGAAGGCGGCGCCGAAGCCGACGAGACGGATGACATCGTCGGTCGCCGCTCCGGCCGTGAAGTCGCGCAGCGTGTCGATGTCGCCGCCGAGCGAAAAGATGATCGTGTCGTCGCCGGCATTGCCGAAAATGAAGTCGTTTGAATCGCCGCCGTCGAGGCTGTCGTCGCCGGCGCCGCCTTCGAGCACGTCGAACCCGGCGCCGCCCTGCAAGGTGTCATTGTCGTTGCCGCCTTGCAGCGTGTCGTTGCCGCCGCCGCCAATGAGCGAGTCGAAGCCCGAGCCGCCGAAAATCCTGTCCTTCTGGCCGCCGCCGTCGACATTGTCATCGCCGGTCCCGGCGTCGACAATGTCGTCGCCGTCGTCGCCGAAGATCTGGTCGCGCTGCGCTTCGCCGAGGAGGCGGTCATTGTCCGCTCCCCCGCGCAACGTGTCGACGCCGGCGCCGCCGAGCAAGGTGTCGGCGATCGCGCCGCCGTCGAGCGAGTCATTGCCGTCCTGGCCGAGCAGAAAGTCGAAGCCCTTGCCGCCGACGAGCGTGTCGTTCTCGGTTCCGCCCTGCAGCGTGTCCTTGTCGTTGCCGCCGATGAGGCTGTCGTTCCCCGCGCCGCCGAACAGCCGGTCCTGATCGGCCCCGCCGTCAATCACATCATCGCCCGCCGCCGCGTCGACCGAGTCATTGCCGATCCCGCCAAGGATCGTGTCGCGCCCTGACTGCGCGGTGATGAGATCGTTCCCGTCGCCGCCATCCACAAAATCATTTCCGGCGCCGCCGTCGACAGCGTCGTCCCCGCCGCCGCCCCGGAGAATATCGGCGCCGTCTCCGCCGAAGACCGTGTCAAGTCCGTCCTCGCCGTCAAGCGAGTCGGCCCCGCTGAGGCCTGCGATTAGATCAGCGCCCGCCGCACCTAACAGAAGGTTTTTCAGCGCGTCGCCTTCCAGCGTATCGTCGTGAGATGACCCCACGATCGCCTCGATCGACCCATCAAAAGTGTCGCCGATCGCGTCGCCGACGTTGAGCAGCGGATCGGTCAGCGACAGTCTAATTGCGGAAAACGAGGTCGCATAGCTTGCGCTGTCAAAGCCGGCGCCGCCGGACTGCGCATCCGCGCCAGCGCCGCCGATAATCGTGTCGTCACCGGCGCCGCCGTCGAGCGTATCGTCGCCTGCTTCGCCGTCGACGAGATCCGACTCGCCGTCGCCGCTCAAAAGGTCGCCGCCGGCGCCGCCGCTGATCGTATCGGCCCCCGCGCCGCCATAAGAGGAGTCATCGCCGCCGAATGACTTGATGATATCATCGCCGTCGTCGCCCTCAAGCAGGCTCGCAATGTTGTCAGCGTTGCCAAAGATGAGATCGTCGCCGCCGGCGCCGGCGATCGACCCTGTCCAGGTCCCAAGAGCCAACACTTCAGCTTGTTCATTGCCCCGTCGGTCGATCGTACTGGCGCTACCGCTGTTCGGCGCCGTCGTGATCGGGTCGAGCGTCGATCCGAGCACGACGATCCAGACGCCCCCATATTCGCCGACGCCCACGGCATTGTAGCCGGCGTCGACGATCGCAGGCGAGCCAAGAAGCGCCGCAGCCGCCGCAAGCGCGTCTTTGCCGGTCGAGATGTTCGACAGTTCGACAACGACATAACCCGGCGTGAAGGCGGACGCGCCCGTCGCAAAATCAAAGAGATCGCTCCAGTTGTCGCCGAATCCAACGGACGTGAATTGCATTTCAAACGCGTTTCCGCCGAAATTATGGACGAGGTCGACGGCGAACCGATTGGCGACCGCCGTCAATTCGACCGACGCCGTCACCGTCGCAAGGCTGTTGAGCGTCCGCGTCGAATTGATCGCGTCAACGAGTTGCGATTCGGAATTGCTAAGGTCGTCGCCGGCAAGCAAGCCGACGGCGGCGTCATAGACATCCGGCCGGAAGACCGACGCGGCGATTTCGCTCGGGTCGGCGTGCGCGATATCGGCAGGCGTCAAAAGGACCATTGATGAATTCGGCGAGTAGCCGAGGCCGACGCCCTCATTTACGTAATGGGCGTATGCCGAGGGATAGAGGCCCGACGCCACTGCGGCGGCCGCATCCCCGTAAGTTCCGAGATACCAAGCAGCGTCGAACTCGATGACATCACCTGCAAAACTCTCGAGCATCGCCGCAAGCGCCGCAGTCGGATCATCATCGGGTCCAAGCTGTTTCGCCGCATCCCATGCGGCGCCGGCGAATTCGCGAATGCTCTCACTTAGCAATTCAGAGTAGACGTAGCCTGACCCCAAACCCGCCAGGACGCCGACAACGGGATTGCCGCTCAAGATCGTCCCCAGCGCGCCGCCGCCTGCGGCGGCCCCAAGCTCGACGTGGAAATCGATGAGTTCAATGAAGGCCTGGCGCGCCGGATCGCTGGAAGCTTGAATTGAATCGGCCCTGTTAGTGACGTTTACTGCTGTGCCAACATACCCCCACTTGGCTGCGACGCCTTTGAAGAGGGCCTTCGCGTCGTCGAAAGTCGCCGCAATTTCTCCCAAGTCGATTGCCGCTCCCACGATGTCCGAAAGCATGCCAAACGCGTCGGCTTTTGTGTCATCGATGAATTCCTGGCGATGCTGTTCCGGATTGGCGGCCGTGAACGTCACCGAATAGCGAAAGCCGTATTGCAGCGTCGTCGAATAGGTCTGTCCCCAGGCAATGCCATTCGTGCCCGCGCTGTAGGCGCCGCTGAAAGTGAAAGTGCTGGTCGGAAAATCGACGAGGAACGACGTCCACGTAATGTTTGCATCTGCGCTTAAAGCGAACTCGAATGTGTCGAGTGTGTCGCCGGGGCCAAGCGTATCGAAAACAACACCAGAGCCGCTCAAGGATCCAAGGTTTCGTTCAGCCATTGTCGCCTCCCAGTTTTCTTGCGCGCAAGGCGCGGTTTCACCGCATCAATTCAAACTTTCATCCAGCTGTTATCTCGAAAATCCGTCCACGAAAGATCGCGCCGCGATCTTATCGAAGTCATCCACACACACCCAAATTCAACAGGCGCTCTTCGGCAATTCGCCGCTACAACGCAAAAATACATCGAAGCCCATTTGTATCGAGAAGGGGCGGCTTAACGCCCGCCAGCACGTCAGAAGTACGACCGCCAAATTATTGCGGGACAGCATGACTTCTTATCAGAGTTGCAACCGCCAGAAAAGTGCCGACCGTCACACTCGTGAAGAGAACGCCTGAACGACCTGCGCAGTCCAGCGTGAAGCCTCGGCATTCAACCGCAAATTGAGGCGGCGTGGTTGCGCACAACGATCTATTCCTACCCGCCGCCCCCTTCCTTCCTCCTCTCGGCGACGATCTTCTCCGCGTCCCGCCCGTGAAGCTCCGCATAATGATCAAATCGCGACTCGAAAGTCGCCAACCCTTGCGTGATCGAGCGCAGTTCGATGATCAGATCCTGGACGCCGGCCTCCGGGAGCATCGCCGTCACGCTGTCCCAGCCGCTCCAGCCCTCGCGCGCGTCAAAACCGAGGATCTGCCCGCGCCGCGACGACAAGATCGCGTGCGCCTTCGATGTGTGCGCGGTCGGCGTGTGGACGACGACGCGATGGATCGGCTCAAGCAGCGCCGGCTGGCATCCAGGCAGCGCCTCGCGCATCGCCTGGCGCCCCGCCATCTTGAACGACATCTCGTTGCTGTCGACCGAATGGTACTGACCGTCATGGAGCGTCACCGCGAGATCGACGACCGGAAATCCAAGCGGTCCCGCCGCCAGCCCTTCGACGACGCCCGCCTCGACCGCCGGAATGAATTGGCGCGGCACCGAGCCGCCGTGGATCGCCTCGTCGAACTTGAAGCCCTCGCCGCGCGCCAGCGGCTTGATCCTCACCTTGATGTCGGCGAATTGTCCGTGCCCGCCGGATTGCTTCTTGTGGCGCGCGTGATGGTCGGCCGGCGCCTTGATCGTCTCGCGATAGGAGGCTTTGGGCGGCGCCGTCGCGATCTCGACATTATACCGGCTGCGGAGCTTTGCCGCCGCAAGGCGCATATGCACGTCGCCCTGGCCCTTCAGCACCGTCTCCCCGGTGTCGCCATGGCGTTCGGTCGACAGCGACCGGTCTTCCTCGATGATCTTTGCAAGCGCCGTTGAGAGCTTCACGTCGTCCTTGTCGTTCTTCGCGCGAACCGCCAGCGCATAAAGCGCCGGCTGCGCGGCGGCCGGTTCGCGCCGTTTGATCGCGCCGTCGACAATGAGATCGCCGAAATGCAGATCGTCGATGCGCGGGATGCCGACGATGTCGCCGGCGGCGGCGATCTCGGTCTTGCCGCGCGTCTCGCCGTTCAGCGCAAGCAGGCCGGAGACGCGCCCGCCATTGATCGCCGAGCCTTCCTTGATCGCGCCTTTCCACACGCGCGCGATGGAGATCTTTCCCGCATGCGGCGCGTAGATCGTGCGGATGACGCTTGCGACATTGCCGCCGCCGTTGAGCCGCTGGCGCGCGGCGGCGCGGTCGACA
Source organism: uncultured Alphaproteobacteria bacterium (assembly GCA_902826095.1). Taxonomy (GTDB): domain Bacteria; phylum Pseudomonadota; class Alphaproteobacteria; order Caulobacterales; family Parvularculaceae; genus Amphiplicatus. Next base: position 8,844 of record CADEDN010000018.1, on the reverse strand, counting down.
TTGGGCGCCTCGTGGCGGAGGAGCTTCAAGAGCCGTGTCACGCCATAGCCGTGCGTCGCCGAACCGAGCACGACCGGCACGATCAAATCTTCTTCGAGCTCCTTCGCCATCAGACGGTAGAGCTCATCGCTCGGCGGCGTCTTGTCTTCGAGAATCTGCTCCATTAGCCCGTCGTCGAAATCGGCGAGCGTGTCGAGCAGCGCCTCGCGCGCTTCGCGTTCGCGCTCCTTCGCTCCATCCGGCAGCGCGATCAGCTCCGACGGCGCGCCTTCGCGATATTTCCAGGCGCGCTCGCTGACGAGGTCGACCGCGCCGACGATCTTGCCGCCTTCGCGGATCGGCGCTTGACGCAAAACCAGCGGGCGGGCCGAATGCGCCTGCATGGCGGAAAGGAGATCGCGGATGCGCGTTTGCGTTTCGTCGAGGCGGTTGACGAAAATCACATGCGGGATCGCGCGATCGTCCAGGAATTTCAAATAATGGGAGAGCGTCCCGGCGCGCTCGGCGTGGGGATCGGCGACGATGACGACGATATCGGCGGCCTCCATCATGTCGATGCTCGCCTGAAGGAGTTCGATCGAACCGGGGCAGTCGGTCAGCATCCATTTTTCGCCGAGATAGTCGGTTCTGGCGAAATTCGGCTCGGTCGTCATGCCGAATTCCTTCGTCTCGGGCGCCGCATCGAGCGCCGCCGGCGCGCCGCCCGATCGTGCGATGATCGCGGCGGCGAGCGCCGTCTTGCCGGCGCCCTGCGGGCCGACAAGCACAGCCGATCGCGCGGCGCGCATGTTCTCCTTCATGGCTTCATCTCCCAGTGCTCAAAGGCTCGTTTCAAACGCTCGCGCGGGAGAGCATCGCCGACGCCGTCGGCGATGCGCCGCGGGAGACTGAACAGGACGATCAAAGCAGGAAAACGGCGCGCCGTCGACAGCCGCGCGGGTTGGGGAGGTCCCCGGCGCCGCAGCGCAGCATCAGCCGGCGCACGTGAGTTGTCCGCCGCGCTGTTACCTCGGTCACTCCCCGAAAGCAGGCGGATAATCTAAAGTGACGCGCGGTCGTCTTTAGAGTGATGACCGACAATGCGCGGGGACGAACACATGAAAAAGACGGCTTCAATACTGATGGCGTCCGCAATGCTGTGCGGCTGTTCGACCATCGACACGTATAACGGCCTTCACAGCAAAAATCTTGCGACGCTGAACGGCGCCGGAGCGAACGCGGATGAGGACTTCAATATCCTCGTCGATTCTGTCGGCGCCGATGCGACGACGCTGCACGGCCGCGTGACTGAGTGGAACGCGGCGGAACTCGGATTCGGACTTGCCGTACTTGCGGCCGCCGCCTATGGCGGATTTAACACTGTCTACGATGGCGGCAATCTGAAGGACGCGGCCTTCGCCGCAGCGTCGATCGGAAGTCTGCGCTCCTTCCTGACGCCCGGCGAGCGCCGCGACGCTTATCGCTCAGCGGCGGCGAGCATGACCTGCCTTTATGAAAAGGCCAGCGTCTTCGCCGGGCCGCCGCCTTTTAACGGCTTTTTCAAGAACAAATTCAACGCGGCGGGTCCTGCTGGCGCTGATCTTGATAGCCTTGGCGCGCAATTCGCCGAAGCATCTCCCTCCCTCAAGCTTCTATTCAACAAGCTTGCGGAACGGACGAGCGAAACCGACATCACTTTCGACCCCGACATTCGTTATTCAGCGAAACAAGCTGCGGAGATCTCGGATCTGCGCCTCATCCAGCAGCGCGTGCGGGATCGGGGGTCGAGGGCGTTCTTCAGCTTACTGAGCGCCGGCCAGTCCGAGCAGGAAATCTATGAGGAGCGCTTCGTTCTCGTCTCCACCGCATACCTTGCGATCATCGGCAAACTGCTCAACTCAACCAAATTTTCCGCTCCTGGCTATGAATCGACCGTCGAGGCGCTGAAAAAGGCCGCGGGTGACGCCGCGCAGGCGGAGGAGCAGGCCGAACAGACGGCGGCGGACTTCGCGTTTGCGTTTGACGGGCCGAAGGCCGCCCTTGCGGCGACAATCGAAGAACCCATGAAAAAATACGCGCAAGCGAAAGTCGACCTGCTCGCCTGCAAGCCGGCCGACTGAGAATTCGCAAGCGCGCCTAGCCGAACGTAAAATCATCCGCCGCGAGCTGCGTCTTCAGCACGCCTCTCAGAATGATGACGTCGCCGCCGCCGAAATTGATCGTCGTGTCGACGCCGTTGTCGGTCGCCGCGGCGAGCACTTCGGCGAAACTGTCGAACAGTGCGCCGAAGCCGAGACGGATCACATCGCCGATCCCAACGCCTGCGGCGAAATCGCGAATAGTGTCGGCGCCGTCCTGTTGTTGAAAGACAAATGTGTCGGCGCCTGATCCGCCGACAAGCGTATCGGCGCCGTAGGAGCCATTCAGCGAGTCGTCGCCCGCCGCGCCGTCAAGGAAATCGTCGCCCTCGCCGCCCCATGCCATATCATGGCCCGCGTCTCCGAACAGGCTGTCATTCCCTTGACCTGCGGTCAGCTGGTCATTGCCAGTTCCGCCGCGAAGGGTATCCTCGCCGCTGTAGCTCGCCAGCGTGTCGCGGCCCGCGCCCCCGACTAACGAATCAAACCCGAATTCGCCGCCAAAAAGAAAATCGTCATCATCGCCCCCGTCGAGCGTGTCGTCCCCAAACTGCCCTTGCAGCACGTCATCGCCCGCGCCCCCGTATAGTCCGGATTCAAGATGCCAGCCAAACAAAAAATCGTCGAAGGCCGTGCCGATAGCCACTTCGACGCCGTTCAGCGTGTCGCCGGCGGCGGCGCCGGCGTTCGGCGCGACTCCGCCGAGGTATAAGATCACCGCGGCGGCGGCGTTCGCATATGAAATCGTGTCGTAATATCCCGCGCCGCCCTTGAAATAATCCGCGCCGTTGGACGCCAGCAGAGTGTCGTCGCCGCCGCCGCCGACGACCGTCGAGCCGGCGCTGTTGACGATAATGATGTCATTGCCCCCGCCGGCGCTGACGCCCGAGCCGACGGAGTTGACGACAATGCGGTCATTGCCGCCGCCGCCGCGCAGCGCGCCGCCTCCGGAGCCGCCGACGATCGTGTCGTTTCCGTCAGCACCATTAAGATTGCTCGCCGCAGCGCCGCCGACGAGAGAATCCGCAAACGATGAACCGATGAAATTCGAGATGTTGGTGAAGACGTCATTCGCCGCCGCTCCCGAAACGACGCCCGCGACGAGATCAATGACGATCGCGGCCTCGCCGACATAGGAGACGGTCGCGGTTCCCGGCGCCCCGCCTCGCATCGTGTCAGCGCCGGCGCCGCCGACAAACGTCACATGGCCGTCGCTCGTCGCCGACAGGAGATCATCGCCGGCGCCCCCCGACAAGGTCGCGTCGCCGACGCCGTTCGCCAACAGCGTATCGTCGCCTGCGCCGCCGTCGAGGACGTCTCCTCGCGGTCCGAAGAAAAGCGCCTGCGCGCCGGCGCCGACGATTAGATCGTGGCCGCCGCCGCCGGCGAGATAGTTCGCGGCGCCGTTGCCCCGAAGCGTGTCGTTTGCGCTGGTTCCAACAAGGTCCTCGATGCTGATCAATACGTCGCCCGCCGCCGCGCTGCCGGCGACTCCGGTATTCAGATTTATCACGACGCCCGCAATCTCAGCTGAATAGTCGGCAAGATCGTAGTAGAGCGTCGAGCCGACAAGAGTGTCAGCCCCGCCGAGGCCGGCGAAGCGGTCGCCGCCGCCGCCGCCGAGCAGCATGTTTGCGGCGGAGTCGCCGGTCAGCGTGTCCGAATTATGACTTCCGATGACGTTCTCGACGCCGACGATCGTATCGCCAAGCGCGCCGCCGGCCGCAGTCCCATCGAACAGCCGCACGACGACGCCGAAGGTCTCGCCCGTGTAATCCGCGACGTCAACGCCGCTGCCGCCGTCAATGTAGTCGTCCCCATATGAGCCTTTCAGCGTATCGTCGCCGACGCCGCCCTCGAGTCGATCGGACCCGGCGGCGCCGTCGAGACGATTGTTGGCGTCGTCGCCGGTCAAACTGTCGTCGGCTTCGCTGCCGAACAGATTTTCAATGCTCACATGAACGTCGCCGACGGCCGCTCCGCCGGCAAAGCCCGTTCCAAGGTTGATGATCACGGCGTCAAGCGTCTGCGCATATGATACGGCGTCAGCGCCCGCGCCACCATTGATCACGTCCGCTCCGGCGTTCCCGATGATCGTGTCGTCGCCGCCTTTGGTCGCGATCACGTCATCGCCTGCGTCGCCGTCCACGATATTTCCGGCGGCGTTGCCGAACAGCGTGTCGTTGCGGCTCGAAAGCACGACTTTTTCGATATTTCGCAGGACGTCGGATCCGGCCGAGGACCCGGCGCCGAGGTCGACGAGCACGGCGCTCGTTTCGCCGGCGTAGCTTGCGACATCGAAATCGGCGCCCCCGTCCAGAGTGTCGCGACCGCCGCCGCCAAACAGAAAATCGGCGCCGACGCCGCCGACAAGGCTGTCGTCGCCATTCAGGCCCTTGATGAAATCAGTTGAGTCAGCGCCGACGATCGTGTCGCCGAAACCTGAACCTTCAATCGTTTGCGGCGTTCCCTGAAAGACATCGCCTTCAGCGTCGCCGCCGCGGCCGAGTCCGCCCAGCAGATCGATCATGACCCCCGTCGGCGAGTGTCGATAAGAAACAAACGCGTTGAATCCGAAAAATGTGTCAGCGCCGGCGCCGCCGGTCAGAGTGTCCCCGACGCCGCCCGTCAGCGTGTCATTTCCGCCGCCGCCCGACAGAAGATCAAATCCAGTCAAACCGTCAATCGCGTTGTCGGCGCCGTTTCCGAAAATGCTGTCGTCGTAGTGCGATCCGGAGATGAGTTCGACCCGGTCTATGACATCGCCTTCGGCAAGTCCGCCGGACGAAACGCCTCCAATGACGAGGAAGACGGCGCTCGCAGATCCGTTGTAGCTTACGCTGTCAATGCCGGTTCCGCCTTCGATCGTATCCGCGCCCTCGCCCGCCAGCAGGGTGTCGTTTCCGGCGCCGCCTTGCATTGAGTCGTCATCGGCGCCGCCAAGGAGGAAGTCGTCGCCCTGCCCTCCGGAAAGCGTGTCTGCGCCTTCTCCGCCGTTGAGAATGTCGGTATCGGCGGCGCCATAAAGGCTGTCGTCGCCTTCGTCGCCGTCGAGCGTGTCTCGCGTCGGCAGCCCGTTGATCGTGTCGTTTCCGGCAAGTCCGCGCAGTTGCGAGCCGTAATTGTCGGTCGAGCGGGTTCCGAAGCTATAGAGAAGATCGTCGCCCGACGTGGCCTCGATGAGCGACACGCCGAGATCGCCGAAGATGGAAAGCTCAGCCTCTGAAAGATAGAGCGCGATCCCCGGATCAAGCGCCGGCGACATCAGGGACCCAGCCGACTGATCGAGGTGCGCGACGCTCGCAAAATCCAGCAAAAACGGGCCAAAATTCGGATTCGGCCCGTCGAAATATAGACTGCCATACACGAACTCGTCGAAAGTCGAGCGCGCGACGGGATCGACTCCGATCAGGCTCAGCATGCCCATGCCGTGGCCGATTTCGTGCAGAATAACCGTCCACAGATCATACTTTCCGGCGACGCCCGTCGAAACGCCGTCGACCAGCGAAGCAAAGCCGAACTCGCCGGAAAGGAGCGCTGACGCGTTCAGTTCGATGTAAATGTCCGGATCGGAACCATTCGTGTCGACGCCGGTATTGAGCTCGATGATCGTGTTTGGCGCATAGTAGTCAAATCCGCCGGCGGAATGATCGAAGAACAGATCCGCGCCGCCCTGCGCCAGCGCGCCGGGCTCAAGCGCCGCGAAGCTGATTTCAATATCGATCGAGGCGCCGCTGGTGTCGACATAGCGCGCCCAGAAACTCGCTGCCGCCTGGGTGAAAGCGATGACCTGGTTCGCGAGGGTCTGACTGACGCCCCCAAGGGTCCCGAGCGTTACGGTCCACATCCGCGCCCCTCCGAAATCAAGATCGAAAGCATGGCACAATTCTGATAATGACTAAAGCGCTTCTATCTCGCCGACCGATTGTCAGTGCGGCGCGCCGCGCGCCGTAACGGGCCTGCGGCTCATGGGCGCCGCCCCCCTTCCCTCACCGCCCCCGTTCGCCCTATGTTCCAGCGATGCCGCGCCCCAAACGCCCCGCTCTTCAACCGACGACTCCCAAAGCCGAGATCACGCCCGGCGGCTTCAGTGAGGCTGTCGCGACCTATCATGACCGGCTGGCGCAGCCGCTTGGCGACTGGGTTCCGCATCGGCCGGAGCGGCCTGTGTCGCGCGGGCTGTCGCGGCCATTGAAGGTCAAATCCGCCTACTCGCCCGCGGGAGACCAGCCGACGGCGATCGCGGAATTGTCGGCGGGCGTCAACGAGGGCGAATTCGACCAGGTGCTGCTTGGCGCGACCGGCACCGGCAAGACTTTCACCATGGCGAAGGTGATCGAGGAGACGCAGCGGCCCGCGCTCATTCTCGCGCCCAACAAGACGCTCGCCGCGCAGCTCTATTCGGAATTCAAGGCGTTCTTCCCCGACAATGCGGTTGAATATTTCGTCTCCTATTACGACTATTATCAGCCGGAAGCCTATGTTCCGCGCACCGACACCTATATCGAGAAGGAATCCTCCGTCAACGAACAGATCGACCGGATGCGCCACGCGGCGACGCGCGCGATATTGGAGCGCGACGACGTGATCATCGTCGCCTCGGTCTCCTGCATCTACGGCATCGGCTCGGTCGAGACCTATACGGCGATGACGTTCAGCCTTGAGATCGGCCAGACGATCCAGCGGGGCGCGCTGCTCGCCGATCTCGTCGCCCTGCAGTACCGGCGCGCCGACGCGGGCTTTGTGCGCGGCTCCTTCCGCGCGAAAGGCGACGTCATCGAGATTTTCCCGGCGCATTACGAAGACCGCGCCTGGCGCGTCTCGATGTTCGGCGACGAGATTGAATCGCTGGTCGAGTTCGACCCGCTGACCGGCGCCAAAAGCGACGATCTGCAGTCGGTCACTGTCTATGCGAACAGCCATTATGTGACGCCGCGCCCGACGCTCCATCAGGCGATTGTCGGCATCAAGCGCGAGCTGAACGAGATCCTCCCGATCATGCGCGCCGAGGGGCGTCTGCTCGAAGCGCAGCGCCTCGACCAGCGCGTGACGTTCGACCTTGAAATGATGGCGGCGACGGGGAGCTGCGCCGGCATCGAGAATTATTCGCGCTATCTGACCGGCCGAAAACCCGGAGAGCCGCCGCCGACGCTGTTTGAATATCTCCCCGACAACGCGCTCCTCTTCTGCGACGAAAGCCACGTCACCGTGCCGCAGATCGGCGCGATGTTCCGCGGCGACTTCGCGCGCAAGAAGACGCTCGCCGAATACGGCTTCCGCCTCCCCTCCTGCATGGACAATCGCCCGCTGAAATTCGAGGAATGGGAGAAGATGCGCCCGCAGACGACGCATGTCTCGGCGACGCCCGGCGATTGGGAGCTGACACGCACCGGCGGCGTTTTCGTCGAGCAGGTGATCCGCCCGACCGGCCTTGTCGATCCGATGGTCGAGGTGCGCGCCGTCACGGCCGAAAAGGCGAACCAGGTCGACGACGTCATCGCCGAGGTGAAAGCGATCGCCAAACGCGGCGGGCGCAGCCTCGTCACGGTGCTGACGAAAAGGATGGCGGAGGATCTGACCGAATATATGCACGAACAGGGCGTCCGCGTGCGCTACATGCACTCCGACATCGAGACATTGGAGCGTATCGAGATCATCCGCGATCTCCGCCTCGGCGCGTTCGACGTGCTGGTCGGCATCAACCTTCTGCGCGAGGGACTCGACATCCCCGAATGCCAGCTTGTCGCCATTCTGGACGCCGACAAGGAAGGGTTCCTGCGCTCGGAAACCTCGCTCATCCAGACGATCGGCCGCGCCGCGCGGAACGTCGACGGCAAGGTCATTCTCTATGCGGACCGCATCACCGGCTCGATGGAGCGCGCGATGGCGGAAACCGACCGCCGCCGCGAGAAGCAGGAAGCGCATAACAGGGCGCACGGCATCACCCCGCAGTCGACCAAGGCGATGATCTCCGACCTCGCGCGCGACGAGGACGAAGGAAGGCGCGCCGCCATGGGCCAGACCTTTGTCGGCCACCGCCTCCCCGGCCGCGCCGGCCAATACGCGTCAGGCTTCGCCGAGGACGCCGCCGAATTCGCCGGCCACAATCTGCGCGCCGTCATCACCGGATTGGAGAAGGACATGCGCGAGGCCGCCGCCAATCTCGAATTCGAGGAAGCCGCGCGCCTCCGCGACGAGATCCGGCGCTTGCAGGAAACCGAACTCGCGGTCGCGGATGATCCCTTCGCAAGACAGGAAGCGGTCGAGGAGCGGATCGCCGAAGGCTCGAAAGGAAGGATCACCAAGAGCGAGGGGACGGTGAGCACGTTGCTGAGCAAGCCGAGGGATTCCGCCAAGCCCTTTAAGGGGCGGAGCCGAAAGACATAGGATTGCCTGAACAGTGTTCCGTGTTTCGATCGTCACAGTCGCCGACCGTTCCGCGTGATTGATTTCCCGGCGCCGGGCATTCCGCCCGATCTCTCCGCCCGCCCCCACCCTGTCATTCCGGGAGTTCAACGGCGCTCCTGCCGCACGAGATCCCGGACGCGTTGCGCCATTCGTCCGTATCAAAACCAATCCCTTCCGGCGCTTCGCGCTGCGTCCCCTTTCCAAGGGGAGGGAATCCGCGCGGGCCTCTTTCTTCCCCTCCCTTGAAAAGGGAGGGGCAGGGGAGGGATTGGGGCTGTTTCAGCCTGATCTCTCAACCGCCGCCCCTTCGCCTCCCCCT